>CAWDWL010000021.1:0-576484 GCA_963805995.1 uncultured Pseudomonadota bacterium | reverse complement strand
AAGAAGGGTTCGATTCTGCCCGGCCAATTAGCCGATCTCAGTGTGCTCTCCGCCGACTACTTTTCGATTCCCGAGGATGAGATCAAACGTCTGGAATCCGTGCTGACGATAGTGGGCGGCAAGATAGTCTATGCCAACGAACCATTCGCAAAGCTCGCACCCCCGGCGTTGCCGGTGAGCCCCGACTGGTCGCCGGTCAAGCAGTACGGTGGATATTGCCGAGCACCATCGACGCACGCCGCAGCGAATCTCTATTCGGAAAAGCGCGTCAGCGAATCGCGTTCGCACGTTCACATTTTAGCAACCTATGGGATTTCGGTTGCGATTGCTTCGCGTTCTAAGGAGGGCAGTATTATGGCCGCTGCCATCATCGGACTCGTTCTTGGCCTGGTCATCGGCGCCGGGTGTCGGTTCTTCGATATTCCATCGCCGGCACCCCCGCGCTTAATTGGGGCGTGCCTCTTGCTGGCGATGACGCTGGGTTTTGTGACTGCGGACCATATCCTGCCGCCAGGGAAAACCCTCGTCCAACTGGATATACCATGAAATCGATCATCGGCGTTGTGTTGGCTTTCGCGTTGGGCTTGGCCTGCCGCACATACCGTCTCCAGCGCCACCGCTGATCCTTGGCGCGCTTCTGGTGATGACGATGACGATTGGTTACATTGCGGTCGATCGTTGGCTGGCCTCGCCGGCTATGCGCGCTCGTGATTGCGGCGGACCGAGCGGTCTGTCCGCGTCTCAGGCACTTTCAAAAGGTGCGGAGCACTGAGCGATGCCAGCGCGAACCGCATAGACAAGACCGAACGTACCTGGTTCTTTTCGCAATTCGTTGCTGAGCAATAGTGGACGAGCCAATTGCCAAAACGTGTGTGCCCGTCTGACAGAATTTGGTGTTTACTCGGTTTACTCCCGACGCGGACGACGGCCTTCTCGAGCGTGGCATTCGATACGTCGCTGCCGCTGTCACTCTTCTTGTGCTAGCAAGTGTCGCCCGGAGCCAGGCGGCTTCGTCGTGTCCTTCGGGGCCAAACTATTCAAATGTCCGATACGATGACGATTTCAGGTACCTGCGCGATCCCGCATGCCGTAATGATTTTTGGGATCCGCTCAAATACATACCACTCAACTCGCGACGGGACTGGTACCTTTCTCTCGGCGGTGAAATCCGCGAACGCTATGAGCGCTTTAACGATCCTCTTTGGGGACAGCAACCTCAGAGTCGCGGCGGATACCTGTTGCAACGCTACTTCCTCATTGGCGATCTCCACTTGGGAGAAAATGTACGGATTTTCTCTGAGCTGATGAGCGATTTCGAAAACTACAGAGTTGGCGGACCGCGCCCAATGATCGATCAGGATCAGCTCGACTTCACCCAGTTCTTTGTCGATCTAAAACTGCATCCTTTCGGTTCCGACACTTCGTTAACACTTCGGATCGGTCGCCAATGGTTGATCTACGGATCTCAGCGTTTGATATCCAATCGCTACGGACCCAACGTGCCCCTGCCGTTTGATGGTGTGCGCGCTATTTTGGATGCGGCGCCGTGGCAGGTAGATGCCTTCGTGGTCAAGCCGGTCGAAACCAATCCGGGGGTTTTCGACGACCAGACGCATCTACCCACATGGTTTTGGGGAATCTATGCCGTGCGACCGCTCTCTTTCATCGATGGTGCCAACATCGACCTCTACTATTTGGGGATTCACAACAAATCGGCCACCTATGCGCAAGAGACGGGTACTGAGAGTCGGCAAACCATTGGCACCCGCCTGTGGGGTTCTCGAGGGGCTTGGGACTCCAACTCGGAATTTGTCGGTCAAACCGGAACATTTGGTCACGGGTACATCCTGGCGTGGAGCGCAGCTACTGATACCGGTTATACACTAGCGCCCGTTCCGCTCCAGCCTCGAATCGGGGTACGAGCGGGGGTTGCGAGCGGTGACCACGACAAGAATGGGCCAAACCTCAGACTTTCAGTCCACTATTCCCCACAGGGTTTTACTTCAACCGGCGATTCTTAACGGGCCGCTAAACGAGATGGGGGTTCATCCAAATCTCACGCTCCACTGGAGCGAAAGCGTTGCACTCAATGGCGAATGGGGCTGGTTCTGGCGCCAAAGCACTAGTGATGGGATCTACGGACTCGGTTCAAATCTGCTACGTCCAGTTCGGACGACCAGGGATACCTACGAAGGCAGCCAGGCCCAGGTGACATTTGATTGGCAGCTCGATGCTCACACGCATTTTCAAGTTAACTACCTGCACTTTTTCGTGGGCGGTTATCTCAAGGACACCTCACCGGTCGGAAAAGACGTGGATTTAGTGACAACGTCAATTCAATACCTCTTTTAGAAGGAACGCCTCGATGCGAATAAACAGAGCCTTTATAGCGACTGTCATTGTTCTTTTTGTTTTCGATATGTCGGTCCTTTATCGTTCCCTACACTGGCATTTGCCGAGACCGCGAAAGGTACTTCAAACGTGGCGGTGGGTCCTCAATACGACACGACCCATGTTTATGTCGCGCCAAGTGAATTCGACACTTTCGTCGCTAGCCTTGTTGCTACTTTCGGCGGCACGACTTCAAAGAGAGGCGTCTTCACTGTAACCCCTACTCCGAGCAAGACGATGTCCCAATTGGTACTCACGCCAGCGGGAACCATTTCCGTTTTCGGTTTCGAGACGCCGGTCCCGTATCCATTTGGCTCAGAGCGGACGGGCTATCTGGTGACCGACATGGACTCGGCGATCCGCGCTGCCCACACGACGGGCGCGGATATACTCGTCAGTCCGTTCAAGGATTCGATCGGCTTGGATGCGATCATCCAATGGCCGGGTGGAGTGAACACACAACTGTACTGGCATACTAGCGTACCATCCTATGCGCCTCTCCAAAGCATCCCGGAAAATCGTGTTTACGTCTCCTCATATGCAGTGAGCGCCTTCGTGCGCAGCTTTCGCGCCTTCTCTCACGGAGAAGTCATAACGGATGATGCACATGCGCCCGGCGTCGAGATCGGCCGTCCGACTGATACTTATCGCCGAATCCGGTTGCAGTCGAAATTTGGAAAGGTGACCGCGCTCGTCACGGATGGCCATCTGCCGTATCCATTTGGACGAGAGATAACCGGGTATGAGGTCGCTGGCCTCTCGGATACCCTATCGAAGGCCAAAGCTGCCGGCGTAGCGGTCCTTGTCGATCCCTACAAGCGGAAGATCGGAATGCAGCAATGGTGCAATTTCCCGGCGGCTACATAGCCGAAGTCCATTCGCAGGTCAGCAGATAGAATGCGAAAGCAACACTCTTCTACTATAGGTACTGTCTCGCGTCCAAGAGGTTAGGCCAGCTTGGCGCCTCGCGAAGAAAATGCCAATCCAGCGACGCCTTCGAGCCAACGGCCGAACTCTGCCTGGAGCCCGTTTCAGCATAAGACGTTCGCCGTCATTTGGACCGCGACCGTTATCTCAAACATCGGTGGCTGGATGTACAGCGCAGCGTCGGGCTGGCTGATGACCAGCCTCAACCCTTCGCCGCTGATCGTTTCGTTAGTCCAGGTCGCAACGAGTTTACCGTACTGCCTCTTTGCCCTTCCTGCCGGCGCACTTGCCGATATCGTGGACCGGCGCAAACTTCTCGTCTTCGGCGAGGTCGTCACGATCGTTTTCTCGTCAGCACTTGCCGCACTCGTAGTGCTTCATCGGGTAACTCCACTGAACTTGCTGCTTCTTACATTCCTGATAGAGGCGGGCTCTGCCGTCGTCGCGCCCGCTTGGCAAGCAGTCGTTCCGCAGCTGGTTCCGAAATCGGATCTGGCTGCAGCGGTGTCCGCCAACAGCGCCGGCATCAACGTCAGCCGGGCCGTCGGTCCCGCGCTCAGTGGTGCAGTAATTGGCGCATATGGAATTGCGGCTCCCTTTTGGATCAACGCCGTTAGCACCCTGGCGGTTGTTGGCGCGCTCGTCTGGTGGCGCCAATCGAGTAGCGGCGACCGACGTTTGCCTCCAGAGCACTTCCTCAATGCTATTCGCACCGGTTTGCGATATGCGCGATATAACGGACCTCTTAGTGCAACCCTGATTCGCGCAACAGCTTTCTTTGTGTTCGCCAGCGCTTACTGGGCCTTATTGCCACTTGTTGCGCGCAGACAAATCGCCGGGGGACAGGAAATCTATGGCGTCCTGCTCGGTGCGATTGGCGCCGGAGCGGTAGGCGGTGCGTTTGCCTTGCATAGATTAAAAGCGGCGCTCAACCCCGACTGGCTCGTAGCTGTAGGGACGTTTGGCACCGCGGGTGCGATGGCGTTATTCGGGCTGGCTCACGAGGTCTTCTTGGGTTTGGCCGCAAGTCTGATCGCTGGCATTTCGTGGATCACGGTGCTGTCCAGTCTCAATATTTCAGCGCAGGTCGCGTTGCCGGAATGGGTGCGCGGGCGAGGACTTTCGATGTTCGTAACAGTCCTTTCTGCCGGTTTGACGATTGGCAGTGCGATATGGGGACAGGTTGCTACGATTGCTGGCCTTCCACTCGCCCACTTCATCGCCGCGGGCGGCGCGTTGATTGCGATACCGCTCACGTGGAGATGGAAGCTGCAAACCGGCGCTAACCTCGACCTGACGCCCTCGATGAAGTGGCCGGCGCCGATCACCACTCATGAAATCGAACGCGATCGCGGACCGGTACTTGTAACAACGGAGTACGACATCGATCCGGCGCAGCGCGAAGCGTTCCTGAAGGCGATCTCCGAATTGGCACGCGAGCGCCGCCGCGACGGCGCGTACGACTGGGGAATATTCGAGGATCCGGCGAACGACGGTCGATTTGTTGAGACCTTTCTCGTCGATTCCTGGTTGGAGCATCTGCGGCAGCATGAGCGTGTGACCAAAGCCGATTCTGCGCTACAGATAGCCGTCGATCGCTTTCAGAGTAAAGGTGCACCGAGAGTCACCCATCTGATCGCCGCCGATCTTGTTCCCGGCGCCTCGAACAGTCCATCGAAGAACGTTTCTCTGGCGATTCGTAAGTAGGGGTCCGCCAGCTATTGGGCTCTCAAAGCGCGGGAATGCTTTCCTTGATCTTAGCCTGCGGGCTGGCAATGCTAAACAGACAATGGATGACCTCGATGCCCGCGCGGAGCTTGCAAGAAAGCTGGGCTTGGTTGCGGTATAAATGCGAAAGTCCCTGTACAACCAAGCAATCAGCGGGCGACTGCTCTTGTTCGAGAACGATCAAGCATTCCTCGAGGCTATTCGATTGGGCCGCCATGGCTCGGATACTTGCAGCCGGCCATCATCCTCGCGCCGGTTGATGTTCGCCCTGCACAGTCTCCCCTGAACGCTGGTCGAGAACCCCTTCGCCGCTCCAGTCCGCCGCCGGACTTTTTTTCCGCACTGATTGTGGCTTGGCACCGATTGCGACTATTCGCAATTCAGCTCTGCTACGTCGGGGTGAAGACTTTTCTGAAGAATGTAAACTCGAAGTCGAGGTTCCCAATCCTCTGCGCTATTCTGATAGAGCAGAGGCCGATAAATCCTGGGGCCGTGGGTTCGAATCCCGCAGGGGGCCCCAGTTTTCCCGCGCATAGATGGGATTTCTAGCGCTATACGGTTCTTCTGTCGAGGCTTTCCAGATTCGACTTTGGCTGAACCTTGGCTGAGGCGTACTTGAGAGCTGAGCTATTGGAGGAGACCAGGCACAAATCAGGAGGTCTCAATCTCACGGGTTATCGGCCATCGTGGTCGTGTCGACTGGACCGACGGCAGCGGAATAGAGCGCCGAATTCGGCACCGGGTTTTCGCTCGCGATTCGCTGCTTACCCGTCAACTTGTTCATCTCGCTCTCCTTTATGGACGCACTTTCATGTTCGTCGCGTTACTTCCGACGCGGTTGGAGCAGGGGGCCACTGCATTGGCCGCGGCACACAATCCCCATGCCCATGTCGGACTCAGCAAAACGCGGGGATCACCTCGGATGCGAAGAGCTCGAGATGCGCTTGTGCCCATCGCGGCGGCAATCCCGGCGGTAGCGTCCACGAATAGAAGTGGGTGATTGGGACGTTATTGGTGAAGTCCCGAATCACGCTTATCGCCGTGTCGGGGTCGACCACCTGGAGAAGCCCGCTTTGGCGCAACTGTTCGCGATCGCGCAGATGCTCGGAAAGGGGACTGAGTCCGGCCGCAGAAAGCCATGCTGAGTAGTTGTTCGCCTGATAGATGATATGGTCGGCGGCTTCGGCGAAGGTTTTCTCGGGATCATTGGATACGAGCAGACACCAAACGGCGCTCGCGAATCGAATGTTATCGGTGGGCCGATTCTGCTTCTTCAACTCGGCGACATATTGGTCGTATACGTCGCGGGTCGCGCCTGGCACCGTGAACCCATCGCCATAGCGAGCGGCTCGGCGCAGGGCAGCAGGGGTAAAGCCGCCTAACCAGACGGGGGGATGCGGTTTCTGAATCGATTCCGGAGTAACTTTGACGTTCTTGAAGTCGAAGAATTCGCTTTTGAAGGTAACAGTCTCTCCGCTCAGGAGACGACGTATGATTTCGAGCGACTGATTAGTGCGTGCGCCGCGCTCTTTGAATGGGACCCCGAAGCCTTCGAACTCCTCGTGCTTGAAGCCGACCCCGACGCCGAGCTCAAAACGCCCGGCTGAGATGACATCGACTACCGCGATATCTTCGGCGAGGCGTACGGGATTGTGGAACGGCATCAGGAGCACGCCCGATGCGATGCGGATCCGTTTGGTGCGCGCGCCGATCGCGGCAGCTATCGGAAGAATTGAGGGGAGATATCCGTCGTCGATGAAATGATGCTCTGACAGCCAAACATCATCGAATCCATGGTTCTCGCCCCACGCGATCTGATCCAACGTTTCTCCGTAGAGCCGATCGTAGGGTTGCCGCCATTGCGATGGATTCCGAAAGTCATACCAAAGACCAAAGCGTATTTTTCGATTACCTTGATTCATAGCTTATCTCCTATCCCCGTACTTCCACACCGCGGGTAATGCGGCGCCTCGGATCTGGAGATTTCGGGGGAGAGAGAAAGCCCGAGGCGCCGCTGCGGTCTCCCTCACTTCAAGAAGAAGGTCTCATTTTCTCTTCCGAATATTCGCAGTCATCGTGTCTGGACCTCACTAACTCATTGCCTCTATCAGCTTCAGCCCTAAAGGAAGCGTTAGACTGGTACGAGACCACCATCGACGCGCAGGTCGATCCCTGTGATGTAGCTGCTCTCCTTCTAAGCCAGCAAAAAGGCAGCCGAGGCCATTTCCTCCGGCAGTCCCAGCCGGTGCAGTGGAAGATTTGCCTTGAACTGCACCCTGAGCCCTTTCAGCAGCTTCTTTGGTTGCAAACTGTCCATAAAAGATTAGCGTGGCCGCTCATCCTGCGGCTTTTCCTTTCCTAGCGACGGGCTCGCCCTTGGCTTGAATTGATTTCATGAGATCGGCCGACGACGCCCCTTCCAGCGACAATCCGTAGCCAACTTCGCGCACGATCCGCTCCTTCAACGGTTGAATAAAATGGATACGGGTGGCGCGGCGCGTCACTTCAGGGGCCTTCAAATACAGCTCCGCCAATGCCTGCGCCCGGCTGAGCGCAGTACCGTTTGGAACAACTTCGGCAACTACTCCCCACTCGTGTGCGGTACGCGCAGGCAGCGGCTGTGGGTTCAGCAGGAACGCCTCCGCTCGTCCTGCTCCGGCACGGTAACTCCAGGTGGTAAAGATGCCGTCACCTGGAGCAACGCCCGCGGCGAAGTGGGCCACATCCTCGAAGGTCGCACTCTCCGCCGCCACAATTACACTGGCAAGCAGTGCGTAGTCTGAATGCACATGCGCGCGTCCCTCGATAGCCGCGATGACCGGCACGCGTATGTTGGCTATGTTTTCCAAAACCTGAAGACCTTCGTCGTGAACCTGGCTCCAAACGCCTGGATCCGTGACGTCACCGAAAGATGACCAATCGACATCACCAATAAACTGGCCGCCTGCGCCCGTCAGGATTACAATCTTGTTCGCTCGATCTTGCCCAATCCGGTAGAAGGCATCGACAAATTCTGTATGAGCTTGCGCGGTCATAATGAACGGTCCGCCGTTGCCGTGGAATTCAGCAACCAGCACACCGTTGGCATCTCGCGTCAGCTTTAGGTTGTGATACGCGGCGAAGTAATCAACTTGAAAGGTTTGCATCGGATTCTCCTCTCTGATTCATCTGCTCGGAGTCACTCAATCTAATGAGATAATTCGTGGCTGAGCCCCTCGAAGGGTTCATCGCGCTGGAAGATTAGCCATTAACTGGCTCAACCCTTCGGACATTGTCGGATGGGTCAGGATTGCGTCGCGCAACACTGTGTAGGGCAGGTGACCGAGCATCGCAGTTTGCATCGCTACCATCAGCTCGCTCGCTTCGAATCCGAATGCGGTGAAGCCCAAAATCTCATCGCTATCTTTGCTGACGAGCACCTTCATGAAGCCGCGCCGCTCGGAGATCGTTTTCGTACGGAGCACTTCGGCCATCGGCAGCTTGGCCAGTCGATATTCGATGCCCTCGCGACGGGCTTCGACTTCATTCTTACCGACTCGCGCCAGTTCCGGGTCGGTGAACATACAAAAGGGAATCAGGCGATTGCGGTTGGTGCGATTGCCGCCGCTTAGGTTCGCGTGAACGATATTGTAGTCGTCGAGGCCGACGTGGGTGAATTGTGGACTGCCCGCGCAATCGCCCATCGCCCAGATGCTTTCCGCAGTTGTTTCCAGCCGCTCATTGGTCTTGATGTAACCGCGTTCGTCGAGCTGAACGCCGGTTTTATCGAGACCGATTCCGTCGTTGTTTGCCTTGCGGCCGGTCGCGACGAGAAGGTCGGTGCCCTCGATAGCGCGATCTCCGCGCGGGTCATTCACGTAGACTCGAACGCGAGTGCCGGAGTGTCCCTCGACGCGGCGAACCTTGGAGTCCAGCAGGACCTCGATTCCCTCATCGACGAACAAATCCTTGAACGCGGCGCCGACATCAGGATCCTCGCGGCTGGCGAGTTGCCGACCATGTTCGATCACGGTCACATTCGAACCGAACCGACGAAACGCCTGCGAGAGTTCAAGGCCGACGTACCCGCCGCCGAGCACAATCAAATGCCTGGGCAAGCGATCAAGCTCCAGCGCCTCGACATGCGTCATCGGCGTAGCCTCGGCCAGACCGGGCACTTGCGGAATTGCTGCGCGCGAACCGAGGTCGAGAAAGACGCGGTCTCCCTGGATGGTTCTCGTACCGCCGTCGCGCAGCTCGATCTCCACCGTGCGGGGAGCGACGAATCGCGCAACGCCATAGATCAATTCCGCGCCGCTGGCTTCGGTGTGGTCCTCGTGCGCCTTGCGCAGCTCTCGGACCATCGCGCGCTTGCGGCGCTGGACGGCCGCCATGTCGACGCCCAAGGAATCAGTCTTGAGGCCGAGCTCCATGCCGCGCCGGGCCAGGGAGATTACCTTGGCCGACCAGATGATGTTCTTGCTTGGCAGGCAAGCGACGTTAGGACACGCGCCACCAAACAGCCCGCGCTCGACGATTGCCATTCGACGACGGCTGTCGCGGGGCCATGCGGTAAATTTGCCGGCGATTCCGCTGCCTATAATCAAGTCGTCACATCTCTCAACGTTGGCCATTCTATTCGCCTCCCCGGCTGGATGTCCCGCGAGATTCCTTCCTCGGAAAATCGATCGGGACGCGCGCGACGTGGCTCATGTAATTCTCGAAGATATTCAGCGCTACGTTAGCGACCGTCTCGACGATTTCACCGTCACCCAAACCGACGGCACGGGCGCGCGCGAGATCCGCATCCGTGAGTTCACCGCGCTGAACCACGATGCTGCGCGCGAGTTTGAGGATGGCATCGGTTCTCGGGTCGGTCGCGCTCGCGCGAATCGCGTTGTCGATTTCGGCTTGATTCAGTCCGATTTTCGCCGCCATCGCTGTGTGCGCGCTCAAGCAGTAAGGGCACAGGTTGCTCTCGGCAATCGCCAGCGCGAGTTGCTCGCGAGTTTTTTCGTCGAGGGCTCCGCGGGCGAGCGCCGCGCTCAGACCCATGAGTCCTTCCAGCGCCGCCGGCGCATTCGCAAGCACGCGAAACAGGTTCGGGACCAGCGCGAATTTCGCTCGTATCTCTGCGAAGAGTCGCTTGATCGCGCCGGTTGCGCGATCGGGATCAACGGGCTGGATGCGATTCTGGTTTCGGGATTCGCTCATCGTCGCCCCTCGGCTGATTGCTTGAGATTCAAAACAGCTTTCGTGCCAAGCGGCGCATTGCCGAAAAGCGGGCCAGAGCATGAAGATTTCCAAGTGATCAGCGAAGCGCTAGACTACGAAGAATCGTAAAATTACGATTGTTCGCTAGAATCGTAAGAATTCGCGATCGGCGACCGCTAGCTGCGAGGGTCAGGCGTTGACGCCATGAAACCCGTGCTCCCCGAGAACGAGGCTGAGCGCTTGAACGCGCTCCGCCAGTACCAAATCCTCGACACGCCGCCGGAACCGGCTTTCGACCGTATCGCTGAGATGGCGGCGAATTTCTTTCACGTGCCGATGGCTGGCGTGAGTCTGGTCGACGAGGATCGCGTCTGGTTCAAGTCTCGCGTCGGCATTGACTTCCATCAGACCGCGCGCGACGCCGGGTTATGTTCTTCGGCGATGCTCTCGCAAGGAGTCTACCACCTGAGCGACGCTGCCCATGACCAGCGCGCACTCCGCCATTCGTTCGTTGCAGATCTCGACATCCGCTTCTACGCGGCTGCTCCGCTACGCAATCACGAGGGCTTCAATCTTGGAACCGTGTGGGTCCTCGACCAGAAGCCGCGCGAACTGGCATCCGGCGAGGCAGAAATGCTCCGGGCGTTGGCAGCGCTCGCCATGAATCAGATGGAACTGCGAGTCTACGCAGATAAGGTCGCCCGGCTGGAACGCGCTGAACGAACGATCGGCGAGCAACTCCGTGAAGCGAACGAACGACTACGCCAGAGCGAGGAACGATTCCGCGATTATTTTGAGGAGGCACCGATCGCCTACGTTGTGAGTAGTAAAAGCGGGATTATCCGTGCGAATCGCACCGCGGCGGAAATCCTCGGGGTCAAGCCGGAGGAAATCGCAGGCTTTGATTGGCGATCCCTGTTCCACGACAATCCGGACGCCCAACGCCGTCTTCGCGAAGTCCTGAAGCTGGTTCAAAGCGGGGACGAAGCACGCGGGGAAGAGCTCGAGTTGCGTCGAAAGGAAGACGGTCTCCCGCTGGCAGTTCGGTGGTGGTCGAAGAGCGAGGCGGGCAACTACTCGCGAATCATGTTCATCGACATTACCGAACAGGTGCTGCTGGAACAGGAAAATAGGCGGCTCGAGGAACGATTCCGCGATTACTTCGAGGAGGCGCCAATCGCTTATGTGGTCGGTAGTGAGGCGGGGATCATTCGGGCCAATCGCACAGCAGCACAGATCTTCGGGATCAAGCCTGACGACATGACAGGTTTTGATTGGCGCTCCCTCTTCCCACACACGCCCGACGCTCAGCGCCGTCTTCACGAAGCCCTAAGGCTGGTCGAAAGCGGGACTGAGGCACGCGGCGAGAGGCTCGAGCTGCGTCGAAAGGAAGACGGTCGTTCGATTTGGGTTAAGTGGTGGTCCAAGCGCGAGGCTCGCCAGTACGCGCGGATCATGTTTCTTGACATGACCGACCAGGTGCTGATGGAGCAGGAAAAAGCGCGTCTTGAGGCTCATAACGCCTACCTGCTCGATGAAATTCGCACCGAACAGAACTTCGGCGATATCATCGGGGGAAGTTCCGGGCTTAGGAAGGTTATCCAGCAGGTTGAGCTCGTTGCGCCGACCGATGCTACCGTGCTGATCACCGGAGAAAGCGGTACCGGAAAGGAGCTCATCGCACGAGCTATCCATGAGCACAGCACCCGACAGGAACGACCTCTCATCAAATTGAATTGCAGCGCAGTGCCGGAAGGTCTCTTCGAGAGCGAGTTCTTCGGGCACGTTAAAGGTGCGTTTACAGGCGCATTCAAGGACAAGCCGGGCCGTTTTGAACTGGCCGATGGCGGTACGTTATTCCTCGATGAAATCGGCGAAGTGCCGCTCGCGATGCAAGCCAAGCTGCTCCGCGTGTTGCAGGAAAAGGAGCTTGAACGGGTCGGCGACACCCGCACGCGCAAGGTTAATGTACGGGTCATCGCCGCATCCAATCGGAACTTAAAGAAGGAGGTCGACGAGGGTCGCTTTCGCCAGGACCTCTTCTACCGGCTCAGCGTGTTCCCTATTGAGGTCCCGCCGCTCAGAGAGCGCCGCGAGGACATCGCTCCCCTTGTCGCTAATTTTATCCGCCAAAGCGCAGGCCGGATGAATCGCCCTGAACCGCAAATCGGCAAAACAGCGCTCGACCAGCTTTCGTCGTACCATTGGCCGGGCAACGTGCGCGAACTTCAAAACACGGTGGAACGAGCCATCATCCTATGGCAGGAAGGTCCCCTCACTTTCGATTTACCCGCCTCACCGCCTCCAGGAAATTCTGTGCAACAGGCGAATCCGGGCCTTGTTACGCGGGACCAATTGAAGCGCCAGGAGCGCGAGACCATCATAAACGCTCTCAAACGGACCAACGGAAAGGTCTCAGGACCCGGTGGCGCTGCGGAATTGCTGGGCATGAAGCCCTCGACCTTGGCGTCGCGCATCTCCTCTTTGGGCATCAATCGCAGGACGCTCTCCTGAGGATTCCGGTTTGCTCGCAAGATGACCGTTCTGACCCCTGGTGAAGCAATCGGAGCGGCAACCGCGGAGGCCGTCGTGAAGGACGCGTCCTTGGTTTCACTCATCAGAGCCCAAAAGGAACATCGCCGGGCACACTGCGAGTTGGTCGACGGGGCACCGGTTGAGAGCAAACGTGACGTTTATAATCAATCGTTTCGGCCTTAACCCTGACACCCGGTGACGCTCGAATTTGATTCCGCCCCTTCACCAACGGCTGACGCACGACCGGGTTGCTGCAGCTGCTGGCTTGGAAAACTTGCCTTGGTAGCTTCCAGAAGCTACCTTGAAGCGATGCGAGCAGTAGGTCTCAAAGTGCTGAAGAACAAGCTGAGCGAATACGTCCGTCTGGCCGCAGGCGGCGAGACTGTTCTCATCACCGATCGTGATCGGGTGGTAGCCGAGCTGGTGTCGCCTGCGTTGGGCCGAGCGCAGATAGTCGATGATGCGGTTTTGGCGGATTTGATGCGGCGCGGGTGTTTGACTCCGCCCCTCATCCCTTCAGGAGGTCAGGTTCCAAGGCGCCCCATCGCCCGCCTGGCTACTCTGCTCGAGGAATTGAATCGCGATAGAGAAGAACGATGACTTACGTGGAAACTTCGGTGATTCTCGCCCAACTATTGGCCGAGGACCGATGTCCGCCCGAAAGTCTGTGGGCCGACCCCCTCGTTTCCAGCCGATTGACGGAATACGAGGTATGGAAGCGGATCCATGCGCGTGGGCTTGGAGATTCCCACGGAGAATCCGTCAGGCTCCTGCTCGGCCGGCTCCGATGGCTTGAAATGACGCCGCTGGTTCTCGCGCGCGCCCTGGATCCATGGCCTATCCCTGTGCGAACGCTCGACGCCCTGCACCTGGCTTCACTCCTGTTTCTTCGGGCTCACGGGCAGTCCGTGAAGCTCGCGAGCTACGATGAGCGCGTAATCAGCGCGGGGCGCCGGCTCTCTATTCCGCTCTTCACCCTTTAGCCGCCGCCTGTGGATTATGTATTGAAAACGAGGCCTTCCAGATCGCCCTGGTCGCGCCATTCTTTCAGCAGCCGGTCGAAGGCGCAGAAGCCGGGCCCGTAGGGCTCGCCCAGATGCGACCGGAATACCTCTTCGCCCTCGTTGTTGTTTATAGCCGGGCGTGCATTCCCGCCAGAATTTCCGGTAGGTAATCGATGTCCTCCCGGATGATCCTGACCCACTCGTGGGCTTGCTGGCCCGGTTCCACGACTGCGGCTCCGCCCTCGACCCCGAATATTACCCTTCCTTCAACCTGCCGGGCTTTCCATTCCGCGGCCCGCGGATCTTGACTTCCATTCAATCTGAATCCGGCGTGAAAAATAGTCATTTCAGACTCTGAGGCGGTTCTGTGGCCTCGGTCGCGCCGAATTCAATGTAAGCTTTCGAGGCCCACGTGCCATTGCAGCCAAAGCTACCTTTTAGGTAGCTTTGGCTGCAAACGACAAAAACACGCTGCGGGCGCTCGAAAGAGCCACGGAGAAGCTGTTTCCACCCCGCATCACGCCGGATTCAGGTTCAACTAACTCCGGCGCGTTTGTCTGAAGACAACGATTCTTCTAGCGCGGCAAAATTCCTCCGCTCTATCTTCTTGCGGCCAGAAAACTTTGCCTTCGGAAACAAGCCGCGCCACCTTTGGCGCGTTCGCGCTGAGGGATCCACGACGCATAAGCGAAAGCATCGGTCGCCGAAAGCAAGCCTGAAGAGTTGCTCCACCTTGATGTCCGTCGTCGGTAGAGAGTATCCCCACACGATCAGCTCTTCCACTTGCTTTAGCCGCTGATATGCGGTTCGCCACAGCGCCAACCAAGGTCCTTTCTCTATTCGCTTGTCCCAGAACGGAAGGAAAATAGGAAACCTGGTTCCGGTCCCCTGATAACCACGATAACCGGGCTGAGAGTCGAGCTCACTCCATTCCTTGGTGTTGACGCAGATCTGCTCGTTGTCGCGTTCTCCAACAAGACGCCAATTCGAACTCCCATGAAGCTTCAGCAAGGTCGGAAGGTTTGAACCGTGATTCGCTTCTGCGCCCAGGGAATAAAGCCATGGACCAAAGGCGGCGCCCTCATGTTGGGCTCGGTTCTTCAGTGCCCGCTCGGCCACGAGATCGTAATTGAACGAAATGATCGTGTCCGAGCCCCCCAGCTTAGCAAACAGCCGCTTGTGATAATCGCACGTTCGGGTGGTGTGCGCTTTCCTTAGCAGGGCGTTAACGCTGGTCGCAAACGCCTCGACGATTTCGACGTCCCTGGGCTTCGTTTCCGACTTGGACGTGAAGTTTTCGAGCAGATAGGCTTTTGTCTGGAGTGTATAGAATGCGCGCTCAAACGAATTCTGCGATTCCTTCGGTAGCGATTTTTGCCACTGCAGCAGCTGCCTCACTTTACTTGGATCCTTCTCCGGAAAGTCATCAGGATCCTGCAGTTGTTCGAGCAAGTCGAAAAAATCAGAGTCAAGTGGCGATCGAACGCTCGCGGTATCCGCATAACTGACTCCGCGACTCGCTCCGGCTCCCAAGACGATCGCTTTAATGGACATACGGCGGTTTGCACCTTGTATCTGAACTTAATCTACGAAAGTAACAGTTCACAATAGGCCCTCCGCTGCGCGCGAGTCGTAGGAAGCAGTCGGATTCTTGCAGCAGGCGGTCGAAGGCGTAGAAACCGGGCCCGTAGGGCTCGCCGATGCGACCAGAGCACCTCGTGGTGTTCGCCGACACGCCGGCCCGGGTGAAACCGGTGAAGAAATGGTTGGGGTAGCCTTGGCATCATCATGCCATGGAGCGTCCGATAGGCATCGGCCCGGTGATCTTAGAGAGCGACGGGGCCATCGCGCCATGCGGTAGATACCGAACTGGCACTTCGGTCAGTGACCCCTCCGCGCCCTGTTAGCCGACTTATACGAGTGTTTCAACTCGTCGATAGGTAACTCGTCGATACGTAAATCGTCACAAGCGCTGGACTAATCGTCGCAGTGAAAAGAGACGGGTACCCGCTTCCCATGAAAGCTCTCCTCGAATCCGTTATTTGACAGCGTGCCTTCTGCCGATTGTCGGCAACGCCAAAGAGAAAGTGATCATACCGAACCGGTTAGCCCCTAGCCTGGGTCAAGCCGATGTCGTAATTGTCGTCGTATGCGCTTGGCTGTAGAGACCGTCCCGTTCGAGGTTAGAATAGCTGACCGCGTTGGCGTGTGTTCGAGTCTGTAGCAGAGGCTCGGTTGGCCATGCTCTGTGAAATGCTCCTCGCACATCGCGGCTACCCGGGGTCGGCCCGGACCGACGCTCCAGCGGTTCGGTCCGGAGTATCGCGCCAGGGGCGGGTTCTCTACCGTGATGAGCGGGCCAAGTCTTGAACTCCCCGTCTCTTCGATCGCGCTTGGCTCATGGGCATGCCGCGCTGCCTGAAAGCGTAGGCAACTGCAAAACATGCACGCGATACCGGAACTGTGCGCAATCAGGTCGTGGCCGCAGCCACAGAAGGGCATTGGCACGTCGGGGATACCGAACATGCGCCGGGAATCGGCTATAAGCTCCCGCAGGCAGAAATCACAAGGGGGCAGCTGATTTAGGTAGCGGGTCGGCAGTTTGTGTAACATGCTGGTGAGATCCGCTTGGATGTACGGCGAGAGAACCGAGGGACTATCGCTGCCTAGACTGCTGGATTAGGTGAACCGCCCTTGAGTAACCATCAGATACCGCCCTTGAGTAACCATCAGATACCGCCCTTGAGTAACCATCAGATTTTGGGATCGACGAAGATGATTCAGGTCTTGGCTGGACGCGGTAGAGCGCGTTATCGGTGCGCTCAACCCTGGTGTCGAGGTCAACCACGGCTTCTTTCCAGACCGCGCACTAGCCGCTTCTTCTCGTCCAGGATGGTACGAATCTCAATCAAGACTTTCAGGCGCTCGTCGAGCCGGATTGCAAACTCGACATTCTCCATCACTGGTACTTGCTTTTCCATTCGATTCTCCCAGTTGATGATTGTCTAGGAATTTATCGAATTAGTTAACTTGAGGCAAGGTAGCTTAAGATTCCGAAGATCGCCGCTTCCAAACGGACATCATTGCAATCAGGTTGGCCGCGTGGCGCCATCCATCAGAGTCTGGGGTTCCTGCCTTGTTGGCGGAGAGTGCTTCGAAGCAGAACTGTGAGCCCAAGCCACGAATTCAGGTTCGGCACTGTGCGGCGAAGCTCGCAGTTGATGCTAGCGTTGTCGGAGTCTGCGCTGCGGATTGGTCCGTTACGACACAGCCAAATTGGTGGACATCTACGGGCTAGAACGGGCTGCAGCGCGACGATCCCAGTTCGATGAGCGCAGAGGGAGGCGCGCCACTCCATCGATCATGTCCCGAGGACGAGGCCCTCCATATCGCCCTGGTCGCGCCATTCTTGCAGCAGTTGGTCGAAGGCGTAGAAGCCGGGCCCGTAGGGCTCGCCCAGATGCGACCGGAACGCCTCTTCGCCCTCGTTGTTGTAATAGCCGGGCGTGCATTCCCGCCAGAATTTCCGGTCGGTAATCGACGTCTCGCGGATGATCCTGACCCACTCGTCCTGGGCTTGTTGGCTGGGTTCCACGGTTGCGGCTCCGCGCGCCAGCGTTTCCTTGATGATCCAGGCGATGTGACTGCCTTGCTGTTCGAACATCGCGGTGGTGTTCGCCGAAACGCCGGCCTGGGTGAAGCCGGTGAAGAACTGGTTGGGGAAACCGTGGCTCATCATGCCATGAAACGTCCGGTAGCCGTTGGCCCAGTGATCGTAGAGCGACAGGCCGTCGCGGCCCTTGATCGGGTCAATGCCGAAGCGGCGCCTGAGCTCGGTCGTGATCTCGAAGCCGCTGGCAAAGATGATGCAGTCGACTTCATATTCGATTCCGTCGGCGACGATCCCCGTCTCGGTGATCCGCTCGACGCCTTTGGACGCCGACACATCGACCAGCGTAACATTCGGGCGGTTGAAGGCCGGCAGATATTCGTCGTTGAAGCACGGCCGCTTGCACAGGAAGCGGTAGTAGGGCTTCAGGGCCTCAGCCGTTTTCTGGTCTTTGACGACGCTGTCGACGCGGCGGCGCAGCCGCTCCATCGCCTTGTAGTCTTCCATCTCCCGGAGTTCCATCAACTGTTCGAGCGTCAGCTTGGGCCAGCCCATGGCCTCCAGCTTCGCCGCCAAATTCCGGCTGACCTCGGTCCAGCCGTCGCAGATGAGGTCCGGCTCACCCGGGCTAAAACCCACGAACGCCGCCGTATGGAAATTGGCCTGCCGCTCTTTCTGCCAGCCCGGCCCCAGGGCTTTTATCATTTCGGCATCGACCGGCTGGTTGCCGCGATCGTCGATGTAGGAAGGTGTGCGCTGGAAGACGTACAGGTCCCTGGCGGAGCGGGCGAGAATGGGGATGCACTGGATACCGCTGGCGCCCGTGCCGATGATCGCAACGCGCTTGTCGCCCAGCCTGTCCAGTCCACCGGTCATGTCTCCGCCGGTATAATCATAGTCCCATCGCGCGGTGTGGAAAGTGTGCCCCTTGAAGCTCTGGATTCCCGGGATGCCGGGCAGCTTGGGCCGGTTAAAGGGACCCGGACACATGACGACGAAGCGGGAGCGGATATCGTCGCCGCGATTGGTGCCGATCCGCCAGCGCTTGATCGATCCATCCCAGCGCAATGAGCGGACCAGGGTGCCGAAGAGCGCGGTCTCATAGAGGCCGAAATGCCTTCCGATCCGCTGGCTATGTTCGTAAACCTCCGCACCGTAGGCATATTTGTCCCGCGGAATGTAGTTCACCTCTTCGAGCAGCGGCAGGTAGCAACAGGAATCGGTATCGCATTGGATGCCGGGATAGCGGTTCCAGTACCAGGCGCCGCCGAAGTCCCCGGCCAAATCGATGATCCGGAGATTGGAGACGCCGGCTTGCTTGATGCGGGCGGCGGAAATCAGACCGGCAAAGCCCCCGCCGAGGACGGCGACGTCGAGGTCTTCCGAGATCGCCGCGCGCACCACGGGCGGTGAATAGGGATCGGCTTCATAGTAATCCGCGAAGTCGTCCGCCGCTTCAACATATTGCTTTTGGCCTTCGGGCCGAATGCGTTTGTCGCGCTCCTGCCGGTATTTTTCCCGCAGTGCCGGCAGACCGATGTCAGGTGTCCGCGTCGGCTTACACTTCACCTTCATCTCTGATCCCATGACTTGCGTCATCGAGATTAAGCGACAGCACGGGACGGAAGGGCAGCGGCGTTAAGCGGTGCCTCCATTTTATGGATGGCGGGCAGAACCTCCTGGGCGAACAATCTGGTGCTCTTCTCCGCCTCGTCGTAAGGCATGGTGCCAAATTGCGGAACGATCGTGATCTCCGAGAAAGAGCACGCCTTCTGGGCGGCGACAATCCGTTTGATGACCTCCTCCGGCGTTCCGATCATCAGGTTCGACGGATGATATCCGGGAGTTGCCGGTTTGCTTTGCTCGTTGCCGCTTGCGGCCGCAGCGAGCGCAGCCGTGGCGAAGGCAGCCCTGTTGGCATAGGCTTCGTAACCCTTGACCCCGATGAAATTGGAGGGGTCGGCAAATCCGTAGTGAAGAGCGACATCTCGATTGGCTGCCACAAGGTACTCGTCAGCCTGCCTGGCCTCTTCCATCGTGGGTGTGCAGTACATGAATAGGACGTTCTTGGGCTGGCATGGCGGCAGTCCAATTTCCTGCCGGATCGTGTTCACCAACTGCACATCTTTGCCGGCGTCTTCGATCGGCTTGTTGCCGACGAACAGCGGCACCATCCCGCGACGGGCGAGTATTTCGAGCGAATCGCGGTTCGAAGATGAGCCATAGATACGCGCAAACAGGTCGCGGCTCCTGGGCGCGGGGCGCAGCGACATCTCCGGAATCTTGAAGATTTTTCCGTCGTAGGAGAATCGCTCCTGGGAAAAAGCCAGCTTCAGAATATCGAGGGTTTCGTCGAAGCGATCCCGGCTCTCCTCACGCGGGACCCCAACCGCGGCGAACTCCGATTTCGAAACGCCGCGCCCAAGCCCGATCGTCTCGTAACGCCCGTTGGAGACAATATCGAGATAAGCGATCTGGTGCGCCAGCCGGACGGGATGCCACCATGGCGCGACGACGACCATCGTGCCCAGGCTGACGCGCTGCGTACGTCCCGCAAAGTAGGTAAGCGTCTGGATCGGATTGGGCGTCATTCCATAAGGAGTGCCCTGGTGCTCGGGCGCCCAGATTCCGTCAAAGCCCAGCGGCTCCGCCAAATCGGCAAGCGCCAACGCCCTTTGGACAAACTCGTAATCGGGCGTGGCGGGAGAGCGGCTGTAATCTCCGCTCTGGACACGCTCCCAGTCTTTGGAATTGTGTGCGAAAGCCCCGATATTGACCTTCATCGATTATCTTTCCCCGCAGTGTTCAATTGGCTGCATGGGACAGGCTTTCCAGCCTGTCGTTCCGGATTGCTGAATCGTGGAGCCCGGAAATGACAGGCCGGAAAGCCTGTCCCACGCAGCCAGTTTGTGGAAGTGGGGCGCCGCTCACTTGAGCTTCCGCGGCGCGCCGGTGCCCATGTATTGCGCCAGATTGCGGTGGAGATTGGCGATGCTGCGTTCCCGATACGGATTGGGCAGAGTGCCGCGGAAGCCCGCCGACTTCATGCCCTGCTGCACCGCGGCCATGTTGGAAAAATCCTGCGGCAGAACGCTAAGCCATTCTTCGCTGTCCACCGGCGTATATAGCCACTCCGTCTTTGGCTCCTGCCCTTTCGGGTACAGCTCATAAGTAACGGCCTCGAAGATGCATTTATTGGGATCGTAGCCGAACGGCCGCGCGCTGTAGCACAGGGCGTTATTTAACGCGTGCCCAATTTGGAAGTTGGGGAAGATCTGCCAGGCGGTGCCGCTGTTGCCGACATGCTGAGGATCGATGGTCGGCCAAATCACGCCGCGCGCGGCATCGTCGCGCCGCGCGGAGTCAAGCCAATGTTTAAGCACTTTGTCGGGCGGAGTTCCTGCCGGCAACTCGTCGGCCAGCCGGACCGCCGCATCGACCAGCGTCTGGGTGGTGTTGGTCTTCACATGCTCCCAGGTAAAGACCTGCATCTCCGCAGTCGAGAGGCGGGGGTCACCGATGCCAAGCCGCAGCTTGGCCTGATTCTCATCCAAGTCTTTGGGCGCGTCATAGCCGATGTTGCTATGTTTTCCCTGCGCCCTGGCCCATCCGCGAAAGTCGCCGAATTTCATGAACTCCGGGTGCGTCGCCGGGACGTGGTAGGTTTCGTCGAACGCCTCCATGGCGACCTTCCAATTGCAGTTGAACACCAACCACCGGCGCCATCGGTAGCGCATGTTTTGCAGCTCAAAGGGATCGAGGATGCTGGCGGCGGGCTCGAGATAGTCACGCAAGGGTTCGCAGTCGGGATCCATATTGATCCAGATCCAACCGCCCCAGGTACCGACGCTGACCTCGCCGAGGTGCGTGCGTTGCGGGGTCAGCGCGCCCTTCCAGTCCTCCTTCTCAAGCACATGGATGCACTCGCCATCCAGGTTGAACCGCGACCCGTGGAAGCCGCAGACGAACTGCTTTTTCTTGCCACAGGCGTTGCGGGCGCCTTTAGGCGTATCGACGAGCCGGCGGCCGCGATGGGGACAAACATTATAGTAAGCCGAGATCTTATCGGGCGCCGTGCGCACGACCACAATCGAGTCGTCGAGGATGTCATAGGTGAGATAATTGCCGACTTCGGGGATCTCCTCGACGCGGCCGGCCTGCAGCCACACCTTGCGCCACAGCTTGTCACGCTCCTGCCGCGCATACTCCTCGGAGATATAGGCCTCCGCGCCGATCGTTACCGGCTCGGTCAGCTCTTCGGCTGTCTGAACTAAATCCGTGATGTCGGCCGGTTCGTTCATGACGTCCTCCTACCCTGTAAATGGCGACCAATGATTGGCTCGCTACTTGAGGCTGCTTGGGGCTAGCCCTCCGCATGCTTCAAACGGCGCTTGCCCGCCCATTGTTCGCGGAGCTCTTTCACGCGATTTACCCTCTTGGCGAAGTGCTCCAGACCTGCGCCCGACAGGGTTCCTTCGCAGAAAACGTAATTGATGTTGTCCAGACTAATATCAAGGCATTTCCTTCCAAGTCACAACCCTGGAGTTTTAAGCTTCTCATGACAATTTATCAAATTTGTCCGGACACATGTTACCGTTTCATAGCCGCACGGAAGGATTCGTCCTTGAGAAAGAGCGGAGTGTTATCCTCGGCCAGATGGGACCATTTGAGATTGATGCCGCCGTCGACGATCAGGCACTGGCCGGTGATGTAGCTCGACAAGTCCGACAGCAGGAAGAGCACGGCGCCGGCGATCTCCTCCGGGCGGCCGCGCCGTCCCATCGGGATAGCCCGGCGGTCGCGATGCCGGATCTTCATCAATATATGTGCCCGACGCGGGCGTCTCGGTCGGCCCCGGCGCCACGGCGTTGACCCGGATACCGTCCAGGGCCAGCTCGAGCGCCATGGTTCGGACCACCGCCAACATAGCGGCCTTGGCCGCGCCATAGCCAACATGGAAAGGCGCCGAGTTCACGGCGCTGATTGAGGAGATCGAGACCAGAGAGCCCGCGCGTCCCTGCCCTCTCAATTCCGCGGCGACGGCTTGACTCATGAAGAACATGGAATCGAGATTCTGCGAGAACAGCGCATGCCAATCAGCCCGGGAAAGCCGCGTCGAGCGGCCCCAGGTTGACGGCGCCGCACCGCCTGCCACATTGACCAGTCCATACAGATCGCCCCGCGCGCCGCGCACGCGCTCCATGACGGCGGCCACGCCTTCTTCGGTCTGCGCGTCGGCCGCCACCGGCGTGATCGAAAGACCCTGCGACACCAGGGGCGCGATATGCCGATCGAGATTTGCTTGAGAGCGGCTCACCGCGATCACTGTCGCTCCCGCGCGAGCAACCAGGCGCGTGACGGTCGTCCCGATACCGCCGCCCGCGGCGCCGGACACCACGATGATGCGGCCGTCAAGCTTCAGAAGGTTAGGTTCCATTGGGTTTTCCTCAATTTGTCAACTCAGCGACGATGCCTCCGCGGCGCAAGCGCCATTTTACAAACAACTTCCCATCCTTGGACAGAGCTGTCCGGACATATTCGGCGCCATGCTCGCCAGCAGCTTTGTCACTGTCCGCGCAATTGGTAAAAAGGATCATGGCGTCGAAGATTGGTATAAAGGCACATCGGGCAAAGCCATTGAAAGGCGGACAGCGCGCCTCCTCTACGGTCGAGGTCAAATCCGCCGGCCATCTCTATCTCCAGGTCGCGCGCACATTGAAGGAAGAGATTGTAGGCGGCGTGTATCCGGTGGGATCGCAACTTCCAACCGAAGATGACCTATGTGAGCGTTTTTCCATCAGCCGCTATACCGTCCGGGAAGCGCTCAGACGACTGCGTGAAGATAACCTGGTAGCTTCGCGACAGGGAGCAGGCACGATCGTCGTTCCTCCACGCTCCTCGGACTTATACGTTCACGACGTCACGTCGATCAACGACCTCGTCGCCTTCGCGATCGGCACGCGCTTCGCAATCGAGTCCATCAAGATGGTTTTGATTAACGGAAAACTCGCATCTCGTACTGGACTTGCGAGCGGTGACGAGTGGCTGTCGGTATGCGGCTTCAGACATAAAGATGGTGTTGAAGCTCCGCTCTGTCGGACTGAATACTACATCAACCGGGACTTTGCCGCGGTAGGCAGACTCCTGCAGCGCCACACCGGTCCAATCTTTCCGCTGATCGAAGACCTGTTCGGCCAGAGCATCGCAGAGGTTCATCAGGAAATCGCCGCGACGCTCATTTCGCCGGCACTGGCGGGCGGCCTCAACGTCAAGGCGGGAACGGCAGCGCTTGAGTTCCGGCGCACATACAAAATGTCTGATGGGAAAATTGCTCAGGTTACGATCAATACTCATCCGGCATCCCGCTTTCGTCACTCGATGACGATGCGACGCGTAAAAGGCTAGGTTCGTTCGAGCCCGCGCAAGCCGGCGGAAAAGCGGATCGGGCCCGAGGAACTTTATGATTGGGCGTCCGACCTGCACGAAAAGGGGCAATCGTCGACGCTTCATAATGTACTGAACCATAGCTGCGAAATCGACGGTCGAGCAGATGTTCGATCTTGGCGGCCTTTCAGCATCGATAGTCGGTGATGCCGCGCTACTCATTGTGATTTCATTTCAGAGCGCCGGCCCCTGGTTGCCATTTCGAAACTGTAGCGAATATGGTCGGTATGGGCATCGCCCGTAGCGATGAAGGGCGCATCCGTGTTTCGGATAGCATCCATCTGTTCGGCCACATCTTCAATCGACCAGGTGCCCCTGTACACGCCGCGCGATTCAACGATAAAGGCCTTCGCCACACGGCCGGCTATGGAAATGAGCATCTCGCCCGAGATCGAACAGGATTCATGGGCAAGCCAGGCCACCACCGGCGCTACCATCTCAGGCGACATTGGGGGGTAGGCTTTGGTGTCCAATCCCTCGGCCATTCTCGTCACGGCGCCGGGAACGATGACGTTGCACTTCACGCCCTCCGCGGCACCCTCAAGCGCGACGACATTGGACAATCCGATTATGCCCGCCTTGGCCACGCCGTAATTTGCCTGGCGGTGATTCCCATACAAACCGCCGATCGACGAGGTCAGCACGACCCGACCGTAACCTGCCTTGCACATCTGAACGAAGGCAGGTCGAACAACGTGGAATGCCCCCCTTAGATGGACATCCAGGACCGCATCGAAGTCTTCTTGCGTCATCTCCTTTAAGGACGCTGCGCGAACGATGCCGGCGTTATGGATGAGAATGTCGATTCGGCCATAGTGGTCCAACGCCGCCTTGATGATTGCGCTTCCCCCTTCAGGCGTGGACACCGACGCGGTACTGGCGACGGCTTCCCCTCCGGCAGATCCGATCTCTCGCGCCACCGCTTGCGCGGGACCAGCATCGCGGCCTTCCCCCTTCAAGCTGCCCCCGGTGTCATTGACCACGACTCTCGCCCCCCTCGACGCGAGGAGCAGGGCATAGGCGCGTCCCAGCCCTCTGCCCGCGCCCGTAACTACGGCTACACGATGGTCGAATCTCAGTTCTGGCAATGGGAGACTCCTCTGGCTTGACGCTAGCAGGGTGCGGAACTACGAAATGTGCCTATAACCATGCCGCTGCCTTTTTTCCGAACGCTGCCAGGCGCTCTCGCGCTGGCCCGCTAAATCGGCGCGTAGAGCGGAGCGCCACGCTGCGCGCGAAGGGACGGGGCGACCTTCCCATCGATGTCGGTGACGCCATAGTCATGCGCGACCTCGGCGGCGATGTAGGTCCCGCCCGACCGCTTCATGATGTCCGGATCCTTGGCAAGGGCAGCGATTACGCGCCCAGGAAACTCGATAGACGAGCCGACGCCCGGGTCCGTGACGGTCTGTGATGACATCTCAGGGTGCCTTTTCAGGGCGCGTTGCGCCCGCTCGGTGAAGGTAAGTCCCAACCACAGCGAAATCGAGGCCACATCGTGCGGCTTTAGCTCGATCGCCATGTCGCGCGCCATCCGATCGACGGCGGCTTTGCATGTGCCAAAGACAACGCCATAGGTGTACGTGACTCCTACGTAGCCGGAGGTGGCCACGATGAGACCGGACTTCTGCGGGACCATGAGATGGGCCGCATGCCACGCCGCAACGTAGTTCGAGCGCACGCCGACGTCGACCATCTGCCAGTAGGAGAGCGGCTTCTCCCAGAAGGGCTTCGGTTCCGTCAGGTCTTCGGGCAGTGCAAACGCGTTGTTGACCAGAAGGTCGAGGCGGCCCTGCTCTCGCTTGACCTGCTCGAAGAGGGCTGCGACTTGATCATCCTTCCCATGGTCGACCTGGACGGCGATGCCCTTGCCGCCGCGGCGGTCGACTTCCGCGGCGGTCTCGCCGACGGTGCCGGGTAACGCGTACGAGCCGGGCGCGACCGTCCGCCCGGTAACGTAGACCGCAGCGCCTTGGTCCGCGAGGGCAAGGGCGACGCCCTTCCCTATACCTCGACTGGCGCCCGTTACCACGGCGACCTTGCCTGAAAGCGAACCCACGAGACCTCCTTAATTGTGCCGCGAATCCAGCGCAACGGCGCGATTCCCCTCATCGCAACCATCCGGCACTTGTCCAGACAAGGTCACCCACCGATGCTCACAGTTGCCCGCCTCGGCGCTCGACGGTTCCGCGAGGAGTCTCGCGTCATTTCGCGCCGACCCTAAAAAGGCAGTTCCACCTCGGCAGTACCATCGAGCAGCACTCCGCCGTCCTGATTGGTCATGCGCAGCTTCAGCGTGACCAGCGGCGCGCCGAAAGCGGATTCGGCCTCCTTGGCGATAACTTCTCCGTCGGTGTAGGTGACGTCGCCCTCAAACGGCGGCCCGCGGAACTGCGCCTTTGAATGCCTCACGAAGCCGTCATTGCCGGCCCAGAAGCCCAGATAATCGAGCACCCAGGCGCCCATCGTGGCGCCATAGCCATAGGCTCGCGGCATGCCGATCTCGGTGGCCTTGTCCATGTCGACATGACCGCGGGAGGGCCCCAAATAGAGCCCGTCACGCTTGCGCGGATCGATCTTGGCCCCTTCCTCGTCAAAACCGAACCCTTCCACCCAACCTGGATCCTGGTTGATCCACGGGTCCTTCACGCCGGGCGGCGCCACCCACTGGAAGCTGCCCCAAATATTGAAGAGAAAAGCGCGATATTCGGTGGCGAAAGACGCGATGGTGTGCGGCCCCAGCGCGCGGCGTGGCAGCCGGTCGCCGATACCGACTTCCTCGAAGTGCGGCGAGATGCCCAGCCGACTCGACATCAGCCAGTCATGCCGCACCCTCTCGACCTGCAGTAGCTCCTCCGGCGCCCAGCGGCGCATTGGCGCCAGCTGACTCTTATACATGCCGCGTCGCTCGGCCTCGGCCGCCAGATAGCGGATGCTCGTCGAGCGTTCACGCGCCACCAGCGTGCCATTCTGGTTGGTGTGAGTGGTGTCGCCGCGCGAGAACATGGTGGGACCGGCGAACTTGGTCTGAACTACCTTATAGTCGTGAAAACGCCGTTCCTGGAACAGCCGGTCTCCGGGCCGCATCCGATGACCGTAAAACCACCATTCCTCGCCGCCGAAAATCAGGTGGGAGCCGGGGATGCGGCCGACGCAAGCGGGCTGCACGCCGTGACCATAATCCATAGCGGCGGCGAACGATTGCGGCGCCACGATGCCGCCGAAGGTGGAATTGCGGGCGAACTGCTCGTCCCAATGGATGGGGTTGGGATAGTCCATCGCCATGACCCATCGGCGGATATCGGTGACGGAGCATGGTTCCGATAGCTGGCCACCACCGACCAGTTGCCCCACCCGATGGTCGACGTCGCTAAGATCTAGCTGCGCATCAATATTTTCCGTGGTACGGCTGGACATCTGAAACTCCTAGCCATTGACTTTGACCACAATGCGGTCGCGCCTTGCGCCCGGCCGAAAGCGGCAACCGGTGCCGCCAAAACGAATCGGCGCGCAGACCTTAACCATCGCGTAGGCACCCCGACCGAGTCGATCACACCAGCTCTCCATCGGCAGGTGCTTCCCGGTTTCCGCCAGCTCCTCACCTTGTAACACAACACTGTTGTTCACAGAAGCGACGTGATCGGCAACCTCGGAGCGGACCCGGTGATTCGTACTCTGCCGAACTCAAGTCAGAACGCGGCGAATTTCTCGCTGGCGACGACCGAGCGTTTCAGGGATCGCAACGGCGCAAAGCCACAGCGCACGGAATGACTGCGGGTGGTCGCATTCGGACGGCAGGCCGAAACGTGTGAGCGGTTCCAAAGCAAGAGCCGCCAAGACTGCGTCGAAGGCCGGCTCACAACCCGCCAGTACGAAGCGAAGGACGGAAGCGGGAAGCGCTAGGCTGTTTAAGATCTGCGCGCCTCATCAGACCTTTCATCGCCAGGATTCCTCACGAATATCATATGCCGATCCTTTCGAATTAAGCGAAAGGCAGGGCCACTGGATGCGGAGGATCACATCCTGAGCGAATTAGTCGCCCTTTTCTTCGCTCGTTGCATCCCACTTCGATCGGCGGCGCAACCCTCGCTTGGGGAAGTTCAGATCGTCGCCGGCGCCGTCAACTGAGAAGCCAATCACCAGCAACTCCCCCGCCCCAGCGCAGCCGCCCAGGGCTATTAAGGTCTGCTGGGACGGACTGAAGAATTCTGTTAGCAGTGGGTTGCCGGCAGTATCAGTAATCACACCTTCACCATTGGTGCCACCGGATTCCCACAGAACGTTCCCATGAGCGTCGAGCACCTGGAGTCCAGGAACGCGCGGCGGAAGCTCACTCCTGAAGGGAGGTCGTGACCGGCAAGATTCTGAATCCGAACATCTGCCAGAAGCTGTCCGTCGTCAAGGCGGCGGGGCTACATCCTCGGCAGAACGCTAACCGGTTGAGTCTTCGTCCCGTACGCGCTTAGCGGGGAAGCCGCGAGATGCGAAAACATCATTATTTGATCGCAGTCTGGTAGTGGGTCAGTTCGGCGTCTTCTGGTCGTCGCTGGACTGCCATTTGCGCAGTCCACAATACTGACATTTCCGCCTAAATTGGTTGAACCCACCAAAAAGACCGCCCCAAAAAAACAACTCTCCACATCGTGGACAGGGGAACAATTCCCAATAAAGTCCCGCAGCAAAAACAGCGACAACCCACGGTATCGCAATCCACGAATCGCCAAGACCGGGGTGTATTGCATCCAGCACCAATTCACTCAGCGCTGCTCCCGGAGCCCAACCTAGAAATAAAAGCCAAAACAGCCGCACGCGTTTGTGAAGGTCGCGCCAGGCATCATCGTACTTAATCGGCGGCCGGGGAGCATTGATAATCCACCTGTATGCGTCTTCAACCATCTTCGCCAGGACCACAGGTTCATGCGGGCGCTTTTTGAGTTCGACCGCCATGCCCACAGTATCGCATGGTGAGGGCTGGCCGGTCATTCCGGGTAAAGTGTGCTCAATTTGAGCCAGTAACCATCAAAATGACCCACTACCCGCAGTCTTCCAGACTTGAAGGAAGCCGCGGCATGCGGTCGAAGGAAGAACTGGATTAAGGCATGCGCTCTCTCTATTTGAACAACGCGGCGATCTTAAATCCCGCACGATGGACGGTGCTGGACAATGCGATTCGCGGATAGGTCGCCGTATTTTTCGACCCGGTATGCAACAGTAGCGGATGGGTCAGGAAGGCATCCCCGGGCTCGCCGGTCATCTCGACCACGCGTAACTCGACGCCATCGGCGACGGAACTCTTTCTCATGAAAGCTTCGACGCGATCAAGGCTCTCGTCCAAAGTACACAGCGACCTCATCCACGCATGGGTACGGATCAGCGCAATCCGTACATCTGCGGATCGCATCCGCGCTACTCCATCTTTCGAGACGAGATTCTGAACGGCCCGGTGAGAGCCTGCGACAAAGACGGTGCCTCCTGAACACGGTTCGAGTTTCGCCAGGCACACGAAGATGCGGACGATAAACAACTCTTTCATCTCGGACGAAGCAGGGTAATCGAGATGCCACGCCTGATGCGGCACGGTCCATCGGTCGTGTGAGTTAGGAAAGGTCACCAGCAACGAACCCCAGCGATCCGGCGGCTCCCAATTTCCAGACCCGAACAAGTCGCCGAGGGCGGAGCGTATCGCCGGGCTGCCGATTTCAGGGAAGGTCTCGGACTTTGGCAGATGATGCGTTCCAAGCAGGTATTGCTGGTTCCACGTCGCCGGCGATCCGCGCCGTAAACCGTATCGCTTCCCCAGCGCCTGCCATACGCGATCACACATCGCCTCCGCATCGGCACGAGCGATCGCGCCGGGAAGCCGCATGATTCCTAGACGCTCGAATTCATCCCGCTGCTCAGTGGTAAGCATGGCGACTCCGCACCAGCGGAAATCCAGATTCTGAAACACCATCGTCAGTGAGACAAGGAGCTTGCAACCGCCAACGGCCGGTACTGGTCCGGGCTGGCTGCGCTCAATCGGGAGCTGGTCGCCAAGGGCGAAGCTATCGACTCATCACCGCGAGTGGTGCTGGATATGGACAGCACCGAAGTCCCGGTCTTACGGGGGCAGGGGCAGAGCGCCTACAACGGACACTTTGAGTCGACCTGCTATCCCCACTGCTGTTGTTCAATGGTGAGGGCGACTGTCTGGCGGCCACGCTGATGCCCGCCAATATCCACAGCGCTGAGGCTGGGAGGAACTGCTATTGCCCGAGATCGACCGGCAGCAAGCGTACGGCAAAGAGGTGAGCTTCCGCGGTGACGCGGCTTTCGCCAAACCGGAGCTCTACGAGGCACTGGAACAGCGAAACGTCAGGTACGCGATCCGCCTTCCCGCCAACGACAACTTGGAGCGCAAGATTACACGGCTGTTAACCCGCCCCGTTGGAAGGCCGGCTACAAGTCGGTGGTCCGCTACAAGAGCTTTCTCTACCAAATGCGGTTGCGACTCAGCCAGATCGCTTACAATCTTGGCAACCTCTGGCGGCGGCTGGCGCTGCCCAGGGGATCGGCAACTGGTCGCTGACCAGCCTGCAGCAGCGGCTGGTGAAGACTGGAGGCCGTCTGATTAAACACGCCCGCTACTATTGTTGCTGCTGGCGGAGAGTCATCTGACGCGCCGGCTCTTTTGGAGGCATGCTGCAGACGATTGTGACGCTGCCGGTGCCAGCGGGATAGGCGGAGCACGGAACGAAGCAAGTTCGGTAACGTGGGGAAGGGGGGAAGAGACAGGTGTCTGAGAATTCGGCATGAAAAACGTAGAGCTTTGGCTGCAAAGGCAGAGCAGAACTGGTCAAACGAGCGCCGCGGAAAAGGCCTCTACCCTCAAAAACAGGCTCAAACTTGCCTTTGCTAAGGCCTGGCGCCCGTGCGTCTGAATCGGGACTTCAAAATGAAAATCGTGAATATGCCGAGCGGACCGCCGGCAAGGCGGTCAGGCAGGCAGAATTTAGGCTCAAGGATCGAGTTATATCTAGATTGCGGTGGCGTTTAACCGGAGTGCGCCGCCTTTCTGACGAGATACCTAAACAAGGTAAAGGAAAGACCCATAACCGACGTATGTCGGACGCTTTCTTGCGTTTGGCGGTAAATTCGTTGAAGATTGTCGTTAAGTCAACGGACACCCAATTTCGTTCACAGGATGCCCGGGTAAATTACGGATTTAAATAAGTCACGGACCCGAATCTGATATCGACGCGAAAATATCCGCTTTTTGCGCGCCGATGAGATTTACTGATAGCGGAGGGATACGAACCCGGCGCCGCGGGGTCGCACTTCCCCGAAGCGCGGCGAGAGCGCTTCCATGTCCATGTCTGTTCGGCGAGCATCTCGACTGAAACCCGGCAGGCTGGTCGTTGCCGCCGGATCTCTACTGATTGTAATAGCGGTGGTCGCGATGCTTCCGGCCGCTACCGGCGACGTGATTGCCGACCACGTCTTCGGCCAGACCAACCTCAACGACGGCGACCCCATGATCTTCTCGCTCAATGGCATGTCACTGACGCAAGGCGTCGCGATCGATGCCAGTTCGACGCCGCATCACCTTTACATCAGCGACACCGGCAACAGCCGGGTGCTCGGCTACTACAATGCAGCGACGCTAGCCAACGGCCAGCCGCTCAATCTGCGTGCTACCCCGCCCGACATCATAATCGGCCAGGTCAACAATTTTTCCATCGGATGCAACAGTGCGGGATCGCCATCCGCCGCCAGCCTCTGCCTGCCGGTCGGGCTAACGCTCGACTCCAGCGGCAACCTCTATGTTGCCGACGCCGGCAACAATCGGGTGCTCGCGTTTGCGGCACCCTTCAAGCAGGCGCAGACAGCCGGACTGGCGGCAAGCGCTGTCCTCGGTCAAGGGCCGCAGGGTAATGAATTTCTCACCAACACCCCAGGTACCTCGCAGTCCGCGCTCAACGGACCGTCAGACGTGGCGGTGGGTCTGCTCGGGATAGTGTTTGTCGCCGACACGAAGAACAACCGGATTATGGCGTTTTCAGACCCATTCACGGAGCTCGAAGGCAGCGCGCTCGCCACTTGGGGTCAGGGGAGTCATCTCGATTTCACCAGCGCGCTCTGCTCCAACGGAGCCGGTCCAAACCCGGCGCCGAGCGCTTCGGGAATGTGCCAGCCGTTCTCAGTCAGCATACAGCCCGATCCGGCGAGCAGCAGCGAAGACGACATGTACGTCGCCGACACGGCCAACAATCGAGTACTGATTTTCAACAATGTCCTGGGCAATGGTGCGCCGATAGACAGCGCGACCGGGCTCTACGGGCAAAGCAATTTCACCACTAATGGGCCGGCCGGCGGAGCGGCGGGCGAAAGCCTTCCGACCGGCGTACGTGTGTCGGGCAGCAATTTGTTCGTCGCTGATTCGAATAACAATCGTGTCTTGCAATACATCCTTACTGATCCGGGTTCGCAAGCGATCGAGGTGTGGGGCAACGGCAAACATCTTGTACCTGATTTTGACGAAACCGCATGTAACAGCGGCGGGCGCAGCGCAACCTCGCTGTGCAATCCATACGCGGTTGCATTCGACGGCACAGATCTATACATCGCCGACACCCTTAACCATCGGGTGCTCAAGTATTCTCCCGCTCTGAGCGGTCCGAATGTCTTCACGGCCACCACGGTCATCGGACAACCCGACTTCACCGGCTTGCGGCCAACCTATGCCCTTCCGACGACGCTCAATTTTCCGTTCGGGATAGCGATAGACAACAATGCTGTTCCCCCCAGGGTATATATAGCCGAGTTCTTCAACAATCGCGTGCTGGGATTTAATTATTCCGCATCGTTCATCAACGACGAGGCCGCGTCCGTGGTGATCGGGCAAAGCAATTTTTTCGATAATCTCTGCAATCGCGGCGGGGCCGCACCGGGACCGGCAACGCTGTGTGAGCCGTCCCAGCTCACGGTTGATAATGCGCACAATCTTTGGGTCGCGGATCGCGAAAACAACCGTGTCCTGATGTTTGCGGATCCTTTCTCACATGGACCCGGAGAGTCCGCCACGATCGTTCTGGGCCAGGGGACCCGGAACAATTTCAGCGGCGCCGCAGCGGGCGCGAGCGCGACGGCCTTGAACATGCCCGAAGGCGTCGAGGTCGACGCGCACGGCAATGTTTATGTGGGTGACATGCAGAATAACCGCGTGCTCGAATTCGATAATCCGCTGATTGGCGATGTCACCGCGGATACCGTCTTCGGCCAAACCAGTTTCACCGGTAACAAACCAAACGCCGGTGGCACCGTCACGGGCAATACCTTGTTCTTTCCTGTGGGCATCACGCTTGATCCCGGGGGCAATGTCTGGATCGCTGACGACGGCAATTGCCGCGTGCTGGAATTTGACGAAAAGAGCACTCCACCACGCAACACCACGCCGCGGCTGGTATTTGGGCACGGGGCGATCAGCAGTCCAGCGAGTTTCCTGAATCGTACGTGTGGCGGCGGAATCATCGGACCAGGCTCGCTTTTGAGCCCGAGCATGGCGATCCTGGACGCGCGCGGCGATCTGTTTATAGACGACAGCACGAACAACCGCATCCTAGAGTTCGATCACGCGGAGACCGGCAACGGTCTGGCCACCCGAGTGTTTGGCCAGGGACCATCGGGCGATAGTTTTTTGACCAATGGCTCGGGTGTGGGTCCTACGGCGCTGAACTTTCCATTTGAGATTGCGCTGGATCAGGCAGGCGACCTCTTTGTTGCCGATCCGGCCAACTATCGCGGCGTAGTATTCGACCAGCCCTTATCCACGCCCACGCCTACCAGGACGCCGACCGCTACTCCGACCCATACGGCCACGTCGAAACCCACGGCGACTCATACGGCCACCGCCACTTCCACCAGAACTCCGACTCACACCGCAACTCACACGGCTACGCCGACGCCGTCGCGGACGCCATCACCGAGTACGACGCGGACGCCGGCGCGAACTCCGACTCACACCGCAACCCACACGGCCACGCCGACGCCGTCGCGGACGCCTTCACCGAGTGCGACCCGGACGCCGTTGCGAACTCCGACTCACACCGCAACCCACACGGCTACGCGGACGGCAACGCACACTCCGACGCATACTGCGACACGCACTCCGACCGTGACCCCCACTCCGAGTCTCGGGCTTGACTCGGTCACGTCGCCGATTGAAGTGGGAGGCAGCTTCATCGCCAGAGGCGACGACTTCAACGCCGGATCGGTGGTCAACTTCTTTGTCGCAACGGCCAAGGGTGCGGTTAACCGGGGACCCCTGAAACCTTCGAGCTTCGCTGAGAACATGTTGGTAGTGCCGGTCGATCCCAGCATCATGCAGGGCGAAGGATTCGTCAGCCTGCAGGTGGTCAACACGACTCAGGGATACATCAGCTCCAATACATTAGGGGCTTTGTTGCAAGGTTCGGCTACAGCGGGGTTCCCGAGTCTCACCGGAATTAATGGTAAACCGATTGCTGCCGACAGCACTGACTTCGGAGTGGCGCTGGCCAACGTCGAGACGACGGTGCCAATCGGCAAGCCGTTTGTGATCGATGGGCGCGGTTTCGACACCGTTCACGGAATCGCGGTCGATGTATTCTGCGACTGCCCCGGCGGCAAAGTGGGACCGTTCTTCTTCAGACCTGGCCAGTTCAGCGCAACGCAGCTGAGCATGACTTTGCCGCCGCCGGGGACTCCACCGCCGGCGATTGGTCCGGGCTCGCTGCGCGTAAGCAACAAGGGTGCCGACGGTTTGTACAGCCTGCAGAGTGCTTCGGTAGCGGTTCCTTTGGGTGAGCAGATAACGTTGAAAACCGTGACTCAAAACGGGGACACACTGACAGTTATCGGCACCGGATTTGCCGCCCAGACGGTCATCAATTTCTTCAACCTTAAAAGCGGGCACGTGGTCAATCTGGGCGGACTCAAACCTGACGGCTCATCACGGATCGCCCTGACTCTAGTCAACTCGCACCAATTTACCTGCGCGGTACCAACCGGGGCGATTCCGGGACCAGCGTACATTCAGGCGATCAATCCGCCTTTCGTTCCGTTCACCAGTTCCGGTAACGCGCCAGGAGGAGGGTTTACACTTAAGTAGTGGCAATCTGGTGACGCCACGCATGGAGGGTGGACTGATTTAGCAGTAGCGATCAACTATATTGATGTCCGCTAAATACCAATCCCCGCTTAAATGTCTCGAAAAGGCGAGGGACGAAATCAGCGGATTCGCGTCTGAGAGGTTCCTCGCCCTCGACGCAAATACCCCCATCGCCCGCATTTTTGGACAAGGTCGCATTTGTGGTTGGTTCCGGGTGGCGCGCTACGCCTCGTTATTGAACTCGCAGGCAGCGTCTGGTCGGCCCGGCGAACTGAGTCCTGCGACTCTCTTCGTGCAGGTTTGATCGCCACCTCGCGTAACTGGTCGTCCCGGAAGAAAGTCGACGTACAATGCTAAAACATGGGGAAGGATCTGTACCCATATGAACGCCAGGCGTTAGATGCCCTGGAGCAGGACTTCGCGCTTGAGCGCGAGCTGATTGTTGGTTTGCCAGATCGCTGGGCGCTCTCAAAGGAGATGTCCGTTTTGTTGTTGGAATTGAGTAACGGCTGAGTCATTAATTAAGCGGCGATCTCTGCATCGTCAAGTCTTTACCAGAGCGGCTGAGCGAGGCGTTGTGAGCGCTAAGCGGCGGACCAGTCTTTGAGCCTCGCCGTGTAGATGGTGACGCGGCGAAATTTGCCCGCTCTGCCTCCAGGACGCCGGCCGCGGTCCGGCGCCAGGACCATGGTCGCGCGCCGTTCCAACGTTTGCTCCACCAACGAGTCACTGCGAACCACGGGCGAATGGGCTCTTTGCCGGCCGCCTGAGCGATAGCCGCGAAGACCTTCAAGGTTTCTCGACGTTGCGGTCGACTTCGGGTATTAGCTGCGCCCGTCCGTTAGCGAACAATTTGTCCGTCAATCCGCAGTCGAACCATGGTTTGCCCTCCCGGATGCGTTCGAGCCCGCCGATGCCATCCTCATCGATGTACTGGCTCCTTGTCGGTTGAAGATCTCGGCCGCCCCTGGCTCATCGCTTCATCGAGGGCCTCTTCCCAGAAACTTGCCTCAAGCAGTTTCCGCCGGCCTGCACGCGCGCTCACCCAGTCCATCACCGCGACCAGGTACAGGAACCCGCGCGCCATTGGAATATAGGTGATGTCGGCCGCCCACACGTGGTGAACCCGCTGGATACTAAGTCCGCGTAAAAGATAGGATAGATCCGATGCTCGGGTGCCGGCCGGCTGGTGCGCGGACGCTGGTAGATGGCCACCAGTCCCTCCGGCATCATGGCCTTTTCCCGCTTCGATTCCTTGGCCCTGTCTGAGCCACGCCGCCATCCGCCGCGATCCGTAAAAGGAGTGCGCAGGTACTGGCGGTCGATGAGCGCCATCAGCCCAGCGAGGCGATCGGCCAGATCCCGATACCCGCGGGCCTCCATGAATGGACGCTGCATCCGCGACCACGTGACCACGTACTCCTTGAATGGGCGCATCGCCGCACGTACATCGTCGTCCACCAATACGTCCACATGCGACCAGATCTTGAACTCCTTGAGGGTCTTGCCGGCACCCGCACGAGCGAGACCCTTTTTCCAAAAGGGTCGGAACACGGGCATGATGCCCGGTGTCCACCCCGGTGGCATCCAGCCGTCACCGATCTCGGCCGCCAGTGTTGTCATCTGCGGGCCGGAGGCCCCGATGATGATGGGGATTTCGGAAATGACGTCGAGTCCGAGGGCTGCGGGTTCGATGCCCTTGGCGCCTGGTCCTCGATAGGGCGCCGACCATTCCTCGCCCTGATGGTTGATCGCTTGACCGGCGAGTCCCTGACGCAAGATCGCAACGAAGTCGCGCATGCGCTTGACCGGGCTGCCCCAGGGACGCCCCTGGAATCCCTCGCAGGCCAAGGGAGCGGCGCTTCCCAAACCGGCTATGACCCGGTTACCGCCAGATAGGTGATTTAGCGTCTGATATGCCATCGCCGCCATCGCGGGAGCTCTTCCGGTCACCTGCATGATTCGAGTCCCCAGCTTCAGCCGTTTGGTGTGCGCGGCGATGTAACCGAGGGGGACGAGACTTTCGGATCCGTAGCCCTCCGCGGTAAACACCGCGTCGTAGCCGACCTTCTCCGACAGAACAATCCGCTCCATCGGAACTTCGAAACGCCGGTCCTGCCATCGCACTTCTGTCGCCAGTTCGATCATGAGAAACCCCTTTTCAACGATTCGTGGCTGTAAGCCCCAGCTTGCCCAAGACGTAGCTTTTCAAGCCGCCGGGAACGGCCTCCTGCGTCGGTGGAAACGAATACCATATCGCCGGATGGGTCGGCATCCCGCTCGACACGTACCGTGGCCACCCATACCACGCTTGTTGTAGAACCGCACCACCTTCTGAGTGGGTGCGCTCAGATTGGTCACGATGAAGCCTACTCGCGGGAAGAGCTCCCCGAAGTGGAACTCAACCTTCGCCACTACTCGCCGCGCTCTGTTCCAACTGGCCGCTTGATACAAGAAGCTCCTGTACCGAACCACCGGCTTGTAGCTCGGCCTGCCCACTGGCCGCTTCAACTGAGAAACCTTGCGCTCCAGATTGTCGTTGGCCGGAAGGCGGATGGCTGTACTCTGGCATTTCCCACACGACATCGAGTCCCCGCCAAGCGGCGGCGCGAGGCGGACTCAGACTAAACGCGAAAAAACCCTGTTCGAAGCCGAAAAAATTGCCTATCTTCGAGGCACCAACACCGTGCTCGCGCGCCGGTTAACGCATCTACATCTTGGTCTTGGAGAGTCGGAGCGTTTAAACTCGAAATCGGTCTATCTGCGAGGGGCCGTGGTGGCAGGGCGCTCATCGCCCCCGCCCGGCGGCACTCTTGTTCTGTGCGGCTTCAACTTTATCCAGTATAGATTTCACGTAAGCCTGAGCTTGGCCTTTCGTGGTGATTTTCTTGAAATTCTCAAGAATTCCTGCCTGCTCCGCTTCATCATCCCCGTTTAATCTGCTGCACTCGAGTTCCGTTTTCACCAAAATGTGCAGGAATCCGATTACGTCCCCGGATTTGGGAAGGGGCTCATCGGCCAGTGTCGCGATATCCCCAATCACCCGGTCCACCACAGTCTCTACTTCGTCCGCCACGCGTTTAATAGCACTGGCTAAAACGGTACCCGAACTTCCTCTATCCGAGGTCGCCCGAACGGGTGACACCAGCTTTTTTGGACAGTCTTCGCGCGGTGTTCGATTTGTAAGTAAATGCAGCAAGTCATTCGCATGTTTATCCCTTTTCGTCAGCGGTTCCAAGCCTAGCAGTCGTTCCACGGTTGCGAGGATCGAAGTATGGTCATAAAGCGTATGATCTACCATGCCCCTGGGAATGAGAGGAGAGACTATGACAGCGGGCACGCGCACCCCATATCGACTGAAGTCAAAGCCGTAACAGTTCCGCGGTGTCTGCCGAGGCGGTGGCACATCACCGGGCGGAATGGCGGGCCCCGGACACACGGAGTCATAAAACCCCCCGTGTTCATCATAGACGATCACCAGCATACTCGTATTCCAGAGCGGTGAATTTCGGATTGCCTCGTACACCGCTTTGATCAAACCTTCTCCGCCGGAAGGATCGTCTTCGGGATGCTGTGAAGACCCTCCTTTGTATGTAGGCCCTGCAAGGTCCTTATCTGGAACTCCCTGCTGGCGGGGTTGCGGAGAGAAGAAGCTTCTCCCGAAATTTGGCTCGATGAACGTGTACGGGTAGGTATAAGCCGGTCTTCCATCGTCGGTCTTTTCATTCAAATCCCTGGCGAAGCGATCCATGGAATGCATATCCAACTGGCTGATGCCTTTCAGCGAAGCGACCTGCGAAATCCACCCGCCGAACTCCGGCCCTGAGGGATCATCGCTGTACCGATTGTGATTGTCGTTGTACAAGCGCCAGCAATGCCTGGCTTTTCGCAGGGCGTCAAAAATCGATCCGTTTTCATAGGTGAATCCGTCTGTCGTAAACCATGGGATTTCGTCTATCGTACCGGGACTATCTGCCCAGCCTGCCGAGGAAGCTCCGTGAACGAAGAAACGGTTGGGCCAGGTGGGACCCGGCATTGAGGAGAACCACTGGTCACAGATCGCAAATTCACAGGCCAGTTGATAGATCACCGGTAATTGGTTTTTGGTAGCGAAGCACGCCATCACATCGCCGATGTGGTCTGCATCGGGCTTGCCCGTAGCTTCGGAAGTTGAAGTGGCATAATTACTCACAAAGCCGGACATATTGATGCATGGCTGCCGGTAACCCGTTCCCCTGAGCTGTTCCACCACATCTGCGAATTCATGGCCGGGATCAGTCGTCATAAACCAGGGGGCGCGGTCCTTCACGAAATACTCTTTCCCGCAATACCAATTAGAGGCTTGAGTGGTGGCGGCCCGAATCCCCGGGATCCCGGACATCGCGAAGATATTGTCGAAGGAGTGGTTTTCCAGCATCAGCACAAAGACGTTCTTGATAGCAGGCGCCGCATCATTCATTTTTTCCTCCAGTGGACTTAATGAAGATCTGTTTTGTGTCGAACGCTGCGGCGTAGCGCTTTAGTCCGGAGCACAGATCTTGGATGCGCTCCTCAACCGGGACGCTCCGGGCTTTGGCGGCCATGGGGCTCTTATAGACCGTTGCTCGGGATTTACAAGCCGTAGCTGGCCTCGCACCTTTTTCGGGCCCGGCGTCCCGTTCGACGGGCAGAGTGTTGCTGTTTGCCTCGTTGCGTTCAGGGTTGTCGGCAAAACCCATTTTCCCCCGGGCCGCCAGGGACAGATCGAAGCCCCGGGTTCCGCGCACCAAAGGCCGCTCAGCTTCCCGGCGCGATCTTGTCTTGCGTTTTGGTGTCGAAATCGCTGGCAGCGTGGCGCTCGTGCAACTGGCTCGAGGGCTTGCCGGAGACCCGGTTGACCATCTGCCCGCGCTTGACGGCCGGCCGCTCGAGGAGCGCGTCGGCCCAGCGCTGGACATTGCTGTAATCCTGCGCGCTCAGGAACTCGGCCGCCTCGTACAGCCAGCCCTTCGCCAGCCCGCCATACCAGGGAAAGATGGCCATATCGGCAATCGTGTAGGAGCTGCCGGCGATGTACTCGCTCTCGGCCAGGCGACGGTCGAGCACGTCGAGCTGGCGTTTGACCTCCATGGCAAACCGGTCGATCGCGTATTCGATCTTCTCCGGTGCGTAGGCATAGAAGTGGCCAAACCCGCCGCCGAGATAGGGCGCGCTTCCCATCTGCCAGAACAGCCATGACAAACATTCGGCCCGCGCGCCGGCTTCCGTAGGCAGGAACGCACGGAACTTCTCCGCCAGATAGAGCAGAATCGCGCCGGACTCGAACACCCGGATCGGCGTGGGGCCACTTCGATCCATGAGAGCCGGGATCTTGGAGTTCGGGTTCACCGCGACGAAGCCGCTGCCGAACTGCTCTCCGTTTCCGATGTTGATGAGCCAGGCATCGTATTCCGCACCGCTATGCCCGAGCGCCAGGAGTTCCTCCAGCATGATCGTGACTTTCACGCCGTTGGGCGTGCCGAGCGAGTAGAGTTGCAGGGGATGACGGCCGATCGGCAATTCCTTGTCGTGCGTCGGCCCGGCGATCGGACGGTTGATGTTTGCGAACCGGCCGCCGCTCGCCTTGTTCCAGATCCACACCTTCGGGGGAACGTAATCGGATGAATTGGCCATTTTTCAACACTCCGTTCTTCTCAGACTAAACAATCGCGATGCGCGATCAAACCAGCGAACCCGTCCGCGAATCACACCGTTCGGCTCGCACCGATAGGGATGCGGCTGTCTCACGCGATTTTCTGAAGCGCAACAAGAGTGATGTGCGCGGCTCCTGCCGCTTCGTACAGGCGCAGACAGGGGTGAGGTTCAATAACCGGCTCGCAGCGAAGGAGGCGCGGGGTGCTGCTCCGGGCCAATGGAGGGGGCGTGAGCGAACGGGGCATCCCGGATGCCGCGTCTTTAGCGTGTGGCGATGGCCCCATCTTTTATGAGCGCGCTCGCAATCGCCGCCGTGTCGTGGAGCGTAAGCCGGGCGTCGTCTTCGCCGAAGCTTGATGAAGCGCGATGTTGCAGCCGTCCCAAATGTCTTTGGCGCGCTGCCTTCCCCTGGCTGATAAAATTTCCGGCGGAAAGCAGTTCACGACGTTTTTGAATGTCGTGTCGATGGGCGCGGGCCTTGACGGCTCGCGCAGGCGCTTGAAGCCTCTGGCTTGTCAAAAATGCCAGAATTTTGTCAGAAAGTAGCTGCGGCCAGGTCGAAACCGGGTGGGAGCGCACCCGGAAAAAAGCTTGATCTATCTATGGAATTTACTGGAGCGGGTGATCGGTTTCGAACCGACGACCTTGTGCTTGGCAAGCACACGCTCTACCAACTGAGCTACACCCGCTCGGTGCTGGAAAAGGCCGGTATTAAGGATTTATCCGCCCTGCCCTCGTGTGTCAATTCGGGGTTCGACGATCCGATGCGTCCCGCGGCTTCGGACGCTTGCACGCGCGAGGCGTGGGGCTGGCGGCGTCCGCGTTCAGATTTTCAGGCTTGGCGGCACGGACGCGGCCCAAAGGGCTGCCGACCCTCACCGGCGCTTCGCGCCGGCCTCTATCCGGGCGTAGCTTTAGCCGTGGGCGGCGCGGTTGCCCGATTGCTGGCTGCCGGCTGCGGGGGTGTGCGCGTCCTCGCGCAGCATCCACATCAGCTTCAGGTAATACTCGGCCCCCGACCAGAGGCTGACCGCCATCGCAATCCAGAGCAGGAACATCCCGGCGGCGAAGAAATCCACATGCCAATGGGTATAGTGGATGAGCAGGGCCTGCACGGCCATCGCCTGGAGCGACATCTTGTACTTGCCCAACTCATCGGCTCCGACCACCAGACCCTCGCTGGCCGCCATCGCACGCAGGGCCGTCACCATGATCTCGCGCCCCACGATGACCACCACCATCCAGGCCGGAACCCGCGGCGTACGCGCCATCCCGGCCAGCATGATCAGCGCCGCGCTGACCAACAGCTTGTCGGCCAGCGGGTCCAGAAAGGTTCCGAGCACGCTACCGGAGCCGTAACTGCGCGCGATATAACCGTCGACGTAGTCGCTGAGCGTCGCCACCAGGAACGCCACGCCCGCCAGCCATCCGGCCGTCGGACCGGTGAACAGCAGCAACACCATCAGCACCGGCACCAGACCGATCCGGAACAGCGTCACCATGTTTGGAACGGTCAAGGTCACGGTTGAGTTAACCTCAGAAATAGACCGATATAGCTAAACAATATGGCAATCGCCCCGATGGGGCAATCAACCGCTTCTATCGGTATGACGTAAGCGGGCTTGAATTCGTTGACGCCACCACGGAGGAGTTCAGCCGCACCGCACCGGCGCCGCGACGCTTGACTGCCAGACGACAGCATGCGAAGGCTCGCTGACGACCATCTGTTACAATGTTGTAAAGGAGGCGGAAAGCGCAACCTGAACCATGGCGGCATCGACTCATATCACCAGCGACTTTCTGGTAATCGGCGGCGGGATCGCCGGTCTGAGCTTCGCACTCAAGGCGGCGTCGCGCGGCAGCGTCGCGGTGCTGGCCAAGGCCGGCAGCGCCGACGCCAACACCTCCTACGCGCAAGGCGGAATCGCCAGCGTCTGGAGCGTGGACGATTCTTTCGAATCGCATGTCGAGGACACCCTGCGCGCCGGCGCCGGGCTGTGCAACCGCGCCGCCGTCGAGGCGATCGTGCGCGACGGTCCCGAAGTGGTCCGCGAGTTGATCCGGCTGGGCACCCGCTTCACCCGCGTGCCCGAAGGCAACGAGCACGAGTACGACCTCGGACGCGAGGGCGGCCACAGTCATCGCCGGGTGCTCCATGCCCAGGACCTGACCGGCCAGGAAATCATGCGCGCGCTATGGGAAGCGATTCGCGCCAATCCCAATATCAGCTTTTACGAGGACCATCTCGCGATCGACCTGCTGATCGAACGCCGCGGCCGTCCCGACGCCCGCTGCTGGGGCAGCTACGCCCTGGACCGCCATAGCGGGGTCATCCGCAAGTTCCGCTCCCGCTTCACCCTGCTCGCCACCGGCGGGGCCGGCAAGGTCTATCTTTATACGACCAATCCCGATATCGCCTCGGGCGACGGCGTCGCGATGGCGCATCGCGCCGGTGTCCCGATCGGCAACATGGAGTTCTACCAGTTCCATCCCACCTGCCTGTACCATCCCGAAGCCAAATCGTTCCTGATCTCCGAGGCGTTGCGGGGCGAAGGCGCAATCCTCAAGCTGCCCAACGGCGAGCCGTTCATGAAGCGCTACAGTGCGGACGCCGAATTGGCGCCGCGCGATATCGTGGCGCGCGCGATCGACGCCGAGATGAAGCGCCAGGGCCTGGACTGCGTCTATCTCGACCTGAGCCATCGGGGAGCCGATTTCATCCGCCGCCGCTTCCCCAATATTTACACCCGCTGCGCCGCGCTCGGAATCGACATCACGCGCGAGCCGATTCCGGTGGTTCCCGCGGCCCATTATATGTGCGGCGGAGTGATTACTGACATGCATGCGCGCACCGCGCTGGCGGGGCTTTATGCCGCCGGGGAAGTGGCGATGACCGGATTGCACGGCGCCAACCGCCTGGCCTCAAACTCGCTGCTGGAGGCCGCGGTGATGGCGCGGCGGGCCTTCCTCGATATCGGCGAGCAACTGGGCACGGAGGCTCCCCCTGGTCCGCCAGATTTTCCCGAATGGAACCCCGGTCGCGCGATCCGCAGCGACGAGCATGTGCTGGTGACCCAAAGCTGGGACGAGATCCGCCGCCTGATGTGGAATTATGTCGGAATCGTACGCACTGACCGGCGCCTGGAGCGCGCGCGCCGCCGCCTGGCGCTGCTACGCGAGGAGATTCATTCCTATTACTGGGATCATCTGATCGACTCCGACCTGGTCGAACTGCGCAACCTGGTCGTGGTGGCGGAGCTGATCGTGCGCTCGGCGATGTATCGCAAGGAATCGCGCGGACTGCATTATAATCTGGACCATCCCAAAACCGACGATCAGCATTGGCTGCACGATACCGTCATTAGAGACTAAGGCCGACGCGGCGCGACGGCGAGAATCGACCCTCGCCGTTGTTTCGCGCTTGTGGGTATCGCCCACACGTGGCCGGTTCAGAGCGCCAATAGCTACTTTTGCGCCGGCTCTGACTGCTCGGGCTGCGGAGACTGTGGCGTACCCTCGGGCAGACCCGCCGTTTGCAGGTAGTCGAACACGAGCTTGCCCTCCGCCGCGTCAACGGTGACGTGACCTCCTCCGTTCAAGCGGCCGAACAGAATCTCATCGGCCAGCACGCGCGCGATTTCGGCTTCGATCAGCCGCGCCATCGGACGGGCCCCGAAGCGCGGATCGTAACCGTGCTCGGCCAACCATCGGCGCGCCGCCTCGGTGATCGACAGGTCCACCTTCTGCGCCGCCAGACGTTCGCCCAGTTCGCCGATAAACTTGTCCACCACGCGTTCCATCACGGGCGGCGTCAACTGCAGGAACTCGACCACTGCGGAAAGCCGGTTGCGGAATTCGGGACTGAACATCCGATCGATCGCATCCTTGGGCGTGCCGCTGCGGAAGTCCTTGCCGAAACCGATCATCGAGCGGGTCAGCTCGCCGGCCCCGGCGTTGGTGGTCATCACCAGGATCACGTTGCGGAAGTCCGACTTGCGGCCGTTGTTGTCAACCAGCGAGGCGTGATCCATTACCTGGAGCAGGATGTTAAACAGATCGGGATGGGCCTTTTCGACTTCGTCGAGCAGCAGCACGCTATGCGGATTGCGATTGATGGCGTCGGTCAAAAGGCCGCCCTGATCGAACCCGACGTAGCCCGGGGGCGCACCGATCAGGCGTGACACGGTGTGGCGCTCCATATACTCGCTCATGTCGAAGCGGAGGAACTCGACCCCCAATACCTTGGCGAGCTGGCGTGCAACCTCGGTCTTGCCCACTCCGGTGGGTCCCGCAAACATGAATGCACCAACCGGGCGATCGGGATGGGCCAAGCCGCTGCGCGACATCCGGATCGCGCGCGCCACCAACTCGATCGCGTGGTCCTGGCCGTAAACGGACTTTTTGAGATCGTCTTCGAGGGTTTCCAATTTGACCCGGTCGTTGGCGGAAACCGTCCGCTCGGGGATCTTGGCGATCCGCGACACCACGCGCTCGATCTCCTGGGTATCCACGGTTCCGGTCTCGCCGTCGGCCGCGGCCAGCCGCGCGGCCACCCCGGCCTCGTCCATCACGTCGATCGCTTTGTCGGGCAGGAAGCGGTCGTTGATATAGCGGGCCGACAGTTCCACCGCCAGTTCCAGGGCTGCGTCGGTGTAGCGGACATTATGATGCTTCTCGTAATAGGTCTTGAGCCCGGCCAGGATCAGGCGGGCTTCCTCGCGCGAGGGTTCCAGCACGTCGATTCGCTGGAAGCGCCGCGCCAATGCTTTATCGCGCTCGAAGGAACGCCGGTACTCCTGGTAGGTGGTCGATCCGATACATCGCAACTCGCCCGAAGCCAGCGACGGCTTGAGCAGGTTGGAGGCGTCCATGGTGCTGCCCGACGCGGCGCCCGCGCCGACGATCGTGTGGATCTCATCGATAAAAAGGATGCGCTTGGGATTGCCGACCACGGCCTTAAGCACAGCCTTGAGGCGCTGCTCGAAGTCGCCGCGGAACCGTGTCCCTGCCAGCACCGCGCCCATATCAAGCGCGTAAATCTCGCAATCGCGAATCGGCGGCGGGACGTCGCCGTGATGGATCGCCAGCGCCAAGCCCTCGACAATCGCGGTCTTGCCCACACCCGCCTCACCCACGAAGATCGGGTTGTTCTTGCGCCGCCGCAGCAGCACATGGATCGCCCGCTCCAATTCATTCTTGCGTCCGACCAGCGGATCGATCTGCCCCTTGGCGGCCTTTTCGGTCAGATTGATCGCGTAGGATTGCAGCGCCTTGGCGGGAGACTGTTTGCGGACCGGACCCTCTTCGCCCTCCTCTTCCTCGGCCTCGTCTTCCGTCCCGGCCGCGCCCTTGCCCTCCTCGTCGGCGCCAATTTTGGACGCCCCGTGGGAGATGAAATTGACCACGTCGAAGCGGGTCACTTCCTCTTCCTGCAGGAAATAGACGGCGTAGGAGTCGGGCTCGGCGAACATCGCCACCAGCACGTTGCCGCCGTTGATCTCCTGGCGCCCCGCCGACTGCACGTGCGCAGCGGCGCGCTGGAGCACCCGTTGCACGCCCAAGGCATAACGCGCTGACACCTGTGAAGTGCCGGGCACGCGCTCGATCTTGTCGTCCAGGTACTTGGCCAGGCGCTTGCGCAAGCGGGCCAAGTCGGCCCCGCAATGGCGCAGGACATTGCTGGCGGTGGCGTCATGCAGCATCGCATAGAGCAGATGCTCCATGCAGACGTACTCATGGCGCCGATTGGAGGCCTCTGACATTGCGAGTTGCAGGGTGACCTGCAGCTCGCGGCTGATCATCACGCCGGAGGATGGCATAATTAAATTCTATCCCAGCCCTTACGGGAGTCGAGCCTGGTCGTGTCACTCCTTTTCCATCGTGCACTTGAGCGGAAACTGATGTTCCTGAGCCAGTTCGTCCACGGTTTTGACCTTGGTTTCCGCAATCTCGAAAGGATAGACGCCAGCGATTCCCATTCCATTTTGATGCACGTGAAGCATGATCCGGGTCGCTTCCGCGTGCTGCTTGTGAAAAACTACCTTGAGCAATTCGACGACGAACTCCATCGGGGTGTAATCGTCATTGAGCAGGATGACCTTGTACATTGACGGCTTTTTGGTCCGGGTCTGCGTGCGCCGTTGGGTCACTACGTCTTCGCGCCCGGAAACTCCGTCTGTGTCGCGATTACTATGCTCCGCTCCCATGGGTGCCTCATCCGCTTTTCTGTTCAAATCACCCATAAACAATAGCAGATGGCATCCGCCGTCAGTAGAGCGTCGGTAGGCGGCACGCGATGAAAGCCGAAGTCGTTTCAGGGATCGCCAAAATCCCGCGCCAGGAATGGAACGCGTTGCTGACGCCGGAGGTCTCGCCGTTTTTGGATTGGGACTGGCTGGCCGCGATGGAGGCGTCCAAAAGCGCCGTGCCCGACAGCGGATGGGCTGCGCATCATCTGGCGGTCCGCGACGACGCCGGCCAGATGGTCGCCGCCTGCCCGGTTTATCTCAAAAGCCACAGCATGGGCGAGTTCGTCTTCGACCATGGATGGTCTGACGCGGCCGAACGCGCCGGGCTGCGCTATTTTCCCAAGCTGCTGGTCGGAGTGCCCTTCACGCCCCATACCGGACAACGGTTCCTGGTGCGTGCCGGCCACCAACGCGCCGAATTGATCGACGCCCTGGGACGCGCGCTGATCTCGATGTGCGACCAGAACCGGCTGTCGTCGGTCCATGTCAACTTTTGCGCCGAGGACGAGGCCCCGATCCTGTCCAAGCTCGGCTTCATGGAACGTCTGGGCTATCAGTACCATTGGCGCAACGCCGATTACACCAGCTTCGACGACTACCTGGCCCATCTGAAGAGCAAGCGGCGCTACGCCGTGCGCCACGAACGCGCCGCTCTGGCCGGCCAGAAGATCGCGATTCGGGTCTTTGCCGGCGACGATATACCCGATGATTTGCTGCCCGCGATGTACGCGCTGTACCAGACCACTATCGACAAGCTCCACTGGGGACGCCAATACCTGACGCCGAAGTTTTTCGAGCTGATGCGCGCCTTCAAGCGCCATCTGTGCCTGGTATGCGCGTTTCGCGGCGACCAACTGATCGCGGGCACCTTCAATCTGCAAAAGGCGGGAGTGATGTACGGGCGCTATTGGGGCGCCTTCCGCGAGCATAAGTTCCTGCACTTCAACGTCTGCTATTACGCCGCGATCGAGCACTGCATCGCATCCGGTTTGCACCGTTTCGAACCCGGCGCGGGCGGCGAATACAAATGGCTGCGCGGCTTCGATCCGGCCGTAACCCGCAGCATGCATTACATCGCGCATCCGGGACTCCGGAAGGCGGTGCATACCTTTGTGGTCCAGGAGCGGCGCCAGGTCGAAAAATGGATCGAAGTCGGCCACCTGCAAAGCCAGCTCAAGGCCCCGCCCGCGTCCAACGTGGAGCAGGAACCCGGCACCGAGCCGGAGTGAGGCCATGGTCCACCGAGCCCGCGAGATCGATCGCTGCTCTTTTTATTATCCGGAGAACCGCCGGGAGCAGGTCACCCGGACGCTCGCACGATAAGTGCGGAAACCGCTCGCTCACGCTCGCGGCCTGGCAGCCGTCCTGGATCAGTTGGTCGCTGAACTTTGGGGTGCGCTTCTCCTTGATTCCCGCCAATCCTTCTTTGGCGTCTTTGGAAAAGAAACCGAGCATCTCCAGCGCCAGCGAGGTGTCGAATGACGGTCCCGCCATCCGCAGCCAGTTGTTCAGCGACCGCTTGGTCCATCGCAGGGCCTGCTGCGGTCCGGCGCCCAGCTTGCGCGCCACTTCCATCGCCTTCTCCATCAGCTTATCCGCTGGAACGCACAGCGCGACGAGGCCGATGCGCTCGGCCTCCTTGCCGTCGAGAAAGTCCGAGGTGAGCAGGTAGTACTTGGCCTTGGCCATCCCGCACATCAGCGGCCACGCGATGACCGCGTGATCGCCGGCCGCCACGCCGATGCGCAAATGGCCGTCGGTGAAGCGCATGTTGTCGGCCGCGATGCTGATATCGGCGAGCAGCGCAACCGCCAATCCAGCACCGACCGCGACTCCGTTGATCGCGGACACGATTGGCTTGTCGAGATTGATCATGTTGTAGACAATGTCGCCGGCCTCGCGCCAACTTTGCGCGACCGCCTCGGGACTGCGGGTCATCTCCTCGATCATCTCCATGTCGCCGCCGGCGGAGAACGCGCGTCCGGCCCCGGTTATCAGAATCACTCGCGCCTTCGGATCCTCGTCAACGTCCTTCCACACCTGGGTCAGTTCCCAATGCAAGCGGCGATTGGTCGCGTTGAGCACCTCGGGACGGTTGATCGTCACCAGCAGGACGCCGTCTTCCTTATGCTCGAAAAGCAGATGCTGATATTCGCTGTATTTCATTGGGACACCTTTTCCCGCAGCGCATCATTCATCGTCCCACTGCGTCCCCTGCATGTAAGCGTAACGTCCGTTCACAGTAAAGACTAACCTCAGCCTGGTATCGGAGGCTGGTCAGAATGCCGCGTAATCGCTACGTTAACGATCGTTACAGGGCCTGCATCGGTCCTGCCAGGAGGAGCAAATGGCGACGGCGTCCAACGGTAAGTCAGCGGCGATACGCGCCCAATTAAAGCATCCGATAATCGACTCCGACGGCCACTGGATCGATTACGCGCCGGCGTTCATGGAGTACCTGCGCGAGGACGCCGGCCCCGCGCTGATTGAGCGGTTCAAGAAATCCACACCTTTCGGCGACACCTCGCTGATGGCGAAAGACGTCCGCCTGGATCGCCGCTATCCGCAACCGCCATGGTGGGGCCTGACCACCAGCAAGCCGGACCGTGCGACCGCGATGCTTCCGCGGATGCTCTATGAGCGGCTGCCCGAGCTGGGACTGGACTTCGTGGTCCTGTATCCCAGCGGCCCGGGTCTGTTCGCCGCCTATTTCGGCGACGAAGAGGTGCGGCGCGCGTCCTGCCACGCGTTCAACCGATTTATCGCCGACACTTTCAAGGGGCTGGAGGACAAGCTCACTCCGGTCGCCGCGATCCCGATGCATACTCCCGCCGAGGCAATCGCCGAACTCGAGCACGTCAAGAGCCTGGGGCTCAAGGCCATCATGGTAGCGAGCCTGGTGCGGCGGCGGGTGCCTTTTGTGATGCGCGAGATGCCGCAGGCGGCGCGCCTGGCGACCTGGTTCGACATGCTCGGGATGGACAGCGAATACGACTACGATCCGTTTTGGGCCAAATGCCAGGAACTGGGATTCTCGCCCACATTTCACACTGGCAGCCAGGGTCTGGGCTTGCGCGCCTCGGTGAGCAGTTGGGTTTACAACCATGTCGGCCATTTCGCCGAGGCCAATGACGCGTTGTGCAAGGCGCTGTTTTTGGGCGGCGTGACGCGCCGCTTCCCCAAGCTGCGCTTCGCCTTTCTGGAAGGCGGCGTGGGCTACGGCTTCAGGCTGCTCAACGATCTGATCGGACATTTCAAAACCCGCAACCCCGATGCGCTCAGATATTGCAATCCAGCCAATCTCGACGTCGATTACCTGATGAAAATGTTCGAGAAGTACGGCACCGATACGATGAAACGCACGATCGACCGGGAGACGCTGCGCGTGGGTCTGGAGCGCGTCGGGCCGCCTGAGCAGCCCAACGAATTCGCCGCTTGCGGTGCGCAAAGTCCAGACGATATCTGCAAGCTGTTCGTGCCCAGTTTCTATTTCGGCTGCGAGGCCGAAGACCACGCCAACGCCTGGGCGTTCAACACCACGGTAACGCCCGGACATTCACGGCTGCATGCGATCCTCGGCACCGATATCGGCCATTTCGACGTCACCGACATGTCGGGGGTCGTAGCCGAAGCGTGGGAACTGGTCGAAGACGGAATGATCAACGAAGCGGATTTCCGCGACTTCACCTTCGCCAATCCGGTCGGGCTGTGGGCCGCAAACAACCCTGATTTCTTCAAGGGCACGGCGGTTGAAGGTGCCGTCGGTAAAGCGATGCGTTGAGGACCCGAACATCCGCCCGTTCCCTGACAGCCCCCGAACGGAAGGGAAGCTTCCTGGTGCGGTCACACCAGGATTCTTTGACGTGGGACAGGCTTTCCGGCCTTCGAGGCGGGCGTTCCCGCCCGCCGACCACAGGCTGGAATGGCTTCGCCACTGTGCCACGAAGCCATCTCAATCATTTAGAACGGAGGGTTCTGGTCCTGCTTTTTCCGTGGCACAGTGGCGAAGCCATTCCAGCCTGTTTTTTCCCAAAGGTCTCGGCAATGAGGATGACAGGTCAGCTTCGCTAGTAGAAAGCTTGTCCCACGCAGGCCGATCTCGAAGCCGACGGCTGGGCTCTCTTCACTTTGGCCAGATTACCAGGTGCTCGCGAGCCCAGAAGTTGGTCATGTGGCCGATGAAATTCGATGCATCGTCCGCGCCGACCCGCATGTACTCCTCGGATTGCACCGCGGCCTTCGCGGACTCCACGTCATCGAACCAGATATGGGCGCATCCGTCCCACTTGGGTTCCGCGATCGCGTAAGCGATGTTGGCGGTCGGGCACTGGACGTAGCGGCGCACGGCGGGAAACTTCGCGGCCGGCGGTGCATGCACCTCCAGCCAGTACTGGTTAAACGCAGCCACCGTCATTCCCGGCTTGCGCTTGATCAGCACCACGCATTTGACCATCCCGGGCTTGCGCTCGCCGTCGACGATTACGCGGTCTTCGGTGAGCAGAAACTCAGTTCTGCTCAGGTCGATGAAGTTGGCTTCATCCGCAAGCATCTTGGGGTAGGCCGGCGAGTTGCGCATCGCCATCATGTCGTCGAGGTTGTCGTACCAGGACTCAGCGGCGCCTTGATAGGGGGCGTCGCCCTCCAGGTCGGGGATCCGATGGCTCTGGAGATAGCGCCGGATCTGCGGCACCGGATCGGTGACTGCGCGCACGTGCCGCTTGCGCCAGTAGGTGAAGAATTCATCCAGAGGCATCCCCGCCCGGTTGGTGATGAAATAATGCGAATGAATCATTGGCGCCGTCCCGCTTTTACAATAACCGCTGTCTAACACGGTGGCGGCACGCGATCCAGCGCACACGCCGGATGGACCATTACCCTGCTGCGCGATATTTTAAGCCTGGCAGGCCGTTGAAACGGATTTCACCGCCTGCTCCCTCTCTCTTGTCTCTTCCAGATGGAGAGAGGATTTAGGAAGGAAGCCAGTTTCTATCCAGGGTGTTGAGAGCGAGCATCCTTCCTGCGCAATCAATCTTACTTTCTCAACACCCTGCTGGAGCGAGCTCCCGACAGCGGAGTGAATTGATGGGAAATAGCGATGCGGCGGCGGATGTCAGTTCGATCGAGCAACGGCACCGGCTCGATCTCGACAGCCTGGCCCGCTGGATGAAGGACAACGTCGAGGACTTCCATGGTCCGTTGACCGCGCAGCAGTTCGGTATTGGCCAGTCCAATCCCACTTACCGGCTGGACGCGGGCGGGAAGAGCTACGTGCTGCGACGCAAACCGCCGGGCAATTTGCTCCCTTCGGCCCATCAAGTGGACCGCGAGTATCGAATAATCAAGGCCCTCGCGGACAGCGACGTGCCGGTTCCGCGAACTCATGCGCTATGCGTTGACGACAACGTCATCGGCAGCATGTTCTTCGTGATGGAATACCTCGAAGGCCGCATGTACCCGGACACCAAGATGCCCGGTGCGAGCGCGCCCGAGCGGGCCGGGATTTACGACGCGATCAACGCGGCCGCGGCGCGTCTGCACCAGGTGGACTATGCCGCCATCGGGCTGTCGGATTACGGCAAGCCGGGAAATTTCTTCGCCCGCCAGATCGCGCGCTTCACGCGCCAGTATCGCGCCGCCGAGATGGACCGGATCGAAGCGATGGATCGCCTGATCGACGCGCTGCCGCAGTGCATCCCGGCCTCGGAGGAGACCAGTATCTTCCACGGCGATTTCAAGATGGACAACATGATCTTCCATCCCACGCAGCCCCAGGTGCTGGCGGTGCTGGACTGGGAGCTTTCCACGCTCGGCGACCCCCGCGCCGACTTCGCCTACACCGCGATGATTTGGCGGCTGACCCCGGAGGAGTACCGGCTGGGGATCGGCGGTCTGGAGCGGCAGGGAATCGGCATCCCCACCGAAGCCGAGTACCTGGCGGCCTACTGCCGGCGCACCGGCCGCAGCCATATCGACGACTGGGACTTCTTCATCGTGTTCAACCTGTTTCGCCTTGCCTCCATCCTGCAGGGAATCATGGTCCGGGCGATCAAAGGCAACGCGTCCAATGCGATGGCCAGCGAGTATGGCAGCCGGGCGCGGGCAATTGCCGAAATCGGATGGCGTCAGTTCGAAGCGATGCGGCCGGAGTAACGTCAGGAGCCGCTTTCCCCTGGTCCAGGCTTTCCCGTCCGCCGTATCTGTTTATCGGTAGAAAAAGGAGGGGATCAGTCCGCCTCCAGCAACACCGCGGCTGCGGCCATCATGCCGTCGCCGCGGCCTAACGCGCCCAGCCCTTCCGGGCTCGACGCCTTGACGTTGACACATTCCGGCGCCGCCGCAAGCGCCGCGGCCAGGTTGCTCCGCATGCGATCCAGAAACGGCCCCAGACGCGGGCGCTGCGCCATGATCGTCACGTCGGCGTTGACCAACCGAAAACCTCGGCCGGCCGCCAGGCGCCAGACGGTCGCAAGTAACTCCAGACTGTCGGCATCCTTGTACTGTGGGTCCTGATCGGAGAAATGGCGTCCCAGGTCGCCCGCGCCGAGCGCGCCAAGGATCGCGTTGGCCAGCGCGTGGGCGGCGACGTCGGCGTCGGAATGGCCGCGCAGGCCGCGATCGTGCGGCACCTCGACGCCGCCCAAAACCAACCGGCGTCCCGGCTCCAGCGGATGGGAATCGAATCCCTGACCGATCCTCAGTTTCATTGCGGCACCACTTCCGGCGCGACCAGATCTATTTCCCGAATGCGCATATTTGACAACCCCGGCTAAACCGGCCACCATCGAAAGCTGGAGGCGCGGAAACTTTGCCGGCATTCCTGAAGAACCCCAAGGTTATCGCAGGCGCGATAGTTGCGGTGTGGGTGATCTACGTCATCAGTGTGAACTTTCAACTCAGATTGATTGAGATTCGCCTGCTGCCGTTCATCGCCAGCATTTATCTGAAAGTCTCGACGGTAATTATTTGTTCGGTCATTTTCGGGTCGTTTTTGACGTTGGCCATTCAGTATCAATGGCGGCGCTGGAAATCTTCAAATCCCACCACCGTTTCTTCCGCACCGGACAGCAACAAAACCGTCGCTTGAAAACCCGCCTTCAGCAAATTCTCGCTGGCCGGACCGATCAACAGGCCGTCGGCGCGCGATAGTCCGCTCAGGATATTCGAGCCCTGGACGCCGGCTGGCAGCGCGTAAACCTCCCCGTCGCGACGCTCCAGTTTGACCCGCACGAACTCGGTAAGATTGTTGGCGACCTTGATATCGACCGCGCATCGCGCGGTCACTCGCGGCAGGCCCAAGGCGTGGTGGCCGCCCAGCTTGAGCAACGCCGGCCGCGCATACAGGTAGAAGCAAACCATCGTCGATACGGGGTTGCCGGGCAATCCGAATACCGGGCGCTGGCCGATAAGTCCGTACTTCAGCGGACGCCCGGGCTTTTGCGCGACGCCGTGAAACAGCGTCCGCATGCCCAGTTGGTCGAGGATGTGCTGGACGTGATCGAAGTCGCCCGCCGATACGCCGCCGGTCGATAGCACGACGTCGAACGCGGTCGCCTCGATCAGCCGCGCGCGGATTTCCTCGGGTTCGTCACGCGCGAGTTTCAGGATCGTCGCTTCGCCGCCGGCTTCGATCACCGCGCCCGCCAGCGCGTAGGCGCTGGAATTGACGATCTGCGCTCCGGTTGGAATCTGGTCGACGTCAACCAGTTCATCACCGGTGGAAACGATCCCCACGCGCGGACGGCGCCAGACGTCGACCATCGCACGGTTAAGCGAGGCGAGCATTCCGAGGTCCGAAGGGCTAAGGCGCTTGCCCGCCGTCATGACCATCTCCCCGGCCCGCAAGTCCTCACCGCGTGGCCGCACGAATTCCTTCAGCGCGGGCTCGGCCAGAATCTCGACCATACCGTCGCTGAAGCGGGTGCGTTCGACCGGCACGATCGAATCGGCGCCTTGCGGAACCGGAGCGCCGGTCATGATTCGCGATGCCTCGCCGGCCTTGATACGGATACCGGGCCAGCTGCCGGCGGCAATCGTCTCCATCACCTTGAGCCGCCTGGGACTGCGCTCGCCGGCGCCGGCCACGTCGGCGGCGCGCACCGCGTAGCCGTCCATCGCGGAGTTGTCGAAACCGGGGATGTCGCGAGGGGAGCGAACCTCCTCGGCCAAAATCCGTCCCAGGGCGTCGCGAATCGACGTCCGCTCGACGCCCAGGGGCGCCACGCTATCCAGGACTTGCTTCAGGGCTTCATCGGCGCTGATCATCTCAAAATCCTCGGTCTGGCTTCCGCAGCCACGTTGCGGCGGCGCTCACAGCGTGAATTCGGCCGCTTCCAGGATGCGCGCGACGCGGAAGAGGAAACGATTACCCAACACGCCGTCGATTACCCGATGGTCGTAGGACAGCGCGAGATACATGATATGGCGGATCGCGATCGCGTCGTTGCCGTCGACTTCGACCACCACCGGGGTCTTCTTAATCTCGCCCATCCGCAGGATTCCGACTTGGGGCTGGTTGATAATCGCGAGCCCGAACAGATTGCCCTCGCGGCCGGGATTGGTCACCGTAAAGCTGCCGCCGGCCAGCTCGTCGGCGCTCAGTTGCCGTTGCGCCGCCTTGCGCGCCAGGGCGTCGATCTCGCGCGCGATTCCCAGCAGCGATTTCTGGTCCGCGCCCTTGATCACCGGGACCAGCAAGCCCTCTTCGGTGTCAACCGCCACACCGACGTTGAGGTCTTTGCGGACCACCAACGCGTCACCGCTGACCGACGCATTCATGCGCGGGAATTCGCGCAGCGCCTGCGCCGTCGCCACTATCACCATCGGCAAAATCGTCAGGTTGAACCCCTCGCGCTGGCGAAACGCGTCCTTGTGGGTTTCACGAAAGCGCGCGACCCGGGTCATGTCCACTTCCGCGACCGTGCCGACGTGCGGAGCGTGGGTTTTCGAATAGACCATGTGCTCCGCGATTATTTTGCGCCGTCGCGAAAAGGGCTCGACGACGTCGCCTTCGCGCGGCTCGTAAACCGGCGGGCGAAAGGCGCCTGGAGCAACCGGGGGCATTGGCGCCGCAACCGGCCGCGGGGCTGCAGCGGCAGCCGCTACCGCTGGCGTCGTTGCCGCAGGCGCGGCAGCCGCAGGCTTTGGCGCCTCCAGATAATTGAGGACGTCGCGCTTGGTCACCCGGCCGCCCAGACCGGTACCGCGAACCTGGCTTAGATCGATCCCATGCTCACCCGCGATTTTTAGCACCAGCGGCGAATAGCGCGCCGGTCCCGCATCCGGTGCGGACGTAATGGGCGCCGGCTGGCGTGCCGCACCACGGCCGTTGCCAGCAGGCGCAACCGGGACGACGGCCGGCTTGGGCGCCGGAGCTGGCGCGGATGGCCTGACGGCGGGCGCTTGCGCTTCGGTCTCCGCCGCGGCTTCGGCCTCCGCTGCGGCCTCGGACAGCGGCGTGGAGGGCTCGGCGGCATGCGCGCCGGCGGCGTCAATCACCGCAAGCAACGCGCCGATTGGGAGCGTTTCACCCTCTTTGGCGACGATGCGCGCGATGGTTCCGGCTGACGGCGACGGGATTTCGGTATCGACTTTGTCGGTTGAAATAGCGACCAGCGGTTGGTCCTCGCTGACCTCGTCGCCTTCCTTCACCAGCCAATTGATGATTGTGCCCTCGACGACACTCTCGCCCATCTGGGGCATCACGACCTCAACCGCCATCATTCAACCTCGATAGCTTCGCGCAACCTCGATAGTTCGCGCAACCTCAATAGCTCGCGACTGCAAAGACTCAATAGCTCGCCAGGCCCTTGATGGCCTCGACGATCTTATTGGTATTGGGCAGGATCGCCTCCTCCAGCGACGGACTGAACGCGTTATGCGTGTCCCACATGGCCAGCCGCCGAACCGGTCCGTCCAGATATTCGAATGCGTGCTCCCCGATGATTGCGGCAATCTCGCCGCCGATCCCGCCGGTCAGCCGGTCTTCATGCACGACCAATATCTTGCCGGTCTTTTTGGCGGTGGCAAGAATCGCCTCGCGATCCAGCGGCAGCAGCGTGCGCAGATCCAGCACCTCAATGGACACGCCGTCGGCTTTCTCGACGATACGGGCCGCGTCGAGCGACTGCTGAACCGCGCCGCCGTAGGTGATAATCGAAAGGTCCCGGCCTTCTTTGCGAACCTCGGCAACCCCGATCGGCACGCTGAAATCACCCTCGGGAATGTCTTCTTTGAGGCTGCGGTAAAGGCGCTTGTGCTCGAAGTAGAGCACCGGGTCGTTGTCGCGGATGGCGCTTTTCAGCAGCCCCTTGGCGTCGTAGGGGGTGGCCGGCGCGACCACCTTGAGACCGGGAACCCGGGTGAACCAGGCCTCGGGGTTTTGCGAATGGAAGATCGCGCCGTGGATCCCTGCGCCCGACGGTCCTCGTATGACCAGCGGGCACGACGCGCGGCCGCCGTGGCGGAAGCGCAAAGTCGCCGCCATGTTGACAATCTGGTCGAACGCACAGGAGATAAAATCGGCGAATTGCATCTCGACCACCGGCCGCATCCCGAGCATCGCGGCGCCAATCCCGGCGCCCACAATCAAGGACTCTGAAATCGGGGTGTCGATTACGCGGTCGGCACCGAAGGCGTCGAGCAAACCTTCGGTCACCTTGAACGCGCCGCCCAGGTCGGCGACGTCCTCGCCCATCACAAAGACATTCTCGTCGCGGCGCATCTCCTCGTGCAGCGCCTCGTTGATCGCCTTTAGGTAAGTGACCTCCATCGCTCAGCTCCGGTTCCCGTTAAGCGCTCGCGCCGGCGGGGGCGTCGCGTAGAGGTCGTCGAACACGCTGTTAACTTCAGGCCAGGGGCTGCTCTCGGCGAATTCCACCGCCTGCTGCATGATCGCCCGGACCTTTTCATCCATCTGCTCCCGGATCCGTTTGACGTCCTGCCCTGTCTTTTCGAGATAAAACTCAAATGACTGGATCGGGTCGCGGCTTTCCCACTTGAGCAGTTCCTCCTTGCTGCGATACAGCGCCGGATCGTGCTCGCTATGGCCGTGATAGCGATAGGTCTTGCACTCGATCAACGCCGGCCCTTCGCCGTTGCGGATCTTCGCCAGCACCGGTTCGGATACGTCGAGGACCGCGAGCAGATCGTTGCCCGAGCAAACGTGGCCCTTGAAACCATAGGCCTGGGCGCGGTCGGCAACGTCGTCAATCGCCATCTGTTTTTCCAGCGGCGTCGAATAGGCGTAACGGTTGTTCTCGCAGACAAATGCTACTGGCAGTTTTCGCACTCCGGCAAAATTCATCGCTTCGTGCACGTCGCCGCGCGAGGCCGCGCCCTCGCCGAAGAACGCCACCGCGATGTTCTTTTCTTTCTTAATCTGGAACTTCAGCGCGGCGCCGACCGCCACCGGCAGCGACGACCCCAGCATCGAGGTGGAACCAAACACCCCGCGGCTTAAGTCACCGCCGTGCAGGAAGGAGTCTTTGCCGCGCGACAGCCCGGTATCTTTGCCCATCAATTGAGCCATCAGGACGCCGGGATCGATGCCCCGCATCAAGAAGACGCCGAGGTCGCGATGCAGCGGCAGGACCACGTCGCCTTCCTGCAGCGGCGCGCAAATCCCGGCCACCAGCCCTTCCTGGCCGGCGCCGGAATACACGCCACCGAGAATCTTGTTCTGCCGATGGAGCCGCGAGACCCGATCCTCAAATCCGCGAATCAGCTTCATCCAGTAATAGAGCTGCAACTCATACTCGACCCTGGTCCCGGGCTCGGGAGCCATAACACTCGCGTCTGCCATAGCAATACCTTAACCCAAAGCGCCCTCCCGGCCAAAGCAACAACCGCGCGCGCATCACCCGGCCGGCGTCGCGCGCTGCTATTTACAATAGGATTAAATCCCATCCATAACCGGGAGCAGGAGCCCTGCGATCGAGCACGAGAGCGGGCCATCCACGGTCAATTCGTAACCGCGTTCCCGCTCTTTCAATAACCGCCGTGGCGTCAGGTCGGGTATCAGCGCGCCTCACGATACGACGTACCGAAGCTGATCGCGCTCGCGCACACAGCACGTTTCGACCAAAATTGAGGTGCGGCCGGCAGCGCCTGGAAAATTAGCCATGAGAACAAATATCGCGGACAAAAACTACGTTGAACTGACATCCGAACAGGGCGTGCCGATTCGGGCCTGGATCAAGGGCGTCGCCCTTGAAGCGCAGGCGGAGCAGCAACTGCGTAACGCCGCGACGCTGCCGTTTATCTTCCGCTGGATCGCCGCGATGCCCGACGTTCACATGGGTATCGGCGCCACCGTCGGCTCCGTGATTCCAACCAGGGGCGCGATTATCCCCGCCGCGGTCGGGGTTGACATCGGATGCGGGATGGCGGCGGTCCGCACCAGCCTTACAGCTTCTGACCTGCCCGACGACTTGAAGCCGCTGCGCTCGGCAATCGAGGCCGCAGTGCCTCATGGGCGCACCGACAACGGCGGCCGCAAGGACGTCGGGGCCTGGCACGACGTCGCGCCGCGCAACCGCGAGCGCTGGGCAGCGCTGGAGGGTGGTTACGAGCGTATCGTGCGGCGCCATCCTAAGTTATCCCGCAACAGCCATCCCATTGCACATCTGGGCACGCTGGGGACCGGCAACCATTTCATCGAGGTGTGCCTGGACGAGAGCGATCGCGTCTGGATTATGCTGCACAGCGGCTCGCGCGGAGTCGGGAACCGGATCGGCACCTACTTTATCGAGCTGGCCAAAAAAGACCTGCGCCAAGTCATTGGCAACTTGCCCGACCGCGACCTCGCCTATCTTGAGGAAGGGACGGAGCACTTCAACGAATACGTTGACGCGGTCGATTGGGCGCAGAGCTACGCGCGCATCAATCGCGAACTCATGATGGAGGCGATCCTTGAAGCGGTCCGATCGACCCCCGGAATCCCGCCGTTTGTGACCACCAACGAAGTGGTGAACTGTCATCACAACTACGTCGCCCGCGAAACGCATTTCGGCCAGGAGGTGTTGGTCACGCGCAAGGGCGCGGTGCGGGCGGGGCCGGGCGACCTGGGGATAATTCCCGGCAGCATGGGCGCGCGTTCCTATATCGTACGCGGCCGCGGCAACCCCGACAGCTTCATGAGCTGCAGCCACGGGGCCGGACGCGCGATGTCGCGCACCGAGGCGCGGCGGCGCTTCACCGCCGCGGACCACGCGGCCGCGACCGCCGGTATCGAATGCCGCAAGGACGCCGGCGTGATCGACGAGACCCCAGCCGCCTACAAGCCGATCGACGCGGTGATGGCGGCGCAAAGCGACCTGGTCGAAATTGTGCACACCCTGCATCAGGTGGTGTGTGTCAAAGGATAGGCGGGTGCTGACGATCGACGGCTCTTTCGGCGAAGGCGGCGGCCAGATCTTGCGCACCGCGCTGGCGCTTTCGACCGTGACCGGCACGCGCATTCCGGATCGAGAGGATCCGCGCGGCGCGAGAGCGGCCCGGACTGCTGCGCCAGCATCTTACGGCGGTCAACGCGGCGGCCGCGATCAGCGGTGCAGCGGTCGAGGGCGCCGTCCTTGGATCGACGGCACTCACCTTCAATCCGGGTCCGGTGCGCGGCGGGGACTTCGAATTCGCGGTCGGAACGGCGGGAAGCGCAACTCTGGTATTGCAGACGGTGCTGCCGGCGCTGCTGACGGCGTCAGCACCCTCCGGGCTGACCCTTGAAGGCGGCACCCATAATCCCGCGGCGCCGCCCTTCGATTTTCTGGCGAAGTCGTTCCTGCCGCTGATCAACCGGATGGGACCGGCGGTAACCGCCGAATTGGAACGGCCCGGATTCTATCCGGCTGGCGGCGGACTGTTTCGGGTCGAGATCAAGCCCGCGCCGCGGCTGCTGCCCTTTGAGCTGATGGAACGAACGCCGGTGCGGGCTATCCGCGTTCGCGCCATCGTGGCCAACCTGCCGCGTTCGATCGCGCAGCGCGAGATTAATGTCGTGCGGCGCGCGCTTTCGCTGGGTCCCGATAACGCCGCGGTCGAAGAAATTCGCGGCGCGCCCGGTCCGGGAAACGCGATGATGATCGAGATCGAAATGGAGCACCATACGGAAGTTTTCACCGGATTCGGCGCCCCCGGCGTTCGTGCGGAGGCGGTGGCGGACGACGCCGCAAAACCGGCGCGCGCCTACATTGCCTCGGGGGCGCCGGTGGGCCATTACCTGGCGGACCAACTGCTGGTGCCGTTTGCACTGGCCGGCGGCGGGCGCTTTCGCACCGGGCCGCTGTCGCGCCATACCGCCACCAACATCGAGGTCATCCGCGACTTTCTGAAGGTGAATATCGGCGCCATGGAAGAACCCGGTGGAACCTGGACCATCACCGTCGGATGAAACACTGGCACAGCGCCTGACGATGTCGCGCGCCGGTCGACCGCTCGCGCGCTCCGCACCCTGTTAGGCCCGCAAATACTCGCGCGCCAGAAACCGCACCACTTCGCCGGCACGCTTGAACAAGCATAGATGACCCTCGCCCTCGTAGGTGGTCAGCGTTGCGCCCGGCACCGTATGGGCCAGATAACGGCTGAAGGCGAACGGCACCACCGGATCCTGGGTGCCGTGAAAGAAATGCACCGGGATGCCGATTTGTTCGGGGTTGAAGCCCCATTCCCGGTAGATCAGTAAAGCATCCAGCGTCGGGCCGCGCGCGCCCTGCCGGAATGACTCGCACTGGTTGGCCGCCATGAATCCGGTCACCGCGGGATCCGCTAACAGCGCCCGGTCGGCGTCGCTGATACGGCCGTTCATCGATCTCCAGTAACCGTCGCCGCCACGGCGCGCCGCCCGTGCCAGCATCATGAAGGCCAGCCGCGCCAGTATCGGCGCATGGTCGGCCAACCAGAATAGCGAGCGCTCGGTACCGTCGAACTCGCCGTGCGCCCCGGCCTCGTCCATCGGACCCCATCCTGCGAGATCCGCGGCGAATTGCAGGCGCTCAGTTAGCGTATGGGCCACGGCCAGCACATAAGGTCCGCCACCCGACGCTCCGGCCACGCCAAAACGCCACTGGCCCAGATGGTCGGCCAGTTCGGCTACGTCAGCGGCCCATCCCAGCAGGGTGCGGCCGTGCTTGAAATCGGATTCTCCCATCCCGGGACGATCGGGCGCCACGATTCGGAACCCGCACTCGCGCGCCGCCTGGTCAACCACGCCGCCCTCCAGACGCGATCCCGGCATCCCGTGGAAATAAAACAGCAGGCTGCCCCGCGGGTCGCCGTATTGTGCGAATGAAAGCCGGCGGCCGTCCTCCAGCACGATGGTTTCGCTGGGTTGACCGTCGGCGTCGCCCGCACTCATTGGAAGCGCTCCAGGAAGTCGCTGAGGGTGCGCACCAGGGCGGCGGGATTATCCAGCATCGCATGATGGTACGCGTCTTCGATCTCGGCGGCCGTGCCTTGCGGCAGCGCAAGCGCCATCTGATCGGCCACCGCGCGCGGCAACAGCGGACTCAAAGCCGCCTTGACGATCAGCGCCGGACAGCCGATCGCCGGCAATCGGTCAAAGACATTGAATCCATCGCGAGCGCGGCATCGAGGGTCGATTCTCACGATCCAACTGCCATCTTCGTCCTGCCGGTACGCGTGGCGGGCCATCTGCCGCAGCATCGCGGGCGTGGCATGAGTCTCGGCCGGAAGCAACCTGAAACTCGCGCAGGCCTGCTCCAGGGTCGCATAGCGTCGCGGCCGCCAGCTTTTCACCGACTGGCTCCACGTAAGCAACTCCTCGGTGGTATACGGCAGGCTGTCGATTACGACCAGCCCGCGAGTCGCCGCGCCGGGGGTGGCGGTATGCGTGATCGCGACCAGTCCGCCGCGCGAATGTCCCACGATTACGGGCTCACCCAGCCCCCATCCGGCCGTCATCGCGGTCACGTCAGCGGCGTAATCGGCCAATGCGTAATTGCCCTGCGCCGACCATTCGCTTTCGCCGTGCCCGCGCAGATCCATCGCCAGGGTGTGGAATTTGTCGATGAAGGACGGGGCCACGAAATCCCACCAGTGGCCGAAGGCGGAGCCGCCATGAATAAACAGCAACGGCGGCCGTCCCTCGCCGCCATAATCGACGCAGTTAATCTTAAGGCCGTCCCCGCTGAAAGTACGATTGTGCATGACACGATCAGCGCTACCGAAGCGAGCCATTCAAGGCAAGCGCCCCAGCCGGCATCCGCCACAGTGAAAAGTGAAAAATGCCCCGGATGCGCAGGATAAAAACCATCATGCCTTGGCGCTGGGGCGGGCGCTGACCTCCTCGCGCCACCGCGTCAGGTTCTTCTGCTCGGGCTGGATCCGGATCTTTGACACGCGTCCGAAATCAACCCCACACAGCGCCGTGATATCCGCGATCGTAAACTGCTCGCCCGCGATAAAGCGCTGCTTGCCCAGCACCTCGTCCAGCCACGCGTAGCTCTTTTCCGCCGCGCGCCGCGCGACCTCCACATACTCCGGCACCTGCGGGATCCGCCCTTTGAAGAATTCGCCGCTGTTGCGGAAGACCGCGGCCACCAGGCCCAGGACGTGGTACTCCATGCGCCGGTTCCACATCTCGACCCACGCCTTGCCCAGCGCGCCCACCCCCATCAGCGGCGGCTGCGGATGCAACTCCTCGAAATAGCGGCAAATCGCGACGCTCTCGGCGATATGCGTGCCGTCGTCCAGTTCCAGCACCGGCACTTCGCCCATCGGATTGATCTTGTTCCTGAACTCAGGCTGGCGGTTGACGGCGGCGCTGATATCAACTTCCTCGTAGGGGATTTCGATTCCCTTTTCCGCCAAAAAGATTCGCACCCGTCGCGGATTGGGCGCCACTTTGCTGCTGTAGATTTTCATTGCCGCTTTCTCCTTGAAATTAATCTCTCACCCTGGCCCGTGATAACCCACTTTCACGCCACCAGCAACGCAAACCCCTTGGCGCAGAAGCCCTTTCTGTTCCCTCTCCTTATCTTAGGAGATCTTGGGAAAGGGCGAGGGAGAGGTCACACGCCCCGATCCGCGACACAGATTTCGCCCACAGCCACTGACCTTGCGCGAAACCACGGCCCGAATTCTTTCGCTTCACCGGCGTTCACCTGACTATGGACACCGTCAGAGATCTTCTCCCAGTAGGATTAACGTCCCGGAAAATTGGGCGGCCGCTTCTCCGCCATCGAGCGGCGCGCTTCCTTGAAATCCTCGGTCAGGTTCTGCTTCATCGCGTCCTGGCAACTGGCTCCGTAAGCGGTGGCGAAGTCGGTGCTCAGATCGCGGTAAACCGCGCGCTTGGCCTGCGCCGCCGCGGTCGGCGCGCAGTTGTGTGCGACATCGCGGGCGAACTCGCGCACCGCGGTCATCAGCTGATCGGCCGGGACCACCCGATTGACCAATCCAATCTGCATCGCTTCTTCCGGCGGCAGCAGGCGGCTGGTAATCGCCAGATCCACCGCGCGCGTGATGCCGACCAGCCGCGAGAGCATCCATCCCGCGCCCTGCTCCAGCGCCAATCCCTTCTGCGAGAATAGCGCGCCATACTTGGCATTGTCGGCCAGGAACCGGAAGTCGAAGAACAGCGTCATCGCGAAACCCATGAACACGCAATGGCCATTGATCGCACCGATAATCGGCGTGCCGAGCTGATGCATGTAGTCAAAGTTGTCGTAGATCTCGCTGTAGCCTTTGGACTCGCCCGCGCGCAGCGCCTTGTTCGCCTGCGCTCCGACCTTGACGTCGAAGCCTGAACAAAACGACCGCCCGGCACCGGTTACGATGATCGCGCCGATCTGGTTGTCGGCGTCGGCCTCGTGCAATGCGGTCTTGAGCTCCAGGCCCAGGGTGGGCGTGTAGGCGTTAAGCGCCTGCGGACGGTTGAACGTGATGGTCGCGACCCGGTCCGCCTTTTCATAGATGATTTCGGTGTACTCCATTCGTTTCCTCCTGCCGGCAACCGCCAATTCTAACCATCCCGCGCGCCGCTTTGTAAAGCCACCTGAACAAACGCTCTGGTTCTTTTGCGTCTCCCCATACGATGCATTATCATTTGGGGGGCGTTCCCATCGGCTTGGGAAGCGACTCATTTGCGTGTTATGTAGCCGGCTGGATTAAAGTCTTTGATCGAGGTGCGACGATGCCATACGCCGAAGGCCGAGTCTTCAACGACGCCGACAGCCACATCATGGAAACTTTCGACTGGCTGCTCAGCTACGCCGATCCCAAGTTTCGCGACCGCATCCGGCCCATGAGCGTCCAGATGGCGGGCGGCAAGGCGACCGCCGAACTGGTCGGCGCGCTGCCCGGGATCATCGCACGGCGCAAGCGCGACCCCGAGGCGATGGCACGCGCCGAAGCCAAAATCCTGGAGCGCAAGAGCTGGCATGCGCTGGGCGGATTCGATCCCGACGAGCGGCGGCGCGCCCTTGATCTGCTCGGCTACAATCACCAACTGGTGTTCACCGGATGCTCCCCCGGCCAGTTCTGGGGCTACGGCGGAATCGACCAAATCGAGCCTGAAGTGATGTACGCCGGCGCGCGCGCCCATAACCGTGCGATCGCCGATTTCTGCTCCCATGACAAGCGCATGATGGCGGTCGGATTCGTGCCGCTAGACGTCCCCGAGTTGGCCGAGCGCGAAATTATCGAGGCGATTCGCCTCGGATGCGCCACCATCTGGGTGCCAGCCATTCCGCCGCCCACCATGTCACCGACCCATCCCGACATGGACCGGGTGTGGGCGCGGCTGCAGGACGAGGACATGCCGTTCGTGCTCCATCTGGGCGGCGGTCCGCTGTTCCTGCGCGACGGCTTTCGTAACAACGGCAAGAAGATCGAAGCCGGGCCCCTGGGCGGTCCCGATGAAATCCGCGCCAAGGACTACATGGTGATGCATTATCCGGCCGAAGCGTTTTTGTCCGCGATGATCCTCGATGGCGTGCTGGAGAAATTCCCGCGCCTGCGCGGCGGCGTGATCGAGCAGGGCGCCCTGTGGGTGATCCCGTGGCTCAAGAAACTCGACATCGCGCAGGCCGCCTTCGTCAGGTTCGAGCCCTATCTGAACCTGCCTTTGAAGCCGTCCGAATACGTGCATCGCCAGCTCAAGTTCGCCCCGCTCCCGCCCGAGCCGGTGGGATGGATGATCGAGCAGGCGGGCCCGGAGCTGTTCCTGTTCTCGACCGACTTCCCTCATCCCGAGGGCGGCCGCGACCCGCTCAAGCGCTTCACCGGCGCACTGGCCGACATCGACGAAGACGCCAAGGATCGGTTCTACGCGCGCAATTTCGTGGAACTGATGGGCGCGCGCGCCGCATAGTGGGACAGGCTTCCAGCCTGTCCTCTGGAGTTTCTACATTGTGTCAGTGTGTCATCCTGAGCCGGCGAGCAACGCGAGCCGCGTCGAAGGAACTACGCGAAGCGATTTGCCTTTAGCGGCAGAGCAAAGATCGAGATGATCTTGCGTCTCAATCCCCTTGGCGGGGAATCGTCCTGTGCCACGGTTGGCAGGGGCGGTACGTGAACCGCCCTATCAGAGGCTGGAAGCCTGTCCCACCGAAGATATAGCAAGTAACAGAACAAGCCCTGGCCCCAATGCGTTACCGCCTTGGGGCCGGGTTAGAAGCCATCATCTATGCAGGGTGCTGGAAGCGCACCCCTACGAATCGGCGTTTGGTCAGTACGCCGGGCTGCGCATGCGCGACGGACGGGCGCGCAGGCGCGCGGAGCTGAACAACCTGACCGGCTTGGGCGCGACGATTTCCAGCGCCTCGAAGCCGTTTACGCTTTCACGCTCCAGCTTGATGCCCAAGGTGCGCTCGATCTGCCCCAACGACGCGCGCTCCTCCGGGGTGACCAGGCTCACGGCCTCGCCCGCCTTGCCCATCCTGGCGGTGCGGCCGATCCGATGCACATAGCCCTCGGTCCCGTCGGGAAGGTCGTAGTTGATCACGTGCGAGACGTCGGGAATATCCAGGCCGCGGGCGGCAACGTCGGTGGCGACCAGGACCCGGTAGGAACCGGAGCGAAAGCCCGCCAGCGCGGCGTTGCGCTGGCCTTGAGAACGGTCGCCATGAATCGCGATCGCCTTGATACGATTGCGCACCAGCAACTTGGCTACGCGGTCGGCGCGGCTTTTGGTGCGAGTGAAAACAATCGCGCTGGTCACCTCGCTACGCTGCAGGATCTCCAGCAGCATCGGCCCCTTGTTGTCGGTCTTAACCGCACAGATCACCTGGTGGATGCTCTCCGGCGGGGCCGAGATCTCGCTCAGCCCGGCTTCCACCCGCACCGGGTCGGTCAGAAATTCGCGCGCGATGCGCTGGACCGCGGTCACCATGGTGGCCGAGAACATCAAGGTCTGACGCCGCTTGGGCACCAACTCCATGATGCGCCGCAACTGCGGCATGAAGCCCATGTCCAGCAACCGGTCGGCCTCATCGATCACGGCGATTTCGATGCGGTCGAGCTTGACCGTGCCACGCTCGATATGATCGATGAGACGGCCCGGGCATCCCACCAGCACCTGCGCACCCTTGCGCAACTTCTGCAGCTGCCGGTCCATCGACTCGCCGCCGATTACCACTGCCGCGCTCAGCCGGGTATGGCGGGCGAGCAACTCGAACTCGCGCCCGATTTGGGCCGCCAGCTCGCGGGTCGGCGCCAGCACAACTGCGCTAAGATGGCTAGCGTGCTGGCGATGGAGCCGGTCGATCATCGGCAGCAGGAACGCCGCGGTCTTGCCGCTGCCGGTCTGGGCCGTCGCAGTCAGGTCGCGTCCAGCCATAATTTGAGGAATGGCGGCCGCCTGAATCGGCGTCGCCTCGTCGTACCCGCGCTCTTTTACTGCGCGCAGGACTTCAGGGATGAAGGAAAATGTAGAAAAAGACAAACGGTCTCCGTGGTTTCAGAGCCACCGGATTCAGGTCGGGCATAACGCCAAACGATTGGTTCTGGGTCTTCGAGAGTGACGTCGCGGAATCCGACGCGCGCTTGCGGTCATTAGTGACCACGCCTGCATCATATCCGGTGATCGGAAGCAATTCAATGCCCCTGGCATGAATTTTAACAACTGGTTTAAAAGCCGAAGTCGTGGGCTTGGCGCGAACTTTCGGCTCAGGCCTTTATCCACAGCCCCATCCGTTGAGCCCGCGCGCTTCTCCGTCCGGGCTGCTCCGCTCGCGCATAAGGACTTGGAGTTCGAGTCGCTATTAGCATTGGGGGCGAGTCGCCCTAAAAAAAGATTGTCCGAGCCTTGACAGCCCTCACAGCGCTGAGCTAATGACACATTTCAAATGAATACTTTGTTTAAAGTATGAACATATTTTAAATGAGCTTATCGCCGAAACTTTCTCAATCAGCAGGGAGCCGAAAGCGAGTTCGCCCCAAAGGCGGCGCTGGCGTGCCGGAGGCGGTCGCAGGGAAGGAAAAATGGAGGAGCGCATGAAGAAACGACTACCAAGGCTGGGTGGGCATTTGCGGATGGCGCTGGGCGTCATTGCGGGAGCGGCGGCACTGACGCTGGTCGCGAGTTGGGGGGGTGTCGCGCAGGCCCAAACCCCGGACAACTCTTCGGAGCCGGCCTTTATCAAGAACCTTCACATCACCGGGTTTTTTCAGAACACCAGCGCGACCTGGGTGAACTCCAGCGCGCAGGAGTACAACACCTACGGACCCTCAAGCAACAAAACGCTGAACCGCAACTCGCTCGCCGCCGAGCGCAACATGATCCAAGTGGACGTCAACGACGACTTCACCGAGAACGACAGCATGTTCATGCGCCTGTGGGGAGTGTACGAACCCTCCTATCCGTGGGAGACCGGCTGTCTGGACAAGACTGGTGGTCTGGATGGTCAGAAGGTGCACTGCACCTCGGACTTCTACAACCAGTATGGTATCCGCGAGATGTGGTTCAAGCATCGCTGGGGTCCGCTGCAGTTCTTCGTCGGCAGGCAGATCGTGACGTGGGGTGAATCGCTCGCCTTCCGGGTCGGCGACCAGATCAATACGGTTGATACGAGCTGGGCGTTCGGCTTCTCCAACCTGGAGCAGTCACGCATCCCGCTGTGGATGATCCATCCGATCCTGAACCTGCCCAGCGCGGGGCCGTTCAGTTCGAACTTCGCCGAATTGGTTTACATCCCTGGGTTTGATTTCATGTACACCCAGGTTGACAACCCGGGTGACTCGCTTGACGGCCTGGATGACATCGCTGGCCGCGTGAACATCAATGCCGAGACGCCTGGCGGCCGTTACGCCGGCCGTTCCGACACCCGCTCGGAAGCGGGCGGGGCCATCGTTGCACCGCCGTTCCTATTGGCCCAGTTCGGCGTACCGGGAACCGTTGGCGCAGTGCCGGGTGCGCCACCGGCGTTCATCGCCTTCGCCAATACCGTAACCAAAATCCCCAATGCGACCTGGGGCAATTCGCAGATCGGGTTGCGCCTGCATACGCTGGTGGAAAACACGGAAATGACGATGTTCTACCTGTGGAACCATGACTATAACCCGGTCGCACAAATAGACAATCGGGTGATTCTCGGGCCCATCGCTCCCGGCACGTATCTGCGCCAAGTCAACCTGATCTATCCGCAGTACCAGGCATTCGGCATCACCCTGAATCGCCCACTCTATCTGCCGGGAGCGCTGGCGCAGTTGCCCTTCGTCATCCGGGCGGAATCGCTGTACAAGAACCACGAATTTTTCAACACGGAAGGCATTCCGGGCACGGCTTTCACCCACTTCAGCACGTTTGGCGGGTCGCCGTCGGCTCTCACCCAATCCGATGAGGTTTTGTGGCTGATCGCCCTCGATCTCGATTCCGCTTACACGCCGTGGCTAACCGCCACGGGCAACCTGACCGCCAACCTTGAGGTCAACGGCACCACCATTTTGAGTTACAGCCATAATATGCAGGGTGCGGCGGGCTATTTCGAAAAAGCCTACCACAACGACATCAATATCCTTGGGAGCATCAGCACCAGTTGGTGGTGGGGTGCGGTGTCTCCGGGCTGGACCACGATCTTCAATCCCAATGGGTTGACCTTCTTGTCGTTCCCGAGCGTGCAGCTCACGCCGCCGTGGACCAACAAGTACTTCGTTAAGCTGGAGTGGGTCGACGTTCAGGGCACCAACCAATACGGCCTGGATGGTGGCGTCTTCAAGGGCAAAGACCTGTTTTTCGCCCAGTTCCAGTACAACTTCTCGCTTATGTAAAGCCTGCGCGTTTGGTGCTTTACCCCGCTTGAACGCGCACGACGGCCGGGCGGCCTTACCCCCCGCCCGGCTGTCATCTTCCCGCCCCGACCCGGCTGCCGCGCTTGCCCCCCAGGGCTGTCCCGCTCGCTCAACATTCACATTTTCGCATTCTGCTGTATAAACGCGTTGGGCTCGCTTGACTTCGCCGGCCTGATTCTATTTTAGTTGGCAGTTGGGATGGGCTGATGGTCGACGAAGGCGGAAGAAAGGGCTCCCAGGACAAGCGCCAGCGATTGCTGGAGGCGGCCGGAGAGGTCTTCGCTCAACGCGGATATAAGGCGGCGACTATCCAGGAGATTTCCCACCGCGCCAACGCCAACATCGCAAGCGTCAATTATCACTTTCACGACAAGGAAAACCTATATCGCGAGGTTTTCCGGTATGCCATGTCGCGGGCGCGGAGCAGATATGAGGCCTATCCGTTCGACACCACCGAGCATCGGCCGGCCCAAATGCTCAGGCTCGAATTGCGTCGTTCCCTAACGACCCAATTTGCTTCCGATCGCGATCCGTGGCAGGCCATGATGTTCTTTCGTGAGATGCTCGAACCCTCTGCGGTTTTCGACTCCTTGGTGGAAGAAAACCTCAAACCTTATCATGAGAGCCTGGAATCCCTGGTACGCGGGATTATGGGCCCGGAATCCGACGAGCATCTGGTGCGCTTTTCCGCCTTCGCCACGGCGGCCATTTCAGGCTACTTCCACAACGTCGAAAGGTACATCAAAAAGCTTTATCCGGATGAAAGCTTCGGCACCGACTCGATCGACGATCTCGCGGATTTGATCGCTAAGTTCGTTGTCGGCGGTATCAAGGCTTTGAGGCTTCCCGCCAAGTGAGCCTTTGATGACGTCTGGCAGCGCTCGTGCCGGAGTAACCGCCGGTTGGAACCGCTCGCGGATTGACCCCAGTAAACCGGATAGCGTCTGATTGCAGCATCCAATCGTCGTCCGTGGAGGTTAAGCATGGAACGCCGTGCGATGCCAATTTCTTCCTGGTGGATGCAGGGAGCGATTCTCACCTACCTGGTCGGCTTCTGCATCCTGGGAATCCTCGCCTACCTGGGCTACCAGGAGCAGCCCCCGCTACCGGGCCGGGTGGTGGCCGCCAGCGGCGAGACCCTGATGACCCGCGCCGACATCCTGGATGGGATGAACGTCTTCGAGCGCTACGGGGTCATGGAATATGGCACGGTATACGGTCACGGCGCCTACCTCGGGCCCGATTTCACCGCCGACTATCTCCATCGTGAAGCGCAGTTTCTGCTGCAGCGCTACTTCCATACCGGCGCCCCCGAGTCGGCCCAATCCAGTGTCGCCAGCGAATTGCACACCAATACTTATAACGCCGCCGCCGACACGCTTACCTGGAGCGATGCGCGCGCCGACGCCCACCAGATGCTGGTCGAGCATTACCAGCGGATGTTTTCCGCCGACTATCCCGCCGCCGGCCTGCAGGCGCGCGCCATCCCCAGCCGCGACCAGACTCGCAAGATGGCTGCATTCTTCGCCTGGACGGCCTGGACCGCCGCCGCCAACCGGCCCGGCCACGATTATTCCTATACCAACAACTGGCCTCCGGAGCCGCTGGTGGCCAACCAGATGACTCCCGACGCGGTCCTGTGGAGCATCATCTCGATTATTTTCCTGCTCTGCGGCACCGGGTTGGTGTTGTTCTTCTTCGGCCGCTACGACTGGCTCGGATGGACCGAAGAACGCCGCCGCTTGCGCTTCCTGCCGGTGGACGAGTTCGCCCCCACTCCGGCACAGCGCGCGGTGGTCTGGTTCCTGGTGGTCGCCGCGGTCCTGTTCCTGATTCAGACCCTGACCGGGGGCTTGGCGGCGCATTATCGCGCCGAGCCAGCCAATTTCTTCGACCTCGACGTATCTCGTTGGATGCCCTACAACCTGGCGCGCACCTGGCACGTCCAACTCGCGATTTTCTGGGTCTCCGCGTCCTTCTTGGCGACTGGAATCTTCATCGCCCCACTTATCGCCGGCAGCGAGCCACGGGGCCAGGCCGCCCTGACTATCACCTTGCTGATCGCTATCGCAATCGTGGTCTTCGGCAGTCTGGCCGGCGAGTACGCGAGCATCCAGGGATGGCTTCACCATTGGTGGTTCTGGGTCGGCGATCAGGGCTTCGAATATCTGGACCTGGGCCGTCTGTGGCAGGTGGGCTTGACCGCGGGCCTGGCCTTGTGGGTCTTTATCCTGTGGCGCGGACTGCGTGGGACATTGGCGGCCCAGCGGCACGGCAACCTGCCCTGGCTGCTGTTTTACGCCGCACTGGCGATTCCTGTCTTTTACGCCGCCGGACTCCTGGTCAACCATCGCGGCGGCTTCGCGATCGCCGACTTCTGGCGGTTTTGGGTCGTCCATCTGTGGGTCGAAGACTTCCTCGAGCTGTTCACCACAGTGGTCGTGGCCTACCTGTTTGTGCTGCTCGGGATGGTCTCGGAGCGCACCGCGGTGCGCGTGATTTACCTCGACATCATCCTGTATTCGATCGGCGGCGTGGTCGGCACGATGCATCATCTCTACTTCAGCGGGATGCCCGCAGCGCACATGGCGCTGGGCGCGGCCTTCTCCGCGATGGAAGTCATCCCGCTGCTGATGCTGACCCTGGAGGCGTGGGCGTTCGTCCGCTCCGGAGAACGCGCGATGGCCGACGGGGCCCGTCTGCCTGAAAATCATCCACATCGATGGGCGGTGTGGTTCCTGATCGCCACCGGCTTCTGGAATTTTCTCGGCGCCGGCGTTTTTGGCTTCCTGATTAATCTGCCGATGGTCAGCTACTACGAAATCGGCACCGGCCTTACCGCCAACCACGCCCACACCTCGATGATGGGCGTTTACGGAATGCTCGCGATCGGCCTGCTGCTATTCTGCCTGCGCTACCTGATGCGTCCGCAGGCGTGGAGCGATCGGGCGGCCCAGGTTTCCTTCCTGTCGCTTAATATCGGCCTGGGATGGATGGCGTTTTGCAACCTGTTCCCGGTGGGTATCATGCAGTTGTATGATGCGGTCGCGATTGGCTACTGGCATGCGCGCGCGCCGCAGTTCATCGCGACGCCCTGGATCCATGCGCTGGAATGGATGCGTTTGCCGGGCGACGTGCTGTTCATCGCCGGCGGGGCGCTGCCCCTGCTTTACTTGTGCTGGCGCGCGGTCACCAATCCCAATCCACGCCGCGCCCTTGCCGGACAGGCCGCCGCGATGCCGCTGTTTACCGTGGAACGCGCGGCGTGACTGGCGCGCAAAGGAAATGCCGCTATTTCGCCGCCAACGGATGCGGCGCGGGACGGATGCGCGAGGCCCCATCACCCTTTGCGATACCTTGATCGCGCACCGCTTCGGCGATCCTGGCCAAATGCTGCAGGCTGAGCGCTTCGTCCGCCCTTTGGTGCTCCACCAAAGCATCGACGCGTTTGAGGAATCCGTCGAGGTCCAGCGGCATGATCAAACGTGCCGCGATGCGCAAACATTCAACCGTTGACCGGTAATCGCTGTCGTTCATGGCCTCTCCCGCCAACTATTTTTAGTCCGCCCGCCGCCGGACTCCCCCGCCTCAATTCCGCCTCGCGGATGGTTCGCCACGCCATTACACACGCGCCCGCGACGACCGAAAATCGCACCTCCCTGACACGCTTATTAATCTCCGGTTAAATCGGTTGGCCTGGCAAAATTTCCAGAATCCGGAAAATTTTACAGGTTGGTGCGCTTAGAATTCTCGCTTTTGCCTGCTATTGCGCGATCCACGCTCCGGCGCGGCAGTTGCAACAGAGAGCACCGGGAGGAGAACCCCAATGAGTGAATTCCTGACCAACCTGAAAGAAATAAAGGCGCGCGCCCGCAAGGAAATGGAACAAGGCGCCGTGACCGACAATTACAAGGCCGACCGCCAAGCCGTGATCAAAGTGCTCAACCAGGTGCTGGCCACCGAGATGGTGTGTGTCCTGCGCTACAAACGTCACTATTACATGGCCTCGGGAATCAATTCCGAAGCGATCAAGGCGGAGTTTCTCCAGCACGCCACCGACGAACAGCAGCACGCCGAATGGGTGGCCACGCGCATCACCCAGCTCAACGGCGAGCCCGACTTCAATCCCGAGGGCTTGGCCTCGCGCAGCCATTCCGAATACGCCGAGGGCCACAACCTGGTCGAAATGATCCGCGAGGATCTGTTCGCCGAACGCATCGCCATTGAGACCTACGCCGAAATCGTGCGCTGGCTCGGCGACAAGGACCCGACCACCCGCAGGTTGATCGAAGATATTCTGAAGGTCGAGGAAGAACATGCCGAGGACATGAAGACCCTGTTGCAGAAAGCGTCATAAGCAGTGGGAGGGGTGGTTTGGTTTCGCCTGGACTTTACCGGTTGCACCGGCTCCAGTGTCGGAGTCTTGGGAGGCTATGATGCAATATCAATCTGAGCGCGCCGCAGTGATCCTGGCCGGTGGCGATGGAATCCGGCTGCGCGACTTTACTCGCGCGATTTTCGGCGAGGAAATGCCCAAGCAATTCTGCCCGCTACTGGGCGCACACACCCTGTTGGAGCAAACCCGCGGGCGCGCCGCGCTGCTGGTCGAGCCCGCGCGGACACTGACTATCTTCACCGCCAGCCATGAGCGCTATTTCCAGCCGCTGATTCCGGAGATGGACGGCGAACAGATTGTAGTTCAGCCGCACAATCGCGGCACCGCTCCGGCTATCCTGTACTCCCTGATGCGGCTTAAAAAGGTCGCCCCCGACTCCACTGTGGCGTTGTTCCCCTCCGATCATTTCGTCGACAACGATCGCGCGTTTATGCGAAACGTCGAGGCCGCATTCCGCGCCGTCGACGCCCGGCCCGAAGAAACCGTCCTGTTGGGAATCGAGCCGGACAATCCCGAGCCACAATATGGCTGGATAGAGCCGGGGCAGTTTCTCTCCAACGAATGCGAACCCGTACGCCAGGTCAAGCGCTTTTGGGAAAAACCCAACCCGATACGCGCGCAGCAGCTCATGCGCATGGGTTGCCTATGGAACAGTTTCGTTATAGTGGCGCGCCTTTCCACTTTCCTGAGCCTCTTTCTGATTGCTCTGCCCGAGCTTCACGAGGCTTTCAGGCCGATCGAGTCAGAGCTGGGAACCGGCTTCGAAGAGTCCCGCGTGCGGCGCCTGTATGGCCGGATTCCTGCGTCAAGCTTCTCCAGCGAAGTCCTGGCCAAATGTCCGTTTAATCTCGCGGTGCTGCGGGTGACCGGCGTGGCGTGGAGTGACCTGGGCGAGTCGCGCCGGGTGACCCGAGTGCTCGCCAGCCAGGGCATTTATTTGCCCGGCGAAGGGTTCTCTTTCGAACGTGCCACCGCGAACGCGAAAAGCGAAGATAGCGCCAGCGACCTCTAGCAGGCTGCGGGAAAGTCTCGGCAGCCTGCTCCCTCTCTCTTATCTCCCCCCGGTCAGGGGGAGAAAATTAGGGAAGGAAGCCAACTTTTATGCAGGGTGCTACTCCCATCGGACAACCAGTCGGTCTCTGCACCCGTTTTTCCGCACCCTACTAAGATCCTTCTCTCACATTCAGCTTCAAAACTACCTCACCCGCGGCTGCGGACCCGTTCCGCAGCCGCACGCCGGGAGAGGTCGGCGCGCGATTAGCGCCAGCAAGTCGCGTGACGTGCAGTTACGCTGCAAAGATATCCTACGTTTTCCTCTACACCCCTAAATCACGCCCTGCTCCTTGAGCTGCTCCAACTGGTCCGCCTTCAGGCCCAGGAGACTGCCGTAAACCTCGGCGTTGTGCTGGCCCAGCAAGGGGGCGCAGCGGACTTCGACCGGCGAGTCCTCCAGCTTCACCGCACACCCCGGCATCGAGAACTTGCCGCGCACCGGATGCTCGACATCGACAATCATGCCGCGCTCACGCAGATGCGGGTCATTGAGCAACTCCAGGGTGTCCAGTACCGCGCCACACGGGACTCCGAGCTCGCCCAGGGTCTTCATCACTTCGTACTTGGTATGCTTGGTGGTCCACGCGGTGAGAATCGCGGTCAGTTCGTCTCCATTCTTCGACCGTAGCTTGTTGGTGGCGAAGCGCTCGTCCTTGGCCAATTCGGGCTGCCCCATCGCCTGGCACAGCAACTGCCACATGTCCTCGTTGCTGGTGAAAATGAAGGCGTAATCGTCGTCGCCCCCGGGCGCGCACTTATACACGCCGTAAACGCCCATCCCGGCGCCTTTGTCGCCGGTGCGCTTGGTCGGCTTGTGACTGATGTGAGTGCCCATCATCGGCACGCGCACGAAGTTGACGATTGCATCCTGCATCGACACTTCGACCTTCTGACCCTTGCCGGTTTTCAAGCGCTGGATGTAGGCGGCCAGAATCCCGAACGCGGCATGGAGTCCGGTACCGGTATCGCCGATCGTCGGGCCGGGCTTCAGCGGCGGCCGGTCCGGGTAACCGGTTATTGACATCGCGCCGCCGGTGGCCTGCGCGATCATGTCGAAGCTCTTGTATTGACTATATGGACCGTAGGTCCCGAAACCCTTGATCGTCAGGTAGATCAGCTTGGGGTTGATCGTGCGCAGATAGTCGTAGCCCAGCCCAAAGCTTTCCAGAATTCCCAGCGAATAGTTCTCGGTCAGGATATCCACCTGCTTGACCAGGTCCAGGAACATCGCCTTGCCTTGCTCGCTCTTCAAGTTGAGCGTGACGCTGCGTTTGTTGGCGTTGAGCAGGATGAAATAAAAGGAATCGACACCGGGACGCTCGCTGACCGACCAGCGCCCCTGCTCGCCATTACCGGGACTCTCGACCTTGATTACGTCGGCGCCCATCCAGGCCAACAGTTCGGTACACGAGGTGCCAGCCTCGAATTGGGTGAGGTCGAGAACCTTGACGCCTTCCAGGGCCTTTTCCATGGATATCCTCCCGTCGCTACCCGTTAAGCCGGTTTAGATGCGGCCAGGCGGGAGTCCGCCGGGCAGCGTGAGCTTGGCAGATTTGTAGCGCCTTCGTGCGCTGGCTGGCAAGCTGCGGCGTCAGCCCCAATCTGTAGAGCGCTGTGTTTGAGCCGTCGCTACGCTCTGATAACCTTTGGGCGAGGCCACGATGGTTGAAGCCCAAAGCAAACTCGCCCGGATCCGCGACGAACTCAACGCGCAGTTTTTCGAGCGCGGCGAACTGATCGACGGCGCCCTCTGCGCCCTGCTTTCGGCCCATCACGTTCTGATAATCGGCCCGCCCGGGACCGCCAAATCGATGCTCGCCGAGGAACTATGCCAGCGCATCGAAGGCGCCGACTACTTCCAGTGGCTGTTGACCAAGTTCACCACGCCCGAGGAAATCTTCGGCGCGGTCAGCCTCAAGGCGCTGGAGCAGGACGATTACCGGCGCGTCACCACGCATAAGCTGCCCGAAGCGCATATCGCGTTCCTGGATGAAATCTTCAAGGCCAACTCGTCGATCCTCAACGCGCTGCTGACGCTGGTCAACGAGCGCCTGTTCCACAACGGCCGCGAACGGATCACGGTGCCGCTGATCACGCTGTTCGGGGCCTCTAATGAATTGCCCGACGAAGAGGAGCTCACCGCGCTTTATGATCGCTTCATGCTGCGCTTCGTCGCCGACTATATCGGCGAGGACTTCCGCTTCCTCAAGATGCTCGAAGCGGAACGCCCGGCCAGCCGCACGCGGCTGCGCTTCGCCGAACTGGAAGAACTCCGTCATGCGGTAGTGCAGGTGCCGGTGCCAACTGCGGTGATACGATCGATCGCCGACCTCCGGCGCGAGTTGGGGCGCCAGCAAATCGTCGCCTCGGACCGCCGCTACCGGATGTCGCTCGACGTGCTCCGCGCCCACGCCTTTTTGTTGGCGCGCAACCAGGTCACCGAGGACGACCTGTTTTTCCTGCAGCACGTAATGTGGAAAGACCCTGAAGAACGAGCCAAGGTCCGCGATACCATCCAGCATCTGATCAAGGGCTATGAGGAGGAAGCGCGGGAATTGCTGATCCAGACCCAGGAATTGCAGGAGTATGTGGCGCGCGGATGGGAAAGCGCGGAACTGAAGAACCGCGCGATGGTCGAGGCACATACCAAGATCGCCAATATCCTGGTCCGCTTCGACGCGCTGGTGCGCGACGCTTCACAGGGCGGCCGTCCGCTCGACGCGGTAGAGCACATGCGCGCCCAGGTCAAACAGATTCAGCAGGTAATGCTGCGTCAGATCTAAAGCCATGCCGGCCGAAGAATCCAGCGCCGCCATTGTCCTGCGCACTCGCGACTACTCCGAATCCGATCGGATCGTCACTCTGATGACCTGCCAGGCCGGTAAGCTCGGCGGTATCGCCAAGGGCGCCAAGCAGTCGCGGCGGCGCTTCGAGCGCAAGCTGGAAGTGTTCTCGCATGTGATGCTGTACTTTCGCCGCCGCCCGCACGGTGAACTGGTCTTCATTACCCGCGCCGAGGCCGGAGACCTGGAACCGTTCGATCTCACCGACGACCTCGGCAAGATCGCGCTGGGCAGCTACATGGTTGAGTTGGCCGACGCGCTAAGCCGCGAGGAAGCCGGCAGCGCCGGCGCCTATCGGGTGCTCGCCGCGTCGCTCGGCGCGTTGGCGCGCCACGGGGCCAGCCGCGCCTTGCGCCAGGCGTTTGAGCTCAGCCTGTTGCGGTGGGCCGGCTACCAGCTTGAATTTCGCCGCTGCCAGATCTGCGCGCGGGCGCCGTCGGATCAAACCACGTCCTTCGTCTTCATCCCCGCGCACGGCGGCATCGTATGCCAGCATTGCCGCCTGGGCGTCAGCGACGTATTCATCGGACTGGGCGCCCCCAGCGTCGCCGCCCTGGCCCATCTGGGTTCCGTTGCGATGGAAGCCGCACCCGCCGCGCAATGCGCTGGACGCGACGCGGAGGCCGCCCTCGCCCGCTTCATGGCGACCGTGCTCGACCGCAAATTGCGCTCGCTGGAATTTCTCAATCAGATTATCTGAAATCCCTGGCCCCGAAGCGGATCTGCTCCTGGTAGCAGAAATTGTTTTGCTTCAGGGCTGATCGAACAACAACGGCGAACCGGACTGCTTGTGATCCAACGCCGCGTTACGATTGCAGCAGCGCGGGCGAGAGCAGGCTGGCGGCGGGGCGGTCCAGCAGCCACATCACTTCGCCATTAGCGAGGTCGATTATCTGCGCCGGGTATTTGTCAGGATCGCGCGGACCCTCAAGCGCGAGTTTGACTGCTTGCGCCTTGTTGCGGCCCGACACGATAAACATGACCCGGGCGGCGTTGTTCAATACCGGCGGCGTCAGCGAGATGCGATGACGCTGGGGTGCATCCACCTCGACTGCCACGGCCAGACGCCGATGCTCGTGGATCGCCGCAAGGCCGGGGAACAGCGAGGCGATGTGGACATTGTCGCCCAGACCCAGGAGAATCAGGTCGAAGCGCGGGAACTCGCCCTCTTCAAGGGAGAAAAAGTCCTTCAGCTCAGTCTCGTACTCGCCCGCCCCCTGCTCCGGTTGGTCCTCACCCCGCATCCGATGGATCTGGCTCGGGTCCAGCGTCAGCTTGCTGAGCATCGTGCGATGGACCATCCCGTAGTTGCTGGCGGGGTCGTCGGGGGGCACACATCGTTCGTCGCCCCAGAACAGATGAACCGCGTTCCAATCCACGCTGAGGTGAAACCGGGTGGCGATCAGGCTATACACGTCGGCGGGAGTATTGCCGCCGGTCAGGGCCACCGAGAATTGACCGTGGGTACAAATCGACTCACCCGAAATGTGTACGATTTCTTCTGCGGCGCGCACGAACAGAGCGGCGCTGTCGTCCAGGACGATGATCTGAGGCTTTCCCATAACACTTAACGTATGGCGGCTTTTCGCTCCGCGTTCAATCGGACTCCCAATCCAAAAACAAACTAGCGCGCCAGCAGGCGCGTGGCGCGATCCACCACGTTGTCGACCGTGAAACCGAAATGCTTCATCACTTCCGCGTAAGCTCCGGAGGCGCCGAAAGTGGTCATCCCGATGATGTCGCCCTTGAGCCCCACCGATCGATACCAGGACAGCGGCGAGCCGGCCTCGATCGCCAGGCGCCGATCGACGTCGGCCGGCAGCATCGAATTCTGATACGCCGCGTCCTGGTTACCCAGCCCCAGATGGCCGGCCAGCGAGGCCGCCTCGCTGGAAATCCCTTCCATCATGTCGCCGTCGCTGGCGATCGCAAAGATGCGATGGTCGAACAGGCCGCTGCCGGAAATTTCAATTTGACGGCGTTTTGGCAAAATGCTCAGAAACCGGGAGCGAGGCAAGGCGCTTTAAAACGTTTTTCAACATCACTGCCGGTCCCGGACTCGTTCTGGCGCCGGCGCCTATCCGAATCGATGTCACAATCCGGAAATCGGGTCCAGGTTGCTCCGCTTGAAACGCCAGACTCCGCTTACCAGTCCGAACGCGAACCGGGGTCCTTCGAATTGTCGCCCGCCTTGTTCCGCATCACGTCCACCGCCTGCTTGGCCGTGCCCCGGTCGCCGGCGCTCAGGGCCTGCGCGAAACTCCCGGCGATCGCGTGCATCATCGCGCCCTCCGCCGCGTCCAGATGGCTCGCCAGTCCCGCCAACTGCGCCATTGCCTGGCCGATAATCGCCAACGCGCCGGGGACGTCGCCGCGCTCGCGAGCGGACGCGGCCTCCTTCAACCGGTTGCGCAGCTCCGCCACCACCGGTCTCGCCCGTTCGCCTATCACTACCTCCAGCTCGCCCAGCCGATCGATGAGCTGAAGAAAGGGGTCCGACTGCGATATATTGTCCACAGCTAATCCTTTCATTTGTCTTGCCCGCTCTTCAAGGTTAAGACGTGGGGAGCAAGACGGCGGGGCGTATCGACGCATCGGAATGAATATGTCAACAATATTAGCCGGGACAAAGATCAAGGGGTACCTGAGTCGATGAGACGAATTTTGGATCGCCGGGTGGTGGTAACCGGGGTCGGGCTGGTGACTCCGCTGGGTACCGGTGTGGAAAAAAACTGGGAAGCCCTGATGGCGGGGCATTCGGGAATCGGGCCTATCGAACGCTTCGACGTCGCCGATTTTCCGGTCCGAATCGCGGGTGAGATCCGCGACTTCAACCCGGAGGACTGGATCGAGAAAAAAGAAATAAAAAAGATGGACCCCTTCATCCAGTACGCTGTGGCTACGGCGGAAATGGCGATGCGGCAATCGGGTCTGACCTTCGATGAACACGAAGCCGAAATGGTCGGAGTGATCGTCGGCGTTGGAATCGGGGGGTTGCTGACCATCGAAGAGGTGCATAAGAATTTTCTCGTCAGCCGCTTGAAGCGGGTGACGCCGTTTTTCATCCCCAAGCTGATCAGCAATCTGGCGCCCGGGCATGTCGCGATTCGCTTCGGCGCCAAAGGGATCAATCTCGCCACCACCAGTGCCTGCGCGTCGGGCAGTCACGCCATCGGCGAGGCCTACCGGATGATTCGCCAGGGCTTCCTCAATGCCGCAATCACCGGCGGCACCGAGGCGGCGCTGACGCCGCTGGGACTGGGCGGATTCGCCGTGATGCGCGCGCTTTCCACCCGCAACGACGAGCCCACCCGGGCCAGCCGTCCGTTCGATCGCGACCGCGACGGGTTTGTGATGTCTGACGGCGCGGCGTCGCTGATACTGGAGGAACGCGAGGCGGCCCTCGCCCGCGGCGCAAAGATCCTCGGCGAGATTGTCGGCTACGGCAGCACCGGCGACGCCCACCACATCACCGCACCGGCGCCCAACGGCGAAGGCGCCGCCCGCTGTATGCGGATGTGCCTGGCCGACGACGACCTGGACCCCACCGAAGTCGATTACATCAATGCCCATGGCACCTCGACTCCACAGGGCGATCTGGCCGAGACCCAGGCGATCAAGCATGTCTTCGGAGAGCACGCGGCCAAGATTGCGGTGAGCTCGACCAAATCGATGACCGGCCACCTGCTCGGCGCCGCCGGGGCGGTGGAGTCGGTCTATACGGTCCTGGCGATGGAGCGCGGGATGATCCCGCCCACCATCAACTATGAGCATCCCGACCCGGAATGCGACCTGGACTATGTGCCCAACAGTCCGCGGCCGGCGCGCATCAGGCTCGCGCTGAACAATTCGTTCGGCTTTGGCGGCACCAACACTACGCTGGCCTTCAAGCCGCACAGCGAAGGCTGACAGGACAATTATGGGCTCACGAATCATCGGCACGGGACGTGGCGTCCCGGCCGCTTCGCTTACCAATCAGGACCTCGAGCGCCAGCTCGATACCTCCGACGAATGGATCCGCTCACGCACCGGAATCGCCAGCCGCTACCTGATGCGCAGTGGGGAGGGGCTGCTTGACATCGCCGTGCAGGCCAGCCGCCGCGCGCTGGACAAGGCCGGGATGAAAGCCGGCGAGCTTGACGCGATCGTGGCCGGTACGGTGTCTTCGGAGTACGCCTTTCCTTCCTTTGCCTGTCAGGTGCAACGCGAACTGGGGGTTACCACGATTCCCGCCTTTGACGTTGCCGCCGCCTGCTCGGGTTTTCTCTTCGCCCTGTCGGTGGCCGACTATTCGATGCGCGCCGGGGCCTGGCGCAAGGTCCTGGTAATCGGCGCGGACGCCTTGTCCACGATGGTTGATTGGGGCGACCGCCGCACCGCGGTGCTGTTCGGCGATGGGGCCGGCGCCGCGGTGATGCTCCACGAACCGGGGCCGCGCGGTGTGCTGGAAACGCTGCTGCGGTCGGCCGGCGAGGCGTGGGAGATGCTGTCGTTGCGCGCCACCGGAATCCGCGCCAGCGCCGATTCCGAACTGCGTCGCGACCCGGTCGACACGCTCAAGATGCGCGGGCCCGAGTTATTCAAAATCGCGGTCAAAAGTATGGCCGACATCACCCGCCAGGTGGTCGAACGCGCGGGCGTAACCTTGGCCGATGTCAAACTGGTCGTGCCGCATCAGGCCAACATCCGCATTCTCAACGCGGTCGCCGAACGCCTGGATCTGCCCAAGGAAAAGGTCTTCATCAACCTGGATCGTTACGGCAACACCTCCGCCGCCTCGGTGCCAATAGCCCTCGACGAGGCTTGGGAAGCGGGCCGCTTTGGCGACCACGACCTGGTGTTGCTCAACGCCTGCGGCGGCGGCCTGACCTGGGGCGCCAGCCTGTTGCGTTGGTGAATCTTCAGCGCAACTTTCTGAGTCTTCTCCCCCTGACCAGAGAATGTCGATAAATTGCTTGAGCTTGAAAGTTCGATGCGTGGTGTTGCCTGGCAGGCCTCTGATTGATGCCCCCTCCCTTACCCATAAAAGTGTCGAAAAATGTCCGAAGATAACCTCGCCCGCGCCTGCGGACCGGGTCCGTTGGCGCATGCCGGGAGAGGTCGTCACGCGATTTGCCCCAGCAAGCCGCGTGACGGGTCAGGGCGCGGAGGCGGCGTCAAGATATATCGCGCGTGCGGCATCTTGTTCTGCGCCAATGCGTTTAAGGTTACTTGATGCGTCCGGAAACCCTCACCCTCCGTTCTCCCTTGGAAATAAAGGGACCGGGTTCAAATCCCAGCCCCTGCGCGCGAATACCGCCGCATTGCAGGGCCTAAGCTGTTTATCGACACTCCCTGACCACGCAGAGGGTGAGGGTTGCGGGACGCACCATGCATCACCGCGCGGGAGATTCGCCTGACCGCCCCATCCGCAACTACGATGCTCGACCAACTCCTGGACCGGCGGGTCCTGATTCTTCTGGGCAAGGGCGGCGTCGGCAAGACCACGCTGAGCGCGGCGCTGGCCTGGCTGGCGGCGCGGCGCGGAGGTCAGACCCTGGCGATGGAATGCGACGAACGGGCGCCGATGGCCGCGCTGTTGGGATCGCGAGCCTCCTACGCCCCGATTGTTGCGGCACCCCAGCTTTCGGTGATGGTACTGGAGGGGAGCCACGCGCTGGAGGAATATCTGCGCCTGGTCGTTCCCGCCGGCGCGATTTTCCATGCGGTGGCGTCGAGCAAGCTCTATCAATATTTCGTGCACGCGGCGCCCGGGCTGCGCGAACTGATGATGCTGGGCAAGATCTATTACGAAGCCGCGATTGGCAAAGGCGGCAAGCCGCATTGGGACACGATCATCTTCGACGCGCCCTCCAGCGGCCATGCGCTCAGTCTGCTGCGGATGCCGTTTGCCGCCCAGGAGACCTTCGGCGAAAGCCTGGTCGGGCGCGAAGCGCACCATATCGGCGCGCTGCTGCGCGACCGCGACGCCTGTGGTCTGGTCGCGGTGACCACACCTGAACCGTTGGCAATCACGGAAACGATCGAGACCTGCGCGGAACTGGACAAGCTGGAACTGCCGATATCCGCCGTTTTTCTCAATCGCCGCACCCCTACCTATTTCTCCGCCGCCGATCTGACCCGGTTCAAAAATTCCGCGGCCGTGCGCGCCCGGCGCGAGCACGCTCAATACCTCGCCGACGTGGCTGCGGCGGGGCTCCAACAGGCAACCGAAGCGCGCCGGGCGCTGCGCCTGCTGCAATCCAAAGTGAACTGCCCAATAATCACGCTTCCCGAGTTCAACAGTTTCTCCGGCCCGGCCCTGTTGGCTCGAATCACCGCCGAGCTGTCAAGCGAACCCCGCGACGCCTCCACCGCAAGGTAAACCACGCTCGCCCACCATGGCGGCGGCATCGGCATTCAGATAACGATGCGTCGCGGCGTTGGCCGTCGCAGGTCAGTGGGCGGGTCCACTCTTACGACCTCTCCCTATAATCGCCGGCAAAAGGGATTTTCGCAGGAATGCCGCATTGGATGGACTGACGGCAATGTAAACGATGGTCGGGGGCGTTCCGTCCAATCAGTGAAAAAAGGTAGCATCAGTGCCGGGCGGTCGAGGCGAATCCTGGTCCGTGCTTCGATTGAAGCCGGCCGGGCGTGGCCGGAGCCCCGGGGCTGAACGGTTTGAAGGAGCTTTCCGATGAGGATTTGTGCGCCCGAGTCGCGCAACATGACCAACCGGCTTTCGAGTTGTTGGTCGAGCGCCATCAGGCGCGTGCGTACCGGCTCGCCTGCTCAATCCTCGGCAACGAAGCCGACGCTCGCGATGTGTCGCAGGACGCCTTTATCCGTCTGTATGAATCGGCCGGCCGCTTTGACGGACGGTCGCGTTTTTCGACCTGGTTCTACCGCGTGCTGGTCAATCTTTGTATTGACCAGAAGCGGCGGGGCAAGTGGTGGAGCAAGCTCGTGCCGCTGGCCGGCCCTGGCGACGACCCCGACGCGCCCGGGATTGACCCGGCCTCCGGCGAGGCTGGGCCCGACCAGACCGCGATCAGCCGCCAGTCGGCGCAGCAACTGGGCGACGCGATTAAGCATCTTTCGCCCAATCAGCGCACCGCCGTGCTATTACAGGTCCAGGAAGGACTTTCCAGCCGGGAGATTGCCCAAGTGCTAAACTGTTCGGAGGCCACCGCTCGCGTGCATATCCATCGCGGACTGACCGCGCTTAAGAAGATGTTAAAAAGCGAATAACGATGCCTGCCAACCATCCAGAAACGGCGCTGGTTCCGTTCGTCCGCGGCGAATTGACCGGGACCGAGCGCGAACGCGTCGCGGGACATCTTGAACGATGCTCGCAATGCCGCCAGGAAGCGGAGTCATTCCGGTCCCTGCTGGTGAACGTGTCCGGACGGCTCGACGAACTGCCGACGCCGGATTGGGGCGTTTACCGCGCGCAATTGCGCCGGAAATTGGCCGAGCGCCTGGAGCCGCGCGCCCCCTGGTGGCGCTTCGATATCGGTTGGGCCTCCCTGGCCACCGTGGCCGCCGCCGCTGCGATCACACTGTGGTTGGTAATCCCCCGCAATCAGTACACGGTTCCCTCCGCGGAACAAGTCGCCTTCGAGCAGCCCGCCGGCGTCGTGGACGTCGGACTGCTGCGCAATTACGCGGTGGTGGAGCGGCTCGACTTGCTCGAAAACTACGACGTAATCGAGCATCTCGACCAGCTTAAACCGGCTTCCCGGCCCGGCGATGCGGCGCGGTCCTGATTTGCTGACGACCATGGTTTTCGCGGCCGCGATGGTTCTCGGTGGAGTTCGCGCGTGGGCCCAGGAGGGCGCGCCCGACCCCAAGATGCTGCTGAATCTGGATCTCTTCGCCGCGCGATCGAACTTAAGCGCGCCCGGTCCGGGAGCGGGCGACGACTCGATGCTCAGTCAGATTCGGGCGCTGCGCGCGTTGGGCTATTTCAACCAACACGGCGCTTCGGCCTCGCAGCCGGTGGTGGCTGCGCAACCGCCGCCCCCATACCCGGTGCCCGGGCCGCCTCCGCCATATCTGCCGCCGGGACCACCACCATACCTGCCTCAGGGACAGCAACCGCCGTATCTGCCGCGCCCGGTTACGCCACCCGCAAGCCAGGACGGGATTATGGAATGACGCGCCGCATCAAAATCGCCGCCATGCTGCTGTCAGTGCTCGTCTGGGGTGCCTTGCTCAATTGCGCCCAGGCGCAGCTCATGGAGCCCGGCCAGCCCGCCAACCCGGCCGAGCGCGCCTACGTCGATCGCTATCACGATACGTGGCAGAACCTGAATCCGAATCAGCGCGCGCAGGTGCTGCAAAACTACCGCACCTGGCAGCAGATGGAGCCCGCGCAGCGGGCCGCCGCGCAGCGCAATTATGAGGAATTCCGCCGCCTGCCGCCCGACGAACGCCAGCAGGTGTTGGGTGCGATGCATCAATGGCGCCAACTGCCGCCGCAGCGGCGCGAACAGCTCCAGCAAGCCTACGGCCGCTTCCGCGCGCTGCCGCCCGAGCAGCGCAATGAGCTATTGCAACGCTACCATCGATTTCAGCAATTGCCGCCTGAGCAGCGCGAGCGCGTGCTCAACAATTACCATCGATGGCAGCAGATGACGCCCCAGGAACGTGGCGCATTCCGCCAGCAATGGCATCAGCATCAGATGCCCGGCGGAAATCAATGGCGTCCGCAAGCCCAACCTCCGCCGCCCAATCAGCCCCACGGTCACGGCTTCAGGCACAAGTGGATGGGTTGGTAAGGAACTGGCGCCGCCGCAATAATCACGGGCAAACCCCCGGCGATATTCGGGCCATCTGTAATAGAAATCGATCGTCAATTTAGCGGGCACCATCGCGCGAGGCCCAGGCGAGACGCTCGTCGAACGCGATCAGCGCTTCCGGCGCGGCGGCTATCTCACGCATCTGGATCGGGTCGTTCAGGGATTTTTTCAGGGCGACGCTGGCTAACTCGTAGTGGAGTAGATCGGGAGCATAGAGTTCGCAGTCGGAGATCAGCGTTGCTGCTCGATCAGCGCCTGGTTCCCCGAACGCCTGGGCGGCCAGCACCGAGGCGTCCACCACCTTAACGGCCATCGCGATCTTCCCGGATCATTGCGGCGCTTTCCTCAGGTGTCCGCAAGCCCAACTTCGAAAGCTTCTCGCGCACCTCTGAGATGGTCGCGTGTTTGGCACCAATGGCTTCCTCTAAAACGCTTAAGAGTTCGCCCTGAAGAGAACGATGGTTGGCCGCGGCGCGCCGACGCAAGCGTTCAACAAGTTGCGCCGGCACTTTTTTGATCGAGAGACTTACAATTGTTGTCCGCTCCTTATTGGGTGGTTTCATTTTGGCCCCGTCCGGCAACCATAACATCATGGGCTCTGATTTTACGACAAGATAGTCTCTGATTGGGCCAACCGAAGCGCTGACTCTCGGGCGGCACCGCGGGCGGTTTAGCGCGCGTATGCGCCCTTTATCGCCTTCAAAAACATTTGCTCTCGGGACGCTCTGGAAAGTATTGTGATGGTCATTACCGGACTTTGGAAATCTTCCAGGCTGAGCCTAAAATTGACGCCCGGCCTTTTGGATTTCACCGCAAGGAGAGGGTATGGCCGGATCCAGACTGCGCTTCGGCGCTTTTATCGCACCGTTTCATCCGTTGGATGAAAATCCCACGCTCGCCCTCGAGCGCGATCTCGATCTCATCCAATGGATGGACAAACTCAGTTATGACGAAGCCTGGGTCGGCGAGCACCATTCGTCGGGCTACGAAATCATTTCGAGCCCGGAGGTTTTCATCGCCACCGCAGCCGAGCGCACGCGCCATATCAGACTGGGCACGGGAGTTTCGTCGCTGCCTTACCATCAGCCGCTGATGCTGGCGGAGCGCATCAACCAACTCGACCACATTACCCGCGGGCGCGTGATGTTTGGATGCGGTCCGGGGGCGCTGGTGTCCGACGCGATGATGATGGGTATCGAACCCGCCAAACAGCGCGGCATGATGGACGAGTCGCTAACGGCGCTGGTGCCGCTGATGCGCGGGGAGACGGTCAGCGTCAAAACGGAATGGTTCACACTCAACCAGGCGCGGCTGCATCTGGCGCCCTACTCGCGTCCATCGGTGGAAATCGCGGTCGCCAACCAGATCTCTCCGGCCGGCGCGCGGGCGGCGGGAAAGCATGGGATCAGCCTGCTTTCGCTGGGCGCCACTACCACGGGTGGCTTCAGCGCGCTGGGCTCAACCTGGGCGATTGCCGAGGACATGGCGCGTGAGCACGGCACCACCGTCGATCGCAACGCCTGGCGGCTGGTGGGACCGGTGCACGTGGCTGAGAGCCGCGAGCAGGCGCGGGCCAACGTGAGTTTCGGACTGGAGAAATGGATCTATTATTTCCGCGAAATCGCCGCGCTGCCGATCGCGGCCGACGGTGCGGATCCGGTCGATGCGATGATCAAGTCGGGACTGGCGGTGATTGGCACGCCCGAGGACTGTATCGCGCAACTCGAACGCCTGCAAAAGCAGTCGGGCGGTTACGGCTGCTTTCTGCAGCTCGCGCACAACTGGGCCGATTGGGAAGCGACCAAACGCTCTTACGAACTAGTCGCGCGTTACGTGATGCCGCACTTCCAGGACCTCAACCTCAACCGCGAGACCTCGCTCAATTGGGCGCGCGATAACCGCACCAACATCATGGGTCAGGCAATGGCCGCGGTCGGTTCCAGTATCATGCAGCACATCAACGAGAAGGGCACGGAGAATATCGCGCCGCAGCTTCTCAAAGCGATGGGCATGAAGCCGGCGAAGAAGGCCGACGCCTAGCCGGCTGCCGAAAAAAAGGATTCCCGCTTTCACCGCCTGCTCGTTCATTCTTATTCAGAGGGAGAACGGCGATGGCTGGTGCCCTGCGCTCCCGCGGCATGGCCGCCCCTCAAGTCACATATTCGCGCTCACGCACTGGGACAAGTGGCTGCGGCGTCATCAGCTTTGCATTCCCGCCTGCACCCACATCTCGCTGGTCAGGGAATGTCGATTTTCTCTCGTCTCGATGGTGTACGCGACTGCCAGCAGCCGTTGTTTGTCATCCCCGAGCGCGCCGAGCGAGCCCCAGCGGCAGCAGGGCGACCATGGACCAGCGCGCGGCGATGGATTTTTGCCGGCCGGCAACAGAAAATCTCCCGGCCTTGATTGCCGCGGAGAAAAGCATGCCTCTCCGCTTGGGAATGACAAATCCAAGCCTGTGCTTCAGGACAAGTTTGGCGGTTGTCCGCGTCTGGCCGCGGCAATTCGACGCGCGTTTAAAAATTTGGACTGGTTTAAGTGACGATGGGGTATAATACCATCATTGATGCAAACGTCTGGAAGTTCAGCTTGATTAACCATTCGATAGAGAGAAGCTTCGGTAATCCGCAGATGTTCCGCGATCTGCTCGACGGTATAGAAGGCTTTTAGGGTCCTATGAAGAACAGCTCGCTCTGAAAAACGTCGGTTTTTCACTTTCACTTTTCAGTCCCCATGCCGGCAGACATGAAATCAAAGGAGCAATGGCATCCAATCATTCATTCCACCCAAAATTCTGTCCGGCCATGCACGCTTTCCGGCCTGAGCGCTCGCAGCCGCACGCAAATCGAAAATAGCAAGAACCGTGCTAATGCGCCGATCGTATAAGAATGAGAAGATTTCGAGTGCTTCGCTTCGATCGTGCATGAAAAATCCTGCAAATTCACGATCGGAGGACCAGGAGCTAGCTGAAGCCACTTTTGTCGGGAGATTACCCTTCGCGGCTGTTTGACGGTGCGACCTGGTTTGGGGTCCGTCGTGCATCTCCAAGCTGGACCAGGGTTAACATAGATGTATTTAGATTTACTATCCTACGTTCTTGACAATTTGATTGCCCAAGTGTTTCCTATAAGCAGACACCAGAAAAATGGAAGGGACAGATGCGAGCGAGCAAAGCATACGGCTCAAACCGAGTTTCGTTCCGGAGATCAACCCGACTGATCCATGGGCGGCAGAAGTGCATCTGCTCCGGATGTTCCCTGATGCGGGTGATTCGCCACCGTTTCGAGGCGTTTGAGCAGAAATTCGGCCGCCTGCCTGGGCCCCGTGAACCGCTTTTTTTTGATCCACGAGCCGAATTTCCTGTTCTAGCCAGCCGCGAGGAGATTCGCGAACAATTGATTGCCGCGGCCTGCGCAATCGGCATTGAGGCCAGTCGCGTGCTACGGCAATTAGGCATGAGCGAGGCCTGAAGCGAGATAATTCCCGGGCCGGTTATTGCGCGAAATGCCGTGGGCCGAGCGAACCTGTATCAAGATACCCCACCTGATGTCGAGACTGTAGATAAACTGCTTGAGCTTGAGACTGTCGTAAACTCCTAAGCCTAGCTCGCCCGCGGCTGCGGACCGGTCCGCAGCCGCACGCCGGGAGAGGTCGGCGCGCGATTTGCGCCAGCAAGTCGCGTGACGGGTGAGGGCGCAGGTGGGCCTGCAACTGTGTTACGCTACGAGCATTCTCCTTGTGCGCCTATGCGTTTGGCGTTACTTGAAGCGTCCAGAAACCCTCACCCTTCCCTCTCCGTTACGATATCAAGAGAGACATCAAGGGCGCGGTATTATGAATAAGGCTCGCTGCGGAGTCAGGCTAAGAGCAGTAAAGGAAATTCGCCGCCGCGCTATTTTATGACGCGGCGCGAGCCCGACCGCGAAAGTTTAGACCCGAAATACAGGCGCTGTATGGATAACGTAATGCGTCTGGCGCGGGGCCGGACCCGCCACGGTTGGATTGGACTACAGCGCGCCGGCGCGCTATTTGGTGGGGCCGGAACCTGCTATAGCGGAATTATCCACGCCGGCCGCCGAGTCGGAGTCCGCAGCCGCCGTCTTCACCTCGATTCCGCGCATCGTGGCAGCCTCAATCGCCATCGTAACGTCGAAATCGCCGTAACGGGGATTGGAATAGACGTTGTTCAGATAGGCGACCACTTTTTCCGGCGCCAGGCCTGACATGTCCAGCCCGCGCGCGACCTGGCCGAGAATCTTGCCCGCCCCCTTCCAGTGGAAAAGGGCCGCTGCAACTCTGAGATTATCCAGCTTGCCGAGACTGCTGTGCATCGCGTCGGAGTACCCCGCGACATACGCGGTCTTATCCGGGGTGCCCAGCCCCTTCCAGAAGAGTCCATCATGACGGGACACCTGGGTGGCCGACGCCACCGCGCAGGTCAAGCTGGCGCCTACGATCAGGCCGGCGGCGAATTTGACTACTCCACCGGGATGGCCTGAAACACGGCGGTCATTCTTGCTGGTCATTGAATGGTCTTCCTTACCGGCGTCCATCTTAATCGACGATGCACCTGATTGACACGCAAATTGGATGCCAGCGGGAAAAGGTCGATTTCGGGGCAGAAAAAGCGCCAATCAAAAAGAATTTGTGCTCCAGTGCACCTTTCTGTCCCGTCTCGTGTCTCGTTTAGTTCCACTAAAATTTACGAAGTGTAAAAATCTGTTGGCACCGCGCGGCCTCCCAGAGACGGTCCGCAACTCTACCAATCCTGGTCTTGAACACCGAGTACGTTACCGTCGTTCTTACCGTTGGTGGGACAGTTCTAAATTGGCGGGACAGTTTCGAAATCAGCGTGGCTCAGCGAAGCGGAACACGCGATGCGCCTTCATCTCGATCTCTAACACTACCCGAAAATTATTTGAAATTTCCCTGATCTCCATTTCCAGCGTTGCTCTGATGGTGGGCGGCTAGCGCTCGATCCTGGCGATGCGCCGTTTGCCGACTTCGAGCAGGTGGTTGCGGCCGGGAACGAAACGGAAGTTGGGGTCGGTAACCGGCTCGCCGTCGACCCGCACCGCGCCCTGACTGATGAGGCGGCGCGCTTCGCTGGTGGAAGGGACGAATTTGAGCTGCTTCATCAGCTCGCAGACCCATATTTCGTCGGCCAGCCTGAAGACCGGAACATCGGCCGGAACTTCGCGCTTTTGGAAGCGGGTCTCGAAATGCTGGCGCGCCGCGCGCGCCGCGCCGCCGTCGTGATATTCCTCGACGATCAGACCGGCGAGCCGCTTCTTGGCTTCCATCGGATGGACCGCGTGGTGCTTAATCGAGGCGATTTCGGCCGGCTCGAGGTCGGTCAGCAATTCGTAATAGCGCAGCATCATGGTATCGGAAACCGACATCAACTTGCCGAACATCTCGCGCGGCGCCTCGGTCACGCCGACGTAGTTGCCCAGCGATTTTGACATCTTGCGTACGCCATCGAGTCCCTCCAGCAACGGAAAGGTCATCACCACCTGCGGCGGCTGGCCATAGGCGCGTTGCAGTTCACGTCCCAGGAGCATGTTGAACTTCTGGTCGGTGCCGCCTAACTCGACGTCGGCCTTGATCGCGACCGAGTCATAGCCCTGGATCAGCGGATAGAGCAGTTCATGGAGATAGAGCGGCTGTTGGGCGGCGAGCCGCTGCTCGAAATCGTCGCGTTCCAGGAGCCGCGCGACGCTGATATGGGCGGCGATTTTGATCAACTCGCGCAGGTTCAGCTGGTCCATCCATTCGCTGTTGAAGCGGATCTCGGTGCGCGCCGGATCGAGCACCTTGAACACCTGGTGTTTGTAGGTCTCGGCGTTAAGCTTGATTTGATCGCGGTCCAGCGGCTTGCGCGTTTCGGACCGCCCGGTGGGGTCGCCGATGGCGGCGGTGAAGTCGCCGACCAGAAAAATTACGGTATGGCCGGCCTCCTGAAATTCGCGCATCGCCTTGAGCGTAATGGTATGGCCAAGATGAAGGTCGGGCGCGGTCGGATCCATCCCCAACTTGATCCGCAGCGGCCGTCCCTCGGTAAGCTTGGCGGTCAACTCGGCGGGCGAAATTACTTCCACCGTGCGCCGGGAGAACCGCTGGGTCAGTTCCTGTGCATGTTCCTTGTCCACTGTGGTTTGAAGATAGCCGTACGCGGGACCGCATTCCATGCCGGGTGCGGCATGGCAATGACTTCAGACACGCTGGTTGTACTTGTTCATCGCGCTGGCGACGCCGGAAGTGACGATCGCCTCGGCCGCTTTGGCCGCGCGTTCGATTACCGGGTCATAGGCGGCGAGCTCGTCGCGGGACATGGGCTGCAATACAAAGCCCACCGCGTCGCGTCCCTGCGGTGGACGGCCGACGCCAATCCTGATGCGGACGAAATCACCGGTGCCCAGCGATTCGATAATCGAACGGACCCCGTTGTTGCCGGCGTGGCCGCCGCCGCGCTTGATTCGGATCGTGCTCGCGCTGACGTCGAGTTCATCATGGATGACGATCAAGTGCGCGGGTTCAATCTTGAAATAACTCAGCAGTGGAGCGACCGCCTCGCCGCTGGCGTTCATGTAGGTCTGTGGCTCTCCCAGCAGCACGGCTTGTCCGTCAATCTCACAGCGGCCGAAATGGGTCTTGAAACGGCGCTCGCCCAGCCGGGCGCCGCGTCGTTCGGCGAGCCGGTCAAGCACCATAAAGCCAAGGTTATGCCGCGATCTCCGATATTGGTCTTCAGGATTGCCCAGGCCGACGATCAACCACGCGATATGACTCTGCGCGGCGGGGGCGTCAGCCTTGGGTTCCGAACGCCGGAAGGATCCGAACAGGCCGCGCAGACTCATCGCGTGAGCTCACCCTGCCTGGTATATCCAGCCGCAGTCGAGCCGATGCGCCGGTTTGCGATCGCCACCTCAGACGGCTCCATTGCCCACATGAGCGACAGCCTTTATCACCAGCGGTTTGAGTTCCTTGAGCAGGGCCTGCATCTCGGCCGGCTTGCCGATCGTGATCTCGGATCGCGTCATAGAGCAGCGGCGTGGCGAAGTAACGCACCAGTATTCCGCGCCGGCGCAGAGTCGCGGCCAGTTCCGACAGGTCCACTCCCGGCCGCCGGGCCAGGACGAAATTTGCGGCTGACGGTTGCACCTCGAAGCCGATCGCGCGCAGCGCGGTCTCGGTGGTCGAGCGCGTGGCGCGCACGCGCTCGACATTGCGCATCGCCCAGGCGGCGTCTTCCAGGGCGGCGGCGCCGGCCGCCTGCGCCACCCGGCTCAGATTATAGGAATCCTTGACCTTGTTCAGATTCTCAATCACCGGCGGCTGGGCGAAGCAAAGGCCCAGGCGCATCCCGGCCAGCGAAAACGATTTTGACAGCGAGCGCAGGACGACGACGTTGTCGTGCGAGCGCACCAGCGACAGCGCGTTGTGGTCGGCAAAGTCCACGTAAGCCTCGTCCACCACCAGCAGTCGGGGATGCAGCATCTCCGCCAGCCGGGCCAGCGTCCGGGCCGGCGTCAGGGTGCCCGAGGGCGCGTTGGGATTGCATACGATAGTCAGCGGCGCCCGGACCCGGACCAGGTCATCGATCGGTAGAACGAAGTCCCGGCCGTAGGTGATCGGCGCGACGTGGGACTCCTGAACCGCGGCCAGGGTTTCGTACAGCGTGTAGGTCGGGCTCGGCCAGGCGACGGTGTCGCCGGGGTTCAGGATCGCCCGGAACAGCATCGCGAGCAGTTCGTCCGATCCGTTTCCAGCCAAAATCATCGGTTTGGGGATGCGGTAGAGGCGCGCGGCGGCGGCGACGAAATCGTCGGCGAACGGACGCGGATACAGCCGCAGATAGTCGCCCGCCACCGCCTTGGCAATCGCGCGCCGCACGCGGGGAGAAGGCGGATAGGGATTCTCATTGGTATTAAGCTTAATCAGGCGCTGTCCAGGCTTGGGCTGCTCACCCGGCGTGTAGGGCGCCATCTTCTCGATTGCGGCACGAAACATTGGAACCTGAAACTCTCCCGGCAGATATCGATTACCGATTAATATGGCACAACTTCAGGGAGGAAAGTTGGCACAGCCCAAAGCGTCGTGAAAGGGGGACCAGGCGCATCCGGGATGGCGGAATTTCTCGCGGCTTCCTGCTATTCTTAGCGCCCTGACTTCTAAAGGAGTATTGGAAGGCGACTGGCGCCAAAGGTTTAAGCGATGAATTCCCGCCATTTTTTTCCCATAATCATAGCCCTGATATTAACCGCCGCGGGCTGCGGAGGGAGCAGCAGCAGCGGTAGCGGCAGCTACGACAGCGGTGGCGGCACCAGCAGCAGTAGCGATAGCGGCAGCCTCAGCAGCGACATCCACAGCGTCGTGCATGCGGACAAACAGGACGCCCGCATCGCCCGCGCCCAGAAAATCGAATCGCTGCTCAACATTTCGGGGTTCAAAGCGATGCCGGCGGACAACCCCGCCAAGCAGAAGGTGATCCAGGGCTTGCAGCCGCTGACGTTTACCCGGCTGGGCCATCACGGCAAGATCCATTGGTGGTTTGCCGACCCCTACCTGTGCAACTGCGTTTACGTCGGCGACGAACTCGCGTACCTGCGCTATAAGCAGTCCAAGAAAGAGCGCAAAGCGGAGAAAGTTGAAGAGGCCAACACGATTGACCAGGAGAACATGGTGGATATGCCGATGGATTCGGAATGGGATCCGGTCAGCGCGTTCGGAATGCCTTAGCAGGGTCGTGGTTCAACGCTCCATAGGTTGGGAGGGGGTCAAGGCCCTAACCGTCCCACCGAAGATCGCGCGAGGGGAGAGAAAAAAGAGCTTCTCCCAACATTCATCTGGAGTGGATTTGGCCGATTACCGTTTTCCCGCGCGCTGGGGCCGTCCTGTGCTGGCCTTGCGTGCGGGATGGTTGCGCAAGCCCGTCGTGGATTCGTGGATCCACGACAGATACTGCGGCAAGCCGCGCTCGATCTTGACCGCGATAATTTCCGGAACTTCGTAGGGATGCATTTGTTTGACCCGCTTTTCGAGCGCCGCGTACAGACTCGCCCGGGTCTTGATTATGAGCAGGTGTTCGGCGGCATCTTCGACTTTGTCCTGCCATCGGTAGATGGACCGGATCGGACCGACCAGGTTGGCGCAGGCCGCCAGGCGCTCCTCGACCAGCGCGCGTCCAATTCTGACGCCGCTGTCTTCATCTGGCGCGGTGACCAAGACTATGCGGCCGGAGCTTTTCCGAACAGCCATCGGCGGCCGACCTCCCGGGACAGGCGTTTGCGCAGTTCGCGCGGCGTACAGCGATACTTGAACGCTTTGCGGCCGTTGACGAACAGGACTGGAACCTCAAAGTCAAAGCGCTGCTTGAGTTCAGGATCCCGATCGATATCGATCTTTTCCAGCCGCGCCAGGAAACGCGGCATTTCCTGCTCCACCACGAGTTCCATCTCCTGGCACAATTCGCAGCCAGCACGGCTGTAGAGAATGATCTCGATCATCTTTTGCGCACCAGTTTAAGCAAGCCCAGCTCGTCCATCAAATGCGCAGTTGCGGGGCACAGCGAGCGGCCGTGTTTTGGGTCTCGGGTCAGATCCGCGGCGAGCAGTTCGAGGTCGGTGGGACGGTCGATATCGTACCACCAGCGCCCGAGCTGATAACCGATTTTAAGCCGCCGCAAGCGCTCCAGCGTCTCTTTCAGCACGGTGTCGCCGCCCCATTTCATCGGGCCAAAGATGCCCGGGATCGCACCGCACACTCCGACCAGGTAATACCCGCCGTCGAGGGTGGGGGCGATAACCACGGGCGTGCGCTGCAATGCGGCCATACTTTGACGGAGGAAGGACCGCGGCAGCGAAGGTACGTCGGTGCCAAACAGGACCGCACCCGGCGGGTCCACATAAAGCCGCAACACCCGTGCCATCCGCTGGCCCAGATGCCCGCCGCCCTGGTCCACCAGGTCGGCGCCGTAACGCCGCGCCAGGCGGATGAAATATCCGCTGGCGCGAACCGGGCCGGGAGCACTGCCTGCGATTACCAGGCGGCGGGCGCCGAGTGCGGCAGCCTTGTGCAGCGCGTCGTCGATAAAGGCGTCGGCCAGGCGTGCCGCCATTACCTCACCCAATCCAGGAATCAGCCGGGTTTTGACCTTTCCCGCAATCGGTTCCTGGGCGAAGACAATCACCGCCGGACGCGCTCTTGCTTGAGGCCTGCCTTGTGCTGTGACGGGCACCGCCCTACTTGATGGTCTCGGGAATCAGGATGTTGATCGGAATCGCCAGGGTTTTGATCACCATATGGCTGATCGACTTGATGGGCGCCGGTAATACCGTGGGATTGCCGACCGGACCCCTGACGTTGAAATACGCGGCGACGATGCCGGATTGACTTTCCGCCAGGCGTGTTCCGATTATCGGAATCTGGTTGAACACCGTGTCCAGCAGCTGAAACGGCCGCATCCCAATGGTCATGCTCATCGTGCTCTGACCCAGGTCGACCTGACCGGCAGCGGTGATCTTCATCACCGGTCCGTCAAGCAGAAAATCGTCGGTCTGGAAGATCCCACCCTGGCCCCTGAACTTGGCGGTGATACTGTTGAACGGCACCCCGTTGACCCGCAGGTTGGGAATATTGGCCTTGAGCCACTCGCTGACATCGACCAGGGAAAGCATCTGCGACAGCATCTTCAACTTGAGCAGCACGCCGTTGGTGATCGTCGGTGAGATCGTTCCCGTCAGGGTGTTGTAGAAATCGCCATTGGTGTCAAACCACAGGTCGGCATCGGAGGATACCCGGCCAGTCACAACCGGCTGATTGTTGGCCAAGGCCTGGACCTGGGCGATGTCCAGATCCTGTGAATTACTGGTGATATGCACCCAATCGTCGCGTTTGCGGCCCGCGAGATCCATCGCCAGATGGCCGCCCAGGGCGTCGGCATTTATGTTCCAGACCCGCCAGGCCTGATCGGTGCGTTCGAAGTTGACCCTCAGGTCTTTCATATTGAGGCGGGAAAGATTGGCTTCCTGCGCCTGGACCTGTCCCACGAAATGGGAATGCTCAACCCTGATCGGGGTCTTGGGCGTCCACGGCAGGCGTATCGCCCGGATTGCTTCCAAATCGAGCCTTTGCGCCTGGGCGTGGATCTGGATGATCGGGTTGGTGACGTCGGCGACCGCAATCGTCATGTCGAGCAGGGCGCCTTCCAAGCTCGATTGCCGCATCGTCAGCTTGCCGCCTTGGCCATCGAGGCTTAGCGCGGCGAGGTCGGTCAGGATTATGGGTGAACGCAGGAAGCCGAACTTGACCTCGCCGGGACCGACGGCCAGGTTGCCATTGACCTGGTAGGGTCGTGCCCCATCCCTGACCCTGATCATTGCGATATTGCCGCTCGCGGGCGCATGCACGTCCATGGTGTCAAGCGCGATCAGGTGCGGCAGCCAATCTTCGGCCGGGACGTGATGGAGTTGGAGATTGAGATCGGCGATTTCCAGGCTGCCGGGCGTGGGCCGTTCGATCCGGCCGCTTACCCGCATGCTCCCGTGTTTGGGGGTAAGGTCGAGCCGGTCGATCAGAATTTGGGTCGGCTCGATCACTACGCTGCCGCCGAAAATCCTGAATGGCGACATGGTCGTCGCCACGATAACGCTTTGAGGGCGGATCACCGCCTTGTACTGCGGTTGGGCCAACGCGAAATCAGTCAGGCGGCCGTGCAGATCGAGCTCGGCGGCGGCCTTGCCGCCGATTTTCTCGACCACTGTGAGGTTCTGGGCCGCCTTCGCAGGGAGCAACACGTGCACGGACGGAAAGATCTCGCCCAGGTCAAAGTCTCCAGCCACCCTGGCTTGATAGGGAATTTCCCTCGCTCCCCGGATCAAATCGGCATTGAGGCGAATTTCGCTCAGCGTTGACGCGCCGAAACTGGCATGACCTTGGGTTAAACCCACCAAACCATTGACGTACTCCAACTTGCCGTACATCTCCGCGACCGACGGCAGGCCGGGCGGCGTGAAAGCAATTCCGTCAAGGGTCGCCTTGAGGATCATATGGCGGAAAATGGCGGCTGTGGGAGCCTCGAGATCCTTGAAGGTCGAATCGAGCGTGAGTTGATCCAGGTTGAAGTTGCCGGCAGTTACAATCCGGGCGTATTTGGATAGCCAATCCGGCAATCCGCGGACGCGCAACAGCGCCGTTTTGACCTGTTCCGTGCCCAGGCTGAACGAGGACAGGCGGGCGCGTATGCGCAGGTTGTCAGGGGGCAACGGGGTCAGGCTGGCGGCCCCTGAAATCAATTCCTGACCTTGCGCGCGGACCACGAACTGGGTCACTTCCATCCCGCTGGAGGAATGACTAATACGGGCGCTGACGCTCAGCTCGGCCAGGCGCAGCGGCTGCTCCAACCGATCGCTGCTGAGTTGGAATGGACTCGCGCGGGTCAGCGCCTGGGCTTTGACCACGCCATCGTTACCGACCAGAAAAGTGAGATTTCCGTTCAAATTGCCTTTGAGACTAAATCCGCGGGTCCCCACTTCTTGGAGTGATGCGTTCCAAAACCATAACGATCCGCGGGCGAACGGAACCTCCGGGCCGTCCATTTCCGGCGCCAAAGCAAGGTCGGCGCCGAGTTTGAAACTGGGCAGACCCACGCCTCTGAAGTACCCGTTGAAACCCAACTGCCAGGCTGAGGCCAGCCTGCCATGGGTGGCGCGAACCGCGGCATCATCGAACAGTACCCGGCCGGCGCGGTCCTCGACCGTGGCGCGATACGTCATCACTTGGCGGGTGATGTTCGACAGCCGCACCAGGACGCGTCTCAAATCGCGAACCGTGGCCGCGTCCATCACCGGCATCGGTCCGGGCAGTACGGAATTGACTGGCAGGATCATCTCCGGCTGCTCCATGACGACCGACAGGAACGGCAGGCCGCGATGAAAGATGAGGGTGCGATATCCGCAGACCAGCGTAATGCGATGAAAGCGCGCCACTCGCTCATTTCCGTCGAGCAACTGTGCGTCGTCAAACATGATCACGAAGTGGTACGATATCCGGGTCGTGACCCGGCCGGTGACGAGGTCAAGGCCGCTGGCTGACTTCACCGCCGTGGTGATCAGTTTGCGCAGGTCTTCCGGATTTAACTGCCGGACACCGTTCCAGACCAGCCACGCCCCCGCCATCCCGCCGGCGATTATGGCGAAGAACAGCACGAGCAGGATTTTGCGCAGGCGAGACATCAATGCAGCTTGCCGTCCCCTTCACCGGATCTCAGCGGCTGGAGCCCGCTGCGGCGTTCCTCTCCCATAGCAAATTCCATCCGCGCTTCGAACATCCCAAAGTAAAACACTCCCGATTTTTGATGGTTCCGGTGCAAGCTTAAGGACAGGCAATGCGGTGCGATTCCGGTGTCAACTTCGACTCCGGCCGAATATAATGATCTGCGCCCCATGGTTCGTGAAGCCGGTCTCTGAACCGCCCCGCCGACGGCAGGGGGGAGCGCAACGGCGCTGCCATTTCATTCCTTCAAAACCCGATGTTAATGATTTCGCGGCCTAATTGGTGCCGAACCGCCGGCGTTCCCGCATGTTCCAGTTGTTCGAGCAGTTGCTGGATGTTCTTGACCTCCACCACCTGCCATTGACCGTCGGAATTCCGCGCCATCTCAATGTCCCAGAGTTGTCCCCTGCGGTCGTGAAAGCGGGTGTAAGCGGTAGGTCCGCTGCGATGCAGCAGGAGCACGGCGCCGGCCACCGCGGCGGCCGGCATTTGGACTTCTTTGGCCCCGTTATCAACCTTCTGTTTGGCCCAGGATGCGGCCATTTGGGCGGCGGGAGCGGAGAGCAACTGCACGGCGCCGCGGCCGATAAATTCCGTTAGCGGGTCCGCATTGGTGGTCTGATTCTGAACCATCTGATTTCCGGCATTGCGCACCACGCTTTGGAAGTCGACGAATTGCGTCGCCCAGTTGCCGTCGCGGTTATCGATCGCAATCTTCAACTCCAGTACGGCAAAGCTGGGGGTATCAGGTAGATAGAAGACCGCCCATAGAGTCACCACTCCCAGGATCAATATCGCCGTCCAATGGCGTAACAGGAAACGTCCCATCGTTTTGGTTGCAAATCAGTGCTTTCAGTCCGGCCGGACACATCCGGCCGTTCTCTTATGCTTAACATGAATCCCGATCGAACCGAATCACCCTTCACTGTGGCGCGGCCTGACCTGCGCCGGTAATCTGGAAGTCAGGTCCCCCATGCAGCAAAATCATCCGCCCGCTAATGGTCCGCGGCGAATTTTGGAAATCGGCTTCAAGCGGTTTCGGCTGCCGCTGGAACTGGTGTTAGTCGCCGCGCTCGGGCTGCTGGCGCTGACCGTCAATATCGGACAGCCCCCGTTGGTTGACTGGGATGAGGCGACCTATGCGCAAGTGGCGCATGAAGCCCTGGCCAGCGGTCATCTTTTGGATTTGAGCTGGAACGGCGCTCCCTACGTCAAGAAGCCGCCGCTATTGTTCTGGATGGTGACGGCGTCATTTCGCGCTTTGGGTGAGAATGAGGTTTCGGCCCGCCTGCCGTCGGTCATCGCCGGAGTCGGGACGCTGATTTTGATCTACCTGCTGGCGGTGCCGGTGATCGGAAGGCTCGGCGCGCTGCTGGCCAGTGTGTTGCCGCTGGGTTTTTACTTCTTCATCGCGCGCGGCGGACGTGAGTGTGCCACCGACGCGCCGCTGATCTTTTTCAGCACCCTGGCGATTTACGCTGTAAGCCGCGCCCGCGACCGGCGCTCATGGCTGCTCCTGTCCGGGGTCGCTTGCGGCCTGGCGATCTTGAGCAAAGGCCTGGCCGGAGTCCTTCCGCTGGCCGTAGCCGCCATCGCCCTGGCGATTATCCCGGGCTTTTCCGCGGCCGGACTGGGCGCGATGGGATGGGTAATCACGGGAGCCGCGCTGGCAGCGGGTCCCTGGTATATCTACGAGGGATTGTTCAACTATCCGGCTTTTCTTTCCAGTTTTGTCGGCTATGAGACGCTGCGCCGGGTCACCAGTCATCTCGAAGACGACCAAATGGGCTCGGAGTTCCCGCTGTTGACGTTCGCCAGCGAATTGCGCCATCTGTGGCCGCTGCTTCTGCCGTTGATCGCGCTCTCGATCGGACGCGTGCGCGAAGGCTTGATGACCACGTTGCGGCGGACGCCGTCCGAAATCGAACTGTGGCTGGTGTGGCTCGCGGTCACCTTGGCGGCAGCCTGCGCGGTTCAGACGCGCCTGCCGTGGTACGTGCTCCCGGCGCTGATTCCGGCCGCCTTGCTGATAGCGGCGATTCCCGCATGCGCTCTGCGCGGCGGCGGAGTGCGTACCCTGGCAGGCGTCCTGGCTGTGGTTGCCCTGATGATTATCGGGCTGGACACTCCCAGACGTTGGAGGGCGATTAGCTGGACCGCCGACCACCAGCGCGCACTGAGCCTGCCCAGCTACCTCCTGGCGATGAAAGCGCGCAGCGCCAACCCAGACGGCGCAGGCGGGGAGTTGTATTTTGCCGGCGTTGCACTGCCCACGCTGGTTTATTACAGCAGGGCGCGATGCACCTTTGTCGAGACCTCGGAACTGGCGCATGTGGAACTGGTGGGCGCCGCGAACGTGCCCGAGGCGATTCGCTTTCACGACCTGGTGCTGCTGGAATCCTCCGGGCACGCCGAAGTGATCGGAAACCTCGATCACGAATGGCATTGGACGCGTGACGGCGAAGAGCACTGACAACCCGCATCAGCACGACCGGGTCTGTGACGAGTCAGGCTTGGCTGGAAACGCCATGAGCCCACGCGAAAACTACATCGCTGTCGAAACGATCGGCCCTTTGAGACGGCCGACGGCTAATCCTTCACAGCGGCGATGGTGATTTGGGGGACGCAGAACCCGATCGCGTCGTGCCCAACCTCGATGCGCAAGGCCTCGACCAAGGCGGGCGAGGAGTCGCGCAGCAGCCGGGTCAGTTCGGCGATCGCCGCCGGCGGCGTGTTCGCCCGCGCGGTCCATGCCGCGAAATCCATCGGGCCGCCGTTCTCCATATAGAAGTCCAGCTCTTCGAAAGTGATGCGCAGGCCGGCCGCGGTCACCATCGCGCGCCATTGGCTGGGCCGATAGTTGCGCACGTGCGAGGGATCGCGCAGCTTCTCGATGTAATTGAATTCCCGATCGAGCGCCGGGTCTTCAGGCGATCGGCTGTCAACGATTACGACGCGGCCGCCGGGCTTGGCCACGCGGGCCATCTCCCGGACCGCACGCGCCGCGTCGGCGAAATGATGCGGCGCGTGGCGCACGGTGACGATATCGAAACTGGCGGCGGGGAAGAGGAGATGCTCGGCCGCACCGCGCTGCAGCACGACATTGGTCAAACCGCGCTCGGCGGCGTTGCGCGCGGTCTCCGTGAGCATCTGCGGCGTGATGTCGTAAGCGACGACTTCCGCGACATGGGGTGCGAGCGCCAGCGCGGTGTGTCCCGCGCCGGTCGCGACGTCCAGCGCGCGCGCGTCGGGGTGCGGGCGCGCCAGTTCCACCACTCGCCGCACCATCGCGGGGTCCCGATGGCCGACGCTGGCGGTGTAGGCCGCCGCCGCGGCCCCGAACTGGGACTGCACGCGCTGAAGCAGGGCCTCTTCTGAGGCTTGCGTTGCCCTGGTCGATTTCATCTTTGACACCTCCGTTTTCTGGAATCTTCAGTAATTAATTAAGATCTGTCAAATATCGATATTTAATCTATTGATATGTAATAGATATAAGTTATGGAGTTGCGCCATCTTCGCTACTTTGTCGCCGTGGCCGAGGAACTCAGCTTCAGCCGCGCCGCGGATCGCCTCCACATGGCGCAGCCTCCGCTCAGCCAGCAGATTCGCCAGCTTGAAGAGGAGTTGGGCGTGCAACTCTTTGCGCGGACCAAGCGGCGCGTAGAGCTAAGCGAGGCCGGGCGGGCGGTCCTGCCGGAAGCCCGGCGGGTGCTGGTCCAGGCTGAAAGCGTGGCCGGGACTGCGCGGCGTTTCGTCGCGGGCGAAATCGGCAATCTGAAAGTAGGCTTTTCCGGCGCGGCCGCCTACGCCGTCATGCCGGCGATACTCCGGACATTTCGCGCCCGATTTGGGCAAGTCTCGCTCATCCTGGAAGAGCACAGCACCGAGCAACAGATCGCGTTGCTGGCGTCCCACGCGCTTGATGCGGGCTTGGTGCGCTTGCCGGTGGCGAGCGCGCCGGCGGCGCTGGAATTCAAAACCATTGTGCGCGAACCACTGCTGCTGGCGATGCCGCACCAGCATCGGCTCGGTCGAAAGCGCACGGTAGCGGTGACGGCGCTGGCCGCGGAGCCGTTCATCGTGGTGTCGCGACACGCGGCATCCGGATTGTACGATCAAATTGAAACGGTATGCCGGCGCGCGGGGTTTAAACCGTTGATCGCCCAGCAGGCGACCGAGATTCAGACGATCGTCGGCCTGGTCTCGGCCGGGATGGGAATTGCGATCGTCCCGGCGTCGGTCCGCGGTCTGCAGGGCGGGCGGGTCATCTACCGCCCGCTGGCGCCATCGCCGTTCACCGAGATGGCGCTGGTCTACAACCGGGACAATGGTTCAGCCGTGCTGCGTTCGTTCCTCGAAAGCGCGCAAAGATTCATCCGCCGCCGGCAGCTTTAGACCGCCATCCCAGACGACAGCAGCCGGCGGCGCGACGGGGCCGGCTGCTGCCCCAGATTTAATTTCGGGCCAGCGCGACGTTCGCTACGCGGTGGCGCCCGCGGCGGCGCCGTGGCTGATGGTGGCGCGCCTGTTGAAATGCGGAATCACATACTTGCCGAACAGCCGAATCGACTCCATCGTCGCTTCATGCGGCACCCGGCCCATTTCCATGAAGCACAGCATCAGATCGACGCCGAGCGCCTCGAACTTCTCCAGCACCTTGATGCAGTTGTCGGGATTCCCGGCGCATAGCAGACCCATGTTGAGGAGGTTTTTAGGCTTCATCGCCTCCTGCGCCGTCTTCTCGTCGGCATCCACTCCGAACAGCAGCGCTTCGGGCGCCTTGACCGCGGCGTACTTGTAACTTTCCACGTTGGCGAACCGCGCATGGCGCTCGCGCTCGAAGATGTTCATCCAGTACGGACTCTGGCCCCGAAGCACACCCATGTACCAATGCATCCCCTCGCCGGCCATTTCAACGGTCTCGTCGTTGCGCTCGCCGCACAGCGTCATCAGGAAGACCGCCACCTGATTGTTGACTTTCGCGACCACCGGGCGGGCGGGATTCGCGACCATCCGCCGGTAGTTGTGGATGCGCTCGGCCAGAGTCTCGGCCTTGGCGATATTGAAGGACAGCACCCCCAGCCCGTGCTCAGCCGCGATATAGAAACTCTCGGGCGAAGAACACGCCATCCAGAATGGCGGATGGGGTTTCTGGATTGGTTTGGGCAGGACGTTGCGGTTCTCGCCGATAGTGAAGTACTTGCCCTGATAGCCGGGAAACCGATCGGTGGTCAGGAGCTGGGGAATGACTTCGAGCGCCTCTTCCATCATCGGACGCGTATCGTTGGGATCGATCGCAAAGCCGCCCATCTCGGTCAGGGTCACCGAACGCGCGAAGCCAACGTCCAGGCGTCCGCCGCTGAGGATATCCAGGGTGGAAATCCGCTCCGCCACCCGGATCGGGTGGTTGTAGGGCTGAGGCAGCAAAATCGCGCCGTGTCCGAAGCGGATCTGCTTGGTGCGCTGGGTGGCTGCCGCAAAGACCAGTTCCGGTGAGGAGCAATGCGACAGCTCTTCGAGCCCGTGATGCTCGACCGCGAACACATGCGAAAATCCGGCCTCGTCCGCCAGTTGGATCTGGTCCAGCACCTGGCGGAATTTCTCGGCCTCCTGACCTTCATGCCACGGCTTGGGCATCTCGATTTCATACATCAATCCGATCTTCATGCGATTATCCTTCTCCTGCTCCTGCTCCAGCGCGTCGGGTTACTCGCTGCCGGTCATGTCTGGAATATTGTTTTAGCTCCTTAACTCCGCTCCGCGCCAGCGGGTCAAACCACCGTCCGAATCGCGAGGTTGGCGGATATCGCTGGCAAAATGCGGGCGGCAATGGTTGAAGTGTAAGCGGCATCTCCCACGGCTGAAGCTGTGAGCAGGGTGTGAGAAGGAACGCACTGGATGAAATTACCCGACTACGATGAACTACCGATTCGCGAAGGGGCGCCGGCGGGCTCGGCCTGGGGAGTTTTCGGCGACGATGACGAACTGGGCACGCTTAACCTGCTGACGCCCGAGCGCGTGCGCGAGGCGGCGGCGGAGATTCGCTCGGGGCGATGCTTCTCGCTGGACTTGCCGCTTAATCTTCCGGCTCCGCCGATCGTCCCGCGGACTCCTTACCGGCACGCGGTCAATGGCATGCCGGGTTACAGTGACCTGCTGGACGACACCATCGACAACCTGAATACGCAATCGTCATCACAGTGGGATTCGCTGGCGCATTTCAAGCACCCGCAGTTCGGTCCTTACAACGGATTTGCGGTAACCGAGATTGCCGGGCGCGGCGGCAGCAGACTGGGTATTGACCGCATCGCAAACAAAGTCGTAGCGGGACGCGGCGTCCTGCTTGACGTCGGCCGCTACTACGAGCGGCACCAAATTCCCATTGACTATTCCAGAGCTACCAGCGTGCCGCTGGCCCATCTCCAAGCCGCGTTGGCCGAGCAGGGTAGCGAAATCAAGACCGGTGACATCCTGCTAATTCGGCTCGGTTGGCTCGCTTACTACCTCGCAGCCGATGCCGAAGTGCGGCGCGGATATGGACAGAAGGCCAGGCTTCCCGGAATCGAAACCAGCGTGGAGACGGCGCGATGGCTGTGGAACTTGCATATCGCCGCGGTCGCGACCGATACCCCCGCGCTGGAAGCGACGCCCAAGTGGGGCGTCGAACGCGAGCGCGAGACGCTGCATACCCATTTGCTGGTTTACTTCGGGATGCCAATCGGCGAGTTGTGGGACCTGGAAGAATTGTCCGCGGCATGCGCCGCCGACAACCGGTACAGCTTCTTTCTGAGCTCGGTTCCGCTGAAGCTCCCCGGTGGCGTAGGATCGCCTCCGAACGCGGTGGCGATCCGGTAGGCAACGACTGCTAATGCCGGCGGCACAACCGCATCCCATTGGGGCAGAGCATCTTTCTGTCCACCAAGGTTGGGCTGACCTGGATTTGTCGTTCCGAGCAGAGCCGCATTGTTTTGCGGCGCAGTCGAGGAATCAACACCAAGCGTTTGCCCCTGTTGGGCGGGGCGGGCAAAAAATCCCATCGCTTCGCGTTGATCCCTCGTCGCCGCGCTTTCGCTCGGCTCGCTCGGGATGACAAACCAACGCCGACAACGAATTATGCTGATTTGGCCTTCTTCGGCGCCTTACTCGACTCCTGAATCGCCTTGAGCACGCGCGGCGGTGACATCGGGCATTGCGTGATGCGGACTCCGATCGCGCGATACATCGCATTGGCGACGGCGGCCGGCGGCGGCACAATCGATACTTCGCCGACGCCGCGGATTCCCAGGGGATGGCCCGGATGGGGCACCTCGACGATCCGGGTTTCGATCGACGGCAGGTCCAGGCAAGTCGGCATGCGATAGTCCAGGAAACCGGCGTTGCGCAGAACTCCCTGGTCGTCGTAGATGTATTCCTCGTTAAGCGCCCAGCCCAGGCCCTGCGCCGTCCCGCCCTGCATCTGGCCTTCCACGTAGCTGGGATGAATCGCCTTGCCGGCGTCCTGAGCCACCGTGCATCGGAGGATATCGACCTTGCCGGTTTCGGGATCGACTTCGACATCCACCAACAGGCCGGCAAACGTCGGTCCGACGCTATGCGGATTAACCGTGGCCCGCCCGATAATCGGGCCGCCGGTCATCGGCAGAGTCATCGCCAACTCCCTGAGGCTGGCTGGCTTAACGCCGTTGTTGCGGGAGATCGCCTTGCCTTCCACCCAGTCCACATCTTCGGGCTTCAGTTGCCGCAGCTTCGCAGCCCGCTCCTTGAGTTGTCTGACGGCGTCGTGGGCGGCTTCGTAAACGGCCAGGCCGGTGGCGAAAGTCACACGGCTGCCACCGGTCACGTCGGTCTGGCCGATGGAGTCGGTATCGGCCACCAGGGGGCGCACATCCGTAGCGCCGACTCCCAGTACCTCGGCCGCGATCATCGCCATCGAGGCGCGCGACCCGCCGATATCCACCGAGCCGGTTATCACGCTGATACTGCCGTCGCCGTGGATATTGACCGTAGCCGAGGATTGATGTCCGGCGTTGAACCAAAACCCGAACGCCACGCCGCGACCGCGATTGGGCCCGGTAAGCTTGGACTTGTAATGCTCGGAAGTCTTGAGCGCCTCGCAGACCTCAACAAAGCCGATCCTGCCGTACTTGGGTCCGATAATCTGGCGGGTGCCTTCCTTGGCCGCGTTGTTGATGCGGAAGTCGATCGGATCAATGCCGCACTTCTCCGCCAATTCATCCATCACACACTCCGACGCGAACGCCGCGTTGGTCGCGCCGGGAGCCCGGTAGGCCGCGGTTTTGGGCCGGTTGACGACCACGTCGTAGCCGTCGATCAGGAAGTTGGGGACGTCGTAGGGAGCGATTACACACATCGCGCCGGGACCCACCGGCGAGCCCGGAAAAGCGCCGGCCTCGAACGCCAGGAAGATTTCCGCCGCCGTCAGTTTGCCCGCCTTGGTGGCGCCCATTTTGACCTTCATCCAGGAGCCGGAGGTCGGACCGGTGGCGCGCAGAACTTCGGCGCGGGTCATCACCAGCTTTACCGGATGGCCGGTTTTCTTCGACAGCAGCAGCGCGAGCGGCTCCAGGTAGATGGTGGTCTTGCCGCCAAAGCCGCCGCCGATTTCCGCCGGCACCACACGGATGTTGCCTTGGGGAAGCCCCAACAGCAGCGAGCAGAGCATCCGCACGTCGAACGGCCCCTGAGTCGAGCAGTAAAGCGTCGCGTGGCCGTCAGGGTTGTAAACGCCTAATGCGTTGTGCGGCTCGATATACCCCTGATGGACCATCTCGGTGTTGAACTCGCGCTCGACGATGTAGTCGGCCGACTTGAAGCCGGCTTCGAGGTCGCCGCGCTGGAACTGGAAATGAGCTGCGACGTTTCCCGGCTTGTCCGACGTGCTCTTGGACGGCGCCATGAACAGGTCCATCGGTTCGTTGGCGACGATTTGGCCGAACTCCTGGTTGCGCAGATCCTCCAGAACGATGGGGGCGCCGGGGGCCATCGACTCCTTGACGTTGAGGACGAACGGCAGCAATTCGTATTCGACCTCGATCAGGTTCAACGCTTCCTCGGCGATATGTGGCGAGGTGGCCGCGACCGCCGCGATCGCATGGCCGTTATACATCGCCACGTCGCGCGCCAGGATGTTGTGCGAGATGTCGTGCGGATTCATCATCATCTCGCCCATCGACTGGCGCCGACCGGGCAGATCCACTAAATCCTTGCCGGTCACGATTGCCTTGACTCCCGGCAGCGCCAGCGCCTTCTCCAGGTTGATCGACTTGATCCGCGCGTGCGCATGGGGGCTGCGCAGGACCTTGCCGTGCAGCATATCCGGGTAGCTGTAGTCGGCGCCGTACTTGGCCCGGCCCGTGACCTTGTCGATACCGTCGTGACGCACCGGCCGCGTGCCAATGACCTTGAATTGTTGTTCCTGCTCTGTGGATGTGCTCATAGCTGCCCCATCGTGGCGAGTTGAAACGTTAATGCATTAATGACGGATTCAGCCGCCGACATTCAAGACTATGTTGCCGTAATCGTCCAGATGGCTGGTCTGGCCCGGCCGCACCGGCATTGTCGTGTGCGGCAATTCGATGATCGCGGGACCCTTGATCTCCTGTCCCGCCGCCAGGCGCTCGCCGTTGAGCACCGGAGTATCGAGAAATCCCTCGGCTTCCCACCAGTAAACCCGGCGCGTAGCGATCGTGGCCGAAGTGGATCCGGCCGCCGCGGGCGCGCCGTTGGTTTCGGAACGGGAGCGCTTGCCGGGATTGACTTCCGGCAGCCGGCCCACGGCGCGCAGGCGCAACTTCACGACTTCGACCCCGGCTTCGCGAAAACCCGCGCCTTCACCGTAGCGCTTGGCATAGGTCGTTTCAAAGTTGGCAACCAGGCTGCCAGCCTCATCCTGGGTCAGGCCGGTATCGGGAAAGGGGATCTCCAGCGAGGAAATCTGTGCGCCGTATTTGAGACTGATAAAGCGTTCAAATTCCATTTTGGAAGGACTGAAGCCTTCGGCCGCAAGCTGGGTGGCCGCATGCGTTTCCATCTCGGAGAAGATGCGGATCAGCGCCTGGGCCTGCAGCGGCTCGCGCATGAATTCATTGCGGTCGTAAACGTGAACGACGCCGCCGGCATAGGTCCCCAGCGCCGACCATACTGCCGCGCAGTTGCCCAGCGGCACGATCACCTGCTTGACGCCGAGTTCGCGAGCATAGGCGCCGGCATGCGTGGGTCCGCCTCCGCCGAAGGCAAAGACCACGAACTCGCGCGGATCGTAGCCGCGAAACAGCGTCATCCGCCGGATCTCACCGGCCATCATGTTGTCCACGATCTGGCAGATTCCGGCTGCGGTTTCCTCCAGCCCGAGTCCGAGCGTCCGGGCCAGCCGGCCCACCCCTGCACGCGCAAGTTCGACATCCAGCTTGCGCTTGCCGCCCAGAAAATAATCCGGATCGAGGATGCCCAACACCAGGTTGGCGTCGGTGACCGTCGGTTCCGTGCCGCCTTTGCCGTAGCACATCGGCCCCGGTTCGGCGCCCGCGCTGCGCGGTCCAACTCGCAAGCCCCCGGAAGCCGGATCGATGTAGGCGATACTGCCGCCGCCCGCCCCAATCGAAACCACGTCCACCATCGAGACCGCCATCTCGTAGCGTCCCAGAACCGTCGCGCTGCGCGTCAGTCCCGCGCCCTGATAGACGATACCGACGTCAAACGTGGTCCCGCCCATGTCGGTGGTGATGATGTTGGGGTAGCCCATCTTGGGTCCCAGGATACTGCAGGCCGCAACTCCGCTGACCGGACCGGAGTCCACGGTATAAAGCGGCACCGCCGCGGCCTGCGCCGACGGCACGCATCCGCCGACGCATTGCGCGAACAGCAATTTGCCGCCGTAGCCGGCCGCCGCGGACTGCTGCTCCAGACCGTCGACATAGCGTCTCATCAAGGGACCGATGCAGGCGTTGAACACCGCGGCCACCGCGCGCGGATATTCGCCCACCATCGGCGAGACCTCATGCGAACAACTGATGAACAGGCCCGGCGCGATCCGTTTGGCCAAAGCGGCCAGCGCCTGTTCGTGCGCGGGATTCATCGGCGACCATAACAGGCAGATGGCGAGCGCCTCGATCCCCTTGGACAACAGCCGCCGGATAGCCTGCTCCGCGCCCGGTTCGTCGAGCCTGACCAGTTCATTGCCCTTGCAATCGACCCGTTCCGCAATTTCTTCGATACAGTCGCGCGACACCAACGGCTCCGCCTTATGGGCGCCGGGGATGTAGAGCAGTTCGTCGATCGAAAGCCCCTTGGTGCGCCCGCCGCCGCGCATTATCGCCAGCGCCTCGCCGTGTCCGACGGTGGTCAGCAAGCCCACCTTGGCGCCCCGTTTGGTGACGATTGCATTGGTGCCCACGGTGGTGCCGTTGACCAGAGTCGCCGCGTTGGAAAGTAACTGGCGCACGTCCAGGCCGGCCGCCGACGCCGCCGCCTCCAGCGCGTTGAAGAATCCCTCGGCCGGATTTTGCGGGGTGGTGGCCGCCTTGCCGGTGATAAAGCGGCCGGCTTGATCGTCAAACACCGCGCAATCGGTGAAGGTCCCGCCGATATCGACTCCGACCATGTAGCTCATGAGGGCACCTGATTCTTCCCGGATTATGAACGCGGCCGCCCGCCCGCGCTAGTTCAGCTTGTACAGGCCAATCGCGTTCCCGGCGAGCATCTTATACTTGTCGGCGGCCGGTACGCCTTCGAATTGTTCCTCGATCACTTTGCGCGAATTGGGCCAGGTGCTGTCGCTGTGCGGATAATCGGAACTCCACATTTGCGTATCGACGCCGATCAGATCGCGCATCAGGATACCCACCCGGTCCTCGATGAAAGTGGAATAGATGTTGTGCTTGACGCAGTCGCTGGGCAGGCGATTGAGCTTCACCTTCGACCACGGGCCGTGACGCCGGATGCTTTCGTCCGACCGTTGCACGAAATGGATCAGCCATCCGGTGCGGCCCTCGGCGGAGACCAGCTTGAGATTGGGGAAGCGATCGAAGGTGCCGCCAAACACCAGGTCGGCGAAGGGCATGCAGTAGGAGAAGTCGCGCATCACCTGGTTGGACATGAACGGGCCGCCCTGACTGGGCGAACCGAACGCGAACGGACGGTTAAGTCCGCGATGAAAGGCCAACGACAGATCCATCTCCTGCGCCACCGCCCAAAGCGGATCGTAGAATTTGTCGAAATAGCGCTTCCACGGAAAAATCGGAATCTGCGCGGTCCTGATCTTCCACTGCTTGACGTTGCGATGGAGTTCGTCGATCGCGTCCTGGATGCTTTCCTCCTCAACCGGCAACATCGGCGGCCCGATCAGGCGGGCCGGGTCGTACGAGCAGAACTCGCCCAGCCAGTCGTTGAAGGCGCGGAAGCTGGCCAGGCGCAGCTCGCGATCCTTGATGTTGTACATGTTGGCGGCGACTCCGGCATACAGCACCGACGCGTCGCAGCCGTCGGTCTTCATATCCTCGACATGCTGTTTGGGGTCCCAGGAGCCGCGGGCAATATCTTCGAACTTGAGGCCGTTGGCGATATATTGCTCCGGACCGCGGACAATCCCCTTTTGCAACGTCGCCGAAGCCAGGCCGAAGCTTTGCACATGGGCCTCTTCGGGGAACTTGAAACCCTCGCCCCCATCGGAGGTGGGAACGACCCGCGGCGCCACGTCCTTGAACTTCGCCGGGACGCGGTCGATCCAGGTGCCGGGCGGCTCGTTGATATGAGAGTCGGCGGAAATCACATTGTATTGCATCGCGGCTGATTCTCCTTGGCGCGCCGGCCAATCGCGGCGCGCCGCCGGCGTTGGCCGGAATTATCTCCATTTGAAAGTATCTTCGAGCTAATATCGCGCCGGGTGTTTTTATGTCAATCCCGCCTCGCGCAAGGTTAGTAGCGCCGCCTCCGCGCCGGCGCGCCACTTGTGAGCTTCCGCGTGCCATCGTAGGCTATCGGGCTTGCGCTGTGGAAGGTGTCGAAGGTTCAGGCATAAATGTCGAGGTCACAGGATCGCACGGAGGGGCGGGACTTTGTCGATCGGATGCTGGAGGAGATCCACGCCGAGTATCCCGACCGCGACACGCGCGCGATGGCGGCGGTGTCGCGCATCCAGCGGGCGGCGTTTTTCTTCGAGGCCGCGCTGGCCCGGGTCGCGGCCCAGGCCGGACTCAACGTTCGTGAACTGCTGCTGATCGCGGCGTTGCGCCGGGCCGGACCGACTTTTTGTCTGAACCCGGCCCAATTGCTCAAAGAGTGCTTCGCGCCTTCCGCCACTATGACCCGGCAAATCGATCATCTGGCCGAGATGGGCCTGGTGGAGCGTAAACCCGACCCCGGCGACCGGCGCAGCGTGCTGGTCCGCCTGACGGCCCGCGGCCGCAAGCTGATCGACGCCAGCGTTAATTTAGGCGTGCTGTCCGATGAACCCGAAATGCAAGCCGCGCAGACCCTGACGTCGGCGGAAATCGATACGCTCAACCGGATCCTGCACAAGCTGCTGGTCCAACTTGAAGGCGGAGCCTACAACCGCGCCGGCAAACCGCCCGCAATCAACGCTCGGGAGCCGCGGATCAAGTAAAGCGCCGCCACCGCTGTCCAGTAGCGTTTCTATTTCCCGGTGGACTTTACGTTCAGGATGACGTCGCAATCGCCACCGCCGGCGCTGTAGCACAGGCTCGCGAGGGTGCCCGGGGTGCGTTGGTCGCGCGCCGGCCCGGCGCAGATCCAATGACCGCCCGATCCATACAGCGCCACCGCGAAGTACCGGCCCTGGATCAACGCTTCGCCCGCATGGCGCGCGCCGGCCCCCAGGTCGTAGGTATTGGTGATGGTGAAACCGTCGTGTCCACCCGATGGATCGAACTGCATCAGGAATACCTGCCAGTGACGGCTGTCATGGCTGCTCAGGTCCATCCGGGACGGTCCCGACGACGAAAACACCGGCTTGTCGCGGCATAGCCACGGCCGCGCCTCCGAGGCGGAGCATGCACCTGCCGCCACCAGGGTCAACATCAGGCTCAACAACAAGCTGATCGGCCCATGCCACCGCGATCTCGGTCGGAACCACCTCACAACAATGCTCATGAACGCACCTCAACCATCGCCAGCGCCGCCGTGCGGCCGGTCTTAAACGTCATCTCATCAGCCATTGTAACCGCGCGAAGCCGCCAGTCTAATTGCCGGCAACCGCCAGCAACCGCTCGACGATATCATGCAGCATCGAATCCCGCGGCGTGAAGATGGCCTTGACCCCCAGTTGCATGAGCGCCGCGCGATCGCGATCGGGGATTATTCCGCCCATTATCAGGCTCACGTTATCGGCATGACGTTGCTTGAGCTGATCCAGGATTTCGGCGGCGATAGTCATGTGGGCGCCCGCCATGCTGCTGACGCCGAGCAGCTCCGCGTCTTCCTGCAGGGCCACTTCGACCAATTGGGCCGGCGTCTGTTTGAAGCCCGCGATGATCACCTCCATCCCGGCCTGACGGCAGGCGTGGGCGAGCAACTTGACCGCGTTGACATGGCCGTCCAGGCCGGCCTTTCCGAGCGCGATTCGAATCGGCCGCTTGGCCTTGGGCAGACGGAAAAGCTGGACCGCTCCCGCGCTTTCCAGCACCGGCGGTACATAGCGCCCGTTGGTCGAGCGTTCCAGGGATTGCGTCCATTCGCCGACCGTGCCCCCGGCGCGCGCCAGTTCCAGGGTCGCCGCCATGATATCCGCGCCGGCGCCGCCCGCGCGTTCGACCTGTTCACGCGCCGCGGACACCGCCGCCGAGTCGCGATGCGAGCGCCATTGCCCAACGTCCTTGATTCTTGCCGATTCGGCGGCTGCCTGCGCGGCGGCGTCCTCATAGACCGGTTCGCCGCTGACCAGTCCAATCTCGCCGGTGAAGGCGTTGACGCCGACCTGGGTGATCTCGCCGGCTTCAAGCATCCCCTGACGCTCGGTGAGGCGGCGCGTAAGCTCGCTGCTGATGCTTTCGATGGCACGCTTGTAACCGGCCTGACGCAGATCCATCGCAATCGTGCGCGCCCGATCGGCAATCTCACCGGTCTGCGCCTCGATCACTTTGCTGCCCTCGAAGATGTCATCGTAGCGGCCGATTTCGGTCTCATACATCAGGATTTGCTGGGTGCGCAGGCTCAGCAGCTGTTCGGCCTGGTCCGGCAGACCCATCGCCTCGCGAAAACCGGGAAGCTGCAAGGCGTTGACGCGGGCATTGGCTGAGAGCACCACGGGCAGGGCTTCGTAGGCGATCCGCACGATGTTCAGTTCGGGCTGCTGCGCGGTCAGGGTCAGCGACCGCACCTGGCATCCGGCGCGGAAGGCGACGTCGTTGATTCCAAATTCGCTGGCGCATAGCTCCCGCCAGAGCTTGAAGTACCCGCGGACCTTGCAGATTTCCGGCACCAGCTCGATACCGCTGTTGATGAAGAAGGAAATTCGCCGCACGGTCTGCTCGAAGGCGGCGGGCTCCAGGTGCGGCTTGATCGCGTCGAGAATCATCAGCGCGTTGCCGAACGCATAGCCGATTTCCTCGGCCGGACCGGCGCCGCTTTCCATGTAATGGTAGCCGCAGCAGTTGATCGGGTTCCAGTTGGGCACCTGCTCGACGCAAAACCGGATCAATTCGGTTGACAGGCGCAACGATACCTCGGGCTGAAAAATCGAGGTCCCGCGCGCGACGTACTCCTTGAGCAGGTCGTTCTGGGTGGTGCCGCGCAGCTTGTCCCAGGGCACGCCGTGTTTCTCCGCAACTACCAGGTAGAGCGCGAGCAGCCAGGGCGCGGTGGCGTTGATCGTCATCGAGGTGTTGATCGCGCCGAGGTCGATCCCCTCGAACAACGCGTCCATGTCCTGCCAATGGGCGATCGAAACGCCGGCCTTGCCCACCTCGCCGCGGGCGATCGGGGCGTCGCAGTCGAAACCATTTTGGGTCGGCAAGTCGAATGCGATCGACAGTCCGCGCTGCCCCTGTTTCAGGTTTTCATGGAACCGGCGATTGGCCTGGCGCGCGTCGCCAAAACCGGCATAGGTGCGGATAATCCAAGGCTCGCGCTGCGCCTTGCCCTTTGCGGCGGGAACCGGTCCTGGATTGGGATTGGCCATGATGGTTCAGCTCTCCTGTCTCACCTTGAGCATCCTTTCTGATGCCCTCCGCTTGTCCGAGGGAGGGTTAGGGAGTGGTCACACGTACCGTTGCAAGCAATCCCTCAGACAGTGCCGTTCCGCTTCGAAGTCTGCGCGTTCCACGTGCCTGCGTGTAACCTCTCCCTCGCCCTCTCCTAGGATAAGGAGAGGGAACAGAAAGTAGCTACTAGAGCCTAACCGACTCCGATTCGATGAGACAATCGGCTCGAACGTTGGTGCCGCGGCATGGCCGTCGATATGGCCCGCCCAATCAGGACCTGGGTTGATGCGCTGGGGGTTTCTTGCTTGTAAATAGCGCAGCGCTCTCGCAACGTCGCTAGATCGGTCACGTCATGCGGTTGTCGAGATGAGAAGGAAGCCACCCGACGACCACGACCTCGTTTTGATCGTCCCAAAAAAAATACAGCCTGAAGCAAAAGCGTGGATCGTCAGAATTGCTGCTGTTCTTTAGGTGTCTATCAAGAAGAAACCTACGTCCTGCGTAGCTGACCACATAGGTTTCACCTTCCTCGCCCCAACGGGGACCAGAGAAGGCCGGACTTTCGTCCAATCCAAGCTCTGCGCAGATCTGATCGAACGCGACTTAACGTTTGTGGCCGTCCGCGCCGCATCGGAACGTAGTAATCCCGAAGCAATAACAATGCCTTGTATATTAGTCCGGGCTCCTGAAAACAGACTTTTTTATCCCTTGGAAGGCTCTGTTGTGCACCTCGACGCAGCCCGAGAGATGGGCACGACACCAGGTTTTAAATGCTTCGATGTCATCCACAGCATCTGGAAATTCCACGGCAGTCTGCATCAGTCCAACTTGCCGTAATTGATGCTCCAACAGTTCCAAGCGGTATCGCATGCCGAATGCGTTCTGTTTTGCTTCTTCCGCGGCTTGCCGTGCCTCATCACGCTCACGTTCGACAGCTTCGACAACTCCTTGGTAGGTCTCCCGTTCTTCGTCGAGATTCTGACGTAGCTGGTCTATTTCGAGCTCGGCCAGTGTTAACAGATCATGCTCTGATGACCCCGTCGTTTGTGCGTTATCGAGATCGATTTTAGCAGCCCATCGCCTGATTTGAGAAAATGACGGAAGCCGGCGCTCGCTCCCTGAAACTGAGTGCGTCAGAGCTTGCGCTATCAAGAACTTTTCATATGCCGAACCACCGCCACCTGGCCATAGAGCGACGCGGTTCGCCAAGCCGAGAGGATGGTAAAACGGCTGGTCGCGATCCGGGTCGAACCCAGTCTGTATACTCGCACCCCTTGTTTAAAGACGGAGAACTCTTTTCCGATAAGCTCAGTGAGGCGAAAACTCGCTGGACCCGTAACGATCGCAACGTGGGCTGCGCCAAGCGTTCTTTGGTGCACATTCCTTGCCGAGACGATCGTATCCCTGGGGTCCGTCGAGTCCTCTGGCAGCGAAAAGACCACCGCATCGACGCGACGTAAAGGGTCAAGTAACAGGCGCACCAGATCTGGAACCTGACGTTCTGTGACTAGCCAGGGATCACAGCCAATCCGCCTTCTGTCAGTGCCAGACTTCTCCCTTCTCGACCATTTGACGCACAAACCCTGGCGACGACGGATCAAAAGGTACATCCTCACCCCTGCTAACACACACCAACCTGACTCCTACCTCGATGCTGCCCTCCCCTACCGCTACGAGAATAATCTTGTGCAGAAAACACGAGGTTGTATTTTCTGGTTCAATTTGCTAGCAGTTTGATAAGCTAACATGAGCAACGAATTTTTTGAGAAACCTATTCTCAACTCTCCCTACGAGCACCCAGGCCGACATTGGGAGCTTGACGAGCAGGGCCAGCCGACCCAACAGATCATCGAGAGCCGGCGCCGCGTAAGTTCATCACGCCGATTCCCAAGCCCAAGAAGCGCAAGGGGCCGCTGACCAGAAGACGATCGTTTTCGACGAGGGCAAGGGGCTTTCGACCCAAGAGCAGCAGTACGACCCAACCTCGATCATCAACGAGCTGCGCCAGCAGGTGGACCACTGGCGGAGCTTGCCGAATCCGAACGACTGGCAGGTGACGCCGGAAACGGCGCGCCTGCTCCAGCACTGGCGGCACCACAAGTTCAGCAGCATCCGGCCGTTCTTCTGCCAGGTCGAAGCGGTCGAGACGGCCATCTGGCTGACCGAGGTCGCCCCGAAGTCGGCAAGGCGGGCAAGAGGTTTCTCGAGCATCTGGCCAACGCCAACAACGACGCGAATCCCGAACTGATGCGCCTGGCGCTGAAGCTCGCCACCGGCGCCGGCAAGACGACCGTCATGGCGATGCTGATCGCCTGGCAGACGATCAACGCGGTGCGCCGGCCGAGCAGCAAGAAGTTCACGCGCGGATTTCTGGTCGTCGCGCCCGGCCTGACGATCAAGGACCGGCTGCGCGTCCTCCAGCCGAACGACCCGGACAGCTACTATGCAGAGCCGCGAACTCGTTCCCGAGCGACATGCTGGACGATCTCGAACGGGCCAAGATCGTCATCACCAACTACCACGCCTTCAAGCTGCGCGAGCGGATGGAACTCTCGAAGGGCGGCCGCTCGCTGCTGCAGGGCCGGGGCGAAGAGCTCGAACACGCTCGAAACCGAAGGGCAGATGATCCAGCGCGTCATGCCCGACCTGATGGGCATGAAGAACATCCTGGTGCTCAACGACGAGGCGCACCACTGCTATCGCGAAAAGCCCGATGCGCGAAGACGAAGAAGACCTGAAGGGCGACGAGAAGAAGGAAGCCGAGAAGAACAACGAGGCCGCCCGTCTCTGGATCTCCGGGCTGGAGGCCGTCAAGCGCAAGCTCGGCGTCTGCCGCGTCTTCGACCTCTCGGCGACGCCGTTCTTCCTGCGCGGCTCCGGCTATGCCGAGGGCACGCTGTTCCCGTGGACCATGAGCGACTTCTCGCTGATGGACGCCATCGAATGCGGCATCGTCAAGCTGCCGCGCGTGCCGGTGGCCGACAACATCCCCGGCGGCGAGATGCCCGATGTTCCGCAACCTCTGGGAGCACATCCGCAGAAGATGCCGAAGAAGGGCCGCGGCAAGGCCGAGGACCTCGATCCGCTCGAGCCTGCCGTCGCAGCTGCAGACCGCTCTCGAAGCGCTCTACGGCCACTACGAGAAGACCTTCGAGCTCTGGCAGCAAGCCGGCATCAGGGTGCCGCCCTGCTTCATCGTGGTCTGCAACAACACCTCGACCTCGAAGCTCGTCTACGACTACATCTCCGGCTTTCACCGCGAGAACGAAGACGGCTCGACCACGCTGGAGAACGGCCGCCTGGCGCTGTTCCGCAACTTCGACGAGCACGGCAACCCGCTGCGCGCCCGCGCACGCTGCTGATCGACAGCGAGCAGCTCGAATCCGGCGAAGCGCTGGACGACAACTTCCGCGACATGGCGGCCGACGAGATCGAGCGCTTCCGGCGGGAGATCGTCGAGCGCACCGGCGACCGCGGCCAGGCCGAAAACATCACCGACCAGGATCTGCTGCGCGAAGTGATGAACACCGTCGGCAAGCACGGCCGCCTCGGCGAGCGACATCCGCTGCGTCGTCTCGGTCTCGATGCTCACCGAAGGCTGGGACGCCAACACCGTCACCCACGTGCTGGGCGTGCGCGCCTTCGGCACGCAGCTGCTGTGCGAGCAGGTCATCGGCCGCGCGCTGCGCCGCCAGTCCTACGACCTCAACGAAGAGGGCCTGTTCAACGTCGAATATGCCGACGTCCTCGGCATTCCCTTCGACTTCACCGCCAAGCCGGTCGTCGCTCCGCCGCAGCCGCCCGCGAGACGATTCAGGTCAAGGCCGTCCGGCCCGAGCGCGACGCCCTGGAGATCCGCTTTCCCCGCGTGAGGGCTACCGGGTCGAACTGCCGGAGGAGCGGCTTGACAGCGGAATTCAACGACGATTCGGTGCTGGAACTGACGCCGGATCTGGTCGGGCCCATCGATGACCAGAAACTCGGGCATCATCGGTGAAGGCGTGGATCTCAACCTGGTCCACACCGGCGACATGCGGCCGTTCGACGCGTGCTGTTCCATCTCACCCAGCGCCTGCTCTACACCAAGTGGCGCGACCCCGGCGAAGAGCCCAAGCTCCACCTGTTCGGCCAGCTCAAGCGCATCGCCAAGCAGTGGCTCGACAGCTGCCTGGTCTGCAAGGGCGGCACCTATCCGGCGCAGCTCATGTATCAGGAGCTGGCCGACATGGCCTGCGAGCGGATCACCGCCGGCATCACCCGCGCGATGCATGGGCGAAGCGGCCGATCAAGGCCGTGCTCGATCCCTACAATCCCGACCGGCTCCACCAGCCATGTCAACTTCAACACCTCGAAGACCGACCGCTGGGAGACCGACGCCCGCCGCTGCCACATCAACTGGGTGATTCTCGACAGCGATTGGGAGGCCGAGTTCTGCCGCGTGGCCGAGTCGCATCCGCGGGTGCGGGCCTACGTGAAGAACCACAACCTCGGGTTCGAAGTGCCGTACCGCTACGGTTCCGAGATGCGGCAGTACCGTCCCGGACTTCATCGTGCTGGTGGACGATGGGCACGGCGAGGACGATCTGCTGCACCTGGTCGTCGAGATCAAGGGCTATCGGCGCGAGGACGCCAAGGAGAAGAAGACCACGATGGAGACCTACTGGGTGCCGGGCGTGAACAACCTGCGGCAGCTATGGCCGCTGGGCCTTCGCGGAGTTCACCGAGGTCTACGAGATCGAGGCCGACTTCGAGGCGAAGGTCGAGAGGCGAGTTCGACAAGATGATCGAGTCCGTTGCCAGCGCAGCCGCGCCGGCAGGTAGCAGGAAGCTATGGCCAATGGCAAAAGCAGCAAAGCCAAGAAAGACCGTCGAGACCCTCACGCACGACGAAGCCACGCGCAAGAACATCCCGACGGCCGAATACCAGTCGGTGATGGCGAAGGAAGAGCAGAGCCCCATCCGCGTGGCCTACGAGCGCCGCAACCGCGACCTCGACCCGCAGCTCGTCTGGCGCGGCAAGGACGAGCAGGACTGGTCCGATCTCGTCGTCCATGCGCCGCCGCTCTACATCCAGGAGAAGGTGCACCCCAAGGTGCTGATCGACGATCTGCTGCGCGCAGACGCAAGCGGACAGCAAGCGGCAGCCGAGATCACAGATCGACCTGTTCGCCGACTTCAACGGCCTGCCGAAGAGCGACGACAAGACCGAGTTCTACCAGCACGACGCAGAACTGGTCGAACCGCATGATCCTGGGCGACAGCCTGCAGGTGATGGCGACGCTGGCCGAGCGCGAGGGGCTGCGCGGCAAGGTGCAGTGCATCTACTTCGACCCGCCCTACGGCATCAAGTTCAACAGCAACTTCCAGTGGTCCACGACCAGCCGCGACGTGAAGGACGGCAACGTCGACCACATCACCCGCGAGCCGGAGCAGGTCAAGGCGTTCCGGGATACCTGGCGCGACGGAATCCACAGCTACCTGACCTACCTGCGCGACCGCCTCACCGTCGCGCGCGATCTGCTGACCGATTCCGGCTCGATCTTCGTGCAGATCGGCGACGAGAATGTGCATCGCGTCCGGGCGGTGATGGATGAGGTGTTCGGCGAGGACAACTTCGTCGCGCAGATTGTCATTCAAGAAGACTATCGGCGCACTCGGCGAGCTGATCTGCGAGTCGTCACTGACTACATCCTCTGGTATGCAAAGAACACGAAGCCATGTAAAGTATCGGCAGCTCTTACAGTCCAAAGAAGTCGAGCAGGCGATCGGTGCGAGCCAGTACACATTGGGTCGAGACTGCAAGAGCGAGCGTCGCGAGCACGCTGAAGAGAGTCGACGACTGATGCCGGAGATCGCCGTATCTTCAGCAGCGACAATCATCACAGCCAGCGATCTCACAGGGCGAGCGACGTCTGCAGTGATTTCAGTTTCGACGGCAAGGCGTATTCGATCCGGGCAAAGGCTACGTTGGAAAACGAACTCAGACGGGAATGAGCGGCTTGCGAAGGCGGACCGACTGCATCGGCATCGGGAACACGCTTGCGTTATCGTGCGGTTCCTCGACGATTTCCCGGTCGTTCCGACTCGACAATATCTGGGACGACACTGACGACCGGACTTTCGCGACGAAAAGATCTACGTTGTTCAAACCGAGCCGAAGGTCGTTGAGCGTTGCATCCTGATGGCCACCGACCCTGGCGATCTTGTGCTCGACCCGACCTGCGGCTCCGGCACCACTGCGTACGTTGCCGAGCAATGGGGCCGCCGCTGGATCACGATCGACACTTCGCGCGTGGCTCTGGCGCTGGCGCGCGCCCGCATCATGGGCGCGCGCTATCCGTACTACCTGCTGGCCGATTCCCGCGAAGGCCAGCTCAAGGAAGCCGAAGTCACCCGCACGGCGCCAGTCTCGCAGCCCGTGCACGGCAACATCCGCCACGGCTTCGTCTATGAGCGCGTGCCGCACATCACGCTGAAGTCGATCGCCAACAACGCCGAGATCGATGTCATCTGGGAGAAGTGGCAGGCGAAGCTGGAGCCGCTGCGCGAGACAGCTGAACGCGGCGCTCAAGAAGACCTGGCAGGAATGGGAGATTCCCGCGCGAGGCCGATGCCAAGTGGCCGGACGACAGCGAAGAAACTGCACGCCGACTGGTGGGCAGGCGCGGATCGCCCGGCAGAAGGAGATCGACGCCTCCATCGCCGCCAAGGCCGAGTTCGAATACCTCTACGACAAGCCCTACGAGGACAAGAAGAAAGTCCGCGTGGCCGGACCGTTCACGGTCGAGAGCCTGTCGCCGCATCGCGTGCTGGCGGTCGACGAAAACGACGAGTTGATCGACTCCGCAGACGCGGCAGACGGCGCCGAGCGAGGACGCAGGACTTTGCCCAGATGATTCTGGAGAATCTCAAGACGGCCGGCGTGCAGCAGGCGCACAAGGAAGACAAGATCGTCTTCACCGCGCTCACGCCCTGGCCGGGTGATCTGGTCTGCGCCGAGGGCCGCTATATCGAAGGCGATGCCGAGTCGGGAGCGAGAAGCGCGCCGCCATCTTCATCGGCCCGGAGTTCGGCACGGTCTCGCGCCCGACCTGGTCGCTGCTGCCCGCGAGGCGGGCGATGCCGACTTCGATGTGCTGATCGCCTGCGCCTTCAACTACGATGCCCACTCGACGGAGTTCAACAAGCTCGGCCGCATCCCGGTGCTCAAGGCCCGGATGAATGCCGACCTGCACATGGCCGACGACCTGAAGAACACCGGCAAGGGCAACCTGTTCGTCATCTTCGGCGAGCCGGACATCGAGATCCTCGACCGGCCGAAGACGGAGCCAGATCCGGGTGAAGGTCAACGGCGTGGATGTGTTCCACCCCAACACCGGCGAAGTGCGCAGCGACGGCGCCGACGGCATCGCCTGCTGGTTCATCGACACCGACTACAACGAAGAGAGCTTCTTCGTCCGCCATGCCTATTTCCTGGGCGCGAACGATCCGTACAAGGCGCTCAAGACCACGCTCAAGGCCGAGATCAACGAAGAGGCCTGGGCGACGCTGAACAGCGACACCTCGCGCCCCTTCGACCAACCCAAGAGTCGGGCGGATTGCGGTGAAGGTGATCAATCACCTGGGCGATGAGGTGATGAAGGTGTTTCAGGGTGAACTGATGGAATTTCTCATCGCGGATACGTTTACCGACAGCCTCGCCAGACTTACCGGCGACGAGCAGAAGGCCGTCAAAACGACGGCCTTCGACCTGCAATTGAATCCGGCCAATCCGGGAATGCAGTTTTCACAAGCTCGACAAGGCCAAGGACAAGAACTTCTGGTCGGTGCGGGTCGGCTAGCGATCTTCGGCTCATCGTGCACAAGACCGACGCGAGTCTGCTGCTCTGCTATGTGGATCACCACGACAAGGCCTATGACTGGGCCGAGCGGCGCAAGCTGGAAACCCATCCGAAGACCGGCGCCGCTCAGTTGGTCGAGATTCGCGAGCGGGTCGAAGAAATTCCCGTCCCTATATACATCGAGGTTCCACAGCAGGCCCCGGCCAAGCCACCCTTGTTTGCGGGAACATCCGACGACGATCTGCTCGGGTATGGTGTGCCCGTCGAGTGGCTCAAAGATGTGCGCCAGGCGAACGAAGATTCCTTCATGGAGTTGGCTGTTCATCTACCCGGCGAGGCCGCCGAAGCGTTACTCAATTTGGCGACCGGTGTTCCGCAACCGTATAATCTGACCCCTACGCGCGTAGGTCCAGTACCAAGCTTCCCGGCGGTGTCGAAGGGTCGGGTCCTGTCAAGAAAAGCTCCGGTGATCGATCCGTTTGCTCATCCCGATGCACAGCGCCGCTTCCGTCTGATCGGAGACGCCGCAGAGTTGGAGCGGGCTCTCGATTACCCCTGGGAGAAGTGGATCACCTTTCTGCACCCGGCACAGCGCCAATGGGTTGAGAGGGACTACAATGGTCCGGCGCGGGTGTCGGGCTCTGCGGGCACGGGAAAAACTATCGTCGCGCTGCACCGGGCTGCCTTTCTGGCTCGCACCAACCCTGATACCCGGGTGCTGCTTACGACTTTCTCTGAGACTTTAGCGAACACGTTGCGCACGAATCTGAGGCGGCTGATCGGAAACGAACCCCGTCTCGGTGAACAGGTGGAGGTGCATGCGATCAACGCTATCGGTCAGCGCCTGTATGAAGTGAATCTCGGCCAGTTGAAGCTCGCGTCCCACGAGGCGGTGAATCAGCTCATTGAGGAAGCGGCGGCCAAAGTGGAGGGCCATAAGTTCAGCCCTCGCTTTTTGATAAGTGAGTGGGAGCAGATTGCGGATGCCTGGCAGTTACAGACTTGGGAGGACTATCGCGATGTGACCCGCCTTGGGCGTAAGACACGCCTTCACGAGAAGCAGCGGCGCGTGCTCTGGTCGATTTTCGATCAGGTTCAATCCGGCTTGAAAACCCGCAATCTAATTACCCTTGCCGGGATGTTCACCGCGCTGGCCACCCGTCTTGCCAGTAGCCAACATCCCCCATTTGAGTTCGTCGTCGTGGACGAGGCACAGGATCTTAGCCCCGCCCAGTTGCGGTTTCTCGCCGCGTTGGGCGCGGGGCGACCCAACGGCTTGTTCTTTGCCGGCGACCTGGGCCAACGGATTTTCCAGCAGGCGTTTTCGTGGAAATCCCTCGGTGTCGATGTTCGGGGACGCTCGCGCACGCTGCATATCAACTACCGAACCTCCCATCAGATTAGAACCCAGGCCGATCGGCTGCTGGCGCCCGAGGTGTCCGACGTTGACGGCAACACGGAGGAACGACGCGGCACGCTCTCGGTATTTAACGGCCCCCAACCCAAAATCATGGCTTGGGTGCGCCCGAACTTGAAATCGAAGCCGTCGCGCGATGGCTTGAGGGGCTGGTGAAGGAGGGCACTAAACCCGAGGAGATAGCGGTATTCGTCCGGTCGTCAGCGCAATTGGACAGAGCTCGCGCGGCCGTGCAGCAGGCTGGCCTGGACTTCAAGGTACTTGATGAGCACGTCGAAACGGCGAGCGGTCACGTGTCGGTCAGCACGATGCATCTTGCCAAGGGTCTGGAATTCCGTGCCGTTGCGGTGATGGCGTGCGACGACGAAGTTATTCCGCTGCAGGAACGAATCGAGACCGTCGGCGACGACGCGGACCTGGAAGAAGTCTACGACACCGAGCGCCATTTGCTGTACGTCGCCTGCACCCGCGCGCGGGATCATTTGTTGATCGCGAGCGGCAACACGCCATCCGAATTTCTGGACGATATGCGCGCGTAACAGATTAGCCGCCGTTGTGCTTCGAAGACTGCGCGTGTCCGGGTGCGCTCGTGTAACCTCTCCCTCGCCCTGATATGAAACGACCTGTCAAGTTCGCAAAGGATCTTCCTTTCTGAAATAGGAGTTTTTTTCGCCCACGCCCTCAAAGGGGCTGGGGCGTGGGCGAAAAAAACCGATTCCGCGTCCGAGCCTGCCGCTGCGATGCAGCGCGCCGGCCAGCCGTGCTGGTGGCTGGCCAAGCGTTGCGCAGGGGCAGGCTCGCACCTTTGTATCTGCGGCGGTGGGGCCAGGGGCTGGTCCCGCGCACCCGCGCCGATGACGACGGTTACTCACCCTGATATTCGCGAGTCGAGGCTGTGCTCGTCGCATAGTCGGGATTCGTAAGGGACGCCTGTGACTCTCAACGTGAGTCGGCCGTGGCCGTACACAAGGGCGAGGTCGAGGGTCGTCCCCTCCGTGGCTTGGCGCTGTGATGCTGGCGCTGGTCTGGCCCACCGCAATTCCTTTAATTCAGTTAAACGCTTTGGTTGGGCGCAATCCTAAGCCGCTTGGCCTGGGTTAAGCAGACCCCGGCTGGTAATCTCGCCGCGCTCCACCAACACTCCGATGGCCCAGATGAAACCGGTCAACTCGCGCGCCACCGCCACGATCGCCTTGGTGTTGGACTTGCCCGCCGCCACCAGCCGGTGATAACGCCGGTAAAGGCGCTGTTGCGCCTGCCAGGCAATCGCCACGAGGTTGGCATCCAGTCCCGCCTGGCGGCGTTTGAGCGCCGGGCCCACTGCGGGTTTGGCCGCATAGTGCCAGCTGGCCTCCACTAATACCCGGCGCAAATGGGCATTGCCGGTCTTGGTGATAGTGCCGCGCCGCACCCGCTTGCCGCTGCTGTATTCGCGGGCCACCAACGCGCTGTAGCCCATCAATTGCCGCGCTCCCCTGAAGCGCCCCAATTCGCCCAGTTCGGCCGCGATCGTCAGCGCCGTCAGTTGCGCCACCCCGCGCAACGCTTGCAGCCCTGCCACCAGCCGTTTGATCGGCTCCGGGGCCTGCGCCAAGGACTGGCCTAACGCCTCGTCCAGCCGCGCTACCCGCGCTCCCGCATGCTCCACCTCGGCCAGATAATCCGCCAACGCCAGCCGTTGGGCTACCTGCTCCAGTTGCAACTGCGCGATCCACTCCAGATAGCGCTTGCTCCAGCGTCGCGTCCCACGCGGCGCGTGGAGCCCCTGGCGCAACAAAAACTTGCCCAACCGTTGCCGCGCCCGCTGCTGATCGCTTTTGGCTGCTTCGCGCGCCCGCACCAGGTCGCGCAAGGCCTCGCGCTCCACCTCCGGCACACACACCGCGCTCAATTCCCCCGCCCGATAGCTGCGCACCAGCTTAAGCGCGTCGCGCCGGTCGGTCTTGACCCGGTCTCCGGGCCGCACCGGCATCAGACTGGGCGCGATCACTTCGCAATGCACCCCAAGCCGTTTGAGCTGACGGTACAAAACGTACCCGCAGGGCCCCGCCTCATAACATACCCGCAGCCGTCGGGCCGGCCCCAATTGCTTGATCAGCTTGGCCACTGCTTCCGTCGTGTTGGGGATTATTCCCCGCGACCGCGCCTCACCCTCGCGCTCCGCCACTGCCGCCGCGATGCTGTCGCGGTGTACATCCAGTCCTACATATAAGATATTGTCCTTCATGACCGGCTCCTTTCGCCTGTAGCTCTGCGCTACCGTTTTGCTCCAATTCGCAGCGTAACCTACGTCCCTGCGAAATCGGAGCCGGTCGTTTCATGGTGACTCTCCTAGGATAAGGAGAGGGAACAGAAAGTAGCTACCAGAGCCTAACCGACTCCGATTCGATGAGACAAATGGGTGCCAGCCAGAGTGTCGCAATTCGCAATCCAGGATGGATGCCTCGCCCCGACCTCTCCCCTCGATAGGGTCCTCGACAGGGAGAGGTTATCCAGAGCAAAAGGCAAACATTGCACAAGGTCATGACTCGCCGAACATCCGATCAGCCACCGGATTAGTTTGGTCGCGATATTTATTGCGGCGCGTGGTCCAACCAACGCGTGGGGCGGCGAGAGAATATCGGGCGTTTTACCCTCGTCCGAAAGATGGCGATCAGATGCGCGATATGCGAGAGCCGATCTCGCTCGCGATATTCGAGACCAGCCAACATGCCCCAGCGGCGTAGGCGGCCCATTTGTGGGCGGCGCGCACAGCGGCTGCATTTCGCCAGCCATGCCTCATCGCGACCATCAACGATCCACCCAGTAGCGGCATCGCCGCCATCAAGCCGAAGTAGATCAGTCCGATGTTTTGGTGAAACCCCATAACGCGAAGATGCCAGGGATTCGTAATCGGCACTGGCGGTTGGTTGAGAGTGGTCACAGTGTTCATGTAAACCACGAACACGCTAAGCAAGAGCGCCAAGGCCCAGCGCATGACGTGCCCCAAGGTGCCTTTGGCGCCGGCGTATTGCCACAAGAGCAGGACCCCGGTGACGAGCGTGAGCGAGAACGAAATCCGGTAATTCCACAGCGGAAGCAAATAGTTCACCTGAGAATCCTTCCGAGGTCCGATTAAATGGCTGGGGCTCCCATTCGACCTGACGCAGCGTTGAGAGCGCCATGCGATCCACACATGGATGCGGAGCGTTGTCCGCTCAGTCGATTCGCACCCGCAGTTCGGCGATTCCGCGTACCAGCATCGACCCTTTGAGGACCGGCTTGGCCTCAGGGTCGGCCAGGCGTAGCCGCGGAAAACGCTCGAACAAGTTGGTGATCGCCGTGGTCATCTCCAGGCGCGAGAGATGGGCGCCGATGCAGAAATGGATGCCCTCGCCGAAGCCCAGGTGTTCGTTGGGATGGCGCGTGATATCGAACTTGTCCGGACGCTCGAATTTGGCCGCGTCGCGGTTGGCCGCGGCCATCATGATCAAGGCCGGGTTTCCTTCTTCGACCGCGACACCGGCGACTTGCGCGCCGGGCGTTGCGAATCGCGGCATCAGTTGCAGCGAGCTGCAATAGCGCATGATCTCCTCGGCCGCTCCGGCGCTGAGCGCGGGCTTCTGTTTCAAGAGCGTGAGCTGATCCGGATTGGTGAGAAAAGCGTGGATGCCGTTGGCCAGCGTGTTCGCGGTGGTCTCGTCGCCGGCCTGGATAATGCCGAAGATCATCGGCAGCAGTTCGATATCGTTGAGCATCCCGTTGTCGTACGCCCTGATGATCGAACTCAGCAGGTCTTCGCCCAGAGGCCGTGCGCCGCCGCCGCTCGACCAGCTCTGCCGCATACCTCTTCTGCTCCGCGCGCGCCTTGACCACCGAAGCCGGAAGTTCGCCGCCGGGAACCACCGCTCCGAGTTCCATTTGCGCCAGGTTCCAGGTCTTGAACAGGGGATAATCTTCGGGTGGCGCGCCCATGAAGCCGATCACGGCCATCAAGGGCAGGCGTTCGGTGAAGGTCGGAACCAGGTCGAACTCGGGCTGGCCGGCGATCTGGTCGAGAAGCTGGTTGACCAGGTTCTGAACCTGCGACCGGTATGCGCGAATCGACGCGGGGAGGAAATGGCGATTGACGATCTGACGCAGGCGATCGTGAAGCGGCGGATCGGTAAACGTCATCAATGGAGCGCCGCCGAACAGATCGAGATGTTCGGAACCGGGAATGGTACGCGGCGTGCTGGAGAAGTGCGCGACGTCGCGGAACACCGCCACGGCGTCGGCATAGCTCGCGACCAAGGTGGTGAGAACTCCGTTCAATACAACTTGCCGCGGAGCGCCCTCGCGCAGGCGCGCGTAATGCGGCCAGGGATCGTCCATGAGGCTGAGATTGGCGGGATCGAGATAGAAGTCGCTTTGCACCGCTTCCGTCATTTGTGTTGAAGCTCCATAAACACCGCGCGAAGCGGGAACGCAGGCCGGCCGGGAGACCATCACGCGCGTCTGAACATCGCGTTTACATCAATCATAACCGGTGACGGGACGGCAAGTCCGCCAAGGGACAAAATCATTTTCGCTTCAGGGCCAGGTTAGCGGCTATGCCGTTTGAGACTGTCAAAAAAATGCAATTTGCATTTTTACGCCTTCGGCTGCAGAGATCCACGCGAGAGACCTTTTTGTGGTTCCCTCGCCCACAATCTTCCGTGGGCGAGGCAACCAGCGCTCAGTCCCACAAGCCGTGCCACCATGGGCTGGGTTTGGCGGACGAATTCAGGCCGGCTTGCCTGAGTGTTTTTTCAAGGTCCCAGCCGGTCAGATCGGCCAGGTTTTGCGCTTCTTTCTGACGCCGGCGCTCGAGTTCCTCGAAGTAGTCCTTCGCTGCGGGACACTCGTTGGGCGAGCCCTCCCACGGGCGATGCAACACAAAGCGCGCCTGATAGTTCTCGGTATCCTGCGTTTCCTGAAATGCCAGGTCTTCGGGAAACGTATCGGCCGAGTAGCGGACGTGCAGCCGCGTAAGCATTACCGGGACCGCCCCGCCGACGGGCGCATACCTCCGCCCGCCGCCATACATCGGAACCGGCCGGCCGGCCTCTTCCAGCCAGAACACGCCCAGCTTGCGCAGCTCCTCAGGCGTCAGCGGTTGCGCCGCGCACGGATCGCACCATCCCATATTCCACGCATACTCAGTGAACACCGTACTCATCTCGCTGAGTTTGACCTGATGGTCGAACAGGCCTTTATAAAACGACGCGAATTCATCGCGGACGAAGCCCGGCACGTCGACGTCGCTGGGCAGCTTCTGGGTGCGATAGTTGGTGGTTTCCACGCGGCCGTTGGCCGTCAACGCGTAAATCAACAAGTCCTGCGGGCCCTGCGCGTTGAGCATCCCCAGGCGAATCGGCAGCATGAACTTGGGCGAGCTGAACGCGAACTGCAGCGGGCGCAGATAGCTGAGCCCGGTCCTGGCATGCTCCTTCAAATTGACCTTGGCGACGAAGAACTTCATATCGAGGCGCAAATAGGGTTTCAGCGCGCGGCTGGCGCCGGCGGGAATCCGGTAGCCGTTCTCATGCAGCCATTGCTCCAGTCCATCGGATTGTTTGGCCGACAGGATCACGATGTCGTATTCGCCGACCGTATATTGCGCCTCGATCGTGACGCCGAGGTTCTTGGCGCGCGCTTGCCCCATCCCGAGGTTGCCGGCAGCAGCCATCGGCGCCGCTGAAAAGCTTCTCATCATCAACGCGCGCCCGCAGGGATCCTCGTCGTAATACTCGACCAGGCGCGGACTGCTGTAAGCGTCGATACGATTGAACAACTCGCGGTCGCCGATATGTATCTGGCCGCGCTGCAAGACCTCGGGCACCGGCACCACCAGCGCAAATTCCGATGGCTCGCCCTGATAGTCGTTCATCAGGCTCAGTACGGTCTTGTCGTCATGCCGCACCATCACGACCTGTGACGCGTGGTTGTAAAGCGAGGTATCGCTTTTGCCCACGTAAAAGCCGCAGAACGCGCGCGCCCGCGGCGGCATCGCCGCCATCCCAAGCGCGACGATCGCGATGCTCGCGAGGTAGTACCGGGGTGAAAACCGTTTCATTGCTTTCTCCTTCGCTGTTCCATTGAAATTTCGGCGCCGGCCAGACCGCGTCCCACAGCGCAACCGCCGGAGCCGCGATTAGCAGCGCCCACAACAGGCCGTTGTTGCGGTAGAAATAGAACTGCCAGACGTAAGCGATAGCGCAGACCAGCGCCGCATGCGCCGCACGGCCGCGCCGATCATTGGGAATCGTCATCGGATCGGAAATCATGAAAAAGGCGAAGAGCAGCAGGCCGCCGTTGCTCAACTGATGGATCAGCACGGCCCATCGCTGACCCAACCAGGCAACGCGCAATGCCAGCGCCCCGACGTAAAAGCCCGCAAAGGTCCAGCTCATATCGGCGCTGCGCGCCCGCCGCGTCACGATGCTGCCCATCCCGACCATCCATCCCGCCAGGGCGACGTCCTGCCCCCATTGGCCGGCCGATATCCAGGCTCCCGGAAGCAGCGCGAGCGCGAACAGCACGCCGAAGTTGGCGGGATTGAACAGATGCTTGCCGCGCACCCGCAAGATGAATTTCGAAGCGATTGCCGCGCTGACCGCGATCGGATGAATCCACCAGCAAGCCGGCCCGCAGGAGCAGGGTGACGCTGAAAGAAGTAATGATCGCACTGCGCATCGAGCGCACCGGCCGCTGCGCCAGGCGCTCGCAGAGGTTCTGGCAGGCCAGACCGCATGCAAAGGTGAGGGCGACCTGGGCCGGACGAATACTGAAGTCGCGCAGCCACGCGCCCGCTCCAAGCAGAATCCCGAGAAACAGGATCTGGGCGAGGCGCGGTTCGATTGCGCTGCCGCGCCAGCGCGAAACCAATGAACTTGTCCGGGTAATGGTATCCATCGCGTTCAAGCCTTCGAAGCTTTGAACGAACTGGATGCGCGGGCTTGCAGAATTTTTTTTTGGTGCCTGAGGAGAACTACATCGGCCGCCAGGTGTCGCCGCCGTCGTCAGTCGCGAAATGCCGGCCGTCGTCGGCGGTGACCAGGGCTGAAGACGCGTTAGAGGCTGAAATCGCGACCAGGTTTTCGGAGGTGGGGGAGTGTAAGGTTTGCCAATGTTCACCGTCGGTCGTGCGTAGAATCGTCCCGCCAGTCCCGACTACCCAACAGACCCGCGGCGATGGCGCCGCGCCGGCAGTCAGAGCGCCGTTCAGTGCGCGATACTGCCGATGCCATCCGCCGTCGGATCCCAGGTGCTGAATGGTGCTCCCCGCGGCCAGCCGCCAGCGTTCGACATTGTCGGCGGTACGGATCGACACCATCGGCAATGTCGGGCGTTCGCTTATGCCACCCAACCCCGACATCATTCCCGCACCTGATGCTACCGCTTCGGCGGCCTTGCGCCTGAATGAGCGACGCCCGGAACAATCCGGACGGTGCGCCTGCGTGCCGCGGGCGCGCAACATCCCGGCTTATTCATTGCCCAGGCTGGCGCAGTCGGCGGAGGTGCGGGTGGCGCGCCCGCGATCATCATTGAGGGGCGCGGATACCCATTTTTGGTGGGGAGATTCTCGCCGCTCTTTCACGTGCTCCTCGGGATTTGATTCGCTTCGTGCGGCCTTAGCCCCGGTTTCGACCGTTTCCGGCGCTGAACTGCCCGATGCCGCGCTGTTGTTGGGCCATCGGCGGACCAAGCACTTTTGGTGCCGCGGCCTCAGGTTGATCCTCCGCGTCCTCCGCGACGGCCCGTAAGACGGCGCGATAGCGGCCGGATTGGCTCGCGGTGCGGACTCGTTGAGGGCAATCTGTGGACCACTCCTTTTCATTGCGGATGACGCCTGTTTGGCGAGTTGTTCCGGTCGGGACACTTCGATATGCGCCGCCAGATCACCACGACCGCCCTGATGGCGATCTGTTACCATCAGACCGACCGCGATCGAGATGCCCGCCACGCCGGCGGCGAGTGCCGCATACGGTTGCCAGCGCCGCCAGGTGGTACGCGCGGTCGCAGAGTTAGCCGCCGCTTGCGCCCGCGCGATCGCGGCGAGCACGCCCTGGCATCGGGCGCAGTTGGAAAAGTGCTCTTCACAATGGGCGCGCTCGGACGCAGACAGCGACCGCTCGCCGTAGGCCGCCAGCATCGCGTCGTCGGGGCAGTCCGCGCCACCCGGATCTCTTTGCCTTTCCAGTCCCCGGCTCAGGACGGTATCGAATGGCGGCCGCTGTTTGTCGATAGGCTGCAACAGACTGTCTCCATCAAGCTTGGAACGATCCACCGCGGATTTGTTGCATGATTAAACTTCATCAACTCCGATCGGATTGGGACAGCGCCTGCGTCAGGTCAAAGGGCCACTCCTGCGTTGCGTAATCATAACAGAGCCGGATCTGCTCATCGCTCAGGCGCTGTTCACGCCGCAAGGCCCGTTCGACCTGGCGGCGTAACGCTTTGCGGGTGCGGCCCAGCCGGCGCGAAACGCTGGACTCATGTTCGCCCAGAAGTTCGCCCACCTGCTTCAGGGTCAGATCCTCCAGATAGTAGTAACTAAGCCGCAGCCGGTCGCGCGGCTTAAGCGCGCGCAACGCCGCGTCCAGCGCCGCGCGCAGCATTTCCAGATAGCGCGTGCGATCCGGATCGGGCGGGTCGGCGGCGGAGCCGGCGTCAGGCAATGAGCCGGGTGGGCAGTCCTCGATCGAATCCATGCGGCGTTGTTGGCGGTAGGTATCGACGAAGCGCCGCGCGAGCACCGCGTGCAGCCAGGTCGCCAGGGAACTGCGGCCGTCAAAATATTGCAGCAGCGAACGGCGCCGGCCCGCGCGAATCTCCAGCCCGTAGAGGTCAGCATACAGGGAGTCGGCGAGTTCGCGGCCGCGGACTTCGTCGCGCGCGATCGCGCGCGCGGCGTCGTATAACACCGATCGATAAGCCCCGACGAACTCGTTCCACGCCGGCTCCAGGCCCAGGCGGCAGGCGGCCGCCAGGGCAAGATCGCGCGCATGCAAGGAGTTGAGAAATTTTTCAAACGGGATTGGGGCGGTCTGCGGTTTCCAGCGCTGGACGCTTTGCCCAAGCGCTTCGGCGAATGCGCTTAGCGACAATCCCCATCGTTGCGCCTCAGCGGACTGATACAGCCGCGCAATCGCGCCGTGATGTTGGGCCAGCAGATCCTCCGGCGCTTCAATGGGCATCGCGCAGACCGCAATTCGGTCCTTTTCTGCCGGGATTAAGCGCGGCTGCGGAGCGCTTGACGCGTATCGCAGCCGAAACGGTTACTCTGATTCGCCGCCGTGCCTCGGGGCCGCCTTCACATGTTGGTGCTGGCGCTGAAATACGCCTGCCAATTGGCGATCGAAGCGCGGTCGAGCCGATCGGGCTTGGGGATCTTGAGGAATTCCTGCGGCTCGGCATGAATCATCATCTCGCCGTATTTCTTATGCACCGCGTAGCGCTTGTCGCTCCACCCCTTCAGCGCCGCGGCAATCGCCTTGCCGTTGGTCCATTTGTCGAGCCGGAGCACGTCGAGGGTCGAAGGGATCTCGTCGGGATTCCAATGCTTCCAATCGCGGATCACCGAAGCGTCGCCGGCTTCGTGAATCAGCTGGTGAACCTGGTCTTCGGAATCCAGCAGTTCCAGGCTCGTGTTGACGTATTCGGTCGCCAATTCAGCATCGATCATCGCATCGCTCCTTTTCGGCACAACCTGCATCTTAGGTCAGACCTGCGCCGACGTGAAGGGCCGCATCAGCTTTCGGCATAATGCTGGCCAATCCCGGCGCAAATGTGTTACCGCTGAGACGATGGACAGGCGAATCAAGGTTGGGGTTGGCTTCGGTCTGTGGAGCATGGGAGTGCCCACGCCGCAGACCATTGTGCGCGTCGCCGAGTGCGCCGAGGAGTGGGGAGTCGATTCGTTCTGGCTCGCCGACCAGATCATCCCGCGCTCGCCGGATCTCGACGTAGTCGCGGTGCTTTCGCTGCTGGCTTCACGCACGACGACGATCAAGCTGGGGCCCAGCGTGCTGCTGCTCAACCTGCGCCATCCGCTGCTGGTCGCCAAGGCGTTCGCGGCGCTGGATTATCTCTCCAACGGACGCATCGTGATGGCGGTGGGGACCGGCGCCAATCTGGCCGAGTACGCCGCCTGCGGCATCTCCACCGAAGGACGCGGAAGCCGGTTGGATGAGGGAATCCAGGCGCTGCGCACGATCTGGCGCGAGCCTAAAGCCAGCTTTCATGGGCGCTTCTACAACTTCGACAACGTTACCATCGAGCCGCGCCCGCAACCGCGCCTCAACAACGACTTCGGTACGATCGATCTATGGGTCGGCGGCACCGCCGACGGCGCGCTTAAACGGACCGCGCGTTTTGCCGACGGCTACTTCCCGTCACTGCAGACCCCGGAGGAATACGCCAGATGCTGGGCAACCATCAAGCGCTACGCCGAGCAGTTTGGCCGCGCTGACGCGCGGATCGAATCGGGCATCATCATCTTCTGCCGCCTGGCGCCTTCGCGCCGGCAGGCGTTGGAAGAGGTGCCGAAGTTTCTGCGTCCGTTTGGCGCCGTGGGAGAGCAATTCATCAGCCGCGGCGCGTTCGGCACGCCCGACGATATCCGCGAATGCCTCGAGGGCTACATCAAGGTCGGACTCAACAAGTTCGTGCTTTCGCCGCTGGCCGGTCCCGACGAATATGCCGGCCAGGTCGAGATGATCGGCAAAGAGATCGCCACGCCCTACCTCAAGGCGTCGTAATCCGGCACTCCGAATCTTATTTAATCGTGAAAGCGCCGCCGGGCGCGTTGCCGGAACTGGTAAACGGCACAAAAGGCGGATTTACGGTCTGGACGTAAGCTGGTCCGGGTACCGCGGTCGCCGGACGGGTGAAGGTGAAGCGGTTCGGACTGACCAGCGTCAGCGGGATTTTGGGCGTACCGTTGGGGTTGAGTCCGCCCAGGTTCACGACTACCGTTCCCTGCAGATTGAACAGGTTCATCACCGTCAGGGTCGAGAAACCACTTCCGTTGACCGTAATCAGCGCTCCGGTCTGAGCTACCGAGACCACCGAAATCGCCTGCCCAATCGGCACCGAAACCGCATTGCTCTTCTTGCTGAAGGTTCCGGTGGCGCCACTGTTGGAGATCACGAACGATCCTGGTCCCACTGCCGGAGCGTTGAGTCCGCTGGCGGGCAGCAGGAAGCTGATCAGCGTTGGATGCAGTCCCGGGTTGCCGGGATTCAGAAAGAAAGGGCCGACCTTGCCACCGGGGCATGCACAAAACAGATCGACCGCCACTCCGTTAATTGTATCAAAACCATGTCCCGCTCAATTGCACGGTTTTTCCAATCGGAACCACGGTCTCGACGTTGTCCACGGAGAAGCTGGGTTCGGTGCTGGTGGCGGCCAGCCCCACGCCGTTGATTTCGGTCAGGTTGGGGAATCCAGCGGCGGGGTCGCCAAAGAGTTGCGTGTTCACCGAGTTGGATGAGACGAAGCCCTGATCGGTGTTGACCACTTGTACGCTGACCACTCCCTGCCCCAGGGAAATAGTGGCCGGGACCGGCACGATGAGGACGGTAGTGCTGAACGATGACGGCTTGAGCGGGCCGAAGTTCACGGCTCTACTTGCGGTAGCGACGAAGAAGTTCACCACTGAACCACCGGTAAAGCGCAAACCGGTGATCTGAAAGCTCAGGCCCGCGATGATGGTCTTGGGAATCGAACTGATAAACGGCGCCGGCTTTGGCGTCGGAGTGCTGGTTGGTGTGCGGGTTGGGGTCCGGGTCGGGGTCCGAGTTCTCGTGGCGGTATGAGTTGGGGTGCGAGTCGGCGTCCTGGTCGGAGTCCGAGTCGGGGTCCTGGTTGGAGTCCGAGTCGGAGTCCTGGTCGGAGTCCGAGTCGCGGTTCTGGTCGGAGTCCGAGTCGCGGTCCTGGTCGGAGTCCGAGTCGGGGTGCTGGGTCGGGGTCCGCGTCGGAGTCCTGGTTGGGGTCCGCCTCGGAGTCCGGGTTGGGGTCCGCTTCGGGGTCCGGGTTGGGGTCCGCGTCGGAGTCCTGGTTGGGGTCCGCGTCGGGGTCCGGGTTGGGGTTCGCGTCGGGGTCCGGGTTGGGGTCCGCGTCGGGGTCCGGGTTGGGGTTCGCTTCGGAGTCCGGGTTGGGGTGCGCGTCGGGGTCCCGGTTGGGGTGCGCGTCGGAGTCCTGGTTGGGGTGGCGGTGGGGGTCGGAGTCGAGGTAGGGAATGGACCGATAAATTTGAGCACGCGGCTGTTGCCGTTATCCGCTACGTAGAGACTTCCCGCCGAGTCCGTGGCGACACCTCCTCCACCATAAGCGAAGGCTGGAAACGGTCCAAATTTGAACAGAAAGAGCCACAGGCCATTAGCGCTTAGTCCACCGCTATTAGGTAGATTGGTGGAAAAGTCGCCACCTTGGCCGAACACCAGGGTAGCAGTTGAGTTAATCAGCGGAGCTTCGTATTCCAGCACCCGGCTGTTGCCGCTGTCCGCCACGAAAAGATCACCTTTCTTATCCACCACGAGGCTCATCGGGGAACAAAGCCCATTCGCTCCGGAGCCGCAGATCGCCGACGCGAAACTGCCATTCTGGCCGTAAACGCGCGCGGGCAGGGCACCGGTTGCCAGAGGATGGTCGTACTCCAGGACCCGGTTGTTGCCGAGGTCAGCCACGTACAAGTTGGCCGATGGGTCCAGAGCCACCGCATGAGGACCGCACAAGCTCGTGATTTGCGGGGTAAAGCGGCAGACTCCGCCGATTATCAGGCTCGATGCCATGCCAGTGCTAACCGGACTCTTGAATTCCAGGACGCGGTTGTCGCTCATGTCCGCAACGAACAGGTCGCCCGCTGGGTCCGTGGCCAGACCCGCCGGTCTGCACAGGTTTTTCGAGGTGGGATTCACCAGGCAGGCGCCGCCGCCCAGAATGATGTCGGGGATGACGTCGGTCGTAAACGGGCTCCTGTATCCGAGGACCCGGTTATTGGTCGTGTCAGCAACGTAGAGAATGCCCAAGTGGTCAACCGCTACATCGTTGGGATTGCAAAGGTTCGTTCCATTCCCGCAGGTCCCCGAAGAAGCATCGGATTGCCCGATTACCAGGTCGGCCGGCAGATGATTGAAGGCATTGGCCGCGTTGGCCCACGCCAACACCCGGTTGTTGCCGGTGTCAGCCAGGTAGAGGTGAGGCGGCGTGACGCTTTCGTCGAGGGCGACCGCGGAGGCGGCGAAAATGCCGCGCGCATCGATCCGGTTGGCCCCGGCGTGAGTAAAGTCCGGTTGGCCAGCCTCGCGCACGGCCACCGGGCTGGCAGCAAAGGGCGGTTGAAATACCAGCGCGCGGCTATTCCCAGTATCGCCCATGAACAGGTTGCCGGCGCTGTCCAGAGCCAGACCGGAGGCGGCGCATAGGGTCGTCGCACTGATTGATCTGAGATTGCATTGGGATGAAGTGAAGCTGCCGTTCTGACCGAACACCAGGGCGGCATCCTGGGCGGTGGTCAGGGGAGCGATGTACTCCAGCACGCGGGAGTTTCCCGCGTCCGACACGTACAGATTGGCGCCGGAGTCAGTGGCCACATCCTGCGGTTGGCATAACGTGGCCGCGGACGGATTGCTTGCGGCCCGATTGCAGCTTCCAGCAGTGAACGTCGCCTGGCCCAGGACCACGTCGGCGGTGGTGTTTTTGGTGATCAGCGGCGTGATGTACTTCAAAACGCGGCTATTGGCGGTGTCGGCGACATAAACATTGCCACCCGCATCAATCGTCACGCCCGTGGGCGCGCATAAGGTGCCGGCGCCGATTGCGCCTTTGTTGCAAGTGCCGGTGGTAAAGCTGCCGAGTTGTCCGAAAACCAGGTCCGCCGTATCGCCAGCGGTTAGCGGTGCGTTGTATTCCAGGACCCGATTGTTGCCAAAGTCGCTGACGTACAGATTGCCTGACGCGTCCAGTGCCACCCGGACCGGTCCGCACAGCGAGTTCGCAGCAATCAGATGCCGATTGCAGGCGTTGGTGGTGAAGCTGCCCCGCTGTCCGAAGACCCGGTCCGCAACCGTCCCGGCGGTGAACGGCGTATTATATTCCAATACGCGGTTGTTGGACGTGTCGGCGACGTAGAGATTGCCCGGACCGTCAACCGTGACGCCGCGCGGGAAGCACAGGTTGGCTGCGCTGACGGGCGCGCATACCTGGCGCCCGCCGGTTACGGGAGGGACGACGGTGAAGAAATCGGGCTGCCCAATCACCAGATCGGCCGCGGCGCCGTTAAGGAAGGTTTGTGCGTCACGCCAGCCCAGAATGCGGTTGTTGTTCTGATCGGCGACGTAAAGGTGCGGGGGCGTTGAACTGGTATCCAGCGCGACGGCGGCCGGAAATAACAATCCCAGCGCGTCGGTAAAGTTGGGCATATTGAGGCTGAAGCTGAGCTGACCCGCAACCAGATCAGCGGTGGTGTCGCCCGCCGCGCATGGTCGCGACGCAGCCGTGGCAACTGCTGTCAGCGCAGCGAACAACGCCACCCACAATCGTCGTCGGTTCAGAATTAAGCGGAGGCCCCCCTTCGCGGTGGCCGAGCCGATGGCTCACCCACTATCAAGTGCTATAGCAAAAGTTTCGTGCCGCCTGCCACCAGCGTGCACAAAAGGATTTCCGCTTTTCCGCCGCCTGCTCGCTTTGGCGCCTGCTGGGCGACGCCAGCCATCAAAATTTTGATGACCGGCGCCGGAAAAAGCACCGGGCGCAGGTCCCTAACCCGCGCGGTCTCTGGTCAACCGTGCAAACTGGCGAGGAACCGGAGCAGCCGCGAATCCATGAGTGGGACCGCGTTTGGCGGGTGAATTCAGAGGTCCGCTTGGTCGTTGAACTGAATCGCGCCGGTGCGCAGATTGCCGGGCATCGAAGCATGCTGGTGAATGAGCCGCCATTGGCCTTCGCGCTTTTGCCAACAATCGGTGATCCTGCAAGTCATCCGCGAGGTCTCGCCGCTTGCGTCCACCGCCATCAGTTCCAGAATACAGCGCGCGACGGCGAGCTGATCGGCGCCGTGGACGGCCAACTCGCGCAGACGGATGCTCAGCGATTTGAGCGGGCCGAAGAGCTTCGCGACATCTTTTCGAATCGCCTCGGCCCCGATGAATTGCAGCGGCGGCACGACATCGTAGAGGACACAGCCGGGGGCGTAAAAGGTCATGATTTTGTCGATGTCGAGAGGCTGGCCGTCCCCAAACTGCTGCGCCTCAAGGAACCGCTCCTCGAGGACCCGGCAGAGCGCCAGCCGGGCGTGTCGGTTTCAGCGAGTTGGACTACCGTCTGGCCCGTGCAGGCCGATCACCGTTTCCGGCAATCAGATTGCCGATATTGTCCGGTCCCGGGATGGGCGGAGATTGTCCGGTCATGTCTGGTGGAGGCGCTTGCGCGCGTCGGCGATCTCGGCCTTTACGACGTCCTCTTTTTGAGACTTGCGATAAAAGAAAAGACCCGCCAGCCGATTCTCGACTCTCAGCCACAAGTAAATCAGCCGGTAGCCACCTCTCTTGCCCGTGTTGCGATCGGGATCGGCTATTCGCAACTTGTAAACTTCGAGATTGTTTCCAGGGATCGGATCGCCAGCACGGTGATCGGGATTGTCCGATTCTCGGTGACCGCGGCGATATCTCCCGCCAGGCCTCGTCCAAGGCTTTCTGCGTTCGCGGACCCAGCTTGGCTCGTCGAAGATCGCGATCGTAAGTCGGACCATGGATAATCGAGAGCGCCATTGGGGCGAGGTGGGCTTCTCAGGACCGGACCGCCTGTTCCCTGGCTTTCTTCAGTTCGGCGCGGAAGGTGGGACTGAGACCCAACGCGAAGGTCTCTTGGAGGTCCCGGAAGTCGTCGGCCAGCTGGACCAACTCGCTGAGATCAGGCGCAAGGGCCGCCGAGATCATTGGGGCCCTTTTTTCGAGCGCCGGAAGCTGCTCCAGATGTTCCGCGGCATAGCCCAAAAACACCAGTGCGGCCGCTAAAAGCTCCTGCGTTTGAGCCTCATCCGGCAGTCTCAAGAAAGAGCGACATCCCTCGCGCACTTCTTTTGCTAAACGGACCACGCGGCGGACAGTGGCTTTTATTTTGCGCAGGGCGGCTTCGACGGCCTCTTGGCGAAGGTCTGGAGCCAACTCTGCCACGGTGCGAGTCGCGCTAAGCGCATCGACCAACTCGGTTTGAATCGCTGTGTCCATTTCCGCTGCCGGCTGCGTAACCAGTCTATTACCCTTCCGTCAACCAGGACAGAGCGCCCGGAAAACGCCCTCAGACGCGTCCGGCGACGTCCGGAACGAGGGGCCTCTATCCGCCCCGAGGCCGAAAAGCCAGCGAGCGCCCGCCGGCGCGGCGCCGCAATAGGTTCTGAAGGGTCAGACCTCGCCCAAAACCGCCGCCATCGCGTTCCGGACCGGCGTCGGGTGGAGCGCGAATTTCCCGAGATTCCCAACCGCGAGGTTGAGCGCCTGAGCGGCATCGACCATAAAATGGCGCAAAAAGCCGAGCGCAAATGCGGGTGGGGAAATTCCCCACCCGCGCCACGTTGCCCTTGAAGCAAGCGATCAAAAACCGCCGCCAGCGCGCCCCGGATCGCGGATCTCGGCCGCGCAAAAGGAGATGAATAGCCAGTTACGCTCGGACTCGAGACTCAGGGGTCTCAATCCCCTAACCGGGGAATTGTCCACTGGAACCAAAGTCGTGTCGGAGTACAGCGGACGGACCCGGTTAGTCTCAATCCCTAAAAAACGCCAGCGCGGCCATTCGCCCGACTTTAGCCTGAGACCCGGCAGGGCGCCCGCCCCGCTTAGCCGGCGAGCCAGTTTTGAGGGCACAGGCCAGCCAAAGCCGCCGCGCCCGCATCTCGAGCGACATTCCGTCGGCATCACCCCGCATTGAGCGGGGCGATATGACCCCACCGCCGGCCCCGAGGCGCGAGAGCGTTTGCTCCATCGATTCGACCCGATCGGCCATCCCGAGCTTGACCGCTTGAGTTGCGCCGACAGCCCGGCCCTCGCCAAAACCGCCAGTTACATCCGCGATCTTGACGCTGCGGTTCCGCGCCACAGCCCGGACGAACATGGAGTAATAGCCGTCTCCGCCGCGACATCGTTATCGGTCATGGACGCTCCCGCAGTATCCTTTTGTACTCGAACGAACTATCTTTTACGGTCCCCCGAAATCTAAAGAGTGGGACCCGGATCGAAGGTCCGCAAAAGTCCTGAATTCTGAAGATATATTGGCTCCCCGGGCCGGATTCGAACCAGCGACATGACGGTTAACAGCCGTCCGCTCTACCGACTGAGCTACCGGGGAGCACTCGTATCGGAACTATTGTTGGTACCGGCTCGCCTCAACTAAAGCAAGTGGGCCGCCGTGACAGGGTGGTAACCCGCCGCCTACTCTTCCTCGATTTGCGGCTGGGGATGGTGGCGCAGACGCATCACCCATCCTTCATAGTGGGTCAACATGCTGGCGACCGGTGCGGGCAGATGGTATTGCATCCAGACCGCCACCGGCGTTGAAGCACGAATCAGAAACGGGGTCAGAAAGGCGGTGATAGTCGATACCGCCACGGCCAGCGAATACAGAAACGGCCGCGTTGCTCCCCCCGCGCGCCCGACTTCGGCCATGATGAAGGAGAACTCGCCGATCTGCGCCAGTGCAAACCCGGTCATGATCGCGATCGAAGGAGGTTCGCCAATCACCAGCGACGCGCCGGTGACGCCAACGATTTTCCCTACCACCACCACGCCACTGAGCACCAGCACCGCCGGCCAGTACTGCGCCAGCAGGTTGGGCTCGATCATCATCCCCACCGAGACAAAGAAGACCGCACCGAAGATGTCACGAATCGGCGCAACCAGATGCTCGACCGTGGCGCCCTGACCCGACTCCGCCACCAGCGAGCCGGCCAGAAACGCACCCAGCGCGACTGAATAGTTTGCGTGCTCGGCCGCCATCGCGAAGGCGAAGCAAATTCCAATCGAACTGATCATCAGCGTTTCGGGACGTCCCAGCCGCGCCACCGCCCGGATGGCGTACGGCACGGTACACATCCCAATCGCAATCAGCACCGTCAGAAACAGCAGCAAGCGTCCTCCGGTGATGGAGAACGAGCGCAGCGAGAACGCCTCGCCCGCGGCGGCCGCGGTCAGCAGGGCCAGCAGCACGATCGCCATCAGGTCCTCGGCCAGTAGTACGCCGAAGCATAGCTCGCGAACCCGCGGATTAACCTCCTGCTCTTCGAAGGCCTTGGCGACAATCGTGGTGCTGGAGATGGACAGGATGGCGCCGGTGAAGACGCTCTCCATCGGGGTCCATCCGAGCAGACGTCCGGCCTCATAGCCCAACACGCCCATGACGCTGACCTGGATCAGCGTCACCAGTCCGGCGGTCGGCGCAATGCGCAGCAATTGGCGGAACCTGAACTCCATCCCGATCGAGAAGATCAGCAGGATGACGCCTAGGTCAGAGATTTGCTCGATCCGCTCCGGGCTGACGTAAATTGGCAGCGGGATGTAGGGGCCGACCGCCATCCCGGCGACCAGATAACCCACCACCAGCGGTTGGCGCAGGAGCTGAAAGAGGACCGTCGCCACCGCGGCCACGCACAATACCAGCGCCAGGTCCTCTAAAAAGCTGTGCCCGACTATTGGGGCCATAAAACCCACCAAAACATCCGTAAATCTGGAAGCTCCAACATTTGATCAAGCTTCCACCGATGATCAAGCTTCCATCGACTGCAATTGCCCGGAGCAAAAAGGGACGCGGGCCGGCCTCACTGGGACCGGGCGGGTTTCGATAATCACATCGGGTGGAAGAATCAGAACGACTCAGCATCAACGCTTTAGCGCTCTGATCGGGGTCCGGAGAGCTACAACCCGGATTTGGCCGCGTGACGGTCCTGCGCTATCGCCATCGCCCTGACGGTCTCGGCGATTTTCTCCGACGGCAGCACCCCGATCATCCCGCCGCCATGTTCCTGCTCCGCCGTCAACGAGGCTCCGGCCTCAAGCAAACCCCACAACCAGACCCGGTCGGCCCCTTTGATGTACACTGGGGAACCGCTCAGATGCGGGGCGCTAAGTCCCTCCAGGAAGCATAAGCGTTGCGAACCGGCGCCGGGTACCGTGGCCGAGACCGGATCGGCGACCGATACCCGCCCGAAATGGACCGTCATAATCGGCGCCACCGAGCCTTCCTCGCTAAGCAGCGCGATGTAATAGGCGTCGGCGCCGAGGTTCTCGGAACCGGAGCCTTCCAAAACCCGGCTGATCGGGACCGTCGTATAATTGGCGCCGGAGGGCGAAAAGGGCAACGCCGCCAGATCGGCGTAGCGATCCCTTGGATCGAAGAACCATTCATCGGCCGATGGCAACGTTGAGACCACCGGCGCCCCACCCTTGCCATGACCGATCACAAACGACAGCAGGTGAAGCGGCTTTCCAGCGCCGTCGAGCAGCACGTGCCTGGCCGTCACCAGGTAAATGAACGAACTTCCCTTGAAGCTCTCACTGGGAACCTCAACGAAAAAGCCGATACCCACCGCCCGGCGGTCGTCGCCGCCGCCGGTCATGATGAGTCCGGAGCTGCCCAGGCTCTCGGGCGTGACGTTCTGGGCCTGCGCCCCCCATCCCAGTCCCACTACCATTGCCGCCGCCAAAGCGGCTGCCGCGAACCGTCCCTTCATCAGTCACCTTCAATGTTTGGGTTGTTTTGGCGCTGCCGCGCTTGAGCCACCAGACCGGTGGTGAAAATGCCGGCATCGATTACCGCACTCACTCCGCTGCCGAGGGCAGGCCGGAAAGAAACTCCCGGATTAAGCGGGTCACCAGTTCCGGCTTTTCCTGCTGCACCCAATGCCCGGAGTCCGGCACATACTTGATTTCAAACTCATGTTCAAACAGGTCTTCCATCCCGTAGGTCAATTCCTTGGTCAGAGCAATATCCTGCTCTCCCCATATGACCAGTGTCGGCGCCTCGATCTTTCGATTCATCCAGTGATCGGATGACGGCGCGCGCATCAGATCACGCCGCAGCAGGGCGCGATAATAATTCAGTGCCGCGCTTAACGCGTAAGGCCGCCGCAGGGCCGCGCGGAAATACTCCAGATTGGCGTCGGTGAACGCCTCCTTGCACACGGCTCCGTTACGCATCGCACGCATCAGGGGCGCGAAATCGCCGAGGCGCAGCATCAATTCCGGGAGCCATGGTATTTGAAAGAAGAGGATGTACCAACTGCGAGCCATCTGCCTAAAATTTGAGCGCAAATGGCGCTGCATCTGACGCGGATGCGGACAATTCAGAATGATTAAGCGCTCCACCACCTCGGGATGCATAAGGGATGCCGCCCAGGCGATCGCGCCGCCCCAATCATGACCGATTACCACCGCGCGGCGGCGTCCGAAGTGATGTATCAGATCGACGACATCGCCGGTCAGCGCCTCGATCGTATAGTTGCGCACGCCGCGGGGAGCGTCGGTCTCACCGTAGCCGCGCAACTCCGGAGCAACGCAAAGATAGGATGCGGACAGGTCGCGGAGCTGATGCCGCCAGGAGTACCAGCTTTCGGGAAACCCATGAAGCATCAGGACGAGCGGCCCGTCGCCGGCCACAGCAACTCGCATCCCCAGACCGCTGGCCAGGGTTATCCGTTCGAAACGCCACGGATCGGCGCAAGACAGCGCCGCCATCAGGGACCGCCGGTCGGCAGCCGAATTTCGTGAGGCTCCATAGCGTCTAAAGCTGTAATCCAATTCGGCGTTGGGCGGAAGGTTATGCGCTTTGTCCTGGCGGTTTGGGTCTGCGGCCTGGCTAAGAAACGGCTGGGAACTGGCACCGCCTTGCCGCCAAGCCCGGCAAATAGGAAGATGAAGATGCGGGAGTAATCTTGGTGAGAACGACCCAATCCAGCGTGGTTAAGTATATCGCCATCGCGCTTATGGTGGTTTCAGTTTCACTACTGGCGGTCCACACCGCCGAGGCGCAACAAGGGGGCATTTCGGCGCCTCCCACTTCTCCGCCTCCGCCTCCCATATTTCCCGGAAGCCAGAGTCCCGGTACCGGTGGGACCCTGGAGATCCCCGCCAATGCGCCACAGCCGCAAAACGCGCTGCCCGAACCGATGCCGCCCATCGCGCCCCAAACCGGCCGCGAACTGGAGATCCCGTCGCGTCAGGTCCGCACTCAACCGGGCTACGCCCAGGCGACGGTCACTGTCACCGATCGGGCGGGTGCCCATATCACGGATCTGACCAAGGACGACTTCCGCCTGTACGAAGACGGACAGCCGCGCCCGATTGATTTCTTTCGCAAGGACCTTAATGCCCCGGTTTCGATCGGAATCCTGGTTGACACTTCGGGAAGCATGGAACCGAAGATCCCACAGGCTCGGGCCGCAATCGCCGAATTCCTGCGCGACCTGAATCCTCGCGACGACGTATTCCTGTTCGCGTTCTCCGAGAGACCCTATATGCTTGAGGGTTTCACCACCAATCATTCGGCGGTAATGAACCGGTTAGCGCTGTTGCATGCCTATGGGCGCACGGCGCTCTACGATGTCATCCTGGACGGCTTGGTCATGGTCTCGCGTGGGCGCTACGATAAAAAAGCGCTGCTCGTAGTGACTGACGGGATGGATACCGCCAGCTCTTCCAGCATCGAACAGGTGGTTGCGCAGGCGCGACGCCAAGGGGTGTTGGTCTATTCGATCGGCATCGGCGACCCCAATGTTTCTGGCGGATTTGGGATCGCACTAGGACCGCTATTGCTGGGCGCTGGCGGCGACGAAGAGCGGGTTGACGCCCAAACCTTGCAGACTTTATCGAGCGAAACCGGCGCCAAGACCTACATCATACGTGAGGTCGGCGACGGCGAGCTGCTGCGCCAGGCGACCGAATCGATCAGCAATGAACTGCGCCAGCAGTACACGGTCGGATTCACTTCTCCCGATCCCAGCCGCGGCGGCTACCGCAGCCTGAAGGTCGAAGTGCCGACCCATCCCGAGTTGTCCGTCAGGGTACGTAAGGGTGTGACCGTCGGCCATGCCCCCGAGGCGATAGCTTCGGGCCCCGATTGAGGCGTCTGCCCCAGGCTTTCCCCCTTCAAGCGTTGAGACTGTCTGTTATCGCCCGGGACTGTGAACAGCGCCTTGGGTGGGTACGTCAGAATTTGATGCTTGGCGTCGAAAAAAGGCGCCCAGCGCGTATCGACCCTCGCCCGGCGCTACGCGCCGATCCCTCCCTTCTGGACCCCGTTGGGCGAGGTCAGTCAAATCCTGGGCCGGGATTATCGACAGTCGCAGCGGCCCCCAGAGGATCAACCCTGCTCTCGGACCATCAGCGGGGGGAACCAGACGGAGACGCCGGTCTTGGGAGCGCCAACCGTCAACGCGGGAGCCATCTGTGCGGGGGTTAACCGGCTGACCAACAGGCAGAACACCGCGCCATACCTCACCACCCCGATCCACAGGTCATGATGGCGGTAGAAGCGCACTCCATCGAGCTCTATGCCGCCCGGCGGCGGATGGTAGTCGAGCTGACGAAAGTTGACACACAGGATAGAGCCGCGCGGCCCCTTGTAGAGACTGTAGGCGATCGCTTTGCCATTGGGCAGGTGGTCAATCCTGGCTCCGGCCAGAGCCAGTCCCAGCGAAGAGAAATCCCACACGTAGGGAAAGCCAAATTCCGATGCGAGCGCCACGGCCAATTGGTCCACCGAATGCAATCCGGCGTTGGACCTGAAGCGCTGTTCGGACTGCAGATAGTCACTGGCGGCGGCCTCGAAGGCGGGATCTGGCGGATGACTGGGACTCATGCCCCGGATGACGATTACCCCCACGACAGCGGCTGCCGCCGCCAGCGCAGCCACGGAACCAAACCACCGCCGCCTGCGTGTGACCCGGGCGGCCGGCGCGGCCGAGCCGGGCCGTCTCGCGATCCAAAGCCGCGATTATCCGATCGCGCAACTCGGGCGGCGCCCGCACGATTGGGATGCGGTCGTGCAGCGATGATTTGAGCGCGCGCTCGGCGCTGTGGAGTTGACGGCAATCGGGACAATTGGCCAGATGGGCCATCACGGCCAGACGCTCGGGAGGCGTCAGTTCATCGTCAATGTCGGCGCTTAGATACTGCTCTATGTACTGCCGATGGTCCATCTTAACAGCCGGCCTTAACAGCCGGCGGACATCTCCAAACCACTTACGACCCCGCGGCGCGCCGGCTGCGAATCTACGTTGTAAGCGTAGCGCATCATTGCCCGCGCCCGCGAGAGCCCCGCAGCGTACGGTGCCTATCGGCACCTCCATCGCCCGCGCCGCATCCTCGTAGCTTAACTCGTTTACGCCGACGAGTAACAACGCCGTCTTGAACTCCTCGGGGAGGCTCTGCAAAACCTTCCCCACGTCGTGGTTCGGACTGTCCTGGACCGGCAGCGATTCAGGGGCGGAGCCGTCGGCCGCCCGGTTGCTTTCGTTGCATAGTGCGCTGTCGAACTCCTCGGTTGGTGGCACTCAGGTGCTCCCGCCGCCCCTGGCACGCGAAGGGTTGTGTATGGATAACCACCAAACGCGGCAGTCAGTTCCCGGCCGGAACCCGAAGAAGCGATCAGCAAGCAGGTAAACGCCCGCGATGCCAAATGAAACGCTTCAACCTTCGCATCCGATTCGCGTCACTCCGGGAGCAGTCAGGCGCCACGGTACGGCGCGTGACGCATCGCTACCTTTCATGCGCCGGCATCCATTGGCCTAGTTGACGGAAGGAGCTTCGCGCTCCCGCTTGAGGCGCAGGTAGTCTTCCTTGGAGGGAAGCTGGACCAACTCGAGCAGATTGCCGTCGGGATCTTCGAACATCACCGCCTTCATCGGCGCGTAGCCCTCGAGGTCGATCTCTTCGATATCAGAGAAGAACTTCACCCCCAGGTCGCGCAAACGCCGGACCACGTCTTCCAGCCGCTCGCCCTTTACCTCGAATGATATCACCCACATTCCGAGGTCGCCGGGGCGCTTGGGTGGAGTCTGCTTTTCGGCCATCGGCTCGACCTGCATCAACTCGATTTCACCCACTGTGCTGGTCCCCTGCACCATCATGATCGAGCGGATTTTGAAACCCTTGAGCGGCAGATGGAGCATCCGGGCATTGACCGGTTGGTCGGCTTTCATGTCCAGCACTTTGCGAAATCCGAGCGCGTCGCGGTAGAAGGCGGCGGAGCGCTCGATATCTGAAACGGTGAGGGCAACGTGGTGGATTTCGCTGATCGACATCTTAAACTATCTCCTTCAATTCGCTTCCGCTTGCACGACGGCAGCCGTGGTCTCAAATAGTCGATCGAATCTGAAACCGTTTGCAAGCGGTTGCAGCGACTCTCATAAACTGCATTTGCCGCCGTCCCCGGAGTCGATTAGATTGAGCGTGGGATGCTTAAACGGATACATCATATTGGAGTGGTTGTCCCCAACCTCGATCAGGCCTATCGGTTCTGGCGCGACACGCTCGGGTTGGAGTTCACCCGCAGCGCCACCATCGAGGAGCAGGGGGTCAAAGCCGCGTTGCTCAAGGTTGGCGACAGCGAAATCGAACTGCTTGAGCCACTCAGCCCCGATAACGGCGTCGGCAAGTTCCTGGCCCGGCGCGGCGGCGGACTCCATCATCTATGCTTCGAGACCGACGACGTTGACCGGGAGCTGGAAGGCGCCCGGATAAAAGGCTTACCGCTAATCGATCAAAGCCCCCGCAAAGGGCTGGCCGGGATGATCTGCTTTCTCCATCCCAAAGCCACCCGCGGAGTGCTGGTCGAGTACGCGCAACCGATGGAAGAGGACTAAATGCCGATTTACGAATATCGATGTGAAAGCTGCCAGAATTCGTTCGAAGCCCTGGTGACGCGCAGTGAACCGCAGGCCGAATGCCCCGGATGCGGCAGCCAAAATCTGGCGCGCGAGATGTCGGTCTTTGCCTCCAGCGTCAACGGCGGAAACGGCGCGACGCAGACCGCGAGTCCTGCGCCGATGCCGCGCGGATGCGGCAGCGGCTGCGGCTGCCACTGACTCGGACGGCTGGAAGGCCGGTCTCATCGTGTAGGAAACGGCTGCGGAACGCCGCTTCAGGTTCCGCGCTAATTCCTGAGGAGAACACCGATGGATACCAAAGGAAAAGTTGCGCTGGTGACCGGTATCAGCCGCGGGATGGGCAAGCAGATGGCGCTGCGGCTGGCCCGTCACGGGGTCAATATCGTGGGCGTGGCGCGCACGGTGGACCAATCGGAAAGCGAATGGCCGGGGACGCTCAAGGAAGCCGAGCGGGAGATTCGAGCGCTGGGCGTTGATGTCCTGCCGGTGAAGTGCGACCTGATGCTGCGCAGCGACGTCGAGAACCTGTGCAAGACCGCGCTGGACAAATTCGGCCGAGTTGACTTCGTGGTCAACAACGCGCGCTACGTCGGTCCGGAGTTGTTCGATCCGTTCCTTCAGTTCGAAATCGATACCTGGCAAAAGCATATCGCCGTGGACCTGCTGGCGCCGGTGATCATCTCCAAGCTGTGCCTGCCGGGCATGATCCGGAACAAAAGCGGGATGATCCTCAACGTCACCGCGTCCGTGGCGCATCATGACGTGCCGGGGATGCCGGGCGGTGGCGGCGGGCTGTGCGCAGCCTATCCGACCATGAAAGCGGCCCTGGATCGGTTCGTGGTCGCGCTGGCCAAGGAAACCCGGCCCTACGGCATCCCCGTGATTGCCTTCGATCCCGGGGCGGTAATGAACGAACGATTCGCTCTCGAGGTCAAACAGACCGGAACCAAAGGCCTCGACCTCGGCATTTTCCATGGCATGGAGGTGCCGGCCGCCGCTTGCGAATACCTGTGCTGCACCTGTCCCGATCCGATGCGCTACAGCGGTCAGGTCGTGGTCGCCAAGGACCTGTGCCACGAGTTGGGGTTGAAATGACGCCGGGAGATTATTTGGGCGGATGTTGCAAATAATCGCCGTCCGATAGGGTTTTCATGGGGGCTGTGGGGCAGACCATCGAAGTAGCGGCCGCGCAAGACGGCATCTGGGAGCGGTACGTCCGGCCACGCCATCCCGGCCAGCCCAGTCCCGAGTGGCACGTTTCCCCTGCAATCGACATCGCGGCCTACCACTTCAGTTGGGTTTGGGCCTTGGTGCCGATGCTGGTCGTATCGGCGCTTTTCAGCGATCCAGACGGCGCAGTCTTGTACATCTACGCGGTGGTGATGGGCGCCAACCTGGCGCATCGCCACTTCGGATTACCATACGCCTACCTCGATGCCGGGGTCTTTCGAACTTTCGAAACCCAACTGACCTGGTTTCCGTCGATTTGCATCCTGCTGCTGGCGGCCACACCCTTGCTGCTGCTAAGCGCCGGTTCGATCGGCGGTCAACTGGCGGGTGCGATGGTCCTGTTTTCGCTGCTGTGGAACTTCTGGCACACCTATATGCAGAAGTTCGGCATCTTGCGGCTGTATCGGGCCAAGGAGCCGGCCGCAGTCCAGACCAAGAGCCCCGCCTGGGTCGATAAGTATTTTCTCCTGTGCTGGATCCCGCTTTATTTCAGCTACCTGGGACCAAAGTACAAGGACCTGATCCTGGCCAACGCGAGCGATCTCCAGGATTCCTTGACGGCGATTATCGCGTTCATGCAGCGCTATGAGAGTTGGCTGGTGCTGCCCAGCGTTTTGATCGCGGCGGGTGGCGTATGCCTGTGGCTTCAGCACGAATGGCGCGCCAACCGCTTCCGAAACCGCGCCCGGCTATCCGCGGCCAGCGGAACGTTGCTGATCTCGACGGCGCTGTTTTGGGCCAATCCGGTCGAGGCTTTTATTGCTTTCGCGTTCAGCCACGCGGTCGAGTACATGGTCTTTGTCTGGGCTTTCCAGCGAAGGCTTTACTATCGGCCGCAGCCTCAGCCTTCCTTGATGCAGCGGCTGCTTCACTATCCAAGAGCCTGGTACATAACCTTTACTGCGCTGTTCGTCGCCGCCGGAATTGCTCAAATCCTGTGGGGCCAGGCCATCATGAAAGGCGTGCGGCCGATCGAGTTCTTCGGAATGACGGGCGCGATGTGGTTCTTCTACTACGCCGTGTATGAATCGCTGGTACATTTCTACATGGACGGCTTTTTGTGGAAAATGCGCCGCCCCGCGGTGAGAGAGAATATCTGAGCCGCTGGTTTCCGATTCCCTCCCTTGGACAGGGGCTGTCGAAAAACTCTTAAAACCTACCTCGCCGCGGCCGCGGACCGGGTCCGCAGCCGCACGCCGGGAGAGGTCGGCGCGCGATTTGCGCCAGCAAGTCGCGCGCCGGGTGAGGGTGCAGGTACACTTCAAAGATGCCCTACGTTTACCGAATCTCAGTGTGCGCCAACGCCTTAGATATTACTTGAGGTGTATCAGAACCCTCACCCTCTCCCACAACTGAATGTGGGCGAGGGAACAGACCCCGACCTCCACCGCGCAGCCGCGGCTACCAAGCACCCTTGCTTTGCCCTTTAGCCGTTCTTCGACAGTCTCTGGACAGGGGGAGGGAATCAGAAGATACGTCAACCGCCCTGCCCTGCGGCGCGCTCGGGTACCCGAACCTCTACTGCTGTTGGGTCGGGCTTGGTTGGCGCTGCTTCCAGCGGCGTTGCCTGCCACCAATGGGAAAGCCGCTCGACCACCACAAAGAGCACCGGGACCAGGAAGATCGCGAAACCACTGGCAAACGCCATGCCGACGATCGTGACCGTGCCGATTAGACGGCGCGCCGCCGCGCCGGCGCCCAACGCGTACCATAGCGGCATCAGGCCGAAGATGAAGGCGAACGAGGTCATCAGAATCGGCCTGAGCCGCTGGCGCGCGCCGCCCAACGCCGCTTCGACCAGGGGACGGCCCTGCTCCATTTCGGCTTTGGCAAACTCGACGATCAAAATGGCGTTCTTGGCCGACAGTCCGACCAGCATGATGAGTCCGATCTGGGCATAGATATCGTTGTCGAAGCTGCGCGACCACAGTCCCACGAACGCGCCGCACACCGCCACCGGCACGCTGAGCAGAACGCTCAGGGGCAGCGACCAGCTTTCATACAGCGCGGCCAGGATCAGGAAGACCAGGATCAGCGACAGCGCGAAGACCCCCGCACCGCCTCCCGCTACCGACTGCTGGTAGGAAATTCCGTTCCAGGCGTATCCCATATCGCGGGGAAGGATGTTGCCGGCAACTTCGGCAACCGCTTTCATCGCGTCGCCCGTGCTGTATCCGGGCGCGGGGAGGGCGATGATCTCGATGCCGCGGTACTCGTTAAAGCGGGTGGTATATTCGGGACCGAACGCCGGCTGCATACTGACCAGCGTCGACAGCGGGATCATCTTGCCTTGCTTGTTGCGGACGAAAAACTGGCCCACGTCCTTCTTCGTGTTTCGATACTTCGGCTCCGCCTCGACGAAGACCTTCCACACGCGGCCGTAGCGATTGAACTGGTTGACGTAGTAACCGCCCAGCAAAGCCTGCAGCGCGCGGTAAACGTCGCCGATCGAAACGCCGAGCTTGAACACCTTGTCGTGATCAACGTTCGCGAACAGTTGCGGGACGGAGGGACTGAAGGTCAGGTTCATCCGCGCCAGTTCCGGCCGCTTGCGGGCGGCGTCAAGAAACTTCTGAGTATTGCCCCACAGATAGTCCACCGATTTGCCGGTGTGGTCCTGGATGAAGAAATCCACGCCTCCGGCTTGGCCGATGCCGGGAATGGCTGGGGGCAGAAAAGCGAACGCGCGCGCGTCCAGCAGGCCGGCCAGCTTTTGGTTCACCGACGCGACTACCGGCGCGGACTGCAGCGCGGGGGACATGCGCTGGTTGAAGGGCTTGAGCTGGCAGAAGTAAACCGCATTGCGGCTGCCAGTCGTCTGCGACAGGATGCTGAAGCCGGCGATACCGCTGGCGTACCGCAGCGCCGGCTCGGTTTTGAGAATCGCCTCGATCTTCCGCATCACCAACACGGTGCGCTGGAGCGAGGCAGCCTCCGGAAGTTCAACGTTGACGAGAAAGTAGCCCTGGTCTTCATCGGGAAGAAAGGATTGCGGCACGGCCTTACCGGCCGCCGCGGCCAGTAGCACGAATCCGGCAAGCACCACAAAAGCCAGCGCCAGCTTTCGAATGAGCAGGCTGCAGATACTGACGTAACCGCTCTGGGCGCGCGCAAAGCCGGCGTTGAACAGCGCGAAGAAGCGCGCCAGCGGACCTCTGCCCGCTTGTTTGGATTTGGGCCGGAGCAGCAACGCGCCCAGCGCGGGGCTTAAAGTGAGCGCGTTGAAGGCCGAGATGATAACCGAAAACGCGATAGTGAGCGCGAACTGGCGGTAGAGCGCGCCGCTGATTCCCGCCATGAAGCCCGCCGGGATGAAAACCGCGGACAGCACCAACGCAATCCCGACCAGCGCGCCGCCAACCTCGTTCATGGCGTCAAGCGCCGCGTCCCGCGGTGACCGTCCCGCCTCGATCTTCGCCTCGATCGCTTCCACCACCACGATCGCATCATCGACCACCAGGCCCACCGCCAGCACCAACCCCAGCAGCGACAGCGTGTTGATCGAGAAGCCGACCGCCGGAAAGAACATGAAGGCGCCCACCAATGAGACCGGGATGGTCAGGATCGGAATCAGGGTTGCCCGCCAGCTCTGCAGGAAGATGAACACCACCAGCACCACCAGGCCGATCGCTTCGAGCAGCGTCTTCACGATCTCAAAGGCGCCTTCGGTTACCGGTACGGTGGTGTCGAGCACGAGGGTGCTGCGCATGTCCTGCGGGAAGCGCTTGGCGAGCTCCGCCATCTTGGCCTTGGCGCGATTGGCCGCTTCCAGCGCATTGGAGCCGGGATTCTGATACAGCAGCACAAAGGCGGCGGGTTCGCCGTTGATGTAAGCCTGTTGGTTATAATTTTCGGCGCCGAGCTTGATCTGGGCCACGTCGGAAAGCCGCACCAGTGAACCGTCGGGATTGGCGCGAAGGATGATCTTGCCGAACTCCTCGGCCTTCATCAGGCGACCCTGCGCCCGCACCGAGTAGGTGACTTGCTGGCCGGGGGGCGCCGGCTCGCCGCCAATGGTGCCGGCGGGATTGACGACGTTTTGGGCCGCAATCGCGTCGACGATGTCGCCCACCGTCAACTGCAGCTTGGCCAGGGTGTCGGGCGCCACCCAGATCCGCATCGCATAGTTCGAAGCGCCAAAAACCTTGACTTGGCCGATCCCTGGAATCCTGGCCAGCTCATCGGTGATATTGATCGCGACATAATTGGCCAGGAAGGTCTGATCCCAGGTCCGGTTGGGCGAGGTCGTCGCGAAGACCAGCAGTGGAATTCCCACCGTCTGCTGTGTCGTGAGGCCATAGCTGGCGACCGCCGCGGGCAGGCTTGACGCCGCCTGCGACAGCCGGTTCTGCACCTGAACCTGGTCGAGGTCCACGTCGGTGCCGACGTCGAAGTTGACCTCCAGCGTCATGGTCCCATCGTCGCCGTTGATCGATTGCATATAGATCATGTTCTTGGCGCCGTTGACCTGCTCCTCGATTGGAGTCGCGACCGACTGTTCCACGGTAAGCGCGTCAGCACCGGTATAGACCGCGGTGGTCTGGATCTGCGGCGGCACGATCTCGGGGAACTGGGCAACCGGAAGACGCAGAATCATGACGGCGCCAGCGATCACGAAGAAGATCGCAATCACCATCGCCACGATCGGCCGGTTGATGAAGAACTTCGACATGCCCCCAGCCTAGTTTCCTGGACCTGGAACCGCGACTGGCAATTGCGACAGGGCCGCGGTGGGATGCGCGGACATCAGCGGCCGGACCACCATTCCGTCCGTGACCTTCTGTACTCCGTCAATGACAATGCGTTCTCCGGGTGCAATCCCCTGTGCAATAACCGTGAGAGCGCCGTAGGTCTTGCCGGGCTTGACCGTGCGCATTGACACCCGGTTGTCAGCGCCAACCACCGCGACCTGGTATTGACCCTGGGTCTCGAGGATGGCGACCTGGGGAACCAGCAGCGCGTTGGGCAGGGTGTCGGTGGCTGACCTGATTTTGGCGTATAGGCCGGGACGCAAAATATAGTCGTGATTTGGAAAGATCCCCTCGATCTTGATTGTCCCGGTCTGGACGTTGATTTGCCGGTTAGCGATATAGAAGTTGCCGGGATGGGGATAAACGACGCCGTCGGCCAGGATCATTTCAAGCACCGGCTCGCCTTTGGCAACTCCATTCTCCTCATGCGCTTTGATCCGCGTCGCGAAATGAAGGTACTCTTTTTCGCTGATCGGAAAGATGACTTTTATCGGGTCGAGTTGCGACACCGTCGTCAGTAGCGTGGTCGGGCTGACCAGATCCCCGACTTGCGTTTTGGCGATCCCCGCGACCCCATCGATCGGTGAGAACACCTGCGTCCATTTAAGGTTGAGCCGCGCGGACTCCACTGCCGCCTGGGCCGCCTGCGTCGCGGCCGCAGTCGCGCTGGTGTTCTGAGTGATGTGGTCGAATTCCTGCTTGCTGATCACTTGCGCAGCCATCAGCGCCTTGTAGCGGGCAAAGTCCTGTTGATTTCTCTTCAGGTCAGCCTGTTTTTGAGCCAGGTCGCCGAGGGCCTGATCGAAGGCCGCTTTGTACTCGCGATCGTCAATCTGGAACAGCAACTGCCCCGCGCGGACATGGTCCCCATCCTTGTAAACCTGCTTGAGGATATAACCCGAGACCTGGGGATGGATCTGCGCGTTTATGAATCCCGCAGTGGTCCCGACCCAATTTGAGTAAACGGGCACGTCCTTTCGGATGACGCTGGTAACCGCGACTTGGGGGATGGGCGGCGGCGCCGCGGGAGGCGGCTTGGAACACGCGGCCACACCAATAACGAGTGCGGTCGCGAACGCTGCCGCAATGACCCCCCATCCCGCCGGCGAATCCCGGCGCAACATTATCGATAGCTCATCATCATCATCGATAGCTCAGCATCGATGACTCCTCGTCGATAACTCATGATCCCGCCTCGACCCAGGAGTCATCTGAGTAACCCCAAGATGCGACTTGATGGTCCACTTTGACATAGCTCAAAGTGATGGCGCAATTAGGTATATGCCCGCACCGCGCTTGCGGCGCGCTCACGCGTGCAGATCGATTCCGGCGCGTTCGCGTCCGAGCGCGATGACGACCGCGCCCGCGCCCAGCACGATGATTGCCACTAACGCCAGAGCATTGCCGTAACCCATCCGCACCGCCATCAGCGATTCCACGTACGCGGCGTTGGCGGCCAGCAGAACGCCGAACTGATAGGCGAGCCCCGGGAACAGCCCGCGCACCGCCGGCGGCGACAACTCCACCAGATGCGCCGGGATTACGCCCCACGCGCCCTGCACCATGAACTGCATCAGGAACGCGCCGGCCGCGAGAATCCACAGCCGATGCGGATAGACCCACAACGGCACCACCGCCGCCGCCAGCAACACCGCCGTTACCATCGCGCGGCGCCGCCCGAGCCGATCGGAGAATTCGCCGAAAAACAGGCCGCCGCCAATCGCGCCGATATTGTAGATGAGCGCCATCGAGGCGACGTAATGCGGATCAAGATGGCGCTGGCGCTCCAGGAAGGTGGGATACATATCCTGGGTGCCATGCGAGATCAGGTTCATCATCGTCATCAGCAAGACCATATAGGCAAAGCCGCCCAGGTTGGTGCGGATGGCGTCCACAATCTCCCGGGCCTGCGGCCGGCGCCGTTCCCAGGCCTTGGATTCCGGTACCCGGGCGCGGATGAACAGGGTCAGTAGCGCGGGCAGACCGCCGACGTAAAACAGCGCGCGCCAACCGAAGCGGGGGAAGATGAAAAAGAAGGCGGCGGCGGCAAGCAGGTAGCCGAACGCGTAGCCCTCCTGGAGCAGCCCCGACATCAGCCCGCGCCGCTTGGAGGACACCCCCTCCATCGCCAGCGAAGCACCGACGCCCCACTCGCCTCCCATCCCGATTCCATACAAGGCACGCAGGAACAGGAACCAGCCGTAGCTGGGAGCCAGCCCGCTTAACACCTCGATCACCGAATAGAAGATGACGTCGATCAACAGCGGCAGCCGCCGCCCATACACGTCAGCCATCCAACCGAAAATCAACGCGCCCACCGGACGCATCACCAGGGTGATAGTGATGGTGTAGGCGACGTCGCTGATCGGGCGATGGAACTCCCGGGCAATCACCGGGATGACGAAGACCAGGACAAAGAAGTCGAAGGCGTCCAGCGTCCAGCCCAGGAAGGCGGCGACGAAGGCGGTGGTCGAGTGGGCCGGTTGTTGCCCCGGCGCCTGGGGGCCGGCGGCAGGGTTCGGATGGTGCTCCCGCATGGCGGGTTTAATTATTGGAAGCCGCGATCCGATTAAAGTCCCGAACCCCGATTTGGCCAAGTTTTTGCCCACTTTTGACCGGTTGTGGAGGCGCTGGAAGACCAGCTTGACTGCGATTCTTTGGGCCGCTTATAGTGGCCTTCGAAGGACTAGAATGCCCGCGCGGGGCGGAGATGGCGCCGATCTTCAGGCGGTAAGACTGCCTGGTCAGCTGGCGGCGCGGCGGGATGGCGAATCACAGATGAAAAGACGTACTGAAATGACCCTGGCAGAGCGTATCTATCTGCCGGAAATTCTAAAGGGGCTGGTGGTCACGAATTATCATTTCGTGCGCAACCTGCTCCTGCATACGGCGCACGTCTTTGGGTTGGCCCGCGGCCATCGCGCCGCGAGTACCGTGCAATATCCCGACGAACGCAAACGCTACGCGGAAGGCTATCGCGGCAGTCATCGGCTGACTCTGCGCACCGACGGCGCCGTGCGCTGCACCGCCTGTTTTCTGTGCGCCACCGCCTGCCCCGCCCAGTGCATCTATATCGAGGCCGGCGAGCATCCCGATCCGCACATCGAGAAGTATCCGCTGCGCTACGAAATCGATACCCTGAGATGTATCTACTGCGGGTTGTGCGTTGAAGCCTGCCCGTGCGACGCAATCCGCATGGACACTTACGTCCATCCGCGCATCTGGGGCTTTGATCGCAAAGACTTTATCGAGCCCAAGGAACTGCTGATGCATCGCTCTGAAGTGCTCGCGAGCAAGGGCCGCGAAGGCAACATGGAGGAGATGCTGGCCTGGTACCAGGAGCAGGACCGGCAGGTTTACAATCCCGATCGCCCTGAGCTCAAGACTTACAGCCACCGTTCCCAACCCCAGCCGTGGGTGGGGAGCGACCCGGAGCAGGCCGAGATTCCGGCACTGGATCGTCATCAGGGGGGCAATGGCAGCGCGCCCAAATGACGCGATTCACGATCGGATTGACGGTGATTTCACTGGCGTTGCTGTTCATCGCCTATGGCAAGGGTGTTGGCGTAATCCACGGGGGCAGCGGATTAGGCCACATGTACTGGGCGACGGGCGCGTTGTTCGCGGTGGCCACGGCCGACTTTTTCGCGATTGCCCATCTGGCGCGCAGTGAACGGATGCTGCGCCGGTTCCGCGCGTTGTGCGAGAAGCATGGCGTCCCGTTCGAAGGCTTGGAATGAACTCCGCCCGCGCCGCCTGACCGGCGTCGCGGCCCGGCATTGACGCAATTGAGGAAGGAATATGACTCAACTCGAAGCTGCGCGTAAGGGGCTGGTCACGCCGGAGATGGCGGAAGTGGCGGAGGACGAGGGGCTGCGGCCCGAGGAAATTCGCGACCTGGTGGCAAGCGGCGAGGCCGTCATCCCCCGCAACATCCATCATGAGTTCCGCGCCATTGGAATCGGCAAGGGCTTGCGCACCAAAGTCAACGCCAATATCGGCGCGTCCAACTTCCACCAATTGCTCGAAGAAGAGGTGGAGAAGCTCTACACCGCGATTCGCTTCGGCGCCGACTCGGTAATGGACCTGTCCACCGGCACCGACCTGGACAAAATCCGCGTCGAATTGCTCTCGCGCGCCCCGGTGATGCTGGGCACGGTACCGATTTATCAGGTCGCCTCGGAAAGCTCGATCATGGACCTCAATGCCGAGTTCTTCCTCGAGGTCATCGAGCGCCAGGCCCAGCAGGGCGTGGACTACATGACCTTGCATTGCGGGGTCACGCGCGAGAGCGTGCGGCGCCTGCGCGGCCATGAGCGAATCGAGGGGATCGTGTCGCGCGGCGGCGCACTTCTGGCCGCCTGGATCGAGCGCACCGGCAACGAGAATCCGCTCTACGAACACTTCGACCGGGTATGCGAGATTCTGCGCGCGCACGACGTCACTATTTCGCTGGGCGATGGGCTGCGGCCCGGCGCCACCGGCGACGCCACCGATCGCGGCCAGATCGCGGAATTGCTGGTTTTGGGTGAATTGACCCAGCGCGCGCGGCAGCTCGGAGTTCAGGTGATGATCGAGGGTCCGGGGCACGTGCCGCTGGACCAGATCGAAGCCAACGTCAAGCTGGAAAAGCGCATCTGCGGCGGCGCTCCATTTTATGTATTGGGACCGCTGACCTGCGACGTCGCCCCCGGCTACGATCACATCACCGGCGCCATCGGCGGCGCGATTGCTTCCGCCGCCGGCACCGACTTTCTGTGTTACGTCACTCCCGCCGAGCATCTGCGGTTGCCCGATATCGACGATGTGCGCGAGGGCGTCATCGCCACTCGAATCGCGGCCCACTCCGGTGACCTGGTCAAGGGCGTGCGCGCGGCCAAAGTGTGGAACGATCAGATGTCGCGCTATCGCAAGGCGCTCAACTGGGAAGGGATGTACGCGATGGCGATGGATCCGGACAAGGCCCGCCGTTACAAGGAAGAGAGCGAGGCGGCCGGTTCCAACGTCTGCACCATGTGCGGGTCGCTGTGCTCGATCAATGTCGATAACGCGTCGATCAAGTTCGTCCGCAAGCAGGCCGCGGCCGTCGAAGCGCACGCGGGATAGAATCGGGATTGCGGGGAAACCTCGTCCGCGTCGATTCAGCAGGGTCGCCTCTAACTTCTGGGAACGACGGGCGTCAGCCGTCCCGCGTCGGTTGTTTCGCAGCTAACGCTGGAGGTGCTGCTGTCGCCGTTCCTTGACCGGCGGGAGTGCCGCAGCGGCGAGAGCCCGTCGCGTCACATACTCATAAGGGGTAAAATCAGATGCTCCAGCGGAGGTCAGCGGAATTATGACCAAGACATCAAAAAGCCTCCAGGATGAGGCTCGTGCGGCAACCAAACAGATCGGCGTCGAAGAAGCGCGCGACCTGATGAAAAAATCGGGCGCCGTGATCGTCGACGTTCGTGAAACCGACGAATGGCGCCAGGGACACATCCCGGAAGCGATCGGCATCCCGCGCGGCTTTTTGGAACTGCGCATCGAGGACAAGGTTCCCGATCGCAAGACCCCGGTGATCATGCAATGTGCGTCGGGCACCCGCTCGTTGCTGGCGACGCGGGCGATGCGCGAGATGGGCTACGAGAACGTCTATAACCTGAACGGCGGGTTCAACGCCTGGAAGGACAAGGGGCTGCCGTGGGTGGCTGACCGCCAGTTTACCCAGGATGAACTCACCCGCTACTCGCGTCATTTTCTGATCCCTGAAGTCGGCGAGAAGGGGCAGGCGAAACTGCTCGACGCCAAGGTGCTGTTGCTGGGCGCCGGCGCGCTGGGCTCGCCCTCCGGACTTTACCTGGCGGCAGCCGGAGTGGGGACGATCGGATTTGTCGACTTCGACGTCGTGGATCTCTCCAACCTCCAGCGCCAGATCATTCACACCACCGACCGGGTCGGAATGCTCAAGACCGAGTCGGCGCAAAAGTCGATTAGTGCGATCAACCCCGCCGTCAAGGTGATCGGCCACAATGTCCACCTCAATTCGGAAAACGTGATGGAGATCATCGCCGGCTACGACGTGGTGGTGAATTGCAGCGACAACTTCCCCACCCGCTACCTGATCAACGACGCCTGCGTGTTCGCGAAAAAGCCCCTCGTGGACGGGGCGATCTTCCAGTTTGAAGGCAACGCCACGGTGTTTTATCCCGACCGCGGCGGACCCTGCTACCGATGCCTGTATCCGGAGCCGCCGCCGCCCGGGATGGCGCCGTCGTGCGCCGAGGCCGGCGTGCTGGGCGTGCTGCCCGGACTGATCGGATCGATCGAGGCACTGGAAGCGATCAAGCTAATCCTCGGCGTCGGCAAGCCGCTGATCGGCACGATGGTTTACTTCGATACGCTGTCGGACCGCGACTATGTCCGCCTGATGAGAATCAAGCGCGATCCGAAATGCCCGGTGTGCGGCGAACATCCGACGCAGACCAAGCTGATCGACTACGAGGCTTTTTGCGGACTGGCGGCCAATGGCGCATCGGCCAACGGCGACACCGCAGTACCCATCCATCCGGCGCAACCCGCCGCGGCTCACTGAGAGACCGGAACTCGACGTAGACCAAGTGGACGGCTGGTAAGCGGGGATCGGGATGGCGCTGGGGCCTTTTCAGGTGGCCGAAAGATTGAGCGAGGGCAAGCGGGAGCGCGGTATCGCGCTGCTGATGCGGCATGGTGAGACGGCCTGGAACCGTGAGGGCCGGGTCATGGGGCGCCAGCCGGTGGACCTTGACGAGGCCGGCCGTCAGCAGGTGGAACTGGCGGTGCCGCTGGCGCGGGTGCTCGCGCCCGATCTGATCGTTTCCAGTCCGCTGCCGCGCGCGGTGCAATCGGCGGAGATAATCTCGCGCGGCGTCGGCGCAATCGAGATCATCACCGACCACCGTCTCGAAGAAGTCCGTTACGGCGACTGGGAAGGCAAGGTCTATCATCAGCTCATCCAGGAAGAGAGCTACGTCAACTACCGCAAGGCGCCGTTGGAAAGTGCCACGCCCGGCGGCGAGACCATCCGCCAGGTGCAGGAGCGCGGCGTGGCGGCGGTGGACGCCGCGGTCACCGTCCATCGCGGCAAGCGCGTGCTGTTCGTATCGCACGGCGACATCATCCGCACCGTGCTGTGTCACTACATGCGCCTGGACTTGCGCCACTTCCATCGCTTGCGCGTGGACAACGCCACCTTCTTCGGCATCGAAATCAGTGACGAATTCGCCGAAATCAAATTCCTCAACCTGCTCCCCGACCCCGATCGCGCCTTCCGCTCCCCGTTCAAGAAGTAGTACTTCCCAAGAAGTAGACTTCCAATGATTGTTGTTTGATGGCTCCCAATCCGACTCGAGTCCCAGGCTGCTCTGAATAACCTCTCCCTACCGAGGGAGCCCGGCCCAGGGGGAGACAATGGTCTCCTCACTTGAGACGGTTCCGCTCCTATTCTCCCCCGGACCGGGGGAGATGGCGCCGCTGCGGCGCTCAAGAGAGGGTCCTTTTTCAGCGCGCCTGCTCAGGCGCGCGATTAAGAATCCCTCAGTGCCGTGATCCTTCGACACGGATCGCGTTGTGCGCCGGCTCAGGATGACACCTCACACAATGTAGCAACTCATAATCGCGCGCCGCAGATGGCGCGCTGACAACGGACCCTCTCTAGATGTCGCCCCCAAGGTTGAAACAAGGGCCGGTTGCTGTCAGCGAACCTTGCCCTTCCAGTTCCAGACTGGGCCGTGGCGTCGGCATGGGCGTCGGTGCCGGAGTGCTCGTGGGAATCGGGGTGGGCTCAACGTATAACTCTTTCATTCACAACACTTCACCGGTTTATCCCGGCGCAGGGGGAGTAACGGAATAAAACACTCATTCAAGCGGAGACCCGGTATATCGTAGCCGCACAATCTTTTTGAATTTTTTCGACCTCTTGACAAGTAGAACCAAAACTGAAAACTTCTTTGGCCATCAAAGAGTTAAAATGTTTCACTCAAACGGGAAAGCAGGTTACAAGATGACAGAAAGCGTTAACATTTCACATTTGTGATTCAGGACTGTTGCTGAAAACTGGTTCGAGGTAATCCTTAGCAGCTTTTATGGGCAGCATCTTTCGGGGTGCACGACGGCGAGGTGACTTGGACACAACTGAATTGCAGGCTGTGATACGGTCCACAGTAAAACACGTGCTTGTTCGTCACGACGTTCCCGGATCTCCTAAACCAGACTTTAGCAAGACATTTAGCAAGGGCTACGGGTTCCACCTGGGCACGTTCGCCGCCTTTTTAGGAGAGGTTCAAACAGCTCTTAAATAAATAACTACGAACTCGCCACTCACATTCACAATGAGCAAGGAAAGACTTTGGAGAAGAGTGTGTCTGAGTTGTTTTGTTGCAATTGTAGTTGCTGGTTGTAGCGCATCCGCTTTCCGAGATCCTACAAAGATAAATCTCTTTCAAAGTTATCCGCCCGGCCCAGTCGTCACTGGTTTCGACTGCTCCCTGCTGGACGTGGAATCCGACGCTGCAAAGGATCGGTGCGTTGCGCCGACGCTGTTTTCGGCGATCCGCCAGTGTCCGAAACAACCGCAGACTTCCACGCCCGACGAAGAATCACCAGATCCCGCGGTCCAAGCGTGGTGCGATTGCCTGAACACCGGAAATGTCGCGACTACAAGTGACGACAAAAGCTGTGAACATGATGTTGCCAATAACGAGACTGCCCAGGGCTGTTTCAGATCTCTGAATGTCAATCTCGCCATGGAGTGTGTGTCTTCTACTCAGAAAGCTTACGGCACATATCTAAGGTGTAGTGAAAAGAAACAGCTCCTAATCGGCTTTGCAATCGCCAGCCTCGGGGCTGCCTCGGCGACGCTCGCGGCTGCGAGTGTTAGCACACTCGCAGCCGCTTCCCTTGGGGGAGCGGCGGGCGGCGGCTTAGGTCTCGATTACGTATTTTACAACAAGGCCCGGAGAGGTGCCTATTCAAATGGGATCGTGCAACTGCAGTGCATTGCGAACGATTGCAACTCGGTGTCGGTCAACCTTCCACAATTTACCGCCTCGACACTAGATGCACATTTGATAACCAAATTTCTGCATGAACAGGCCGACGTAGACAATCTCTACACAAGCGTCTCGGCCCTAGATGCTGACCTACGGCAGTCACCGCTTTACAACACGTGCAAAGACGAACACTTTGTCAAGGAAGAGACCACGCAAGTTGCTTCTTTAACCGCGTCCTACAATCAGTTTAATGCGCAAGCGCCCCTCGTTGCCGCCCAGGTGAAAATCGCTCTGAAGCTCCAAAACCACATATCCACGCGACTCGACCAGCTGGACTCGGATGTCATTTCGGCGGTGGATACCGTTGACGTACGTGCCTTTGCGGCGGCTCAGGCTGGAGTACCGGATGCCGATCAGTTGGCAAAGGCTCTTCAAGCAACTTCGACCGTTCTAACGAAAGGTGCGTCAGCAGCGCCGGCAACGCGTAGTCTGACAAAAGAACTCCTACCCAGCGCGTCACAATTTGATAAAATGCTCAAGCAAAAGAATTGTGCGACTCTTATCCAGCCAATCAACGCTATCCAAGTTGGAATAACTGGCACTTTGGGACAAATCAGTGAGGCCACGTCAAAGATGATCGAAACTCAACTGTGAGGTGTCTGCGATGAATGCTACCGTGGCAGCTCTGAAGCTTCCGGATGCGAGATTTCCGGAATGTCTCAGCATACAGCCCTCAGGCTCAGACAAGCCTTCTCCATCCGTCACCAAAGAGAGTTCACCAGCTCCTTCCACGGCAACGAAGCCCGCTGCCGGTAAAGCGAGCAGTGACGCTTCGAGCACAGCAGAGCAATCTCCTCAATCTCCGGCCCCATCAGGTGATTCTAATTCTGCACCCAAGGGAGCGTCGGTCGGCTTCCAAGTCGCTCCCTCCGATACGATTTCGGCGGACCCAACCAAAGGCAGTGCGATCATAAAGATGCTGGGCGGAACTCAACCTTATTTCTTTGAGGTAGTCGACACCAAACAAATCGGTGCTGTAAGTGCAGACTCGAGTAGTGTTGCGGTACAACTTTTGGACTCAAGCGATTCAGGAAGAATTCTTGTTGCCGATTCCGGGGGAGCCTCAACTCTGGTCACTGTAAAAAAGACTGCTTCGGTAAAGAACCCCAATGGCGGCGGCGCTCCTGGAAACGGCGCGCTCATTAATAACATCTGCGTCGGATCCGGAGGCACCTGCGGTGCTGGCGCGTCGGGTGGCAACGCCAACAAAGACAAGCAAAACAAAGACGATCCGGCCGGCGCGACAACAAACTAAGCTAGCACTGAGGTCCCAAACGTATCCTACCAGGATCTCGTTGCCAACGTCTATAGAGGCAACACGCCTTAGTCGGAAGCAACGAAAACCATAGAAACAGTAATGGTCGGGCTTGCCCGATGAGGCCAGGGATTTAACCCTGGTCTGGATTGCGAGATAGCCGAGCCGACGAACAATCCCGCACAGTCAAGGAGGTCGAGGATGGGAAATCGCGCATTGCTGGTCGGTATCAATGACAATCCCAGTAAACCATTGCACGGCTGTGTGAACGATATCGAGGACATGGCATCCTTCATAACCGAACGCTGCGGATTCTCCGGGCAAGACGTCCGCTTGCTGACCGATTCTCGGGCGACCAAGTCTGCAATAATCGAACGACTGGGCTGGTTGCTAGCAGGCGTTGAAGCGGGCGATCGTCTTCTCTTCCATTACAGCGGCCATGGCAGCACCTTTCCAGTCCGCAACGCGCAGGGTTCCCTCTTAGGGATGTACGATGCCATCTGTCCAATTGATTTCGACTGGGCGACTGAACATTCCATCACGAGTTTGGATCTCGACCAAATCTTCGCAACTGTGCCAAATGGAGTCGAATTCGTTTTTGTCTCGGACTCCTGCCATTCGGGAGATTTGACCGCAACTGAGCCTCCGCCTGCAATAAATCGTTTTCTCGCGCCACCGGCGGATATTAAATGGCGAGCTAAGACAGCTCGATCGATGGGAATGAAGGCAATTCCCCTTACTCAAGTGAACTGTGCGCTGATTGCCGGTAGCCGATCGGACCAATTCTCATACGATGGTCTGTTCAATCAGCGTCCTAATGGAGTGCTGACTTACTATCTCTTACAAACCTTGGGCCAGCCAGATGGGTTGAACCTGCCTCTCAACGATTTAATCGCTAAGGTATGCAATTCGATTTCGCGTACGAATTATGATCAGAGTCCGCAGCTGAGAGGTCCAGCCGATCTTCGCACCCGCCCATTTTTTTGCAAGGCTGAAGCTTGAGCAGAGTCATTAACCCCTGCTCAGGCGCGCGATTAGGAATCCCTCAGTGCCGTGATCCTTCGACACGGATCGCGTTGTGCGCCGGCTCAGGATGACACCTCACACAATGTAGCAACTCATAATCGCGCGCCGCAGATGGCGCGCTGACAACGGACCCTCTCTGGGTGCCGCAACGGCACCCATCTCCCCCTGGCAGGGGGAGACAATTAAGCCCGTCATCACTGAGACGGTTCCGCTCCTATTCTCCCCCGGAGCTGGCGGGGGAGACAATGGTCCTCACTGAGACTTCCGCTCCTATTCCCCCCGGCCGGACGACCGAGATACGCGCTATTTTCCGGCACCCCACTGCCGAGGATGGCCAGCGGCCGCACGGGATATTAGGCTGCGGCCTGGGCCAGTCATGGATGCGACCATTATCCAAGTCCTCAAACTCGATTCGTTCGGACGCGTCGAATTGATTCAAACAGCTTCGGGCAAACAGGTCCGGCGCGTCGCGTGCGGTGGAAAGATCCCGGGGTCGGCGGTGGCGGCGCGGGTCCTGGCGCGGCGCGAGCAGCGGATATTGCGCCGGCTCGCCCACCTTCCCGGATTGCCGCGCGCGCTGGGCTCCGACGAGCAGGGCTGCTTCCACCGCTCTTATATCGAGGGCGTGCCGCTCTACGAGGCTGGCGCTCTCGATAGCGGCTACTTCGACCGACTGTTCATCCTGCTCGACGCGCTTCATGGCGCCGGCGTGGCCCATAATGATTTGGCCAAAGAAGCCAACATCATCGTCACCCCGGAGTTGACCCCGGCGCTGGTGGATTTTCAGATTGCGCTGTATTTTCCATCGTCGAGTGGCCCCTTGCGGCGCCGGTTGTGCGCGATGCTGCGACGGGAGGACCGCCGCCATCTGCTGAAACAGAAGCGGATACATCGGCCCGATCTCCTGACTGCGGCCGAAACCCGATTGCTCGAGCGCAAGTCGATGCCGGTGCGGCTATGGTCGGCGACGCTGATGAAACCGTATCAGCGGATGCTCTGCTGGTTCGGGCTGGAACCCGCCCGCGGACCCCGCGGCCGTTGATGATGCGCTGCCTGAAGGTCCATAGGGGGGTCCTCTTTTATCTTAGCTTCTGACGCCGCATCTGAAGGTCCAAACCAGTGGCGCGGGCGTCCCTGCGCGCGACTGTGAAATCCGATGCAAGCTGGCTCACTTCGCGCGCGATGCGACCGCGGCTTCCATTACGTCGCCGATTGCCAGTTCCATGTACTCGCGCAGATCAGCTTCCTTGGCGCAGTCGCGGCGGCGTTCCAGGTCGGCGACGATCATCTCGCCCAGTTGCGGGTTGGCCCTGATCAGAGCCGTCAGCAGCGATTGCAGCAATACCCTGCTGACATGGGTTCGCTTAATCAGGTTGAGAATGACTTTGCCGGTTATCGGATCGATAGTCTCAGCCATTTACGTTTGCGCTCCTGCCTGACTGGCGCGACACCGTGCCGCCGGTTATCTATGACGCTTCTACCCGGAGTTGGCGTGCCGGCTTAGTCAGGGTTTCAAAAGGAAGTTAACAGATGAATGTGAAGAAGTTCAGCGTCGAGGGCAAGGTTACGATTGTGACCGGTGGCGGCACCGGAGTCGGCGCGGGAATCGCGCGCGAATTCGCGCTCAATGGCGCTCCGGTGCTGATTGCCAGCCGCAAGGCGGAAAACCTGGAAAGGGTCCGCGACCAGATTCGTAAAGACGGCGGGGTTTGCGAGTTGCAGATTTGCGACGTTCGCGATCCGGCCGCAGTGGACGAGATGATCGCCGCCGCGGTGCGCCATTTTGGCCGCCTCGACGTGATGATCAACAATCACGGCGCGAGCCTGAAAGTTCCCTCGCTGGAGCTTTCGCCCAATGCGTGGAAGGCGATCGTTGCGGTCAATCTCGACGGCGTCTTTTTCTGCTCGAGAGCGGCAGCGCGCCAATTCATCGCCCAAAAGAGCGGCGGCGGCATTATCAATATCAGCAGCGAGGCGTCGCACACCGGCTTTGCCATCTATCCGCCATACGCGGCCGCCAAGGCCGGGGTCAACAATCTGACCAAGACTCATTCCAGCGAGTGGGCCCAATACGGCATCCGGGTCAACTGCCTGGTGCTGGGACCGATTGAAACCCCCGCCTGGGAGTTGCTGCTCGATGAAGAAACCAAGCGCCGGATGGCCTCGACCCGGGCACTCAAGCGCTTGGGTACGCCGGAGGAAATCGCATACCCATGCATCTTTCTGGCCTCCGACGCGTCGTCCTATATCACCGGTGCGGTGATCGACGTCATTGGAGGAATCGACACCGCGCCGTAGCCGCGACCAACCCCTTCCCTGAACAATCAGAAACTTGCCCCGCCCCTTCGCTCTCATTCCTCTCAGAGAAGGGGCGGGGGTCAGATCCAAAGCGAGGATATTCCGGGCAACTGTTGCGCGAAATGTAGCTGGCTCGGAGCGCCGGCCCGCGCCGGCTCTTTCAAGCTAATCACGGGCTGACACGACTAGGGCCGACAAACCGTAGCTGCCGGGGATTTCTTCAAACACGCAACTTGCGGCGTCAAAACCGGCGGCGCCGCCCCGATTACTTCGCTAACGAACCTACGGTCGAGAGAAAGACGATTGGCAACCCAAATGTTGCCGGCACCGTCGATCGCCAGGGCTTCGGGTTGATGGAAAGCGGCTCCCAGGGGATAAAAGCTACTGAAGTCCGGGGGAGAATTAAAAGGAAACTTCGCTTCGCCGAGGCGGTCGCGTTGGGTAACGTACCAAACGTTTTCAGAAGAATCGATCGCAATATCGACAGGGGGACCGAAGAACGTGCTCCTGGGGATCAGGTTGGCAAAGCCGCCGCTGGAATTCAATTCACTCATCTGGTCAAGATTGACAATCCAGACGTTTCCCGGCGGCGTCGAGCGCCAGATTGCGAGGCCTTTCTAAATGCGCGTCGAAATTGCCATTGGCATCGCCGCTCAAGGTCAATTTCGTCACGCTATTGTCGCCATGGTTGGTTATCCAGACATAACCTGAACTATCGAGCGCCACCCCGAATGGCTTGTTGAATCTCGCGCCGGCAGGTTTGAAATTGCCGGCCAAGGTGCCATCCGGCGCCAACTTAACGACGCCATTATCGTCCTCGTTGGCCACCCACACATTTCCCCCGGCGTCCGCAGCCACCCCATAGGGATGGTTTAGAGCATCGGAGGGGTCAAAACTCCCGATCACCACCCCCTTGGAGTCCAACTTGGTGACATGGTTCTCCGCCTGGCTTACCACCCAGGCATTTCCGGATACATCAAAGGCCATCTGCACCGGTCCCCTATCGTAGGCGGTGCCATGCTGAATCTTGAAGTCGCCGATTAGCCGGCCGTTTGGGTTCAACTCCGTTATGCTGCTTTTGCCGTGATTGACAATCCATACGTTGCCCTCCGCGTCGATTGCCACATCACTCGCTTGCAAAGTATCAACCTCCGGATCGAAGTTGAGCGCCAATACCCATTCCAGAGGTGGGGTCCGCAAAATGGGAGTGAAGCGATCGAAGTCCGGACTCGCAAATAAGTAGATAGCCGTGACGTTATTCGCCGGATTGGTAACGATCGAATGGGCTGCACCGAGTGTGTCCGCCGAGGTCGGTGTTTTGGTGCAGCCTGGCACAGGGGAAAAATCCGCGCCCGGCGTTGCCAGGCAAAAAAGTTCGGGACATTTATCGAGGTAACGCGTGGGACTGCCGATACACGTGGCGATTACGTTAGCCAGCGTGTCTAGCCGCTCCAACCCATCGCAATTCCTAACCTTGGGGTCGTAACAACTCATTTCGCGCAGGAAATCCGCCCTGATTCCGCTGTCCTGTTCGTCCTTGCCGACACTTACCACTAAATTGGTGGTCAACTGATTGATCTGGTTGGCGAGGCCCTTCGCGTTAGTCGATGACGCTCCAATCTGCCGTCCGGTCGAATCGATGAATTGCGCCAACGCCCACTGCGTCGCCACGGTGGTTAGCGGGTTGAGCGCGACGAAAGTCGAATCGTTGAGGCTGTCACATGGCCCGCTCATCGCCATCAGGCCAATCGCCGGGTTGTCCCTGCTTACCGTACCAGCCGTGACCTTGCCGCCTGTGGCGACGACATAGGTTTGAGGATTGCCGGAGGGGCAGTCGAAGGGACCGAGAGCGAAAAACCCATCACTATCGGCTGTGGCATTGGCGATTGGGGTCGCCCCGGTGCCGTAGCCACTGCTGCCCACCGCATACAGTGTCAGCTTGGATCCACCGATCGTCTCGCGCGACCCGCCATTGCGCACCCTACCCCTGACTGTCACGGACGTACCATGCAGTCTGAGCGGACGCTGGTCGCCGCCGCTCGTGCCGCCAAATCCGGCGAGCAAGCAAAGTGTAAAAAGCGCAACTGGAGTGATACGCCACGTGCTCCCTTCTGGACGGCTGGAGCCGTTCATCATAAGCCTTCGCTCCGTCCGGTTCCGCTGTTTTTATTTTCTGTCATAACCTTTCCTGTTTTCTATTTGCGTCTCTTGATATCTTGACTATTCGGATACTTTAAATCAAATGTTTACATTTTTTTCAGCTTCTAGATATGTAATCTTTAGCTTTATCAGACTTATTAAATAGAGGTCAAATTAAGACTTCATTGGCGAACGCATGCTCACGACAACTGCAAAAGCTGCCCACCAGGTCATTTCCCGGCTCAAAGCGTTATGGTTCGCATGCTTTATTAGGGACGAAGGCTCTGCAAGACTGCTTTCCAGGATGGGCGATAACCCCAACGCTCACGAATGGCGCCCGTTGTGTCGGCCAAGCCGTAGCCGGAATGACGATGCACCAGATGAAACCTGCCAGCTCAATGGCGCATCATAAGGAGAAGAATCCGGTCGTACGATGGAACAAATGACCTCACCCAACAGCGGCAGCGGCACAGCGCGTTCCAGGCAGCCGCTGCCGATTCGGCTCATGCATTGGATCAACATCCCCTTGCTGGTGATCATGGCGGGCAGTGGGCTTCAAATCCTCGTTGCCTATCCCAATCTCGGACCGCGCGGCGCCCTCTACCGCTGGTATCCGCTGCAGGGAATGGCGCCGCCCTCGTGGCTGCGGCTCGGGGGATGGCTGGCGGGCGCGCGCCATCTGCATTTCGCCGTCGCCTGGTTCCTGATCTTCAATGGCGCCGTGTATCTCCTCTACTTGCTAATCAGCGGCGAATGGCGGCGACGGGCCTTCCTGCCCTTGCGCGACGCGCCCAACGCCGTCGCGATGTTCGGCTACTATTTGCGCATCCGCAAAAATCCGCCCCCCGAAGACTTCTACAATGGACTTCAGCGTCTGGCTTACACCTCGGCCATCGTGTTCGGCCTCGTGCTGGTGCTGTCTGGACTGGCGATTTACAAGCCGGTTCAGTTGCACTGGCTGACGGCCCTGCTCGGCGGATACGATGTGGCCCGCGTCGTGCACCTGAGCGCGCTGGTGCTGATGGTCGCGTTCGCGGCCACTCATCTGGTCCTGGTGGCGCTGCATCCGCGGACGATCGTTGACATGGTGACCGGAGGACGGCGTGGCTAAGGTGATAACCCGACGGCGGCTGCTACTGGGTATCGCGGCCGGTTCTCTTCTGGCCGGATGCGACAATCCGGCGACCGCTCTATTCCTGCGGGGCATGGGTCGATGGAATGAGGCATTCGAAGAGTTCATGTACTCGCCCAAGCGGCTGATCGCCGAAGCGCCCGCCCGCGATCTCACCCCGGAGCATGCCTTTCCGAGCTACTTCATCGCCGATGACATGCCGATGGCGCCTGCCGGCTGGGCGCTAAAAGTTGGCGGTCTAATCGCCCGTCCGTCGACTTTCTCGCTCGATCAACTCAAGCAAATGCCGCGCACCGACATGCGCATCCGCCATCACTGTGTCGAGGGTTGGTCGGCCGTGGCCGCATGGCATGGCGTGCGAGTCGGCGACCTCGCCAGGATTGTGGGGGCCAGCCCCGACGCCAGGTACGTCGAGTTTCGTTCATTCGACGCCAATTACTGGTCGTCATGGGATCGCGCCAGCGCGACCCATCCGCAGACTATCCTGGCCTACGGCATGAACGGGCATCCGCTGGGTCCGGAGCATGGCGCGCCGCTGCGCCTCTACTCGGCGGTCAAGCTCGGCTACAAGATGGTCAAATACCTGACCGAGGTCAATTTTTTGCCGAAACCAACGGGCGGATACTGGGAAAATCAGGGCTACGAGTGGTTCGCGGGAGTTTAGCAGCCGCGACGTCGAAGACAATGTCGGGGATGTAACCAAACCTGATTTGTGACGTCTGTATGTGTAGATGGCCAGGGTGAACGGTTTGCCGGCGGAGCCTGATGACTTTCGCGATCTGTACGCTGAGCACCAGGCTCGGGTGATGCGGATATGCCGGCTTTTGCTCACCGATCCTGAAGAAGCCGAGGAGACCGCGCAGGAGATATTTCTCAAGGCGCTGCGCTTTTACCGCTCCGGAGAACGTCCCCTGGCGTGGAACAAATGGCTGGCGACGGTGGCGATTAACGCCTGCCGCGACCGGCGCCGATCAGGCTGGTGGAAGCGATGGCGTGGTCATACCGAGGAATTCGACGAATTCAGAGACCCCGAGCACGGCCATCACAGTGCCGAAGAGGAAGCTTCGCGGCGCGAAACCTACCGCTTGGTATGGACGCATTTTCGCAAGCTTTCGCCGCGCCAGCAGGAGGTTTTTGCCTTGCGCCATTTCGAGGGGTGGTCGACGGAAGAGGTCGCCGAACAGTTGAACCTGACCCAAAGCAGCGTCAAGCAACATTTGTTTCGCGCGGTGCACGAACTACGCAAAGGACTAAACAAGCAAATATGACTCGCTGTCTTTCAGATCAAGCGCTGCTTGAATGTTACACGCGCGAAGGTGATTCAAGCGCCCTGGCGCACCTTAAGAATTGCCTGGCCTGCGCCGGCCGATACAGAACGCTGCAGAGCGACCTGACGCTGATCAGCCAGACTCTGGAGATGGCCCCGCCACGGCGCCGGGCCGCCGTGGCCGCCGGTTTTGCCGGCTGGCGGCTTGCGGCTTCCGCGATGGCGCTGGCGGCGGCCTTCACGGTCGGCTGGTCGCTACACGATTCGCCGCTGACGCAATCGGCGCGGATGGTATCGCGCGGGTCCAGCTCCGTCCCGGTTGAGGTTTCGCGACTGGAGACCAGTCCCAGCTCCGCGGTCTATGCCGAGTACGTCCAGGGGGCATTCGAGGGTGACACCTGCACCGACGCGGACGATCCGGTTGGACTGGGTTGCCCCTAAGGCCGCAGTGGAGGGACCCGAACCGTGGGCGAGACTAAAATTGTAACCAGGCTTTTACTTGCGGCCGTCTTCATGGCGGCCACGCTAACCGCGCTAGTCGCCGCTGCTCAATCTTACGGGGATGGCCCTCCCGACCATCAGCGGGGAGCGATGCTGCCGTTCGAAGCGGTGCTGCGGCCCGACCAGAAGCATCAGCTCTACACTATCGTCAAAGCCGACAAGGTGAAGCTCCAGTCGTTGCATCAACAACTCCATGCCGCCCGCGAGGCCCTGATCCGGAAACTGCTGTCGCCCGATCAGAGCGTGGACGTAAGCAAGGAAACTGCGACCTCAAGGCGGCGCAGGCGGCGATGATCGACGAACGCGTGGCAATCGCGGTGGCGGCGCGCAAGCTGCTTAGTCCCCGGCAACTCAAGGACGCCGCCACCTTCCATACGCGGATGGAGGAACTCCATCGCCAGGAAACCCAGCTCATGGAACAGATGGAGAGTTCGAAGGACAGTTCCGTGCCTGGCCAGGAGTAGCCCGGCGGCTACAGCCTGCGTTTAGAAAAGCGCAACGACAGGCGGCAGAGCCGGGTCCCGATCATCCGGCCTGTTTGGGTATTTAACCTTAAAGCGGGAATAATTCCGGGCGGAACAGAAAAAGCCTCTGCGCCAATGTGTTGGTGCGCTCAAGTCGCGAATTATTTCGATTTAGGGTTTTAATTGGTGCGTGGCAGGCCCAGCACCCGCTGGGCGATAATGTTGCGCTGGATCTCCGAGGTCCCCGCGTAGATCGTGTCGGCACGCGAGCGCAGGAACATCCGCTGATGGTATCCGCCGGCGATCGCGCGCGGCGACTTGAAGCTCAGTTGCGCCGCGGGCCCCTGCAACTCCACGGCAAACTCCTGCATCCGCTGACTCAACTCGGACCACACTACCTTTTGAATCGACCCTTCGGGTCCCGGTGTTCCCCCCTTGATAATCGCTGAAAAGCCGCGATAGACGGTGTATTTGAGCCGTTGCAGGTCGATATAGAATTCGGCCACGCGCTGGCGCACGGTCCGGTCCTGGATGGCTGGCCGGCCGTTCCTGATGATTGAGCGGGCCAGGTCGACGATCTCCTGGTATTGAGTCCCGAAGCGGACCAGCAGCGCCAGTGCGCCGGTGCCGCGCTCGTTGGCCAGCGTAGTGTTGGCAACGTGCCAGCCGTCGTTGAGCTTGCCGATCAGGTTCTCTCTCGGCACCCGCAAGTCGTCCATGAACACTTCATTGAAATGCGATTCTCCGGTTATCTGCCGCAGCGGCTTGATGGTGATGCCGGGACTCTTCATGTCCACAATCAGATAACTGATTCCCTTGTGCTTGGGCGCGCCGGGATCGGTCCGGGCCAGCAAAATTCCGAAATGCGCCGACCGCGCCCCGGAGGTCCAGATCTTCTGGCCATTGACGATGAAGGTATCGCCCTGGAGTTCGGCCCGGGTGCGCAAGGCTGCCAGGTCGGAGCCGGCGTTGGGTTCGGAGAAGAGCTGGCACCAGATTTCCTCGCCGGAGAGAATCTTTTGCAGGTAGCGGGTCTTTTGCGCTTCGTTGCCGTGGACGATCAGGGTGGGTCCGGCCAGGGCTAATCCGATCCCGCCCAACGGCGCGGGAGCGCGAAAGCGCGCCAATTCTTCGTTGAGGATCGCCTGCTCGACCTGGGTCGCGCCCTGGCCGCCGTACTGCTTGGGCCATGACATGCCGACCATCCCGTTTTGGTAAAGCTTGCGGTGCCATTGCACATAGAATTGCTTGCCTTGCAGCTCCTCGGGCAGCTCGAACTCGGCGCCTCCCCAGCCCTCGGGCAGGTTGGTCTTGAGAAAGGTGCGCACCTTTTCCCTGAAAACGTCCTCTTCCGGAGTGAAATTGAAGTCCATCGACGTGTCCTCTTCAAATTCCGGGCTTTGTCCACGGTCCGAAAAACGGGCTTTGCCCACGGTTCCCAAAATAGGTTGCGCGCAGCGGCGAGTCCATCGCAGCGGAACAAACGTTCCAGCCAGTTCCGACCCCAACGGATAAGCCGGGCGACCCTATTGTCCGCCTGGCATGATCCGGCCTACTGTGCTCGGGGCTGGAGCGATGAAAAGTATCGAGGAATCATTACGAGAGTTGATGGATCGTGAGGCAATCCGCGAATTGCCGCGACTGTACTGCCATTATATGTGGACCAGCGATTCCGAAGGCATGGCGAGCCTGTTCAGCGAAGACGGCACGGTCTGCATCCAGGGGATGGAAGACTACGCAATCACGGGCCGCGACAAGTTGGCCAAGGTATTCCGGCGCGTAAACGCAAAATTTGCGGCCGAGCCCTTGATTCACAACCACATCGTCGAGCTTGAGGGACCCGACCGCGCCACCGGGGTCTCCTACTACGAGATCCACGAAGCACGGCAAGGCGGCAGGTTCATGGCGGCCGGGTACTATCGCGACGAGTATCGCAAGGTGGACGGCCACTGGAAATTCCAATCGCGCAAGATTCACATGGTTACGGATTTCGACCGCCTGCCCGACCGCTGAAGCTCCCGCCCCAGGTTGCGCGCCGCAGCAATTTGGCGGGCCTGACCCCCATTTGGAATACTGGTATAAGTCGCGCAGCGGCTTTTTCGACCGCTATGCCTGCGCTGGCTCTGACCCGCGGCATCGACTGCGCTGGTCGGGCCGCTCATTCGTAACGCAGCGACTCGATGGGGTCGAGTTGAGCGGCTTTACGTGCGGGATACCATCCGAAGAACACTCCGACGGCGGCAGCGAATGCGAATCCGCCCGCGACCGATGCCGGCGAGACGATAGTCGGCCATTTCGCGATCACCGACAACAGCCGCGACGCCACGATCCCCAGAATGATTCCGGCCGTTCCACCCATCACGCTCAGCAGCGAGGACTCGACCAGAAATTGCAGCAGAATATGCAGCCTTCGCGCCCCGATCGCTTTTCTGATGCCGATCTCACGGGTGCGCTCGGTTACCGACACCAGCATGATGTTCATGATCCCGATGCCTCCGACCAGCAGTGAAATCGAGGCGACCGCCGCCAGCAGCAGCGTCATCACCCGGCTGGCGCTTTCGGAGGCCTGGGCGATTTCGTTCAGGCTGCGCACGGTAAAATCGTCATCCTGATTGGGCGCAATCCGGTGGCGGCGGTGCAGAACTTCCTGGATCTCAGTCTGCAGTGCGTCGACCGATTTGGCATCAACCGCTTTAACAAAAATGGTGTTGACCACCCCGGAAATCTGCGGCGCGCTGCCAAAGGGACTGGTCAGCGCGTTGGAGGTCGCATAAACCGAGTTGGTGGTTGGCACCCCGGAGTAAGGGTTAAGGACCGGATTTGTAGACCCGTTTCCGGTTACCGCCGAGACCACCGATGAAACCTGCGCATTGCCCAGCACTTTACGCTGGGCGGTATAAAATGGCGTCAGTATGACGTCGTCCTGATCCTGCCCATAAGTCGATTGCCCCTTGGCGGTCATAACTCCGATCACGCGCAAGGGGAAATTCTTGACTCTGATAATCGTGCCGACCGGATCTTCCCCTTCGGGAAAAAGATTGTTCACCACCGTTTGACCGAGCAGACATACGGGCGCCGCGCTTTGAGCCTCCTCCTCCGTGAAGGAGCGCCCGCTCGCTACCGGCCAGTCGCGGATGGTTAAGTAGGCTGGCGTGGTGCCGTTGATGGAAGTGCTCCAGTTGTGATTGCCATACACGACCTGGGCCACCTGGCGATCGATATAGCTCACCGCTTCGACGCCCGGCGCCTCCTTGGCAATCGCCTGCGCGTCCACCGCGCGCAACGTCGACGTGCTGCCAAAGCCGGCCCGAACGCCGTTGGCGGTAGTGGCGCCGGGCAGAATCACCAACAGATTGGTGCCGAGACTTTGAATTTGTTGCTCGACGGAATAGCGCGCCCCGTCCCCGACTGCGACCATCGCAATCACCGCGGCGACGCCGATGAAAATGCCCAGCATCGTAAGCGCCGCGCGCAGCTTGTTGCGCCGCAACGCGCGCGCCGCGGCGCTCAGCGCCATCGCGGCGAAGGTCCAGACGTTTTCAGCACGCGCGGCATCATTCGCAGCCAGCCGCGGCGAGTCTGCAATCGTAGCCGCCGTGCCGGTCTGATCGACGTCACGGAGTTTGCGGTGGTCGGAGACAATCCCGCCGTCACGGAAAGTGATTACACGGTCGGTATAAGTGGCCACGTCAGGGTCGTGGGTGACCACCACAACCGTAAGCCCGCGCTCGCGGTTAAGGCGGGTGATGATTTGCATAATCTCGACCGAATTGGTCGAATCCAGGTTTCCGGTGGGTTCATCGGCGAGCAGAATCGCGGGCTGATTGATCAGGGCGCGGGCGATAGCCACACGCTGCTGTTGGCCGCCGGATAGCTGATTGGGAAAATTACGCTCGCGCCCCGTCAGCCCCAGCATCGTCAGCAAGGCCTGGGCGCGCTGCTCGCCGTCCGCCGGCCACCCCGAGTAAAACAGCGGCAACTCCACATTCTCCAGCGCGCTGGTGCGGGCGAGCAGGTTGAAGCTCTGAAAGATGAAGCCGATCCGGCGGCTGCGGATGGCGGCCAGTTGCTCGTCGTCAAGCGACGCGACATCCACGCCCTCGAGCAAATACCGGCCGGAGGTGGGCCGATCCAGGCAGCCCAAAATGTTCATTAGCGTGGATTTACCCGATCCAGAGGCTCCCATCACGGCCACGAACTCGCCCTGCTCGATATAGAAACTGGTATCGTGCAGCGCCCTGACTTCGATTTCGCCAAGATGGTAGGTCTTGTTCAGTCCAGCTACTTCGATGACCTTTTCCGACACTGACGCCTCGTGAAAACCGGCTGCAGTTAGAAGTGGGGGAGGTGACCTGGCGCGCCGAAGCCGCCGCCGTGATGAACGCCGCCGTTCCCCGCGGACTCGTCGATGACCACTTCGTCGCCCGGCTTTAGGTCGCCGCTTTGCACTTCAACGTAATTGCCGTCATCCAAGCCTCTGGCAATGGGCACCGGATGTAATCGGCCATCGCTGATCATCCACACCCGCGGGCCCGCCCTATGTTTGTGCGGCGGCGCTGCGCCGGCGGCCGCATGACGATGAGGCGAGAAGGCAAGCGCGCGCAAGGGAACTCGCAAAACATCGTCGCGGCGATCGGTAACAATCGTGATGTTGGCGGTCATCCCCGGCATCAGGAGCAATTCGGGGTTGGCGACGCTTACCACGACGTCGTAGGTGACCACATTCTGGACCGTGATCGGGGCCTGGCGCACTTGCGCCACTACCCCTGAGAAGACCCGTTCCGAGTAGGCGTCCACGGTGAAATCGACGTTCTCTCCGGCGCGCACGCCACCCACGTCGGATTCGCTGACGTTGGTGTCAACCTGCATTTTGGTCAAATCCTTCGCGACCAGGAACAGGGTCGGCGTCTGGTAGCTGGCGGCGACCGTCTGTCCAACGTCCACGTTGCGCGACACCACGGTGCCATCAACCGGGGATACAATATTGGTGTAATTCAGATTGAGTTCGGCGGACCTCAGATTTGCCTGCTGCTGCTGGATGGCGGCCTCGTCGAGCCCGATCTGGGCCTTGGCCTGCTCCATAACATTCTGCTGGCTATCGACTTGATCCTGGGAAATTACCGAACTCTTGATCAGCTCCCGGTCGCGCTCGTAGGTAATCTTCTGATAGACCAGATTGGCCTGGTCCTTGCGCAATTGCGCGCGTGAATTGGACAGCGCCGCTTGTGCCAATGCCACCTGGGCCGCGAATGGCCGGGGGTCAATCCGCGCCAGCAACTGCCCCGCTTTGACCGGCGAGTTGAAATCGACATTGATGCTGATAATGGGGCCGGATACATAGGTTCCCACCTGAACTGTGGTAACCGGATTGACGGTCCCGGTCGCGGTTACCGAGCGGACCACCGGACCCCGCGTGACTGGAGCGGTTACATATAGCGACGGTTGGGCGGGCTGATTCCACCAATAAGCGCCGAGCACGCCGCCCGCCACGAGCACAGCAAGCGCCAGCCACTTTATCGCCTTGCGCCGGCGCGTACGGGAAGCAGTCGATTCATTGGTGGTTGGCATCAGGCAATCCGTGCAAATACTTTGACGGCGCGATGCGGCGCACCATCATCTGCTACAGAAGACGAATAGGAATGTCCATTGGTTGACAATTTCTAAAGGCGCCTGACGTGAAGCCTTCCGATTTGCCTTTAAAAGGGACTGTCCGAATTAGGAATTAGGACACTGCTTTAAAAGAGGCTGGTTTGACCTCGGCCAGCGTGTCCGATAGAGCTGATTTACGTTCGCGCGCCTAATCTCATTAAAATTAGAGATTGGCCGTGATTTGCCGGCTTAAGGAGCAACCCCCGGTTGCCCGGCGCCGGGCGGCCAGGATTAATTGCTGTCACGCGGAGGATTGGCAGACATGATTGGAGTCTTGATAATTGGGCTGATCGCGGGATGGCTGGCCGGCAAGCTGATGCGTGGCAGCGGCTACGGCATCGTGGTGGACATCCTGCTCGGATTGATCGGCGCCGTCATCGGCAATTGGCTCTTCGGCCAGTTGGGCATCGTCGCCACCGGGACCATAGGCTCTCTGGCGACTGCCACGGTCGGGGCGATAGTTCTGGTTGGCGTCATCCATCTGCTGCACAGCGTGGTATGAATCGCTATGACTATTGCCATTGAAAAGCATGGATCGACTTCAATCCCAACCATGGCGCTACTCGCCCGCCCGCCGCGCCGCCGCACGAACTCCGAGTGCCACCTGAACTGACCGACCGCTCCGCTGCGCAGCCGTCTTCCCGGTTGCTCCGCGGCCTGAGCTCGCGGGCCGCCGCGGCGAAGTGGCTACGGCCATTGGTTCTCATCGCGGTCATGTCGAGCATCTATTTCCTGGGCACTTCGTTGTTTTCGGCCGCGCGGATGAGACTCCTGATTGATCCGAGTGTGAGCGCCGCCTTCCACCCCGACTCCGGCAGCCAATTGCTTCACTATGACTACCTCATCCGGTGGACCGCTCACTACCTGCAATATTTTGTCGTGTTTCTGCTCCTGCTATGGGCGCTGCGCTTGCGGCCGCTGACCGCGCTGATACTCACCGTGGCGCTGGCCGCCGCCGACGAGGGGCATCAGTATTTCATCCCCGACCGGACCTGTAGCCTGTTTGATCTGACGGTTGACGCGGCCGGCGCTGCCACCGCCTGCATCCTTGCCAGCGGATTCAGACTTCTGCGCGCGTCCCGGCTTCCCTCTCCCCTCCCAGCTTCAGTTGTACAAACCAGCGAGAGTATGGGCGCTGCTGATACACCTTCCAAGTCCGCCACCTGAGCTCAGCCGGATACGCAGTCGAGAGCACAGGGGTGGCCGCCAGGTGGCGTCACATACGCGCGACCAGTTGGTTGCCCAGTTGCTCCAGCGACCGGGTAATTCCGTCGCGGTCGGTCGTGGGCGACACCATAAACACGCGCGTCACCCCGAGGTCCTCGACCCGCTTGATTAGATCCATTTGCGGCGCTACCGCGGTGGTGATATCGAACCCGTCGCAATTGCGGCCAATCTTGGCACATTCCTCCCGGAGCATGCCGATCATTTGTTTGATCTCTTCGATGAAATCCACGGTCGCCACATCGGTGTTCACAATCGGGGTTAGCGGATAGAACCCGTCGCCGAAGCGGGCCGCGCGACGGGCCGCGGCGCGTGAATGGCCGCCGACCAGGATCGGCACCCCGCCCTTCTGGACCGGTTTGGGAAAGCTCCTGATCCGCTCGAAATTGAAATGGGTCCCCTTGAAGGAGGATGGATCCTCCCGCCATAGCGCGTGCAGCGCCTGCATCGCCTCGTCGGTCCGCTTGCCGCGCTCATGAAAATTGAGCCCGAGGGCTTCGAACTCCTCCGAGCACCATCCGCTGCCAATCCCGAGCATCGCGCGCCCTTTGGACACCAGGTCGAGCGTCGCGACTTCTTTGGCGACGTAAAACGGATGGCGCTGGGGCAAAATCATGATACCGGTGCCGAGCTTGATCGTCGAAGTCAGGCCGGCCAGGAACGACAAGGCCGCGATCGGCTCGACCAGCGGCGCGTCCGGCCCGCCCGGTATTTCGCCGTCCGGAGTATATGGGCACTTGGATTGATGAGGGTCGGGAATCGCCGAATGGTCGGGCGCCCAAAGTGATTCGAACCCGCACCGCTCCGCGGTCTGAGCAATGTGGGCCATGACGTCGGGATCGCTAAAGGGACCGATACCGATCGAAGACATGCCAAACTTCATGGATCTTTTACCTCGCCCTGCTACAGTATCTAGAAGCGCATACCGCCATGTCGCGACCCTTCTTGTCAACCAAGCGGCAGGCGCTTCGTCTAGCTAAACGCGGAAGTTGGGCTAGAAGTTGGCCGCAATGTCATGCGCGATCGGGAAAAGTTACGTCACCCGGCGGACTCCCGATCTGCACGGCGGGGTTTCCCTCCATTCGCTCAAGCCGCTGAAAAGGCTGGTTCCGACTCGATTTTACCTTCTCGACCTACTCTGCCCACGCATTGGCAAACGATTTGCTTTAGCGTTTTCACGACCTCCTGGAACTTTCCGTCAACGCCGCTCAGCCGGGGAAGAAATGGAGCATAGCGTGGTCTATTTATTTGGATTGATTGCTGCGGTTTTGCTCTCGGGATGCGCCACCACCAGCCACAACTCCGAGGAGCGGCCCTTTTTCCAACACGAATACGACCTTGAGAGCCACGGCCGCAAAACGATTCTGGACCGCCTGGTCGAATTCGATCCCGGGGCTTTCCACGTTGAGGTGGCGCCGGAGTATCTGCGCAACCCGCCCGCCCGAATCGCCGTACTGCCATTTACCGACGAGGGCAGCGCCAATTTCGTGGTGGACAAGATTCCCCTGACCTATCGCAGCAAGCAACAGCGGTACAACTGGGCGTGGACCGACGCTCAGCGGCTGCGCCGCGCGATGCAGGGGTATCTGGCGCAGCGGGAATTCCTGGTCGCCAATCTCTATGGTGTCGACGCTGTCATCAAAGCCCACGGAATCAAGAACATGTCCCAACTGGAGCGCGTGCCGGCCAACGAACTTGGCGACTGGTTCGACGTCGACGCCGTGATGTACGGCAGGGTGGTCCATTACGAGGCTTACTATCTGGGGCTGGTCGCAGCTTGGCAGGTGGGAATTGAGGTAACCCTGGTCGCGACCAGGGACGGCAAGACCCTGATGGCAGCCAGGGGCTCGCGCTGGGACACGTCGGTACTGCCGGCGCTGGACCTGCAGGATATCGCGATCAACTCCGCCGAGAACCTCCTGCAGCTGCGCGACATCAACCTGGCTCGCGCCGAGGAAGAGGCTTGCCGGGAAGTGGTCAAGCGCATCCCGGTGTCGGACCAACTCGAGGTCGAGATGGCCGAGCATGCTCGTGAACACGCGCTGCGGGCCGACGATCGTCGCAATCTCAAGGGTGCGCTCGAGCGCGGAGATTCAATCAAAGTCGGCGAGTCTTACCCGGTGATTCTCGATCCGGCGGAGGCTGACCGGGCCGGCCAGTAGGTGGCTGTCTCCGCGCCCACCATCTGGTGCAGGAGAGGGTCAGGGTGACTGCCGGTTCAGTGAATCTGGGCGGCGATTTTCTGAATGCGATCCATCCACAACGTCAATGCCGGGGCGTAAACCGCCGGGACGCAGGTGGCGCAAATCTCGCTCGCCAGGCGCGACAAAGTCCGCAGCGATTCGTCCAGCAGCGGTGAAGCCTCCGCACTCTTGGGCCGGCTAAGTTCACAATCGTTGAGCGCATTCAGCGCCGAGGCCAGGCTAGCCAGAATTCCGGCGAGCACCGGCTCCTCAGGCGCCTGGGCCGGACGATATAGCAGATAATGGACCGTGCGCAGTTCGGCGGCAAAGACCAGCGTCGCGCTTTCCAGACGGGCGTTGATTCGCTCGGGAGTCGCGGCGCCATCGTCATACATCATGGCGATCGCTTGCAGTTCGGACAGCAGCATGTGGAGGTTGGTCTGGATGCGATCGATGCGCTCGTCGAACGTGACGCGATGGATCTCGCGTACGACTTCGTCCTGGCGCCGGGAGACGAATTTCGCGACCACCGCGCCGAAGATCAAAAGGCCGGTGACGGCCTCGCCGACCGCCGCTACCCGGGCCATCCCCCGCGGCAACACGTCGCCATAGCCAACCGAAGTCACGGTGACGAAGCTGAAGTAAATCGCGCTCCAAAAGCCGTGTGCGCTGCCATCCTCCCATCGTCCGCCTTCGAGCAACCCGGAATGATGAAACAGGCCCGCCAGCCAGTAGAACAGGCCGAAGAGCAGGGTCATCCCGATCCACACCGTGAACAGTCGCGCGACCGACTGCCGGTCGACAAAGTCAGCCAACCGGTCGGCCAGTTGAAAGCGGCGGATACGGGCGGTCAGCGCTCCCGGACTCGCGCCCTGCACGTTGTTTGCCGGGGCGGCCACGGTCTCTGTCGGGGCGGATTCCGCCGGCGCAACCAAGGCCTCCAGCGGTCCTCCCGACTCGCGCCAATCCTGCAGACCACCGTGGTAGTGGCGCACGTTGGTGTAGCCCAAATTGATCAGCAGACGTCCAGCCTGCTCAGCAGCGTCTCAAGTGAACTTGGCGCAATACACTACGATTTCCGCCGCCGGGTCGGGCAGCAGTGTGCGCGCCCGCTCCTGTACCTGGGCGACCGGAAGATTGATCGCTCCGGCAATGTGGCCGCTTTCGTACGACGCCTGCGCCAACGCGTCCACTATGGTAAGAGACGGATCATGCAGGCGGTGCAGAAGTTCCTCGCGGGTCATGTCCCCGAGCACTGGCGGAGCCGGAATCGCGGCAGCTTGCGGTGTCATCTCTGAAATCCCACCATTATTGATCTTTGGAAAGTATAGCGTCCGCCCCGATTGCGGCAAAACGGCCATTTCAATGCGCTCGCGTCCGGGATTATTCCCCGACGTTCCGTTACGACGCTGTTCTGCTACACTTTTGAGCGATCTCCTCGGCTAACGCCGCCACTATCCAGATGAATCATGGCCCTCAAGCTTACCTCTGCTCCGCAGCTGCATCCGCTGCCGCGGCCCGATTGCGTCCTGAGCGCTTGCACCATCGGGCAGTCAATGAGGTACATGGAAGGCGGCCTCGATGAAAAAAGGGCTTTTCGTGATCGGCGTGCTCGGACTGGCGGCTGCGGCCGCATGGGTAGTGTTCAACCGCGTGTCGGGCCAGCGTACACCCGATAACGAATTGCTGGTATCCGGCAATATCGAGGCTCACGAGAGCCTGGTGAGTTTCAAGACTGTGCAATCGCGAATCGTGGAGCTGCCCTTCGACGAGGGTCAATGGGTTGACGCCGGCACGGTCCTGGCCCAGTTAGACGCGTCCGACTACCGCAAGCAAGTCGAAGTAAACCAGGCGGCCGTGACCATGGCCGAGCAACAACTCGCCGCCGCCATCGAAAAGGTCGAAGTCGCGCGCGCCACGGTACTCAACGACCGCGCCGACCTGGCCCAGCGTCAACTCGATTACGCGCGCCGGCAACGATTGTTCAATGCCAACGCGATCGCGGCCGAAGATCGCGACCTGGCGCTGACCGCGCAAAAGCAGTCCCAGGCCGCCCTGCAGCGCGACCTCGCCGCCGCACGCTCCGCCGACAAGGACGTGGAGGTGGCCAAGGCCACTATCCAGGACGCCCACAGGAACCTGGAGCTGTCGGACATCATCCTGGGCTACACGACCCTGCGCGCACCGTTTTCCGGTGTGATTCTGGTGCGCAATGCCGAGCTCGGTGAGGTGATGCAGCCGGGCACGCCGGTGGTCACGTTGGCCGATCTTGACCATGTCTGGCTGCGCGCGTACATCGCCGAAACCGACCTCGGCAAGGTCCGCTGGGGTCAGGACGCCGTGGTGACCACCGACACCTACCCGGGCAAGAGCTATCGCGGCCAGATTTCCTTTATTGCCTCCGACGCGGAGTTCACACCCAAAAGCGTGGAGACCCACAAAGAGCGGGTCACGCTGGTGTATCGAATCAAAATCGACGTCGGGAATCCCCGCCATGAGCTCAAACCCGGGATGCCCGCCGACGCGTTAATCGAGCTCGACAGTGGCGGTCCCCAGCACAATGGCGATCCCGGTCCGCAGGGAAACACGCCCGCGCGACCGCACCAAGGCGTCCATGCCGGATGAGCGCTACGCCGTTGAGGTGAACGGCCTGGTCAAAAGCTTCCCGGGGGTTCGCGCCGTGGACCATCTGAGCTTCCGCGTCGCGGCGGGAGAGCTGTTTGGCCTGGTCGGGCCCGACGGCGCCGGAAAAACTACCACGATGCGTATGCTGGCCGGGGTGATGGCGCCGGAGGAGGGGTCGGTAGCCGTATGCGGACACGACGTGGTGCGCGATCCGGAAGCGGTCAAGCTTCAGATCAGCTACATGCCCCAACGCTTCGGGCTGTACGAGGACCTGACGGTCGATGAAAATATCCGCTTCTATGCCGACCTGTTCGGCGTCAGCCGGCGCGATCGCGAAGCGTCCGCGGCGCGGTTGCTCGCGGCCTGCGGCATGGGCGAATTCGGCGCGCGGCTGGCGGGTAAGCTGTCGGGCGGGATGAAGCAAAAGCTGGGACTGGTTTGTGCCCTGATCCACACCCCCAGGGTGTTGCTGCTTGACGAGCCCACCAACGGGGTCGATCCGGTCTCGCGCCGCGAATTCTGGGCGATGCTCTACAACCTGGTCGGCCAGGGCGTCACCATCATCAATTCGACCGCCTACCTTGACGAGGCCGAACGATGCCATCGCGTCGGCTTGATCCATCGTGGACGGCTGCTGTTCTGCGACACCCCTGGCCAGCTCAAGGAGCGGATGCCCGGCGCGGTCGTCGCGGTGATCTCACCGGTAGCCTCCAGGCTGCGCGACGAGTTGGCCCACGCCGGCGGAGTGAGCAGCGTATTGCTGATCGGCGACTCGCTGCATCTGTTTGTCGATGACGCCGCGCGTCGCATTCCGGAACTCTCCCGCGCGCTGGACGCCAAGGGGCTGCCCTACCATGAGGTCGTCCAGATCACGCCGACCATCGAAGACCTGTTCGTCCACGCAGTCACCGGCCAGTCGGCCGATTCCAGCCGCGACGCCAGGTGATGGGGTGATGCCGATCGCAAAACCAGTCGGAGCGATTCTCTGATGACCTCCACTGAAGTCTCGGTCGCCGTTGAGAGCCTGGTCAAGCGTTTCGGCTCCTTCACCGCCGTCGACCACATCACTTTTCAAACCCACAAGGGCGAGGTGTTTGGCTTTCTCGGACCCAACGGCTCGGGCAAATCCACCACCATCCGTATCCTGTGCGGGCTGCTGCGGCCGACTTCGGGACGCGCTGAGGTCGCCGGCCACGACGTCATGGTCGAGCCCGAGGCGGTGCGCCAGAAAATCGGCTACATGTCGCAGAAGTTCTCGCTTTACGGCGACCTTACGGTGATGGAAAACCTGCGTTTTTATGGCGGCCTTTATAGCGTTAAAGGCCCCCAACTCAAGGACCGAATCGCCTGGGCGCTGCGGATGGCGGGGCTCGAAGGACGCGAAAACAGTTTGACCGCGACCTTGTCCGGCGGATGGAAACAGCGCCTCGCGCTGGGTTGCGCGGTGCTGCATCGCCCGCCGATCGTGTTTCTGGACGAACCGACCTCGGGTGTCGATCCGCTTTCGCGCCGTCAGTTCTGGGAGTTGATCCAGGAGATGGCCGGCGAGGGAGTTACGGTTTTCGTCAGCACCCATTACATGGACGAAGCCGAGTACTGCAACCGCCTGGCGCTGCTGATCCGCGGCCGGATTATCGCGTCGGGCACACCCACCGAACTCAAACTGGACGCGGTCAAGGGCGACCTGATGTTGCTTGAGTCCGACTCGCTGCAACGCGCGATCGAAATCGTCAAGCCGCTGGCCGCCGTGCGCGACGCCGCCGTCTTCGGCAACGGCCTGCATCTGGTGGTCGCCGACGCGGCGACGGCCGCACCCGCAATCCGGGCCGCGATGGCGGCGGCGGGGGTCAGCGTCACCCGGCTCGAGGTAATTCGTCCAAGCCTGGAGGATGCCTTCGTCGCGCTCGCCACCCGCGTCGCCGATTCGGCCGCGACCGAGTCCCGGCAATGAACTGGACGCGGCTGCTGGCGCTGGCGCGCAAGGAAACCATCCAAATCCGGCGCGATCCGCGCAGCCTGGCGGTAGTGCTGTTGATGCCGGTAATGCTGATGGGACTGATGGGCTACGGGATTGGACTGGACCAAACCAATATTCCGCTGTGCGTGTACGATCGCGAGGGCAGCCAACTCAGCCAGGACCTGCTCAAAGGTTTCGTTTCCAACCGTTACTTCAGTCTCAAGCTTGACGCCCACGACTACCATGAGCTGATCGACGCCGTGGACAGCGGGCGCTGCACGGTGGGCATCGTTATCCCGCTGTACTTCTCCAAGCGGCTGGGCGCGGGTCAGAGCGTCGATGTACAGGCGGTGATTGACGCCACCGACAACAACACCGCCAACCTGATAATCGGCTACGCGCAGGTGGTGGTCGCGCGCTTTTCCGCCAGCGTCCAACTCGACTACATGCAGCGCAAAGGGCCGGCACTGGGCGCGCCCACGCTCAACCTCGAAGCCCGTACCTGGTTCAACGAGGATCTGGAAAGCCGTAATTTCATCGTCCCGGGAGTGGTGGCGCTGGTGATGGCCGTGATTGGCACCTTCCTGACCTCGCTGACCATCGCGCGCGAATGGGAACGCGGCACCATGGAACAGCTCATCTCGACGCCGGTGAGCCGAATCGAGGTTATCGCAGGTAAACTGATTCCCTATTTCGTAATCGGGATGGCGGACGCAGCCTCGTGTGCGGCGATTTCGGCGTGGTGGTTCGAAGTGCCTTTCCGCGGCAGCGTGTGGCTGCTGTTCAGCGCGTCGGCGCTGTTTCTGACCGGCGTGTTGCTAATGGGCTTCATGATCTCGGCCTTGGCCAAGTCGCAATTGGCGGCCAGCCAGTTCGCCCTGATCACCACCTTTCTGCCCGCTTTCCTGCTGTCGGGCTTCGCCTTTCCGATCGATCAGATGCCGGCGGCGGTGCGCGTCGTCACCCGGATCTTTCCGGCCCGCTACTACGTAACGGTTCTCAAAAGCGTCTTCCTGAAGGGCGCCGGAATCAGGGCGATGAGCGGGCCGATGCTGGAGATGGCGGTTTTCGCTCTGGTGGTCGGCGTGTTGACGATTCGCGCCTTTAAAAAAACGCTGGATTGAAGACGATGCTTGCGCGTATCTGGCAGTTGGTGGTCAAGGAGTTCATCCAGGTCCTGCGCGATCCGCGCGCCCGCTTTTCGCTGATCGTGCCGCCGATCATTCAGATGATCGTGTTCGGATACGCCGCCACCTTCGACGTCCATAACGTCGCCACCGCGATCCTGGACCGCGATAACAGCCAGGAAAGCCGCGAGTTGGTCTCCCACTTCGCCTCCAGCGGCTATTTCCAGATCACCGAAATGCTCACCGACCGCGCGCAGATCAACGACCTGATCGACCGTGGCCGCGTCACCTTGGCGATCCAGATCCTGCCCGGCTTCGCGCAAGACCTGCACAAACGCAAGGACGCGTCGGTGCAAGTGATCCTGGACGGCACCAACTCCAACACCGCGCTCATCGCGCTGGGCTACGTCAACCAGATCGCGCAGCAATACCAGCAAGACTACCGGCGCGATTATTTAAATCGCATCGCGCCCCTGGCCAGTGCCATGATCCCGGAGGTGCGGCTACAGGAGCGTCCCTGGTTCAACGAAAGCCTTGAGGATCGGATGTATTTCGTCCCCGGCACCATCGGGACCCTGATGATGGTAATGGTGATGACGTTGACCGCTTTCGCGATCGTGCGCGAGCGCGAGATCGGCACCCTGGAACAGATCATGGTCACGCCCATCCGCCCGATCGAGTTAATCCTGGGCAAGACCATTCCATATATGGTGATCGCGCTGGTCGAACTGCTGATAATTTCGCTGGTCGGAGTGTTCTGGTTCGGGGTGCCGCTGCGCGGCAGTGTTCTGATCTTGCTAGGCGGTTCGCTCCTGTTCATCGCCGGGGTTCTGGGCACGGGCCTGTTCATCTCGACCATCTCGAGCAATCAGCAGCAGGCGATGGTCGTATCGTTTTTCTTCATCCAGCCCGCGATCACGCTGTCCGGCTTCGGATTTCCCATCACCTCGATGCCCGTGGTGCTGCAATGGGTCACTTTAGCTGACCCGCTGCGCTATTACCTGGTGGTGCTGCGCGGAACTTTCCTCAAGGGTATCGGCATGGACGTGCTATGGCCGCAATTCGCCGGCATGGCGATCTTCGCGACGATCATGCTCGCCGCCAGTTCCATGCGCTTCCGCAAGACGCTGGATTAGTTTGACCATAACGTTAACGGGAAAGCTTTCTGTCCTCTTCTTGTCCAAGGAGAGGGTGAGGGAGAGGTGACACGGTTGCACTAGGTAATGCAGACTTCAAGCACTAAAAGCGCAAACCTGGTCTAAGCAATCCGGGCGCGATATGTGTGACCTAACCCACCCCTCGGACAAGGGGAGGGCATCGGATGCCGCGCGTCGCGCGCGCGTCAGAACAGCGCGACCGGATTGGCCGGCGAACCCGTGCCGCGCTCCAGCACCAGCGGCAACAGGCTGAACATGAACTCATAGCGGCCCTCGCGCGCGCAGGTTTGCGACAGCCGTTCGAGCTCCACGTTGTCGATCAGATGGACGCCCATCATCACCAGCGTGCCGGTATGAATCGGCATCCGCAGCGGCGCGTCATAGCCGCTGGGCAGCACGTCGCTGATGGCGTCGGAGCCCAGCACCGCGATCCTGCGCTGATGGAGCCACTCAAGACATGAAGCGTGAAGTCCGGGCATCGCGCCCAGCGCAATCGCGGCTGCGCCTTTGGCGCGCCGCAAGTTGAAGCGTCCAGTGCGGACCAGCAGCACGTCGCCTTCGCCAACGGACACACGATGGTCGCGCTCAGCAACTTCGAGGTCCTCGGGATAAATTGCGCCGCCGGGCTCAATCCATTCCGATCCCCGGATTTTGGGGATGTCCAGCAGCACGCCGCGGCTGATTATCCCCTCCCGGCAAACGTCGATTGCGCATTTGTGCGCGCCCTGGAAATCGACTTCGGCCATGTCGAAGCCGTTGTACATCTTGCTGCGCCAGAAATGATGGCACAGGGCGTCAAGGTGGGTGGTCGCTATCCCATGCGTCTCGATTGAGAAGTAGTCGGCGGCTCCCGACGATTCCAGTGGATGACCGATGACCCCCGAACGGATCATCAGATGAGTTACCGGCCGCGGATTCTCCCGCGAGGGACGCGTCGCCAGGGGCACCGAGAGCGACACCGTCTCGCCCGATTGAACCAACCGCGCAGCCGCGGCGCGTTTTTGGGGGGTGATAAAGTTGAGCGCGCCGCGTTGATCGTCCTTGCCCCAACGGCCCCAGTTGCTGACCTGCTCGAGCAATTCGGCAATTTGGGCCGTCGTATATTCAATGCTCATATTTACCGTCCATGTGCGCAAAATCTAAGTGGCTGTGTGCGAATCCTCACCCTCTCCTCGGACAAGGAGAGAGAACAGAAAGACCTGCCACCTGTGCGTTCTGTGTTCTTGAGATTATTTGCGCCTCAGGTCAAGGGGAAACTTCGATAGTGATCAGCCACCCAGCGGCCCGGCTCCCCCCATGACGTGGACTTTGCGGCCGCCGTCGAGCGCCGCGACCGCATGGTCGAGCGCGCCGGCGTTACTGCGCGCGAGCAACGCCTCGACCTTGACGGGACCCAGGCCGATCCTGACTTCGGTAGGATGCCCCGCACCGGCGATCCGTAATCGCTCGCCGCAAATCTCCAGCACCCGGTTGGCCCATTGCGCAGCCAGTCCACCGAATCTGAAGGTTTGGGTCAGCACCAGTCCGGCCGCGTTGGTCTCAAACCCATCCAGCGCATTGACCGCCCCGCGCCATTGGTACAACTGCTGATAGGTATCGCCGACCACGATGCGGGTGCCGCGATGACGCTGCACCAGCGCGAATATGACCGGATCGGCGTCCTGCGCCTCATCCAGCATGACAATCCAGTCCCGCGGCGCGAGTTGGCGTTTCTGCAAAAAGAACAGCTTGAGGTAGCAGTCATGGGTGATCGGCGCACTGCTGTTGGGTTTGCCGATATTTTGCCATAGGAACCGGGCCGCGTTTGCGGCCGCCTCCGCAACGCCCGAATCGCACCATCCGGGAACGTGGTCAACTCCGGGCTCGGCGTCCACGGTGCGCAAATATTGCTCGACGGTGCGGATGATCAGTGCGCCGGCGGAAGTTGGGTCGCGGCCCAGGCGGGCCACGGAGTCCAATGCGCGCGGCATCTTCTCGCGCAAATAGGTGAGCCATTTCCAGCTTCGTTCCGCCAGCCGCGCCTGGTAGATATGCCCGACTTCGCGATACGCAACCGAATGGGCCGTGCGCACCTCGACGTTGGAAGGCATTTTCCGCCGCGCATCGAGCGCCGCGGCACGGTTGAAAACCAGATAAAGGAAGTGGCGCCTGGGGCAGGCGCGGGCGACTGCGGCCAGCGTCGTGGTCTTTCCGGTTCCAGCGAACGCCTGAACTTTGATTGCGGCGCCGCTCGCCGCGTCCGCGACCGCGCGGCAAATCTCGCGCTGCTCCCCGGTCAGGTTGAGCTCGGCGTCCAAAGTGGTCAGATTCGCGATTTGTAGCCGTATAGCCAGCGCGCCGTGGTGCCGCCCAGGTTTCGCACCGTGTGGAGCGCCCGCGCCGGGATCAAAACCTCCTGGCCGCGCGCCGGGCGCGTTCGCTGGCCTTCGATCTCGACTTCCAACTCACCCTCGACGACCATCAGCAGTTCGTCAACCTCATGAACGAAATCGGTCCACACTTGCTCCGGCGGATCAGTCCACAGCTCGCAACTGAAGCCGCGCTCGCGCCATCGGCGCTCAAGGCCGGTGCGCTCGGTGTCTTTTGGCGCAACCATAGCTCAAACATCAAGCCGGCGGCGGTGGGTGAAATATATCTAACACCCGAGCCGCTCCCCCGCGGGAACTGTGGGAGAAGACACAGCAGTAAATACCGCGCGCTACTCAGTTTCCTGCTGCTGTTTAAGCTGTTCGATTTGGCGCCGCTGGCGTTCGATTTCCTGCTGCTGCTGATCGATCTGGCCTTGGGTCTGAGCTTGCTGATTTTCCTGATTCTGCATCGAATTGCCAACGGCGAAGCCGCCGACGCCACCCAACGCACCGCCGATTGCGGCTCCCGCACCTGGCGCCCCAACCGCGGCACCAATAATTGCGCCCGTCGCCGCGCCGAGGCCGCCTCCGATCAAAGTGCCTTTTTCCCTGGTGCTAAGTGGTTGTCCGCTGCATCCCACCGCTCCAATCAGCACCGCCAGACAAAGCACACCGACAGCGATACCCCTGCAAGACCTGAACATGTAAAACCTCCCAAAGGCGAAAGCCTTGTCATCCAGTGGAACTAGTCTGTCAACTCTACTCATTGTCGCAAGCGGAGCCATTTCACTGCGCGGGGCTGGACTCCATCGGTAGCCCGGCAGTCGATTTGCCGTTTTCATCAGCCAGCGCCAACCCCGGCTTGCCCTTGGAATTCAGATGCAGTTCAGCGCGGTCCTTGCCATTCTGATCGAAGAGCACCAACGCAGGCACGCCCTCCGCGGACAAACCCAGACCGGCGCGAGCCAGCCCGCTCTTGTGGTCGTAGAGGGTCAGACTGATCTCACCATTGGCCGAAGTTGACAAACCCGCCACCTGGTTGCCGTCGGCGCTGTAAATCCCGATCCCGGCCTGGCTCTCGGAGGTGGCGCCCTCGCCGACAATTACCCGCTTGTTGCCATTGGGGTCGTAAAAACCGATTGACGCACGACCGTCCGCGGCCACCCTCAGTTCCATCTTTTCCTTGCCGCTTTCATCGTTCAGATAGAAGGCCGCCGTACCCTTGTCATTGACATGAATAACCCCACGCTGGTCACCATTGCGCCCCAGCAGGACGAATTTCTCCGCTTCCACCGTCTTGGCATGGCCACTATGCCGGACCGCGAAGGCGTTCCCTGCCCCCACGATGGTGGCGAGGGCCCCTCCGATCAGCCCTCCGACCAGGGCCACAGCCACAACCAACCAAGGTTTTCCCTCTTTCATGATCAACTCCCTGATTCCGGATTTAGCCAGTTCCTTGAACAGACGTCCCGCAAGTGCGGTTTCCGCCTGCGGGTCCCATACATTATTCTTGGTTCTTGAGCACGCTGCCATGTCAAGACGCGCGCCCCCAGCGTCCTGCCCAATCGCCCGCAACTTCGGCCGCCTTGCTCCGCCTCAACCTATCACCCGAAAAACCAGACGATGAGCATAATAGCGGCTGAGCGCTCTTCCAACCAGAAAGGTGGCCCGGTCCTCAAGCCGGGATCGGCGACCTGCGGGCCGTATACCGCATCCATAACGCATTGCCTTGACAGCGGCGCAAGCGCCGGTTTAAGCCGATGATGAGGACTTGAGCCATGGCTGCGAACAGCATTTCCCGATCAGCGCAGATTCATGCCCGTATTGGCCATCCGGTGGTCGATTGCGACGGACATTGGGTGGAGTACGCCCCGGTATTTCTGGACTACATCCGGCAAGTCATGGGCAGCGACGCCCCGGAACTCTATCGACGCCTGCTGCCCACGCTGGCCGGACCCTCGCCGCTGCCGTTTGAAGAGCGGCGCGCGCGCCGTATCGCTCAATCCGGATGGTGGATCATGCCGGCCAGGAATACGCTGGATCGGGCCACCGCGATGGCGCCCAAGCTGATGCATGAGCGGTTGGGCGAGATGGGCATCGACGTCGCCGTGCTGTATCCGACTTTGATCGGCACGCTGTTGCCGTTTTTGAGGGAGGACGAGCTGCGGCGCGGCGGTGCGCGCGCGTTCAACCTGTTCGCCGCCGAAATGTTCGGGCCGTACTCCGACCGTTTGCTGCCTGCCGCGGGTATCCCGATGCATACGCCGCAAGAGGCGATCGAAGAGCTGGAGTTCGTCAAAAAGCTCGGTTACAAGGCCGTGATGCTAAGTGCGCTAATTGGCCGTCCATCAAGCGGACGCCATGGCTGGCGCGATACGTTGGGTTTGGACAGCGCGTACAACTACGATCCGGTATGGGCGAAATGCCTGGAGCTGGGCTTCGCCCCAACCTTTCACAACCAGACTCAAGGCTTCGGCTTTCGCACCGCGGTCTCCAACTGGGTTTACAACCATATCGGCCACTTCGGCGTGGCCGGCGAAGCGATCTGCAAGTCGCTGTTTTTGGGCGGGGTCACACGCCGCTTTCCCAAGCTCAAGTTCTCTTTTCTCGAAGGCGGAGGCGCATGGGCCTGCAACCTCTACAACGACCTGATCCGCCATTGGAAGACCCGCAACGTAGAGGCTTTGGAACTCGTCAATCCCGCCAACCTCGACCGCGAAGCGCTCACCGGCTTGCTGCGCCGCTATGGCGACGACCGGATGAAGCGCGCCCTGGAGGGGACCCGGGTGGAGAGCCCCGAGATGACCATGCCGCCGGATATCGACGAATTCGCGCATTGCGCAATCCACAAAGCCGAGGACATCCGCGATCTTTTCGTGCCCAATTTCTACTTTGGCTGCGAGGCGGAAGATTCGCTTAATGCCTTGGCGTTCAATACCCGAATCAATCCCTTCGGCGCTCGTCTCAACGTCGTGCTGGGGTCGGACATCGGTCATTTCGACGTCACCGATATGAGCCAGATTCTGGAAGAGGCTTATGAACTGGTCGAGCACGAGCTGCTCACCGAGCAGGATCTCAGGGATCTGACCTTCTCCAATCCGGTGCGGTTCTTTGGCGGGGTCAATCCGAATTTCTTCGAGGGCACGGCGGTCGCCAAACCGGCGGCCGAACTGCTCGCGCAGTAGCGGTTCGGATGACCGAGCGGGAACGTCAGGGATGGCGGGTGGTCGCGGCCCTTGCGGTCGTGAGCTTTCTACTCCTGGGTTCGACGATCGGGACGATCGGCATCTTCTTTCATCCGCTGATTCACAGCTTCGGATGGAGCCACGAACAGGTTTCGCGCCTGGCGACGGCTTTTCTCTTATGCATGGGACTGAGCGCGCCACTGGCGGGCTGGATGCTCGACCGGGTGCCGGCGCAGGTTCCGATGGGGCTGGGCGCGCTGGCTTCGGGAATCGGCTATTTGCTGGCTAGCCGATGCCACTCGTTGGGTTCGTTGACCACCGCCTTCGCACTGATTGGCGCGGGTGTGGGCAGTTCGACCATCGTGCCGGTGACGGTGGTCGCGAGCAATTGGTTCCCGCAGCGGCGCGGGCTGGCGATCGGAGTCGGAATCTCGGGCAGTCCGATGGCGACTCTGACGATTCCTGCTTTGCTCACCCACGTGATTCTTGTGCACGGATGGCGCACTGGGATGCTGTGGCTCGCAACCCCGATTTTTGTGATCGGGCTGCCGGCAATCATGCTGGTGGTGCGCACCCGCCCGCCCGGCGCAAAGACGCCCAAGGCCAGCCGCGAGACCAGTGCGGTCGCGGGACTCGAGTTAGGTCCGGCCCTGTGGGCGCCGCCGTTCTGGATGCTGGCGGGGGTGCAGATCCTGTTCACGGTCGCGTACAACGGCGTGTTCTACCATCTGGTGCCGTTTCTGATCGACGCTGGCTATGGGCCGCAGCGCGCCGCGATCATCTTCGGCGCCAAGTCGATTTTCGTCATCTTCGGCACCATCTTTCTCGGCGGCCTCGGAGACCGGATCGGAGCGCGCCGGGTGTTGGCGTTCGCGATGCTGGCTTTGTGTCTCAGCCTCGTCGCGCTGTTAGGCAGCAGCCGTCCGCTGTTTGGCGTGATCGCTCTGACGCTGTTTACAATCGGCTACGGAACCGCCACCGGATGCACCTCGACGCTGGTGCCGATGCTGCTGGTGGAATCGCTGGGGATGCGCCAGTTTCCCACGCTGATGGGAATCATCGGGCTGGTCGCCACGGTCGCGTCGGCACTGGGACCGCTGGTCACCGGACGCATCTTCGACTTGACCGGCAGCTACTCAGTGCCGTTCTCGATGTGCGCGGCCATATTCGCCCTCGGCGCGTTCATCACCACGCTGGTGTACCCGGCACCCGGCCACGACTTGGTTCCAATTCCGGCCGCGGAAATACCCGCAGCGGCAATAATCCCGGAAACGAGCGGATCGCCGTGATGGAGGTTCGCCAACTTAGCGTATCGACCAGAAGTCGGTTGCCCACCCTTACCTTTCGCGAAGTGGTTTGACGGCTGCCTCTGATGGCTCGTGCGATTATTGTGTCGGCCGGGTTAATTACTCGATTCCGAGCCGGTCCTTTGCGTCGCGGCTGAATCCGGCATCTGGTCGGCCCCTTTAGATAGAGTGTTTAAAGGACGTTATCACAATCTCAATCACCTGGCAGACTGTCGCAAGCTTCCAACTTTGGACTGACTTTGTTCGCTTGCAATTTGGCAATCTCTTTTCGTTGTGACCTGAGCCCCCCATTTTCCTCCTGTCACCGTGGAACGAGTTGCACGGGAAGGGGCTCGTGACGGCGGACCATTAGGCTGTTGACCCATCGGGGTGGTTGGTTGGGGTCGAGGGTGATGCTGCTGGTGTGCTCAAGTAGCACCGTGAGCACGACCCGCGCCTCGAGGCGGGCGAGAGGAGCACCGACGCAGTAGTGGATGTCACGCCCGAACGCCACGTGGCGGCGCGGCCGGCCGAGGACGACCTCATCGGGATGTTCGAACACCGCGGGATCTCGGTTGGCGGCGCCCCAGAACATCAGGAGCGTTGCGCCCGCCGGAATATCCACATCGCCAAGCGTTGTGTCCTTGGGGACTGAACGCATGTGGTGGCGGAATGGGGACTCCAAGCGGAGCGCTTCTTCCACGAAGTTCGGGATGAGTTCGGGGCGTTGGCGGAGATGCTGTTGAAGATCCTGGTGGTCTGCCATGAGGCGCACGGCACTGCCGAGCAGGCTCGTCGTGGACTCACCTCCAGCGGCCAACAAGGTCTGCAGGATAACGATGCCCGCAGAGGCACTGAGCGCCCCGGTCTCCACGCCCCGTCCGATGGAGCTCAGGATGTCCTCTCCTGGTTCATTCGCCGCGATCGCAAGTTGATCGGTGATCCAAGCCCCAAGGTCGTTGCTGCGCGTGATGAGTTCAATCAGTCGTTCGCGGGACAGCGTCGCCCCCACCAATTCCGTTGAATCGAACGCGGCGCGTAGGAGGCGGTCCGGGTCACTGTTCCGAAAGCCGATGAGACGACTGATGACAGTGATCGGAACGACGTTACCGACCTCGGCCATGAAATCGACGCTGCGCTTGTCCAGCGCTCGCGCCACGCACGCGATGGCAAGGTTCACGACCTCTGGCTCGAGGAGAGCCATGCGCTTGGCAACGAAATTGGGAAAGACCGTGGTCCGGTGCAGTGTGTGGATGGGCGGATCGGCGGTCGCTAGCGCCGGAATAGCCGAGTCACCGAACGGCAGACGAGATGGGAGCCCGTTCTCGTCGCGGTAGAGCAAACAAGGCATGTTCGACGAGAAATCCTCGACTCGGCCGGCAGCCTCCGCCAGCAGGGCGAACGAGCTCACGACGAACACCTCGGTACCGGGAACCTGCCACACCGGAGCATGCCTGTGGAGCCGGCGGTAGAATGGATACGGATCCTCGATTACTTTCGGGTCAAGCAGTAGCGTTCCGGGAATGTCTTGGGTCATTGGTGTCTCCGTCCTCAGAAGCGGCATACGCGAACAATTCCGCAGCCGCAGTTAGGTGAGGTGGCGCACCCGCCTTACAGATGGAAACAGCGCGACGCGCGTTACTACTTCATGATGCGCGATAGACCGCCATCCGGCAACGGTCACCAAGAAAGCTCGATAGAGAGCTTCGTCCGGGTTGCAAGTTTTTAATGTTAGCTTTTGTCCGGCCTCGCTCCCCGGTTCGTGGACGACAACATACTTTATCGTCTAATAAGAGGGTGGGCGAATTGCGCATCTAAGTTCAATATTCGATTCCATTTGCTTAATGAATGAGTGCGTTCACTGGCCGAATCAACGATCCGACCCGGTCCCCCCTTTATGATGGCTGAGGAATGCCGTTGCATCGCTCCGTTGTTCCGGCATGGATGGATCGGCCGGCCGCCGCTCGTGTTGATTGCGAGTCCGAGGTGGTTTCCTCGGCCGGCGCGTGCGGCGCGTTTCCCGCCGGCGTCAAGGCCGGGCTCCTCATCGGCCACTTCTATTTCTTGCGCCGCGACCTATTTCTCGATGTCCACCCGCCGGAAGCGCCAATCCGACCGAGCCGGAATGCGTGCAATTTGCCTCGCCTCTTTGAAATCCGGTGATGGTGGATGGATGGGTTTGAAAGTATGCGGCGCCACTCGGCTCGCGCCCTCGTCGCTGGTTGTACCCACGTTGGCTGATCTAGTAGTCAAAAAGGAAATAGCATAACGGGAAATACAGCGATTGTATCCGAAGTGCTCAGGCGCCGTCCGGGACAGCTGGGGCGATTGGCTGCGTGCAGGTTAGCTCGGGCTGACCTGAGCATTTCGGATACAATCCTGTTCGTTATCATGCGTTAGAAATCGAGGCCGCGGGCGTATCGCCTATGCACTGTTTCATGAATTATCTACGGCCTAGAATTTTCAGCGCTATCTGGCGTACTCTCCCTATCGTGTTTTCACGAATTCGGCTCTGGCGCTAGAAAAAGACGCGATCCATTCGTTAATCGGCGGAGGTATGGGAAGCGGTACCATCAAATACCACAAGACTAGGGCGAGGGCGGTCACCCGCTGACGGCTTCAAGCTCGCGCGACTTGCAATGCAACCTCTTGAACGGCTAAATATGGCGATCAACGTGGATCCTCTGCGAAGGCCATTTCGATCGACTTCTTTTCGCCCTCGCCTGTTTCGCGTATCTCCCGTGCCGGCCACGCGCGTTGCAAGGTCTGCCTCCTCTTCCGCCCAGTGACGAACAATCGCACCGGTGAATTGGACCGGTGATCCCGCTTCGGTCTTCCCCGAAAATCGTGCTCGGACTACGGGCTGGATTCGCGCGTCGCGCAAGTAATCCGTTATCTCTGCACTATGTGCGCGACCACTGCCGCCCGGCGGAGCGAAGTGGATATCGCCGGTCCGCTGTTCGCAGACCAATGCTCCACCCGCGGGTCAACACCGGCGCAATGCCCCGGAGAACATCTCGACATTTGGTGCGTACAAGGGCGCGCTTACTGATGGGCAAATTTTTATTCTTGCCGCAGGAGCATCGCGCTTTGCCGGCTATCCACTAGGCTCTGGCTTGTGGGCTGGGCCTTTATTCGAGATCATCGGATGGTCGACATAGGCGGAGAAAAACGCAGAAGCCTCGTCATTAAAGAGATGAATCGGGTTCTCACACGGTTTCCACCGGATAAGTATGATGAGCCCGATTTAGAGCGCCTCTTCACCTTGTTCGACCTGACAACGCTGGTCCCCGGGCAGATTGAACTGCTGCACGCCGATTGGAATACCCTTAAACCCAAGGTAATCGGAACAATAACCGACGCCTTCCTGAGTTACCAACATGACCTACAGCGCTTCTTGTCTGGCTCGATTGAACTTCCGCCGGTCGTTGACGCGCTCGGTCGGCAGTGGCGAAGTGCCGCAGTCGTAAAGCAGGTCATGACAGCGTGGCCGGCTTACTTGAAAGAAGGCGATACCATTCTTTCGTTCAATTGGGACTTGCTTCATGAGGTGATGATGTACCGAGCAGAGAAGTGGGTGTTTTCGGATGGTTATGGCTTCGTTTGTCATCCTTTCCTGAACGCCAAACCATCGCCGGTAAAACTCCTCAAGCTACACGGCTCCGTTAACTGGGCTCAGGATGACCCGGTGAGAGATCCGGTGGTCTTCCAGAAGCCGGAATTCTTTCCTGGTGCACCGTATGAATCCTCTGAGGATTCTATGAGGGAAGTCGGTTGGGATTCGGGCCGCCTGCTGGTCATCCCGACGTACATCAAGACGATAAACACCGCCTTTCTTTTCCGTCTTTGGGATCAGGCTGCGAGTGCTTTACGATCTGCGAGCGAGGTAACGGTCATTGGTTACAGCTTGCAGCCGGCGGACTCGCTCGCACGATACCTCTTGGGGACGTCCCTCCTGCAAAATGAACAAAAACCGACCATACGGATCATCAGCAACCCTAGAGCGGAATATTGGGATGAATTCTTACAGTCGCTTGGCCTAGAATTCACATCCGTCACGAAGAAGTTTGAGGAATGGGTAGTCGAGCAGGCCTGACGGTCTGCCGACGGTTGCAAGAAGGGTAAAATTACTGCCAAGCTGATCGGCCTGAACCGTCCCACAACCCAACCGCCATCGAAAAAGGGTACCGGGCAGAGTCGTGTAATTTTACACGCTAAGAGTCTTGCTTGCCGATGGCGGTTCAGCGTGGCGGAAGAATCTGTGCGTAACGTGCGTCGGCGGCCTCGGCTTCGAAAGTGCTGGTTCCGCCATGACCCGATCATTGACGGGCTTAACGTGCTCGACGAGCGTCATCTCACTGTTCAAACCGCGCCATCGCCATCAGGAGTTTGTGGCCTTTCTCAACCACCTGGACCGCAACATACCCGCCGCCCTGGAGGTCCATCTGATCGTCGACAATTATGCCACCCATCTGGCTGGTACCCTAATAACATTACCGTAAGCCGGGAAAAAGGTAACGAACGGAATTAAGGAACCTTCTCCGATGTACGACGACATTCCCGTCGCGCTGCGACGAAAAGGCCTTTTAAAGTTTCTCCCGCCGCCCTGGGAGAAGCTTCCGGTTACCCATGGGCTCGGAGAAATTTCTCACGTTTATGGTCACGGCGAAGTGTTCGGTCGCAAGTTAAGCTTCTTGGGCATCTTCCTTGACCTTGCAGACCGGACGGCACCTGTCAGCTCAGACCGTATTGCACGTCAAAGTGAACATGCGCATCGGCGGGGAAACCGTGATGAGACTTTACCGCCCAGCAGAGTGCACGGGCTTACATCGTCGAGCATCCGGCGTCCGATGCTGTGGTACACCCGCAAGGCGAGCATCCGCCCCCGCTGCCGTGTGAACCGCCGATTACGATTGAGCCAAGCCTCCAGAGACCGCGGTGACAAAGTTCCGCACCTCCCGCCGAGCGTCGCTACACGCCGCTGCGGAGGCACGGCAGGCTCTTTCGCAACGCCATTTTGTGGGAAACCGGGTATTCGGCCTTAATAGCCGACCTCGTCACTGTGACCCGGAGGGACCTAACCGGTTTTTCCCACCTTTTTTCGGGCTCCGAAGTCCTGTTCGCGTTCTTTACGTCGCTGCTCGTGCTGAACTTGACATACCGACTTTCCGGAAAGAGAAGCCCCCGGGACTACATCCTCGCCCTAGCTGGCACCTACATACTTCTCGTTTTCGTACTTTCCATCGGAGACCGCCTTGGGTTCGGCCAGGTGCTTTGAAACTCTGCATGGTGCTCGGATGGCGTCAGACCTTCCATAACTGCCACCAAGTCTGAGTAGTTTGCCAGCCCATGCCTATTTCGTATGAGCGCCTTAGGCGTCCCTTTCGAAAGCAAAAAATTCTTTGCGGTTCGAAAAGAAAGAGCGGTCCTTTGTCGGGTAATGACCAAGTAGATTCGATGCGACCTCTTCCATGGGGATGAACTTGTCATATGTGGGAGCCGAGAAAAGGGCTTGAACTTGGACTGCAAGAGCGTGCCACTTCAGAAAGTCGGCACGGTCCTCGTCGGTTAACTGGTCCTTAAGGATGATTGGAAGCCTCTCATAGAACCTGGCCGTTAGCGCGGTGCAATCTTCGACCAAACGCAAGCACACTTCCGCGTGACGTTGTCGACGCCAGAAATAGTGCTGCATTCGTGGAGCAAAGATCCAGGAAGCGAGGCCAACGACAACACCCGTTATCACTGAACTTAACATGGGCTTTTAGTTTCCTCGATGGTGAAGATCCCAATCGTTCATTCTCCGCAAGCCGACGAATTCGCCGAGCAGTGGACGCTGCTGCCCGGCGAGCGAGTTACTGTTGGCCAACAAAAACCGGGGCGACCGGCACGCCTTTCGCCGTGCTCTTCAAGCTCTTCCTGTGCGAGGCGCGCTTTCCGCAGTCGCGCCAGGAACGATCCAGAGCGTCGTTGTCAGCTGGGGCCTTACTTTGCCTCTAGTGACACACGAATATTTTTGCAAGGCCTTGGCCGGCCCGCCGCGGACCAAGAACGTATGCGTTCCCGCGCCCGACAGGGTCCATTCTTCGTCTCTCAGCGGCTAGCCAAAAGACAGAGGTTATCGCTCAAGCCCTTCGTCCTTCTCGACCCCCTCCCTTCTCGCGCCCCCGTCCGCGCTCCCGCTCGGCCTGGGGGACGAAGTTCCTGACCTGGGATGCGATGCCTTCGCGCTCGGCCGTGCGCATGCGCGCCGGGTCCTTGGCGATGTCCTGGGAGGCCCTCGTCATTTCCTCGCGCAGCTCGGCGGCGGGCGCCTTGGCCTTGGGATCGAAGTCGGCGATGCCGGCCACCTGGATGAACTCGTTCTGCGCCTGCTTGAAACGCGCAACGGGATCGCCCTGCCCCGCTTCCGGCTTTCGCTCCTGGCCTTTGTTCCTTCTGTCCCCGCCCCGGACGTTGGGTCCGCTCCTGCCCCCGCGCCAGCGGTTCCTTTTCCGCTCACTGGGCGCGCGCGGCTTCCATCCCGCGCCGCCGTGCGTGAATCGAGCGTAGAGTCCTTGGGCCGCGCGCGGGACAGCCGTTCCTTCAACTCATCGAAGCCCTTGAACTCGTCGCGGCCGGCGTAAAGATCGGCGCGCTCGCGGTGGCGGGTCATGCCGACGTAGGCCAGATGGCGATCCATGCCAGGCGTGGCCAGCACGAAGCTGCGATCGACCGTGCATCCTGCGCCTTGTGCACGGCGCGAGGCGTGGCAGCGCGAGGCCTCCAGTGACTTCGCGCGTGGAGGGCCGGGGAGGGCGTTGGAGCGCTACCAGGAGCATGGCGCAATTCACTTCGCCGAGAACCGGAGCCGGGCGAAGGAAGAGCTGATCAAGCTGGTCCGAGTATCGCGCCGCCCAGGGGGCGGAAAAAGCTTCGCTCATTCTGGCCCACACCCGGGCTGACTGCGCGAGTTGAATCTGCAAGCAGATTCCACCGTTACCGACGATTCGTGGATGTCCCGTGCCACTCGGCTTGGCCCCCGCGCAAGACCCCGCAACTCACTTCAACTTCCAGATTCTGATCCTGGGGCCGGGGCGCGTCATGCTGGTGATGTTTTGGATTGGGGCGTAAAAGGCGTCGGCGGCGTCGAACACCGGGGTGGGTGCGCCGGGCTTCAGGGGATTGGCGTCGAACACCAGCGTCGCCTTCGACTCGAGCTGGGCCAATTCCCAAGGCAACGGACCCCGTGAATAAAACGCCAGCGGCGCGATCGAGTCGGACATCACGTACTCCACACCCTCGCGCTTGAGCGAATCCGGAGAGTCAAACTGCAACACTCTGACCGTGTACAACTGCGGCTTGCCATAGGGCGTGGTTTGGTCGGTCGCCGCAATTGCGCCGCCCGCCGGTACATGGGCCTCGATCCACTGGCGCGCCATCGTGCGGGTATCGGTTTGGCTCAGCAACCGGTTGAGTTCCAGGTCGCGCACCAACGAGTGAGACATCAGCACGCCCAGCCCAATGATCGCGAGCGTTGCCGCACGGCGATTGCCGATGCGTCTGGCGGCAAGTTCCTTGAAGTCGGAGACCATCAGTCCGCCCAACAGCGCCAGCGCCGGAAACGGAACCATCAAGTAGCGATAAAAGACGTAATGGCTGCGCGTCATCCCGACAAATGCGGCCGCCAGAAAGGTCAGCAGCGACAGCGTTCCCGGCCGCGGGCGCAGCAGCGCCCAGACCATCGCGGCGAGCAGAAAGATCTGCAATGCGATGCCGAACCCGTCGGGCATCGCGCGCCGCAACAGCCACGACCATCCATAGCCCGCCAGCGTATTGCCCACGCCGAAGAGCAAAAACCCGCGCTGGTAAGTGAAATCGTTTACTGTTTGCGCCCAATCCAGAATTACGTAGGGCGTGGCGCAAAAGAAGGTGACAGCGGCGGTGCCCGCGGCCAGATAGATTCCGGGGTCACCGATGGTCTGCCACAGCGAGCGCCGTTCGCGGCGGCAGATACCAAGATGCGCGGCCGCAACCGCGAAGACCACCGCTCCCGCCGGATATTTGGTGGCGGTGGCCAGACCGGAGAAAAATCCAGCGCCAAGATAGTCCCGTGTGCGCCCGCGTTTGGCGATCCTGAGAATCATCGCAAATGCCAGGGTCAGCCAGAACATCGTCGCCGCATCGGTGGTGGCATACTTGGACTCGCGCACCGGGAGCGTCGCAAAAGTTGCGATGGCCGACGCGGCCAGCGCGGCCCCGGGTCCGAATACGGGCGCGGCGGCGAAATAAAGCGCGGGCACGGTGGCCGTGCCGAAGGCGGCCGAGACCCCGCGCGCCACCCGGTACGCCAGCGCCTGGCCGTCGGTAGCGTAGGCCGCGCGAAAATTCTGCCGCTCCCCGATTAGGGCGGCGTAATACTTGAGCGCGGCATGCTGCACGTACATCTGCGCCGCCGGATAGATCGCGAAATGGGGGTTCCAGTCGTTTTCAAAGCCCAGCGCGCGGGACAGCAGATACTCCTCGTCGGGGCGAAACTTGTCGGGCAATCCAAACCCGGTTGAGGTGAAGCGAAGCCAGGCGGCGATCAGGGTCAACGCCGCCAGGATCAGCCAGCGTGCTCTGGCCCTGGCGGGTCGCGGCGCAGGCGTCTCGCCAAGGCTGAAATCCGGGACCAGCGGTTGATGCTGCGCGAGGTTTTCGACACTAATACTCACAAGGAGAAACTCGCCAGCCCCTCTTATCGCAAAATCGCGGTTTACCGGACAATAGCGGCGATCCTTTGCAGGCCGGGGCGTAGCCGTTTACAATCTTGGCCCGGATATCCGGCATGATGCTACCGCAGGTGATGTTGAAAAAACTCAGGGGGCTTCCCCATCGCAACCCAACCCGAGCATTGGCTCATCCGCCAGGTTTTTGCTGAATGCGACAGACCATTAGCGCACCTCACGATTCGCTGCCGGCCGGCGCGGAGGCGACGGCGCGGCGACGCGCCGCGTCCTCAGGCACGCCGATAACGATGTGGGTTTTGATGCTGGCGTTGGCCCTGACGGCGTTCGCCGCCCGCCCCGCCGCGGTACGCGCCGACGATAACGTCATCGCCAACGGCGACCTGACCAAGGGCGCCCCCGGCAAGACTCCGGAACATTGGAGCACCGAGGCCTGGATCGCCACCCCGGACGCCACCACCTACAAATGGACCTCCGGCGAGCTTGAAATAGAGAGCGCGAAGGCCAACGACGCGCGCTGGATTCAAACCCTGCACATCGGCCCCGGATGGTACTATTTCACCGCCGACATCCGCAGTACGAACGTTGCCGAAGGCAATACCGGCGCTTCCATCGGCTTGATGGAAGATGGAATTATTTCGCAGCAACTGCACGGCACCAAGGACTGGACCAAGGTCGGCTTTTATCTCAAGGGCCAGGAGCATGGCGCCGACATCGTGTTGGACTGCCGCCTGGGCGGCTACGCCAGTCTCAATACCGGCCAGATGGCATGCCGCAATTTCAAGGGGGTCAAGGTCAGCGCGCCACCCGATAATGAGGACACCCCGCGCTATGACCTCGATGTAATCCGCAACGGCGGTACTCCGCCGCCGGCCAGCGGTCCCGGAGCCAAGGTCGCCCTGCCCCTGGCACTCGCGATCCTGGTGCTGGCCGGGCTGTTCGCGTGGCGCAGGTTCGGACGGCAATGGATGCGCCGGGTGTGGACCAATCTGCGCCAGGTCCCTCAAAGCGGCAGCTCCGCAACGTCCTTCCCGCCCGATGCTACCCGCCAGCGCATCGAAATCACCCTGCTAGTGGTCACCCTGCTGAGCTTCGCCTACTTCTACCAAGCCGCCGACCATAGCACTGGATCGCGCTTTGACCTGGTCCGTTCAATCCTGGAACGGGGCAGCCTGTGGATCGACGGCTATTGCGGCTACAACACCGCGGATATCGTCGAATTGCACTCGCATATTTATTCCAACAAGGCGCCAGGCGGCGCTTTCACGGGACTGCTGCCGTGGCTGTTCGTCACCTCGATGCTGAGAATTTTTCTCTCGGAGAACCAGTGGTTCTGGGCGTTTGCGACGCATCTCACCACGATTTTTTCGGTCAGCCTGCTGTCCTCGATACTGGTGGTGCTGACCTACCGTTTCGCGTTGCGGCTGGGGGCGTCCAACGGACGCGCGGTGGCATTGGCGCTGATCCTGGCCTTCGCCACGATTCTGTTCCCATATGCGACTGAATTCACCGGTGAACCGATCGCCGCACTATCCGTGTTCGCGTCCTTCTATCTGCTCACATGGTCCGATCCGGGCACCGAGTCCTGGCGGCTGTTGGCCGCCGGACTGCTCGCGGGATGGTCGGTGGTATGCGATTACCCGACGTTCGTTCTGGCTGCCGGGGTAGGAATCTATGCGATATGGAAGCTGCGCGACTGGCGCAGGATTGCGCCATTCGCAATCGGGGCCGGAGTCTGCGCCGTGGTCCTGGCCCTCTACAACAAGTTGGCCTTCGGCAATTCCCTGTTTCTTAGTTACGAAGCTTACATGGGCGCGGCCAACGCCAGCCGGTTTCCCGAACAGGCGGTGGGCTTCGCCGGCGTGACCTATCCGCGATGGCCGATTCTGTGGGACGTCTTGCTGAGCCCGGATCGCGGCCTTTACGTCTGCAACCCGGTGCTGATCACTGGCCTTTCCCGGACTGTATTTCTTCTGGCGCCGGTCGCCCAATCGCGCCGAACTGATGTTGATCGCTTACGCGATCATCAGCTTCATCCTGTTCAATGGTTCTTACGGCAATTCGATCATCTACTGGGGCGGCGGCACCGCGACCGGTCCGCGGCATATCCTGTCCGCAGTGCCGTTTATGGTGCTGGCGATGGCGTTCCTGCCCAAGCGGCTGGACCCGCTGATCGCCGTGCTGGCGCTGGCGTCGGTCTTCATAATGCTGATGGCGACCGCCATCGAACCGCATCTGCCTTACGAATATGACCACCCCCTGCACGATTTCCTGTGGCCGGCCTATCTGCGCGGCGACTTCGGCTACAACAAAGGCGCGTATTTTGGCGGTCCGCCGATCGCTGGAGATTCGATCGCCTTCAACCTGGGCAAGCTGGCCGGATTGCCAGGTGCGATACAATTATGGCCGCTGGCGGCGATGTGGCTGGCCGGAGCCTGGGAGCTGATGCGCAACCTGGAGTTCTGGAGCAATCGGACCCTGCGCATCAGGATGGCGGCGGTGGCGGCGCTCGGAATCGTGGCGATCGTCGCTCCCCCGACCTTCGGCGCGATTTTCCTGCGGCCCAATCTGAATGAACCGCACGGGCTGACGGGCCGCTATTACGAAGGATTGCGCGACAGCCAATTCCCACCTCACATCGAACGGGTGGATCGGCAAGTGGATTTCGACAGCATCGTCGCGCTGGGGTCGTTGCCCTATCCATCCTATGCCACCTGGACCGGCAAGATCATCGCGCCGGTGACCGGCAGCTACCGCTTCGGAATCATGGTGGACGACGCCGGCTGGCTTAAGATTGACGGCCAGCCGGTGATCGCCGACCCCGGAGATGTCACCAAGGAGTTCGACAGCGGCGAAATCTATCTGACTGCCGGCAAGCATCGAATCGAATTGGGTGAACGCAACATCTGGGGTGGCGCATCGATGCGTTTTCTATGGCGGCCGCCCGGCGGCCAACAGGAAGTCGTGCCGTCGCAATATCTCATTCCGCAACGCGTCGGACGCGACGGAAAGCCTGACGGCCTGGTCCAAAAGGCCCAGGGCTGAAGCGCCGCTTACGATCCTCTTGTTTTTCCGTGAGACTTGATGAAGACCCTGAACCGAAGCGTTGCAATCCTGGGCGCCGCCATGTTGTTTTGCGCCTGCCACTTCAACCGGTTCCACCAGCCGGTCCCACGCGGCTGGATTCCGATCACAAAAAGAGACTCCGAGCCGCCGGGATATCGCAGCTACACTTACGTTTTCTTCGGTCCACCTGCCCAGGATGCTGAAGGGAAGACTCAACAGGCGGCGCGCAATCGGGCTTTGCTGACGGCAATCAAAGAGGTATCGGCGGGGGAATCGGGAGGAGCGCGGGTCGAAACGCTGGCGCAAGCCAACCTGTTCTGCTTCCCGGCTAACTCGGACCAACCCGGGCATGAATCCGGAATCGACAACTACAATCGCGAGCTGGGTAACTGGTATCGCGGAGACGTCGATTTCTGGCTCAAAGGAGGTCATCGTGCCAGATTAGTTGGGATTCGGCTCGAGAACGATGCGGGGCCGTTCCTTGCAACCGTTCTGGTGCCGATGCGTCTGGAAAAGGAAAAGAAGCCTATTTTGGTTACGGAATTGACCAATACCAAGCCGGCGCAGATGAAAGCGGTGGTGGAAGCTTACCTGCCGCCCCCGAATCAACCCGGCGAAACCGGCAAATCGATTGAGGACTCACAATTCCTTCCGGCTCTGTCGCAAAGGTTGACCAAAGCAGGGGCGGATTCAATGCTCTGGATTCCGCAGAGCCATTGAGGATTCCGCAGAGCCATTGAGAGGGACCGCCGCGAAACCCGTCTGCCCGGTTTTTTCACCTTGAATTTGGTCTTTACAAAAAGCCGCTTTTCCGTCGCGGTCAGCGTGATGGGTTGTTACCGCATGTTCTGGACATACCCTGAACATTAGTAAAAGCTAAAGGGATAGATAGCCTGACAGGAACATAGCGAGGAGGCGTGAGCGCAAAAGCAAAGAGGTCGGTTGGCGCTGCCTCCACCCTGCTCAGGAGCGAAGGAGTCAAAGAGTGACACAATCCGCCAACCTCGGCGTCTTTGCGCGCATCAGCTTTCTCATCAGCAGGATTTTTCTCGTCTTTTCTCTCGTTCTCGCGGCGGTATGCGCGGTTAACGCCCAGACCTCTTCCGGACCGAACGTCACGCTGAACGGCAACCATCCGGCCGAGGCCACTACGATGTTCCCCGCGGGCCGCGCGAATTCCTCCGCCCAATTGAATATGGAGGTGACGCTGCGTCTGCGCACACCGCCCTGCGCTCGACCAACTGTTGCGCGACCAGCAGGATCCCACCTCACCGCGCTACCATCAGTGGCTCACCTCCGGACAGTTCACCGCCCAATTCGGACCCTCCCAGCAGGACGCCGATACGGTGGCGCAGTGGCTTACCTCGCAAGGCCTCCAGGTTACCGCCATCAGCCTCGACCAGAGCTACATCGGGTTCCGGGGTAGCGTGGCCGACGCCGAGCGGGCTTTCGGCACCAACATCATGGCCTTCGGCGACGGCTCTTCCTACTCGAACGTTACCGACCCGATGATTCCGGCGCGCTTCGCAGGCGTGATCGGCGGAGTTCGCGGTCTCAACAACTTTCTCCACTCTCTCGCCTTGTCGCATCACCCGTCCTCATCCGTCGCCGCAGCGGCGTCGTGGACGGCGGGCCCGTTGGCGTTGCTTGATTACGGACCGGCGCTGCCATTACCGGAGCGCAACGGGATGACGTCAGGTCCCAACGTTAGAATCGGCGGCATTACCGCTTTCGGGCCGGCCGACGTTCGTTCGTTCTACAATGAGAATCCGCTTATATCCGGCGGTATCACCGGGGGCGGCGGCGACTGCCTGGCGATTGTGGGCGATTCCGACTATACGCCCACCGCACTCCCGCTATTTAACAGCCAGTTCGGGCTCCCCGGCTCCAGCGTCACTACGGTACTGACCGATGGCACTAATCCCGGCGTCAACGACGATGAGCTCGAAGCCTTGCTCGACCTCGAATGGTCCCACGCGGTGGCTCCCGGGGCGACAACCCGCTTTTATCTGGGCAACGGCAATACCTCCTCCAGCGGCAACGGCCCGATCATCGACTCTATCCAAAGGGCGGTGAACGACAATACCTGCGGCACAATCAGCGTCAGCTTCGGGTTGTGCGGCGGCGACAAAATCTTTTTCACCACGGTAGTAAGTCCGATTTATGCGCAGGCCGCCGCGCAAGGGCAATCGATTTTTATTTCCTCAGGCGACCAGGGCGCGGCGGGAATAATCTTCGATGGCACCAGTTGCGTGCCGGGGACCTCGCGCAACGTCAACGAAATGAGCGCCGACCCCAACGTGACCTCAGTGGGCGGCACTGCTTTCAATCCGGATTTTGACGGCGCGGGCAACAACGTCGGACACGTGCCTGAAAGCGCGTGGGACGATGACGCCATCGGCGGTGGAGCAACCGGAGGCGGCGTCAGCGCCTTTTACACCAAGCCCGCCTATCAGAAGGGCACCGGCGTGCCGGTCGGCGGCAACCGCGACGTGCCTGACATTGCATTGATCGCCAGTCCCAATAACCCCGGCGTCTTCGTGGCCGCGGGCCCACCGCCGGCGCCACGCCAGTGATCGAATGCTGCATCGGCGGCACCAGCCTCGCAGCGCCGTCATGGGCGGGAATCTCCAAGCTCATCGCGCAGCTCAAGCACGGCCGTCTGGGACCGCTGAATCCGACTATCTACAAGCTGGCCCAAAAGGGTGAGGCGGCAGTCGGTTTGCGCGACGTGACCAGCGGCAACAATAACTTCAACGGTGTCACCGGATTCAACGCCACCGTCGGCTTCGACCTCGCCACCGGATGGGGAACGGCGGACATCAGCACCTTCGCCCACTCCTACGTCAGCGGCGGGCCTCCGACCGCCACTGCGACCCCGACTCATACTCCGACTCGGACTCCGACCCCGACCCGCACGCCCACACCGACACCCACATTTGCGCCGCCGCCAAATATCACTTCGATACCCTCGATCATCGACGTTGGCGGCAGCTTCGCAATTACCGGCAGCCGGTTCAGCGCCGGCGCCAAGGTCAACTTGTTTGTCTCCACGGCGACGGGCCCGATTAATGGTGGCCCGCTAACACCGACTTCCAAGTCCTCCACCCACCTCACCGTAGCGATTCCATCCACCGTCACCCTGGGGCAGGGTTTCGCCGAGGTCCAGGTGGTCAATACCGACCAGGGCTTCAAGGTATCCAATTCCGTCCCGGCCCTGCTGCAAGGCGCCGCCGCCGCCGGAATTCCGACATTGACCAGGATTAACGGCATCGGACTGGCCGCAACCAGCAGCAATCCGAGCTACGCCGTCAACAACGTCGAGACCGTCATCAAGCAGGGCGCCTCGGTCGCATTGGGAGGCACCGGCTTCGACGCGACCCACGGCGTCGCGGTCAATGTCTTTTGTGCCTGTACCGGCGGCAAAGTCGGGCCATTCCTGGTGAATCCTGGTGCCGGGCTCACCTCTTCGTCATTCAACTTCCCACTGCCCGCCGGCGTGCCCACCGGACCGGGTTCGCTAGTCGTCATCAACAGGGGCGCCGATAGCGGTTTCAGCAAGAGCAGCAACGCGGTTTCGGTCCCGATTGGACAGGCGATCACCGTGACTTCGGTCAGTCAGTCCGGATCCTTGATAACGGTCACTGGCACCGGATTCTCAACCCTGACGGTGATCAACTTCTTCAACCAGCAGGGGTCGGCGACCGTCAATCTGGGCGGGCTGGGGTCCGGTGGCAAGGCCAAAATTCCGCTCCACCTGATCAATTCAACCAAGTTCACGTTCTCCAAGCCGGCGGGCGCGATGGCGGGAGCCGCCTACGTGCAGGCGATCAACCCACCCTTCGTCGCCTATACCAGTTCGGGCAGCGACCCCGGCGGCGCGTTCACTTTGGAATAGCGGTCGATTCGTGCCGGCGTTGCGGCGTGTTTGTTGTTGGGAGAATTGGTAACAAACGTCGCATGGGGTCGATTGGCTTCCGTATGCTTAGCGAAAGTACGGAAAAGAAGCCATAATTGACAAAAGCCCAGAATTGTGTTTTCTGGGCCAATGACATCAGGCACATCGGCGGTTGGCAGGCGCAGCGCGTTTGGCGCCGCTATTCTGCTGTTGGCCGCGCTCATCGTCATGTTCACGATAGGCCGCGCACCGGCTCAAACTTCCGCGGAACCATCGGTCGTCCTGCTTGGCAACCATCCCGCGGAAGCCACCAGCATGCATCCGGTGGCGCACGCGGATTCCTCCGCTCAACTGAACATGGAGGTGACGCTGGGATTGCGCAACCGCGCGGCATTGGACCAACTATTGCGCGATCAGCAGAACCCGTCCTCGACGCGCTACCATAGGTGGCTCACCGCCGAACAGTTCAACGCGCAGTTCGGTCCCTCGCCGCAGGACGCCGGAGCGGTGGCGCAGTGGCTTACCGCGCAGGGATTCCAGGTGACCGCGACCAACCTGGATGAACGCTACGTCAGGTTCACCGGCAGCGTTTCCGACGCCGAGCGCGCCTTTCGCACGGATATCATGGCCTTCGGCGATGGAACCTCCTATTCGAATACGACCGACCCCCTGATTCCGGCGCGCATCGCGGGCATAGTCAGCGCAATTCGCGGCCTGAACAACTTCCTCCATTGGCAAGCCGCAAATGCCGGCGACGTGGCCGCGCCTGACGCTGTTGCGCCGCCCAGCCCGTTGGTGCTGCTCAATCAGGCGCTCGCCCCGCAACCGCCCTCGCCCGCATTTGTCGCATCGCGACCGGAGGCGATAATCGGTCCCTACCGGTCATTCGCACCCAGCGATTTCTATTCGTTCTATAACGAGGGGGCGTTGCTCGCGGGAGGTACCAATGGTGGAGGCGGAGACTGCATCGCAATCGTGGGAGATTCCGCATATTTGCTCAGCGCGCCAACTACGTTTAACAGCACATTCGGGCTGCTCCCCTCCAGCGTCACCGGCGTATTCGTCGATGGTACGTATTACAGCATCAACAATGATGAAACCGAGGCGTTGTTGGACGTCGAATGGTCCCATGCGGTGGCGCCGGGCGCGAGTACACGCTTTTACCTGGCCAACCCCTTGGCTAAGACTCCCAATGGGCCGTTGATCGACGCTATCAGCAAGGCGGTGACGGATAACGTGTGCGGCGCGATCAGCGTCAGCTTCGGGCTGTGCGGGGGCGATGCAACGTTCTACACGGGGACCCTCCATGGCATTTACCTCAGGGCGGCGGCACAGGGACAGTCGATCTTCATTTCATCAGGCGATCAGGGCGCGGCAGGCATCGTCGTCAACTCGACCAACACCGCCTGCGTAACGGGAACTTCGCTCAACGTCAACGAGCTGGGCGCCGACCCCAACGTAACGCAGGTCGGCGGAACCGGCTTCAATCCGGACTATGACGGCGCCGGGCACAACGTCGGCAATGTTTCCGAAAGCGCGTGGAACGATGAGGGATGCTGTCACGGCGGCGCGACCGGTGGAGGAGCCAGCGCTTACTACTCCAAACCCAGCTATCAAAGCGGTCCCGGCGTCCCCGCCGACGGCCGGCGCGACGTACCTGATGTAGCATTGATCGCCAGTCCTAACTTCCCGGGCGGATTTATGGCGTATGATCAGAGCTGCGGCCCGAAGCTCAATACCTGCACGGGAGCGGGCCCGGTCGGCTTCATCCCCATCGGGGGCACCAGCCTTTCCGCGCCAGCCTGGGCGGGAATCTCAAAGCTGATTGCGCAGCTCAAGAAGCGGCGGCCGGGACCGCTTAACCCAACCATCTACGGCCTGGCGAACAGCAATCCGGCCGCCGCGGGTTTTCGCGACGTTACCAGCGGCGACAACAGCTTCAACGGTGTTGCGGGTTTCTCAGCGGGCCCAGGCTTCGATTTGACTACCGGATGGGGCACGGTTGACATCGGCACCTTCGCCAAGGCGTACGTCCACGGCGTACCGCCAACTCCGACGCCAACGCGTACCCCTACCCCCACGCCTCGTCCCACGCCGTCGCTACCGCCGGTTATCACTTCAATTCCCTCGGTCATCGTTGCCGAAGCTCCGAACACTATACTGGGCGAGCATTTCACCCCTCGTGCGGTAGTCAATGTCTTTGTGTCAACCGCAAGCGGCCCGGTCAACGTCGGACCGGTGTGGCCTTCATTTACTTCTCCGTCGAAGATCGTGATGGGTGTTCCAGCCACCACCCTCGGCGAGGGATTTGCCGCTCTTCAGGTGGTTGATACGGACGCTGGCTATCTGACCTCCAACATCGCTTCCGCGTTGCTGCAGGGGAACCCGATCTATGGCATTCCGACATTGACCGCCGTCAACGGCGTGGGACTGGCTGCAACCAGCAGCGACCCCCGCTATGCAGTCAACAACGTCGAGGCCGTTATCGCGCAGGGTACGACGGTGACGCTGAGCGGTATCGGTTTCGACGCAACCGACGGTGTAGCCGTCAATGTGTTTTGCGCCTGCACTGGGGGATTGGTTGGACCGATTTATATAAATCCTGGACCTGGACTGACATCAAACTCGCTCAGCTTCAACCTGCCGGCCACGGTACCCACGGGACCGGGATCGCTGGTCGTCATCAACAAGGGTTTTGACGGCAACTACACCTTTAGCAGCAACGCGGTATCGGTACCGATTGGACAGGCGCTCAGCGTGAATTCGGTTACTCAGTCGGGCGACACGATAACGGTCAACGGAACTGGATTCTCAACGCTGACGATAATCAACTTTTTCAACCGGCAGGGTTCCGCCACCGTCAATCTAGGTGGGCTCGGCACCGGAGGTGCGCCCAGAATCCCACTCACCGTGGTAAATTCAACGACCTTAACCTTCTCCAGGCCAATCAGTGCGGTGGCGGGAGCCGCCTATGTACAGGCGGTCAACCCGCCGTTCGTCCCTTATACCAGTTCGGGCAGCGGCCCGGGCGGTGCACTCACTTTGAAGTGAGCCACCGCGCGGTGATTATCCAGCCGCCGCGGCGCCTTGGATACGCGGTTGGAGCATCGTCATCATGAACTCACTAAGAAGAATAGCAGTGACCTGGGCTTTGTGCGCATTGGCCTTACCCGCGATTGCGTTTGCCGCGTCGCCGCAAGATGTCCTTGCCTCGTACGATTGGTCCGCAAAAGCTGCTCCGAACCTCTCTACTAATCCTCCACCCAAGGAGGTCGTTGCCGCTTTTATTGAAAGCGGCGCCTATCTGGAGCCGGCTGACGTGCCCGAGGGACTGTGCGCATTCGCCTTCGCTGACCTTCGACACACCGGCAATCTGTCGCTGGTGGCATCGGCCGATACCAGCGGGCGTATGCTCTGCGGTACTGTTCTCATCGTCGATAAGGATTCGTCTCAGTTCGATGTGTGGGCGGTCGGAGTGACGAGGGGCGACGCCGTCGATGATGTGAGCCATCTGATTAAGGATCTCGCCGGCGATGGCAATCTCGAACTTGTCGCGGAGAGCGATTTTACTTGGTTCGACGGGATGGCGGGGCACTGCGTTGCAACTTGGCCGGTCATTTATGCTTGGACCGGGAGCGGGTATGCCGACGTGAGCAACCGCTTCCCCCAATTTTACAAGGCCGAACTTAAGCGCGTAAATGATAAAATCGCGGCTCTGCCTCCGTCCGCGAATCCCCCGCCTGGTTTCCTGAGGCCGGCTGGAATGCCGATTGTCTCAATGCTGAGGCCGCGAAACTTCAGCGCTTTTTAGGAATCTCCGCCGACGCCGGCCTAAGCCAGGCCGCAGCGATGGCCAGCAGCTCCGATTCCGGTCGTCGCGCCTTTGGCCAAGCGATTTTACAGGACATTGGGCATAGCGCGCCGGCACCAGAGCGCTTCAAGAGTGTTCCTTTCTCAATTACTACTGCAAGTCCATCGAAGTAATTTCGGCTTAGCCCTTCCTGAATCTGGTTGGCCTCAGTTCGAAGGCTCCCAGCTATTCGCCCGGGCGTTATGGTCGGGCACCTCCTGGCGCTTGCCGGGCAGCCTGAGCCACGAGCGGCGTGCCCGCTACAAACGTAATCCCCACTAAAGCAATAATAGTGCTCTGGGCTTGCTGCGCGCTGGCTTTGCCCACGATGGCGCGCGCCGCGGCGCAAGATGTCCTGGCGTTGTACGACAACACCGGCACGGCGCTTAACAGAGGACCATTCGCCATCGTCTTCAAACGCACGCGCTGAGTTTCCACGTTCTGCATGCTAATTTTCTCCCCCGGACCGGGGGAGATGGGCGCCGCCGCGGCGCCCAGAGAGGGTCATTTGTCAGCGCGCCCCGAGGCGCGCAATTAGGAATCCATCGATGCCGCTTAATCGCCTCCGCGGCGCTTCCCATCCCTTGTTCCTTTGCTCGCTCAACCTGATGACCGCCGTCGAGTCTGATAATCAGGCGTCACGCGCTACACAACAAAAGTCGGCCAAGCAGGGATCAAAGAACAATGCCGGTGGAATTTGATTCGCCCGCAGCGCTTGGGCTTGGCTTTGAGCTGCCCTCACAACTTCGGCGCCTCATTTGCCGACTCATCACAAAGCCACCGGACCCGGTCGCATTCCTTTCAAAACTCGTAATCGCGCGCCTCAAAAGGCGCGCTGACAAAGGACCCTCTCTGGGTGCCGCAGCGGCACCCATCTCCCCCGGGCCGGGGGAGAAAATTAAACCAAAAACAGTAAATTGCGCCTGCGGACTGGTCCGCAGGCGCGGGCGAAAGCAAGGGCAGCGCCTCCAGCGCACCGGGCATGAGCGTAGGCCTTGATGATGGTTCCGAAAACGGTGGAAACCGGCAACGGGTAGAATTGAATAATGAACAGTTAGGTGGGAAATCGCACATTATTCCGCTCGTTTCTGAGCATCGCAGCAAGTGATGCTCAGTCCTTTCGGGTAGAAAATCTTCGCTTACCGCCACTGGGCGCCGACGCGGCGCTTAACAGAGGACCATTCACCACCGCCTTCAAACGCGCGCGCCGGAGTTTCCACGTTCTGCATTCGAATTTTCTCCCCCGGACCGGGGGAGATGGGCGCCGCCGCGGCGCCCAGAGAGGGTCATTTGTCAGCGCGCCCTGAGGCGCGCGATTAGGAATCCATCGATGCCGCTTAAATCGCCTCCACGGCGCTTTCCATCCCTTGTTCCTTTGCTCGCTCAACCTGATGACCGCCGTCGAGTTTGATCATCAGGCGTCACGCGCTAAACAACAAAAGTCGGCAAAGCAGAGATCAAAGAACAATGCCGGTGGAATTTGATTCGCCCGCAGCGCTTGGGCTTGGCTTTGAGCTGCCCTCACAACTTCGGCGCCTCATTTGCGACTCATCACAAACCACCGGACCCGGTCGCATCCCTTTCAAAACTCGTAATCGCGCGCCTCAAAAGGCGCGCTGACAAAGGACCCTCTCTGGGTGCCGCAGCGGCACCCATCTCCCCCGGGCCGGGGGAGAATATTTAACCAAAAACAGTAAATTGCGCCGGCGGCCTGGTCCGCAGGCGCGGGCGAAAGCAAGGGCAGCGCCTCCAGCGCACCGGGCATGAGCGTAGGCCTTGATGATGGTTCCGAACACCGTGGAAAGTGGCAGGGCGTGGAATTGGGTAAGAAACAGTCCGGCGAGAAATGGCACATCACCGCTCGTTTCTGAGCATCGCAGCATTTGATGCTCAGTCCTTTCGGGTAGTAGATCTTCGCTTACCGCCACTGGGCGCCGCCGCGGCGCTTAACAGAGGACCATTTACCAGCGCCTTCAAAGGCACGCGCCGGAGTTTCCACGTTCTGCATCCTAATTTTCTCCCCCGGACCGGGGGAGATGGGCGCCGCCGCGGCGCCCAGAGAGGGTCATTTGTCAGCGCGCCCTGAGGCGCGCGATTAGGAATCCATCGATGCCGCTTAAATCGCCTCCACGGCGCTTTCCATCCCTTGTTCCTTTGCTCGCTCAACCTGATGACCGCGTCGAGTTTGATCATCAGGCGTCACGCGCTACACAACAAAAGTCGGCCAAGCAGGGATCAACGAGGAGGACTCGCAGAGTTCAAACGTTAAAAGCCGTGAAAGTTCCCGCGCAAGCGTTGTCGCACTCCCTTTCAAAACTCGTAATCGCGCGCCTCGGAAGGCGCGCTGGCAAAGGACCCTCTCTGGGTGCCGCAGCGGCACCCATCTCCCCCTGGCAGGGGGAGAATATTGAATTGACACGGTGAGCAGGCCGGAACGCCCACTCCACTGCTTTTCAGACGCTAGCCTCAAGGGCTCGTCCCCGACCCCGGTTGGTACGCGCGGCGGGTGCCGTTAAGATTGGCGCGTGACGAGATTCGCAAGCTGTTTCCTGTTGATTTTCGCGGAGCTGGCCTTTGGCGGGATGCTCGCTATCGCGGTGCCGCCATTCTTCAAGGTCGAGCGCGGCTTTTACAAGTCCAGCGCCGCCGTCTATCTAGGCGCGGGAGTGCTTCCCGCCGTGGGCTTTGCCCTGCTGGCGATGCGCCGCGCGGAACCCCAGGCGCCAGCGCCGTTCGCATTGTGGCTGGACAGCGGGCTGTGGATCCTCTTTTGCCTTGCCGCCGGACTTTACCTGTTCACACTTTGGACCGACCTTGGACGGTTAAGAGCACGCTCGTATCTGGCCAGTCTGGCGACCGGCCTGGCCGGGGTGTTGGCCGCGATGCTGACCCTCAAGCCCGCAGCATTCGGAGCGGTCGCGGTATTCGGATACGTGCTGAGCGGGGTCTTTTCGTCGGCGGTCCTGGGCCTGGCCAGCGTGGGGATGCTGTTCGGGCACTGGTATCTGATCGACCCCAATCTGCCGGTGGACTACCTGCGCACGATTGTGCGGCTGTTGGGCTTCGCGCTGGTAGCCGAGTTGGGCGTGCTGGTCCTGATTGTCGCGATAATGGGATTGCTCGGCGGTACGGCGTCTGCCCAAGCGGTCGCGACTTTGTTCCAGAGCGAATCGATGATGCTTGGGTTGCGCCTGGTCCTGGGGCCGGCCGCCTCCATAACCCTGGCCTGGATGACCTGGCAGACGCTCAAGATTCCCCAAACGATGGCGGCCACCGGCCTGCTTTATATTGCCATCATGTCGGTGCTGGTAGGGGAATTCATCGGGCGCTTCATCCTTTTTCGCACCGCCTTGCCGCTTTGATCCGGGCTTCCATGCGCTTTTTTTGCAGCGGTAAGCGAGAGTCGGGAGGTTAGTGCGCCTGGGCCACTACATACCGGCGCAGTTTCGTGGCATTAATTAGGTGCCGACTTACTCGGTACCTGGAACATTCATGAGTGGCGACGCATTCGATCCTCAACGCTTCCCCGACAACTTCTATCTTGGAGTTATCATCAAACTTAATCGCGCGACCCTCAGGGGTCTGGTGCGCTCCGACAGTGGCCGTGAACTACCCTTTCAATTTCCGTTTGTCGCGGTGGTGGGGGCTCCAATCGGGGGTCTTGCTCCGGGAATCGATTCGCTGCACGTGGGCTGCCGCGTCGGCTTCGACGTCGGCTGGAGCTCCAAGGGACTGGTCGTCACCAAGATCAAGACGATCTGAATCTCAGCGGCCAGGCGCGCTGCGGACGCGCCCAACCGCCTCGTGCCATCCGCGGAGCAGTTGGCTGCGCTCACTGCGCCCCATCCGCGGCTTGAACACCCGCCCTGCCCCGCGCAACCGGCCCAAATCCGCGGGTGAGCGCCAGACTCCGCAGGCCAGTCCGGCCAGCATCGCCGCACCCAAAGCGGTAACTTCGAGCATCGCCGCACGGCGCACCGGGCGCGACACGACGTCGGCCTGAAACTGCATCAGGTAGTCGTTGGCGGCGGCCCCGCCGTCGGCCCTGATTTCAGCAATCGGCCGGCGGCCGTCGCGTTCCATCGCGCGGCACACGTCACATACCTGGTAAGCGATACTATCCAGCGCGGCGCGCACGATATCCGCAGCGCAAGTGCCGCGGGTGATTCCCACGATTGCGCCGCGCGCGCCGCTGTCCCAATAAGGCGCGCCCAGCCCGACAAAAGCCGGGACCAGGTAGGTGCCGCTGCGCGGCGCCCCGCGCGTGGCCATCGCCATCGTGTCTTGCGCCTTGCGGATGATGCCGAGGCCGTCACGCAGCCATTGCACCACCGCGCCGGCGACGAAAATCGCGCCCTCCAAGGCATAGGCCGGCTCTCCCGCGGGCCCCAGGGCGGTGGTGCTTAGCAGCCGGTTTCGGGAGCGCATTACCGCGGCGCCGGTATGCATCAGCAGGAATGCGCCGGTGCCATAGGTGACCTTGGCCTGCCCCGGTTCGACCGCGCCCTGGCCGAAAAGCGCGGATTGCTGATCGCCGATCGCGGCGCCGATCGGGATCGAGCGCGGCGCGATGGTTCCCGCCGCGGTCTCAGCCAACGGGCCCTTGGAGCTGACCGCTTCGGGCAGCATCTCCGCCGGGACGCCGAACAGGTCGAGCATCGCAGGGTCCCACGCCCGCCGGCGCAGGTTGAACAGCATCGTGCGCGACGCATTGGTGTAGTCGGTGATATGCGCCTGACCGCCCGACAGCCTGAAGATGAGCCAGCTATCGATCGTTCCGAAGCACAGTTCGCCGCGTGCGCCGCGCCGCCGCAAAGTGCGATCACGATCGAGCATCCACTTCAGCTTGGAGGCGGAAAAGTAGGGATCGAGCACGAGGCCGGTGCGCCTGGCAATTTCGTCCTCGTGCGGGTGCATCCGCGCGCAGATATCGGCGCTGCGGCGGCATTGCCAGACAATCGCCCGGCCCAGCGGCCGGCCGCTGGCGCGTTCCCAAACCACAAAGGTCTCACGCTGATTGGTGATGCCAACGGCGGCGATATCCGCGCCACGCGCACGCGCCGCACGCAGCGCACGCCGCGTGAGGACAACGGCGGATGAGGCAATCTCCTCGGGGTCGTGCTCAACCCATCCGGGATTGGGAAAGTACTGGCGAATTTCTCCGTAGGCGCGGCCGCGAATAGTGCCGGAAGGGTCAATCACCAGCACCGTGGTTCCGGTTGTACCCTGGTCGATCGCTACTACCAACTCGCCCATCGCCGCCTCCTCAAAAATGCCCTCGGTGGGCTTAGCAAAGCCTTGCTAAAATTAGGTGATTGGCCGGACCGATCACAGGCCTGGTCCGCCGGATTTCATGCTTGCGTCGGAGGTTAGCTCATGTCCATGATAGGCCGCACGGACAGCCGGGATGCGAGTAGGGACGCGATGAGTGACGAAATCCGCAGCAAGGAAGAACTGCTCCAGTACTTTCACCGCGGTTCCAAACCCCGTGAGCGCTGGCGCGTCGGCACCGAGTACGAGAAGGTGGCGGTCAACGCGCGCGACGGCAGTGCTATCCCCTTTTCCGGCCCCGCCGGCGTCGAGACCATCCTGAAGCGTCTGGCGGATCGATTTGGCTACGAACCCGAGGACGAAGAGGGCCGCGTGCTGGCGCTCAAGGAACCGGCCGCGTCGATTACGGTGGAACCCGGCGGTCAGATCGAACTGTCGGGCGAGCAATGCGAGAACATCCACTGCGCACAACGTGAATTCAAGCGCCACGTCGAGGAACTGCTGGAGGTGACCCAGGATCTGGGGGTGGCGATTCTGGGGCTGGGGATGCAGCCGGGCAGCACTCTGGACCAGATCGAACTGCTGCCCAAGGCTCGTTATCACATCATGTACCCCTACATGGCGCGCAAAGGCCGGCTGGGCCAGCGCATGATGAAGCAGACCGCCGGCGTCCAGGCCAATCTCGACTACAGCGACGAAGCCGACGCGATGCGCAAGCTGCGGCTGAGCTTCGCCCTCACTCCGCTGATATATGGATTGTTCGGCAATTCGCCGCTGTGCGACGGTGATTTGAACGGCTACCTGACTTTCCGCGCTCATGTCTGGACCGACACCGATCCCGACCGCTGCGGGATCCCGCGGTTCATCTTCAACGAAAACGCCGGCTTCGACGATTATGTCGAGTTTGCGCTCGACGTCCCGATGTATTTCCTCATCCGCAACCATCGCTACATCGACCTGACCCGCCCGCCCGGTATCACTTTCCGCCAATACATGGAGCGCGGATACCAGAAGGAACGCGCGACGGTGGAGGATTGGGGCAATCATCTGACCACCATCTTCACCGAGGTGCGGCTCAAACAGTATATCGAGATCCGCTCGGCGGACAGTCAGCCGCCCGCACTGATGCTGGCGCTGCCGGCCTTGTGCAAGGGTATTCTCTACGAACCGGACTGCATGCTCGCGGCCTGGGACCTGGTCAAACGCTGGAGCTATGAGGAGCGTGTGAAAATTGGCCGACCTGGCGACCCGGGCGGGGTTGGAGGCGCCGGTGGGCCGGGCCAAACTCAAGGACCTGGCCGTGGAACTGGTACAAATCGCGATGACCGGGCTGTCGCGCCAGAAGGCTTTGAACGAACGGGGCGACGATGAAACGATCTATCTGGCGCGGCTGTTAGACCAGGCCCGCAGTGGCTATAATCACGGCAGCCTGGTAGTGGCCCGCTGGAAGGGACCCTGGAATTACAATATGAGGCGCCTGGTACAAGGCCTTGCCTACGACGCCGAGAGCATCATCTAGTGCGGTTGACTTTTTCCGAAAGATACGTAGTCGCGCTCAATTTTCTGCTGATCGCCGGATGCGCTTACTTCGCCGCCCGGGCGGTCAATGATCTGGTGGCGCGGCACCTGATCGTCATCCCTCCTCCGCCCCATATCGCGGCGCTAGAGCATCCGCCCGTCCAGCTCTCGCGGGACGATTACGATCTGGTCGTGCAGCGCGACGTCTTCAATGAGGTCAAGGTAGTAGCAGCCCCGGCGCCGGCTCCCCCGGCTCAACCAGCCGCTCCCGACCTGCATGTGAAGCTGATCGGCACCTCGCATCTGAGTTGGACCAAGCCGTTCGCAATTCTGGAAGACAACAACACTCACGACCAGGCCGTCTATCAACTCGGCGATCAGATACCTGACGCGGGGCAATTAGTGGCGGTGGAGAGAAGCCGTGTGACCATCGATCACAACGGCACCCGCATCAACCTGGACATCCCGACCGATCAGCAACCTGGCACGGGAATGGCCCAGGCTCCGGTCCCGGTTCCGATGGTACCGATGATGCCGCCGCGCTTCGGCCGCTTTGGCCGCGACGTGCGCCGTATCGGTCCCAACGAGTACGCCATCGAACGCGCCGCCCTTGAGCGAAACCTGCAAAACATGGGACAGCTTTTCACCCAGATGCGGGCGATACCCGACATGCAAGACGGCAAGAGCGACGGGTTCAAGCTCTCTGAAGTTGTGCCGGGATCGCTGTTCCAGCAGATGGGCCTGCACAACGGCGACGTCGTGAACTCGATCGGCGGGCAGGACCTTAGCGACCCGACCCAGGCGATCGCGCTGCTCAACGGCCTGCGCACTGCGTCCTCGCTTTCGATCACGGTGATGCGTCACGGCCGGCCGGTAGAGCTGCAGTACCAGATTCAGTAAGCGCACCCCCAATAGCCCACCTGGTCTTCTGGTCTAGCGCCCAAGTTGCGGCGATTGGACCGCTCGCCGGCGATTTCCAAAATGGTTTCCGCCATCACGACCGCGAACGCGCTGCGGTCGCATCCTTGACTATCATCCGCAATTCCCAATAAAACCGCGATTTTTTAAAGATCTTGCCGCATCCTATTGCGGCTGACGGTTTTTCTTGCCGATAATCTCAGATGCGCCTACCGCGATGACGTGGAGGGCCGTTGGCGGCGGCCCGAAAAGTGTGGAGGTCGGAGATGATTGGATCTGAAAGGCGGCGATTGTGCGTATTCTCAATGTTCCTGGCGATTGTGGCAGCGGCGCTGTTAGTGGCTTCAGCCAGCGCCTGGGCGCGTCACCGCGGGCCTGCCCGGCATAAATCGGCCATTACCGAAGAAGGCAACGAAACCGCTTCCAGCTCTCAATTGAAGGCTGCTTACGTGTCGACCTGCGTGATGGAACCGGTCAGCGGCGCGGTCATTTCCGGCCAGGACATGCATAAACCCTGGCCGCTGGCTTCGATGACCAAGATGATGCTGATGCTGATCGTGGCCGAAAAGCTGCACGACGGCAGCCTCAAGCTCACCGATCAGGTCACCACCTCCGCTTTGGCCTCCAAAATAGGCGGCTCGCAGGTCTATCTCAAAGAGGGAGAAACCTTTTCGCTCGACGACATGATGAAGGCGGTCGTGGTGCACTCGGCCAATGACGCCACCATGGCGGTGGCCGAATACGTCGCCGGGTCGGGACCGGCGTTTGTGGTGATGATGAATCAACGCGCCGCGCAACTGGGCATGAAAGATACCCACTACTACTCGCCCCACGGACTGCCTCCGGCCCCGGGCCAATCGCCCGACATCAGCAGCGCGTACGACACGGCGGCCCTGGCCCGCGAGCTAATCAAGTATCCCGACGTGCTGCGCTGGTCGTCGATCGACGTTACCGGCTTCCGTAACAACACCTTCGAACTGCGCAATACCAATCATCTGGTGCGCACCTACAGAGGCTGCGACGGCCTGAAAACCGGTTTCTATGCCCAAGCCGGATTCAACGTCACTGCCACCGCCAGGCGCGGCGGTTTGCGGCTGATTGCCGTGGTGATGGGATCGCCGCGCAAGCAGGAAAACTTCAGCGCGGCCGCCACCCTGCTCTCCCAGGGATTCATGGACTATTACGAGTATCGGGTCGCAAAAAAGGGCACGCCGATTGAACAGGCAGTCGACGTCGGTGGTGGCTCAGCCTCAAAGTTCAAGCCCGTCTGGGGAGCTGATTTGGACGTGTTCATGAAGCACGGCGACGAGAAGAGCGCGCTCAAGGTTGATTTCAAACTGCCGCCGAAAGTCCAGGCGCCGATCAAGGCCGGGCAGGAGGTAGGGACCGGTGACGTCGCCATCGACGGACACGCCGCCGGCAGCGCACCGCTGATAGCGCCCTCGGATATTCCGCGCGGCGGCGTCATTTCACGCCTGATCGGAAGCCTCTAGCCGCGGGCGCATCGTTCGGCATTGCCGGTGGCCGGTCAACCGCGGCCATGGACAAACCGGGCAAAAAGTCCATAATTCTGAAACACGCTCGGTGAGGGCGCTTTAGTCAGCCTGCTCGACCAAATGGCGTGGAGAAAAGCCGACTGTCGGCATCAAGGAGAATTTATGGCAGCCAGTCCGCAGCAAAGTTCGACCGGTAACGACGGGGCGTGGCGGGGTTTGCTCACCGGTATCAAGGTGGTTGATAGCGACACGCACCTGAGCGAGCCTCACGATCTGTGGACCTCCCGGGCCCCCAGTCAATGGAAAGATCGGGTGCCGCAGGTCAAGGAAATCGACGGCAAACGCACCTGGGTAATCAACGGCAACACTTCAATGGGCTATGCCACCCCGGCCAGCGTGGTGCGCAAAGACGGCTCCAAGATCCGCGGCTGGGGTTTCATGAAGTGCCAGATGGAGGACGTGCATCCGGGATCCTTCAATATCAAGGAACGGGTGCGCTACATGGATGAGTGCGGAATCTGGGGGCAGATCATTTATCCCAATTTTCTCGGCTTTGGCGGACAGCGGGCTTCGCAACTGGACGAAGACATCCGCCTGATCACGTTTCAGATTTACAACGACGCGATGGCCGAGATTCAGCAGGAATCGGGCAACCGGATCTTTCCGATGGCGATGCTGCCGTGGTGGAACATCGAGGCGTCAGTGGCGGAAACGATTCGCTGTCAAAAGATGGGGCTGCGCGGCGTCAACATGAATAATCATCCGCAAAGCCACGGACTGCCCGACCTGGGCCATCGCGATTGGGACCGCTTGTGGGAGGTCTGCAGCGGCCTCAATCTGCCGATCAATTTCCATATCGGCGCCAGTGACGAGTCTTCGTCCTGGTTCACCAACATGCCGTGGCCGACCCAGACCGCGGATCAGAAGCTGGCGCTGGGCTCCGCGATGCTGTTCGTCAACAACGCCGGGGTGCTCGCCAACCTGATCTTCTCCGGCGTCATGGAGCGGTTTCCCAAACTGAAGTTCGCCTCGGTCGAAAGCGGCGTGGGCTGGATTCCCTTCCTGCTCGAGGCGCTGGATTATCAACTCGAAGAGGAAGTCCCGGAAGCGAGCGAGATCCTGAGCATGACGCCGTCGGAATATTTCCGCCGGCAGATTTACGCCTGCTTCTGGTTCGAGCGCAAAGGCCTGGGTGCCGCGCTCGATGCGTTGGGGCCGGACAACCTGATGTTCGAGTCCGACTTCCCCCATCCCACCTGTCTGTACCCGGAACCGGTCGGCTATATATCCGGCGCGCTGGCGAAGTTGACCCCCGAGGTCCGGCGCAAGGTCATGTCCACCAACGCCGCCAAGGTCTATTCGCTCCCGATCTGAGGGAAGCGGCGCACGACGAATCGCCGGTGCCCGAAATCATCTCCCCCGGTCCGGGTACCCGGACCGGGGGAGAGAAAATCATCACTCGCGGCGCTTGAGGAACTCGTCGATGCGGGCGGTCAGGGGCTTCAAGTCGGTGGCGTCAACCAGGGCGCTGGCCATCCGCACCGGATCGCCGAAGAAGAAGCGTTCGTACAACACCTGACGGCCGCCGAAGGCGCTGCCCGCGACATCCCACGCCAGCCGGTACAGCGCGACGCGATCGCGCGCCAACGCGCCGGCGGTCGCGAGATAGCGCTCGATCTCCGGCGCCAGCGGACCGGCGAAATCGGCCTCCGACGGCGTCGCCACCAGGCTGGATGACGAGTTGAGCTGGATGATCTCCACCATCCGCGGGTACAGGCGCGGGAACAGGTTGCGCGCCACATCGAGCGGCGCGCGCGCCGGGATGAACTCGCCCCATTTATCCTGATGCGCATCGGCCTCGGCGGCGCGCAGGCACGAGCGCATCAACTCGGCCGTGATGATCATCTCGGCCAGACGATCGCGCACGTGCGGCAGGGTCATTGCGTCGCTAACTTCGGCGATGCGGGCCGCCAGCCCGAGCAGGAACTCGGCCTTGACCGCATTCTTGACCACCACCTGATGCATCATGTTCACCACCGCGTTGGTCTCGGCATAAACCACGTTGCAGCGCGCGATATCGCCGCTCAGAAACATCCGCTCCCATGGGATCAGGACGTTATCGAAGGTGACCACGCAGTCCATTTCCTCGAAGCGCGAGGCCAGCGGCGCGTCGAAATGCGAGCGGCCCGAATCCAGCGTATCGCGGCAGATGAACTTCAGGCCCGGCGCGTTGCAGTTGATCGCAAAGGCCAGCGCAAACTGCTCCGCGCCCTTCTCCTCCTTAAGCACGGTGGAAGGAAAGACGATTAGTTCCTCGGCCAACGGGCCCAGCGTGGCGAGCATCCGCGCGCCCTTGACGATCACACCGTGGCTGGTCTGCTCGACCGCCTTCAGCGCGAGATCCGCGTCGGTTTGTCCGGCCCATCCGGCGGCGCGGCTCGCCTTCGGATTGAGCAGCGTATGCGTCGCGCACCAGTCGTGTTTGCGCGCTTCGCGATAGTAGTTCTGGATATTGTCGCCGAAGCGCGGATCGCTGTCGGCAAAGAACTGCCCCGCCGCCGCCATCGCCGCGATGCTGGCGTTGAGGTAGTCGGGAGTGCGCCCCAGCATCCCGCCGCTATATTCGGCCCAGCGGCGGAACATCGCGCTACGCTTGCGGACGTCGTCGGCATCGCGCGGCTGGATGAACGACATCCCGGCGCGATCGCCATCGTCCAGGCGATAGGTCATCGAGCCGGGCTGCTCGATCTGCATGTCGTAGAGCGAGGCGATCGAACTGGCGCAATGGACGAATGCCGGATGGACGGTGGGATCCTCGACGCGGGCGCCGCCAATCCACACCTCGGCCTTCAGCTTGCGCAACGCACTCAGATAGTTGTTGCCCGAACGCGCACCCATCTCACAGCATCTCCATCAGTTTAGGCAGCCGGTTCTTGATCAGTTCCGCGGCATTATCCGGCGCCATGTAGGGCGGGCGCGCCGGACCCATCTCGATTCCGGTAGCAACGGTCGCGGTCACTTTGGTGGTGCCGAGATGGCCCAGGGTCTCCTCGCCGCCGCGCGGGAAGCAGCGGTTGAGGCGGCGCTGAATCTCCTGGGCGCGTGGGATTTCGCCGCGTTTGAAGGATTTCATCAGGGCCGCCGCGGCGGGGACCGCGAAGATATTGATAAAACCGCCGGCGGCGCCCAGCATCAGGCCGGCCAGCAGCGCGCGAAACGTATTGTAGATTTCTATGCGCCCGCCGATTTCATCGTAAAGCGCTTCCAGATGCTGCAGGTCGGTCAGCACCTCCTTCATCGCCACGATATTGGGAATGGCCGCGAGGCGTCCAGCAAATTTCGGGCTGATCGTGAACTTGCTAAGCGCGGGATTGTGATAGATGACCACCGGCAGATCGCCCGGCTCGGCGACCATCCGGTAGTGGCGCTCGACTTCAAGTTCACCGCAGCGCCAGTAGTAAGGCGGAATCACCTGCTGCGCGTCGAAACCCATTCTGGCAGCGTGCTTTGCGTAGCTGAGCGTTTCGAGAGTGGTAGCGCCCGAAGTCATCGCGACCGCACAGACGCCCGGACGCCGGCGCGTCTCTTCCAGGGTGCATTCCCAGGCGCGCAGCCGCTCGCTTTCGCTCAGATGCAGGAATTCGCCGATCGATGGCGTCGCAACGATTCCGTCGGCGCCATTTTCAAGCGCCCAGCGGACCTCCGCGCGCAGCGCATCCTCATTGAGTTTGTAGTCGGCGGTAAATGGAGTCACCAGCATCGCCAGAATTCCATGCGCGAGTTTCACTGAGTTTCCTCCTTAGGGTCGTGACCGCGCGCCACCTAATCATTTGGACGGGCGAAATAGAAAATCGCCTGGCCGGTGCCGAGCGCCGCTTCGTAGCGGCCGAACTGCTCGCCGCGCCAGTTCCATCGCGCGCCGCCCATCGCGCCCGCCATCATCAGGTAATGCGAAAAGCGGCCTTCAGGCGAGCATCGGGCGCGAAACTCGGCGGCGTGGCCGATAACCTCGTCATGACGCCCGGCGCGCAACCAATCCATGATGCGTTCGTCGTAGGCGCGGTTCTCCGGCGAGCTGATATCATCGGGCGAAGCCGAGGCGCGTTCTCGCGCGTGATCGTAATCCCAAAATTTGTGCGACAGCCCGCCCGCAGCGACCAGCACTACACGCCGGTCGCCGGCGCGTATCGCGTCGCCGACAGCGCCGCCGAAATTCAGATCGTTTTCGACCGACGCGGTCTGGCAAACTCCGATCGAAAGCACGCGCCGGGATTTTTCCGGCGGGTTGAAATACGACATCACGGTCAGCGTCGGGTAATGAATCGGCAGATTGCGATGCGCGCTCGCCACCGCATGCATCGCGCGCGCCCGCGCCGCCGTTTCGATCGCGCGCGCCAGATCCGGATCGCCGGCATAGTCGTACGCCAGATCATGCAGCATCTCGGGCAATTCCTCCGAGGTATAGATGCCCGAAAGCCGCTCGTGGGCGTTGATCACGTAATCCAGCGTGGTGAACCAATGCGCGTCGAAGAGCACGAAGGTATCGAACTCCAGGCCGCGCAGCCGCTCGCGTTCCAGCCGCTCCATCGCGTCGTAAAACGTTGAAACGTTGCGGCCCATATAGGCCTTGCGCGCGGCCGGATCCTTGATCGTCAGGCGCGGCACATGGGTGGTGAAAATCGCGGCGGCCACCTCACCCATCGGCCTGCTCCTCCGGATAGGTCATGCAGACCAGCTTGGGCTCGGTCCAGAATTCCATGCTATAGCGGCCGCCCTGGCGTCCCAGCCCGCTCTGACGCGCGCCGCCGAACGGAGTGCGCAGGTCGCGCAGAAAAAAGCTGTTCACCCACACCATGCCGGTGCGGAGCCGCTCGGCCAGGCGCAGCGCGCGTTCGAGGCTGGACGTCCACAGGTAGGCGGCGAGACCGTAGTTGCCCGCGTTAGCCATCGCGGCCGCCTCAGTCTCATCGTCGAAGCGTTCCACGGTAAGGACCGGGCCGAAGATTTCCTCGCATACGGCGCGCGAGCGCGGCGCGACCCGGTCGAGGATCGTCGGCAAATAATAGAAGCCGCGCGCGGGTTGCTCGGGAGCGCAGCCGCCGGCCAGCAGTTGCGCGCCTTCGGCCAGCGCCTGCTTGACGAAGCCGTCGACGCGTTCGCGATGCGCCGCCGTAATCAAGGGCCCGTAATCGGTATTTTCGTCGAGCGGATCGCCGATGCGCAACTTGCGCATATCTTCGATCACCAGCGCGATGAATTCCTCGGCGATTCGACGCTCGACCAGCAGCCGCGACCCGGCGACGCACGATTGCCCCTGGCTGCGAAAGATCGAGCGCGCGACTCCGGCGGCGGACTTCTTGAGGTCGGCATCGGCGAAGACCAGATTGGGCGACTTGCCGCCCAATTCCAGGTTGACGCGCTTGAGCGAATCGGCCGCGGCGCGCATCACCTGGCGTCCGGTGGCGACACCGCCGGTGAACGCGACCCCATCGATTCCCGGATGCGACACCAGCGCGGAGCCAGCCTCGGCCATACCCGAAATCACGTTGAGCACGCCGGGCGGAAGGCCCGCTTCGTTGGCGATTTCGCCCAGGGCCAGACAGGTAAGCGGCGCCAGTTCGGAAGGCTTGAGCACACAGGTGTTGCCGGCGGCGAGGCACGGCCCAAGGTTCCACGTCGCCAGCATCAGCGGAGAATTCCACGGGATAATAATCGCGCCAACGCCGAGCGGCGAGCGCGCGGTCACATTGATCAACCGCACGTCGGCGCCCAGAAACTTGGCGGCCCCGAAAGAAGCGTCGTGGGTCCAGGTCTCGGCCTGCGCGGCGAAGAAGCGGATATTGCGCGCGGCGCGCGCCACATCGTGGTTGATGCATTCGCTGACCGGCTTGCCAACGTCGCGCGCTTCGAGCACTCCAAGGTCGCGCGCGCGGCGCTCGATTCCGTCGGCCAGGCGATTTAGCAATTTGCCGCGCGCCTCCGCGCTCATTCGCGGCCACGGTCCCTGATCGGCGGCCTTGCGCGCAGCCGCGACCGCGCAATCGACGTCGGTAGCGTCGGCGTGCGCTACCTGCGCAAGTTCATTCCCGGTCGCCGGCTCGATATCGGCAAACCGCCGGCCGCTACCCGCGTCAACATAAATTCCTCCAATGAAGAGCTCGGTACGCATGGCCATCTCCGCAGGCCCAACGCGACCAAACGGACGCTTGAGCCACTATAATAGCGTCGCTCTTACGACCCGGTGGAATCAAGCGATCAAAGCTTTGGAAGCGTATCCAGGATGACGAGCTTAGCCTGAAGATCGACGCACGCGCAGGATGCCCAGCAAGTTGGCCAAAGTCTCGCGCATCTGGTGGCGGGGGACGATCGCGTCGAGCATGCCGTGGGCGGAAGTAGAGCGGCAGACCAGCGCCCCTTCTCAATCATCCGGCAAAGCGTCAAGCGGATTATGTGCCGGAACACCCAAGGGCGCGAAATGGCGTAGATTCGCGGTTAACAATGTCAGATTGTGGGCGGCTGCGATGGCGGCGATAGCCAGGTCGGGAAATCCGGGGCTCCGGCCTTTGCTGCGGGCGCGATCGGACAGCGCACCAGCAATGCGTGCTGCCGCCACGTCAAACGGCAAAACGCGGTCGCCATAAAGGTGCAAGACCGCATCCAACCATTCTGTCAGAGCCGCGGCTTTTCGATGCGCCCCCTCGCGGCGAGCTTTTGCTATGCCATCCGCGATCTCAGCGATGGTGATAGTTGAAAGGAAGAGACGATCCGAATTCCGATCCATCCAGAGTGCAAGAGCTGCGGAAGGCTGACGCTTGGTAGGCGCGCCCGCAGAAATGACATCCGTATCGACCAGATACACGGTTCAGAGCCTGATGCGGCGAGGTGGCTTACGATTGCGCTTGGGCAAGTCGCCTTCTTCAATCGGCGCCGACATCAAAAGGCGGCCGAACGAGGGCACTCGTGAGAGCTTCTCCCATTCCGCGTACGCGATCACAACCGCCTCTCGCCGACCGTGGCGAGTAATGACGCAAGGGACACCTCGCACCGCGTCATCCACGACGGCTGAGAGCCCGGCCTTGGCATCCCGCAACTGAACTTCTTTTAATGTGACCACTGTAGTCATATATTCCCGACTGGTCACACTGGCAAGCGCATCTTCGCCCTCCAGAATGCCCGTCGCGGAGCCTTACAGCGGGTCGCTGGCAGCAAAGAGCGTAAGCGCCCCATTCTTATAGGGATGCCGGCGACGCACGCGCAGGATTCCCAGCAAGTTGGCCAAAGTCTCGCGCATCTGGTGGCGGGGGACGATCGCGTCGAGCATGCCGTGGGCGAGCAGGAATTCGGCCTTTTGAAAGTCGTCAGGGAGACGCTGGTTGGTGGTCTGCTCGATTACGCGGCGGCCGGCGAAGCCGATCAGGGCGCCGGGTTCGGCCAGGTTCAGATCGCCCAGCATCGCAAAGGACGCCGCGACGCCGCCCGTCGTCGGATCGCAGCAGACCGAAATGTACGGGATGCGGGCGTCGCGCAGCCGCGCGATCGCGGCCGACACCTTCGCCATCTGCATCAGCGACAGCGCGCCTTCCTGCATGCGCGCGCCGCCCGAAGCGTTGAACACGACCACCGCAATCCGCCGCGCCCGCGCGTAGCCGAACAGACCGGCGAGCTTCTCACCCACCACCAGCCCCATGCTGCCGCCCATGAAGTTGAAGTCCATAACGCCCAGCGCCACCGGACGGTTGCCGATCCGGCAGGAGCCAACCACAATTGCGTCGCCGCGCCCGCTGGCGCTGCGCGCCTGCTCGATCCGCTCCGGATAGCCCTTGGAATCGCGGAACTCCAGCGGGTCCCCGACCGTCAATCCGGCGTTAATCTCCTTCCAGGTGCCGCGGTCGGCGGTGATTGACAGACGCTGCTCGACGGTCAGGCGAAAATGATGGCCGCACTTCAGGCAGACGTTGAGATTACGTTCGACTTCCTTGCGAAACGCGATTTCCTTGCACCCGGGACATTTGACCCACAAGTCTTCCGGGGGCGAGGCTTGGGGGGTTTCCGTACGGGGAGTTGGCGTCGAGTTTGGCATCGAATTTACGCCGAGGCCGCGGTTGCCGTTGCGGCGCGCGCGGCCCGCATCGCCTCCTTCATCGATCCCACCAGGCCGCCGACGGCCGGCAGCAACTGATCGGTTTTGCCGTGCGCCTCGATTAACAGCGATAACGCGCTGCCAACCACCACCGCGTCGGCGTAGGCGCCGACCTCGCGCGCCTGCGCCGGAGTAGAGATGCCGAAGCCGACCCCGATCGGCAAGTCGGTAATCGTGGCCAGTTCGCGCACATGCTGCTCCACGTCGGAACCCACCTGGGTGCGGGCCCCGGTCACTCCGGTCACCGACACATAGTAGAGAAACCCGCTGGCGGAGCGCGCGATGGTGCGGGCCCGTTCCAGCGGCGTGGTGGGGGCCAGCAGGTAGATCAGATCGATTCCCGCGGCGCGCGCGGGTTTGGCCAGCTCCCGGCTTTCCTCGGGCGGCATGTCCACGACCAAAAGCCCATCGATGCCCGCCTGCGCGCCGTCGGCGCACAACCGCTCGCATCCGTAACGAAAAAACGGGTTGAAATAACCAAACAAAATTATCGGAATCTGGGTCTGCTTGCGCAACTCGCCGACCAGTCCCAAAATCGCCGAGACCGACGCGCCCGCGGCCAGCCCGCGCGCCAGCGCCCGCTGATTGGCGGGACCGTCCGCCATCGGATCGGAAAACGGGACGCCCAGCTCGATGAGGTCCGCGCCGCGCGCTTCCATCTCCATCACCAGCATCCCGGTGTGCTGCAAGTCGGGGTCGCCGGCGACGATAAACGGCACCAGCGCGGCCTCGCCGCGCGCCCGCAATTCCTTAAACTTACGCTCTATTCTTCCGGCCTTTGCCATCCCGGCACATCTCCTCTGCGAACTGACGCTCGATATCTACAGGCTCACGCCCAAAGCGGTGGCGACGCTTTGCATGTCCTTGTCGCCGCGCCCCGACAGGTTGACGATCATGATCGAATCGCGCGCCATCGTGGGCGCCAGCCGTATCGCCTGCGCCACCGCGTGGGCGCTCTCCAGCGCCGGGATAATGCCTTCGGTTTCGGACAGCACTTTGAGCGCGTCGAGCGCTTCGGCGTCGGTCGCGGTCACGTAGCGCGCCCGGCCGGTCTCCTTCAGCCACGCATGTTCGGGGCCGACCCCCGGATAATCAAGTCCGGCCGCGATCGAATGGGTCTCGCGAATCTGCCCCATCTCGTCCTGCAGCAGGTAGGTGCGATTACCGTGGAGCACCCCGATGCTTCCAGCCGTCAGCGTAGCGGCGTGCGACGGACCATTGAGTCCGAGGCCCGCGGCCTCAACCCCGATCATCTGCACGTTGGTGTCCTTGATGAAGGGATAGAACAGTCCGATCGCGTTGGAGCCGCCGTTGACGCAGGCCACCAGCGCGTCGGGCAGCCGCCCCTCATGCCGCATGATCTGGCGGCGCGCCTCGCGGCCGATCACCGCCTGGAAGTCGCGCACGATCATCGGATACGGATGGGGCCCGGCGGCGGTGCCGATCAGGTAATAGGTGGTCCGCACGTTGGTGATCCAGTCGCGCAGCGCCTCGTTGAGCGCATCCTTAAGGCTCCTGCTGCCGGCGTCCACCGGATGCACCTTGGCGCCCAGCAGCTTCATGCGAAAGACGTTGAGCGATTGGCGTTCGACGTCGAGCGAGCCCATGAAGACTTCGCATTCGCGCTGGAACCGCGCGGCCATCGTCGCCGTCGCCACGCCATGTTGTCCGGCGCCGGTCTCCGCCGTGATGCGGCTTTTGTTCATCCGCACCGCCAGCAGCGCCTGTCCCAGCGTGTTGTTCACCTTGTGCGCCCCGGTATGGCAGAGGTCCTCGCGCTTCAAGTAGATTTTTGCTCCACCCAGGCGCTGGGTGAGGTTGGCGGCGAGGTACAGCGGCGTCGGACGTCCCACGAACTCGCGGGACAGACGATCCAGCTCGGCGCGGAATTGGGGGTCGCGGCGCGCCTCTTTGTAGGCCAGCTCCAGCTCCAGCAGCGCAGGCATCAGCGTTTCGGCGACCCACTGTCCGCCGTATTCGCCGAAGTGGCCGTGCTTATCCGGCTGATTTAGCATTCTCGATGAAACTCCTCAGTTTAACGTGGTCTTTGATTCCCGGCGCGGATTCGACGCCGCTGGCGACGTCGACCCCATAGGGGCGGAGCGCCGCCACGGCTTTGACGGTTTCCGGCGTCAGTCCCCCGGCGACGAAACAGCGGCGTAGGTCGAGCTTGCGCAAATCGTCGATCGGAATCGGCCGGCCAGTGCCGCCATACAGCCGCGGATCGTAGCTGTCGATCAGAACGAAGCCGCCATCGCGCGGCAACAGGTCGGCCGCCGCGTGCCCCGGACGCAGGCTCAGCGGACGGAGCACCGGCACCGGCCATCCTTCGAGCAGGCCGCCGCGTTCGTCGCCATGGATCTGCAACATATCAAGGTTAAGCTCGTGCAGCATCCGCTCGACGAATTCGCGCTGGGGTTTGACAAACACTCCAGTTACCAGCGCCTGGCTGCCAATCGCCGCGCGGATTTCCCGGGCGCGATCCAGGCCGATGAACCGCGGGCTGGGCGCATAGAAATTGAGTCCGATTACGTCGGCGCGCCATTCGCAGGCGGCGACGGCGTCATCGACCCGCGTCAACCCGCAGATTTTGACCTTAACCAACGCGCCCTCCAGCGGCAGACTCACCCAAAGCGCCCGTCAGCGCACGCAGCCGATGCGACGGATCGCCGCCGCGCAACAGGCTCTCGCCGATCAGAAACGCACGCGCACCAGCGGCATACAGGCGCCGGATATCCGCCGGCGTATCGATTCCACTTTCCGACACGATGAGCGCATCGCCGCGGTAAGCCGCCAGCAACTCCTCGGTAACGGCGATATCGGTGTGGAAAGTGTGCAGGTCGCGATTGTTGATTCCGATCAGCCGCGCGCCGATTGCCTGGGCGTTTTCGAGTTCGGCGCGATTATGCACCTCGACCAGCACGGCCATCCCGAGCTCAATGGCCAGGTCCTGGAGCTCTCGCGCCTGCTCTGGCGCGAGCATCGCGAGAATCAGCAGGATACAGTCCGCCCCGGCCGCGCGGGCCTCGTAGATTTGGTAGGAGTCGAAGATGAAGTCCTTGCGCAGCAAGGGCAAATCGACCGTGCCACGCACGACCCGCAGATCGTCGAGCGAACCTTTGAAGTGAGCGTCGGTCAATACCGAAATCGCGGCGGCGCCGCCGGCGGCGTAAGTAGCCGCGACGATTGCCGGATCGAGTCCGGGCAGGATGTCGCCCTTGCTCGGCGAGGCCCGTTTGATCTCCGCGATGATCGCGGGGCGGCGGTTCGCCAACGCCGCAACGAATCCGCGCGCGGCCGGCGCTTGCGCGGCGCGCTCGCGCATCTCGCCGAGTCCGGCCGCGCGGCGGCGTTGCTCCAGTTCCAAACGTTTGTCGGCAAAGATCCGATCCAGAACCGAAGCCATCTATATCCTCCTCGCGGCTGGCCGCGCGCATCCGCTCCAGGGTCTTGAGCGCCAATCCCTGACGCAAGACCGCGCGGGCTGACTCCACGCCTTCCGCCAGCGACGCGGCCCGGCCGCCGACGTAGATCGCGGCGCCGCCGTTGAGCGATAGCAACTCCTGATCGGGGCCGCGATCGCCGCCAAGCGCCGCACGCATCACCTCAACCGCATGATCGGCGTTTTCAATTCTGACGTGAGCCGGCGGCGCAATGCTTATTCCGAAGTCAACGGGGCGAATCAGACCTTCGGTGACGTGGCCGGCGCGAACCTCGAAGATTCGGGTCGGCGCCCACGCCGAGATCTCGTCCATTCCATCTTCGCTGTGTACGACCATCGCATGAGTTGCGCCCAATTCCACCAGCGCCTGCGCCATCGCGGGCGCCAGCCGCATCTCGGCAACCCCGACCAGCTTGCGCGCCGGACGCGCGGCATTGGCAATCGGACCCAGCAGGTTGAACAAGGTCCGGATGCCGAGTTCCTTTCTGAGCGGAACCACCCGCGCCACCGCGGGATGATAATACGGGGCGAACACGAAGCAGATGCCGGCGCGCTCCAGGCAGCGCTTGAGTCCCGGCGGGTCGAGCTCGATGCGCACCCCGAATCGCTCCAGCACGTCAGCGGCGCCGACGATGCCGCTGGCGGCGCGATTGCCGCTCTTGGCGACGCGTACGCCGGCGGCGGCCGCGATTAGCGCGGCCGCGGTTGAAATGTTGAAGGTGCCTTTGCCGTCGCCGCCAGTGCCCGCCGTATCGAGCAAGTCGCCGCCATTGAGGTCCAGCGGACGGGCCCGCGCCAGCAACGCGCGCACACCGCCCGCCAGTTCCTGCGGCGACTCGCCTTTCATCCGCATCGCCACCAAGAGGCCCGCCACCAAAGACGGGGGCGCGCCACCATCCAGGATCTGGTCAAACACGTCCCGAATCTGCGCCTCATCCAGCGACCGGCCGGCTATCGCCAGCTCAAGCGCTTCGCGAACCGTGATCATCGATGTGGTCTCCGGGACGCCTCGCTGCGGCGAGAAAGTTTTTCAGCAGCTCCTTGCCATACTGGGTCAGAATCGATTCAGGATGGAACTGGACGCCCTCCACCGCAAGCCGCTTGTGCCGGAGGCCCATGATTTCGCCCTCCGCGGTCCAGGCCGACACCTCCAGGCATTCAGGGAGCGAGCCGGGTTCCACCAGCAGCGAATGATAGCGGATCGCTTCGAAGGGCGCGGGCAGACCCGAGAAGATCGTGCGCCGGTCGTGCATGATCGGCGAGGTCTTCCCATGCATCAGACGGCTGGCGCGCACGACGCGTCCGCCAAACGCCTCGCCGATACATTGATGGCCCAGGCAGACCCCGAGCAGCGGCAGCTCGCCACCCAGCTCGCGGATCAGCGCCACCGAAATTCCGGCCTGGCGCGGCGTGCATGGTCCGGGCGAGATCACGATTGCATCGGGCGCCAGGGCGCGTACGCCGGCGATATCGATCGCGTCATTGCGCCTGACCGTGACCTGCGCTCCAAGCTCGCCCAAATACTGAACCAGGTTAAAGGTGAAGGAATCGTAGTTGTCGATCATCAGGATGCGATTGTTCATGGTCGATTTCCGCGGGCGGCGTTTTCGAATTGGGTGGCGGCGCTCAGCGAGCGCAGCATCGCCTTGGCCTTGTTGACCGACTCCTGGTACTCCGCGGCGGGATCGGAATCGGCGACCACGCCGCCGCCCGCCTGGATGTAAACCCGGTCATTTTGAATCAGCATCGTACGCAAGGCGATAGCGGTATCCATGTTGCCGGTATAACTGAAATAGCCGACCGCGCCGGCATAGACGCCGCGCCGCACCGGTTCCAGCTCGTCGATAATCTCCATCGCGCGAATTTTGGGAGCGCCCGAAACCGTGCCTTGCGGAAAGGTGGCGCGGAAGGCGTCGAAAGCGTCGCAGTCCTCGCGCAGCCTGCCGCGCACGTTGGAAACGATATGCATCACGTGGGAGTAGCGCTCCACCACCATCAGCTCGGTGACCTCCACCGAACCGATCTCGGAGACGCGGCCCACGTCGTTGCGGCCCAGATCGACCAGCATCACATGCTCGGCGCGCTCCTTGGGATCGGCCAGCAGCTCCCGCTCCAGGCGCAGGTCGGACTCTTCGTCCTCGCCGCGCGGGCGGGTGCCGGCAATCGGCCGCAGCGTCACTTCGCGTCCCTCCAACCGGACCATCACCTCGGGTGACGCACCGGCCAAAGTCATGTTGCCCAATCGCAGGTAAAACATGTAGGGCGACGGATTGATCGTGCGCAGGCTGCGGTAGAGGTTGAACGGATGCACGGTCAAATCGGCCTCGAAGCGCTGTGACGGAACCACCTGGATAATGTCCCCGGCCGCGATATACTCCTTGGCCGCCATCACCGTCTGCATGTAGCCCTCGCGGGTCTGGTTGGAGACGATCCGCGGTTGCGCGGCGGGGACCGTCCGGTTGAGCGTGGGCTGACTAAGCGGCGTGGCCAGACGCGTAATGGTTTCCTCGATCTTCTCGACCGCCGAGCGGTAAGCGGCGCGGGCGGTGCCGAAGTCTTTGACCGGAACGTTGACGACGATCATGATGGTCTGCTTGACGTTATCGAAGACCAGCACGGTGTCGGTGAACATCATGTACAGGTCGGGCACGCCCAGGTCGTCGGGCGGCGGCTTGGGCAGGCGCTCGAAATAGCGCACGATGTCGTAGGCGAGAAACCCGACCGCACCGCCGAAGAATCGCGGCAGGCCGTCGAGTTGGGGCGCGCGATGGCTGTTAAGCTCCTGGCGCAACGCCTCGAAGGGATCGTCGACCGAGCGGACTTCGACGCCGACCCCGGGGCGAATCATCTCCAGATGGTTGCCGCGCGCGCGGAACACCAGGGACGGCTCCGCGCCCAAAAAAGTGTAGCGCGCCCACTTCTCGCCACCGCGCACGCTTTCGAGCAGGAAGGCATAGTCGCCGTGCCCGATCTTGAGAAAGGCTCCGACAGGAGTTTCCAGGTCGCCGGGAATCTCGCGGCAGACCGGGATGATGTCGTAGTCCCTGCCGGCCAGCAGTTCAAAATCTTTTTCGCTGGGCGTCAGCATCGCGCCTCCTTGATGGCGTCGATCGGCGCGGCATACGCGGTTCGATCACGCCAAAAAAAAGGCCGCAGGTTGTCCGCCTGCGGCCTTTGTTGATTCCCGGTTTCGTAAGGTTACAAAACCGCAGCCCAAGCGGGTGCGCCGATGTTCCAACGCCAGGTCGCCCAGGTTTTGCGGATTTCGCAACGCATAAGTCAGTCTCTGTTTCTAATTGGGTTCGGATTCCGTGTCAAGAATGGGCCACCGCCTCGTAGCGGACCAGTTTTTAAATTTCAAAAGCCTACCGGTAGTGGTATACCACACCATCCTTCCATCCGAGTTCGGTCTGAGTATAAATCTGAACTTGCGTTCGGTTTCCCAAAGCTCCGGCGGACCTCCAAACGGAATAGGAGTTTTCATGGTCAGGTGCATAATCCATCGCGGCACATAAGGCCATCGGGTGAATCGCAGAATGATAACCACAGCAGAATTACCGAAGCAGCCGACCGCCATGGGGGCGCAGAGAAGGGTTCGAGGGCTGCCTCTACGTAAAACAGGGGCGATTAAGTTAAAATCTGCGGTTAAGACATTGGTGAAAAGAGACACGGCACTGGGACGCGTGACATATTCGAGTGTCGCAGCGCCGATTCCACAGTCCAAACGGGTAAGTACCCATCATTGCGCACATAAAATGGTGCATGAAAAGCTTGAAGGGGATCGACTTCTCCAACCGGTGGGTCAACAATCGGTGAACCCACGATATATCAAAGTCCGACGACCGCCAAAAGCAACGCCAGCCCGCCTGTAAGCCGCTGGTCTAATCTGGAAGGGATGGATTCTGTCTGGTTTGTCCCAATGCACTGTTTTCGGCGTGGCGCTTTTGACGGTCGGTTGCCTTTTGTATTTGCTTTACGTTTTCGTCTCCATTGTTTCTCCATAGTTCAGGAGTGACTCACCAGACATTTGCATTATAACAGAATCAAAGGCATCTCCCCTTACCGCGATGTATGGATTTGAACGGCCATTGGTGTGGATTCGAATTCGAAGCTCATGATTGCGTGGCAGGTTAGTCGACGAAACTCAGGGTTCCCCACCTGCATTCTCCCCGTCCGTTATAATTTCGCGCGAATCCATCAGACTATCGCGGTGACGCCAGCGATGGAGTGGATCAGCGACGAAGTTTGGAGATCGAAGATATCGCCGCGCTAGTCCCAGATGCCACTACTCACCGCCTTCAATGGTTCGAGCCCGTGTCATTTGAACTCCTGATGCAGCTTGGCTTCGGCGGCCTGCGCGTCCTCAGGAGTCGTATAATGACCCACCCGCAGGCGATACCAGGTCTTGCCGCCAAGCTGGGTCGGAACCATGTAGGGCTGGAAGCCCTTGGCCCTGAGCTTCTGCTCCATCTGCTGCGCGCCCTGATAATCCATCATCGCATCGATCTGAATACTGTACGGATGCACCCCGGCCGATGCAGACGACGCCGAATTGGCGGAGGCGAGCCGCTTGCGGACCGGAGCGACAGGGGCCGCCGGCGCGCTATCGTCCTCGGTCTCGTCTCCGGTGCTGGTATTGGCCGAGTCGGTTGACGCGGCGCTCCCGGAAGACGGCGGGGCGACGGCCGAACCGGGCGCCAGATCCTCGTCCTCGTCCGCCGCGGCCCGGCTATGTGAGCCCTTTGACGCCACCGTTGCGCCAGTGGCTGACAGTTTGCGCGCGGCAACCGGGCCTTTGATCGGCTTGGCCAAGCTCGCCGCCGGAGCGCTCGCCGGTTTCACCGCGGCGGCAGCGGTGTCCGCCCCGGCGGTTTCTGAAGCTGGCGCGGTGGACACGTCCGTGGAGGTGTCATTCGAAGCGTTTGCAACAGGAGCGGACGCGGGCGCCTTTGCGGCGGTGGACACGACGGGGGATTCAGGCCCGCCCGGCAATGGATAAGCGGCGGCCACCGGCGGCGCGCCAGGCTCGGGGCCAGCCAACTCGTGACCGGCAATCAGGCCCAGACCAAACACCGCACCCGACAAGCCCAGCAAGCCCAGCAGGATTACAATCATTCCGCCAGGACCGATTTCGAACCGCATCGTTGGCCAATCCCCTATGCAAAGTGCCGCCGCAAGCTGAGCCGGCCGGTCTCCTGCGACGCAATTGATGGCCGCCCTTGATCCAGCTTACAGCACCTTTCACTTTGTTGTAGCAAAATTCCGCGCGCTCGTCAGGAGCCGCGTATCACACGATCCCACAGCGCCGCCCCGCCACCTCACATCTGATCCGGCGCGCTCACACCCAAAAGCCGCAGGCCGCTCGCGATGCCGCGCTTAATCAGCCCGGCCAAAAACAGGCGCGCCCGGCTAAGGTCCTGATCCGCGCCGATTATACGATTGGCCGGCCTGTTGTAATAGCGATGGAATTCCCCCGCCAGCTCCAGCAGGTAGAAAGCAATGCGATGCGGCTCGAGGTCCTCGACGCTGCCGCGGACCACTTCCGGCAAGTCAAGCAGGCGGCGCGCCAGCGAGAGTTCCTCTTCCGAAAGCAGGGTCAGGTCGATCCCCTCGAGCTCCGTCGGCAGGACCAAACCGGCCTTCTCGGCCTCGCGGAACACACTGGCCAGCCGCGCATGTGCGTACTGAACGTAAAACACCGGGTTTTCCGGCGCCTGACGCTTGGCCAAATCGATATCGAAGTCGAGATGCGTATCGCTCTTTCGAAACAGGAAAAAGAACCGCACCACGTCGGCCCCGACTTCATCGATCAACTCATCCAGCGTGACGTAAGTCGCCCGGCGGGTGGACATCTTGACCTTCTCCCCGCCGCGGGTCAGCGTCACGAACTGATAGATGATCGCGCGAATCGTGGAGACGTCATGCCCCAGAGCCCGGACCGCCGCGACCACGCCCTCGTGCTCCGCGATATGATCGGCGCCGAAAATATCCACGATAAAATTAAAGCCGCGCTTGAGCTTTTCGATGTGGTAAGCGATGTCGGGCGTGCGATAGGTCGGCTCGCGCTCGGCTCCGGAGCGGATCAGCACGCGGTCCTTGGGTAATCCCAGCGGCTCGCCGCGCAACCACACCGCCCCGTCGTATTCGGCAATCAGCCCGCGCTCGCGCAGTCCCTCGACGACCGCGTCGACCTGACCGCCGCGAATCAGATCCAGCTCGTTAGTATAGACGTCGAAATTGATCGAAAGCCGCTCGCAGGTATGCCGGATGTCGGCGAAAATCGCGATCTCGGCGGCATTCTTGAACAATTCCTGCGGCGCGTTGTCGATCAGGCGATTGCCGTCGCGTTCGACCAGGTTATGCGCGATATCGCGGATGTACTCACCCTGATAGCCGTCTTCAGGCAGCTCGGCTTCGATCCCGAGTTCCTGCAGGTAGCGGGCACGGACCGACTCCGCCAGCATCTTCATCTGGCGTCCGCCGTTGTTGAAGTAGTACTCGCGGACCACCTGGAAGCCGGTGGCCTGGTGAATAGCTGCGATGGCGTCGCCCAGGACGGCGTTGCGTCCGTGCCCGACCGTCAGCGGTCCGGTCGGATTCGCGGATAGAAACTCGACATTAATTCTGCGGCCGTTGCCAATCTGTGGATACCAGAATTGGTCGCCCGCGCGTGCGGCGCGCATCAACTGGCGATGCCAAAAACCGGGCGCCAGGCGGAAATTGATAAACCCGGGACCCGCGATTGTAACTTCGGTCACGTCGTCGCCGGGATCGAAATGGCTGCGGATGATTTCGGCGATAGCGCGCGGGGGCTTGCCTTCGGCCCGCGCCAGCACCATCGCAAGGTTGGTGGCCGCGTCGCCATGGCTGGGATCGCGCGGCGCTTCAACGGTGATAATCGGGGGCTGTTCCGACTTGAGCTGACCGGCAGCCTTGGCCCGCGCGAACGCCGCGCCTAGCAGTTCGGTAATCCGTTCCTTCATCAGTCCAGCAATTGTGCCAGACCGCCGCGCCCGTCGCTACGCAGCCTCCCGCGATCTCCGACGACACGGGAACCTGGCAACAAGATGCCAGTTATTTTAGCTCATCGCTCAGGGTTCGATATACCGGAATTTCCGTTTTGGTCTCCGATTTCAACTCGCCTGTGGCCTAAAGGGCCTCATTCGGCACGAGTTGCTGTCGCGGCTGGGGCTCGCGATTCGATGATTTGTGATGCGCGTCTTCGTAACAGTGCTACAGGCTTTATCGGTTCCGCTATTGTTCAGGAGCTAATCACGCGGGCCGTCAGGTGCTCGGACTGGCGCGCTCAGGTGCGGGCGCCAAGTCTGTTATCGCCGCGGGCGCCGCCGGGCGTCGGTATCACGCGATCGCCGAAGAAGGCGTACCGTTTAAATTTAAGCGAGCATTTGCCTAGTACGAGAATGGCGAGTTTACATTACTCAACGGGCTCTTAGGGCAATCCAAAAAAGTCACCGCTCTTTCCTCGGCGGAGCCCATTCGTCCCTTGAGAACCATCAACAATCAGGTCCATGGTGCGCGGCATCATTGTCCAGGTGCCTTAGTTGGCGAGCGATCTCACTCCTTGAACCGACCGCTTTTCGGTGCTCGATGGAAAAAAGCTCCGGCAGGTCCCAGCACACGGATCCCAGACTGAAACTGGTCTCATGCAATTCATAAGCTATCTTAAGGTGCAATCCAACAGCCCGCGTGGAATCGATCGTAGCTCCGCTTGAGCACCTGCCGTCACCAAGTGACGACGTCCTTATCTCCCTTTGACTCACGACAAGGACCACAGCAAGTACGAGATTGTGCACACCGATGGGTCCACCCAGAACGCGTGGCACACTCAGATGCTTCGAGACTGCTGGACCGCTGTCCGCAGTACGCGCATAACTGATCATCACCGCTGCGGCGGCCACCAGCTCGCGGTTATAACTGCGAAAGCTATTTGCCTAGTTTTAAGGAACCAGTAAGTGTTGATTACGTGACCTTCATTTTGACCACGCGCAAGACAAGCTTCGCATAGTAGAACAGCAGCACGTCCCCCACAATTCGTGGTATATATGCGGGTGGTCCATCGTTGTTAGCAATAAGCTGTTCCAGCGATTTAGGGTCGTTCGATTAGCCAAGTCGAGCGAAAGAATAAGCAAATAAACTCTATAGAGTCGAGCCGGTCGATGAAAAAAACATAGTTCGAACACAAATGCAGCATAAATCGAACGAAGACGCGGACCAGCTCTCCAATTGCAAATTAAGACGAGACTAATTTTACGGTGCTGACGAAGAGGTCTAAGAATACTTGCAACGGAACTTGAATCTGGCGAGCGCGTCAGCGATTTCATCGGCTCGCGCAGAGTCTAGCGAAGGTTTGGGAGCTGCTTTGAAAAATCGAATCATAACATCGCGCAACCGCAAAAGAGCGAACAACATCTGGATAAAGCGCCGAGAGTTCATCGGTAACAAAAGCCAAAAAATAACGCACCAAGAGTTACATTGAGAACAAAGCGATATACAACTCGCGAACTAAGTGCCAAGATTCGAACAGGGCGGAATCATGTCTCCCAGCAGTCTAGGGTATAAATTAAGCATCTAGAACTCCTACAACATGTTGAATCGAAATATATCGGCTATGGCGCGAAAACTGCGGCCAGAGTGATAAAGAGGGAGCAAGAACTCTGACAGACTTGACGTTGTGTAAACCACTCAATAGCGAGCCAGGCACGTTAGGTCGCATTTTAATCAGAATTGGAGCAGCCTCTTCCGCAAAAAAACAGTCTCTATTTTACCTTTCTGTGGTCCAGCCAGAAGTTGCGCTAAAGCGGCCAAATAGCGTTGGTCAGGTGGACGAAAACGTCCTGTCAGATCCAATTCGCCGACAAAGAGGTACCCGGCGCGAACGGTAATGCAGATATGAACTCAGCAAAGCGATAGCTATAGGCAGGACGTTCCTCGCGGTAGGACTGCTTTTTGGGCAAGTAACAGTTAATCTGATACGAAAGATCCGCGAGGTCTATGTCCTTGAGGGCACTTAGCACCCCGATCAGCTGTCTGATTTTTTTTTGCGGCAGGTATGGAGCATTCAAACCGCTGCGTGACCCATACTAGGCAAGCTCACGGAAGCCTAGCCTTCTGCAAGTTCGTCCCCCATGCCGGCATAGCCATAAACCGAAGCAGACTGCGCAGCATTCAGCTTCGACTTGGTCAAGCGGCCATTGGCGTCCATGATGGCGACGATTCGATCGAAAATAGCTGGCGCAAACCGGTTTTTTGGGACAAACAGTGGTCTGAGGCTGAAGGCACGACGCAGGTGAAGCACACAATCAGCGTTATGCTCAAGATCTTGGGTCCAGCGATCTAGCCATTTTTAGTGATGTGACCAACGAGAAAGCAAATCAACCCATAAGCCTAGGTGGTCGCCGTAAATCGTAGAGCGCCCGAAATTTATGAGAAGCACTCGCAAGCAGTCCTCGGCCCTGGATCGAATCGATCGCGATGACTTGGACACCATGATATTCCTCACCCTGAGCGAGAACGCGCGGGAAAGGAATTGTGGCAGCGACCCGATATCTTCAATGCTGTCGTCGAGAAAGAAAATCTAATTCAGTTCGGCCGGCAGTTGCCCATCGGCAGTGTCGTGGATCAAAACAACGGCCAATGTCACTCAGCCCTGCTCGGTCGTCACGTAGAGGGTCTTCGTTCCACGTCCGGCCAAGTCACCCAAAATTTGGAGCATGAGGGTTGATTTGCCGATCCCCGGTTCGCCCGCTAAAAGATAGACCCGCCCCGAACAGACCGCCCCCTATCGCCTCATTGAGCCAAGGAAGAGAGGGTATCTGCAGGTGCTCGTGATTATCTTCTGACAAATCCCAAGGTGAGCATCCATCTAATTCCTTTTCAGCCCAGAACGGCCGACGATTTGTGCAACGCAAAGTGAGCGGTAGCCGCAACTCTTGTCGCTGCAACTCATCGGTTACCCGCGAAGCTCAAGCACGCTCCAGTTTAACAAGAATTAAAGAATAAAACTAAAGAATCTAGCATGTTACGATAGGTGGAACAATCAGCTCATAACCCAGCTTGGTAAATTGCGGATAAGAGTAGCCCAGCGATTCCCCGAATGTGCCAAAGCCGCTACTGGTGCCACTAACTGTGAACTCAAAACTGCAACGAGAGCCTCGACGTCTATCATCTTGTAGCCTGGCGCGATTTCTTCGAGCGGCAAACGCTCCTTTGTCCGTCGTGAGTTCAGAGGTGCGTTAGCTCTCGTGCACGGGCAGAACCTGAGCGTGCTGTATCTCGCTATTTTCCAGATACGCGGGAACCCCGTTTCGGATATTCCAATTTAAACGTGTATTACCAGTTTCGACCAATACGGTATCCGTGTCCCATCGTCGCGATTTCGCCATTCTCAAAAGCGTCATTTTAGGTACCCCAGAGATTTATGACAGAAACCGACAAGCCCTCGAAATGCTGACTATTACGCGTCGCGATGCTTCCATGCCGTGCGAGAACTATGCCAGCAATCTGCGTGTCACGGAAGTCAACCAACCAACCAAAACACAAACGCACAAACGCAAACAAAACACACACACAACAAACAACACAAAAACAAACACCCAACCACAAAAACACACACAAAACTCAAAACGCACTACAAACCACCAACACCAACCAAAAACCAACAACACAAACCAAAACACACTACAAAACAAAAACACCAAACCAAAAAAACCAAACCAAACAAACCACACCAAACACAAAAACCAAACACACACACAAAAACCAAAAACACAAAACAAAAAAAACACCCAAAACAAAAACCACAACACCACACCAAAAAACCAACAAACAAACAAACCAACCAAACAAAACACACAACAAACAAAAACCAAAAAAAAAACAAAACACAACAACACACACAACACAAAAACACACACACCACTACTACCAACACACCCAACAACCACACACCACCACAACCACAATACACAACAACTACCAATACCACACAAAAAGACATCTTCCATCCCTCTATATCATATAACCAAAATAAATAATTATAGAATTTGATAAAATAAAAGGGGGGGGGGGGCGAGGCGGGGGCTCGGGGGGGCGGGCTTGGGGGGGGGGGTGGGGCGTTGGCCAGCTGCGCAGGTTGTAGAAGAGCTGCGGCGCAGGAGCGCGGTCGCGCAGGGGATTGAACTCCATCGCGCGCTTGAGGAATCGTCGGCGAGTCCGTGCGGCGCGCGATAAAGTCACGGATGCGTGCGCCGCCAGCAAGATATCTCCGGACCGACATCGACCACGACCAAGCCGCCATCTCGCACTATGCCGGCCCGCGTAATCGGTTAATGCCGCCCATCGACTGGCCCACCAGCACCGACTGCCGCAACCGATCTGCGCGACGAACCCTTCGAGGTGCGCAGATGGCCGGCCATCGGCCGCAATGGCGGGGTTTTCATCCAGTAAAGCGACTGAGGAAGGCAGCGACTCGTTACAGTTTTTGGGCCAACGCCGCGCACCGTGCAGTACGCGCAAGACCGTCACAACGTCGTTAACCACGCGATAAGCGGCGATATAGGCGTTCCACCACGACCAACTCACGTCCCGGATGCGCCGAGCGTCCGATCTTAGGTGCGTCGCGAGCAGTTCGTCGCATCCAATGTTCTCATGCACACGATAGCGGCCCTTGATCGTCCAGCGATGTAAAGTCCATGAGCCAACCGGTGCCACCCCAGCCTCACGCCCTGATTTTCCCGGCCGCGATTTAGTCAATGACCGCGCGAATATCATTCAACACTGCTTCGTGCATCGCCACGTCACGCGGAATGCCGGGGCGCGGACCCTCCAAGGCTTCTTGCGCCTTAGCTCGAAACCACATCGTTGCTCTCGTGCTGCGCGCCGGCGCTGGACGAAATCGCGCATAATCCTCACTGAGAGGCTGGCCGGTGCTCGCCTCGGCTTCGGCCATGAAGCTCGCGCAGTTCGGCTTCAGCTTGACAGTAAACCTTCTTGTGCCAGGTTCCTCGCGGTGTAACGGAAAATGACCAACTATATCATTACCTCAGACATTCTCGGCTACAGGCCGATATCTTCCAGGAACGGACGCAGTACCGCCAGCAGGCCGGCGGGGTTGTCGCCTTGAACGTTGTGGCCGGCCTTCTCCACCTTCACGAAGCGGCCGTTGGGGAGCGCGCGGACGAACTTTTCCGCCTGCTCGTCGGAGATGACGTCGCTCAGCGCGCCGCGCACCACCAGGGTCGGACAGCTGATTTTCGGCACCGCTTTCCAGAGTTCCGCGGAACGGCTGGCGTTCGCCGCGAGGGCAGCTTCGGTAGTGGTCTCCCCTACCCTGCGCGTGTCGTGCTTCCAGGTCCATTTGCCGTTGGCCAGTTGGCGCAGGTTGTAGAAGAGGCTGCGGCGCAGGATGCGCGGGTCGCGCAGCGGATTGAACTCCATCGCGCGCTTGAGAAATTCTTCGGGCGAGTCCAGTTGCGGCGCCGCAATAAAATCGCGGATGCGCGCGCCGCCCGCCGCAATGATTTCCGGACCGACGTCGACCACCACCAACCCCGCCATCTCGGCGCTATGGCGCCCGGCATAATTGATCGCGTTGATGCCACCCATCGACTGGCCCACCAGCACCGGACGGCGCAGCTTGAGCTGGCCGACAAAGCCTTCGATATCGCGCAGATGGCTCTGCATGCCGTAATCAGACCCCGGCGACCATTCGCTGTCGCCGTGTCCACGCTGGTCCAGCGCAACACATCGATAGCGCTCGCGCAGCATCAGGCTGACGACATCCCAGGTATGGGCGTTGAGCCCGCCTCCGTGCAGGAAAAGTATCGTCCCGCCAGCGCCCTGATGACCCCAATCCAGGTAATGCAGCCGGAAGTCCTCGACCACCCGATTGCCGGATTCGGGCAAGATCACTTGCGGGGGTTGCAGGCCCGAAATTTCGGCGGCCAGTTTGAGCTGCTCGATTTCCTGCGCGGTATCCATCGCTCGGCCTCCGTCTCGATTACGATTTCGATTTCAGCTGCGCTTGCTCCACTGCGGATGGTCGGACAGGGTCGGAAAGCCCGATCCGATCTGAATCAGAACTCCATGCGCGGAGCGGGGCGAGATGAACGCTTCATAGGAATCTTCCGGCCATTCGTGCTCATCGACGATGCGCACGCCCTGGGATTTCAGTTGCGCCACCTTTTCACGCGAGTCGGGAACGTTGAAGGTCAGGTGATGCATCCCTTCGCCCTTCTTGTCGATGAACTTTCCGACGAATGAGTCCTTCCCCACCGGCTCAATCAGTTCGATGATGAGTCCCGCCAGATCGAAGTTCAGAACCCGAAACCCGTCCTCGGCGCGCGCGGACTCATGCAGAAAGCGGGCGCCAAGAATCTCTTCGAAAAACTTGCGGGCCTCGTCCACGCTTCTGACCGCGATTCCGATATGGTCGAGTTTGCCCAGCGGTTGGTTAGCCATCTTGATTTCTGCTCCTGCGCAACCTGACCTGAAGGAATCGCCGCCGCGATGCGCTAACCAATCTCAATCGGCGGGCAGGCTGGCGGCAAAGCTCGGCCGCGCCTTCATCCGTTCCCACCAGGCCAGAAGATTGGGAAATTCAGGTCCAATCTTGTAACCGGCGCGCTCGTAGTTGGCCAGGGGCGGTACGAATGAGATGTCGCCCAGGCTGATGACTCCGGCGAAAAACTGCCGGCCCTTGAGTTCGCGATCGAGAAACGCAAAATGATCGTGCACCTCGCGCTCCCCTTCCTGGATTTTTTCCCGATCGCGCTGGGCCTCAGGTTTGCGCAAATTCATCAGGATCTTGAACAGCGACGGCGCCAAATAGGCGTCCGCATAATCCTCGAACGAGCGGGCGCGAGCCCGCATCGCAGGATCCCTGGGGAGCAGCGGCGGCTGTGGGAATTTGTCTTCGAGGTACTCGTTGATAATGGTCGAATCGTGCACCACGATTCCATCGTCAATTAGCGCGGGCACCTTGCCGACCGGATTGATTGCCAGATACTCAGGTTTCTTGTGCTCCCCCGAAGGCAGGTCGAGCCAGGTCGTTTCCCATTGGAGCCCTTTTTCCAAAAGGGCGATGCGCGTTTTGCGCACATAGGGTCAAAGCTTGTAATCAAATAATCTCAGCATGGACGGACCCTCCTAAAGCCGAATGTATGCGGGCGCCTCGTCCAGCGTCAACCGCTGGCGGTTCCGCCGCCGGCGCGGAACCGCCAGCCGAGGATTCAGCTTCACATCGGACCCGGCGCAGATGGCGGCGTGCCTACCAACTCGTGCATCTCGGTATGAATCTTCTCCAGCTTCTGCTGATTGCTTGCGGCCAGCGCCAGTTGTTCCGCGGTTAACACCAACTTGACCTCCAACGCAGCCTTAAGTGCATCCTCTTGCAGTTCCTGCTCGGTTTGAGCACTTTCCTGTTGCAAGGGGGCCAAGTCGGAAAGGCTGACTTCTCCTGCTGAAAGCAGCTTCGCCGTAAGCGCCTGACGCTCGCCGTGCAACTGGTCGAGCAGGGGCTGAGCGGTCTGCTGATGCGACTTCATGATCGCGTCGATCGCGGTCTGCTGGTCGGACGTCAGACTGATGCCCTGAAGCATCATGCCGATCGGGGGCGGTGGCCCGGGTGGCCCCGGTGGCGGTCCCATTTGGGCCAAAACCGCCGGTGAGACAAAACCGACCGTCACCAGGCCGATCACGGCTGAGAGCCATCTCTGGTTCATCCTGCTCCTCCTCTGTTTGCGGATGCGGAGGACGGCGGAAGGCGTAGCCATAATGGAGACCGTGGGATAAGACGGCGGCTTCGCAATCGCCGCCTCCGCATAGTGCAAGACGCATTCATGTCCTGAAAGTTGCGCCCGATGCGTTTGGCCCAGAAGCATCCTGAATCGGCCGCACTGGTAACGCTTCCCACTCTCCATAAGGACGCAGCTACGGACGTGAGTTGACGATCGCGGTGAGTTGACTTTTCAGTGAACTTCCTTTGATCAGGTACGCGTCGGCGCCAGCCGCAATCGCAGTGGCCCGGGCTTCGGGAGTGTCGTTTGCGGATACCAAAACTATTCTGACTTCAGCCCCTGCCGCGGCGCGAATCGCCCGGGTAAGCGCGAGCCCATCTATCACCGGCATCTCGACGTCGGCGACAATCACCTCCGCGCCAAGCTTCTTCCACAAGGACAACGCCTCCTGGCCGTTAGCGGCGACTTCAACCTCAAAACCCGCCTGCTGCAAAATACGTTTGCCCAGCGCGCGCGGGATTTCCGAATCATCGACAACCAGGCCGCGCCGCTGGTGAGCTGGCAGGATCCGCTTTTCGGGCGGCGCACGTTTCAAATCCAGGCGAGGATGAGCGCAGCGGCGTCGATCAGGTAGCCCGGGTTCAGGACCAGGGCCACGCGGCCTTCGGGCAGCAAGGTCCCGCCCAAGTAAGCAGCGGCTGACTTAAGCCGCGGCCCCAGGCTTTTGACCACTGCTTCATCCTCCCGGATCAGGGCGTCGACCACGAAGGCGGCCTCGCCGGCGTCGTCGCCCAAAACCAGCGCTTCGCGGCGACCGGTGCCGATCTGGTCTTCGTGGATGCCTAACATGCGTGCCAGAGAACCGAGTTTCACCGGCGCCCCGCGCGCACCAGCACTGTCATTCAGGATCTCCCAGGACCTCGGTTGCGCTGGGATGCACCAATCGGCGGACGCCGGTACTGGGAACGCCAAATACATTGGCCCCCGCTGCGAGGAACAACAGCCGCATCCTGGTCAGCGTCATTGGCACCGTTATGACAAAGCGCGAGCCCTGTTCCACAGTAGTGGTTACGGTTATGTGACCGTGCATCTGCTCCACGCGATCGTGCACGATGGAAAGGCCCAAGCCGCGGCCGGACAATTCCGTAACTGTGCTCGCGGTGGAAAGGCCTCCGCGCAAGAGCAGCGCCAGGCATTCCGTCTCATTGACAGGAAGGGGAAGATGCAACTCGGCCGCGCGCTGGCGCACTCGGTCGGCGTCGATTCCCCGGCCATCGTCCTCGACCGAGATCTCGGCCCAACCGCCTTTGGGTTTGGCGATGATCCGCAGTTGGCCGCAGCGCGGTTTGCCTTTGGCCTCGCGCTCCCGGGGTGACTCGAGGCCATGTCCGATCGCGTTGCGGATGAGATGAAGCAGCGGCTCGCGGAGGCTTTCGACAATCGACCGATCCAGTTCCGTACCGGAATCTTCGACGGTAAATGCAACTTCTTTGCCCAATGCAATCGCGGTGTCGCGGACGACATGCTCAAAAGCGCGACCGGCGGAGCCCATCGAGACCAGACGCAATCCTTGCAACTGCGCCTCGAATCCCGCGGAAACCTTCTGCAGGCCGCGCGCGCAGCGTTGCGAGGCCTCGCTAAAAGCTTCGAGGCGGTTGAGCAATTTGGTCCACGCGCCGAATCGCCCAGCGTCACCCCGTTTTTGGCTCTTTCCAAGCAGCGACGCAAAGTCCTCGCAAAGCATTTCAAGTTGATCCTGCCGCATGCGCAAGGCCGTCGCCACGTAATGGAGCTCCTCACTCAGCCCCAATACGTGGTCAAGTTCCTGATCGGTAACGCGTACTACGGGCGCTATACCCGGCGCGGGTAGCGGACGCGGCGCGACTGCGGCCGCCGGCCAGCCCGGCCCGCCGTAGCTTTCAAGCCGCTCCAGCGTCGGCAGGAGCAGCTCGTCCGCGGAGGGGCCCCCTTCGCGCAGAACCTGGGCGGCTGCGCACAAACTGGAACTGGCCTCCAGCATCAGGCTTAACATTTGCGAATCAGCCGCATGAGCGCCAGGCAGTTGCTGAAGCAGTCCTTCGAGCAGATGGCAGACGTGCGCGATCGTGGGCTGACCGACCACTGCCGCCGAGCCTTTGAGGGTGTGCGCGGTCTTGAGTGCCCCGGCAACGCGGGCCGCTCTTTGACCGGGGTCCTGCGCGCGCTCGAGGTCCAGAAACTCGCCGTCAAGTCTGCGCGCCAGATCCTCCACTTCGAGGGCGAAGCCGGGCTCAGGCCGATCTTTAGGCATGCCCGGCCGACCCGCTCTCAGTCAGCAGATTTTGCAGCCGGGCGGCAAGTTGATCCAGATTGCGCGCGCTCTGCTCAGTGCGCGGTATCAGGCTGAGCGCCTGCTTCATCACCCCATCGATGGCCTTCATGGCCTGCTGAATCCTGGACACGCCGCGGCTCTGCTGATTGGCTGAGGCCGCGATCGCGCTGGCAGCTTGCGCGGATTGGGCGAGGATCTGGGCCACTTGGCGGATAGTTTCGCCGGCCTGATTCGCAGTGGCAATCGCGCACTGCACCCGCTCGAGCGAACTGCGGGTTTGCGCCGCCACTTCTTGCATGGCAATGCGCACATCCCTCAAGGCCCTGCGAATCCTGATATTGGCCTTGCGCGACAGGTCCGCCAAAGACCGGATCTCGTCGGCGACAACCGCAAAGCCTTGTCCATGTTCGCTCGCACGGGAAGCCTCTATCGAAGAGTTAAGCGCCAGGATATTGGTTTGCCCCGCCATGTCGTCCACGGTGGTGACAATCGCCTCGATCTCTTCAGCGCGCCCCATTAGCGCTTCCACGCTGTGCCTGGCCGCAAGCAGTTGTTCGAGCGCCTGCTGCATCACCGCGACGCTGTTCTCGGCCGCGATGCGTCCGCTTTCTCCAACCTCCAGGGCGTGCGCCGAAGCCAGGGCGACCGTCCGCGCCTGCTCCGAACTTTGCTCGGCGACCACCATCACCTCATCGACCGCGGTGGCGGTCTCAGCCACCGCGGTCGACTGGTCGCGCAGCCCCGAGGACTGCTGGATGGTGCTATCGAGCAGATCGCGGGTGACTATGCCGAGACTTTCGCAGGCTTCGGCGATGTTGGTGTGGGTAACGCCCAGCGCGGCCAGAACGCGATGGATTAACAGGCCCTCAAATCCGGCCAGCAGGGTCGCCATCACAACCCCGTAAAGCATCACATGCGTGGTCAGACCGGCGCGGTAAGCGGCCCGCATCTGATCCTGTATGAGGTAGCGCCGCTCCGTCTCGCGGATCACGTCAAGGCGATGCCGGATATCATCCATCAAGGCCCTGCCGCGGTCGTCCAGAATAATCTTTTGCGCGGCTTCCAGGCCGGTCTGCTGGCGAAATTCAACGGTTACCTGCAACTCTTCCAGGCGGGCGGAGAGCACCGGCTCCAAAGCGTCGAGGCGGCGCTCCTGATCGGAGTTATCCGGCACCAGGGCGTGCAACTCGGATACCACCTTGCGGACTTGATTCACGGACTGACTGTAGGGTTTCAGGTAAATGTCGCGTCCCGTGATGATAAAGCCGCGCTGCCGGGACTCGGCCTCACTCAGTACAATCAGCAACTCCTGGAGCTTGTTGATCACGGCATTCGGATCGCCCAGATCCTGCACCGCCTGGACCAATCCGACCGTATCCCGGTAGGCGAACAGGATAACCGTGACCGGAATGATCAACGCTAAAACAAAGGCGGTCCAAATCCGTATATTTGCCTTCATCGCCCACTCCGCGCCATGGCGCCGGATGTAACCCACCAATCACGCATAAAGGCGCCGGTCGTCCAGTAACGCGGCCCCGTCCAAAATAATCAGACCATCGCTGCTCGCACCGCGCACCCACGGGCAGTGCTCGAAGCGGCGCGGGGCAGCCTCGAGAGTTCGCTCGTCGATCACCCGTAGTTCCCCCACCTGATCGGCCAAAAGAGCAAACTCCGTCTGCCGGCCTCCCAGCGCCACGAGCCTGGTGACAGTGGCAAGATCGGTACGTGTGTCGCGCCACAGCAGCGCCAGATCCACCACCGCGACCAGCTCGCCGCGCAGAACAATCAAACCAGCGAACAACGGCGGTACGGTAGGAAGCGGCGTTAATCCCTCAAACGCGGCCACTTCCCGGACGCAGTTGACTTCTATACCGTAACTCTCTCCAGCCACTGAGATGGCGAGTACCTGAATCACATTGCGGACCTCTGCAGTCGCTGGACACCCGCAAAAGACCGCACCACCTGACATCCTCACACGCCCGCGGCGGTCACCGTTATCTCATTTCGGGTCGAAACCTGACTGTTGTCACTGGTTCACCTGCGGCAGACCGGCCGGAAGCGCCCACATCTGAATGTCGCGATACTTCTTGGGCACCTGACCATTGACCTGGCCCGGAGCAAGTTGAATCGTCGCGGTAGCGTGGCTATTTATCAGATCCAACATCATCGATCTGGCGTTGCTCAAAGCGGTCACGCTGCCATGGCCATCGTCGATTTCACCAGGCGCCAATCCCGAATCGAGCACTTTCCACAACTTCATCGAACGATCGTAAACGTCCATTCCCGGGGTCACAAATTGATCCTCATCCAGATAAGACACGCGGTCGCCATAACAGTAGTCAGTGCTGGAGGAAAGCGCCCGTTCCTCTATCACCCAAACCGTTCGCAACTCCCACGGACCGAGTATCGGCTTGGGCCAGCCGGGCGCACCGCTGAAGTTGTATGAACTCTCCTCAAACAGATGGCGCGGGTCCAGATGCGTCTGGAACAGCAACTTTTTGTGGCCCAGGACTTTGTATGAAAATTGGCCGAGCAGAATCGGGCGGGGATACAGATCGTCCTGCACCAGGTCTGTACCCAGGATCGGCGAGCAACGCGCGGCCGCAGATCGGCGAATCGAGCGTCTTAAGGCAGGGATATAAGTGTAAATGTCCTGAGTCTTATTCGGATCGTCATAGTAAATCAGCAGATTCACCGTGTATTTGCTCTGTTCCGGCGCCTGCACGGTGAAGTTTGAGGTAAAGAACACGTCGCTCGGAGCCACTAGCTCAGATAACGGGTAACCGACGTCGCTGATATGGTTGAGCCTGAATTCGACCGCGTTGGCGATGGTATCGGTGCGGTTGAGATAAGTGTCGAACAGGATCCCGCGCTGTCGATAAGAAAGTATGGCGGGATGGTAGTGGAAGTAGGCGTCGTACATCAGCTTGTAAACGAGTTCCGCATCGTTTTGGCGAAGTTCAGGGAATGGAAGGCCGGCAACATAGCCTCTAATCCCGATCTCGCCCTCCGCGGTTCGGATCAGCTCAGCGGTACCCGCATACTTTTCCGTGTCGCGCTTATAACTATAGGGCGATGGAACGGCTATAGTAGGTCCCACTACCATTTCTCCATCGGGCCCCGAAGGGATGCTCCAATGATAATCGCGACTGAATAACACCTGCGTACCGATGGGCATGAAGTTCTTGTATTGCTGCCAGTTGCTGACGCTAATCCGTGTGCCGGGCGGGATAGTCTGCGACGAATCGGCGTCGACCAGCGACCGGTACGCCGTAGCATCCAAGCTCCCTGGCGTGGATTGGCCATAAGCAGCCCCCGCCAACACCGCGAGCAGCAGCACCCATGACGCGCACGGCGCTACGAACTCAGAGAATATCTGGCGGCGGACGACAATTGCAGGTTTCGCCGGTATTGAGAGCATTGCGTTGCAAAGGACAAACGAAGATCTCGCAGCAATGCAACGCATGGAACGTGCCAGAGGATGGGTGTTGCTTGGCAAACACGCTTGATCAGACTAACGGCCGACTAGCGGAATGTCTCAACACGGGCCTGCTTATCTTATCCCTCCCAAGACGAGCAACGATTCGATAATTTGTAACAGGCTGATGTCAGCGGCGACGAGTGGCCCTGGTGCGTGGCCCCATCTCTTCGATCTCGGGGCTAAGGCGTTGCGCCGCACCACCAACTCTGCGCACGCTCGCGCCCGACGGCCGGCGTTAGTGATTCCTTTCGTGCCATCCGTCTTCCCCTCCTTATGCTTCAACCATCAATAATAATCAGACCTGACCTAACATATTCTGATGCGATCCTCAGGATGCTCCTGGACCTGAGAACATCCTCAGTGGGCCGGGCGAGATGCAGATAGAAAGTCGCACTGAAATTTGGCCGTCAGCGCAACTTTTTGTGCCCTCGCGCGTCAGGCGAGCTAAAGTGCATTGGCGTGCCGAATCCGCGGGTCAAGAGTGAAGATCTGGCAGTGTTGGCTGACCGCGCCCGAGCCGGGGTGGAAAGTGCAATGGAGGAGCTTGTCTGCCGCTTCCAGGATCGGATCGCCGGCTTCGTGTACTCCCTGGTGGGACGCGAGGACGTGATCGCCGATCTTTGCCACAACGTGTTCGTAAAAATGATCGTCAATATAAAAGCGCTCAAAACTCCGGAGAGCTTCGAGCCGTGGCTGTTTCAAATCGCTCGCAACACCTGCTTCGATCACCTGCGCAAGGAACGCCTCCGGCGCATTTTTGTGCCCTTCGAGCGTCACCATGAACAGGTTGCCGCACAGCCGGATTATCCCGACGGACGGCTGGAAAATTTCCGCCGGGCTTTGCGCGATCTGCCGGCCAGGCAGCGCGAATTGATTCTCCTGCTGCAGCAGCGGGACTTCAGTTACGAAGCGCTGGCGCAAATCACCAACAGCAGTGTGAGTTCGGTCAAGTCGCGCCTGTTCCGGGCCCGCGAGCAACTCAAGCGGAGGCTCAGCGATGAATCCTGAAGAGCATTACGTGCACGCATCACGCCTGCGCGCCGGCAAGCATCTACCGCCTGACTTTGCCCGGCAGGTCCTGCGCGACGCCCAAGCGCATCGCCAACGCTTCCAGCGCAACGCGCTTGGCCGCAATAACCGCCGCTCTATGCGTCGCGCTGGTGCTGGCGGCACATTGGATGATGACCGCGCGCACCGACCGCCAAAACCGGGAGCTGTGGTCCAAAGCCGCGCAACAGATTACGGCATTGGAAGAAACCATATGAGCGAGCGACTGCAGGTCGTTTTGATTACCGTGGGGGTGTTCGTGCTCGGACTTTCGGTCGGCGTCTGGACGCAACGCATGCGGCCCATGCCGCCGCCTCCGATTCCTCTGATGGGCGAATTCCGTCCACCCGCTGTGCGCCGATTTGGCCCGCCGGAGCCGCCACCGCCACCAATGCCGTGGATGCTGGGGTTCGGACCGGGTCCGTCGATAAGCGCGCGCCAGATGCGCGCCCGGATCGAGGCCCTGCAGCCTCAGATCGATGCCTTCCGTCATAAAGTGGACGCGATCGAGGACGAGTTCCGCCGCCAGCTCGACGCGGTGCTCACTCCCCAGCAGCGGGACAAACTGAGCGCGCTGCGAAGCTCAATGCCGCATCCACCTCCGCCGCTCATCCCCGGATGTGCTGGCGAAGTCGGAGATCGCTTCGTTCCGATGGTTATCTATCGTCCCACCCTCGACCGTATCAGCGCAGTTCTGGGTCTGACTGAACCGCAACGCGACCAGCTCAAGACGTTGCTGATAGATCGCCGCCGGCAGCTTCTCACGCTGCTCGATCAGACTCCGCCACCCAGCTTCAAACTGGTGGGGATCCTTCAGCAAAGCGTGGAGGAGCCCGACAGCGGCCAGTGACCCGGGAGTGGTCAGGCCGGCGTAGCGTTGAGGAACTGTTTCAGGAAAGCATTGAACTCCGCCGGCTTCTCCCAGTAGATGGAATGGCCCGCGCCGGCGACCTGTATCAGACGGGCGTGCGGGATCCGGCGCGCGAGCGCTTGCATGACTGGGGGCGGCGTCATCTCGTCCATCTCACCCGCAAAAATCAGCGTGGGAATCCGATGCGCGACGACTGGCTCGACCCGGTTCTTGACCTTGAGCAGTTGGCGCAGCGTCCCGGGCGCCAGATTTACGTTAAGCGCGGCAATCTGATGGTAGAGAAAATTCATCGCCGGGGCGCGCTCCGGAAAGTCCCGCGCCACCGCTTGTCTGAAAACTGCCGCGCGATCCGCTGGCCGTTGACGCGATTGCGAAGCTACGGGTAAGCGCAGATCGGCGGCGTCCACTCCGGCCATGGTATCGCATAACACCAGGGCCCGCGTGCGCTCCGGATAGGCGCTGGCGAAACCCAGCACGGTCCATCCGCCCATCGACTGACCCACCAAAGCGGCACGCCGGATTCCCAGGTGATCGAGCAAGGCGCGCAGGTCTTCGGCGAAAGCATACGGCCCGGAACTGTCAGCCGGTTCGCGCGACGCGCCGAATCCGCGATGGTCGAAGGTGACGCATTTGAATGACCGCGAGAACTCCGCAAGCTGTTGCCACCAGCTCAGATGATTGCCGAAGCCGCCATGCGCGAAGACCAACGCCGGTCCTTCGCCGTGGGTTTCGTAGTAGAGTTCGGCTCCGTTGAGCTGAGCAAAGGGCATCGATGACGCTTTTCAGCGTTACGCGGGAATCCTGCGGGCCGCGCCAGTTCGCACGTCCGATCGTCCGACTTTGCCGGAGTCGGCTTCCCCGCGAACCTCGCGGCCTACACTTTGCGCAAGTTTTTGACTAACCAGAGCGTTCAAGGTGAGCCCTGCACGGGCCGCATCTATCGCCAAAGCCCGATGCACACGCCGGTCGATTCGCACGTTAAATTGACCGCTGTAATTACGTCTCGACGGGGCTCGTGGAACCTCTTCACCATGTTCGCGATAGGACTCCTTAGTGAGGTCCCAGGCAACCTCCAGTTCGTCCAGAGCTTTTTCAGGAGTGGACGCGAATGCCGAGATGTTGGGCATCTCCGCGATATGAGCCAACCAATTACCGTCTTCGTCGAGATATAGCTCAGCGGTGAATCCATCAAAGCGATCGCCCGACACCTCCGTCACTCCAAGCCCATCCCATAGAGCCGGTTGGCGTTGGTGAACACCATCTTCTCCGTGACCTCTTGCGGCACTCCGGCGAAATTTTCCTCGATCACCTTGAGCGAGTTGGGAAAGGTCGAGTCGGTGTGCGGAAAGTCCGAGGCCCACATGAAGTTGTCGGCGCCAAAGTACTGCCATGTTCCGGGTCCCAGCGGATCGTCCTGGAACGTCGCAAAGATGTTGCGCCGCACGTAATCGCTGGGCGCCATCGGCAACTTGTCGCGCATCGCGATCATCGAATGCACATGGTCCAGCCGATGGGCCCAGTTGGCCACCCAGCCGACGTCGTTCTCCGCCGAAATTACCTTGAGCTTGGGATAGCGCTCGAAGATTCCACCATACACCAGCCGCGTCATGCACTGCTCCACGATGTGCACGATATGGATCTGCAGGTCGGCCGCGGTGGGCATCGCCGGGGTCACCTTCATACCCGAAACCAGGGGCTTGTGCAGCGAAACCGGCAGATTCAGCTCGGCGCATGCCTGCCACATCGGCTCGAAGCGCGCGTCGCTGTATGGGACCCCATACGCGTCGGTGGCCAGGATCAGAATCCCCTTCAGACCCATTTTGGCGCAGCGCTCGATCTCTGAAACGTCGGGCAGCGCTTCAAGTGAATAAAGCCCGACTCCGAGCAGACGCTTTGGGTCATGGGCGCAGAATTCCGCCAGCCATTCGTTATAAACTTTCAGACAGGCGAGCTGCAGTTCGGGATCGTTGACGCCGAAGAGCTTCAGGCCCAGCGACGAGTAGAGCACCTCCGCCACGACTCCATCGATATCCTGATCCTTCAGCCGCTCCACCGGGTCCCATCCGCTGGGCCGCGCGGCCTCGTACCCGTGCTTGAAGAATTCGCGCAACTCCTCGCCCCGTTTGCCGGCGGAAAACAGCCCTGCCACCGGCGTCGGACTGACCCCGGGAGCGACGAACATCCAAACGGGCCCCCTCTTCTCCTCACTGCGGACCACTCGCGGCGCGGCGTCGCGGTACTTGCGATCCAGGCGCTCGACCCACAGGTCGGCGGGTTCGGTCATATGCGAGTCGGCGGAAATGACTTTGCGTGGGACCATCTTTCAATCCTCCGTACGATTGCCATTCCTGCGTCACGCTTAAGCCCGCCGCGCGCTAAAGTCAAACGGGCGTCAACGTTGCTGCCGCCGCGGCCGTTCGTAATGACCGGCGATCGCTCCGCCGTCCACGACCATGTTGATGCCGGTGATCCACTCGGCCTCGTCGCTGCATAGAAAGGTGACGATTCCGGCCACGTCTGACGGCCGGCCAATCCGCGGTATCGGCTGGGCGTTGGCAAACAGCCGCTCCGCCTCGGCCTCGCCGCCGGGCAAACGCGTCCATACCGTGGGAGTGTTGATCACGCCCGGCGAGATGCAGTTGACGCGGATCCGGTCCTTGGCCAACTGGATGGCCGCCGACGCGGTCAGGTTTACCATCGCGGCTTTGACCGCGCTGTAAGCCGGGCTGTTGGACTCGGCGCGGATGGCGGCAACGGACGCGTCATTCACGACGGTGCCGCCACCCACCTTGCGCATCTCGGGCACCGCGTGCTTGATCCCCAGGAACACGCTGCGCAGCCCCACCGCGAAGCATCGGTCCCAGTCCTCGACCTTGGTGGTCTCCAGCGGCCCGACCGGATCGAAGGCGGCTTCGTTGTTGAAGATAATATCCAGGCGGCCGAACTCGCTGACCGCCCGATCCACCAGCGCCTTGATATCGGCCTCGCTGGACACGTCGGCGGTTTGGAATACGGCGCGCCCGCCCGCGGCGCGGCAGGCCTGCGCCAACTCTTCGCCGGGCGCCACCCGCTGATCCGAGATGACGACGGCCGCTCCTTCCTTGATAAACCGCTCCACGCATCCGCGCCCGATCCCGAGCGCCGCGCGCGTGATGATCGCAACTTTGTTCTCCAGCACGCCCATGAGCAATCCTCCTGACGCTCTTCTGTCCCCTCGCCGCATTCAGTCGTGGGAGAGGGCGCGGGTGAGGGCTCTGATGCGCTTCTAAGCACCATCGCCCGTTTTAGCTTGGCCCGACCACCGAAAATATGGCTGCGGCCATCCCAGTCTCCGCTCTTACGATCGTAAGGGGCGACGCCGACCAGTGCGGCGATTTGGCGACGGGTGAGCGTACCTAACTCCGGCAACCGCGCGATCAAGATGGCCGAAACCACGCGACCCACTCCCTTGGCAGTCTGCAACAGCTCATCGAGCTCTCGCGCTCTGAGCGTTTTTGCTCAAATGTTTCTCGATCGCCTGGTCCAGCGCTTTGCGCTGGCGCTCCAAAAAGCGGATGACGGTTTGAATGCTGCGGCGGTTGGCGGGGCTAAACGCCTGCTGCTGGCGATTGTGTTCAGCCGCCAGCATCGTCGTAAGCTGCTGGCGCCGGCCCACCAACTCTTTGAGCCGCTCATCCGCCGCGGCCGGGGCGACGTCGGGCCGGGGACGCATCTGGGCCGCAAACAGCATCAAACCGCGGGCATCGAGGCGGTCAGTCTTGGCCAACTGACGATGGGCCTGAGCAAAATGGTGGGGTTTTCAAAAGTACCCCGTTTCCAGATGCAAGCGCGACGCTGCCGCTTTTGCAAACCGACGCGCTTTCACGTCCGCCCAAACTGATACATAGTAACCGCATTATGGGTCCTTTATCCGGTTACAAAATCATTGAGATGGCGGGCATCGGGCCTGCGCCGATGTGCGCGATGCTGCTGGCGGACATGGGCGCCGACGTGCTCTTGATCGATCGCACCACTGGTTCCGATCTCGGGATTCCGCTGAGCGCGAAGTACGATCTGCTCAAGCGCGGCCGCCGCTCAGTGGCGTTGGATTTGAAGCGGCCCGAGGCGGTTGCGACCGCGCTACGGCTGATCGCGCAAGCCGACGCTTTGATCGAGGGCTTTCGGCCCGGCGTGATGGAACGCCTGGGCTTGGGACCTGACGTCTGCCTCGCAGGCAACCCGCGCCTGGTTTACGGCCGCATGACCGGATGGGGCCAGGAGGGACCGCTGGCCCACGCCGCCGGTCACGACATCAACTATATCGCCCTGGTTGGCGTCCTCCACGCGATCGGGCGCAAAGGCGAATCGCCGGTGCCGCCGCTCAACCTGGTGGGCGACTTCGGCGGTGGCGCGCTCTATCTTGCCCTGGGCGTCGTAGCGGGCTTGCTGGAGGCGCAAAAGTCGGGGCGCGGACAGGTGGTGGACGCCGCGATGATTGACGGCGCGGCGTCGCTGATGACTCTGATGTACGGGCTGCATGCGGCAGGAAAATGGGTCGAGCAGCGGGGCGCGAACATGCTCGACAGCGGAGCGCATTACTACGACACGTACGAAACCAGCGACGGAAAGTATGTGGCGGTCGGAGCGATCGAGGCCAAGTTCTACCGCGAGTTGCTGCGCCTGTCCGGTCTTGAAGGCGAAAAGCTGCCGGCGCAGAACGAGACCTCGTCGTGGTCCGCGATGAAGCAGCGGCTAACGGCGATCTTTCGCACCAAAACCCGCGATGAATGGTGCCGGATTATGGAAGGAACCGAGGTCTGTTTCGCCCCGGTCCTGAGCATGTCGGAGGCGGCGGCGCATCCGCATAATCGTCATCGCGCAACCCTGGTCGAAGTCGATGGGGTCACGCAGCCGGCGCCGGCGCCGCGCTTTTCACGCACGCCCGGCGCGATCCAGCGTCCGCCGTCGGCATCGGGCGCGGATACGGAAACGGCGTTGCGCGACTGGGGATTTTCCAGCGCCGAGGTCGAGCGGTTGGTGGCGTCGGGCGTGGCGGGCGCGCGCCGGAAAGGATGAGAGCAGAAAAGAATGACAGCCTGGAAAGGTGTCCAGGGCGGTTCGTGAACCGCCCGTTGACGGTGAGTCCACTGAGGGATTCCCAGTCGCGCGCCTGAAAGCAGGCGCGCTGAAAAAGGACCCTCTCTTGAGCGCCGCAGCGGCGCTATCTCCCCCGGTCCGGGTCCCGGTCCGGGGGAGAAAATTAAAGCAAAATGTAGAAACTCGAGTGACAGCCTGGAAAGGCTGTCCCACTGAATGATTAAGCTTTGGAAAGCTCTTTTCCCGTCATTGATTGGCTTAGTGGGACCGGCTTTCGAGCTGGCCATTCTTACTTCGTCGATGCTTCGGAACCGGCGATGACTTCGAGAATCTCGGTGGTGATTTCCTGTTGGCGCAGTTGGCGTTGCTCGCTGCTTAGTTCCTCCAGCCGGCCTTCGATCGAATGACGCGCCGCTTGGGTGAGCGCGACTCGCGCGGCGTTCTCGCTGGCGAAGCTCTCGGTCGCGCCGCGCACCAGTTGGGCGAAGAAGTATTCTTCGATTAGCCGATCGATAAGCCGTCCGGGCGCCAGGTTGCTCAAGGGCGCGGGACGGCTCAGATAGCGGCGGAAGCGCCCGAGATCCAACGGCAGCAGCATCTCGCGCTCGATGGAGAAATTTCCGTGCCCGCCATAGCGTGCGAACACCATCATCACGTCGGCCATCCCGCCGCGGCTGAAGCGGTCGTAGAGCGCTTCGCCCACCCGATGCGCCACGGTGGTGACCGCTCCCATATGGCTTGCCATCGGTGTGCGCCAGGTGACGGCGATTTTGCGCTCCTCCGCCAGCAGCGCGCCGCGGCTGCCGACGAAATAGAACTCAGTGCCCGCGGGCGAGTCTTTCAATGCCTCCAGCAGTTTTTCATTGAAAGCGCCGCAGAAGCCGTGCTCGCCGCAAAACACGACCAGGCCGCGCACCTGCGAACCATCACGGGGGCGCGCGGTTGGCGCGGGCGTCAGATAGCTTTCGGCCTTCGCGATCGCCGAGCCAATGGTTTCGCTGTAAGAGCGAATCGCGGCCAACGCGTTCTGCGCTTGCTGGATGCGGGTGGCGGCCAGCGACCGCATCACGCTGATCACGTCTTGCAGTTGTGCAAAGCTGGAGATGCGCGCTTCGATTTCAGACAGCCGTTCCATACTAAAAATAACCTCTCCCTAAAGAGGCGAGAGGTCGCGCGACGGCACGCCGCCAGGCGTGACGTCGCGCGGGTGAGGGTCCTTATAAAAGATCAGGGATGCGCAGCAATACAGCATCGGTTTCTTTTAGTACCTCGTCGTTCCAAAAACGAATGATCTTATTACCCTGTTGCTCGATGTACCGGCTTCGCGACGCGTCCGCGCGGCGTGCCGCGTCGTCATTGTGTTGACCACCGTCAATTTCGACTACGAGCCATTTTTCAGGGCAACAGAAATCCACGATAAATGGGCCGATTGATTGCTGGCGGCGGAATTTGACTCCTAGCCGTTGATTGCGCAGTTGCGACCAGAGCTTTTGCTCGGCCTCAGTACGGCTATGACGCAAACTACGCGCGCGATCCTTCATGACCGGCGCGGATGCACCTTGGCGCGGTTGAGAATTATTATTCAAAGGACTCTCACCCGCTCGCCCTCAGGCCTGGCGGCCTTCGGGCTCACGACCTCTCCCCTCTTTGGGGAGAGGTAGGAACAGAGCTTTCGACAACTTGCTCCTTTGCTTTTTCCGATGATCCCCGGGCCATTTCGGCGGCGAGCGACTTCATTGCTTCCAGCAACGATGCGCGATCGGATTGGGTCAGGTCGCCATTGCGTTCCACCTGTGCGATCGCCTCGCCGGCGTGAGCGGCGAGCCATTCCGGCAGCCGCGCCGCGAACGGCGCCATCTGATCCAAAGGGACCTGATCGACGATCGCTCTCCTGCAGCGCCAGCAACTGCGCGACCTGGATTTCCATCGCGCGCGGCGAGAACTGTGCCTGCTGCAGCATCGCGCGCAGGCGCCGGCCGTGCTCAATCGCGCCCCGGGTCCGCTCGTCCATGATCGTGCCAAAGCGCGCGAACAGCTCCAGTTCGAGGAATTGCGCATACGCCAGGCGCAAGGGCTCAGCCAGTCCGCGCATCGCTTCGACCTGGGTCTTGCCGCCCACTCGCGACACGCTCTTACCCACGTCGACCGCCGGATGATGGCCGCCATAAAACAGCTTGGAGTCCAGGCAGATCTGCCCGTCAGTTATCGAGATCAGGTTGGTCGGGATATAGGCACTCAGATTTCCCGATTGAGTCTGCGCGATGGGTAGCGCGGTCAACGAGCCGCCGCCGCGTTGGTCGCTAAGCTTGGCGGCGCGCTCCAGCAACCGCGAATGGATATAGAAGATATCGCCCGGATAAGCCTCACGCCCCGGCGCCTGGCGCAGCAACAGCGCCAGCTCGCGATGGACCGCGGCGTGCTTGGTCAGGTCATCGATGACAATCAGGGCATGGCCGCCGCGGTCGCGAAAGTACTCCGCCATCGTCATGCCGGCGTATGGGGCGAGCCATTGCAGACCCGACGCGCTGTCCCCGTCAGCGACTACGAAGATACATCGGTCGATCGCACCGTGAGTGCGCACCGCCTCGATCGCCTGGCGCACCGAGGAGGAACGCTGGCCGACCGCGACGTAGATTGAAACCACATCGGAGCGGCGCTGGTTGATGATGGCATCGACGCCAATCGCGCTCTTGCCGGTGCAGCGGTCCCCGATGATCAGCTCGCGTTGACCGCGCCCGATGGGGAACATCGCATCGATCACCATCAAGCCGGTGTAAAGCGGCTGGGTCACCAGGTCCCGATCGATTATTCCCGGCGCGGGACGCTCGATTGGATCCATTCGCTCGGCGGTTATCGGTCCGCCTTCGTCCAGCGGATTGCCTAGCGGATCGACGGTGCGTCCCAGTAGCGCCTCGCCCACTGGCACCCGCACCACGGTGCCGGTGCCGCGCACGCGGCTGCCCGCGGTCACCGCCGATTCGTCACCCAACAGGAAGCATCCGGCGCGGTCGACTTCGAGATCGACGGCTAAACCGCGGACGCCGCCCGCAAACACCAGGATTTCATCCAGCCGCGTTCCAGGGAGGCCCGAGACCCAGGCAATTCCGTCGCCCACATCCTCGACGCGTCCAAAAGTTTCGGCGATCGGCTGGGGCGTCACGCCGGCCAGGCGTTTGGGCGCAGTCTCCAGCCAACGATCAAGATTGTCGAGCAGCGTTGCCATCGTTATCCAAAAGCGTCTTAAGGGCCTGCTCCAGGCTCCGCTGCCAACTGCAATTGACGACGGAGTGCGGCAGGCGCAATTCGACCCCCGCGATCAGGCCGGGATCCTGGATGAAGCCGATCGAAACCTCGCGTCCCAGCGCGCCACCAATCCGTTTACGCAACGTTTCAGTTTCCGTGGATGAAAGCGGCCCGGCGCTGGCAACTTCCAGGGCCGAATTCGCGCCGAGGTCAGCGGCCATGCGGGCGCGTTCCTCAGGCGGCATCGCTTCGAGCATCCGCATGGCCCGATCGGCCAGCAGCGGCGTGGCGCCGTCGTCTGAAACCGACTGGCGCAGCAGCGCCGCGGCGACTTCCACGCCCAGCCGCGCGATCCGATCGCGGAGTTGCCGCTCAGCCGCCTCACGCTCGCGGACAATGCGTTGGCGGGCAGCCGCGCCGATATTCTCGGCGTCGGCCCGCGCCTGATCCATCATCGCATTGCGCTCGCGCAGTGCGGCCTCTTTCGCTTCGTCCATCATCTTTGCAGCCGTCCTTGGCGGCGTTGGCGCGCATCCCCTCAAACTCGGTGCGGGCGGAATCCGCCGCCGCCTGGGCCGCCGCGGCCTGCGCGTACGCACGGTCAACCTCGCCCTTGCGGCGCTGCATGATTTCCATCACCGGCTGGTAAAGGAAGTGTTGAAGCAGCCAGACCAGGACGAGGAAATTGACGGCCTGAAAGCCGAGTGTCCACCAGTTCATCGTGATCTCTCAGTGCACGAACGGATTGGCGAACAACACCAGCAAGGCCACCACCAGGCAGTAGATGGCCATGGTCTCGATCATCGCCAGACCCACGAACAAGGTGCGCGAAATGGGTCCCGACGCCTCGGGTTGCCGCGCGATCGCATCCATCGCGGACGCTACCGCGCGCCCTTCGGCGAACGCCGGCATCAGCGACCCGATCGCCACCGCGAAGGCCGCGGCGATAATGCTGATTTGCTGAATCGTCATCTGACTCCTCCTCATCCGATTTCCGCCGCACCTACACCGGCGGCGATAAAAACCGCGGCGAGCACGGTGAAAATGTAAGCCTGTATGATGCCGACCACGATCTCGAGCGCCAGCAGCGGAATCGGCACGAACAGTCCGGCAAACGCCAGTATGATTCCGATGACGAATTCGCCGCTCATGATATTTCCGAACAGGCGGATCATCAGTGAAAAGGTGCGCGTGATTTGGCCGAGAATGTTAAGCGGCAGCATCAGGATGGTCGGCCTGGTGAAGCTCTTGAGATAGGCGGGCAGGCCGACGCTGCGCACGCCGTAATAATGGACCGCGACAAAAACGATGATCGCCAGAGCAGCGGGGGTCTGAATGAACGCCGTGGGCGGTGTGACTCCCGGGACTAACCCGCAGAGGTTAGCCACTACCAGGAACACAAACAGCGTCGCGAGCAAGGGAAAGAACCGCGTGCAGTCGACTCCCATGGCGTCGGAAAGCTGGCTCCTGATGGTATCGATCGCTATTTCCAGCAGCGCCTGGCCGCCGCCGGGGTGCAGAGTGAGCCGTCGCGCGGCAAGATACGACCCTATCGTCATCGCCGCCATGATTCCCCAGGTCACCACCACCGGCTCCGTGATCGGCACCGGACCCAGGGAAAACAAAATCGGCAACTGCAACGGCGATCGCATTCATGCCTCCGCTTTTACCAACCGCACAACGGTTGCCCGCGCAAGCATGAATCCGCCCAGCGTCCACAAGACCGCCAAGCCATGGGACATCGCGACCACCACGAAAATCAGCACCGTAATAGCCAGGCGGCCCAAGGTGGTCGCGATTGCGGCGGCAATCGAACCGCCCGCAACCAGCAGGCTGACATTGCGCCGTAGCATCGCGAAATGAATCGCGCCGGCGCCAAACCCCAGAACCGCAAACAGCAATATCGTAACGCTGGCGTTCATCGTGTGTTCACTCCTCGCTAACCCGCTGCCAGGCCAGCCAGCATCCAATGCCAAGCCCCGCGACCAGCAGCGCCCCGCTCCAGAACACCCCGGTGTTGAAGGTGCGATCCAACCAGATACCGGCACCCATCCCGAGCAACGCCGGGATCACGATCAGCCATCCGAGCGAGCCCATCAGCGCCAGATTCCTGCCGATCGGCCGCTCGCCCTCGCGCTCAAAGCGCGCGTGCCGTTCGCTGCGCAGACGGGCCTGGCGCGGAAGGTTGTTGCGATTGGGTTCGGGCGGCGCCGCGCCGTTACCGGTCCCTTCCTGATCGGACCCCGAGGTCATTGCTCTTCACCGCCGAACGGATGGCGTGGGCGGGCGCCGCCGGATAACGCAGTCGATCGTGAAAGCTCCCGCAGAACGCGCAGCCGCATCCCTGCCGCGTGGGCCCACGCTGCCTCCTCTTGTTCGGCCTCGCGCTTGAGTTCGGCCACGACTTTGTCCGCCAAATGGCCGAGGTCATCGCCCATGACCGCCTGGCGGGTCGCAATTTCCACTTCTTTGCCGCCCGATACCGAAAGCACACCGCCGCGCACCGCACAGTGTCCCTCGTGTCCCGAGGCCTGACGCCAGCTAACGACGGAAACCGCCAGCGCGGTTAGAAATTCGTCGTGATGCTCGAGGATGCCGAAGGATCCGGTCTCATCTTCGGCGCGAACGTGGACGATGTCGGCGATATCGGCCACGACCGCCACCGGGGTTGTTATAACCAGCCGCATCTCAATGCCCTGCCGCAGCCGTTTCGCGCTCGCGCGCCTCATCGATTGTTCCAATCATGTAGAATGATGCCTCCGCCATCTCATCGCATTCTCCTTGCAGGATAGCGCGGCATCCGCGCAGCGTATCAGCCAGTTGGACGATGCGGCCTTTTTGACCGGTGAAGGCCTCGGTCACCGCGAAGGGCTGGCTTAAGAAGCGTTGCAAACGGCGCGCGCGTTTGACCACCATGCGATCCGCGGGACTCAATTCGTCGATACCCAGAATGGCGATGATGTCTTGCAACTCCCGGTAGTGCTCGATGGTGCTGCGCACTTCCTGCGCGATCCGATAGTGGTCCTCACCCACCACCAGCGGATCCAACAGCACCGAGGTCGAGGCCAGCGGATCGATCGCCGGATACAGTCCCTCCGTGGCCATCGCGCGAGACAACACGATGGAACTGTCCAGATGGCTGAAGATTTCCGCGACCGCGGGGTCGGTGAAGTCGTCGGCGGGAACGTAAACCGCCTCCACCGCGGTCATCACGGCGCCCGGCACCGAGGCGATCCGCTCCTCCAGCGCGGCGATCTCCGAAGCCAGCGTAGGCTGATATCCGACCCGCGACGGCATCCGTCCGAGCAGTCCCGAGACCTCGGCGCCGGCCTGCACGAAGCGGAACGCATTGTCCATCAGGAACATCACGTTGTCGCCGCTGACGTCGCGAAAGTATTCGGCAATCGTCAGCGCGGTGAGTCCGACGCGCCAGCGTGCTCCCGGCGGCTCGTTCATCTGCCCGAACACCAGCACCGTGCGCCGCATCACGTCCGAGCTGCGCATCTGCAGCAGCAGCTCATGACCCTCGCGCGAGCGCTCGCCGACGCCGGCGAACACCGCGATCCCGGAATAGCGCTCGACCATGGCGTGAATCAGCTCCATCACCAGGACCGTTTTGCCCACCCCGGCCCCGCCCAGCATCCCGGCCTTGCCGCCGTGAGCGAGTGGAGCCAGCAAGTCGATAACCTTGATCCCGGTTTCGAACACGCTGCGACCCGGTTTGCGCTGCGCCAGGCTGGGCGACGGACGATGAATGGGCCATCGCTCCGTCTGCGGACCGAACGGTCCGAGACCGTCGATCGGATCGCCCATCACGTCAACCAACCGTCCGAGCACCGGCTTTCCGACCGGCACCGCAATCGGCGCCCGCGTTCGCCGCACGGTCGTGCCGCGCGCCAGGCCCGAGGTCTTGTTCATTGCAACGGCGCGCACGTGGCATTCATCGATATGCGACTGCACCTCCAGCGTCAGGCGCTCGCCGCCGTCCCACATCACGTCGAGGGCTTCATTGATCAAGGGCAGGTTGCCGGCAGTAAATCGGACTTCCACGACCGATCCACGAACTGCGGCTACTTCACCGTCAGCAGAGGAAGCGGGGTCGGAAGTCACTGGTTTCGCTGTCACCAACGTTGAAGCCATTCTTACCCGGCGCCGCGCGAGACCCAAGCGTCGATCGCAGCGCCGAATAGACTTCGGCAGCTAAAATCGTGCCACGGCCGATCGACGCTCGCGGCACCTTTTTGACCCGTTTTGCCGCATCCGGCTGCGCCGGATGACTCCGATGGAGACAGTCGCATGTGAGACCAACGCGCGCTTGCATCTCCAGGACTTTCCGGCGAGAACTAGCAATAATTTTGGCCGCCGCCGCTTCACGAGACGGGTCGTGAATCGGTGCCAAAGGAAAGTCCGGCCTGAACTCTGACATTTGGAGGTTCCCATGGGACGCTTGGAGGGCAAGGTGTTGCTGGTCTGCGGAGGAGGAGCCGATGGTCCGCCGAAGCCCGGCGAAACGGTTCCAATGGGCAATGGCCGCGCCACCGCGATCCTGGGCGCGCGCGAAGGGGCCGCCGTGTTAGTGGTCGATCGGGCGCTGGACGCCGCCGAGAAAACGGCTGAGCTGATTCGCTCGGAGGGAGGCCGCGCCGAGGCGTTTGCCGCCGACGTCAGAGACCAGGAATCATGCCGCGCCGCGGTTGCCGCGACGGTCAAGGCGCTGGGCGGGTTGCATCTGCTGGTCAACATCGTCGGCATCGCGACCGGCCATACGCTGGAAAGTCCGACTGCCGAATTCGACACCACGATGGAGGTCAACGTGCGCGGCCATCTGTTCATGATGCGTTACGCGATTCCGGAGATGATCAAGGCGGGCGGCGGCGCGATCGTCAACATCTCGTCGATCTCGGCAATCCGCGGTGGCGGGGTGGCTTATGCCACCAGCAAGGCCGCCCTGGCCGGGCTGTCGCGCGCCGTCGCGATGGCGCACGCCAAAAACGGTATCAGGGTCAATACGGTGCTGCCCGGAGCGATCGACTCCGCGATGGCGCGCCGTTTGACCGGCGATCGCGAGGCGCAGGTCGCACCGCATATTCCGATGGGACGCCAGGGCACGCCCTGGGAGATCGCCAAGGCGGTCATTTTTCTGCTCTCGGACGACGCGTCCTATATCACCGCGGTCGAACTGCTGGTCGACGGCGGCGTCGCCGCACGGTTGGCGTACGCGTGATGGCGGCCGCGTGTCATCTCCGAATACCTCTCCCTATTCGAGGTCGTGAGTTCGAAGGCCGCCAGGCCTGAGAGCGAGCGGGTGAGGGTCCTCAAAGCCTGGCGCTATTTTCCAGCGCCGGGTGTCAAGATTTTGCTGCCCGGCTAACCCTGAAGCGCGGACAATTCCGGACGGTGGTTGCGTGAAATGTAAGTGGCAATACGCGAAACGCGTGCCGTGGATTGGGACGTGTAACCTCTCCCTCACCCTCTCCTAAGATAAGGAGAGGGGACAGAAAAGGCCTCTGCGTCAATGTGTCGTGCCTCAAAACAGAAAAGCGCTCTGCCCCAATGTATTATGCTCAAACACTTCTCGTTCGGGGCTAGGCAAGCGCCCTACTCCGGCCAGGTTACGATGCCGCTTTCCTTCAGCGCCGCCTGTTGGGCGTCGTCGTAGCCCAGTTCGGTGAGGATCTTTTGCGTGTCCTCGCCGATCCGTGGCGGCGGTCCCTGGATTATCTGGGGGGTCTCCGAAAGCCGGATGGTCTGGCCAAACTGGCGCAAGTTACCAAACAGATTTCCCTGATGGTATTGCGCCACGCGGCCGCTGGAAAGGCACCATTCATCCTGCAGGAATTTACGCCAATAACCTTCGTTTGAAACCTCGCAGGGCACGCCGGCGCGATCCAGCCGCTCGAACCATTCCTGCGCCGTGCGGGTCTTGAAGATCGGCTCGAGCACGGCCGCGAGTTCGTCGCGATAGTCGATCCGCCCGAAGTGCGAACCATATTTGCGTTCGCGCGACAATTCCGGCCGTCCGACCGCGTCGCAAAAATTCTGCCATTCCCCTTCGAACCTGGCTGCCACGCAGATCCATCCTTGCGCAGTTTCGTACATTCTGTAGGTGGCGCTGATTCCGGTCTGATTGCGATCCAGGGTGGGTCGCCGCCTCACGTCCTGGCGATCAGCGACAAACGCGTCGGAGTTGTACCATAGGCCCGCGTTGAGCAGCGAGCCGTCAACGAACTGTCCCGCGCCGGTGCGATCGCGATGATACACCGCCATCACGGTGGCGATTGCCGACAGCGTGGCGCCGCCCGCATCCACGGTGCCCAGACGGTTCCAGATCGGCGCATTGCCGTCGCCGCCGCCCATGTGCTCCATCCCGCACATCGCGGCAAAGAGCTGATCGTAACCGCCCATCAGCGCGTCGGGCCCATGCGTGCCATAAGCGGCGCTATGCGTATAGATCAAATCGGGCTTGATCGCGCGCAAAGCCGGATAGTCGATCTTTAGCCGCTCGGCTACGCCGGGACGCTGATTGTGATGCACCACGTCGGCATGGGCGACCAGCTGGTAGAAGATTTTGAGTCCCTCGGGATGTTTCAGGTCCAGGGCGAGGTCCTGCTTCCCGCGCTGACAAGCCATGAACGGGGGAAACGGCACCGGAGTCCGCATCCGATCCCCTTGGGGCCGTTCGATTTTGATGACGCGGGCGCCCAGGTCCGCCAGCGCCATCGGCCCGAATGGACCCGCCAGGTACTCGCCGCAATCCAGCACCGTGATACCGTCGAGCGGATAGCGGAGATTGCGGCGCACCCCGCCCGCCGTCGCTGGCAGCGCCCGCGCGGCGTGCGTGCCGGCCTCGCGCATTACTTCGTCGTTATGCTGACCCGGCCGCGGCGCGGGTCCCCTGATCGCCCCGGGAGTCCTGGAGAAGCGGATCGGAATGCCGATCTGCGTCACGGCGCCGCGCTCCGGATCGCTCTGGACGTGGACCATCCCGTTGACCCGGGTCTGTTCGCGCGCGAACGCGGACTCGGCCGGCATCACAGCTTCGACCGGAATATCCACTTCGCGCAGGCGCTTGATCCATTCCTCCCGCGGACGCGTCTTGAACGCCGCGATCACCTCATCGTTGAACTTCCAGCGCTCCGCGTCGGTCATCCACATCGCATCGGGCGGCAGCGTTATCCCCAAGACCTTGGCCAAGCGCGAAGAGGTTGCCCTTGTCGGTGCGCATGTGATGGAGCCACAGACCGTCGGAGCATTCGTACAGCCAGACCGGATAAGGCACCGTGCGGTCGATGAAGTAGTTGAACTCGGGCGCCGGCATTTCGGACCATTGCCACAGCATATTGGTAAAAAACGCGACCCCGTCCATCAGCGAGGTATCGACGAATTGGCCGCGTCCGGTATGCAGCCGGGCGCGCAAAGCGCCGCAAATCCCCAGCGCCGCGGTGAACGACGCACCGTAACTGGCGTACGGGCAATACATGAAGGTTGGACCATCGCGCCGGATTCCGGCCTGATGATGATAAAGACCGGTGCGCGCCGCCACCAGCGCTTCGATCGCGGGCCGATCGCGCCACGGATGGTCCATCCCGTAGCCGCTGATTTTGCAATGGATTAAGTGGGGAAACGGCGATTTAAGCTGGTTGTAATCAAGCTCGTAACGGGACGACTCCGCCGCCGTGAACGATTCCACCAGCACGTCGGCGCGCTCCAGGAGCTGGCGCAGGCGCGCGCGGTCCGCGGCGCTACCCAAGTCGAGCGTGACGCCGCGCTTGCTGCGATTCCAGATAAAGAACCCGGCTTCGATTTCGCGCGTGGGGTCGCCGCCTGGAGGCTCGACCTTGATAACGTCGGCGCCCTGTTCGGCGAACAGCAGCGTGACCAGCGCGCCGGCTATTCCTTGCGACAGGTCCACGATCCTAATTCCCTCCAGAATCCCCGCCATAATCATCCTCCAGATGCGCTGCGTTTAGCTGACAATAGCCAGGCTGCGTTACGGATTTGATGCCGCACCGATGTCGATCGACGTGATGTCGGCGGCGGTGACCGCCAGCAGTCCACGATCAATCATATCCAGGAATGACTGCGCTCCTGGCGGCGCGATCCGGCTGCGCGCCAGCGAGTTTTGCATCGGTTGCACGAGCAGATCCGCTACCGTCCGATTTTCCCGCAATCCCGCCAGGCGCGTTGGTTCCTCGATGCGGCCGGCCAGTAATTTGCGCGAGGTATCCAGTTCTTCGAGCAACGCCCGGAGGCGGCCCAGCGCCGAGGTATTCGCGCTGCGCACAATCACTTCGAATCCCTTCAGTCCCGGCCGCGAGTCCAGCGTAAGCCGGTCCGCCTTATCAACCGGCGGCGCCAGTCTTACCGCGGGATTAAGCCCGGCCGCCAGCCATTGCGTCCACGCCTGCCCCGCTTTGCTTGCGTCAGTCTGTGAAGTCAGCACCAACACGTAGTAGAAATGCTCCAGGGCTTTGCAAAAGCGCACGAACTCCGTGCTGATCGGCATCGCCCGCGCGTTTACCTTGATATGTAGTTCAGCCATCGCGATTTAATCCCTGGTCGGCGCGGTCCCCGGAGTCGGCGTCAAGTCACGGTTGGGATCGAGATCGAAGAACTCGCACACGTTGTCCACCAGCACCTGGCGCCGCACGCCATCGGGCACGCCGTCAAAGATTTCCGCCAGGACCTGCCGGGTGTCGGGATAGCTGCCGATACTGTGCGGGAAATCGGTGCCCCACATCAGCAGCGCCGGATCGATGAACTGGCGCAACTGCATCACCACCCGGTCGTGGATAAAGCTGAAGCGGCAATGGTCGCGGTAGTACTGGCTCGGCATCTTCTTGAGCTTGACGTCGTGGTAGCGGTACCAACGCAGATAAAACTCGTCCATCCAGTTAAGCGCGTGCGCCAGCCATGCGCCCTGGGTCTCGGCGAAGTAGAACTTCAAGTTCGGAAATTGGTCCAGGACGTAGAGCATCAGGCGGCCAATCGTCATCGTACACGGCCATCCCAAGGCGCCGCTGGCGCAAACCGTGCCTTCGCGGCTCACCCCCTCGTAAGGTTTGATGGGACCGCCGAAGTTTCCGTGCGGGGTCATCTTGACGTCGAGATCAAGCGCCGCCGCCCAGAACCGCTCGTCCTGCGCGGGTATCGGATCGGGGCTGCCGTTGGGCCACATCGAGAGCGCCGCCGCGCGCAGCCCGAGCTTCTTGATCCGCTCCAGTTCAGCAGCCGCATCCGCAATTCCGGATTCGGGCAGCATCGCCACGCCGATCAGACGGTCGGGCGCCGCCGCGCAAAATTCGGACACGAACGTGTTGTAGGCCCGCACGATTGCCAGGTAGCAATCCTTATCCTTCGGGATCATCTTGCGCATCAGCCCCTGGCCGTAAACGGGCGGAAACAACACCTCGGCGTCCAGGCCGTCGGCGTCTTGCTCGCGCAAACGTTGGGTGGAGTCGCCGGTGCCGGGCCGCGGCGACCCGTCGGGAAAATGGTAGGTAGCGGCAGCGGCATGAACGTATTCGTCGTAATGCAAGCCGCAGTACAGATTGCCGATGTTGTCACGGGTCCATTCGTCCATGACCCAGACTTCGGTGCCGTCGCGATTGCGCACCAGCCGGGGCGCCTGGTCCTGGTACTTCGCGGGCACCCTGGTGGACCAGTCCAGCGGCACTTCGAGATGTCCGTCGGCAGAGATGGTTTGATACGTGCGCATTTTAGACCTCCCGCGGACTCAGGCAGATTTTCCGGCTGACGAAATCAACGCTAGATCCCGATGCGCCGGCGCACAAGTAAGCCGGGCAAGGCGTTTGGCGCGAAAAGGTAAGAATTCTTACCAAACCGCCACTTCGGCCTGTAGGCTTTCGCAAAACCCCTTGGCTGAGAGCGAAACGCGCGCCGGGGACGGGACTCTTCTCCGTCCGCGGTGGACGAGCTTATGCTCTGCGGGCGAGCCGTTTTATTCCGTTGAGGTCCAGGATCAACTGGCGGCCTTGCCGCCGCACGATTCCCTGTGCGGCGAGATTATCGAGCAGGGCGTGGACCTGCTGGCGCGAACAACCGACCATCCCGGCAAGGTCCCGCTGTGAAAGCTTGAGGTCGATCAGCGTACCGCGCGAATCGGCAATGCCGAATTTGCGCGCCAATTCCAACAACACCGCCGCCAGCCGGACCATCAGACGGCCGCCCGACGTTTGCCAGTATCTTGCCAACAGGGCCAGGGCTTCCCCGAAAATCAGCTCGACGGCCTCATCCAGGTCCGCGCTCGAAGTACCGATTACGGCTTCAAGGAAGGGGCCGCGTGGCAGCGTGAGCAGCACGCCATCGGTCAGCGCCTGGGCGCGCACTTTGGGCGCCTCTTTGAAAAATAACTTTGAAAGAAGGTCTCCGGGACCGGCGATCGAAATCACCGTGCGGTCGCGGGTGCCCGCGGCGTATTGCAAGCGGACCGCGCCGTGCAGCACGAAGCGAACAATCTCGCGGCCAACATTAATGATCGCGCGGGCCCGTACCCGCTCGACTTTGCTGACCGCCGCGAGACTCCTGAGGCGTTGGTCGGGCAGCCAGCGCAGCCGGGGTACTTGGCGCAGTTGGGCCTCGCGCTGATCGGATGTATCGCAACGGCCCGCCGTATTCAGCGCTCGGCGATGCGGGCCAAGGGCCGCAGTCGGTTTTGCGCCGGCGCTTTCCATAGAATGCGCGTATCCGCTAACCGGAGTTCCAGGTCAGATCTTGAATCGAAAGGCCCCGTCGTGCCTTACGATATGACCGGCGCTGGGCGTGGCGAAGTGGGTCCCCAAGACCAGCACCGGCCGGTCCGCGTAACGCTGCGCGAACTCGCGCCGCGTTTTGCATCCCTGCTGCCAATCAGTATCGAAAGTACACTTCCAGTCGGGATGGCCAAGCTGGATCGGATGATGCATCAGGTCGCCGCTGATTACGGCTTCCTCACCGCGCGAGGAAATCCTGACGCTGACGTGGCCCGGGGTATGGCCGTGGGTCGGTTCCAGCCAGATCTCGTCGGTGAGCCGATGATCCGGTTCCACCAGGTCCACCAGGCCCGCATCGAAGACCGGGCGCACCGAATCGCCGATAATGCCGTCGTCCTGGCCCGCGGCTCCCCAATGCGCCCATTCCTTGCGGCCGATCAGGTAGCGGGCATTGGGGAAAGTCGGCACCCAGCGCTCTCCTTCCAGCATCGTATTCCAACCGACATGATCCAGATGCAGATGCGTACACAGGACCAGGTTGACCGATTCACGCGCGAAGCCCGCCGTGGCGAGGTCGGAAAGAAACGGCAGCCGCAGCATATGCATCGTGGGAAAGCCGTCGCGCCGCTTGTCGTTGCCTACGCAGGTGTCGACGATAATTTTGCGGCCGCCGGACTCGATTGCGTAGGCATGGATGCTCAGCTTGGCGCCGCCGTTGTCGTCGGCGAAGTGCGGCCGCAGCCATTCCTCCTTGCGGATGTTTTCCGGCGTCGCGTCCGGAAGCAGCATGCTCAGGTCGGTGGCAGTTTCGCTCTCGACCACACGGGTTATCGTCACATCACCTATTTTCCAGCGATTCATGTCCTTTCCTCCACGCGCCTGGGATGCGGCGGCGCTTGCGCGGCGCCTTGGAGGTGGACACTACCGCAGTCACACGCCGGTTGTCACGGCCCGGGCGATGCCAATCCCACCGGGCCTGCGCAGCGGCGGCTGGTCAGTGGACGCGGAGGTCAGGTCTTCTTGACGAACGAGAGCGCGGCCGAGTTCATGCAGTAGCGCAGGCCGGTAGGCTGTGGCCCGTCGTCGAAGACATGACCCAGATGGGCGTCGCACTCGCGGCACAGCACCTCGACGCGCGTCATCAGCCACGACCGATCGGTGCGCTTCTCGACATTCTCCTCGGCGATTGGCTGCCAGAAGCTCGGCCATCCGGTACCCGATTCGAACTTGGTGTCGGAGCTGAACAGGGCGTTGCCGCAGCAGACGCAGCGATAAAGGCCCTGCTGGTGGTTTTCGGCGTAGATTCCGCTGAACGCGCGCTCGGTACCGGCCCGGCGCGTCACCTGAAACTGCTCGGGGTTGAGCTGCTTCTTCCATTCGGAATCCGGCTTCACCACCTTGTCGACGGTAACTGAGCCGGCCCGTTCGCCGGAATCGGTAAACTTTATGATGGTCACTTTTTTCCCGCCTTGGTTTACGGCTCCCGCTGATTCTTCATCACCGGCGCGAAGCCAGTTACCCCAGATAAGAATTGGAGCGGCCAGGAGCGCCCCCAAAAGGACTCTGCGCTCCAATGCCCTCGTATGATTCATGGTGTCATCCTTTCCGCCAGTCATGCGCATCTACCATTTAGACGCCGACGGATCGGCCTGATTCACACGCTCGCCTGGCAGGCATTATACTCTCAGTGCCTATCGGCGGGTATCAGCCGGGCGCCTCGCCATGGAGCGCATCGCCGTCGTAATATGATTGATGCTACAGGATCGCCGAAGGTTTCAGCATGACCAGGGAGTTCGCGCAGGAATGAAGCTTGACCGCAGAGGTCTTCCCGTCAGCACCGGTTCCGACGGCGCCATCCACGCCATCGATCACTACACCGATCAACTTTTGAGCCTGGGACCCGATGCTGGTTCGATTCTCGAGGCCGCCAATGCTTTCGCCGATTGCGCGATGCTTCAGGCGTACGCGGCCAGCACTTATATCTATGCGCAATCGCCGGCACAGATACTGCCCGCGCGACCGCTGCTGGCCCGCGCGCGCGTTCACTTTGACGATCTGACTCTTCGCGAAAGGCGCTTCATAGAGGGCGTTGAGGCCGGATGTGACGGCGATTTCGAGCGCGCCATCACGGCCTATGAACAGATTGCGCGCCAATGGCCCCGCGACGTGGTCGCGGCCAAGCTGGCCGAGTTCCACTTTTTTCAAACCGGCGAATCGGCGCGCCAGTTGGCCTTCATGGAGAGCATCGCCGAAGCCAACCGCGACTGCAGCCATCTGCAATCGATGTACGCGTTCGCACTGGAGCTATGCGGCCGCCGCGACCAGGCCGAGGCGGTGGCGCGCGAAGCCCTGCGGCTCAATCCGCTGACGATGTGGGCGCAGCATTGCCTGGCCCACGTGTTCGCCGGTCAATCGCGAATCGCGCAAGGGATCTCCGAGCTCGAAGGCTATTGCGACAGTTGGCGCGGCTTCGGCCGCTACATCCAGTCGCACAACTGGTTCCATCTGGCCACCTTGTATCTGGCCAACCTCGATTTCCAAAAGGCGCGCGACGCCTACCACGCACAAATATGGGGCTTCTTTCCGGACCAGGTGGTGGAGCAGACCGATGCGATTCTCCTGCTCTGGTATCTGGAACTGGCCGGCGTCGAAATCCAGGCGCAATGGCAAGAGATCGCGCCGCACGCGCGACCATACGCTCACGAGCACCTGTTTCCGTTCATCAACGCGCTGTGTCTTTATGCCCTCGCCAGAGCCGGCGAAACCACCGAGGTCGAGCACGCGATCGCGGAAATGGAGCGCTTCGCGGATCGCCAATCCGGGCGCGCCGCGCACGTGTGGCGCGAGACCGGGATGCCGCTGGTGCGCGGATGCGTCGCGTTTGCGCGCCGCGATTATGACCAGGCCGCATCGCAGCTCAGCCCGATCATCAACGACGTGCCCTGCGTGGGCGGCAGCGACGAACAGCGCGGCGTGTTCATCCAGTCCAACCTGGTATCGTTGATCCGGTCGGGGCAGAAGCGCGCGGCGTCGCAAGCCCTGCAGGAATACATCGGCGCGCGCGGGGTCACGCCGCTGGAGCAGCGCTGGCTCGATCAGGTGTCTTGACAGCGCAGGGCCCGCAGTCGCACAACAATCCGGCAATAGCCGAGGAGAGCTTCGATGCCATACGCTGAAAATCGCGGAGTGAAAATATATTACGACTGCTACGGCAGCGGCACGCCGATTGTCTTCCTGCATCCGTGGACCACCAACGGCAACATCTGGTACTACCAGGTGTTCAATTTCGCCACTACCAACCGCTGCGTCGTAATCGACCATCGGGGGATGGGCCGCTCCGACAAACCCGCATCCGGTTATACGATTCCCGAGCATGCCAGCGACGTGGCCGCAGTGCTCGACGCGCTGAAAATCGACCGCGCGGTCATGGTCGGCAATTCGATCGGCGGAATGATCGTCTTGCAGTTCAACCTCGACCACCCCGAGCGCGTGATTGGCAACGTGATCATCAGCTCCGGCACCGGACTTTTCGACGCTCAGGACCCCCAAGCCATCAAGCAAGCGGCCGCCGCCTATGAGTCCAATTACCTGGGCACTTTCGACGGCAACCTGGAGAACTCAATATCGGCGCGCAGCAAGCGCGAGAAGCCCGAAATCCTCGAGGTGATGAAGGCGCACTTGCGCATCGAGACTTTTCCGCGCCATGTGTTCACGTCCTCGTTCAACGACCCTCAAGGGCTGTTCCAGTGGAACATCGGGCCGCGCCTCAAAGAGATCCGCAAGCCCACCGTGGTTTACGCCGGCGAGGAAGACTTCGGCATCCCGATGGAAAAAAACAAGTTCCTGGCCGACAACATCCCCGGCGCCCGGCTGGTCGCATTGAAGGATATCGGCCACTTCTATCAGCTCGAACGGCCGGCCGAGTTCAACGCCGAACTGCGCAAGTTCTTGGACGGGCTCAAAGTTTAGCGATGCGCGCCCGTGCATGGCCGGATCGGCGCTGACCCTTTACTCGCAAGCGACTGGGATTGCGCCGCCATGATCACCGGATTGAAAGAGCAAATCGTTCGCGATGCCAAATCGTTTGCGCAGGCCCGCGCGCAGCATCGATGGCTGATCCCCGCCAGTTATAATGTCTGCGTGGATTGCCTGGATCGCAATGCCGATCGCGCCGGCGCGGCCGCGTTGTTTTACGAAGATCCGGCGGGCCGCTCGCGCCGTTACAGCTTCGGCGACATGATCGAATCCTGCCGGCGCTTCGCCAACGCGCTGGGCGCTTTGGGAATCGGACGCGGCGACGTGGTTGCGATCCAGGGGGCGCAGCGGCCGGAAACGGCGATCGCTCACATGGCGATCTACCGGCTCGGCGCCGTCGCCCTGCCCATCTCGCGGCTGTTCGGCGACGACGCGTTGCGCTACCGCCTGATGCACAGCGGCGCCCGCGCCATCGTGGTCGAGCCCGAAGCAGCCGTACGGCTGGAGCCGATGCGCGCGGAGTTGCCGCAACTGCGCCACGTGATCGTGGCCGGGGGCAAGCATGGCGGACCTAACTTTGATGATCTTACCGCCGCGGCCGCACCGGTTTGCGAGCCCGCGCCGACCTGCCCCGATGACCCATTGCTGCTGATGTACACGTCGGGGACCACCGGCAGCCCCAAGGGTGTGGTGCAGGCCGGCGGCAACGTGCTTGGCCGTAACGGCTTCGATTACGCGCTGAATTTTCTAAAACCCGATGATGTGTACTTCAGCCCCGCCGACTGGGCCTGGTCGGCCGGGCTGACCGGACTGCTGTGTCCGTGGGCTTTCGGAATTCCGGTGGTTGCTTACGGCGCCAGAGGGAAATTCGATCCCGAAGCGGTCTACCGCCAGTTGGAAAAATATCGCGTGACCGTGGCGATGTTTCCGCCTCCGGCGCTTGAGCTGATGCGCCAGGTAAGCACGCCCCGCGAACGATACAAACTGGCGTTGCGATGCATCTTCATTACCGCCGGTTCTCCCAGTGCCGCGCTGACTCAGTGGCTGGAGGAAGAGTTGCAGGTCGCTTTCAATATCGGCTTCGGCCAGACCGAGGCCAACACCGTGATTGGCACCTGCACGGCGCTGGAGCGGCCGCAACCCGGCGCGCTGGGCAAGGCATATCCAGGTCACGACGTGGCGATCGTCGGCGATGATGGAACCGTAGTCAAAGACGGCGAGTCCGGAATAATCGCGCTGCGGCGCGGCGATCCGGTTTTGATGAAGGAATACTGGAAAGATCCCGAGGCGCTGAGCAGAAAGTTCATCGGCCAGTGGATGCTGACCGGCGACTGCGGCCAAATGGACGAGCAGGGCAACGTCTACTTTCTGGGCCGCGCCGATGACGTGATCAAGAGTTCAGGCTATCGGATCGGTCCCGACGAGGTCGAAGCCGCACTGATGGAAGACGCGGCCGTCGCCGCATGCGCGGTAATCGGGGCGCCCGATCCGCAGCGCGGTCAATTGGTCAAGGCGCTGGTCAAACTGCACGCCGGGCACGCGCCATCGGCGGCGATCGTGACCCAACTCCAGGAGCGTGTGCGCGCCAAGGTCGGGGCTCACGCATATCCCCGCCAGGTCGAGTTCGTTGACGATTTCCCGCTCACCCTCACCGGCAAAATCAAACGCAAGGAACTGCGCGACCGCGAGCTTTCGCGGCATTCTTCCCAGGAGCACTAACAGGAAGCCGGATTTGATGAACCTCATGACAATGACTATCCGCATCCGCCGATGGCGCGCGTGCGGCCTGTAATTGCGGTAAGTGGGCTGCGCGTCGTCCGCGACGCGACCATCCTGGAGCGGATCGACTGGCAGGTCGAACGGGGCCAGCACTGGGCCATCGTCGGTCCCAACGGTTCGGGCAAGACCTCGCTGCTGCGGGCCCTGACCGGATACCTGCCGCCGACCGCCGGGAATATCTCGGTACTGGGCGAAACCTACGGACGCACGGATTGGCGCGAACTGCGCAAGCGGATCGGAATCGTCAGCTCCAGCATCTACCAGATGATGGCCGACAATGAGCCCGCGTTAAACGCGGTGCTGAGCGGCCGCTATGCGCAAATCGGATTGTGGGGCGACACTGCGCCGGCAGAGCAGCGCGAGGCGGCGCGCATCCTGCGCCGGGTTGAATGCGACTTACCTGCGCGACCGTCCGTGGCTCCATCTGTCGCAGGGCGAACGCCAGCGCGTTTTGATCGGACGCGCGCTGATGGCGCGGCCCAAGCTGCTGATCCTCGACGAGCCTTGCGCGGGACTCGATCCTGCCGCGCGCGAGCATTTCCTGCAGTTTCTGGAACGGCTGGCGCGTGGACGCGGCGCCCCGGCGCTGGTGCTGGTGACCCATCATACGGAAGAAATCACCCCGAGCTTTTCACACGTGCTGGTGCTGAAAAACGGACGCGTGCTGGCCTGCGGGACCAAGGCGCGGATGCTTAACTCGAAGCTGCTTTCCGAAGCCTTTGGAGTGGCGGTCAGAATCCGCCGCAACGGCGGCCGTTACCTGCTGAAGGTAAAGCCCAAGCCCGAGGTAGTATTGTAAGACCCGCTGAATTGGGCAGCTTTCTGACTCGCTCCCCTTATTTTGGAAGACTGTCGACAAACCATTTGCAGCTTGAAAGTCCCATGCCTGGAAATTGCCTAACAAGGATCTGATCGATGCCCTCTCCCTGACCAGGGAGAGGGGTTAGCCCAACTTCCGCAGTTAGTCGCTCGAAAATAATTTTTTTCGGGTGTAGAGTACGGTAATAATTGCGCTTTTGCCTTCAAAAGCGGGAAATCGCCATGTAGTGCCGACTTTTGATGCTTGTGAGAGGGTTAGTTGGGCTGTCATAAGCAAGGGCGGAGGAGAGGGAGCGGGGTTGTATCTGCGGCACTCGATCCGGCGCAAGAACGGCACGACACACACCTATTGGCGGCTGGTGCGCTCGGTGCGGCGTGGCGGGAAGGTGGTGCAAGAAACCGTTGCGCAATTGGGCGAGCTCGACGCGCACGGACGCGCCAGCGCCAAGCTGCTCGCGCAGCAGATCATGGGAGGGGGCGAACAGCGCGAGCTGTTTGAAGCCGCGGCGCCGGCTGCACACCGCGTCGCGGTGCGGCTGGATCGGGTGTACGTCGAGCGCGCGCTGTCGTTCGGCGGGGTATGGCTGGGGTGGAAGCTGTGGCGCGCGCCGCAACTGGATCAACTGTGTGCAGAGCTGCTGCCGGTGGGCCGCGAGGCGATCTCATGGGCGCAGATGGCGGCGGTGTTGGTAATCTCCAGACTGACTGAGCCTGCCAGCGAATTGCACCTCGCCGAACACTGGTACCGAACGACCGCGCTGGAGGATCTTTTGGGACTGCCGGTGGAACGGATCAATGATGATCGCCTCTACCGCGCCTTGGATCGGCTGTTACCGCACAAGCAAGCCATCGAGCACCACCTGCGCCAACGTTTGGGCGAACTGTTCGCCCTGGAATACGACCTGTTGCTCTACGATGTGACCAGTACCTACTTCGAGGGCTTGGCCGAAAGCAACCTGCTGGCCGCGCGCGGCTATAGTCGCGACCACCGGCCCGACTGCAAACAGGTCTGCATCGCCCTGGTGGTCACCCGCGAGGGGATGCCACTGGGCTATGAAGTCTTCGCCGGCAACCGCACCGACGTGACCACCGTGGAAGAGATCGTCGCGACCATGGAGGCGCGCTTCGGATTGGCCCAGCGCATCTGGGTGATGGACCGCGGAATGACCAGCGCCGAGAACCTCGCTTGGTTGCAGCAGACCGGGCGGCGCTACTTAATCGGTACGCCTAAAACTGAATTGCGCAAGTGGGCCCGGGAGATCGCCCAAACCAAGGACTGGAACAGCGTGCGCGAAGGGGTGGAGGCCAAGCTGTGCATTGGGCCCGACGGCGCCGAGCGTTTCGTGCTGTGTCGCTCGGCGCAACGGCGCGAGAAGGAAAAAGCGATGCACACGCGCTTCGCCCAGCGTATCGAGCAGGGGCTGGGCAAGTTGGGTAAGCGTCTGGAGCACGCGCGCCGCGGTTTGGAGCGCGGTCAACTTGAGCGCCAGATCGGGCGGCTGCTGGGGCGCAACACCCGCGCCGCGGGGCGCTACACGGTCGCGCTGATCGACGACCCCCAACGCCCTGCCGGTGTGCGCTTGGTGTGGTCGGCCAAGCCCGAATGGGATGATTGGGCCACCCACAGCGAAGGCTGCTATGTTGGGTGTGGGTGCAGCCGGGCCGGCAAGGATTTGCGCACATTCACGTTCTGCCTGTGCGCCAGCGCGAATGTGTGACTTGAAGGGTACGCCCGCCCAGGACAGCCTTTCCAGCCTGTGATCCTCTTTTCCGAGACCCTGGCAAAAAAAATCACAGGCTGGAAGCCTGTGCCACGGGAAAAGCAGGACCACCGCCCTCCCTTCTAAATGATTGAGATGGCTTCGTGGCACAGGCTTTCCAGCCTGTGGCTGGAGTTTTTACATTTTGCCTGGCACGGGCTTCCAGCCTGTGATCGTTCTCCCCCTGTCGCCCTCGCCTGCTCCTTCGGAAGATCGTGGGAGAGGGGAAAGAAATAATTTCGCTTTCTGGCTACGCCATTATGATCTTGTGGGAGGGCTCGCGGTACGGCGCCGTCGCGTTGCGCGTATCGACCACCAGTTTGGCGTGATCAAGAATCATCTTGTAGTCGATATTGGTGTGATCGGTGACGATTACCACGGCGTCGCTCGAGGCGATCACTTCCGGGGAAATCTTGACCGAGACCAGCGCCGCTTTCAGATGGCGGGTTTCCAGGCGCGGCACGTGGGGATCGTGATAACTGACCTTGGCCATGCGTTCCTGCAACAGTTGGATGATACGGATGGCGGGCGACTCCCGCACATCCTCAACGTTGCGCTTGTAGGCGGCTCCGATTAGCAGAACCTGGGCGCCGTTGAGCGCCCGTCCCATCAGATTCAGTCCCTCGGTGAGCCGATCGACGACATGCAGCGGCATCCCGGAGTTGATCTCGCCGGCCAGTTCGATAAAACGTGTATTGAAATCGTACTGTTTGGCTTTCCAGGTCAGATAAAACGGATCCACCGGTATGCAATGCCCGCCCAGGCCGGGGCCGGGATAGAATGGCGTGAAGCCGAAGGGTTTGGTGGCCGAGGCCTGGATCACCTCCCAAACGTCGATACCCATGCGCTCAAACAGCAGCTTGAGTTCGTTGATCATCGCGATGTTGACGCATCGATAGATGTTCTCCAGCAGCTTCGCGGACTCTGCCGCCCGGGCCGAGGACACCGGCACCACCCGCTCCACCAGCGCGCTGTAGGCGGCCACGGCAACCTCGCCGCATCGGGGAGTCACCCCGCCAACGACCTTGGGGATGGTGCGGGTCGAGTAGTTATCGTTAGCGGGATCCTCGCGCTCGGGCGAAAAGGCCAGAAAATAATCTTCTCCGACCTTGAGCCCGCGGCGCTCAAACAGCGGCAGCAAAATCTCGTCCGTGGTGCCCGGGTAGGTGGTGCTCTCCAGCACCACCAATTCGCCGCGATGGAGGTGCTCGGCAACCGCTTTGGCGGTGTTGACCACGAAGGTCAGGTCGGGAGTTCGACCCTCTCCGAGCGGGGTTGGCACGCAAACGATCGCGGCGTCGCATTCGCTCAGCCCTGAAAATTCCGTGCTCGGCCGCAATCGGCCATCCTTGACCAGGCGGCCGATGCGCGCGGCAGGAATGTGGCCAATGTAACTGCGCCCCGCCTGCAGTTGCTCAACTTTCTCCGCGTCGATGTCAAAACCGTAGGTCTGGAATCCCGCCTCCGCGAAACAGCAGGTCAATGGCAGGCCCGCGTAGCCCAAACCCAAGACCCCAATGCGGGCGCTGCGGTCGTTAAACTTCGCAATTGCCCGTTCCCACAGGCCACCCATCGCGTCATTTCCTCCTTAACCCGCCGATCTGTCCAAGCGGCACGGTTTTCAATCAAAAAAAGCTTGCCGCCGGTCTTGGCCCAGCGTCAAATGCCCCAGCACCAAAGAACCTGGGTGTCCCGCAGGCTGTCGAAAAGGATTTTCACGCCCTGCGCCCGCTCTTGTCTCTCCCAACGGGAGTGCAGGACTCGGGAAGCAAGCCACCACCTTCTATGCAGGGTGTTGAGAGCGAGCGTCCTTCCAACGCAATCAATCTTACTTTCTCAACACCCCGCTAGGAAGCCGAATCGTGTAAAGCGGGAGTTTCCGGGTTTACCGGAGTATCCAGGACGCGACGAAGCTTCAGACGAGCCGCGAGGACACGCGATCAACTGCTTTGCCGTTCCTGGTTTGGTGACCGCTCCGGGCTTCGTAATCGTTCCCGGTTTGGGCCAGAGTGTCGATGCGGGCCAGATAACGATGGATCGCGACGTCATGATCAATGGCGAAAGTCTGGAGCGTCACCAGGTCTTGCGCCGCGGTCTCGTCTTGCGCGATCAGGATCTCGTTGAACCCGGTTTCGCGAAACACCCGGTCCAGATCGCTAATCCCGCCGAGCACCCGATAACCGCGCACCAGCATCCGATGCTTGAACAGGTCGTCATCCAGAAAGCCCACCAGGCTGAGCTGAGGGACTCCATCACGCATCAGGTTTCGCGCCACGCTTTCGCCCGCCGATCCGGCGCCGACCACCAGCACTTTCCGGATCGGGGCGGCAAAATGCTTTAACACCGTGGTCAGAATCCGAAACGACATGCGCGTGCCGACCAGCAAATTGGCCAGCAGGATCACGAACAGCACCAGCCGCGCGGGAGGAATCCCGGCGCCCGCAATGCCGGAGACCATTGCGATCAGCAACCCCGCCAGCACCGCGGCGACCTGAAACCGCAACGCCGCTTCGACCCCGGCATAGCGCCACATCTGCCGGTAAGTCCTGGTCACCAGGAACGCGGCATACGCCGCCAGGCAGATCATCGGCAAGGCGCGGGAGTCGGCGGCGACATGCGCCCAAGTGGGCTTGAAGTCGTGATGAATCAGGATAGCTCCGTAGTAAGCCGACGAGATCACCAGAAAATCCAGGGCGAACTCCACCGCGCGCCGCCGATACGCCAGGCTAAGAATCAAACGGCCCAACCGCGGCACGACTCCATACATACGGCCGGGCGGCTCCTGCTCGAATGAGAGGTTGGCCAGAAACAGTCCGAGGGTCGCGAACATCAGCGCGCACAGCGGCAGCACCGTGATGATCGTGGCCCGGCCGGCCCAGCTTATGAACATCGCCCACAAAGCGCCGACGGCGCCCAACGCCCACAGCGCCAGCGTCACCCGCTTCTGCGAAAGGCCGAGGTTATGCAGCCGATGATGGCAGTGATCCAGCCCCCGCTTCGAGATCGCCCGTCCGGTCGCCAGGCGCGTAACGGTGACGATCGAGGTGTCGATAATCGGGACCGCCATCAGCAAGGCCGGGGTGGCGAGAATCGCCAGCTTCGATTGGCCCGCATACTGTACCGCATCCAGGCACAAAACCCCCAGGATGAAGCCTCCAGCCAGCGACCCAGCGTCGCCCAGGTAAATCGAAGCCGGAATAAAATTGTAAATCAAAAAACCGCCCAGCGCTCCGCCAAACGACAACGCGGTTAGCGCCAGGATGGGATCGTGATGGAACACTCCGATGGCCGCCACCGCCAGCGTCGCGATAATTCCCAATCCCGCCGCCAGCCCGTCGAGCCCGTCGACCAGATTGAAGGCGTTGATCGCGGTCAGAATCCAGAACGTCACCGCCAGGCTCTGTAGCCCCCACGGCATCAGGTGCGGAAGGTTGATCAACGCCGCAGCCATCAACGCGAAGGGAATCTCGCACAACAGCTTGGTCCGCGGACCCAAGGCCACGATATCGTCGAGCAGGCCCACCAGGCACAGGCCCAACGCCCCGCCGACCAGCCAGCCCGGAACGCCTTCGAAACATCCCACCAGGCCGAATACGACGATCACGGCGACGCCGCCCAAAAGCGGGACCGGAGTCTTATGCAATCGGTCCTTGCCGGGCTTGGCCACCCATCCCAGGTGCAGGGCCAGGCGCTTCGCCAACGGGATCGCCGCGGCAACTAACACGAGCGCTAAACCTGAACCCAGTAGCAGCGCGCGCGCCAAGGTCAAATTCCTCTCACCCTTTCGACCGATGGGTCATGCCCCTAGCGCACGCCTTAAGACCCTGACCGGCTTTTACCGCACCGCACCAACACTGACCGGAAATCATACATCGTTTGTTTGTTCCCGGAGTCTGCATCGCCCGTTTCCTCGAAGCTTCCGATGCCTGACTTTTCAGATCATGTCAAATGAATAATAATTGGCATTATTTATCCTAATGAGCCTTTAGTTTGCCAATACGCTACTCTTGTAGCTCGAAGGCGACATGCCGTCAAGCCGGGAGTCTACTTCCCGCGCAAGGGAAAATTTCGCTTTTTCGACGCGATTGCTGCTCAGGTTGGCGCACCCCGTCGTATTTTTTAGTCAATTTCTGATGTTTTTAGCATGACGAATGGTTCTTTTCTTATGCGGAGGGAAAACTTCTAGCCGTTTCGTTTCACTTTCGGCCCCCTCGGAAGCCCGGACTTTCGGTTACGCCGGCTCAGCCCAGTCGATCTCCCGCCCCCAACCGTGGTCACGACCCCACCCGCGCCGACCTTACGTTAATAATGGAAAAATCGTATCTTAGCTAATCCGAAAAAAGGCCGGCCGCGACGCCGCAGCAGCGGCGCGAGGACCCGGAGGTGGTATCGCCATGCCCTATGCCGAAGGTAGAATTTACAACGACGCCGACAGCCATTTCATGGAAACCAAGGATTGGCTGTTGCGCTACGCCGATCCCAAAGTGCGCTCCAAACTGGCCCCGATCGATTTCTCCGTGTGCGGCGGCCAAGCCACCGAAGACCTGGTAACCGCACTGCCCGGAATCATCGAGCGGCGCAAACAGGATCCCGCCGCGATGGCCCGGGCCGAGGCCAAACTCCTGGACCGCAAGAGTTGGCACGCGCTGGGCGGATACGACCCCGATGAACGCAGACGCGCGCTCGATCTGCTGGGCTACAACCGGCAATTGGTCTTCACCGGCATGGCCAGCAGCCAGTTTTGGGGGGTGCTGGGAGTGCAGAGATATTTCGATCCTGAAATTCTCTATGGCGGGGCCCGGGCCCACAACCGCGCCATCGCGGATTTCTGTTCTCACGACCCGCGGCTGCGGGCGGTGGGCTTCCTGCCTCTGGACGTACCGGAACTGGCGGTGCGCGAACTGGAAGCGGCCGTGCGCGACGGCTGCGCGGCGATCTGGGTTCCGGCAACGCCGCCGCCCACGATGTCACCGACCCATCCGGACATGGACGTAGTGTGGGCCAGGTTCCAGGAATTGGACCTCCCGTTTATTACCCATTTGGGTGGCGGCCAGATTTTCCTGCGCGAGGCTTTCCTGAACAACGGCAAGCAGATCGAAGCCGGCCCGCTGGGCGGCGGGGTCGATGAGATCCGCGCCAAGGACTACACCGTGGTTCACTACGGAACCGAAGCGTTTTTCTCCGCGATGGTGCTGGACGGAGTGCTGGAGAAATTCCCCAAGCTGCGCGGTGGCGCGATCGAACAGGGCGCGTTATGGGCGGTTCCATGGATCAAAAAGGTCGACATCGCCCAGGACGCCTTCAAGCGCTTCGAGCCTTACCTCAACCTGCCGATGAGAGCGTCGGATTACGTGCGCCGTCAGCTCAAGTTCGCCCCCTTTCCGCCCGAACCGGTGGGCTGGATGATCGAGCAGGCCGGCGCCGAGTTGTTCCTGTTCTCGACTGATTTTCCCCATCCCGAAGGCGGGCGCGATCCGCTCAAGCGCTTTGCCAAGGCGCTGGATGACTGCGCGATTTCGGAGGACCGGCGCGAGCGCTTCTACACTACCAACTTCAACGATCTGCTGGGCTCACACGCCTGATTGGATGATGCGGCGCGGCCACCCCCGGCCGCGCCGGCGAATCAGGCTAATCCGTAGAGGCGGGCGGCGTTGCCGCCGACGATCTTGCGCTTTTCGTCTTCCGCAACGCCGGCCAGGGTCTCATCGATGGACTTCACCGAATTGGGCCAGGTGGTATCGGTGTGGGGATAATCGGACGACCACATCAGGTTGTCGACGCCAATCAGGTCGCGCAGCCGGATTCCGGCGCGATCCTGAATAAAGGTCGCGTAGACCTGGCGGCGGAAATACTCGCTGGGCGGCATCGGCAACTCCAGCCGTGACCAGTAGCGATGGCGCTGATAGATGCGGTCGGCGCGCTCGAGGAAGTAGGGAATCCAGCCGATATTGCCCTCGACCGACACGATCTTGAGTTTGGGGAACAATTCGCCGATACCGCCGAATAACAGCCGGGCCAGCGCTTCCATGTTCCCCATCGAGTTGATCAGGATCTGTCCCGGCATCAGACCGCGCACATTACGTTGCTCGGTGAAAACCTTACCGCGCGCGTCGCCCACCGCCAGGTGCAGATGTATCGGCAGGCCGAGGTCCTGGGCGGCCGCCCAGATCGGATCATAGACCTCGCTGCTGAGCAGTCCCAACTTTGGAAAGGTCGCGACCAGCAGCCCGCGCATGCCGAGTTTGGCTACGCGCTGGGCCTCGCGAACTCCGGCCTCGACGTTGTCGGTCGGGACCAGGCCGATACCGATAAACCGGCGCGGATTGGTCTGGCAGAACTCGGCCAGAAAATCGTTGTAGGCGCGCATGCAGGCGAGCTGGAGCTCGAAATCCTCCACCATGAACGCCCAGAATGCGTTGGGGAACAGCACCTGGGCTTCGACGCCGTCGGTATCCATGTCTTTGAGGCGTTCGTGTGGATCGAAGGAGCCCGCCCGGATGGTCTGATAGGTCTCGCCTTCCAGCTTGTATTCTTCAAACTTCTTCCCCGCGGCGACGTTCATTCCCATCTTCATCACGACCTGCCCTTCGAGCATCCAGACATCGCCGCCGTCGACATTTACCACCTTGGGAGCCCGATCGCGCAGCGCCGCCGGTACCCGTTGCTGCCACATGTCCTTGGGCTCCTGGACGTGATCGTCCGCCGAAATGATTCTGTGTCCGCTCATGTTACCTCCTCGGGTCTTACCCCTGCCGCTCGCGCCCGAAGCTTGATAATCAGGGGGCCACGCCATGCATCCCAGGCCGCCGCCGGCACCGGTCAGCGATGCGCGGGCGCGATGTTAAACGAGGGTCTCCGACTGCTACTAGCAATGTTGATTCGGCCAGCGCAAACAACGTGCACCCTCTCCGTCTGGTCAGAGACTGTCGATAAACTCCTGAACCTACCTCACCCGCGGCTGCGGACCGGATCCGCAGCCGCACGCCGGGAGAGGTCGGCGCGCGATTTGCGCCAGCAAGTCGCGTGACGGGTGAGGGTGCAGGCGGGCCTGCAAAGATGTGTCAGGCGAGCAGAGTCTCGCGGTGCGCCAATGCGTTTATCCTACTTTAGATGTATCGGAACCCTGACCCTCGCCCTCTCCCACAACTGAATGTGGGCGAGGGAACAGAACCACGCCACCCCACAGCTTTGCCCTTTAGTAGTTTATCGACAGTCTCTGGTCAGGTGGGCGGCATCAAATCAGATCATCGTTAGGGGCAATTCATAGTATCGGACTTTCGAGCTGCAGAGTGTTTATCGACAGTCTCCAGGTGTGGGCGAGGGGACAGAAAGCCTCTTCGTTGCACCCGGGAGGGCGACGTTTTCCGGACTCGCCGCACCAATCATTTCGCTTAACGTGGCGCCAAGGCAGCCATGCAGCGCTTGAGGCTGAACAACGGGTCTTCGCCGCCGACCTGACCCGGCATGATGCTGACCAGGTCAACGCCGCTTTCGCCGATCGCCGCCAGCTGTTCACGGCAACGGGCGGCCGGGCCATAAAGTACTACCGCGTCGAGCACCCGATCCGATACGGCCGCGGCCAGCGCCGCGGTGTCGGATCGGGCCCAGGCCTCCGCCCCCGCTTGCGCCTCGCTTTCAAAGCCGCTGTTACGCAGCAACCGGTTGTAGTAAGGCAGTCCCATGTATAGCGCCATCCCGGCGCGGGCCGCCTCCTTGGCAAGTTTTATATCGTCGTGGAGATAGACCTGCACCGCGGTGGCGACGTTGACCTCATCCGGTCTGCGGCCATGCTGGCGGGCGCTCTCACGCACGGTACGGATCACCTGGCTCAATCTCTGGGCGGTGCAATGCACCAACAGCAGCCCGTCGGCGAGTTCAGCCGCCATCCGCACGGTTTCCAGCGTCACCGCTCCGAAATAGATGGGCACCGGTTGCGGCGCATGGGGAAAGTGCACGCCAAACTTTTTCGCCATCTCGCCGGTGAAGGCCTTGCGCAGGGCCAGCGTATAGTCGCGCAGGCGGGCGCGCGCGTTGCCCATCTCGATTCCCATCGCCTCCAACACCGGACGATGGCTGACGCCGATACCCAGCATGAAGCGGCCCTGGGAAGCCTGCTGGATGGTGGCCGACGTAACCGCGCACAGCGACGGATCTCTCAAGTAGATGTTGGCGACGTTGGGCACGATGTGGATGCGGCTGGTGGCCGTCGCGAGCATGTAGCAACACAGCAGCGCGTCGTTGCCCGCGATCCCTTCAGGCACCATCAGGCAGTCATAACCGGCCTCCTCCGCCTGAAGGCCCAGGTGCAGCAGGTCCGCATATGGATCGCCGGTGTAAAACGCGAGGTTCAAGCCCAATTGCGCCATAATAATTCACCAAGCCCTGTGAGGGTTGCCGCAGTCAAAATTCCTGGGTCATTGTTGGCCCTTTAGCGCAGGCGCGCAACCGCCGTTCCCGCGGCTGATTTGATCGCGACACACATTTATCTAAACTACACGAATTCAATCGAGGTGTTGATCGTGAAACTGACTTTGACCTGGTTGCTGGCGCCGCCCTCACCTTTTGATCCCGATGTCCTGATCCATTTCGCCAGGGAAGCCGACCGGCTGGGCTTTGACGCGATCGAGACCCCGGAACACGTCGCTTTTCCGGTCGGGTTTCACAGCAAGTATCCGTACACCCCCGATGGTAGCTTTCCCGCACGAACTGATGAGTTTCCGATTCCCGACCCGCTGCTGCCGCTGGCCTATGTCGCTTCCGCCACCAGCCGCATCAAATTCGGCACCTATGTGATAATCCTGCCGCAGCACCATCCACTTTATCTGGCCAAACAGATGGCGACCCTGGACGTCCTTTCCAAGGGCAGGACCTTTATCGGAATCGGATCGGGATGGCTCAAGGAGGAGTTCGACGCGCTGGGAATCGACTTCCACCAGCGCGGCGCGAGAACCGACGAGGCGATCCAGGCGATGCGCGTGCTGTGGCGCGAAAACCCGTCAACCTTCAAGGGCAAACACTTCAACTTCGGTCCGCTCAAAAGCTTTCCCAAGCCGGTGCAGAAAAACGGCATTCCGATCCTGGTCGGCGGTATCTCGGCCCCGGCAATCCGGCGCGCCGCCCGCTACGGCGACGGGTTCCTGGCGGTTCCCGGAGGAGCGGGCATCGCGGAACTGATCAGGCAGTTGCGCGAAGAGTGCGACCAGCATCGGCAGAAACTTCGCCGAGATTGAACTCTCGGGCCAATGCCGCCCCACCTACGACGGCGTCCGCCGGCTGCAAGACCTCGGCGTGCAGCGCGCGCACACCTTGATTCCGGTCACCGCGGATCTCAACAAGATCACGCGCAATCTCGAAACCGTCGCCAACGACGTGCTGGTGAAGCTTTAAGCCCGGATTGCCATTTTCTCAGTGAACTAAGTGGCCGCAGGTCATTCCCAATGCCCGGCTGCGGCTCTTCGGCAGCATGCTGCACAAGATGGCGGCGTTGCCGTCACCGGCGGGATAGGCGAAGCACGGAACGGAGCAAGTTCGGTCAGGCGTGGAAAGGGGAAGATACGGATGTCTGAGAATTCGGTCGGAAAAGGGCTCATTTTGGCAGTTTCAATGCAAAGGCACGGTAGAATTGATGATAGAACGCCGGGGAAAAGGCTGGTGAACTCAAAACAGGCTCAAAAGTAGCGTTTGCAAACTGCCTGGCACCTGTGCGAGTCTGAGTCTGGATTTCAAGATGGAAATTCTGGCTTAAGGAAGTTATGGACTCAAAAAGATCGCACGGGTTAAAAGCATCAGTCCGACGGAATTTCAAACGGGTAAGTTTGAGTGCTGCCGGACTGCTGTTGTTGCTGACCATGGGCCTTCCTGCACAGGTTGCTGCCCAAAGCACCGTAACTTTTCGGCATCATCCAGTAAATTTTCTGAACCAGATGCTGAACGCTTACCAGATGGGCACAAACCTGCGGCTAGTGCAGAGTTACGCCGATCAGGAGGGTCTTGGCACCACCGCCTTCACCTATGACAACGCATTGGTGATTCTGGCGTATATCGCAGCTGAAACCGGTTCTGGCACTCATCTGGCTTTCGCGCGGCTGCTGGGCGACAGTCTGCTTTACGCGCAGGACCACGACCCTTACCACGATGGACGACTGCGCAAGGCCTACTGGGTCGCCCCATTCACACTGCCATATGCCAAGAACGACTCGTACTTCATCCGGAAGGATGGCAATGTCAATCTCGTCGGTGCGCCTTGGTATTTCGTTGACAGCGCGGTGGGCGATATGGCTTGGGCGGGAATTGCGCTGGCACAGCTTTACGCCCGGACCGGCGACACACGGTACCTCAATGGGGCGGTGCGGCTGGGCGATTGGATCTTCAACAACACCTATGACACGCGTGGCGCGGGCGGATACATATTTGGCCTCAATAACGACAACCGAAAGGTCCTGGTGAAGTCAAGTGAACATAACATCGACGTCTATGCCCTGTTCAGCAACCTCCTTGGGCCGCTCACCCACCAACTCGTTTGGGACACGCGCGGCGCACACGCGCTGACCTTGCTGAAGGCGATGTGGAACCCCGATAAGGGTCTCTTCTACACCGGCACCGACCCTAGCGGCGTCACTATCGCCTACTCGCCCCTCCCGGAAGACCCGCAGTCATGGTCGTATCTCGCCCTGCGGGACCCCAACTACGCCAGCACGCTCGACTGGGCCAAGACGAATCTGGCGGTTACCGATTCGCCCACTTCGCCCCACGCCAGCTTTACGGGCGACATTGATTTTAGCGGCGTTACGTTCAGCGACGTCAGCAAGCGCGCCACAACGCCTGCCCAGCCTGGCGACGGCCAGCCGGACCCTGACGCGGTGTGGTTCGAGGGTACCGCGCAACTGGCGCTTGCGCTGTGGGAGCGCGATATGGGCCCCGGTCCGGATTTTCTGAGTGACCGCACGACGGCCTGGGATTACTTGGAACAGATCAAGCGGGCGCAGGACGCCCTCGGCAACAACCAGACTGTTGACGGCAAGACGATTTTGCGGGGCGGCGTGGTGGCGGCGTCCAGCGTCCTCAACTCTGGCTTTGGCTTTTCCTACAACCCCCGTCTGCATATTGGCGCGACAGCGTGGTACCTGATGGCGGCGTACAATTTCAACCCGTACCAACTCCATTAAGGGGCGGGCGGCTGTAATTTTCACACGCTCCACAGAGGGCTCGGCGAGCCTTGCTCTCCAGCGGCCTGGTCTTTTTGGCATGAATTGGCGATGGGAAATGAATTCCGCATCTCGGCGGAAACTCTCGTGGACCTGCGGAACAGGCTCGACGGGCTGGCCGAGCCATCGCGGACGAGGCTGGCGAAGAGACTTACCTGATCTCGGCCGCCACCGACAGATGCAACGCGAAGATCCCCGACGCCTTGATGGACATCAAGATCATGATCGGCACGCACCGGGGACTCGAACAGTGGAAACCGATGCTGAAAGCGGGTTTTCCCCTTAAGGGTGTCCGGTCTGATTCGATGAGAAGATCATAAATCGTACAATGCAGATTTGGTGAAGAAGAGTCCTAAACTGGGCAGGTTGCGTCTTCTCGGAAATGTCCATCAAGGTCGATCGAGAGGGCGTTGGAGCGAGGATGGTTTTTTCGGTTCACACGGGAGAGAACTGAAGCTACATCGGATCGTCTAGTGTAGTGTCTCGCCAATAATTTTACAGACTTTTGGACGGTTACTAAGGTCTTGGTCATGCCAGACACAAGTCGGGTAAGCGGTTCGTCGTGCTCTTGCTGCACTCCCCATGGAATAATCTTTAAACCGATTTCTGGAAAACTAACCTAGCGGCCCTTGAACACCGGCGCGCGCTTGGCGAGGAACGCGGCGATTCCCTCACGGCTGTCCTCGCTGCGCGCGAGGTTGGCGATGGTCTCGGTCTCCAGTTCCATTTGCTGGTCGAGCGTGCTGTTGGCCGTGGCATAGAGCAGCCGCTTGACGGCGCCATACGAACGCGTTGGCCCATTGGCCAATTCCTGCGCGATCGACGCCGCCTGCGCGACCGCCTCCGCGTCGGGGACCACGCGCGTGACAATGCCCCAAGCCTCAGCCTCGCGCGCGCTGATCATACGATTGGTCAGCGCCAGTTCCATCGTGCGCCGCAGTCCTATGAGACGCGGCAGGAAGTAGGTGGCGGAACCGTCGGGAGATAGCCCAACGCGCGTATAGGCCAAGGTGAAGCGGACCGCTTCCCCCGCAATCACGATATCGCCCGCGGCCGCCAGGCTCATGCCGGCTCCGCCGGCATTGCCGTTTATTGCGATCACCAGCGGCGGGTCCATCCTGGAAAAGAGATGAATCGCCTGATGCAGGTGAAGTGTCAGGCGTTTGAGCAGGCCGGGCAGCTCAGTGGGTGACTGCGCGTTGAAGCTCTTAAGGTCGCCGCCACCGCAGAAGATGCGGCCGGCGCCTGTAAGCAGGATCGCACGCACGTCAGGATCCTGATCGCAGATGAGCGCGGCTTCTTCCAGTTCGCGGGCGAGTTCCAGGTTGATCGCGTTGGCGGCATCGGGCCGGTTGAGAGTTATACGGGCGACGTGCGCGCCAACTTCAAAGGTCAGGTTATGGAAATCAGTCATGGTGGGCATCCTTTGACCAATGCTAGGGTTCACGGAGCCAGCGGGTCAGCCAAGGTCAGACCGCCGTCGACCATGATGGTCTGGGCGGTGAGAAAACTGGCTTGCGGCGAACAGATCATGCAGACGACCGCGGCAATCTCGTCCAGGCTTGGCAGCCGCTTGAGCGCCGACCGTTCAATCGCGGCGCGCGACGCGCGCTCAAAGTCGTCGCCGAAATAAAGCCGCGAAGACTCCGTATCCACAATTCCCATATTGACCGCGTTGACGGTGATTTCGCGCGGGCCCAATTCGAAGGCGAAATAACGCACCATTGATTCAAGTGCGGCCTTGGCGCCGCCAAGAATCCCGTGCCCCGGCAGAAAGCGCACTGAGTCGATTCCGGAAATCATAACGATGCGCCCCCCCGGCTTCATGTGATGATGCGCCTCCTGAACGGCGGCGACGAATCCGCCCACGCTCAGGTTGAATGTGCGGTTAAGGTTATGCGGCTTGGCTTGCAGCAGCGGCTTGAACGCGGTAGCCGCTGCGTTGGCAATCAGGATATCGAGGCGGCCCAACCGCTGGACCGTGTCCCTGACCATCTCGCGAACCTGCGCGTCGTCTTCAAGGTCCGCTTTTGTCAGGATCGATCCCGATGCGATTGCCGCAACTTCCTCCAGCGTTTTGGCAGCGCTCGCCTCGTCACGCCGATAATTCAACGCCAGCCGCGCACCCATCCGTGCCAGTCCCATCGCTGTAGCGCGGCCCAGGCCGCGGGTACCGCCGGTCACTAATGCAACTTTGCCATCGAGTTCCGCCATGCGCCCAAAGATTAGATCCGTGGCCCGGGCCGGTAAAGAAGGGCAACTCGTCAGGAGACGTGCGGGAAAATCTTTTCTCCCAGCGTGCGGGTGGTCTTCTCGCTCTTGGTGGTCACGATAAACTGGCTGACGCCGAAGGCTTTAACGCGGTCGCGCAGCTCCGTGATACACGCATCGGGAGTGCCGATCAGAAGCATCGGACAATGCCGCACCTGCTCGGCGGTGAATCCCAGGGCGCGCGCGACGCCATCCACGGTCTTGGCGCTGGCGGCGTCGGAATCGGTGACCACGCAACTGCCAATCAGGTTGCTGACCGCAACGGCGTTGCGCGGACGTCCGTTCTTTTCGCATTGCTCCGCCATGTAAGCGATCCGCTCCTTGAACCGCGCCTCGTCGAATTGAGTCAGATAGCTCGGATCGAATTTGCCCGCGCGCCCAAGCTCCCAGGTGATATTCGAGATGTCGGCATGTTTGGCGGCGGTCCTGACGATCGGGCGTCCCCCTCCCCCGACCATTATGGGCGGATATGGTTTCTGGAGCGGCTTGGGCCACAGCACCGCATTGCGCAGCCGGTAATGTTTGCCCTCAAAATTTGTGACTTCCTCGGTCCACAGCGAGCGGATACACGTCAGCGCCTCGTCAAGCATCTCGCCACGCGCTTTCATATCGGGAAACGCGATGCCGCTCATGGCGAATTCCGCTTCCGTCCACCCGGTTCCAATTCCTGCAATCAAACGTCCGCCGCCGATGTGGTCAAGCGTGGTCAGGGCTTGCGCCGTGATTATTGGATGACGGAACAGATTGTTCAGCACCAAATGGCCGATACGCAGTTTACGCGTCGCACCGAACAGCACCGCCGCCGAAGTCATCGCGTCCAGGTTGGGTTCCTGCTCGGCGTGGACGCCGGACTGAGCGAGCAGCAGGTGGTCGCCCAAATAAAAGGTGGTGTATCCAGTTTCTTCCGCGGCTTGAGCAAGTGCAACGAGCTTTTGGAGCGGAAGACCCGAGGTATTGATGCCGAAATCCATTATTCCAACCTCAGCCATTGACTGAACGATGATGTTGCACGGGCGGTGGTGAGTCCAGACCCGGCACCGAAGCCTGAAAGCCGCGGCATCGGTCTCACCCGCATCAGGCAATCGGAGTGCCCCGCTCCGCTTGGGCGATAACCTCGGTCTCCTGGCGGGCGTCCGCAATCCAGGCCTTGATCGCCGGATTCTCCACGACCGTAGCTACATACGCTGCCGCGTCCTGTGGCAGCGCCACTCCATAGGTGAAAAAGCGCAGCGCGACCGGAGCGAACATCGCGTCAGCAATCGTGAATTGCCCAAACAACCAGCTACCCGCGGAGCGATACGACGCAAAACACGTTTGCCAGATTTGGATCACGCGGGCGATGTCAGTTTGCGCCGTTTCAGAGGGTGTCACGCCGGTGCGACGGGAGCGGCAATTCATGGGAAATTCACTTCGCAGAGCGTGAAACCCGACATGCATCTCCGACGCGATCGATCGGGCATGCGCGCGGGAATGCGGATCGGCAGGCCAGGCGTTTGGCCACTTCTCCGCCACATACTCGCAGATCGCCAGCGATTCCCAGACGGTGATGGGTCCGTCGATCAGAACCGGCACGCGTCCCGCCGGCGAGTGACGCAAAATCTGCTCCCGGTAGTCCCCGGTATACAGATTGATCTTGATTTCCGCGAACTGCACGCCCAGCTGCTTGAGGAGCAGCCACGGACGGAGCGACCAGGAGGAATAGTTCTTATTACCGATTACAAGAACGAGACTGGGCATCTCAATGCTCACCAACAAGACGTAAGACAACCGGATTTTCGCTTGCGCTCGAAGGTCCTGACCTCTGTCGAGTGATACGGATGTCGGTTGAGAGTCCCCACAAAAATCCCACAGTCCTCGGTGCTTACTGTTGACCTCCGCCCGGCGCGGCGTGCGCCGATGCAGTCAACGGAGTCCGGCAGAACAGTCCGGCGCTGCTCGAGACATTAGCTGGTCGCAAGCGGCAGCGGAACCGCAACCGGTGAGCGCCGCTTATCGGTTGAAGGCGGCGACCAGGCTGCGGCTGTCCCGCTGTGCCTCCAGCGCCTGCTCGAACATGCCCTTTAACTGCGCCACCTGCGCGGACAACCATTGGTTCTCGTGGGCCTGATGCTGAATCTGCCCGGCCTGGCGCTGGTTCTCTTTGGCCTGCGTCTGCAACTCGTTGAGCAGCATCGCGCTCAACTCCAGGTAGCGCACGGTCTGGGGTTTGCCGTCGGCGTCGAAACTGACCAGTTCTGGATAGCCCTTTGCCACCTCTTCCGCAAGGCCCGTACCGCACCGTGTTTGCTCGGATCGTTGTTGAAGCGAAAGCTGGCGGCGGCAATACCGCCAGCGGATTAAGCATGTTGCATCGTCCTCCAAGAAACGTGACCCTGGTTGCTCATTCATTATGGACTCTCCAGTCCAAAATTATCGTCAATCGGCACGCGAGTGAGAAAAACATTCGTTGCGGCGAGTCGCCTGGATTTGCAGCCGCCCAGTAAGGCTGGATGACGAAGCGGTGATGGGTGTGATTCAGGGGTGCGAACCCTGCGGTTACTTTATCTTGGATCGATCGGACAGGTCTGGAAATGCATTAGCAGCGACGCGGATTATCGCGGAGACTCAAGGTGGCTCAAATCCCAGCGATGCTTGTCCTGGTTCCAGTAGAGAAGATAGCTTTCATCCGGCGTCAGGCGATAACTAACCTGGCTCTTGTCAGTAACCATTGAGAATTCGAAATACGGAGCCTTGCAATGATCGCACGCGAGTGTGGCGGATTTCCCTGAGTCTATGGAATAGACAACCCACTTGCCATCAGCCGGGCGCAGCGCAAACTTCAGCGATTGATCGCCCTGATTGATGAGCACCACGGAACCGGTGGCGACAGGTGCGGGCTCCGGGCCTTCGGCCTGCACGGTCGAGGCCGCCCACGTCAACATCGCAAGACCCAGAACGGCAACGAACCGTTTCACCTGCATCCTCAGCCTGAAATATGAATGTTTAATAGGTCGCCCGAGGCACGAACCTGATGGTTCCAAAAGTACGCCGGCAAAGGTAGCTCATGCAAGCCGCGAAACCCGACTCCACCTTTCCACGCCGGCCCTAAGCGAACCCGGTTTCGATAGTAGCGGCTTCGTCGATGAAAGCTTGAAACGAGAATAACTGGCGGAAAAAAATATCCACTCGGGTCTGATCGTCTCCATGGACTTTGAGCGGATGCCCGAGCAGGCAGAGGCGGTTCAGAGTATGATCGGGGTCCGCTTCGCCGTGCAACTGGATATTCTGGACCATCTCTTTCCAGGTCGCGTAGCCGCCTTCGATGATCCAGTCAGGGTCAAATCCGGCGAGACCCGCGGGGTCCAGTTCCGTAACCTCCACGCATTCGAAGCCGTCGAAAACCAGGCCAAAAGTGCGATCGCCCGCAGGCGTGCCGGTTATCGTGAAGATCGCGCGCGCCGTGACGAAGCCAAAGTTCTGGTACTTCGCCCGCTGCTCATTCATCCGCGCGGCCAGGTGCTGGAACCACTGTGAGGAGGGAAATTGTACTGCTGGATTTGCCATCGCGATTTTGTCAAAGCCTTTAAAACGGCGCGGTTTGCGGAATCAGACAGCGGTCGCGCCGCGGCAGACCGATTGCGTCCAGGCGGGCCAGGTAGTTGGCAGCGAAATTCGGCCAGAACTCCCGCAGAATAGCCATCCCATCGTTCATCCCTGCCGCGCCTCCGCCGAGCAGCATCGCCAACGGCTCCAGGACCTTGGAGTTGAGCAGATGGCGCTCGGTTTGAAGCGGTTCGAGCTGGTCGGCCACGATATGGAGTTTCACCGCGGCCTCCTCACGGTCGGGACAGTGCCGCAAATAGTAGCTGATCCGCCGGCATCCAAAGGTCACGTGCCGGGCGCAATCCTGGACCAACTGGGTCATAAGATGACGATCGAAACGGCTGCGGGCGCCGGCCTGGCCCAGCCGCGCCATCTCCAGCAGCAGGCCGTTCATCAGGACGTCGATCGCGAACACCACGGGACTGAAGTCGCGATCCACCTGCCCCATGAAACCCTGCGAGGCCTCGTTGCAGACCTCGATCAGACCGCCGTCAAGCCCCTCGATCTGGACTCCCATCCCGCCGCCGTTGGCCATCACGCGCTTGCGCAACAGTCCGCCCATCAGGTTGTAATCGAACAACTCGTAGGCGATATAGCTTTTGACTTCGGCAAAGGCGTAATGGATCAGCCCCTGCCAGGGACCGTGCAGGTCCGAACATAAATACAGCGCCTGCATCAGATATGTAGCGAATTGATCGAAGGCGCGTTCGATCTCGTCGGGAAGCGGAGCCATGTCCTCCCAATGTAGCTGGCGGGCCGGACGCATCTGCCGGTCCAGCGCCTCCTCGGCGAGTTGATCGGCATGTTCGATCCAAATCTGATCGCGGCGATCCAGCTCGCGCGAGGTGCCATACTTGGGCGCGATCTTTTCTTCCAGTTCGGGGCCAATCCCCGAATGAGTCTTGATGTAGCGCGAGTGCAGCAGCCGATGAGCGGACTCGTCGCTGGGCTCCGGCGCGGCGCTAACCCGGTTGATCGCCATGAAGGTCATGCCGATTCGGTCGGGCTTCGCATGCTTCCCCCATTCCGTCCACAGACCGCCCTCCAGCGGCGTGGTGAACCACTCGCCCAGTTGCCCGGCGCGGATGCGCACGGCTTCGGAGTGATAGTAGAGCTTTTCCTTCACTTCCGCCGGCGGCGGCAGCGGCCCCGGCTGGGGTCTGCGGGTGGGAGGAAGGGCGACCGGCGACGGCACGCGTTTGGATGCAGCCAATTGGTATTTACTCCTGCGGCAGCCGCCTTCAGAACGGCGCTTCCTCGGGCAGCATGCAGCGGCCGCGCCGCGGAATTCCCGCCCGCTCGCAACGATTGATGTATTCCTCCACCGCGGTCGACCAGAACTCGCGCACCACGTCCCAACCCTTGTCGAGATTGCCCAGGCTGCCGGCCGCCATCAACGCAAACGGCTCGATCGCGCTGGGTTGAAGCAGCAGCCCAAAACCGGTTCCGCTGGCTTCCGACGCGGAGGCAAGGAAGTGCAGCATCTCGGCCGCGTCTTCGCGTTCCTGGCGCGGGGCGTGGTCCAGATAGTACTTGATCCGCATGGTGCCGAAGGAAACGTGACGCGCCTCGTCCTGCATGATGCGCCGGAACATCTCCTTATCGCAGGGGTTGCGCCCCAGGAACTCACCGAAGCGGAAGAAATCCAGCACCACCGCTTCGCCGATCATCTGCACGTAGTAGGAGTAGGCGAGGAAATCCCAGGTCGGGTTGACGGTGGCGACCACTTTCGCGACTTCGGGCGGCAGCACCGACTTGCGCGGATCGAATTGCAGGATGGCCTCGGCCCCGGGTTCCATTCCCGGACCGCCGCCGTTGGCGTACATCCGCTTGCCGAACACCTCCATGTGGCGCGCTTCGTCGGCGCACTGCGAGGACATGAACAGCCGCACCTCGGGGAACGACGGATCCACGCGCGCCATGTAGTAAGGCAGCGTATCGCCGGGGACGAACTCCACCGTGTGCAGGAAGCTGACAAACTGGCACAGCGCGCGCTCCTGGTCTTCGGGCAGCGGCTCCAGCTTGTCCCACGGGATGTCGCGAGTCGCGCTCCATTGGCGCGACATCGCTTCTTCGTAGAGGCTTTCAACGTTATAGGACCAGACCTGGTATTTCTGATTGAGCGGATAATCGTAACGCGGGGTTTGCGGCTCGGATCCGGTCTCACGATCAACCAGCAGTCCCAAACCTTCCTCGGGTATCGGATGGCGGTCGGCGCGATTGAGCTCGACGAAACTCACGCCGCGCCGGTTGGGCTGAAATCGATGGCCCCAGGAACCCCAGATTCCGCCCTCTTCGGCCGGCTTGCTGGTAAACCATGCGCCCGGCTCATAGTTGCCGTCGCGCCAGCGCTGCACCTGCGGCAATGCACGCAGGCGTTCGATGGATTCTTTTCGGTCGATTGGCGTCGGCATAGCTGTCTCCTGTGGGAGGTTGCTGCGCTCCGTGGTTCGAGTCTTCCACATTCGCGGCAAAAATCACAGAGCGTGCCTCCCGATGGCATTGGCTTGAGATCCGGGACGCAGGCGCGCACAGTACGCCTCAGTTGCGGCAATCAATCATTCAGTCAAAATCGCAAAGGAGCGGATATCATGGCCGACATCGAAAAAGGCATTAAGAAATTGGCGGAAATGATGGGCGGCGAGGAACGGGCCAAAGGCGCATATGATTACTTCAAAGCCTTCGACGAAGGATTCGCCAACGTGGTCTTCGGCACCACCTTCGGCGATATCTGGTCGCGTCCGGGCCTCCCAATCAAATTCCGCTCGCTGGCCACCGTCGCGGGCTTGATCGTGCTGGGCCGCACCCCCGAACTCAAAGCGCATGTTCAAGTCGCGCTGAATGTCGGATGGACTCCGGAAGAACTTAAGGAGGTCATCATCCACATGTCGCAATACGGCGGTATCCCGACCTCGGTAGAAGCCATCCGGGTGTTCGAAGAGGTGACCAAAAAAAAGAAGTAGGCCGGACCTCAGCGATGGCGTTTGGGCGCGCGGGGCGGTTCGACGACGTGGGGACCGCTGGGACGCACCTCGACGATCTGACCGACCAGGCTGTCGTCGCGCACGAAGTTCACCACCACGTCGGCAATCTGCTCGGGCTTCAACGCCGTAGCGGGCAGCGCTGTTTTGCCTCCCGCCGCTATCACTTCACTCATCAGGCGCTCCACCAGTGGAGTGGCGACAATCCCCGGGCATACACAATTGACCCTGACTCCGCGCCTGGCCCATCGGTTGAGGGAGAAGGTGAGATGCACCACGCCGCCCTTGGCGGCGGCATAGACCGGATCCGCGGGATGCGGATAGATTCCCGCCATCGAAGCGGTATTGACGATGACCCCACCGCCGCGCGGCGCCATGAACTCATAACCCAGTTGGCAGCCGAGCAGCACCGCCTGCAGATCGACGTCGAGCACGCGGCGCCATTTTTCCAGCGGCGTCTTGGGATAGATCGGAGAGGCGATCGCGATCCCGGCATTGTTGTAGAGGATATCCAGGCGGCCGAACTGCGCGATCGGTATCCTCCATCACGCGACGCATCTGATCGGCGTCGGTGACGTCGGCCTTGCGATACGCCGCCTTGCCGCCCTTACCCTGGATCGCCGCAACCGTATCCTGCGCGGCCTTTTCGTCGAGTTCGACCAGCATCACTGACGCGCCCTCGGCCACCAAACGCTCGGCGGTCGCGCGTCCGATCCCGGAACCGCCGCCGGTAATCACTGCCACCTTTCCGGCAATTTCCATCTGCTATCCTCCTGCGTCGCCGGCGCCCAGTATCAATTATCGCCGACCCGTTGCAAGTATCGAAAATGAACTCCGCCACCGAGTCAAACCGCCGCGCCGGGTGAACATCGAAGATCCGACACAGTCGTCGAAAATTCCCGAATACTTCCATATCGTCGGTGATAATACGAACCAGGGCGAAAATTCCGCGCGATATTGTCCACTTTTTCGTCTTTACTAGTTTTTGCTAATTTTTGCATAGTTTGCTACAGGTTGGCTGAAGAAATGGGAATAGCTTCGCGTTTCTGGCATAAAAATTTTTTTGATCAAGCAATCGATTGGCCAAGTCGTCAAGGACATGCAATGGTGCTGGAACATTCTGTCGCGGTCGCGAGAAAATACTACGAGACGCAGAAGACCAGAGTCGCCAATAAATGCATGTGGCAGAATATTAGAACATGCGTGTGATAACTGGGTATGGACAGCGACTACAATAGATGAAGCGGAGCCAGTTTCTCCGGAAACCTATACGCGCTTGTCTAGCGTCTGCCAGACCACGACTTTCGTGAGACTGGTATTGGCCACCCAGGACAGGCTGGTTCTGGAGGCCGTGCGCGGCTGGCGCGTGGCAGCCTGTCACCAAGCGGTCTTCTTCTTCGCAGATGCACGGAGATGAGAGGATGAGAGTAACGCTTTTCCCGTGTGGGCCGGCAGCGAATGAGAGCGAGCTCAAGGCCTTCGAGCACCTCAGAAACCGGCTCCAATCAGAGCCCGGTGACCACGATTGGATTTTGCTCACGAACGTCGCGTTCTCCGTCACGAACCAGCTTCAGTCGGACGAAATCGACATTGTCGCTATTGGGCCTCCGGGCGCTCAGGTGATCGAAATCAAACATTGGACAGCACAGTGGTTCGATGCGCATGCGGTTGAAGTAGAGGACGAAGCCGACCGCGTCACGATGAAGGCTCGTAAAATCGGCACTACACTTCGGAGAGTCGTCCCGGAGCTTCGTCGCGTCGACGGTACCATTCTGCTCACTCAGGATCCCGCCAAGGTGAAGCGGCTGACGGGACAGGTGGCGCGCGGCGTGAGCTTTCATACACTCACCGACTGGAAAGCCGCGATTGGTTTTGATGCACAGCCAGTGCTCTTGCCTTGGCAAGTTAAGCGGCTGGCCGCCGCCATTCAGCCGCGAAGTGCGGTCGCTGTCGAAGGCTCAATCAGACGCCTCGCCGGATACGTCAACTTGGAACTTGATACACCAAAAGATGAGCGTTTCCACCGCGTCTACAGGGCAAGCCATCCCGCACGCCGCGATCGCGTAATGCTGCATTTATACGACCTCTCTGCCAGCGATGACAAAAATGCGGAAGCAAAGGCGAGGCGCGAGTTCGAGGCACTCCTTCGGCTCCAACTCTACCCTTGGGCGCCGCGAATTCTGGATTCTTATCAGGAAGCTCCGGGGTACTCCGGCGAGATGTACTTTTTCACGATCGTCGATCCCGCAGCACCGAGCATCGAGGAGCGGAGCGGCGACACGACGTGGACGGCGAGGAACCGTGCCGCATTCGCGAAAAATGCGATCCGAGCGTTATCTGAATTGCATCATGCGGAATCGGATGAGGCCCCCATCGTTCATCGAAACCTCACGCCGCGAACCATTCTTGTCAAGTATGACAACACCCCGATCATAACAGGCTTTGAGCGTGCGAAACTTCCGTCTGAAAGCAGCGTAGCATCGAGCAGCCTGCCGTCCGGAACTTACTTGGCTACGGCCGCGCCCGAGGTTCAAGCACAGGGTCTCGTTGCTGCTGACACGCGGTCGGACGTGTATTCGCTGTGCGCCTGTTTGCGCAATCTCTTTCAGAATCGCGACGACCAGCTGTCTGCGCCAGCGGCGGAGATTCTCGAGCGCGGCTTGGCGAATGAGCCAATCGAGCGCGTCACATTGTCGGACTTAGACTCAGCGTTTGCGGAATTGCTCGGCCATTCCGTGCCGCGAGCAGAGGCGCCACCAGCCCGCTTCTGGACCGAGGATCAAGTTGTGACCTTTCGTGACCGCGACTATCGGATCGTCGCACGGCTCGGCTCGGGCGGCGTAGGGACGACGTTCAAAGTGGTGGAGATCGACCTGTCGACTAAGGAGCACCAGGGAACGTACGTCGCGAAAGTCGCCCATGGCCTCGAAATGGGCCGACGCGCACTCAAAGCGTACAGCCTCGTGCGGTCGCATCTGCGACATACAGCTTTGTCCACGATCTTTGAGGTAGCTAATGAATGGCAGGAAAATCAGTTCGTCGCGTTGATGACGTGGGTTTCCGGCGCACCACTCGCGGACTTCAATGGGGTTTTTCCGCTGCTTGCAGAGGAGCAACAGGAAACCTCAACCGAAGCGCTAGCTCTGCGCTGGCTCGGTCTTATTTGCGAAGCGCTAGACGTACTTCATCGCAATGGCCTTATTCACGGGGACGTGAGCCCCCGAAATTTGATCGTTTCCGGAAGCGACTTGGTGCTCACGGACTATGACTTCGTTAGCAAACTCGGCGAAGCGCCGGCCGGTCCCGGTACGATTCTATATTGCTCCTCGTCGTATCAAGAAAAGCGCCCCGCTTCTCCCTCTGATGACATCTATGCGCTGGCCGCGACTTTCTTCCACGTTATCTTCGAAACAGATCCATTTCGATACGGCGGAGAATTGGAGAAGAAGCGAGGCCTTAACTGGGAAGGGCTGGACGCGAATGAATACCCGATACTGTGAGAGAATTCCTCAACAAGGCGACTCACTCCGATCCGGACTCACGATTCGCCAACGTTTCAGAGGCGCTTGCCGCTCTGAGGATGCAGCAAACGCAGCTATCCCCGGCGGCCCCAGAAGAGAAGCACGAACCCTCCGTGCGCCCCGCAATCGCGTGTGCGACTCCAGTCAAAGAAGAGCCGGAACTGCGAGAGCAACACATCGAGTGGCTGCGTGATCTCCTCAAGTCTTATCCTGGTTCTCGTTGGGGCAACCGCGAGACCCGCGGCCTCGATACGAAGTTCGCTTCGCACACCTACGTCGAAACTGCACTGGAGGAGTCGTTGGTCCGTGACATCCAAGAGCGCCGCGTACGGCTTGTCGTACTCTGTGGAAATGCTGGCGACGGAAAGACAGCGCTTCTTCAGCACCTAGCGAACCAGCTCGGGCTCGGAGAGCATCAGTCGTCCGAGCGGATCCTTAAAGGACGCCTCGCGAATGGCCTCGTAGTTCGTATGAACCTAGACGGCTCCGCGTCGTGGAGAGGACGCTCTGCCGATGAGATTTTGGACGAATTCTTGAAGCCATTCCAAGGCGGCGAACCTTCGGAAGACATTACCCACTTGCTGGCTATTAATGACGGCCGCTTGCTCGAATGGATCGAAAAGGACAACGAGGGCAGCAGAACACCCCTTACTTCAGATCTAAGCGAGATGCTGCAGGAGCAAGCGGCGACACAGAAATCCTATATACGCTTCATCAATCTCAATCAGAGGTCGCTCGTCGGACGGATCAACGCCGACCGTAGCCAAATCGAAACAAGCTTCTTGGATCGGCTGGTTGACGGGCTGTATGGCGGCGACAAGGCGGCGGAGATCTGGTCACCATGTCAGTTCTGTTCAGCCAAGAATCGATGCGAAGTGTACCGGGCCGCGCATCTATTCGGCCCTGAAAGCCTCGCAGATTCGGCGCGAGAAGACGTCCGTCGTCGAGCTCGCGATCGTTTATTTGAAGCGTTGCAAGCGGTCCACCTTCGCGGTGAGACACACATCACCATGCGCGAATTGCGATCGGCACTCGTGTACATTCTATTCGGCATTCATTTCTGCGATGACTATCACGGGGCAGCGCAGACAGACGTCCTGCCTTATTGGGACCGCGCATTCTCGGCAGATTCGTCGGCGCGCCAAGGTGAGGTGCTAGCTGAATTAGTCCGGTTCGATCCGGCCCTCGAAAGCCATCCGCAGATTGACCGGTACTTGCTGACGGCGCCATCCGCAGATGGCGGAAAAGACACACCCCATTATTCCGACCTCTCTTTGCAAGCCGCCAGGAGGCGAGCCTTCTTCGAATGGATGCCGCATGACATCGAGCAAGTTGCGGCAGATCTCAATGCCTTGGACCTCGCTAGAGGCAGGCATCTTCGCCGGTTCCGCAACTTGCCGCTAGCTGATGATCATGAGTTGGCTGAGCTCTGTGAACTTTTGTGCAAAGGAATTTCGCGGTTGGAGGACCTGCCGCCGCAGGCGCTTGACCGGCCCGGTGTCGTGCCGCTCCGCGTCACACCTCGCACACCTACCGAAACAGCATTCTGGGTCGAGAAACCATTAGCCGCCTTCAGGCTCGAGGCAGACCTTCCTGCTGATGTACAGGGAGTCGATTGGCTTCATCGGCAGGCAGTTCTGGTCTATCGCTATAGAAATGGGCGAGATCAGGAGCTGCTGAGGCTCGGTGCGGAACTGTTCCATCTGCTCCTCGAACTCGCGGACGGCTACCAGTTGGGGGACGTCTCAACAGACGACACCTTTGCTCATTTGTCCATCTTCGTGCAGCGCCTTGTCCGAGAAGATGAACAAAGACTGCTCGCGTGGAATCCAATGCAGGATGAAGCCATCTACCAAATATCCAGCGAAGCAGGAGCAACGGAAACTGCCCGACGCCAGCATATGGTTATCACGCGGCTCGGGTCGGGAGCGCAGCAGTGAGCGCCACAAAGTCAGGCGCAACTGCCAAATCCATCGTTGATGATGTATTTGGCCGCGCACTCAGCCGAGAGTTCTGGACAGCGAACTATGAGAAAGCTTTGCCTATCACCCTCCAAGATTTCGATCTGACTGCGGTGCTTCCAGCCGTATTCTATATGTTCCGATTTGGACATCGCCGCGGTAAGGGAAGCTTTCTTCAAACCTTCGCGAGCGAATTGGCAACTTCCAGAGAGCGCAAAAGTGCGGCCACGATCGAGCGTGTCGCGTCTGTACTAGCTAAAACCGAAGAATTCGCAGACTTTGAAGATGAGACTTCGCAGGCGATACTTGGAGATTTGCTTCTGTGTTTTTGTTTGGAAAACAGCAAGCGGGCTTTGGGAAGGCAGGAGCAGGTTCAGCGGGTCGCTCCGGCGCACTACATGGCAAGTTGGGTCGATCTCCCGGAGTCGGTGGCGAACCTTCGTTTCGTACCTGAGATGATCGTCGCGATGTTGGCTGATCAGAAGGGACAAGTCATTGAGCAAAATCACGAAGGAGACCGCACCTGGTTTGCGGTCGGTCGAGGCTTCGAAGACAACGTCCTGCTTAGTGCGTTCCATCAGGGTGTAGCGCGTGAGGGTCCGTTGAGTGATCGAGCGGCCGATCGCTTTCGTGAAGAAACACCGGTCGGGCTCGATCAGCTGCTTATGATACGTCTAGCTCAGCAACTTGGAGCGGCGCCAGACAAACTACGCGGCGGCGACGGAGAGAAGATTTCCAATCAGCGCCCGGTTGCGGAAGGGGCGGCTGAACATTTCTCGGAAGATATCCGACGGTTCGTTCGTTCTTACGCCGGCGTAATTCCCCGGCACGCTTTCGTCGAGCTTTTGGAAGCATGCATGGCCGTGGGTCTAACAACGATCGTCACGAGCACTATCGAATTGCTTTTCGGATGGTCCGAAGTCGGCGAAATTCGGAAGACGAGCGAACAAACGCCGACCTCTCTGTTCGTAGATTGCTCAAATGGGATCGACCGGAATCTGAGGGCCATCGCTGAGCAGTCGATGGACGACTTCATGCGACGGATTGAATACTTCCCAGTCGTCCTGATGGCGTTGCGGTTGCTGGATGTCTCCGCAAGCTACAACCGTGTCCTAAAAGGCTTGAAAATTGCCACGAGACCGTACGCAACGGACTGGCTAAATCTTCTGGGGGACCTACTATTAGAACGACGGGAGGAGGCCCCACGAGTGCTGGACGGGCTCGACGCCAAAGCAGCGGAGTTGGCGGATCGGCTGGAAGCCGACTATCCCGACGCTGCTAATGTCCTGAAGAACGAGAGTGCTCAGCCGAACCCGATATGGCGCTTGGCAGAAGCACTGACATTCCTGCAAGGGCGCAAGAATACCCAGAGCAATGTCGTGAGCCTCTTGGACTCCGCGCTAATGACCGCTCGTCCAAATGGACTTGCAGCGACGCGGACAGTTCTTAGGAAGGCCGGGAGCGCGACTGCCGCGAAGAGAACTGAACTTCGATCTCTAGTTTTCACTGACGCGGCGCTCGACTACCTGGTTCATGTTCAGGTCTTGAGAAATGGCAAAAAAGAAGGTTTTAGAGCGATCTCGCTGAAGGACTTTTTGCAAGTTCTACGCGATCGCTACGGATTTTGTGTTGACCAAGCCCCACCGGGCCTCACGATTTCAAACGAGCTCTTGCGACTTAACCGTCTCGTCCTTGAGCGTCGTTTGCGCGATTTGGGCCTACTTTTGGGCGTCAACGATGCGGAGTCGATGAAACGACTAACTCCGCGCTTTAGGCTCATGGGGGGCAACGCCGATGGTATGGACTGACTTGCATGCCCAGCTCTTCGGGTGGGCTATTCAGAAGGTGCTCGCCAAACCGGATTTAGGAGCGATGGCGTTCGTGCGCTGCCTGACTCCCGAAGTCGTCGAGTCTCTTGCTCGAGATTCCAAATTCGCTCCAGAAGGTTGGACGGTCTGGCGCGTGGCAGATATGGAGGAGAAGACGAGCCGCACCATTACGGCCGATACAGCCGTGGAGTTACGGGAATCCAAAAGTGACCCCGCACTACTCTTGGTTGATACTGCTCGCTGCGGCGCTGGCATGGATGGGATCTACAGCGCGGCTCAGGAAGTAGACGAGAACAGGGTTTTCGAGCACGCGCGACGATTCGCCGGAACCGCGGTGACGAACAATTTGTCACGTAAAGATCGCTTGTACGCAGAGCGAGCAATAAAGAAGGCGCGAGGATTCGGTCAGCGCCTAAGCTTTTCTCCCTGGACAGAATTCGACTTTCTGGTCCGCGCAGCAGCTGAGAGACGAGATCCGGGCGAGCTCCTCTATCTGATCGGTCTGTGGCCAGCCAAGCAAGGCGAGACGACTGATGCGGACAGCACACTAAACATCTCGCGCCTATTTGTGGACCGCCTTCTGGCAACAGGGGTTGCAGGCCTCACGCCCTCGCAGCGCATCGAAACACTCAATCTGCTTAGTCCGTCCGAAGAGCAGATCACTGCCTTGGAACGGTACCTCCGATCTGCCGCGAGCAAACCTCTACTTGTCGCCCTTGCCGACTTGGCTCACAAAGCGAATTTGTGGGTGAATGTCCTCCAAATTGAGAGCGCGGCTGAAGTGATTCAGGGCATCGAGCTGGTGCCCTGGAGAACGAACACAGGAAAGGTCGCCAGATGGTCTGGCTTAACGGAAGCTGAAGGAGCCGATGAACCTCCGGTCCTCATCTTAAAGCCTGACGCAAGCAAGACCGGAGATTACTCCAGACTTGTGCTTCGGTGGAAGGCGCGCCCGGACAACCTTGCCGAGGGCGCAGTGGTGTACCGTATTGCGGTCGTGAGCGACATGGACGAGGAACTTGCCTACCGCGAGGTTCCCCACACTTCCAAGCGCGAGGAAAAGTGTTACTTCACGAACGACGATTTTTCGATGCTCAGCGACGACGCTCTCGTAGCTGCTAAAGCGGTCATCTCCGTCATCGGAAATGAGCAAATCGAGCCGAATGATAGCGAGGAATTTGCGATACGATTTGGTCAACCGCCTGAGCACGAGCCAGGCGGCGTCGGCAAAAAAGTTCGCACGTTCAGCGAGGGCCTCATCGAATTGGAGAACCGAGAGAAGGCGTCGGAGCTTTCCTCATCGATACGGACCTTATCGGTTGATAGTAAGGGCTTCGTATTACTGCGCACGCCGCAGCGTAGCAAAAGCTTCAGGGTTTTTCGCGCTCCATTGATTCAGCAGGTTGAAAGCGACTGGGCCGCGCGCTCTGGAGCTATAGGACGTTGGCGTGTCAGGGTGCGCGCATCGGGTGCAAGAGCTACACCACTTGAGTTTGTTGCATTTGAATATTCCGAATCCGCGTCCGGCGCGTCTTGGAGATCGCCTTGGGAGCGAGCCACCAGAGCAAGCAAATTTATGGCAGAGCGGTTCGCGGCTTCGGGCGGCGGAGTCGGTCAAATATACGATGAGCGCTCCAAGGGCTTTGAGGCTGTCGTTAAGGAATACATATTGGCGTGGGCCACGTTATTCGAGGAAGGTGACCCCTCCCTGGCTTTAGCAAATACCGTCGAGATCCAGTCACTCTCTGGTCGGACGATCGGGCTTATAGTTATGCCGGGCCACCCTATGCGTGTAGCCTGGCACGTTGCATACGATAACCTTGTCCTGCATAGCGCTTTCGAGCAAGGCGCCGCGGCAAAGGAAATTCGAAAAGAATTCTTACTGCTCGATGGTGCGATGTTCCCCGCTTTTTTGCCCGGCTTAGTACGCGGCAGCTCGTTCGTGTTCGCCGATACGCTGGGGTTCCACGTCGTCTGCATGGTTCCTGATGATGACAAGGAACCGAAAGCCTCTGTCGCAGTCTTGGCTAGAGCACTGGGTGAAGGCCAAGCTGCCGATGCCGCTCCAACTGTAGGCAGGCACAGCGCACAGATTTTGGGGAACGAAATCGTCAAATACATTGAGTGTCACGATACCTCGAAAATACTCAGCATCCATGCCCTTCGACCCGGCGACGCGCTCACCGTAGCTCGATCACTCGGTCGAGTTCAGGACCACTATCAGCACAGCAGTTACGAAGACTCAGAGGAAGGTGAAGCGGAGAAAGCGCCTGCATTCGTTTTGGAGCTTTATCCATCTTACCAACAACGGGGAGTGGCAGGCAGGTTCATCGCGGAAGCCAGGGAGAAAAGACGCAGCGGCGCAGGGATGTTGGCACCCGAGGACCGCTGGATGCTTGAATCGCTGAGCCTGTCTGGGGGAATGAACCTGCCGAAGCTTCGCTGGGCTCGCAAGAGCGATCAAGAGCCCAAGACTGCCGCTCATATTGCGGTCGCCTTCGATACCTTCGAGTCGCGAGTAGTGACTGAGGAGGCTACCTCGCGACCAAGGCCATTTTTCGCTTTCGGACTGCTCTCCTTCTTTGAGCGTCAATACGTGAGTCAACCCGCTCCCGTGTGGCGAAGCACCGTATTGGCTTCTGTCGAAGGAGAAAAACATCCGTCAGATCGTACGCATTCCGAGCGGCTCAGCCGATTGCAGAACGCTATCGGACAGTGTGTAGTTCGAAACATTAAAGCCGACGATTCCCTGCCAACGCTGAGGACGGAGATTTCACCTGAGAAGGCTCACGGTTTACATGAACTGCATCGACTATGTGATTGGGTCATTACTCTAGACCGCAATGCCGGTATCGAGTATTTCGATTCACCTCGCGACAACAGGGAAATCTATGACGCCTACGTGATCGATTGCGTCCCCGAGCGCGAAGACCTGGGATGTCTGCAGCTCATCACCTCCACAAGCAACCTCGAAGAAGTACGGATCCTCCTTGATGCTGCTCTCGATCAAATGGGTCTCAGTCACAGCCGGCGAAATGCCGAGTTTCTGATGGAACACCTCAAAGCTCTGAGTGGGCGCCTTGCGATACGGTTGACTGGGCAGAAGGCGCCGACTTCAGAGCTGATTGCACTGGCGTTGAGTCACGCCAACTGTCGTCAAGCGACTGAAATGGATGGCTGTTGGATGCAGCTCGCTTTGGGCTTCCTCATTCCTGTCGACGACGTGATGGACCTAATCCCGCCGTTGTCGATTGCCGAGACTGATGAAAAGAAAGCCGAGGCTGGTCTTTCTCCCCGGAGTGCCCGTCCGGACCTTATCTATGTATCACTCGTTCCCCGCAAAGGACTGTCGCTTCAATTCATCGAGGTTAAGTACCGTCGACACCTACGAGAAGCGCGCAGCCCAGAAGTTCTGGAGACCATTCGCGAGCAGGTTCAGTCACTGCGCGAACGGTGGGAGGCGTGGTACGCGAGGGCAGGTATCTCTGCGTTCAGGGCCCTTCGGCGCGCGAAACTCGCTCGCATCCTGCGCTTCTATGCTGACAAGGCCTGGAGACATTATCTCACACAAGACCGCTATGAAAGCTTCGTCGCTGAAATCGACCGAATGATCGAGAAAGGACAGGAATATTCGTTTGCCGCTGGCGACTTGGTCGATCGAGGTTGGGTGTTTTGCCCGGAGTTCACCGGCCCGGCACCTTTGGAAATAACCCCGGCGGGCTGGGATGTACGAATATTCCTCTTTGGTCCTAGGCTGTTGCCCGACTCTGACTGGCCTGAGGTACTAGGTGGGTCTGGGTCGGCTGGACCGAACGGAATCTCTCTTCCTGCAGATTTGCCGCCCACGGTATCCGAACCATCGATTGCACGCACGAGTAATGGCGAGGAATCCGCTGCCCTCCATTCCAGCCGCCCAGGGATGAGTAGCCAAGCCGAGGACCCAACGGGCGTCAGTAATCAAAGCTCTCATGAGCAATCGCTGGCAGCTGACACTTTAGAAGGGACTGCAAGGAACGCGGACGACAGTGAGCAGTCCGTGTGTCTTGGCGTGGACTTGTTCACGGGCTCAGAGGTCCGATGGCGTCTTACCGTTAAAGGAAATCCTCATCTTCTTGTTACCGGTCTGCCGGGAATGGGCAAGACAACCTGCTTGTTGAATCTGTGTAAACAAATGCTCGACGGGGGAATTCGGCCGATCGTCTTCTCTTATCATCAGGACATCGACGAACGGCTCACGCAGCTCGTGCCCGCCGTCCGGTTTCTTGATTTTCATGGATTGGGATTCAACCCACTGCAAGTAATTGACCGGAAATCACGAATGGCCTATCTAGACGTGGCCGGAGCTCTCCGCGATATCTTCGTCGCAATTTATCCCGAGCTTGGAGACATTCAGGGGGAGCGCATTCGCAAGGCGGTCAAGGACAGCTTCGTGGAGCACGGATGGGACGACGCACATGCGGATCTAGCCACCCTCACCGAACCGGCATTCGGCCGTTTCGTGGAGATCCTGCGCGGCGAACCCAAGCCCGACCGTGGTCTGCGCACGCTCCTCGGTCGCCTAGAAGAACTGAGTGACTACGGCTTCTTCAGTGTAGCTGAATCTCCGGAAAGCCTTTGGGAGAACGAGCAACCCGTTGTCATCCGCGTGCACACGACGCAAAACGACAACTTACAAAAGGCGTTTGCGTCTCTCGTTTTCTATGGGCTCTACAAGGACATGTTTCGTAGAGGCACACGGGACCGGATCACGCATGCGGTGCTCTTTGACGAAGCGCATCGCGCTGCGAGGCTTCGGCTGATCCCCACTATGGCCAAGGAATGCCGAAAGTACGGCATTTCACTTGTCCTTGCATCCCAAGAGGCCAGGGATTTCAACATCTCATTGTTTTCCGCCATCGCGAACTATTTGGTCCTAAGGCTGAACGAAGCTGACGCGAAGACGCTCGTTCGAAATGTCGCCAGCTCTGACCAGGAACGCGCGCTCGTTGATCGCATCAAGCAGATGGACCGCTTCAGAGCATTGTACTTTTGCGAAGGAAGAAAAAAACCCTCACTGGTATCGCTCTTGGCATAGGATATCGACTCGGACGGCCTAAGTTACAAAGCGGGCTCTACGATCTACAGAAATCCATCGGCAACTGCACATACTCGGTAGATGAAATTTCAATGCCTGAACGAATTGGACCACCCGTCCCGGTCATGACACGCGGTATCCTTGGCGGGTAATCACCCGCGGCCAGTGCGGCATATTGCAGTGCTCCGCAGTAGCTGACGTGGCATAGCGGCGGATGGGCCCGAAAATATCCAACGTCGACAACCGGTCACCGATCAGGAACCGGCTCCTGCCCGCATGCTCCTGCAGCCGCGGAGCGAAGAGCGCCACTATCTCTGCGGTGCGGCGCGTAGAAGCCGCCGCATCGTTCTGCTAGCGTCTGGCCAAACCGGCTTTCGCTAAATGGATCGAAACATGGAGCCGTCGCCGATGAACAAGACGCCCTTCACCATAGATATTCCATCCGCGACTATCGACGATCTGCGCCGCCGCCTGGCGCAGACGCGATGGCCCACCGATTTCGCCAACGACCAATGGTCATACGGCACCAATCGGGCCTACCTGCAGGAACTGGTCAGCTATTGGATCGAGGGCTACGACTGGTATCGCCATCAGCGGACCATGAACCAGTACTCCCATTACAAGGCCACCATCCAGGGAGTGCCCATCCATTTTATCCACGAGCCTGGCAAAGGCCCCAAGCCCATTCCGATAGTCCTTAGCCACGGATGGCCCTGGACCTTCTGGGATTACGAAAAGGTAATCAGGCCGCTGGCCGATCCGGCAGCCTTTGGCGGCGACCCGCGCGATTCCTTCGACGTGGTGGTGCCATCGTTGCCTGGATTCGGCTTCTCGACGCCGTTGACGGTGCCGGGAATCAACTACTGGCGCACCGCCGACATCTGGGTCGAGCTGATGCAGGCCGTGCTGGGCTACGGCAAATTTGCCGCGGCCGGCGGCGACTGGGGCGCGTTCATCACCAATCAGTTGGGACATAAGTACGCGGATCGAATGATCGGAATTTACCTCACCATGACGCTCCCGATGGATCTCAATCCCGCCAGCTTCCCCAAGGACGAGGACTACGCGCCGCATGAGCGCGTCTGGCGCGACAAAGGCCGCTTTTTCGCGGCCGCCGAAAGCGGATACGCCGCCCTTCAGACCACCAAGCCGCAGACCCTGTCATATGCAATCAATGATTCGCCGGCGGGATTATGCGCGTGGATCCTGGAGAAGCGGCGCACCTGGAGCGACTGCGGCGGCGAGGTGGAGAAGCGTTTCAGCAAGGACGACCTGCTGACCGCGATGACGCTTTATTGGGTAACCGACAGCTTCGTGACCTCGGCGCGCTACTATTACGAGGCCGCGCACAATCCCTGGCAGGCCTCGCATCAGCGCCAGCCGATGGTCGCGGCGCCCACCGGAGTCGGGGTCTTTCCCGCCGACATTGTGCGGTTTCCAAAATCATGGATGGAGCGGAACTTCAATCTGCGGCACTGGAAGGAATTTCCCTCGGGCGGACATTTCGCGCCCGCCGAAGAGCCGGCGCTACTGGTCGAAGATCTGCGGGCGTTCTTCCGCGACTTCCGGTAGCTATAGCTCGAGCGGATGAGCGGCTTGACGCAGGTCCAGCCGCTTCGCATCTGCTCATTGGCCGAGGACCGATTCAATACGGCGGTCCGGCACCAGCCACATGAGCGCGACCGCAACGTACAGCGTGATGGCGATCCATGGGCGCAGCAAGGCCAGCGGAATCGAGACCGCATATACCGCCAGCGACAACTTGCCCTTGAGATCCCTACCGATCGCCCGGGCGAGCATCGAACTCGGACCGTTGCAGGCGACGATCGTCCACTCCAGGAAGAGATAGCCGAGCGAGGCCATCATGAGCGTCACTCCGTAAGCGGCCGTCGGCAGGCCACTGAAATGACCCTCATCCATCCAGCGAATCGCGAACGGCATCAGGGAAATCCAGAACAACAGGAACAGGTTGGCCCACAGCACCTTGCCGTCGACGCGTTCGGTAGCATGCAGCATGTGATGGTGGTTGTTCCAGAAGATGCCGACATTTACGTAGCTGAGCACGTAAGCCAGAAATACCGTCGTCCCGGCCGTCAGCGCAGCCCAGCCGGAACCATTAGGCACCTTCATGTCCAGGACCATGATGGTGATTACGATCGCGATCACCCCATCGGTGAATGCTTCGAGACGGCCGGTACCCATTTAGTCAGCGCCACGCGTGGATGCTGCCTGCGGATCGATACGTTGGTCTTGCCTGAAGCATATCAGTGACCATCTCCTTCGCTCTTCCCCCGGTCAGGGAGGAGCGACAGACTGAACTCTCGCCTTGATCCACGGGTTATCTGAGAATGTCTGCGGGCATCACCCGGATGCCGGCGGAACTCAGCGCTCGCGAAACGCAGCCATTCTGCCCTCGGCCAGTATGCGTTGGGGGTCGAGCCGGCCGAACATTTCAATCAGCGCTCCGGCCAATCCGGTCCATCCAGTCTGATGGCTCGCGCCAAGGCCGGCGCCATTGTCGCCGTGGAAGTACTCGTAGAACAGAATGTGGTCGCGCCAATGGGGGTCGGTCTGGAACTTCTCCGTGCCTCCATAAACGGGCCTGCGGCCACGCGCGTCGCGGAGGAAGATTTTCGTCAACCGTTCGACGATTTCCTTTGCGACCTCGAACAGATTCATCATGCGGCCCGAGCCGGTGGGACATTCAATCTTGAAGTTATTCCCATAGTACAAGTGAAATTGCATCAACGCGCGGATGATAACCGCGTTGACCGGAAACCATACCGGTCCGCGCCAATTCGAGTTTCCGCCAAAAAGACCGGTGTTTGATTCCGCCGGCAGGTAATCCACCCGATACTCATGGCCGCCGACATTGAATACATATGGATGGTCTTGATGGTATTTCGACAACGAACGAATGCCATACGGACTGAGAAACTCGTTTTCATCCAGCATCCGGCCAAGAATCCGGCGCAGCTTGTCCGGGTTGAGCAGCGCGATTATCCCGCGCTCGCCCATCCCCAGGTGACCTTCCCCGGTAGGATGCAACGACTTCAGGACGCCAGGTATCTGCTTGACCCGATCCTGCAGAAAGCGGGTGGTGCGCGGAATGCGCTCGCGCTGCCACGGTTCGATTATTGTGGTCGCCGCCAGCGGCAGCAACCCGACCATGGAACGGACCTTGAGCCGCGTCGCGGTGCCGTCGGGAAGCCGCAACAAATCGTAGTAAAAGCCGTCTTCTTCATCCCACATGCCGTCGAGCCCCGGCTTGTTCATCGCCGCCCCGATCCACAGAATGTGGTCAATGAACTTCGTGACCAGGTCCTCGTAGGTGGGGTCGTAGCCGGCAATCTCAACGGCCAGTTCAGCCATGTTTTGCGCGAACAGGCACATCCAGGCGGTGCCGTCGGCCTGCTCCAGATTCCCGCCCGTGGGTAGCGGCGCGCTGCGGTCGAAGACGCTGATATTATCCAGCCCCAAAAAGCCGCCCTCGAACACGTTCTTGCCGAAGCGGTCCTTGCGGTTGACCCACCAGGTGAAGTTGACCAGCAGTTTGTTGAACGCGGACTTCAGGAAATCGATGATCGACCCGGCCGTGTCGCGCCATCTCGGCGCGATGCAGGAACAGCGTCGCCCACGCATGCACGGGAGGATTAACGTCGCTGAAGTTCCATTCATACGCCGGAACCTGGCCGTTGGGATGAAGATACCGGCCACTGAGCATGATCCCGAGTTGCTGCTTGGCGAAGTCCAGATCGACCACCGACAGCGCCAGAGCGTGAAACGCCAGGTCCCACGCGGCGTACCAGGGATATTCCCACTTGTCCGGCATCGACAGGATGTCGTCGTTGACCATGTGGAACCACTCGTGATTGCGCGAGGCGTGCTGGATCGGGACCAACGGCTGGGCGTGGTGGCCCTCCAGCCACCGATAGCCGTCGAAATAGTAGTACTGCTTGGTCCACAGCATCCCGGCCATCGACTGCCGCACGATGCTCACGCGATCGGGATCGGCCCTGGTGGCGGGCGGGAGGGTGGAGTCATAAAACTCATCCGTCTCGGCCAGCCGCCGGTGGAACAGATCGTCGAATCCTTCGAAACGGTCCTCGAGTTGCCCCAGCGCGCCGTGCGTCAGCCGCAGCCGAACGATCTGAGTGTGTCCGCCTGGAATAGTCAGTTGATAATAAGCCGCGGCCTTGGTTCCGGTGCCGGAGGGATTGACCGCATCGTGTTTGCCGTGAACAACGTAATCGTTGATTGCGTCCTTGACGTACGGCGACGTGTTGGCGGATCCAAAGAGACGCTGGTTATTGCTTTCGTTCTCGGTGATCACCAGCGGGACATCGCCCTCGCAATACAGGTAGTAATAGCCGGGCAGCGACTCCTGGAAGAGCGGATCGGTGTGAGCGGCCTCGATCACGCCGCAGACGCCGGACTGTTCCACCCGCATCACCGGCTTGCTGCCGCCACCGGGCCACGACCAGGTGTTGCGAAACCAGAGCGTCGGCAGGAGGTGAAGCGTGGCCGCCTCGGGTCCCCGGTTGCAGACGCTGATTTTGATCAGGATGTCCTCGGGCGCCGCCTTGGCGTACTCGACGAAAACGTCGAAGTAGCGGTCGCCCTCGAAAACACCGGTGTCCAGCAGCTCGTATTCCATTTGATCGCGCGAGCGCGCGCGGTTGGTGTTAATCAGGTCTGCGTACGGATAGGCGCGCTGGGGATACTTGTACAGATACTTCATGTAGGAGTGCGTCGGAGTGCTGTCGAGATAAAAATAATACTCCTTGACGTCTTCGCCATGATTGCCTTCGCTGTTGGTCAGGCCGAACAGGCGCTCCTTGAGAATCGGATCGTTTCCGTTCCACAGCGCCAGTGCGAAACACAGCACGCCGTGATCATCCGAAATTCCACCCAGGCCGTCCTCACCCCAGCGATAGGCGCGCGAGCGCGCCTGGTCGTGCGAGAAATAATCCCAGGCATTACCGTCGCTGCTGTAATCTTCGCGCACGGTTCCCCATTGGCGCTCGCTCAGGTACGGTCCCCATTTTTTCCAGGGTACGCCGGATTCCTGGTGTTCCCGAAGACGACTGCCCTCCGCGTCCGCGGAAGCTGGCGTAGTCGCGCCGGGCTCGCCAGCACCGTCACTGGATGAAACTTGCGGCCTTTTCATTGCAAACCTTCACAGCACAATCTTTGCCATTCGTATAAACCAGTCTCTTGGCCCTAATCAATCGCGCTTGTGCAATTGCGGCGCAATCTCGGCGCAGTTGAGCTTGGTAAGTGAAGATTTCGCGCCGGATCAGAAGTCCATCGGCAATTGCAGATATTCGCGATAGATGAAATCCCGATGTTCCAGCAGCGCCGGCTTGATGGCGGCAACCACGCGGGGGTCGTTGGCGGTGTAGGTCATCCGCAGCCAGTTGGGCATATTGCACAGCTCCGGCGGGAGCGGACGCAGCATCGCGGCGGCGGCCGCCCAATAAATGTCCAGCGCGGAAAGCCGATCCCCGATCAGGAAACGGCTCCCGGACGCATGCTGGCGTTGGAGCCGGGCCGCGAACAGATTCACGATCTCCTCCGCGCGCCGCGACGCCCGTTGCGCTTCATCCGCAATGCCGTGCTGATACTTTGCGGCCAGAAAATCAACCATCGCACGCGCCTTTTCGCCGAGTTGTGAATTGCCCTTACCGCGATTGATGGCGAGCACGCGCAGGTTCCACACCAATCCGCCTTCCGCCATCAACTGGTTGGCCATTCCAAACATCAGGACCTGATCCTCGATTGCCTCGGGTATCAGGCGCGGCTGCGGGGCCAGCCGCTCGGCCAGGTAAAGCTGATCGTTCCAGATGCTGCGCGGACGCTCATCATTCCACGCCACCACCGGCGAGGAGGTCTGCGCGGTCCATTCCCTCAGCGCCAGCGACGGCGTGCCAACCTCATGCAGCGCCATGGTAAAGGGCAGTTTCTTGACGTGAAGGATGCCTTTGATTGACTCGGCCCACGGACCCGGAGCGGGAGGCAGCACCACGCGCAGCCCCGACATGTCTCGCGCCTGTTCGACGCCGATGTAATTCGCCATGACTCCAACCTCCGGGCTTCTCCTGAAGCCGCAGATGAAAGATCGCACGACTGCGGCATCCGGCACCAGACGCGGCAGGGCAATTCGCGCTGACGGCCGGGCTGATTGCCCGCAAACCAGCAAAGCCGCTACAGTCGGCTCAAGCAAGCTACGGCGGTATCCGCCGCCGACGCGCAGCAGGAGCCGCGAGTTATGAGTCAGTTTCCCGCCACGTCAACCGCAACCGAAGCCACAAATCGTCAGGACGTACCGAGCACCATCTATGATCCCGTCGATCCGGCCTGTCAGCCCGACCCGGTCCCCTATTACAAGGCGCTGCTCGCTGCTCCTCCGGTGCAAGTGGATCGAGGACGGCTGACCACGCTGGTCTCGCGCTATGCGCAAGTGGTGGAGGTCCTGCGCGACCACAAGCGTTTTTCCAGCGTCGTTCCCCAAGGCCCCGGAACCGAACGCTATCCCCTGTTCGGAGCGCAAAATTTCACCTTCACCGACCCTCCGGTACATAGCCGCCTGCGGCGCCTGGCCGCGCCTTCTTTTGCGCCGCGAAAGATCGAAGCGCAGGAGGCGCAGGTGCGGGTCAGCCTGGACCAGCTCTACGCCGAAATGGAGAGCAAGGGCGAGGTCGAGTTCGTGTCGGAGTTTGCCAACCGCCTACCGATGATGACGGTGGGTAAGATGCTCGACTGGCCGGAGGGGGAGTTTGATTTTCTGCGCGGCCTGGTGGTGTATCTGTTCGAGCAGGCCAAGCTCAAACCGGGCGAGCCGATGCCACCCGAAATTCTCAAGGAATTCGCCATCCAGCGCGACTACTTCAGCCGCATGATCGAAGCGCGCCGCCGCAATCCGGGACAGGACGTGATCAGCTCCATCGTTTCCGCTCACGACGAGAAGGGCGCGGTCTCCTTCGAGGAACTGCTGGGCCTGGTAACCACGATCGTTCTGGGCGGGGTGCCGACCACCGCCGAGCTGCTCACCTTCCTGGTCTATGAGATGCTCCATCATCCAGATCAGCTTGAACTGCTGCGCAACAATCCCGATCTCGCCGCCGGCGCGGTCGAGGAGACCTTGCGCTTCGATCCGCCCGTGACCATGACTCCGCGCTTCGCGCTGATGGACACGGAGATTGGCGGCGTGCGGATACCGGCGGGCAGCGCGGTCTGGCCGGTGATGGGCGCTGCCAATCGCGATCCGGAGCAATTCAAGGATCCCGACCTCTACGATATCACGCGCTCGCCCAACGACCATCTGGCCTTCGGCGAAGGCGTGCATTTCTGTATCGGCAATCCCACCGCGCGGCTGCAGGGCCGCCTGGTGGCGGCATCCATCTTCCGGCGCTTCCCGCACATGCGCATGGTGCCCGGCTTCGTCCCCACCTATCGCGGCACCGCGATGTCCCGCAGCATGGCGCAGTTGCTGCTCCAGCTCCAATAGCGACCCTGCCGCCAGGGGTCCCAGTGGCCGCGGGTGCGCGCAACGTCGCACTCCAGAAGACCATCCCTTTTTTCACCGCGTCCAGCAATACCACGACAACCTCAGCAGCTTCAATCGATCAGTTGTCATCATTGACGTTCAGCTAACATGAATGACTATGAACAATAGTCATCTTCGATCTATTGGCAGTATTATTCTGTCGATAAACGAGTATTAAATCTCCATCGCCTCATTGATCTTGATCGTTGCGATCGGGCAAAACGTATGGCTGTTATTCCGAACTCAGGGGAAAGAGATGAGACGAGTAGTAGCACGATTTGAATGGATAGTAGGACTGTCAGGGTTGGTTGCGCTGTGCGCTCCACTGCCGGCCGTCGCCGGCGGCCCTCCGGTACGCAGCGACGCGGCGGCCGCCGCGATGGTGAGTTACAGCAGTTTCGAACCGCGGCCGGACAATTACACCGCCAACCATACGATGGCCACCGCCAGCCAGCTTGCCACGTATCGGAGCCATGCCGCGCTTTCAATCCTGTGGCCCGGCGGCAACAACATCGTGGGCTGGGTCGATGGCGAGTTCACCGGAACCACTGATGAGATTCTTCAATGGGGCGCCTATAAATGGGGCTTCGATCCGAACCTCGTCCGCGCTATCGCCGCCGACGAATCCTGGTGGCATCAATACGAAACCGGCGCCAGCGTCGGAATCCTGCAAGTCAAGATCAGCAGCTTTCGGGCGGGTTACCCAATGACGCTGCAGTCAACCGCGTTCAATGTCGATTTCAAGCTCGCCTATCAAAAAGCCTGCGTCAGCGGCTATGTCAATTATCTCGGCGCGCTCACACCGCAGGGCGGCCATCATCGCTATCCCTCGCCTGACCCCAACGAGCAACTGTGGGGCTGCGTGGGCAACTGGTACAGCGGCGGATGGTATGACGCGGGCGCAATTTCCTACATCGCGAACATTAAGGCGTTGATGTCCGAAAAGGTCTGGCTGGGAATTTATTTCTAGCTGTCCGGCCCGGCGCGCCTGTTATGTCATCCTGATTCTGTCAGCTCTCCTGCCTGAGGAGACGGTGGTTCTGTCCCCTCTCCTCAGATAGAGACGGTCAATAAACTCCTGAAGCTATCTCGCCCGCGCGGGCGGACTCGGTGCGCACGCCGGGTGAGGGTGGGGGCAGGGAGAGCGTGAGGGTGGGGTTCTGATACACCTCAAGTAATATCTAACGCGTTGGCGCAGAATGCGATTCAGTAAATGTAGGGCATCTTTGAAAGTGTACCTGCACCCTTACCCGTCACGCGACTTGCTGGCGCAAATCGCGCGCCGACCTCTCCCGGCGTGCGGCTGCGGTACCCAAGTCCGCAGCCGCGGGCGAGGTAGGTTTTAGGAGTTAATCGACAGTCCCAAATAAAAGGGCGAGGGCACAAACCCAAGCCTCTGCACGCGAATACCGCTGCATTGAACGCAAGCCGTTAATTGACTGTCGCACAACGAGACGAAAACAAGTTGTTTTCGCTGTGGGGCCCGGCTGCGGATGAGCGGGCGGTAAGTCCCTACTTGAGGATCTGCGCCAGGCCGCCCGGGGTGGAGTACTTGTCGAAATCCTGGTACTGGATCGGCGCGTCGGAGTTGGGAAGGAGATCGTGGCCGTATTTGTCGGAAGTGGAGACACTGGTCATGTGGTCACTCTGGATATCCCAGACTGCCGAGGTAATTGCGCCGGGCACCAGCCCGATCACTGAATCCCGGACTTGGCGCTGGTTGGCCAGTGCGATCTTCCACAGCTTCTGATTGACGTCGAAAATTTCTTCGAACAGCGCGAAATGGTTTTCAACGTCGGCGTAAATGATGCGGCTGCCGATACAGTATCCATTGCGTTTTGAGGGGACGCGCCGCACGTCGATTATGTCGGCGTCGCGCACCTGCCATTGGCCCCATGAAGGTTTGGGAAAGCCCAGCGGCATGTAGTAATTGTGGGGAAAGTCGCCGCCCATCGGTTGGTAGCCGCCGAACAGCGTGATAATCCGTCGGCGCCCCAAAAACTTGGCGTCGAACATCGCGATTCCGCCGTTGAATCCATTGCCCTTGTAGTCGTCCTGAATGTAATCGGTGCCCAGCACCGGGCTGCAGCGCGCGGTCACCGACAGCCGCACCGAGCGGCGCAACGAGGGCAGAAAGACGTATAGCTCCTCGTTGCGTTGGTTATCCTTGGGAAACAGGGTCAACTGCGCCGTGTATTTGGATTGTTCGGGCGAATCCACCATCAGCCATTCGGTGAACCACAGGTTGGGGGCCCGGGAGTCCTCAGGCGGAACGCGTGGATCGGTGTTATAGGCCAGTTGTTCATATACGTATTCGGCGGTTTCGCAAAAGATACTGCCGAAACGATCCTGGGTGCAGCTATGCAAGGGATTGCCGGAGCTGCCCACCGACAAATAAGGCGCGTACGCGAACCACTGATCGACCAGCAGCTTGTAGCCCTTGTCGGGCTCCTGAGGCGAAGGGAACGGTTCTCCTCCGACGTAGTTGGCGATGTCGTTATTGCCGTCGGGCAGATGTATCACGCGCACCTGGCTACTGTATTTTTCAGTGGCGTCGACGTAACTCTTTTGCGGCGGATAACTAATGGTCGGGCCCACCTCGATTTCAACCTCCGGAGGCATTTTCCAGAAGTGGTTACCGTTGAACAGTTCCACCAGTCCCAGCGGCATGAATTGCCGATACTGGAGCCAGTTACGCATCGTGATTTTGGTCCCCGGCGCGATGCCCTCGGGTTGATGCGCGGTCATCGCCAGCCAGGCATTCATTGCAGTTGGCTCGGCGTCGCCCGCGGACTGCGCCCGGGCGGCGCCATTGCCAAAAGCCACGACCATGAGCATTACAAAGACGTACCGGTTGAAAATCATGGCAAAACCAGCCCTTACGCTGTAATTGAAACGGCCGCTGCGACAAAAATAATGATTCGAAACGGGTGTCGGTATCGCCAAGTTCATTACTCTTTTTTCGTCACACCGTTTGACCGCCGTGGTGAAGTGCATCTTAAAACATAGTAGTCGGTTTGCACAATTTTCCGTTACGCCGTGCAGACGTGCTAAGCGTACGTGACGCCAGCATACTCCAGCGCATTCAAAGTATAACATGAATTAAAGAAAAGTTTAACCGGATTTTTATTGAAAAATGGCCACTGTAGGCCGCACGCGCCGGCTGGATACAGGACATCGATGAACTGGAGCCTGTCAGCGCAGTTCTGCGCCCGCCTGATAGCGGCCGGTTCCTGCGGGTGGCGTCCGGACGCGACGCAGTTGGATGAAACGCGGGTTTGCTTCGCCGTCCTCGCGTTTCAACGGTAACAGACCACCTCGAGCAGATTGCCGTCAGGATCGAGGAAGTACATGCAGTCATGGTCGCCCCAGTCGATTGGCGCAGCGCATTCAACGCCGGCCGCGGTGAGCGCCGCCCTGGCGCCGGCAAAGTCGTCACGGGCGACCTTGAATGCGTGATGACCCTTGCCCAGTGGATGGGCGATTAAGGCGCTGCGCTCCGTTGCGCTCAGTGGCGGACGGCGGACGCCGAACAGTCCGAGGTTCTGCCCACCGCATTCCAGCAAAACCTGATCGCCGAAACGATTGACGACGGTGAAGCCCAGCACCGTGGTGTAGAAGTGCTCCGCGCGCCGCAGATCGCGGACTTCCAATCCGTAATGATCGAGCCGCTCCAGTTTCATCGGCCTGACTCCTGATAACGCTTGCGACGCGGTGCTACAAGGAGTTGGGCGGATGGCTATCGGTCCAGGTCTGTTCGAAGCGGAACTTGCGAATCTTCCACCCCTGCGGCGTCCTGACCAGGCTGAAGGTGTACCATCCGCCGATGAAGCTGACCGTTGGCTTGGCGTCGTGCGGCTTGCACGTTCGGGCCATCGAACTGGCGATACAGACCGCGTCGTCGCCATTGACCTCGATAATGTGATTGCCGCTGTAATGTTGCGACGCGGCATCCGGCGGTCCCATTCTTTGCAGAATCTTCACCATCCGGTCGCGCGCGAAGCTCTGAACCTGGGCCACGCTGCCTTCCATCCCGGTGGTCTCGACTTCGACCGTCTCACAGAAGAAGCTCCGGCAGCTTTCCCAATCCTTGAGGTCGAATGAGCGGTGGTAGCGAAAGATGGTCTCGCTGATAAGCGAGCGGTCCAGCGCCAGCGCCGCGCTATTGTCAGTATTCATTCGAAGTTATATCTCCAACCCTCAACGCTTGAGGATTCCGGCCAGTTCGTCCAAGCGCGGCAGAGCCCGGTCAGCGGTCTCCGACGGGATGCGGTAAAGAACACGTTCCACGCCTTCGTTCTGGTACTGCTCCAACGCCGCTATTTCCGGTTCGATGTTCTCCCACACGAAACGATGCGCGGTGACCCTGATCGTTTTGGGGTCGCGCCCCTTGGCTTCGGCGCGCCGCCGTAAATCGTTGAACATCGCCTTGAAGTTCTCCAGCGGTATGCGCTGGGGCAGCCATCCGTCGCAATAGTCGACAATACGGTCGAGCGACCGCGACGCTATAGCGCCCAGCAGGATCGGCGGGTAGGGTTTCTGTAGCGGCCGCGGCGGACATCGTATCGGATCGAAATTGACGAATTCCCCATGGTACTCCGCCTCTTCGTTAGTCCAGATCTGTTTCATCGCCTCGATCCGCTCGCGAAAGACCTTCCAGCGGTTCTTGTAGGCGACGCCATGGTTGTGCATCTCCTCAATCCTGCCGCCGGAGCCAACCCCAAACACAAAACGGCCGCCGGAGAGCACGTCCAGGGAAGCGACCTGCTTGGCCAGCACGATCGGATCGTGCTCGGTCACCAGGCAGATCGAGGTTCCGACCTTGATGCGGCTGGTGACCGCCGCGGCGGCGGTCAGGGCAATCATGTTGTCGAACATGTTACGATACTGCTCGGCGAACGCCTGAGCCGGCCACGGCTCGGATTCGTAAACCGGCACGTGAGTATGCTCGGGCACAAAGAGCGCGTCGAGTCCGCGTTCTTCGACCGCCACCGCCAATTGCGGGGGGGCGATGGCGTTGCGGGTCGGAACATAAGACACCCCTACTTCCACGTTCCTCTCCTCGCAGGGGGTTGAATAAAACGATCGCTACAATTTCCAATGATGGTTTTCACACCCTGCATAAAAATTGGCTTCCTTGCTTAATCTTCTCTCCCTTTGGGAGAGCTAAGAGACGGGGAGCAGGCGTTGAAATTCCTTTTTCAACCGCCTGCTCTGCTGCGTCACTTTTACGGAATCAAAACTCCGCCGTTGGGATGCATTAGCTGGCCGGTGTAATACGCTCCTTCCTCGCTGGCCAGGAACAGCGCCGTATTGGCGATATCGCGCGGCTGTCCAAAGCGCCCCAGCGGGATACCCTTGGTCACCGCTTTCGCCAGGCCCTCACGCTCCCGGATATGCGCCGTCATCGGGGTTTCGATAAAGCCAGGCGCGATTGCGTTGACCGTGATCCCGAACCGGGCCAATTCGATCGCCAGGGTTTTGGTCAGCATCCAGACTCCGGCCTTGCTGACCGAATAGTCGCCTCCGCGAGCCGAGGGCACGATCGCCGCGCCCGAGGCGATATTGATGATGCGTCCGCCCTTGTTAGCGTCGATCATGGCCCGCGCCACGGTGCGGTCGGTCAGGAAGGTGCCGTCGAGATTCACGCTCATCATCCGGCGCCAATCCTCCAGCGGTTCGTCGACCAACAGCCAGCGCCGGGCCTCGCTGCCGCCATAGTTGACGAAGGGAATACCCGCGGCGGCGACCAGGATATCGATTCCGCCCAACTCGCGCAGGGCCCGCGCAACCATGGCCTTGACCTCGCTCTCGTCGCTGATTTCGACTCGATGTGCGATCGCTTTGCGTCCAGTGCCGCGAATTTCAGCCGCCACCTGTTCGGCGGGATCCAGATTGCGATCCACCGCGACGATATCGGCCCCCTGCCGGGCGAACAGCCGCGCGGTCTCGCGGCCAATGCCGCTGGCCGCGCCGGTGATCAGCGCGACCTTTCCTTTCAGTTCCAACGCCATCTTTTGCAGCCTCCGGAAATCACGATTGTTCAGCCCAACCTTAGCGCGAAAAGGCCGGCATTACTTCCTTTGCAAACAGCTCCATCGAAGCGACGGTCTCCCGATGCGGCATCAAGCCGAGCTTGAACTGGCACAGGATGCGATCGGCGCCGGCGACCTCGAACTTTTTAAGCCACTCGATGCAGGTCCGCGGACTGCCTGAGACTACCATCCCGCCGCGCTTGAACTCCTCGAATCCAGCCTGTCCGAGCAGATAGCGCACGATGTGATTGCCCGACGGCAGCTCGCTGGGCGCACCCTGCTGCGGCTGCGGATAGTAGGTGCGGCCCATCTCGGTGAAGAACCATTTGTGGTAGCGGCTGAAGCGTTCGTCGGCTTCGGCGTCGGTTGGCGCGCAATGAACATCCAGGAGCACCGAGAACTCGCCGCGTGCGCCCGCCGTGGTGCGTGCGGCGCGGAAGCTGGCCGCCTGCTGGGCGATCTCCGCAACCGGGTTGAAGCGCGCGTTACTCATTATCTCCCAGCCTTTGGCGCCGTACACCGCGGAGGAATCGGGACTGGTAACGGCGGCGTGGATTCGTGGATGCGGCTTCTGCATCGGCTTGGGAATGACGTTGATGGGATGGTCGATCTTGAAGTAGCGGCCAGTGTGAACGAAGTCCTCGCCGGTCCAGCATTTGAGCACCACGTCGAGCGCTTCATACATGATATCGCGCGCCTGATCGAAAGGCTCGGAGCGGAACTTGTTCCACTCGAAGGTCGGGACGCCGCGGCCGATGCCGAATTCCAGACGCCCATGGCTTAGATGATCCAGGGTGGCATAACGCTCGGCTACCGTTACCGGGTTGTGGTAGGGGAGCAGACACACACCGCATCCTAGCCGGACCATGCTGGTGCGTGCGGCCAGCGACGTCAACAGGATTTCAGGCGCCGAGCAGTAGGAATAAAGGTCGGTAAAGTGATGCTCCAGGACCCACACCGATTCGAAGCCGCGCTCCTCCGCCAGGCACGCCTGCCTGATATAATCGTCGTACAGACCGGTTACCTGATCGTACGTTCCTTTTCCCAATTCGAACTCGGAAAACAAGCCAAATTTCATACAAATCTCGCTGTCAGCGCCTGCGGCCGCCGGTCTTCAGATGACGCTGCGCTGCCCCACCGGGTTACCGGGCTCTTTTGTTCGCGGTTCACTCCCGCGCGCGCACAATATATGGCGATGGGTGTCGGAGAGCAAAACATCGAACATCAAACAAAACGCGAATGACCGACGCGGGCAGACGCCGCTTGCCATCGACGCCGAACTCGTGAAAGGGTCTGAGAAATCCCGCCCTGGCAGGTGCGGAAAAACGGCTTCTGAAACAGGAGTGGCGACCCGATGGGATTAGCACCCTGCATAAAAGATGGTTTCCCTCCTCAATCTTCTCCCCCTGACCGGGGGGAGATAGAGAGAGGGGGCAGGCTGCGGAGACTTTTCCGCAGCCTGCCCGGTGAGATAGGAAGGAGGAACGAAGATGGCGAGCCCGGCCGAACTCGAAGCGCGAATTCAAGCCTTGGAAGACCTCGAGGCGATCAAACGGCTCAAGTACAAATACCTCCGATGCCTGGATACGAAGCAATGGGACCAGATGGGTGAAACCTTCGCCGCGGACGCGACGACGGCCTACTCGGACGGCGAACTGCGCTTTTCAGGACGCGACGCGATCATGAAGTTCCTGCGTGAAAGCGCGATGGCTGAACGCGACGGCATGATCGGCGTTCATCATGTGCACCATCCCGAGATTGAACTGACCAGTCCGGTCACCGCCAAGGGCGTGTGGGCGCTCTACAACTACCTGCTTCACCGCGGCAACGAGAGCGGACTGCGGCTCTGCGCTTTCTATCACGATGAATACGTCAAGATCGACGGGCAATGGTTGATCAAGTCCACCGGCTATCGGCGCGTTTTCGAAGAGGTCTGGGACCGTAAAGACAGCCCCAGCCTCAAGCTAGTCGCGGGCTGATGTGAGCTGGGCGACGCCGGGCGCGATTAAGCGACGCTGAGGCCCATCGCCCCTGGAACTGAAAAAGCGAAGGACCAATCTCGCGGTGGCCGATGAAGCCGCTTCCAGCGCAATCCTGCTATTGCGTGTTTGGGAGGTTTGCGAGCACACCGATTGAACGGAGCGCGGCGTCAAAATGCTCGGACGCTTCGCTGTTCAAACCCTTTTTCAAGTCGGCCTGGCCCTGTATCTCCTGTGTTTGAGCCGCTGACACATCTCTACCTTGCGCTCTGGCCGCGGCGATTTGCTGGTCCACGAAGGCGGCTTTGACGCCACCCTCATGGGAAGCGTTGCCCATCCCGACGCCTCCGGGAGGGAACTGTACTGGATCGTTCGGGTTCACAACGTAGGGAGCGGGAGCATTGGTGGTGGTCGTAGCTAGTGGTGGTCGAACTCACAGGCGCGATGATTTCAGTCTGGCTCCAAGCCACAGGCGATGCGAGGATCGTCATGGCGATGGCACCAACGGCAACACTATTTAACAGCTTCATGATCTTCTTCCTCTGATTACGGCAATTTCCCGGGCCACAATGAAGTCAAGCAAGCTTCATGCCCGCTGGATCCACGTCCTCACCGTTCAAGACGGCCCCGAAAGCCCGTAGCCATGAAGAAAGTTCACGATGTCCGATTCAGATATTTACGGTTTGCGCATCGCCCCTCGCGACGGACGCCAGAGGGCGGTGGCAGTCCGTTAGTGCCAAGGTTGGTGGTCAGCGCTGAATTGCGGCCTATGCGGATAGAATCAGGCCGGTTCGACGGCGCCGTTGACGATGTTCAGCACGGTGGCGCCATTGCGCGAGCTGACCGTGTGGACACATCCTTGCGGGCGGAAGTTAAGGTTCCCGGCGGTCACTTCTCCGAACTCGTCGGCGGTTGAACCTTCGAGCACGAAAATCAACTCATCGCCGATATGGCGATGGCGCGGGATCACGGCCCCCGGCTCAAAGCGCGACAGCACCGCGAAGCGATTGGTCGCCGGATCGCTCCAAATGCGCTTGGCCCTGATGCCAGGCATGGCGTCAGTCCAGGCGATTTCGTGCAGGCGGAAAGTTTGGGTGCGCGGCGCGTTGCCAATCTCATCGGCGCCTTCGAGTCCGCCGGTGAAGAATCCGAACACCGTGGCGCCGTGGAGGCTGTCTCCGCTATGGACACATCCGGCCGGCCGATAGGCCACGTCGCCCGCGCCCACCACTTCAGCTTCATCGGAGATGGCGCCCTCGATAACGTAGAGGATTTCATCCCCGACGTGACGATGCATCGGGAGTTGCATCCCGGTCTCAAAACGCGTCAGCACCGCCCTGCGCTGGGTCTGCGCGTCCGACCATAACTCCTTGACCGCGAGCCCAAAACGTCCCAGACGCCATTGGATATCGGCCACCGCGATGGTTTTGGAAGCAGGTGTCTGCGCCGCCATAGTCGGCCTCCCGTGGTGATCCCGGACGCGCGACCCGCAGCCGCGCGCCCGCGCTCCATGGGATCGAGCAAATCATCGAACCATAGCTGCGTCAATTGCGCCGTGGCGCGGCGGCGCGGTTCACATTGTCATCCCGCCGTTGACGCTGATTATCTGGCCGGTTACGTAATCCGCATCTTTGGAGGCCAGATACGCGACCGCGCCGGCGATGTCCTCGGGCAGACCCTTGCGCCGCAAAGGCACAATGCGCATGAGCCGCTCGCCATAGCCGGGAATGCTGCCGGATATGCCCTGCGACAAGGGCGTGTCGATAAATCCGGGCGCCACGGCATTGACCGTTATCTGGTAGCGGGCCAGTTCGCGCGCCAGGGTTTTGGTAAACGCGATGACCCCGCCTTTGCAGCCGGAATACACCGCGTCGTTGACGCCGCCCGCGCGCCCCGCGTCCGACGCGATCGATACGATCTTGCTTCCGGGCCGCTTCAGCAGGCGGGGTGCGAAGGCCTTGACGCAAATCAGCACGCCCTTGAAGTTGATGTCGATCAGCCGGTCCCACAACTCTTCGTCGGTGTCCAGAAAATGCAGGACTTTGTCCCATCCGGCGTTGTTAACCAGAATATCGAGCGGCCCCAATTGACGCTCGACCGCTTCGGCCGCGGCGGTCGCGTCCTGGAGGCTGGTGACGTCGAGCTTGATGGCGCAGGCAATCCCTCCGGCAGCGCCGATCTCGGCGGCCGTCTTGCCGGCGGTATCGGGGTTGATATCCGCCACCGCGACCTTCGCCCCCTCTTCCGCCAGGCGCCGCGCAATCCCGCGGCCGATGCCCTGCCCTGCGCCCGTAACCACCGCCACTTTATCCTTGAGCCTGGTAATTTCGGCTGACATTTTTGTTCTCTCGCTCCTCAATTGTTGCTGAGCGGATATTAGCGGTTAGACAGGAAAAGGCCAGAAGGTTCGCTCTCTCAACACAGCATAAAAGGTGGATTTACTTGCTCGGTCGGTTAGACTCGCTACTAAGTAGCTATTCTGAAGTAAAATTCCCGGCTCTGCGGTTGCCCAAACGGGAGAGACCTGACGATTCTGCCGGAGGTCAGGACCAACCCGGGTTACGTTGGTCCTCGGCGGCCCGATCAGAAGGCGCTTTGACCGCTGTGCCCGGATCCCCGACTGAAGTGATGAATCAAAAATGGCCCGCGGCAAAAAAATCTTAAGCTTGTTTGAGCCGCGGCGCCCGACAATACTTGGCCTTCGATAAGGAGTTCGCGCTATGGCCCACAGGCTTGGTTTCGGCGCTTTCTTGCCCCCCTTCCACCACCCCTCGGAGCATCCCACCCTCCAGCTCGAAGATGACCTCAAACTGGCGGAATATCTGGACGAATTGGGTTTCGACGAGCTATGGGTCGGCGAGCACCATTCAGTCGGCTGGGAACTGGTCGGGTCGCCCGAGATGTTTCTGGCCGCCGCCGCGCAGCGGACCAAGCGGATTCGCCTGGGTACCGGCGTGGTTTCGATCCCTTACCATCATCCTTTCAATGTCGCCCAGCGCATCGCGCTGCTCGACCATCTAAGCCGTGGCCGCGCGATGCTCGGGGTGGGGCCGGGCGCCCTGCCCTCCGACGCCTATATGCTGGGAATCGAATCCACGACGCAGCGTGCGCGGATGGAGGAAGGGCTCGGCGTGATCCTGCGCCTGCTGAACGAGGACGAACCGGTCACCCACACATCCGACTGGTTCACCTTGCGGGAGGCGGCCCTGCAGCTCCGGCCCCTGCAGCAGCACCTGCCGGTGGCGGTGGCGTCGCAGATCTCGCCGGCCGGGATGCAGACGGCCGGGAAATTCGGAACTGAAGTGCTTTCGATCGGTTCATACTCGGAACAGGGACTGAGAGCCCTGCCCACTCAATGGCAGATCGGCCAAACGGTCGCCGCCGAGCACGGCCAGCATATCGATCGGGCCAATTGGCGGATAACCGTTCCTTTTCACCTGGCGGATTCCAAGGAGCAGGCCTACCGCGAGGCCGGCGAGGGGCTCAAGAACTGGCATAACAACTACTACGTCGAGTTGCTGGGTCGGCCCGACGTGCAACCCTTCAGCGACGGAGCTGAGGCCGCTGCTTCAATGGACAGTTCCGGCGCGGTTATCGGCACGCCCGACGATGCCGTTGAAAGGCTGCTCAAGTTGCAGCAACTCTCCGGCGGGTTCGGCACCATCCTGGCGTTTGGTCATTGTTGGACGACCCGCGAACAGACCCTGCGAACCTATGACATGCTCGCGCGTTACGTGATGCCCCGACTTCAGAACTTACTCGGCCCGGTTCAGCGCACGATGAATTGGGTAGCGCAACGCAAGGAAACATTGGCGCAAAACACGGTCAACGCGGTGCGCAAAGCGATTCATGACTACAATGTGACCCATCCTCGCAAACCCTGAGTTCCACCGATCGGTCGCCTCTCCTTGTGGAACGTGGGAGAGGGGCAGAACCCGAATGTTTCAGGCGGTGGTCAGGGCTTCGACCTCGGCGATCTGTTTGGGTACCGCGATCGACATCACCTCGTAACCACCGGCGGTAACCAGGATGTCATCCTCGATGCGGATTCCGATCCCGCGCATTTCCGCCGGCGCCTCTTCGTCGTCGGGCGAGATATAAATCCCGGGCTCGCAAGTGAGCACCATGCCCGGTTCGAGCAGGCGCGGCTTGCCGTTCTTGCGGTAATGTCCGACGTCATGCACGTCCATGCCCAGCCAATGGCTGGTGCGATGCATATAAAAGCGGCGATACGATCCGTTGGCGAGGATCTCCTCGGTGCTGCCTTTGAGCATCTTCAGCGATCGCATCCCCTCGACCAGCACTTTGAGCGACGCGTCGTGTACCTCGTCGATGTTGATCCCGGGCTTGACGATCTCAATCCCCGCCTGCTGCGCGTCCAGCACCAACTGGTAGAGGTCGCGCTGCACCGGGTTGAAGCGCGCGCCAACCGGAAAGGTGCGGGTAATGTCGGAAGCATAGAACTGATACTCGCATCCGGCGTCGATCAGCAGCAAGTCGCCCTGGCGCATCTCGCGATCGTTGTTGATGTAATGCAGGATGGTGGCGTTGGCGCCGCTGGCAACGATTGACGGATAGGACGGCCCGGCGGCGCCCTCGGAACGAAAGGCGTAGTCGATCGCGGCCTCCACCGTCCACTCGCCCTTGCCACCGCGCGCTTCGCGCATCGCGCGGCGATGAGCCAGGTTGGAAATGGCGATGGCGCGGCGCATCAGCTCCAGCTCATCGGGCTGCTTGAACAGCCGCATCTCGTGCAGCGTCTCGCGCGGATCGAGCAGCGAATTGGCGCCGGCGCCGCTGCGTGGCCGCATCGCCTGGCATTGCCGCAGCCATCCAACCATCCGCTGGTTCATCGGCTCGTTGTTGCCCAGCGGATAGTAGATACTTTCGACGCGGGAGAGGATTTCGGGCAGGACGCGATCGAGTTCTTCGATTTTGTAAGCGCGGTCGGCGCCGAATTCGCTAACCGCACCCTCGACTCCGGCCCGCTTGCCGGTCCAGGTTTCGCGCTCGCGGTCACGCGGGCGCACGAACAGGATAAACTCGCCGTCCTTGTTGCCGGGCGCATAGACCGCCACCGATTCCGGTTCGGCGAAACCGGTCAGGTAATAAAAATCATTGTCCTGACGGTAGACGTACTCCACGTCGTTGGAGCGCACCGAGATCGGGGCGCTGGGAATGACCGCCACACCCCCCGCAATCGCTTCCAGGAAGCGGCGGCGGCGGGCGCTGAAGATTTCTTGTGTAAGGCTCACAATTCCAATTCTAGGACCATCGCGGTCCGCACGAAAGCGTTGGCAGAATGTTAGATGGTAAAAACTGATGCAGTTGGAACGATGCGCCACTCTCTACGTCGCGCATAAGAACTGGCTTCCTGCCTTAATCTTCTCTCCCTCCGGGAAAGATAAGAGGGGGTAGAGGATGCGATCCTTTTCAACAATCCACCGGTCAATGCAGCGCCCGGCTTTCGTGCAGTTTCGCCAATTCTTCGTTGCTGTACCCGAGCACGTTGACCATCACGTCGTCGGTGTCCTGGCCCAGCAGCGGGGCGGGTCTTTTGACGATCGACGGGGTGCGGCTCATATGCCACGGCGGTCCGGTATGCTTGCGCACGCCCACCTCCGGATGTTCCAATTCGACGAAGAAATCGCGCTGATTGAGCTGCGGATCCTCGAAGATATCCTTGTTCGTGGACAGGATCGCCGCCGGAACTCCGGCATCTATGAGTGCTTGCTCGGCCTCGCGCGCATAGCGCTGCGAGGTCCACGCGGTGATGATCGACTCCAGCTCGTCCTCATTTTGCTGGCGCGCTTTCAGCGTCCCAAAGCGCGGGTCGGCGCCGAGCTCGGGACGACCGATCGCGGCCGCCAAACGCTGCCATTGGGCGTCGTCGGCGGCGGCGATGGACACCCACATATCGAAGTCCCGCCCGGCGACCTTTTCGGGCCGGTCCTTGCACCGGAAAACCCCATGCGGCGACATCCAGGAGTCGCGATTGCCGATGCGCTCGGGCTCCCGGCCGTTCATTTCGATAATCGAGGATCCCCTCGGTCACCATCGCGACCGACGCTTCCCATTGGCTCAAATCGATATATTGCCCCTCGCCGGTGCGGGCGCGATGGTAAAGGGCGGCGAGCACGGCGAATGCCCCGTGGATTCCACCGTTGGGATCGCCGTAGCTGAAACCGACATGCAGCGGCGGTCCGCCCTTGTAACCGGTCAGCGCGGACAGACCTGACAGCGGCACTTGGGACGGCCCATAGGCGACGTAGTCGCGCAGCGGGCCGGTCTCGCCGAAGCCGGACATCGTGATCATGATGATATCCGGTTTGCCCTTGCGCAGTTCCTCGTAACCCAGACCGAGCCGATCCATGACCCCGGCGGCAAAGTTGTTGGTCACGACGTCGCTGGCCAGGGCCAGGCGTTTGGCCACGGCGCGGCCTTCGGCGGAGCGGAGATTGATCGAAACCGATTTTTTGCCCTGATTATACTGGTTGAAGTATCCGGAGCGGTTGGGGCCCGGTTTGCCGTCGGCCATCGGCGTCATGTGACGCGTCACGCACAGGCGGCCGCGGGTTTCGACCCGGATTACTTCCGCACCCAGGTATCCGAGCTGGAGCGTGCAGTAGGGGCCAGCCCACACCCAGGTAAAGTCCGCGACACGGATTCCCGCCAGGGGAGGTGCAGCCATTTCAAATAACCCCTTTTTCTTGAAGTTGCGCCAACTGCGCATCCGACAGCTTGAGGCGATCGACAAAGACTTCGCGATTGTGCTGGCCAAGCGTTGGCGCCGGCCGGCGCAGTTCCCACGGCGTGCGGCTCATCTGGAACAGTGGCCCCGGATATTTGAACGTCCCGGCCACCGGATGAGCGATCTCGACAAAGAAACCGCGGGCCTTGAGATGTTCGGAGTTCACCAGGTCGCCCATCGTCGATACCGGCGCGAACGGAATCCGCCGGGCCTGCGCCTTGTGATAGAGATCCTCCACGGTCTGATCCTGCAGCCATTCCTGGACGAACAGCCGCGCCGCGTCCCAATTGGCGGTGCGTTTGCCGCGCCCCTTGAACAGCGGCTCGTCAGTCCATTCCGGATGGCCCATCAGCTCCACGAAGGCTTCCCATTGATGGTCCTCGACGCAGCACAGAAAAATCAGGCCATCCTTGCATTCCAAGGCTTCCAGCGGCTGGACCGGCTTGGACCCCAGGCGCGACGCGATGCGTCCGGCATAGGGCCAGTACACGTAGGTCAGCTCGAGCATCGAGGCGCAGACCTCATGCACGGAGATGTCGATGTGCTGCCCCTCGTTGTCGCGCAACTGGGCGATCAGCGCCCCAGTGGTGGCGACAGCGCCGTGGATTCCGCCCTGATAGCCGGCCTGCTGGCCGTACGCCTTCAATGGCGGCACTTCCCGCGTATCGGGACCGGCTCCGTTGAGGTAGGTCAACCCGCCCTCCGACCACACCGTCAGATCCTCAGCCGGACGGTCGCGGTAGGGACCCGTCAGCCCATAAGGCGTAATCGAAGTCATCACCAGCCTGGGATTGCGCTGGCGAAACCGCTCGAAGCTGAACCCGGCGCGGTCCATGTCCGCGGGCGCGACGTTATGGACCAGCACGTCGGCATCGGCCACCAGCCGCTCCAGCAGTTCCATCCCCTGGGGCTGGAAGAGGTCGAGCGTGACGCCCAGCTTGTTGGTGTTCAGGTAAAGGAACAACCCGCTCTTTTCGGGATTAGGCTTGTTTTTGGGAAACGGTCCGCGCCGGCGCGCCCGGTCGCCAACTCCGGGAGCTTCGACTTTGACCACGTCAGCGCCCAGGTCGGCGAGCAATTTGCCCGCGTAAGGCGCCGACACCATCTCGCCCACTTCGACAACTTTCAGACTCGCAAATGGTCCGCTCATCTTCTCGTCCCGTTCCCGGCTACTCGGGAAAGACCTTGCGAAATGGCTTGACCTCGATTCGCTCGAACACTCCCTGCGTAACGTAGGGATCGCTCTGGGCGAAGGCGAGCGCCTGGGCTTCGCTATCCATATCGACGACGATCAGGCTGCCGCTGCCGTCGGTAAATGGCCCCGCCAACACCACCCTGCCCTGCTGCACCAGCCGGCCCAGATTGTCCAGATGGGCCTGGCGCACCTGGGGCCGCAGGCGAGGTCCGTCGGGGCCATCGTGTCCTATTATTGCAAACAACATCCTGGATGCTTGTAAAACGTAATCCCGCCCGAGTCCATAGCTGGTCAGCGCCGCGCGATCGCGCCATAACCCGAATAATAGATCAGGAAGTAGCCGATCCCCAGCAGGCCGACTCCAATCAGGACCGCGAAATCCATTGGCCGCATCTCATAATGGACGTAGCTGGTGGGTCGCTCGCTGTAACCAAAGCCGCGCGCCTCCAGCGCCATCGCCATGTTGTTGGCCTTGCGCAACGCGCCCATGAACACCGGCACGGTGACCGGCACGTAGCGCCGGACCCGGGTGATCAGTCCGCCGCTGTTGAAATCGTAACCGCGCAACGATTGCGCCTGCACCACCGTCAACGCTGAATCGATAAACAGCGGCACCAACCGAAAGGCCAGGGTAATCGCGAAGCCAACGCGGTAGGGAACGCCCATCTCCGCCAATCCAAAAGCGAACTCCTCGACCTTGGTCGTGGACAGGAATAGCACCGAGGTCGCGAGCAGTTCCGCCAGCTTGATTCCGCGTCCGAAACCGAACTCCAGCGAAGCCTTGCTGATGAACAGCGGTCCCAGATGCGCCAGCGGGCGGCCCTGGCGATAGAACAGAATCCAGGTCACGGTAGTGCCGAAGATCACCAGAATGAAGAGCCATCGCAGGCTATAGAAATTGGGCCAGGCGCGCGTGACCTGGGCCGCGATCAGCAAGACCACTCCCAGCGGCAGCAGCGACAGCGGGTTATCGACCCAGTAAACCGACCAGAAGATGCCGATAATCGCCAGTATCTTCACGGTGGGATGCAGCCGATGTATGAACGTGCGGCGGTCCAGATACAGGTAGATGGGCATCAGCGTGATCCCTGGAGCGCCGCCACCAGTTCAGCGGCGGTCAGCGCGACGATTCCGAAGCGGCGCGACAGACCGGTCACGTCGGGCACCTTGAAGCAGGCGCTCTTAAGCAACTCTTCGCGCGCAAACAAGTCGCGCACCGGACCATCGAACAGCTTGCGCCCCTTGCGCATCAGCACCGCGCGGCGGGCGTACTCGGCCACCAGCCACGGCGTGTGAGTGATAATCACGATAGCAGTGCCGCCTCGGTTGAGTTCGCTGATGAGCCCCATCATCCGGCGCTGCTGCGGATAGTCCAGCCCGGTGGTCGGCTCATCCAGGATCAGCACGCGCGGCTCCAGCACCAGAATACTGGCGACCGCCAGGCGCTGGCGCTCGCCGCGTCCGAGCAGGAACGGGTCCTTGTCGCGCATCCCCTCCAGCCCGACCGCCTTGAGCACGCGCTCGCAGCGCCGTTCAATTTCGTCGGCGGGCAAGCCGAAGTTGCGCGGACCAAACGCCACTTCATCGGCAACGGTGGCGGCGAAGATCTGATGGTCGGGATTCTGGAACACGTAGCCGACCAGCGCCGCGGCGTCGGCCGGGCCCAAAGTCCCGCGTTCGCGGCCGGCCAGCATCACGCTGCCCCGATCGGGCTTGAGCAGGCCGACGATGTGCTTGGCCAAAGTGGTCTTGCCCGATCCGTTCTGGCCGATAATCGCGACAAAATCGCCGGCATCGATCGTCAGATCGACGCCGTCCAGGGCACGCACGGCGCCGCCGCCGTATTCGTGAGTCAGGTCCCGGGCTTCGACCAGTGGCGAAGTGCCCGCGGAGGGTAGCTCCGGCGCCGGGGCCTCGGCGCAATGCAAAACAAGGTCAGACGGTAGCTGGATCGACCGGCGGATGAGCGCCTCGGCTTCGTCGATATTGCGGGCATGCGAAGGGATCCCCAACTCCGCCAGCACGTGGTTGAGGGCGGGGGGGCGAATTCCGCATTCGCGCAGCATCCCGAGGTCGCGCAGCACCTGATGCGGTGGTCCGTCGGCAATCACCCGGGCGTCGCGCAGGGCCACGATCCGGTCGCATTCGAGCAGTTCTTCGGTCTCGTGCTCGATCACCAGCAGGCTCAGGCCCTGGTCGCGCAGCCGGCGCACCAACTCGAACACCTCGCCCCTGCCCTCCGGATCGAGGTCGGTGGTCGGTTCGTCAAGCACGATAATGGAGGGTTGCACGGCCAGCACCGAGGCGATTGCCAGCCGCTGCTTTTCGCCGCCCGACAGCGACGTCGGATCGCGATCCTCAAAGCCCGCCAGGCCCACCGCGGCGAGCGCCGGACCCAGACGCGCCCTGATCTGTTCGGGCGCCATACCGACCTGCTCCATCGCAAAGGCCACCTCATGCGCCACGTTGGTGGAGAAGAGTTGGGCCTCGAAATCCTGAAAGACCATCCCGACGATGGGCGCCATGTCGCATACCCGCGAGCCGTCGATACCGCGTCCGTGGATCCGCACCGCGCCTTGGAAATCGCCGTGTTCGAAGCCGGGGATTATCGCGTTGAGGCACTTGACCAGGGTCGATTTGCCGGCCCCCGAGGCGCCCATGATACCGACCATCTCGCCGGCGCGCTGCGCAAACGCAATGCCCGCTAATGCCGGGCGATCCGCGGATCGATACGTGAAGGCCACCTCCTCCAGCGCCACCGCGGGGGCGGACTCCGGCGCCGTGCCGGCGGTCTCCGGACCGTCGCCCGTATCCAGCGCGGTTTTCACATCAGTCCCAATCCCAGCGTGGCCAGCATCAGTAATGGCGTGACCACGATTCCGATTGAGCGATCGTAAGGCGGCTGCGTCATCGAGGCCGGCAGCGCGTGAGGCGTCCAATAGCCGGTCGAGATCAGATTGCCGGTCAGCCAGGCGCCGAACACGCCGACGATCAGCAGGACTAATCCCACCGCCCCGGTAATCCCTGAGGATTGGCGATTCTCGGGCATCACGTCCTCATAGAGCAGATGGCCGGCCTTCACGCGCGGATAAATCGCCGCGAGCAGAAAAGGTGAGATCAGCAAGGCCGCGAGCATGTTGTTGAACACGATCACATTGCCCAGCATGACGAACGGACGCAGCGCGATGAGGTTCTCGCCCCAGCCGACGATATCGGCGCAAAAGGTGCTGGCCACCAGGCAGGCCACGACATAGGTCAGCGCGGTGCGCGGCGAACGGATTCCCGGCGCCTGGTTCTTCGCCATCACCTGCCAGACCTTGTACGGCACGTAGCCGTACATCACGTTGGCGAAGAATCCAAAGATATCCGCCGGTCCCACGCCGCCGAAGAAATCGCCAATCAGGTTGCCGATCGCCGCGCCCCACGCCGCCGCCGGCCCGAACATGAAGGAGCACACCACCGGAATCGCGTTGGCCGGACGCAACTCCGTAACCCCCGGAATCAGCGGTACGACTTTGAACGGCAACAGCACGGCCGCATAGAGGGAGGCGGAGATCGCGCTCAGCACCACCATCCGGGTGTTGCCCCACATCGAGCGCAGTTCCCTCATCGCGCGTATCGCACCCCGGCCGCCCGCTTACGGACGAGCGAACCGATCAGCGCCTGCTCCGTTGGTAATTCTCATGACGCTCCAGTATGCCAAGCGCAATCGAGCCTGCCAATTGACCATCCGTAACGTCGCAAGGCGACCGTGCCAATTATTGCCAACGAAACCATTTTCTTGCGTTAGCAGGTCAACGCATGCAGAAATCTGAATGGGAGTGCTGTAGTGATGCGTCAAATTGCGGCGCTATAGCCGGGGGAAGAGAATGAAGATTTACGCCGGACGGGTTCAGCGGCGGGTGAATTTTGGCCGCTTTGCGCTGGTAACGGTGTTGGCCCTGACGGTGGCCGGATGCACCGGGCCGTGGACGCTGTTTCGCCATGACAATTTGCGCAGCGGTCTCAGCAGCGTCGATACTAGCCAGGACAAGGGCGTCAAACGATGGAAATATACGCCGGCTTCCGTAACCGGCGGTGCGGCGCCCTTCATTTCATCGCCGGCGCTGGACTTTCCCGACGACGTTTATATCGGCTCGCGCGACGGCGGGCTTTACGCGGTGACGATCGCGGGAGCGTTCGAATGGCGCTTCGCGACCGGGGCCGGGGTCGATTCGTCGCCGGCGGTGGCGTCGGACGGTACGATCTATTTCGGTTCGGACGATGGGAATCTCTACGCGGTCGATGAAAGCGGCACTCAAAAGTGGCTCTTCCCGACCGGCGGCGCGATTATTTCTTCGCCGGTAAGAGCTGCATACCAGAATTCCGATAACCAACTCCAACTGGTCATTTATGTTGGCTCGGAAGACGGCGATCTATATGCGGTCAACGCCGCCAGCGGCACCGAGTTGTGGCATTACAGCGTGGTCGCCAACGTCGACTCCTCGCCCGCCGTGAGCGGCGACGGGACTATCTACTTCGGCGCCGACAATGGGATTCTTTATGCGGTCAATCCCGATTCCAGCGGCAAATGGATGTTCGTGACGCATGGGGTAATCTCGTCGGCCCCCGCGATCGCCGGCGATGGCACGATCTACGCGGGCTCCCATGATGGCAATCTGTACGCGGTCAATCCCAATGGCAGTCAGAAGTGGCTATACAAGATCGGCAGCGCGATTTACTCCTCGGCCGCGATCGGCGCCGACGGCACTGTTTACGTCGGGGCAAATGACAAGTCGTTGTATGCAATCACGCCGGCAGGAAAGCTGAAATGGAAATTTGCCACCGGCGCGCCGATCTATTCCTCTCCGGCAATCGGTGGCGACGGCGCGATCTATGTGGGCTCGGAAGACAACAACCTGTACGCGGTAAATGCTGCGGGCAAACAGATCTGGAAATTCGCCACCGCCGGTCCGATTTTCTCCTCGCCGGCAATCGGCAGCGAAGGCAGCATCTACGTGGGTTCGAATGACGGCTCGTTATACGCGATCCACTGACGCTCCGATTACTTAAAATCTCACTTCTCAGGAACACCAGCACATCTTCTCTCCCTCCGGGAGAGACAAAGTAAGGGAGCAGGCGGCGGAAATCCTTTTTCCGCAGCCGGCCAGGTTTACGGTGTAGTCCCGCAACCGTGGAAGCTTGACTTATTTTAGCGTGAAGGCGCCGGCGGCGGCGTTGCCGGTGCTGCTGAACGGCACGAAGGGCGGATTGATCGCCTGCACGTATGCGGGGCCGGGGACCGCGCTGGCCGGGACGGCAAAGCTGAACCTGGTCGAATCGACCAAGGCCAGCGCAATCCTCGGCGTGCCGTCGGGCTTGAGTCCGCCCAGGTTGACCACCCCGCCTCCCTGTGCGTTGAAGAAGTTGATTACGGTGGCAGGCGAGAATCCGGCGCCGGTGACGGTGATGGTGCCGGCGTTCTGCGTCACCGTGCTCAGCATGATCCGGGCGCCCACCGGCGCTGATACCGAGGCGCTTTGCTTGCTATACGATCCGTCGCTGCCACGATTGCTCACGCGCAGCGAGCCGGGCCCGATTACCGGCGGGTTGAGCCCACCTACCGGTAGCGTCAGGGTCAACTTTGTCGCGCTCAGACCGGGGTCACCCGGCTTGAGGAAATATGGACCTGACTTGCCGCCGGTACACGCGCAGAACAGGTCCACCGCCACGCCGTGCACCACGTCGAAGCCGCTGCCGTTGATTGGAAACGGCACCCCCAGCGGTATGACCGTGTTGACGTTGGCCAGCGCGATGTCCGGATCGGCGCTATCGGCGGCAATTGCCACATTGTCGATTCCGGTAATGCTCGGTAGTCCCGCCGCGGCGGAACCCTCCAGCAACGCGCCAAACGCATTGGAGGTGACAAAACCTTCGTCCGTATTGACCACTTGAAGGCTGACGAAACCCGCTCCCTGCGGGATCGTCGCCGCGAGCGGCACGATTAGCTGATCGGGCGTGAAGCTCGAGAACTTCAGCGGCCCAAAATTAACCGCACCCTTGGCTGTAGCTACAAAAAAGTTCACCTCCGAGCCCTTGGTGAAGCCGTCTCCGTTGATGGTGAGATTGCTTCCGACGCGCACCGGCACGACCACCGAGTCGATGCCGACGCTGGGGGTGGGCGTGGCCCTCGGCGTATGGGTCGGCGTAGGAGTCGGAGTACGCGTGGGCGTGCGCGTCGGGGTATGCGTCGCAGTCCGCGTTGGCGTACGGTCCGGTGTATGCGTCGCAGTCCGCGTCGGCGTGCCTGTCGGTGTATGCGTCGCAATCCGCGTCGGCGTGCGCAGTCGAGGTCCGTCGGCGTACGGGTCGGGGTATGCGTCGCAGTCCGGTCGGCGTGCCGTCGGTGTACGGTCGCAGTCAGCGTCGGCGTCGGTCGGGTGGCTCGCGTACGCGTCGGGGTATGCGTCGGCACCGGCGTATGCGTCGCAGTCCGGGTCGGGGTAGGCGTGACGGATGGGCCTATCTGTGCCGACAGGGCCTGGATATCGCTGCCATCGGGCCATCCGTGAGTGGAGCCTTTGTACGCCAATGACCAAACCGCATGCACTGGATCGTATTCGAGCACGTCGTTGGCGCCGAAATTGATTGACGCGATCGTGCCCGAGGCGCTAAAGCCGAGCAGGAAATGGCCGTTGGGCAGCATCGAGGCCGCATCGAGATTCAGTCCGGCGGGAACTCCGGATGCGGAGCCGCTAAACAATTGAGTGTAGGTAGTACCATTGTATTCGACCAAATCAGCCGGCCGCGCGATCAACGCGACCCCAGGACCCTTGGGCAAACTAATGGTGGTGTCAAAGGAAAAGATAAAATTTTTGGTGGCCGCGTCGACCGTAAAGGCGTCGATATCGGCTCCCGCCGGGATTCCCGAGCTCAGACCCTTGAACACCGGGGGAGCGAAAAATCCCGTTCCGGTGTTGAAAATCACCACGTCGCGAGGCGTAACTGCTACCGCACCTCCTTTGCTATCGGAAGGCAGACTGGCGGCGAGGTTCAGGGTCAACAGTGCCTGCCCCGTCAGCCAGGGCGCGTAACCGGTGACGTGCGCTCCGGCGGGAAGGCTGGGTTTCGTCAGGCTTAGCGAACCAGTGCTGAAGGTGTACAGAGCCAGTATGGACGGATCGACGTACACGGTGCCTAGCGTGACCGGAATATCGGGCGAAAACGACAAAGTAGCAAGCGGGGTCACGGCGGCCGTCGCCGCCGTCGCGCCGAGCATAGCTGCAGCAATCCAAAAGATCTGTGCAACAATGGCGCGGATCCGCCTCCGCTGGCGGTCGCGATTGCTCATCGGTAAAATCCACGCCCGGCGTTCACTGCACAGTGCCGTTGCAGACGTTGTTGCCCATCGAGGTGCCGCCCGCAAAGCAAGTTGCCCCGGACGGCACATTGGCTGTATTGGCACCGTAGCCTGAAGGCCCCGCGAGAGTGCTGATACTTACTGCGGTGGAGGCGGACGAGCCTGCGGTCATATTGATGGTGTTTCCAATGACGGAGCCGTTTCCCTGCAGAATGGCAATTCCAATACCGGCCGAGGTCACCACGCAGTTGGTAACGGAACCCGTGGAGTCGAAGATATTAATGCCGGTGCTGGAAGCGTTGACCACCGAATCGGCCACCACGCAGGTGCCGATGCCGCCGCATCCCACACCGAATGTGGTCGACAATGCCGTATAGTGGCGTACCAGCTGCGTTGGACACGAAGATTCCCTGGAGGGTGTTATTGGTCGTGAGATCCAGAATCACGTCCGGCCCGATCGAGTTGATGCCCTCGCCGAAGTTCTGGATAGTTCCGTTTCTAACGGTCAATTGGCCGACGTTGTCCCGGATTCCGCTGGAAACGCTGCCGCCCGTACCGCTGATCGAAAACCCATTTAGATCGATGGTTACCGGTGAACCGGTAACATTAATGGCGTTGGTATCCGCTGCAGTGACGACGAGATTGCCGGTCAGGCGGTAGCTGCCCGGTGCCGAAATCGTGTAAGGGAAGCCGCCAGCCGCGCCCACTATGGTCTGATTGATCTCCAAAACGCCGTCCACCGCGCCGGCCGGCGCTATCCAGGCGACGAGCAGCGCGACCAGTACGAGTACCGCCCTGCCTCGGATCGACGGCGGGTTGATTCGGCAAGCCGCCACGGTTGGTCGAACCCGCCTGGCTATTTTTGACTCAGTTTCCATTGCATGAGCGCCGCTGTAGTCGCGCGATGGTGAAACTCTCATTGCTTGGTGCCATTGCACACGTTATCGCCCAGCGAGGTGATGGGCCCGCTCAGGCAGGTTCCGCCCGGAAGGTTGAAGACGTTGCGGCTCGCGGCGGTCACCACCGTCGTTCCAACCGGCACCTCCACCGTTATTCCTGTGACTATGCCACCTGAAGTGGAAGCCACGCTATTGTCCAGAAGCGCGGCCGTGCCGCCGTTGATCGCGAAGCCCAAACTGCCCGTCTGCACCACATTATCCGCCGCGACCATCGCACCTTCGGAGAGCACCCCGAGTTCGCTGACGCTGAGCAACGATCCCTGCAGCACACAATCGCTGTCGCAAATCACCCCTTGTGGGGTCCCGGATACCGAAACATTCGTTATGCGCGCCGGCGCCGTTGAGGCGAATGCGGCCCCCTGGGCGTTTACGATGGTCAAATCATGTACCGTTACCGGGCCCGCTGAAGTGTTGATGTTGATTCCTAAAACGAAACCCTGGATGGTTCCGTTCGACACGGTGAGAGCCGCCGACCCTGCAATCGCATCGATCCCCATGCCTGAAGCGGCCGGCCCGCTAATGCTGAAGCCGTTAAGGTCGATTGAGACCGGCGCAGCAACAACATTAATAGCGTTGCCTGAACTTACCGTCAGGTTCCCGGCCAACCGGTAGCTGCCCGCAGTGGTGATTTTGTAGGGAAACCCTCCGGCTGCGATGACCTTGCTCTGGTTAATCAGCACCACCCCGTCATCAGCCCAGGCAGGTATGATCACGGCGGCCAATATCACCAGCGCAAGCATACTCGCGCAACAAAAAGACTTCCGAGGCATCGGATCTCCTGGAATCGAACGTTGGTGACGCGTTGAATCGCGGAGCCTGAGCATTCCCGCTCATGCGACTTATGACGCCAGCGCGGCACACGGGCACGCTATTTCGTTACCGTGCTTCATGTCAAGGAAGGCGGTTGAGGCTAAGAACAGTCATAAAAGAGCAGACGCTTCAATTAGCGAATACTTGCGCAGAATTGCTGTGGCCAGAAGAAGCTCGCAGCCACATCGCCGTCTGGTCACGCGCCGCAATCCAAGCGCGCGCATGGCCTTTGCGTTTGCGGACAGCTTGGTGCTATGGCGATTGCCAGTTAAGGCTCAAAATGAACGTGGAATACCCAGCTATGGAGCATCTGGCCCAAGACAGTTATCATCGGCCGGACGCGGACATCATCCAAACGGAGGTTTTCGGATGGCGATCGTGATAGGCGATGCGTCAATGGGTGCAGCTTCGGACTAGCCGCGGGAAGCGTCTGAATTCCCGACCAATCGAGCTCGGCGCGAAACAGGGAATGGAATGTTGGATCTTCTGACCCGGACGCGGCTGGGAATGCGGAGCACCCTGGTTATCGCAGGGCATGTCTTCCTGCTCGCCGCCCTCACCGGCTGCGCACGCGTCCAGCACCAGGGCGATCAGTCGCTTGCGGTAATCGCGTCGTTGGGCTCCGCGCCGGCGGCCGGGGTCACTAATCACGCCACCCAAGGTCAGATTCGGGAGGACGTGGTGCGTTTCGCGCAGTCCTATATCGGGATGCTGTCGCAGGCGCTTGATTCGATTCAACTCCAGGCCAAAACTCCGGACGAACGCGTAACCGTGCAGCAGGCCAAAGTCGCTTACGGCAACGCCTTGATCGATATCGCAACCGGGCCCAAGCCGGCGGCGAATCTGCTCGACATGGTGGTGTTCGCGACCTTGCTCCATACTGTAGTCAAAGAATATTGGGTGACGGTATACGGTCCCGGCAGCGCGTTGTTGCTTGAAACCACCAAAACCGGCCAGACCGAAATCTGGTCGATTGCGGATCAGGTCCTATCCGTTGAGCAACGGGCCACGCTTTCCACTCTAATCGCGCGCTGGCGCGCCGAGCATCCCAAGCAGGTTTATGTGGGCGAGGTGCGGATCAGCACGTTTGCCCAGGAGTTCGGTAGCGAGGCGGTGGCGCCGGTGGAAAACGTCTCACAACTCCTTCCCGAAGTCAGCGAAGCTACCCGGTCCCTGGACGAGTTCAGACTGCTGGCCGAGCGGATGCTCCTGTTTATGCAAGCGGCTCCCACCCTGATTCGGATGGAGGCTGAACTTGCGCAGGACCGTTTCGCCGCTCAGCCTGAAACCAGGGAACTGATAGCCAGCATCGTGGCCTTCAGCCAGGCCGCCGATCGCAGCCAAAAGTTGTTGGAAACAATGCCGGCGGCAGTAGCGGTCGAGCGCCGCGCGGCAATCGAACAGTTGATGGCGGCGATAGCGGCGGAACGGCGGCAAGCCATCACCCAGACCATCGGGCAGTTCAAATCCGAAGAGACCGCATTTTTCGCCAACCTCAAGTCTTCGGAGCAACCCTCGCGTGAATTTCTGGGCGATCTGAAACATACGATGGCAACCGCGGTGGAGTTGGTCGCGGACGTCAATGTTACCCTCAACGAATTCGACCGGGTCGCCCGGGCGGTGGGACTTACCAGTCCACAACCGTTGCAGTTCCAAATCACCCAATACCAGAAAGCCGCCGTCGACATGAGTCAGGCCGCGCGCAACCTGACTGAACTGATGCGCGAGTCGCGCGGCGCGGTAAATACGTGGATTGTGCTGCTAACTCTGGCCGCCGCCGCAATCATCGTGCTCACCGCGGCGGCAATCGTCGCCTCGATGCTGGTTTACCGGCGCCTGGTCAAAGCCTGGAACATTTAGAAGTCAGCGCAACCATCGGAAGAATCGTTCGACCTCAAAACTGTATGAAGGGACCACAGGGTAAGGAACAGAAATGACGACGGATCGGATTCGGCTGGATAATCGGGTGGCAATCGTCACCGGCGGCGGCCGCGGCCTGGGCCGATCGCACGCCCTCATGATGGCGGCGCGGGGAGCCAAGGTGGTGGTCAACGACCTGGGTTCGGAGATGGACGGGATCGGGGCCGACCGGTCAGTCGCCGACGCCGTGGTTGAGGAGATTGGAAAGGCCGGCGGCGAGGCGGTCGCGAACTACGACTCGGTCACGACGCCGGAGAGCGCGCGCAAAATCATCAAGACTGCGCTGGATGCGTTCGGCACCGTCGATATCGTGGTCAACAACGCGGGAATCATCCGCAAAAAGCCCTTCCTGGAGCATACCGCGCAGGACCTTGCGGCGATCGTCGCGGTCCATCAGGGCGGCTCGTTTTTTGTCTCGCAGGCGGCTTTCGAAGTCATGCAGAAGAAACGTTACGGGCGCTTCATCTTCACCACTTCCGTGGGCGGGCTGCGCGGCAACCAGTTCGTGGCCGCCTACGGTTCGGCCAAGGCCGGAATACTCGGGCTGGCTTACGTGGTGGCGATCGCCGGCATTCCCTTTGGCATCACAGCGAACGTCATTTCGCCTTACGGGCACACCCGGATGGCGAAATCGCCCCATACCGTGGTGGATGAGAGCAAAGCCCACGCGAATCGGCCCGAGTTGGTCTCGCCGCTGGTCGTCTATCTGGCTTCGGAGGAATGCGGGCTCAATCATGAGGTGCTGACGGTCGGCGGCGGCGCGGTCGCGCGGACGGTGATTGCCCTGGGACCCGGATGGCGCGCCGCCTCCGACGATGAGATGACACCCGAAGCGATCCGCGATCACCTCGACCAGATCATGGACGTCTCGCGGTTTTCCAATCCGCTGACCAGCGACGAGGAAGGCGCTCTGTTCCTGGGCCTCGGGAGCATCGGCAACCAACCGCTGAGAACGCTAATTCGGATGAATAACGGAATAATGATTGTCTCTGCCAACGAGGACCACTTGGGCTTCAAACGCGCCCTTTTAACCGCGGCGAGTCTTTTCCTGCTCGCATTGCCAGTCGCCACGTGGAGTTCGAGCTCGAGCGCCGTTGAGACCCCGCAGCCCCAGGTTCTTACTCCGCTGCTTATGTCTGTACAGGACGCTCCGGTGCCGTTTACCGGGTCCGACGGCCATACGCATCTGGTTTACGAGTTGTGGATGACGAACTTCAGCAGCGCCAAGGCTACCCTCGAGCGGGTCGAGACTCTCGGCGACGGCAAAGTATTGCAGACCCTGGATCAGATTAAAATCGCCGGTCGCCTGCAACCTGCCGGCGAACGAACCTCGATCGGCACGATGGCTACGGGTTCCCAGTCGCTTCTGTTCCTCCATCTGATTCTCGCCCCGGGTGAAAGCGTTCCCAAGCATCTCAGCCACCGCGTTACGCTCACCGCACACGATCGGGAGTTCGTCGAGACCGGCGCGGATACGACGGTGAATGCGAGGGCGGTAGCCGTAATCGGTGCGCCGCTGCGCGGGGACAACTACATTTCAGCCGATTCATGCTGTGATGCCTCCAGGCATACCCGGGCAGCGCTGCCGATCAATGGCCGCGTCTGGATTGCGCAACGCTATGCCGTCGATTGGGAGCAACTCGACAGCGGCAACCGCATCTACGCGGGTCCGAGGACCGACGTGAGCAGTTACAAGATCTACGGTGCCGACATACTGGCGGTAGCCAAGGCCAAAGTGGTCTTCGCAGTCGACGGACTGCCGAATCAGACCCCTGGTAAGTTTCCGGTGAACCTGCCGATCGAACAGGCCGACGGCAACCACGTCATACTGGATCTTGGAGGCGGGAATTACGCCGTGTACGCGCATATGATGCCGGGGAGCGTCAAAGTCCACGCGGGGGAAACGGTCACGCCCGGCCAGCTACTGGGACGGGTCGGCAATTCGGGCAACACCATCGCGCCCCATTTGCACTTCCAGCTCATGGACCGGCCGTCGTCGCTGGCCGCCAATGGCCTGCCCTATGAAATCAACGCCTTTCAGATCACCGGGATCTCGCATGGTACTAAAGCTTTCGATAAAGCGGAGGCTGACGGGACGCCGCTCGCGGTAAAGCCGGCATCGCCAGCCGATCGGACCATCAAAGCGCTGCCGCTCGATCAGCTCATCATCTCGTTCGCTCCATAGCGGGTGCCGAAAAAGTACTTTGGCAGCAGTGCGATGATACTCGCTTTCGACACCGTGCATCGTCAGTGACCAGGCCGAGGATGGAACTGGAAACTGTGCGGGCCGCCGATTATCATCGCGCTGTTACGGTTGCATTCCAGGGAGAAGTGGATGTTGTTGCTGATGTGCGTGGCGAAGAACTCCGGGAAGAACTTCGGATCGATCTGCAGACTCGCCCTAGCGGCGGTGTTGACCGCTTTGATTTCCGCCTGCTCGGAGAACCCGCAGCCGGCAACCCTCGATGAGCTGATTCGCAGACCCGACTTTCAGCAATGCATGCTCGATTCAGGTGTCAGACCGGACCAACTGAGTGACTGCCTCGCCAGCAATCCTGACGAGCCCTCGGCGCGCGCCTGCATCCAGGCGCGCGTGGGAGCGAAAACTGGCGGCCCCAAGTCCAGCGCGATCGATCGCTGCTACAACCTTGGGACATCACCGCCGCCGGCCCCGCCACCGACCGGTTTGACCTGTTATCAGGGCATGGCGGGCAGCGTAACCTGTAATTGATGGCAGGCTGGCGAAAATCCGAATGGAATGTCAGGCTTGTCGGTGACGAGCTTTCAGAGGAGGAAGCCCGATGCCGATCTACGAATATGAATGCGGCAAGTGCGGCAAACGCAGCAGCATCCTGACCCTGCGGGTCAGCGAAAAGATTGACGAGGTATGCCGGCATTGCGGCGCGCGCAAGCTCCATCGCTTGATGTCGCGCTTTGCGATGCCGCGCAGCGAAGAAGCGCGCCTCGACGCGCTGGGCGATCCTTCCAATTTTGGCGACCTGGACGAGAGCGATCCCAAGAGTGTCGCCCGGCTGATGAAGAAGATGGGCAAAGAGATGGGCGATGAATTCGGGGGTCCCGAATTCGACGCGGCGGTCGAGGAACTCGAGCGCGGCGGCGATCTCGGCGGTGACGACGAAACCGGCGGCGGTTCGGACGAGGGTGATTTGTAGGAGAGCTATCGCTGGCAAGGTGCGGAAAAAAAGAAACTTCGTGCTCAACCCAGCGTTTGGCGTTTTGTGGCTCCGCATCCTGCATGAAGGATGCCTTCATTCTTCATCTTCTCCCCGGGGGAGAGAAACCACAGGCTGGAAGCCTGTGCCACGAAGCCATGTCAACCATTTGGAAGAGCGGGCTCTGGGTCCTGCTTTTCCGTGGCACAGGCTTCCAGCCTGTGATTGTTTTTCTTCCGCTCTGAACAGCTCAAATCTTTTTCTCCGGTACCAGCCCTGAGGCGGAAATAAATCGAGGCAGTTGTTTCGCGCAAGGTCATTGGCCGTAGGTGCAATCTGTGTCGTGGACCGTAACGTGTAACCTCTCCCTCGCCCTCTCCTAGGATAAGGAGAGGGAACAGAAAAGAGGCCTCTGCGCCAATGGGTTTGTGCTCTTAACAGGTTCGATTATTTGCGCTTCAGGACTAGCCGACGATTCCTGAAGCGCGGAGACTGCGGATTTCCCAGTCGCTCAGCCCCACGGCTCGGAGCGCCTCCTCAGTGTGCTGGCCCAGCGTTGGCGGCGGGGTCAGAATCGCTGTGGGGGTTTGCGAAAAGCGCACGGCCGGCGCCACGGTGCGGAACCTTCCGGCGGTTGGATGGTCGACCTCGGTAATCGCGCCGAGCGCCTGCACCTGCGGGTCGGCAACCAGTGACGGATAGTCCAGGATCGGCACCGCATCGCCGCCGATGCTGCGGACCAACTCGATGAGTTCCTCGCGGGTGCGATCCTTGAAGGCTTCCTCCCAGATGGGCCTTACCGCCGCGGCGTGCAGTCCGATTCCGGTCGCTCTGCGGCCATAGTTTCCGAAACGCGGATCGTCCAGATAGGCTTCCATGCCCAGTTCGATTACAAAGCGATCCCAATCCTCGCTGCTCCCATGGCGCAGGATGAAATACATCGGACCATTCTTGGTCTGGTACCCGTACTCGGGTGGGTAGGTGTAACTGTCCAGATGAAAACCGTACCATTCGTCGGGATTAGAGAGGGCGTGCCACATGATCCCGCGCAGATGCAGCAGCGATCCGAACTGACTGACCGCGACGCGCTGTCCGGCGCCCGTGCGTTCGCGATGAAACAACGCGGCGACAATCGCCTGGACCGCGAAAATCGCGGTGTTGAGACTGGCGATGTCGGCGCCGACCCGCACCGGCGGCGCGCCGATACTGCCCAGCGAGGCCGTGTACTCGGCCATCGCCTGAATCGTCAGCTCAGCCGCCGGCAAATCCGCCATCGGACCGTCTTCGCCGAACGCACTGATCGCGCAGTACACCAGGCGCGCGTTGTCCTTGAGGTCGCCGTAGCCAAACCCCATGGTCGCAGCCGCGCCCGGGCCGAAGTCCTCCACTACAACGTCGGCCGTGCGTGCCAGGCGCTTTACGATTTCGCGTCCCGGCGCGGTCCGATAGTCGACCACCACACTTTTCTTGTTGCGGTTGAGACTCAGGAACACGGCGCTCTCATCGCCGATAAGCGGCCCGATACGCCGCGCGCGGTCACCGCCGGGCGGCTCAATCTTGAGCACCTCCGCGCCGGCGTCACCCAGATGCATCGTGCAGAACGGGCCGCATAGACCCTCGGTAAGGTCCAGGACGCGGAAACCCGCCATGCTGCCCGCGTTGCTCATTTTGCGCGGGGGTCGATCCCCAGTTCAGCGAACACTTCGGCGGTATGCTCACCGTGCGTCGCGCTGGGCCGAATCGGACCCGCCGGAGTCGCGTCGAACTTCCACGGCAGTCCGTCAGCGCAAATCCTGCCCCAATGCGGAGTATCCATTTCCACCAGGTAGCCGTTGGCGCGCACCTGCGGATGGAACCGCAACTCGTCGAAGCTGAGAAAGGGAGCGTGGGGCACCTTTTCGCGCGATAGCGCGATTATCCACCAGGCGGCCGGTTTGGCCTTGAAACGTTGCGCCAGGATCGGAACCAACTCTGCCCGATGCTCAACTCGGGCACTATTGGTGCAAAAGCGCGGGTCGGAAGTCAGTTGTTCAAGCTTCAGGGCGCGGCACAACGGGGGCCACTGCTCCTCCTTCACCACGCCCACCGCGATATATTTTTGGTCCTGACAAATGAAAGCCTGATGTGGCACTTCGGTCGCGCTGGCACTGCCCATCGGTTGGGGCTGCACGCCGGTGGCAAAGTATTGCGCCAGCCGTGTGGTCTGAATCGCCATCGCGGCGCGCAACATCTCTATTTCGATTCTCTGCCCCTTGCCGGTGCGCTCGCGGGCCAGCAACGCCTGCAGCACCGCCTGGGTGATGTAGGTCGCGGTGGTCAGATCGATATGCCCGAGATGGCGGAACATCTCACCGCGGCCACCTTCAACGCCCATGATACTGCACCATCCGCACATCGCCTGGATTTCGGGATCGATCGCGCCGAAATGCGCCATCGGTCCGGTCCGGCCATAGGCGGATGCGGCCACGTAGATGATCCGCGGATTGACCTTCGCGACCTGCTCGTAGCCCAGGCCCAGACGCTCCACCGTGCCGGTGCGCATGTTCTGGACGAAGACGTCGCTGCGCTCGATTATCTTGAGGGCGATGGCGCGGTCGGATTCTTGCTTGAGGTCGAGCTCGATATTGCGCTTGTTGTGGTTGGCCGAAATATGCAGGACCGAGGTGCCGTTGATCCGGGGCGGAACTCCGGTTGATAAATTGTCGCCGCCGGGCCTTTCCACGCGGATGACGTCGGCGCCCATCGCGCCCAGCAGCCGGGTTGACCAGGGACCGACCGCGGCCACCGTGAGGTCAAAAACGCGAATGCCCTCCAGAATCTTTGCCAAGGGCGAATCCTCCAGGTGCGGTTCAGGTGATGGGCCTGAACTTGGCGAGCGTCAACTCTTCGGTGACATCGTCATAGACGATCGTAACCGGCATCCCGGCTTTGATTGCGTCGTTGGCGACGCCAACCAGGTTGGTCATCAGCCGCGGCCCTTCATCCAGTTCCACTTCCGCCACATTGTAAGGAATCTCGCCTTCGAACCCCTTGAAATAGGACTGATGGAACACGACCCAGGAACTTACGCGGCCGTGTCCGCCAAGCGTGGTCCAGGTGAACTTGCGCGACCAGCATCGCGGGCAAAACGGGGAGGCCGGATACCAGACTTTTTGGCAGCTGTCGCAACGCTGCATCTTCAATTCACGATGCTTAAGCCCGTCCCAGTATGGCTGGTTGAGCGGCGTAATGGTTGGTAGCGGTTTGAGGTATTGAGCCATCGCAGCGTCCGTCGCTCCCTACTTGCGGTAGATCATTGAATCGCCGTAGCAGTTGGCCCATTGGATAACTTCGGCCCCGGCGATTTGCCGCGGACCGCATTCGCCGCGCAACTGCCGTACGATCTCCACCTGATGGCCCCAGCCCAGGATGTGTCCTTCCGACAGCAGGCCGCCGTTGGTATTCATCGGCAACTCGCCGCCTAGCGCGATTCTTCCGTCCTGCGTGAAGTCCGGCGCCTCGCCCGGTTTGCAAAAGCCAAAACGCTCCAGCGCGATCCAGGGGAGAATCGAAAACGCGTCGTAGGTGAACAGGGCGTCGATATCCTTGTGCGTCATCCCCGCCATCCGATAGACCGGCTGAAGGCCGGCGTCGTAGTCGAAGACTGATTGCTGGGCGACGCCAAAGCCGGGATACGTCCAGATGAATTCCTCGCCGCCGCCCGGCAACGGCTGCATCCCGGTGATATAGACCGGCGGTTTGCGCAGGTCGCGGGCGCGCCCGGCGGTGGTAACGATCACGCAGGCGGCGCCGTCGTTGACCAGGCAATAGTCGAGCAGGCGCAGCGGTTCGCAGACGAAGCGCGACGCCTGATGGTCATCGACGGTAATGGGCTCGCGCATGATCGCATGGGGATTCATCGACGCGTGCTTACGGAAGGTGACCGGAATCGTTGCGAGCTGGCGGCTGTTGGCGTTGTAGCGCTCGAAGTAGCGCCGCGCCACCAGCGCCGCGCCGGCTCCGGGAGAGGTCATCCCATAGACCGGATCCTCGCCATGACCGCCACCCGCCTCGCGCGCGCCTTCGCGGTCGCCGGAACCGCCAAACTTGGGGCGTCGAATGTGCGACAGGCTCCACGATCCCATGCAAGCGACGGCATTGGCGAATCCCGCGCTAACCATCATCGCAGCCCACTGAATGCAGCTCGCGGTGAAGCGGCCGTGGGCCCAGGTCTGGTTGTAGCAGCGCAGTTTCAGCCCCAGCAGCGTCGCCAGCGTGTCAACGTCGGCGCCCAGCGGCGAGCCGAAGCTCACGATCAGGCCATCCAGGTCGTCGCGTCCAAGCCCGGCGTCGTCCAGGGCATTGGCAAGCGCCTCGGCGCCCAGATCGATTGGGCTGCGATGGAGCCTGCGCCCGTATGCCGAGTTACCCGCGCCCGCGATGGCGGCCTGGTCTTTTAAATCGAAGTCAGCCATGTGCTCTCCCAGATGCACTTTCCGCTTAGCACATTCGCGTGCAAGTAAAAATGCGGGCGCTGACGGCAGGAGAGCGGCGGAGACGGTGCGCGGATGCTGGCGCCGCTTCGAAGTTGGTGCGGGTCGAGGCCGCGACGCGAACAACGGTCCAGGGTCATTTTCGCTTCAGCGCCTATCGGAATGCAGGCATGATCTCCTGAGTGATCAGTTTCAGGTTGCCATCCAAATCCTCGCGCGGGCAGGCCACCGCGAACACCACCGTGCGCGCGCCGGCGTCGACGTACTCACGCAGCCGCTTGACGCAGTCGGCGGGGGTTCCGTACAGCAGATAACGGCCGGCCTTTCGGGAGAAGTCCTGCGCGTAATTGCGGCCCACGCGCTCCGCCGCGACCTGCAGGGCTTTTTCGCGGTCGGCATAAACCGTGGTGAAGATGAACAGGCCGTGGTGAAAGCCGCTCATGTCGCGTCCGCTGTCGCGGCCAAGTTGATTGATTTTGGTGACGCTCTCCGCCATCTGCTCGGGCGTGTACATGTACGGCAGCCAACCTTGGGCGAACTTGACCGCGCGTTTGATCGCCGAATCCTGGCGTCCCGCGACCCAAATTGGCGGATGCGGCTTTTGCACCGGTTGCGGCTCGAGCGTGACGTCGGTGAAGTGATTGAACCTGCCGTTGAAGCTGACCTTTTTCTCCGTCCACAGCCGCTTGATCACCTCCAATGCTTCGTTGGTGCGCGGTCCGCGCTCGCCGACCGGGACGCCGGCGGCCTCGAACTCACGGGGAAATTCCCCGCCGACGCCGATACCGAGATGGAAGCGGCCATTGGAAACCACGTCGAGCACCGCGGTCATCTTGGCCAGCATCGCGGCGCCGTACAGCGGCACCAGGACCACCGAACTCATCAATTTGATTTTCTGCGTGACGGCGGCGGCGGCGCTCAACGCGATCAGGGAGTTGCCGATCGGCCCGGTGAACATCAGATGCTCGCCGCAGGTCAGGTAGTCGAAACCCATCGCCTCGGCGTCCCGGGCAAACTCGGGGACGTTGGCCATCGACTGGAGGCTCAAGCCAAATTCAACGCGTGCCATGGTGCTTCCTCTTTTCCGCTAAATCAGGTTGAATCGATCCGCCAATGCTTTCGCTTCCAGTATCTGGCCGCTCAAGTCAAGCGGGCAGGAGCAGCATAAGTATTCCGCGGCAGCGGCCGGAATCTCCATCGACTGCCGCGCGACGGTGTTCGGACGCTTCCCCTTGCGGATTTCCTGATCGGCGCGCTCGGTCATCACCGTGCCCGGATCGAGCAGGAATACGCCGATACCCGAAGCACGCATTTCCAGCGCGAGCGCGACCACGAACCGATTGAGCGCCGCTTTCGACACCGCGTAGGGCGCGCCGATCCCGAGCGCGCCCGGCGTGGTGGCGCTCATCGTGGCCGCCGCCGAGGTCAGGTTGAGAATCACCCCGCTGCCGCGGCCCAGCATTGCTGGCAGGCAAACCCTGCTGGCCACCACGGCGGCCATCAGATTGGCCTCCATGTTGCGGTCCCAGGTCTCGAAAGCGGTTTCCAGGAACGGGTTGTAGTTGCCCGGTCCCAGGTAAAGAGCGTTGTTTACCAGGATATCGACCCGATGGTGCTTTTCCAGCGCGGCCTTGCACAACTCCTCGACCTCGCTGCGGACGGTCACATCGCACTTGATGCAATCCGCCTCCACGCCCAGGGTGCGCGCCTGCGCGGCGGTCTCCTCCAGCGACCCGGGCCATCGGCTTTTGCCCGCCTCCAGCGTGCGCGCGGCAAGCACCAGGTTGATGCCGTTGCGCGCCAGCCGGATCGCGATTTGCTTTCCAATTCCGCGGCTGGCCCCGGTGACAATCGCGACTTTAGCTTCAGCTCTCATGTGGACGTCTCTCCGGTTGCGATGCGCCGATGCTTTAGTCCAATTCGGAGCGGATGAAAACCCGCCAGTTCCAACCGCGAAACCCGGCACCTTCCGCACGGCAGCACCGCCAATAATCCAATACCCTTCGTTCCTCTATTGGAAGCTCCCGCATATCTGAGATGATTCGACAACTATAAGATTGACATAGATGCAAGGTGAATGATTACTTAACAATTGCCCACACAACAATAACTAGCAGGGTGCGGAAAAACGGGTGCGGAGACCGACTGGTTGCCCGATGGGAGTAGCACCCTGCATAAAGTTGGCTTCCTTCCTCAATCTTCTCCCCCTGGCCGGGGGGAGATAAGAGAGAGGGAGCAGGCTGCGGAGACTTTTGTCGCAGCCTGCTAGGCTGTTGTTGGCAAAACTCGGGCTGGCTCATATCGCGAAGAGCCGTGACACCGGATTGACGCAGAAGGACGTTTCCCATGTTGAAACTCCGCTCTCGGCTAGTCACTTTGGCGTTGACCTTCCTGTTTCCAGCCACGGCGTTTGCCTATACTAACGCCGATTTCTCCGGTTCCTACGCCCTTTCCGTGAGCGGTCCGTCCTCGGTGGCGCTGGCCTCCGAACCGTTGACGGTGGGCACCGGCGTGATGATCGCTGACGGCGCCGGCAACGTCTCCGGCCATGCCACTTTGCGCAGCCACGGTGCGGTCTGCAATGGCACCTTCGATTCCGGCCTCTACCACGTCGATGCGGACGGCACCGGTTACATCGCGGTCAACTTCGATACCTCCGATCCGGGATGCTTTTCGATCGTCTTCGATGTCAGCATCGCGCTGTCCGGCAATGGCGAGCGTGCGGATATCGCCAACGATGAAAACGACTCCATGATTGGAACGTTGATTCAGCAGACCAAGTCGGGTTTCAGCAACAGCGACTTCAACGGTTCGTACGCGTTGGGGGTAAGCGGTCCGTCCTCGTTGGTGCTGGCGTCCGAGCCGCGAACCGTAGGCACCGGCGTGATGGTGAGCGATGGCGCCGGAAACGTCGGCGGCCACGCGACGTTTCGCAGCAGCGGAGTGAATTGCAGCGGGAATTTCGAATCCGGCGTTTACAACATCGGTCCGGACGGCACCGGTTATATCGCGGTTAACTATATCACCGGCGATCCCGGATGCTTCTCGATGGTGTTCGACGTCAGCGTGGCGCTGTCCGGTGCGGGCGAGCGTGCCGATATCGCCAACAACGTAAACGACTACATGCTGGGCACGCTGACGCTACAACTCAAGCCCGCACCGACGCCGACTCCGACTTCACTTCCGACCGCGGCTCCCACTCCGACCATCGGGTCTGGCTTCCCGCCTTTGCCCCATCATCCACGGTTCCCATTCCCGTGGTGGTTCTTCCCCAGGTAAGCGCTGGGATGCTTGAAGACGACGCGATTGGTGTTGTTTCGCTCGCGCTCAGGACATTCCCTTCAGGCGGACTTGCGGGCGTTCCAGTGGAGGGTGGCCGTCGCCAAAATAGACGTCCTGCACGCTGGGCCGGGGTGGCGCCGCTGATTGACCGCCGTCAATCGGGACCATCGCGCCAGTCATGAATCCGGACTCGTCGCTGGCCAGAAACACACCCAGGGCGGCGATATCTTCAGGGCGGCCGGCGCGAGGAAGCGGCTGCAGCCTGGCCAGCAGTTCAGCTCCGGCCGCTTCGCCACCTTCCAATGCGTTGTAACTGGCCGGAGTGTTGATCCATCCGGGGCAGATGCAATTGATCCGAATCAGGTCTTTGGCCGCAATCGTGGCCATCGCTTGCGTGAGGTTGATCACGCCCGCCTTGGCGGCGGAGTAGGCCAGGAGATAGGGATCGGCGCGAAAGCCCGCGACCGAGGCGACATTGATGATCGAGCCGCCGCCCGCTTGGCGCAGTGCGGGAAGCGCATGCTTGATCATCAGGAAGGGGCTGCGCAGGGTCAGCGCCATCACCTTGTCCCATCCCGCCGCCGTGGTCAGTTCGGGCGGACCCAACGGACCGTCGGGCGGGATATTGCCGGCGACGTTGAATACCACGTTCAAGCGGCCGAACTCTTTGACCGCGCGCGCGATCAACGCGGCGACCTCCTCCTCGCGCGTCAGGTCGGTATGCTGAAAGACGGCCTTGCCGGGACCCTTGCACTCGCCGATCACCGCTTCGCCGCCGGCGCGGTTGATGTCAGCCGCCACCACCAGCGCGCCTTCCTGCACGAATCGCAGCACGCTGGCGCGGCCCATCCCCTGGGCGCTGGCAGTAATGATCGCGACCTTGTCGTCGAGCCTGCCCATTTTGATTCCTCCTCGATGCGGCAACTCAGCCACTGACCAGCGGAGACGTCACCCGATGGAAGGATTCGTCCAGCGAAGTATGGATGTCAACCACGGCGGGCTTGCCGGCGATCAGTGCCTGCTTCAGCGCCGGGCCGATTTCGCGCGGATCCTCCACGTGGATACCGAGGCATCCCATGCTGCGCGCGATTGCGGCGTGGTCGAAGGTGGCGAAGTCGCACGCGATATTGCGTTCGCGCTGACCGTGTTTGACCCATCCCAGCGCGCTGTTGTTGAACACCACCACCGTGATCGGAAGGTTCTCTTCGATCGAGGTCATCAGCCCGTTCATCCCGATCGCAAAACCGCCATCGCCGCACACCGCCACCGCCTGGCGATTGGGAAAAACCAGCTTGGCCGCCAGCGCCCCGGGAATCGCGTAGCCCATCCCGCCGACGCCGGCGGGCTGCAGATAGGTGCCAGGCCCCTTGGTCTGGAAGTAGTGGGACATGAAGATGCGGTTTTCGCCGGCGTCGCAGCAGACGATTGCGTCGTCGGCGACGGCCCGCTGAATCTCCTTGATTGCGCGCTGCGGCAGAATCGGAACCGCATCGGAACTCAACTGCGGAGCGTCGAAAAAGCCGTGCTCCTGGCGGGCGGCATGCAACCTGCCGCGCCACGCCTTGGTCTTCTCCGCCGATATCGACCCGGCCCGGGTCAATGCGGCGAGCAAGTCCGCCAGCGCCGCCTTGGCGTCGGCAACCAGGCTGATCGCCGCGGGAAAAACCCACGACGCATTTTTGGTTTCAATATCGATCTGGATCAGCGTCTGGCGCTGCGGGTTGACCAGCTTGGGATTTTCATTGGCGAAATCGCTGGAAGAGAGCTTCGAACCCACCACCAGGATTACGTCGGCGTTGCCGATCTCGGCATTGGCGATCGGCGTACCAAAGTTGCCGCAGACGCCCAAAGCGAAATCGTGAGTCTCGGCAAAGGTGCCCTTGCCGCCGGGAGTAGTCGCCACCGGCGCGCCCAAGGCTTCGGCCAGCGCGACCAATTCCTGGTAGGCGCGGCTGATCCGGATGCCGTTGCCGGCGATTATCACGGGCCTTTCAGCCTCGGCCAGGATGCGCGCAGCTTCCTCGACGGCCGCCGGATCAGCGGGTGGGGCTTTAGGCGGCAAATATGGATCGAGCGAATACAGCGGGGGCCGGCTATCCGGTCCGACTTTCCCGCGCAGCGACTGACTATGGTAGAGCACCGCCACCGGTCCGGGCTGGCCGCTGAGCGCATGCTTGATCGCCAGTTGCGTGCATTGGACGGCGTGAGAACCGCTGTTCGCCACCATCGTGTGCTTGGTAATCGCGGAGAACAGCTGCTTCGCGTCCCACGAACCGTACTCGCCCGTCCCCGATTGATACGGACCGTGCTGCGAGAATGGCGCGTTGTCGCTGAGGTCGGTCAGAATCAACATCGGGGAGCTGGACAGATGCGCCTCGATCGCGGCCATGCTGACGTTGGCCATGAAAGCGGCCTGAGCCAGGGCCACGCCGGGTTTCCCGGTCAGCCGTCCGTAAACTTCGGCCATCACGCCGGCGCGGCTTTCTTCGCGCACCAGCACCGCGCGAATCTTGTCGCGATGCTCATACAAGGCGTTGTAGATCACCCCGGTGTTTCCGCCCGGCATGCCAAAAACCGCGTCGATACCGGCCTGTTCGAGCACGCGGACGATCGCCTCGCGGGTCGCAACCTCTTCCGAGAGCATGGGCTCGGCCGTGGGCCGCGGTTTCAATGCCATCGCCATCTGTAGTCCTCCAATCCTGGATCGCGACCCGTCGCATCTTCCTTTCAGGAAGACTGGGGTCGCTGTCGCGGTCCGGCGGCACGTCGAACCATCAGTATAGAATCTTGCGGTCGCGCAGTTGCGCGATCTTCTCCGGTGAGTATCCCAGCAGTGAACTGAGCAGGTAGTCGGTGTCCTGACCGAGCAGCGGTGCGGCGCGCCAGATTTTGCACGGCGTCCCGCTCATCGTCCACGGGATGCCGGCGTGAATTCTTTTTCCGACTTCGGGATGCTCGAGTTCCACCAGGTAGCCGCGCTCGCGCAGATGCGGGTCGTGCGCGAGATCCTTGTTGGACAGCGTGGGAATGGCGGCGACGCCGGCGCGCTGGAGTTGCTCCGCGATTTCCCAGCGGTCGCGCGGCGTGGTCCATTGCGTGATGATCGCGTCGAGTTCGGCTTCGTTGCGCTTGCGCAACGGCGCGGTCCTGAAACGCGGATCGTGCGCGAGGGCGGACTGGCCCATCGCTTCGCACAGCGCCTGCCACTCCTGCTCGCTGCCCACCGCTATCGAAACCCAGTCTTCGGCGTCCCCGCGCGTCTTGTAGCAATTGTGCGGTGACATCAGCAGGTCGTGATTGCTCATCGGCTTGGGCTCGCGCCCCTTCACCGCGTATTCGAGCAGCGCCTCGGGGAAGATCATCTCCATCGCTTCGTACATCGAAACGTCGATGTACTGTCCTTGCCCGGTGCGCGCTCGATGTACCAAAGCGGTGTTGATCGCGAGCAGGGCGAACATGCCCAGAATCGGATCGCCGTAACTGGTGGCGGGATCGCGCGGGATGCCGTCTTCGGCGTAGCCGGAAAGTGATACCATCCCCGATTGACCGCCAAGCAGCGCGCCATAGCTGACCCATCGACTTAGCGGACCGGTCTGTCCATAACCTGACAGCGAGCACATGATGATGTCGGGCTTGACCTGCTTGAAGCGCTCGTAACTGAGCCCCATCCGCGCGGCCGCGCCGGGAGCGTAATTCTCCGTGACCAGGTCGCAATGCGTTGCCAGTTCGTAGGCGATTTCTACCGCTTCAGGTTTGGAGAGGTCCAGCTCAATACTGCGTTTGCCCTGGTTCCATTGGTTGAAGCTGCCGCCGCGGTTGAGTCCGGACTTCCTTTCATGGAAGGGCGGAATACAGCGGTTGATGTCCGGCCGCTTGGCGCTTTCCACCCGGATTACTTCGGCGCCCAGATGCGCCAACTGCATCGTGCAGTAGGGGCCTGCCCATACCCAGCAAAAATCCAGCACCCGGATTCCGGCCAAGGGACCGGCCTGCGCGGGAGTCTCATTATTTTCCGAACTTTGAGCGGCGGCACTGGGGCGCCGAAGGAGGTCCGCGTGCTCGCCCAGATGAGGCGCGCGGCGCTTAAGCTTCCATCCCATCGCGGTCGATTTGAATGGAGCGCTGGGCATCAGGACCGGCCCGCCAGTGCTCGACTCCGCGCCCGGCAGCGGCACGAAAAATTCCCGGCTGCGCAGATGCTCGTCGGCGTACACGTCGGCCATCACGTTTACCGGCGCCATCGGGATTCTCTTGGCCTGCGCCGCCGCGCACAGCTCATGCTTCTTCCAGCCGCGCGCCCACTCTTCCAGCAACAGCCGCATCGCGTCGTGATTGCGGCCGCGCGCCAGCCGGTCCTTGAAGATTTCTTCGTGGGCCCAGTCGGGGTTACCCATCAGTTCGACCAGCCGATCCCACATCGCTTCTTCGGCGCAATTGGTGGCAACCAGGCCGTCGCCGCATTCGTAGATGCCAAAAGGCGCCAACGCGCGCGTTCCCAGGCGCGAGGTCTGGCGGCCTTCATAGGTATAGAAGATGAAACTCAACTCCAGCGCCGCGGCCAGAATCTCCTGCTCCGAGATTTCGATCGCCTGGCCGCGCCCGGTTTTCATCCGGCTGAACAGCGCCGCCGCGATCACCGCGGCAGCGTACAGGCCGCCCTGAAACTCCGCCTGCTCGCCGGGTGGCTTGAGCGGAGGCATTTGCGGCAGTGGCGAGCCCAGCGGCGCCAGCGAGCCGAGCCCTGAGGCATGGATCGCGGTGAGGTCGTAGGCGCGATAGTTGGCATACGGGCCGAAATCGCCGAACGCGGAAATCCCGGTTGCGATCAGGCCTGGAAACGCCTTGCTCAGCGCGTGATTGTCCAATCCATACGCGGCACGCTGCGGCGGCGGCACGTTATGGACCAGCACGTCGGCGCCGGCAAGCAGGTTGCCCAGGGAATCGCGGTCCGACGGCTTGTTCAAGTCCAGGACGACACCGGCTTTATCCGCATTGAGGTAGAGGAACAGTCCGCTCTTTTCCGGATCTGCCACGTCGCCCGGAAAGGGACCGCGGCGGCGGGTAAGGTCGCCTTGCGGCGGCTCGACCTTGATCACCTCCGCGCCGAGCAGCGAAAGCAACTTGCCGGCAAAGGCGGCCGAGACTCCCTGGCCGCACTCGACCACGGAAATTCCATTCAGCGCCAGCGGCGCCGCGCTGTCAGCTTTTTGATTGCCTGGTGACTGTGCCAACTGAAACCGTCTCCTCTGACTGTGATCTCGTCGATGAGACCCACGCCAGCGGGTTGTGCCACGGCCATGCGGCAGCGGTCAAGGCGCGGGCTTCAGAGGGCGGCACCCGGAATTATCAGTCCAGCAATACCGGCAGAGTCATCAGGCCGCGACCGAAAGCATTGCCGGTGTATTCGGGTTTCCATCCCGGCTGCAGGCGCATGCGAGGGAAACGCTCCAGGATTCTTTCAATCGCGACCCGGGCTTCGACCCGGGCGGGCGCGGCGCCGACGCAGAAATGGATTCCCTCGCCGAAGCCGATTTGGTCGTTGAGGTCGCGGGTGAGATCGAACTCGTCGGGATTGGGGAACTTGCGCGGATCGCGGTCGGCCGCGCCATTGACGACGCATACCGGCATGCGCGCTTTGATTTCCAGTCCTCCGACCTCGACGTCGGTGGTGGTCACCCGGAACAGGGTGTGGATCGGTCCGTCATAGCGCAGGGTCTCTTCGAGCAGCACCGACACCAGCGATCGATCGCGTTTGATCTGCTCGTAGAGGCCGGGACGCCGCAGCATCTGGTAGATTGCGCCGCTAATCAGATCGGACGTGGTGCCGATTCCGCCCGTAACCAGGACCATCACCATGCCGAACAGTTCGATGTCGTCAATCTTCTCGTCACGCTCGTGCGCCGCGATTGCCAGGCTGATCAGGTCCTGGCCTCCGGTCTGCCCTTTGCGGGTCTGCACCAGCTTGGCGATATACTCCGCGCGCGACTCCATGAACTTGGGGTCGTAAAAATCGCCCTGGCCTTCCCTGGGGCGGCCGACGCCGAGTGCGCGAAGAGTAACGTTTTCGGATTTTGGAATGGCGAGCAGATGGCCGAACGCGCGGATCGGAACCTCTTGAGCGAGATAGCAGACCGCATCGACCTGCCGTTGCCCTTCCCAGTATTCATCCAGAACGCCGTCGACCAGCTCGAGAAATTGCGGCGCCATGTTATCCATCCGCCGCACCGCCAGTGAGGGAGCAGCTACCCGTCGCAGCCGCGCGTGCATCGGTTCGTCGACGAAGGTCATGACGGGGATTGCGTTGAACGCGTCGTACACTTCGGTGCCGGGCAGCAGGGGATTGACGCTGGAGTAGCCCTGATGGTCGCGCAGCACCTTAACCACGTCGTCGTAGCGCGACACAATCGCCCAGGGGATCTGGCGCTGCACGATTATCGGCGGCGTCGCCAGCAGTGCCCTATAGTAGGGAAATGGATCGGCGCGTACGGCAGGATCGGAGAAGTCGAACTTGTGCCGTAGATCCAGGTCCACTCCCGGATGGGTCAATTCAGGCACTGCACTCATCGAAAAATCGCCTTTGCCGCTCCGCGTCACGCGGCCTGATTGTAGGTTCCGATCTCTTCGGGACGGAGTTTGCGCTGGGCCACCTGCGCGATGGGCGTGGCGGCAGCGGGAAAGATGTGTTCGCCCAAAATCATCCCGTCCTGGTCGAACGGCCAGACTACCAGGGTTCGCCCCTGCGTCAGATAGTGGGCGTTGGGATCGTCCACCGCGATTCCCATCGCGACCAGGGTTGAACCTTTCATCGCGGTCTTGGTAGCGCCTTCGGTAATGACGCAGTAATCATCCACTACCAGACGTTCGACGAAGAACTCCAGATTGACCGAGACCGCATCGAGCATCTGATGGTAGAATTGGCGGATCTCACTGTAACCGTGAAAAACCCGCGGTGGGCCCTCGCGGTTGTCGTACGAGATGTAGCTGGCCTGGGGCGAAACCGTGGTGAGTATCTGATCGATATCGCCGGCGGCTTCGCCCTTCATGTGATAGATGATCTTTTCCAGTTGGCTCCGGTGCAGCGGGTTCTTTTCAGTTTTGAGCCGTTCCGCCAACGTCTGCCAGGTCTTATGTGGATCGATGACCAGCATCCATTCCTCCTCGTGACGCAGGCACTGAGAGACCGCTTCATCGATCTCTCCCACCTGCGGACCGTAAAACAGATGGCCGGCCCGATCAAGCGGCGCGGTCGCGACAAAAAAGCTTCGGTTGTCCGGCGATGAAGCGGGCCAGAGCGTCGTCGATACCGTCGTAAATCCTGCTGATGATTGCAACCTCGCGCCGTAGTTCGAACATTTGCCGATATCTGTCCTCCTGAGACCCTCTGGCAGGGTGCGGAAAAACGGCTTCTGAGACAGGAGTGGTGACCCGATGGGAGTAGCACCCTGCGTAAAAGGCGGCTTCCTTCCTCAATCTTCTCCCCCTGACCGGGGGGAGATAAGAGAGCGGGAGCAGGCTGCGGAGACTTTTGTCGCAGTCTGCTAGGAGCGACAAGAGTGCAGGAGCAGGCCACCAAAACCCTTCTTCCGCAGCCGGCCGGCGGCGTTTACCATCGGAACCGGATGACCCCGGCGCTCGTCGGATGCTTTGGGTTCCAAATCTCTGCTTGCCGATCGGCTGGTTCTCAAATAATCTTTTTCGGAAGGGCTCCAGTCCGGTTTTCGGCCGGTCGTGATAGGTTCCCAATGTCTCGCGCAAAAGCGGCTGCATCCAACTGGCGTCTGGCGTTGCGTGCGCTGATCATCGATGACTCGCCGATCATGCGAAGAATCATTCGCCATCACTTGGAGCAACTCGGTTGCACGGTGGTTGGCGAAGCAGAAAGTGCCGCCGCCGGGATGCGATTATTCGCCCAATTCGACCCGCAACTGATCACGCTGGACGTCATGATGCCCGAGGTCGAGGGCATCGACACAGTATCCGCGTTTCGCGCTTTCAGGCGGCAAGCGCCGCAGACGGCAATCGTTGTCGTGACCTCCCTTCCCGTCGCGGAAGTCGAAACCCCTTTCTTAAAAGAGGGCGCGGTGGGCTATCTACCCAAGACTTTTGATGACTTTTCGTTCGTGCGGATAATGCCGAAGCTGGTCACGGCCTTAGCCGATCTGCACCGAAAGGAAGAAGACCCCGGGCCTGCGTGACGTCCGGGCAAATCGCTTTGCCTTGCGCCGTGGACTGCGCGCGCAAGTCAATGTGGAATTACGCCAACGGGACGGGCTGGACTGCGGGGAGCCGGACATAGTGAGGACGATCACGGTCGCAAAAAACTCCGCTTCCTGGCGGAGAGGCGTTTCGCATAGTAAGCGATCTCGGGCTTTAGACATTCCTCACCACGATCGACGAGGCGGCGGAGTTCCCGAATGAAGCGGTGGCCATGTGTATTACCGCGCTGGCGACCGGTCCGCAAGGTCATCACGCGAGCATGGACCATTTCATGCAATAGCACCACTCGTACGGCGGGTGCTTCGCTCAACAGGCGGTTATCCAGAACGATGGTTCTTGCGTGCGGCATCGCCAGTCCCCAAACGCGCTTATGGAAGCTGTAGTCATACAGGTCATTTTCACGAATCGAAATCGAAGCTGGGCCTTCGGCGTCGTGCAGGCAACCCGATATGATCCGCCATCCGCTGCGTTCGAGCAGACCGTCGAAGTGAAGATCGTCGAGAATACGAAAAACCGCAGGCAGATCGCTGAGGTCCACTTACCGGTGTCCTAAAGGCGGAATTCGCTAACCATGATCTCTTCCGCGTTATGGCTCTGATCGCGCCGCAGTCGAATTAACCAGCGCTCATCAGAAAGCTATCGGGTAACCCAACTTCGTTTGTTTAGCTGAGACCATACTCTATCTTGCACCCTTATGAGTCAAGGTGCTTTAGGGATTCATATAGGCCTTTATTATTAGACTGATCATCTACGGTTAGTCTTACCTTGCCTTTGATTTGCCAAGTCTCGCTTGGCCTGGTTTTGGCCGGCGGCGAGCGCCGACAAATTTGGCAAAGCCGTAGCCTTGTTCGGCCCCCCAAGCGCTTTGATCATCATCACCAGCAGGACGGAAAAACGGCTTATGAGATTAGGAGTGGTGACCCGATGGGGTAGCAGCCTGCACAAAAGATGGCTGCTTTCCTCAATCTTCTCCGCCTGACCGAGAGGAGATAAGAGACAGGGAGCAGTTGCGGAGACTTTTGCGCAGCCTGCTAGCTGAAGGCGAGATTGTCAGCTTGGACCGGGTCACGCGCCGCGCGCAGCCGAAATTTCCTTGCTGGCCGCTTCCATGGCCGCCAGTTCTTTCGGCTTCCATCGCACCGCTCCGCCGGTCTTGTGCGGTTTGCACAGCGCGCACGATCGGCGCTTACGCTTCAGATGCTTTCTCATCGACTTACGCTTCCTGGATGTGGCGCAGCCTCAGCCGGCTTCATTGTTCGAAGCATCGCGGCGCCAGCAGCCAATTTTAGTAAACGATACGGCACAGCGTGGCCCGCACGCAAATCCCGCAACGCCTCCGCAAACATGGCCCGCTCGGAGTCGAAAGCTGACTCCACGTCGTCGATTTCGGCCGCGAATTGGGGGAACTGTGGCCGGTCGCACGCGGCAAGCCACATCCCGCGATCAAGCCGGCCGGTTTCGAGGCCAAGATTCGGAAACGCTTTTCCTGTCGCCGGCATATGGATATTGTCCTTTGGCCGCGCCTGAAAACGATACTCGGCACGGTGTCGCCGCGCTTTGACGGAAAGGAGTTGGTGAAGATGAAATTCATGCTGTTCATGCTGCCCGCAGTGCCGGGAACCAAAGAGGAGCGACGCCGCCTGCGCCCGATTGCCGCGAATACCGAACGCATCCAATTGATGCTGCAGCAGGTGACGGAAATGGCCCGGGTTGCGGACGACCTGGGATTCGACATGCTCGCCTTCCCCGAGCATTTCCTGCAGACCGAGGGGCTTGAAATGGGGGCGACCCCGGCGCTTTATGCGCATATTGCGGCCCAAACCAAAAACATCAAACTGGGGCCGATGGGGTTCGTATTGCCGGGATGGAATCCACTGCGGCTGGCTTGCGAAGTCGGATGGCTTGACCAGATAACCAAAGGCCGCACCTTCCTGGGACTCGCGCGCGGTTATCAGACCCGATGGCTTAACCCGATGGCGCAGCAGCTTAAGATTTCCGCCACCATGAGCGATCAGTCCGAGATCGACCTGACCAACCGCGAGGCCTTCGACGAAGTGCTCCAGATCCTCAAGCTCGCCTGGGGAGATGAGCCCTTTTCCTTCAAGGGCAAGTTTTACGAATATCCCTATCCCTACGAAACCGGGACCCGCTGGAAGCCGATCAAATGGACGCAGGAGTTCGGCGCCCCCGGAGAAATCGAAGACGGCGTGATTAGAAAGATCATGGCGGTGCCGAAACCCTATCAGAAGCCGCATCCGCAGCTCTTCCAGGCTTTTTCGGTCAGCGAATCGACGATCGTCTCCTGCGCCCGCAACGGTATCGTGCCGATGACCCTGGTGCCGTGGCTGCCGAAGCTAAAAAGAATCGCCGAGATGTATCGCAGCGAGGCGGCCACGCAGGGCTACAATTGGCGCTTGGGCGAGCGCATCGGCGTCTCCAAGTACGTCTATATCGGCGCCAACAAGCAGGAGGCATACCAGCGGGCGGAACTGGGCTCGCCGGGAACCTTCTTCTTTGACTTCTCCAGCCAATTCGGTTTTTGCGAAGCCCTGCGCATGCCCGAGGACGAGGAGAAGTATCCCAGCGGCAAGGTAATGCTGCCGCCCAGCGAGTGGACGATCGAGCGTATGGACCGATGCGGCTATCTGGACGCCGGGACCGCGGCGGAAGTACGCAAGCGCACCGACAAGTTGGTGGAAGAAGTAAATCCCGAATACTACATCATCAATACCGACCAGGGACTGCGGCCGCAAAAGGAATGTATCGAAGAGCTGCGCACCTTTGCCAAGGAGATTATGGACCACTACCACTGAGCTACCCATAGATATTGTCGCGGATTTCCATCGCACAATGGCGTTCAGACCGACGAACGATCATTCTTAGCCCTAAAGCGAAAATTATTTTGTGCCTTGAGCGCCAGAACACATTGGCGCAGAGGCCGTTTCTGTTCCCTCTCCTTATCCTGGGAGAGTACGAGGGAGAGGTTACATCTCGCGGTTCAAACCATAGCATCACCCACAACGACTTACATTTGGCGCAATATCTGTCAGCGAATTTTAGCTACGGAGCCGGCTATGGGGTATTTTCTATCGCCTTTTTTGGAACAAACGAAGAACGTCGGGGTGGCCAAATCTATCGGGCACGCTGCCGGGGTTCCCGTAACGTGGCCAAGCAACACCGTCCGCTGGACCATCGGCCGCATGCGAGCAACTTTAAGCTGGCCGCACTCTTCTGGATCGTTGCCCTGGCTCCTGGTATCGCCAAGGCCGAGCCGCCAGCGCTTTACAGCACAGAGGCCGAGACCACGCTCTTACCACCGCCGCCCAGCAATCGACCGATTGAAGTACGCGTCGGACTCTACATCATAAACCTGGTCGCCCTGGAAGAGGCCGAAGGCCGAAATTATTGTCTCGGGTTCTGTGGGCGTGCCGGAATCAGAGCAAATGGCCGGTGGCGTTGAACAGCGCGTGGGAGTCTCTGGCGGCCTCGCCCTTGAGTGCGAACGTAAAGGCGCGTCCCACTGCGGCAAGCTGGTCCCACGCCACTAGCGCCGCCTGGCCGCGCAGTTGTGTTCGGCCACAACAAGGTCTCCACTGAAAAAATGAGGGCCGAGGTTACAGATAGGCGCGGACACGAATTCCGAAAACCGCCTGAAAGTTGGAATTTGGGTTGAGTGCGGGATCGACGACAAATTCGACATCGGGAGTGATTTGGAGGCCGTCAACGGCCTGCGCGCGATAGAAAAACTCGAAGGCGAATTGATTGCCGGTTGACGGCGCCGTGGGCTTGGCCCAACTGGCTCCGAAGCCCAAGCGGTCAGTGGAGCGTTCAAACGGTGCGACTGACACGACGCCCCAATCCACCTCGGTCGAAGTGCGTCCCGCTCCCGCCGGGCAATAGCCCACCCGCATGAACGGCACCATTTGATTGGGCAACTCTTGATCCGCGCTGAGGGCGACGCCCGCGCCGGCGCCATGATTACTGGCCTCCGCCGTATGCCATCCCATCAACCGATAGGTTCCTTCGCCCAGGGCGGGTGAAATGGTTTTCATGTCGGGCACGAAGCCGACCTCGAAGGCCTCGAAGTAATGTCCCTCAAGGAAGGAATCGATCGAATCGTTGGGTTTGCGATCCGGATCACCGTTGGCGTCGGCTAGCCCGGCGTCAACGTACAGGTGCGGATCGGGCCAATAGCGGACATTGAATCCCAGCCCATTGGCTGGAAAGGCGATGGTCTGGCTGTAAACCAGCGACTGCATCATGAAATCGCGGCCGTCGCTGGAAGCTACTCGGTTGGTATTGAAATGCGTCGTCTGGTCGATCTTGCCCGCCTGGATGATCAATTTGCCGTCCATCAGCGACTGCTGCCACCAGACCTGGTTGAAGCGGTTGTAACCGGCCGAGCCCGAGTTGTTGATTCCCCACGGCAAGCCTACATCAGCGGCCAGTTCGTTACCGGTCAGGGGGGCCCAAACGTTGCGGTCGCGATACACGAATCCAAGCGTGCCATCGCCGAGCGAAGCCGAATCCACCAGATGCCACGCTCCGTAAAGGTCGTAACTTCCCACCCAGGTATAGTGCGGAGTCGGCGCTTCAGGAGCGCTCTGGTAGATCGAGGTGTAGGACATACCGAGGCTGAGGCGCGTCAGCTCCCGGATGAGTTCCGTACCGCGAGTCAGATTCTTGCGCGTCCACTGCCAGGGACGGATGGATAAAATCGGCCGCTGCACCGCGCGGTCCTCGGCCAAGGACTGCTCAACGTCGACGGATTGCGCGGCGGCGTCGCGAAGCCAGGACAGCCCGCCGATTACGCACAACAGCATCGCCATCAGGATCCGGACCCTAGAGCGGCCGCGGCCGCCTGCGGTAGAGCAAACCGCCTTCACACTCCTCATCCAACCTCACCGGGATTATCTTTCCTGAGGACCAATAGCATCCGGCAGCATCGGCGAGGAAACGTGATGGTCTTTATGTTAGCGGAAAGGCCGTCTTCGACTGGCCTTGAAACTCGTCAGTCCGGTGACACCAGGGTTTGTTACTGAAGGTGCATCCAGCGCCGGGGAGTAAGCGGCGGAAAATCAGGGATGCCGGCACGCTTCGCTATCGCGGCGCGTCAGGTTCAGGAATCCGGCTGCGGTGTGGGAGTGGGTTTGGGCGTTGCGGTGGAAGTGGGCTTGGGAGTTGCGGTAAGAACTGGTGCGGCGTTGCCGGTGGTGAGGGTGAAAGAGCCCCCGGCGTAGCTTTTCGAGCAGCCACCGCCCCGCCCGCTGCGGCAGGAAACGTGCATGTCAGCCTGGACGTTGTCGACCGTCACCGGCCGCCCCTCGCTGTCCACACCGGAGGCCTGACCCTTGATTTCGTAGGAGCCCGCCACCGGAGCGAAGGTGCCGTTAAAGTTGGTCAATTTGGCATTGGAGCCATCGGGGAGCACATAGCTCATGTAGGTGCCGACGTAGCCGGCGGGAAAATGACAGGTCATGCCGTAATAGCAGTACGGGCCGACGACCGGGTTCAGCGTTACCACGCCGCCGCCCGCCAGGTTCATCGTGGCATACAGCGTCGACGATACCGAACCAGTGGGTGCGCTGTAGGTTCTCGTGACTATCGGACACTGTGGCATCGACGCCGCCATTAGCAGGAGGAGCGGCGGCAATGCCAGCGCAATCTTCGTCCGACCCATTGACCGTTCCTGGCGCGGATTTCCATGGCGGATTGTTGGTAACATAAAGATCCTGCTTATAGCAAAGCAAGAGTTTGGCTAACTTTGCTGATCCGACGGCAATAACCGACCACATCCATTGCACGCAGCGCGCCCGCCGCGACCTTTTCCGTCCCTCGGCGTGATGGTCCTATAGATGATTCCCGCGTTCATCGCCGCGGTTCGACAATGGCTGGACACTGAGCGCGCCCTGCGGACCGCAATACGTCACAAGAATCTCGCGCCGCGCAAAATCTCCGAGACTGTGGATGCGCTAATCCGCGAAGACGGAATTGATTTACCTGGTGATCCCAGCGGGAGTCGAACCCGCGTTACCGACGTGAGTGTAATCGAGAAGATTTCGACTGCCCAAAAGATCCTGTTGCTGGTGAACTTGGTAAGGAATAGAAGGTGGGGCGGTATGCTGCCGCAGCTTCAGATACGATGAACTGTTATAAATGCAATCACGATAACCGCAGTGACGCGGTATCCTGCCAACAGTGCGGAGCGCCGATGCGGCAGCAACAAGAAAAGGTCGTAGTGTTGCGGAGGTTACCGTCACAGGCAAATAAAGTACCCCGTCGCGAATTTGCAGCTTACTATGTCGGATACACCTTATGTGGGTTAGTCGGTGGTTTGATTGTAGCGGCTGTTGCTTTCCTGTTGTTCGTATTCATTTGTGATTGTTTGGGCGTTACCGACCCCGCAGGCAACTCAGGTGCCGTGTTGATCCTTTTGGTGTTCCGAGATTGGCGCTTTGTCCGTCTATGGTGCGCTAGTTGTGAGGGCAGTAAAGGCCCGGATTAGCAAAGCACGGTACCATCTACCGTGGTACTATAGGGATCCCAGCGCGCGCCGTTGATCTTCCGGGATCCTGTGCGCTGTCCCAGGGAAGCGCTGCGAAGTTGATGTCTTAAAGGGAGTTTCGTCCAGTCCAACCCAACGGCCTGTCGTGCATATCAGGCCCCCACCACCAAGTAGCGTCGGGGTGCCTTTTAGTTCCTTGGCCATTCGCCGGGTAGTCTGCGTTAATTGTGCGCGGCCTGCAGCCGCAGCCAGATGTTGGATCCTTCGCTACCATCACCGCGACGTGGTTTGTATGGCTGAGGGCCTGGTCTGCCCGGAAACTTCCGAAGGGCAAAATGGAAACGCCGATAGCCGACGCACTCGCAACCCACAAAGCCGCTTCATTACCGCGCCTGCCGAACATCAGCCGGTACCAGAGGGGTATTTTGACACCATTTGGCATCCATTTGGCACCGACTTGATCAAGCGGTCTGCTCCCGGGAGCGACTTGCGAATTCTGCGCTGGTGGCCTCGCCACCTGTTCCTCTGATAGAAAGCCACGCGTGCCGTTCGAAGTCCTTGGCGAGATCACCGAGAAGCGAACGATCGCCGCTGGCCGGGGCATCCGCGAACTGCGCCGGCTGCGCAGGGCCTACGGTCCGGGTCGATGGCGCAAGATGAAGGGCATTGCCACGATACGGCTCCCCGATGGTACAATCGTTCGAGCGGAAGTGCATTGGTATGAAGCGCACGGTATCGGACAAAACGAACTGAAGATCAAGCGCCTGCTACCTGAGGAATGGTGAAGCACAAGACCTCTAATTCTCGCTTTGTAGTGTGCGTTAAGAACCGGGGTTTCACCGCATCCTTGGAACTTCGAAAAATCTATCGAGTGATCCCCGACGACGACGCCGAAAGTCACCGGCTGGTCCGGGTCGTGGACGAGTCCGGAGAAGTTTATCTGTTTCCCGAGACTTGTTTCGTGAACATCGACCTTCCGGCTGCAGTGGCCCGCGCCATAGGCGCAGCCAGCTAAGCAGCAATGAGCCCCGCCCATCGCTTCTGCTAGCAGCGCGACAGTTAGTCTTTGGTGGACACCAACACTCCCACCTGTTCCCAGGCGGTTTTGAGATGCACAAAAGGTTCATCTGTCAAAATGGCTGCCAGCGAGAGCTTTGGGCTGGCATTGAGAAAAGCTTTGTGTTTTTGGTGATCCCAGCGGGAGCTCCACCAAATCCCCCGGCTCGGGCCAATACCTTTTGCCCCGGTAGCCGACGATCCCAGCACGACCCGGATGAAGGCGGGTCATCAGGCTGTTCGACTTTGGGATCGAAGAGTTGGATCTTGTAGGAAGCCTATTGAGCGGGCCTTGGTCGATGCGGCCAGCGTGATGGACCAAGGGGGAGCCGGGTGGCGATGATCCTGCCGCATGTCGTTCAGCATGATCAAGATCAGGCCTTCGCCGGTCAGGATCTGCTCTGGATCATGCGCGTCGGGAGATGGTCCGGTCAGAATGTCAATCTCGTCCCGGATCTAGACCAAAATGGCACCCAATTGGCACGGCAACCATTGGCGAGCACATCAAGATCCAAAAAAGTGCTTGGTTTCCTTGGTGATCCCAGCGGGAGTCGAACCCGCGTTACCGACGTGAGAGGCCGGTGTCCTAACCACTAGACGATGGGACCGCCTGCGGCGAGAGGAAATTTGGCTGAGGAGGAAGGACTCGAACCTTCAATCGCCTGATCCAGAGTCAGGTGGCTTGCCAATTAGCCGACTCCTCAGCACATCTGTCCATTTAAGTGCGGCGCACGCGCAGGGTCAACAATGGGCCCTGGTACGCGCGGAAAAAGACGCCGTAGGCTCGATGGTGCGTCTGGTTATTTCGGCGGCCCGCATAAAATTCCTTCAAGATCCCGCGCTGAACATCGTCGCGACGGGACTGTGAAACTGCCGCTTCTGCGGGGCTGAGGGTCGCTGACGTTGGCGCCGTTTTTTAGCCGCTGCGTCGGAATTTTGATGGTCAGCGTCAAAAAGCGCCGAGCGCTGCGGACCCTCTCCCGGGGCTTCGCGCCGACCTCTCCCCTTCGGGGGGCGGCTGTCCATGGCGATTCGCGACGACCGCTTTCGGGAGAAATCAGGGGGCGATTAGCGAACGAAGGGCACCCTCCTCGTCCCGCTAGCGGCCGTTCTTTTCTCCGCTCCCTTTTTCGCCGGCCGAGGACTGGCGCAGGGCCTCGGCATGCCGCTCCACCAGCGCGTCGCATCGCGACAACAGCGACTGGTCCTGGCAATAGCATTCGATCATGTAGCTCAAGTCGCCCAGGTCGTGGATCAGGAGGCGCTGATAACGCTCGTACTCGCGCTCCTGCTTGATCGCTTTGAGCAGTTCGCCGACGCGGTCTTCAATCTCCGACTCTTCGACTTCCAGCGCCACGCTCAGCGCCTGTTCCATCGTCAGGCCGGTTGCGGCATTGAGCCGCGACCGCTCCAGCAGCGTGCGCAGGCGCCTGACCATCTCGTCCTCCATCGCAAACGGACTGGGCTCCTCCAGCACTCCTTCGCATTCAAGGACCGTCGAGACCAGGGTCAGTGCGCCCACATGGTTGGCTTCGTCGCGCGCCATCGAAAACCAGAACTCCCGGAACTTGGGTTCGGCCTCGAACACCTTGGCATAACGGGTGTACAAGGCCATGGTCTCCTTTTCCAGGACCATCGTGGCTTCCATTACTTCACGCAACGAGGGCATAGCCGCGCCATCATATCGCGCCCCGGCGCAATCGCAAGAGTATGAACTTACCTATTTTACCGCGCCAGTTCCGTCGAGCGCACCTCCCTGATTACGGTGACCTTGATTTGACCCGGATAGGCCATCTCGCTCTCGATTTTCCGGGCGACGTCGCGAGCCAGCAGCAAAGTGTCGTCGTCGGTCACCTGGTTGGGCTCGACGATAATCCGCATCTCGCGGCCGGCCTGCACCGCGAAGCATTTCTCCACGCCCTTGAACGACTTCGCGATGGTCTCCAAATCCTCCAGCCGCTTGACGTAACTCTCCAGCACCTCGCGCCGCGCGCCCGGCCGCGCACCCGACAAGGCGTCGGCGGCGTCCACCAGCGGCGCCAGGATGGTCTCGGCCTTGACCTCTTCGTGATGGGCCGCGATGGCGTTGACGATTTTGGCCGATTCGCCGTATTTGCGCGCCAGTTCCGCTCCAATCAGCGCGTGGGAGCCCTCGACTTCGTGGGTCAGCGCCTTGCCGATATCGTGGAGCAGCGCCGCGCGGCGCGCCTGCTTTTCGTTAAGGCCCAACTCCGCCGCCATCGCACCGCACAGAAACGCCGCTTCGATCGAATGCATCAGCACGTTCTGGGCATAGCTGTAGCGATACTTGAGCATCCCCAGCAGCTTGACCAGCTCCGGATGCACGCCGTGGACGCCCACTTCGAGCAGCGCCCGCTGGCCGGCTTCGCGGATCGACTCCTCGACCTCCTGCTCGGCTTTGCGCACGACCTCCTCGATCCGCCCCGGATGGATACGGCCATCGGAGATAAGCCGCTCCAGGCCCACCCGCGCGATTTCGCGCCGAATCGGATTGTGGCAGGAAATGACTACCGCTTCGGGAGTATCGTCGATGATGATATCGACCCCGGTGGCGGCCTCGATCGCGCGGATATTGCGTCCCTCGCGGCCGATAATGCGCCCCTTCATCTCGTCGGAGGGCAGCGGCACCACCGCCACCGTGCGCTCGGCCACAAACTCTCCAGCCATCCGCTCGATGGCGACCGTCAGGATGCGCTTGGCCCTGCGATCGGCCTCTTCGCGCGCTTCCTCCTCAACCAGCCGGATATGCTTGGCCGCTTCATTGCGGGCCTGACCGACGATTTCATCGATGATTGAGCGCTTGGCTTCCTCGCGCGTCAGCCCCGCCACTTTCTCCATTTCATGGCGCGCCTGGTCCAGCAGCGCCTGGTGCTCGCCTTCCTTGCTTTCCAGATTTTTCTCGCGCGAGCGCAAGCTCTGCTCGCGGCGGTTGAAGTCGGCTTCGCGCCGTTCGAAACTCTCTACCCGTCTTTCAAAAACCTCCTCGCGCGACTCGATTTTGGTTTCCAGGGCCGCCAGCTCGCGGCGCCGTTCGCGGATTTCGTTGTCGGCCTGCGCCCGCGCCTGGACCAGCAGGTCCTTGGCCTTGAGTTCGGCCTCTTTAAACTGAAGTTCGGCTTTGGTTCGCGCCTCGGCCAGTATGATGGTCGCTTCGGCGTTGGCCGCCTCCGCTTTTGAGGACTCGTTGCGCTGGGTCGAAAAGTAAACCGCCACGGCGGCAACGAGACCGGCAATCAGGCCCAACACGAGCCCGATTAGTATGTTCACTTCGAAACACCTCCTTTTTCAGGTCCACGATCCCCGTCCAGGCCGGCGCGGCGCGGTTCAAAAACGGCGTGCTCGGTTACCACGTAATCCAGCCGCCGATCCCACGGGTCCTGGGGCACACGTTCCAACCGCTGGAACGAATAACCCAGCCCCACCGCGGTCACCTCCGGCCCAGTCGAGGCTAAGAAACGATCGTAATATCCACCCCCCATGCCCAGACGCTCGCCGCCCGCGCCGAAGGCGAGTACAGGAACGAAGACCATCGCCCCGCGCAGCTCGCCGGGCTCGATCGCACGGCCCGTCAGCGGCTCGGGAATACCAAAATGTCCGGGCCGCAGATCGGCGGGCGCGGCGACGGCGCGGAAATCCAGCCTGCCCACCGCGACGTCGGCCACCGGATAGAAGACCCGACGGCCGGCTGCGAGCGCATGCTCCAGGATCAGAGTGGTCGCAACTTCGTTGTTGACGGCAGCATACAACAGCACCGCCGCCGCGCGGCGGTAACAGTCAAGGGCGATCGCCCGGATCTGAACCGATCGGGAAAGAGCCAGCGCCCGCTCCGACGACAAGGCCGCGCGGCATTTCCGCATAACCTTGCGCAATCGGTGCTTTTGGTCCGCCATGCAGTCTCCATGGCGGGCGCGGGGCTTTTAGATCACTGACTTGTTCGCCCGCATCCAACCGATGCGGGCCGGCAACTCAATTCAGGCAAAATCCATCGCGAGCCGGGTTTCGGCAACTTTGGTGGACCCTATCGCGTGACCCACCACTTCCCTGGACGCAAGCAAAGTTGCCGCGTTACGCGGCGCAATTTATTTCGTCGTGCTCCACTGCCCCCCGCCCCCAGTCAACTTATCCGGCCGCCGCCTCACGGCGGCGCCGGACTCAATAATTATCCATTTCCTTCAAAAGACTCTGACAAACGCCGGTTCAGGGCGTCGATTTGCTCGAGCAATTCGCGATACTCGATGCGCAGCCGCTCCAACTCGTCGGCAAAATTAAGCGCCGTCAGGATCGCCAAATCCACCGCGTTGATGTTGCGCGCCCTGGCGCGAATGGTGCGGGAGCGCTCGTCAACGGCGCGCGCGACCGCCCTGACCCAGTCAGCGTCCGCATCACTGGCCACCATCAGATTCTGCCCCATTATCTCGACGCTGACATTCGCCATCAGATTACGCCAAATCCAAACCGTCGAAGCGCGACAGCAGCTTTTCGATCCGGTTCTTAATCTCCAGCCGTTCGTTTTCGTGCTGTTGGCATTGATGTTCAACCTGTTGCAGCTGCGCGCTGATTTCCTCAACGCGCCGCCGCCCTTCCTCCAATTGTTCCGCGAGCCGGGCATTTTCCTGCCGCAACTGCTCGGTGCGCTCGATTACCGCCTTAACTCTCTCATCCAACTGCTTGAGGATTTCAAATGACATGATAATTGCATTCTCGCCGCTAATGTATTTTTTAAGCTCACAAACTGTCAAGCTGCGTATGAGCGGCCCGGCTGCGCGCCGCCTTCGTCGGCGGCAAACAGCTCCTCGGCAAACTCGCGTCCGTCGAACGGACGCAGGTCCTCGAGAGCCTCTCCAACGCCCACGAATCGGACCGGCAGCTTGAGCCGGTCCGCGATCGCCACCACCACACCCCCTTTAGCGGTACTGTCAAGCTTGGCCAACACCACCCCGCTAAGCGGCACGGCGTCGGCAAAGATCTTGGCCTGGCTCAGCGCGTTTTGCCCAGTATTGGCGTCCAGCACCAGCCAGGTCTCATGCGGCGCGCCGGGCAGCTCACGCCCGATAACCCGGGCAATCTTCTTAAGCTCCTCCATCAGATTGACTTTGGTTTGCAGCCGGCCGGCGGTATCGATCAGCACGGTCGGAACCTTGCGCGCCTTGGCCGCCTTGACCGCGTCGAAAGCTACCGCCGCGGGATCGGAACCGGCCTTCTGTTTAATCATCTCGGCGCCCACCCGCTGGCACCAGATCTCCAGTTGCTCGATGGCGGCGGCCCGAAAAGTATCCGCCGCGGCCACGATCACCGGCCCCCGCTCCTGCTTGAGCTGCGCGGCCAGCTTTGCGACCGTGGTGGTCTTACCGACGCCATTGACCCCGACCAGCATAATCACCAGCGGAGCGTCACCGGAATCCGCGGGCTGGCGTTCCACCTTGGTGAGCATCGCGGTAATTTCTTCCTTCAGCGCCTCCCGGATCCCGTCAGCGGTGGCATTGTTCTTAAGTTTTGTGCGCACCGCCTCAACCAGCTTGGTGCTGGCCTCGACGCCCACGTCAGCGCCAATCAGCGCTTCTTCAAGGCCCTCGTAAATTTCCTCGGCCTTGGCGCCGGCGCCAACTACGGCCCGCAGCCGCCCGAGAAAACTGTCGCGGGTCTTGCGCAGCCCCAAGCGGAAGCGGGACACCGCGGGCGCGGCCTCTTCAACGGCAGCGGGCGGCGCGGCCAGGGCGGCCGGGGGTGGCGGAGGAGGAGGAGCTGCTTGAGGCAGCTCCTCCTCCTCCGCTTGCGGGGCCGGCAATGGCGGCACCACCGCCGCCGCAGGCGGCGGTGGTGCCGCCATTGCTTCCTCGGACGGCGCAACCGGAGGTAACGCAGCCCGTGGCTCCGCCACCGGCTGCGTTAGCCTCCGGTTGCGGCGCTATTTCCACCGCTGGAGGCACCGCCGCCTGCGGCGGGGCGGACGGCAGCGGCGCCGGATGCCTTTTGCGCAGCACAAACTCGAGCAGCACGCCCAGCGCCGCCATTCCTACGCCCGACGCCAGTGCACACCCGATCAGAATCAGAAGGTCTTGAGTGCTAATTATCATCCAACCAAGCGACCCATCGAAGTTATGCGAATCATTCCAGCCGCGTCCGGCGGATGATCGGCTTATGTTTTAGTCCAAGTGATCCATCCCACCATATCAGCCGCTCGCGCGCGGAAAAATGCCGCTCCGCGGCGACCGCTAACAACACCGCGGCTGCGCCACAATTTAATTGAGATGCGTGCGGAATCAAGCTGGCAGCAGAAGCTGGCGGAGAACCGCTGGCCAGAGGTCCAGGCCAGCCAGCGGGGCGGGCGTCCCACTGACCGCACTTAAGCTAGTGTCTATGACGATTCCGTAGCCTGACACCCACCCATCAGGACAAGCCCGCCGCGAGCGAGATTTCCCCGCGTCGCGACTCACGCCGCTTCGGGCAGCTTAAGCGAGATGATTCGCGATACTCCCGGTTGATCCATGGTCACGCCATGGATTTGGTCGGCAGTCTGCATCGTGCGCTGGTTGTGAGTGATGATGATGAACTGGGAACGGTCCTTGAGCTCACGCACCAACCCAGTGAACGCGGCCACGCTGAATTCATCCAGCGGCGCGTCCACTTCGTCGAGCAGGCAGAAGGGGCTGGGATTGAGCAGGAAGAGCGAGAATACCAGCGCGAGCGCGGAAAGCGCCTTCTCACCGCCCGACAGCAGTGAAATATCCTTGATCTTCTTGCCCGCCGGCTGAATCAGAATGTTGACGCCCGACTCCAGCAGCTCTTCTGAATTGATCAGCTCCAGGCGTCCTTTTCCGCCCGGCAGCAGCTTGGGGAAGACTTCAGCAAAGTTTTGCGCCGCCCCCTCGAAGGTCTCGGCGAAGCGTTTGCGCGCCTCGCGATTGAGCTTTTGTACGGTCTGGCTCAGATCGCGCATCGCTTTATCCAGGTCCTCGCGCTGGAGCCCCAATTCCCGGGCCCGCGTCTCCAGTTCCTGGACCTCACTTTCTGCAGCCAGATTGACCTCGCCCATCCGCTCCAGCTTGGCGCGCAACTCGGTCAGCCGGGCATCGTCGCCGGCGCCGTCTCGTCCCTCCAGCGCTTCGCTTAGTTCAGCCCTGATCTCTTCGAAGTCGACGTGGAAGCGCTCAATAAAATTATGCGACAGCTCCTGACATAGGGTCGCCGCGCGCTCGCGCCGCAGCCCGCAATCAACCAGGTCCTGCTCGAGACTCTCCAACTCCAGCCGCGCCTTACCCGCCGCTTCGCTTTGAGCGGCCAACTGCTGCGCCAGGGCGTCGCATTGCGCCTTGCGTTCGTCCACCAGCGCCACCAGCTCGGTTTCCCGCGCCCGGGCGGTTTCGCCCTGCTCGGCCAGCCGCAGCAGTTCAGCACTGAACTCGGTCCGTTCCTTGCGCGCCGCGGCCAGCGCTTCGACGTCCTGGCGGATCTGCCCTTCCAACTCATCCGTACGCAGATTTACCTGGCGCAATTCCTGGGCCAGACCTTTGAGGCTGGCTTTGCGGGATTCGACCTCGGAGGCCAATTGCAGCATCCGCTCGCCGCCCGCCCCAACCTCGATCTTCTTTGCTTCCAGAGCGTCTTTAAAGGCAACGAGTTGTTCGCGCGCGGCGCGTTCCTCCAGGGCCAATTCTTCCAAACGGGCGTTCGCCGCCGGGGCCTGCGCCTCGATTTCACTCAAACGCCGGCGCGCTCCCTCCCGGCGGGCCTGAGCCACTACGTTGCCACGTTCGACCTTGGCCAGATCGGCGCGCCGTTCCGAGACCAGGCGCTCGGCCTGTGCCGCGTCGCGCCGCGCGTTACCAAGCCCGGCCGCGGCCTGTTCGCGCGCGCGCCGGCAACCCTCCAGATGCGTGATTGCGATCTGATGGTCAGACTGGATTTTCTCCAAGGCTGCCTGCGCATCTTCGACCGACAAAGGATGGTCGTCGATTTCGGACGGCAGGTCGGCGTTGCTGCCGCCGCTGATCATGCTGCCAGGCCAGATGACGTCGCCTTCGCGGGTCACGTAAACCGTGCCGTGACCGTTATTATTCGCCGCCGTCATCGCCGCCTGGAGATCGTCGGCGAGCAGCACGTGACCGAGCATCGCCTCGACCACCGGCGCAAAGCCGTCGCGCACGCCGATCATGTCAACCAGACGGCCGGAGATACCCGGCGCATCGGCGGCATAGTGCGCGCTCGCCGTGGCTGACTCCGGGATAAAGCTGAGGCGTCCGCTGCGGGTCCGCTTGAGGATTTCGATCGCGCTCAGAGCAAAGGCCGGCGAATCGACAATCACGGTGCTGAGCTGATCGCCCAGCACCGCACGCAGGGCAGGCTCCATCTCGCGCGGCGCCGTAATCACCTCTTGCAGGAAGCGCGGCGAACGCGCGGGGCGATCGCCGTTGAGCGATTCCAACACCACGCGCAGCCGTTCACCGGCCGCGCTGCGCCGCAGCCGCTCGACCCGGTTGAGGGCGGCCTGCAACGCGTCGCGGGCGCCTTTGAGCACGGCGTTGGCTCGTTCCACCGCACCGCGCGCCTCCAGTTCAACCTCAGCGGCGGCGGCCTGCGCGGTCTCCAGCTCGACGATTCCGGCGCGGCAAGCGTCAAAGGCGGCTTGCGCCTCGGTCACAGCTTCGCGCGCCACGGCGATTCGTCCATCAGTCTCAGCCTCTTGCGCGCCCTCGCTATGCAGACGCTGCTCAAGTTCATCACGCTCGCCCGCCAAATCACCGAGGCGGCCCTGGATGACGGCGGCTTCACGCATCAAATCCGAGATGTGATCCTTGATTTCCTCGCCCCGTTTTTCATCGCGCTGCAAGTCGGCGACCGCCGCTTCGTAATTGCGCCGCAACTCGGCCAGTTCACGCTCGGTTCCGCTCCCCGCGTTGGTTTCGCGCGCCAGGCGGGCGCCCAGTTCGGCGCTCGCGGCGCGCGCGGCGGTAGCCCGTTGCCGGGTATCGGCGATCCGTTGTTCGAGGTTCGGTTCGAGCTTTTCCAGGGCCGGAAGGCGGCGTTCGATGAATTGACGGGTTTGGGCGCGCTGGGCGGCGGCGGTGCGGATATTTTCCAATTCGCTCAGGGCCGCGGACAGGTGCTCGCGCTCGGCCTGCTCGGCGACGCGGGTCTCTTCGTAGCTGACCTGGAGATCATTTTGGCGGCGGCGGGCAAGATCGGCTTGCTCGCGGAGATCGACGTCGCGCCCGGACTGCTTTTCCAGCTCCGCGCGTTCCGTAAGCAGCCGGCGCGCCGCCGAGAGACGCTCCAGGACGTCAGCTTCCTGACGCAGGATCTTATAGGTTTCGGCCTTTTTGGCCTGGCGGCGGGCGTAAGCAAGCTGCCGCTCGATCTCGCTGAGCACGTCGGTCAGGCGGTCGAGGTTTTCCTTGACCCGCTCCAGCTTGCGCTCGCTCATTTCGCGCCGGCCCTTAAACAGGGAAAGCCCGGCGGCCTCTTCGATCAGCGAGCGCAGCTCCTCGGGCTTGGCGTGAATAATCTCTTCGATTTTACCCTGCTCGATAATTGCGTAGCCGCGGCTATGCACCTGCGAGGCGAGGAACAGTTCGGTGATGTCCTTCAAGCGGCAGGGAATCTTGTTGAGCAGGTATTCGGCGTCGCCGGAACGAAAAACCCGCCGGGTAACGCAGACCTCGCTCAGACCGGAATAGGGGTCGGGCAACGCGGTATGCTCATCGGCTTCCAGGATCAGCGAGACTTCAGCCATCCCGGCGGCGGGGTTCTTGTCGTTGCCCGCGTAGATCAGGTCTTCGGTTGATTTGCCGCGCAGACGCGTCGGGGCCTGTTCTCCCAAAACCCAACGAATAGCGTCGACAATATTGGACTTGCCGCAGCCGTTGGGACCGACCACGGCAGTACTCCCCGGTGCGAAACTTATCTGTGTGTGCTCAAGGAACGACTTGAACCCAACAACCTCTAGGGCTTTTAGATGCATCGCGGCCCCGCCTCCACCACTTCTCCCCCCGTGTCCAGTGCTAGGATTGCAATTTCAATTGTAGACCACAAGCAGGGAGACTCGATCATTTCAACACCCACCATTAGTTGGGGTGTTAATAACCTTTTTTGGGCCGAGCCGGTGAAGCCTCAGTTCAGTCTGCGGTCCGCCGGACCGCGAGGTCCGTTGCGGTCAAGCGCTCAACTCTAGCCGGACGGCTAATCCTGCTGCAGTTCGCTGTTCCAGTAGGCGGTGTCGAGGGTGCTCAGGAAGGGCATCCACTCCTTATGATGGCGCAGGCTGAAAGTCTCGAAGTTGAACGGGGTCCACTCAGGCCGCCGCGGCTTCTTGATCAGCAGCATTCCGGCTTCTTCCGGGGTCCGGCCACCCTTGCGGCGATTGCACGCGTGACACGAGCAGACCACGTTTTCCCAGGACGAACCACCGCCGCGTGAGCGCGGCACCACATGGTCGAGGTTGAGGTCGGCGCGGGAGAAGCGCTTGTTGCAGTACTGGCAGGTATTACTGTCCCGGGCGTAGATATTGAAGCGGGAGAAGCGGACGTGGCGCTTGGGAACCCGCTCGTAGGCAATCAACAGCAGCACCCGCGGGACCCGGATGAATCCGCCCACCACACCAAGACGTTCATGATGAAGCTCAATCGCCACATCGCGCCAGTCTTCGAAACTGAAGGTGCGATAATTCTCGTCGACCGCTTGAGCGACCCCCTGGTAAAGCAGCGCAAAGGCGCGCTTGACCGAGGTAACGTGGACCGGGAGGTAGGAGCGGTTGAGCACCAGGACTTTGGTGTTGAGCAGGGAAATCCCGGCCGCATTCGGGGTCATGTTAGCCACAGCAGCCATTTTAAAACAGCTTTATCGATACAGTGATCCAAGTCAAGCGGCTAAGTCACTATCCGGTCTTGAACACCCGCCTTGCGTTGACTCGCGAGCATTTCCTATGATTGGCGATTGTGGAGGTTGCAGGAACGGTGGCGACAAGAGACGATCACTTGGGAGGCGAGGGGGGCGCCGATCTGTTCTTTTCGTCACCGGCCGGGCCGCCCGCGGCCGATCACCGGGCCGGACGCCGCCCGGCCATCCGACTTGGGACGAACCACGCGTGAGACGCGAACTGATCATCAACGCTTCTACCCTGGAGGTGCGAGTCGCGCTTCTGGAGGACCGCGTGGTGTCCGAATTCATGGTCGAGCGCAATACCCAAAGAGGGCTGGCCGGCAACGTGTACAAGGGCCGGGTGATGCGGGTGCTGCCGGGGATGCAGGCCGCATTCGTCGATATCGGCCTGGAAAAAGCCGGGTTTCTGCACGTGTCCGATTTTCTGGACGAAGTCGGGGCGTTCGGCGCCCTGGCCCGGGAAATGGAAGAGGGCGAGGTCGAAACCGAACCGGTCAACGGCGGCGCTGATTCCGATCTCCATAGCGACCCTATCCCTATCGAAGACCTCTCCGACGACTCGGCCGACGAGCCCCAGGAGGATGCGGCGGAAAAACCCCGGCGTCGCACCGCCCGGCGCAGCCGACTGCCAATCGAACAACAACTGCGCCGCAATCAGGACATTATCGTTCAGATCGCCAAGGAACCGATCGGCACCAAGGGCTCGCGCTTGACCTCCTTTACCTCGCTGCCGGGACGTCACCTGGTGTACATGCCCACGACCAACCATCTGGGCATGTCGCGCCGGATTGAGAGCGCCGAAGAACGCAGCCGCCTGCGCAGTATCGTCAATGAGGTGCGGTCACCGCAGGGTGGTTTCATCATCCGCACCGCGTGCGAAGGCGTTTCCAAACGCGAGATCCAGCAGGACGTACATTTCCTAACCCGGCTATGGGCGGACGTGGTCAAAAAGGCCGAGACCCAACCCTCGGCCTCGCTGTTGTACGCCGACCTCGACCTGGCGCTGCGCTCGATTCGCGACCTCTTCTCCAGCGACGTCGAACGGCTGTGGTGCGACCATCCGGCCACTCACGAACGGCTGTCGCAGTTTGTGCAGCAGTTCATGCCGCGGCTGCGTTCGCGGGTATCGCTATACGAGGGGCAGGAGCCAATCTTCGACCATTTCGGGATCGAACCGCAGATCGACCGCGCCCTGGACCGCAAAGTGTGGCTCAAATCGGGCGGCTACCTGGTCTTCGATCAGGCTGAGGCGTTGACCGCGATCGACGTCAATACCGGCCGCTTTGTAGGCAAGAAAAACCAGGAGGAGACGGTCCTCAAAACGAACCTGGAAGCGGTCGACGAAGTCGCCAATCAACTGCGCCTGCGCAATATCGGCGGGATCATCATCGTCGATTTCATCGACATGACCAAGGAAGGCAATCGCAAGCGGGTCAGCGAGGCGCTGTCGCAGGCGCTGCGCCGGGACAAGGCGCGCACCTCGATGATCAAGATCTCGGAGCTGGGACTGGTGCAGATGACGCGCAAGCGCACCCGCGACAGTCTGCAGGCGATGCTCACCGATCAGTGTCCGCGATGCGAAGGGCGCGCGGTAATCAAGTCGATCCCCACGCTGGCGGCGGAGATTTTGCGCGGTATCCAGCGCGACGCGAGCCGCCGCAACCACGGCGGGATGCTGCTGGTGAAGGTCAATCCCGACATCGCCCGCTACTTGTACGGCCCCGGCTTCAAGGGGTTGGAAGAGCTGGAACAGCGCTTTGACGTGAAAGTCGTCCTGAAGTCGAAGGAAGGCCTGGAAGCGGGCGCCTTCGAAATTACCCAAGCCCCCGCCGCCGCCTGAAGCGTATCAAACTCTGTCCCGAAGCGGCCCTTCACACGATCATCGAGTCCTGCCGGCGCCCTCTTTTGCAAACAGCGCCGCGGAGGCCCAACCGATTGCTGAACCGGCGGCGGTCACCAACTATGCTGCCATCCAATTTTCCCCTCGGCGTTCTCCTCCCGGCTTATAGGGTATCGAATACTTCGCCCAGCCCGCTCCTGACGATCGCGGCCGCAGCCACGGGCTCGCATCGTGGTCATTTTTTGGCCAGGGTCTTGACCACGTCGCCCAGCACCTCGATAGCGTGAGAAGGATTGGTGTATTCGCGGCCGAGGATCACCTTGCCGTCGCGGAACACGAACAGGAAATGGTAGAAATTATTGTAGAGTTTATTGGCCTTCGTGTAGGCCTTGCTTTCGGCTTCGACTGCGACCCGATCCGCTTCCGCCGTCATCTCCAGCACCGACATGTTGAATCCGCCGGGCAGCACCTGGTCGATTATCGCCTTGACGCCGCGGACCATCTGTTGCCTGCTCATCGTCCGATCGCGGGGAAAGCCGGTGACCCACCATTTGCAATCATCGTCCACCAGGCGCGCCATCGCGTCCGCGTCTCCTGTGGAAAGGGCTTTTATCAGATCGGCCGCCAGCGCCTTGTTTTGCTCCACGCTCATCTGTCCACCTCCTGAACAAAGACACGAGCAGGACCGGATTAGGGACCTGCCGCACTCCGTGTTTCCGGGAGTTTGCAGATTCCCAGATACCGGGCTACATCGTCAAATCGGAAATCATGACGAGGACTTGCGAGCGAGGAGTCGAAATGGTCAAGGCGATCTATTTGATCAAGCGCAAACCCGGGATGGAACTCGAAGCCTTCCGCAACTACTGGCTGACGATTCACGCCGACCTGGCATTGAAAGTCCCGGGCTTGCGCAAATATGTGCAGAGCCACACCCTGCTCTCGGGCTACAAAAAAGGTGAACCGATCTTCGACGGTCTTGCCGAAGTCTGGTATGACGACACCGACGCGATGCGGAAAATCGCCGAACTTCCCGAAAGCCGGGCGGTCAACGCCGATGGATACAACTTCATGGACGTGCGCAACTCGGGCTTTCTGCTGACCCGCGAGCATGTAATCAAGGATGGGCCGGTAAACCCCGCGATGGTCAAGTACGTGGCGTTTGCGAAACGCAAGCCGGGGATGGAGGTGGAAGCGTATCAGAGCTACTGGAGAGAACATCACGGTCCGCTGGCGGCGAAGATTCCGGTGGTGCATCGCTACGTGCAAAGCCACCTGTTGCTGTCGGGCTATCGCGCCGGGATGACGCCGCTGTACGACGGTATCGCCGAGACCTGGTTCGACGACACCAACGCGATGCGCGTGTCGACGACGACTCCGGAGTACAGTGCCGTGCGCGCGGACGAGCCCAATTTCATCGATCTTGACCACCTCGCCTTCATCATCACCAAAGAGCACGTCAAGCTGTAACGCCGGGAGGATGGTGCGTCCGATGAAGTTCGGTTTACTTTACCTGAGCGACTATCATCCCGAATCCTATGGCGATCCGTCGCGCTATTACGGTCATATCCTGGATCAGGCTCAGCTCGCCGATGAATTGGGGTTCTGGTCGATATGGTTCGGCGAGCATCACGCGGGTGGCTACGCCTTCGGGTCGCCGTCGGTAATCGCAACTGCCGCGGCGGCCCGCACCAAGCGGATTCGGCTGGGCACCGGAGTGTCCCTGATCCCGCTCAATCATCCGGTGCGCCTGGCTGAAGAGTACGCGATGCTCGACGTGATTAGCGGCGGCCGCCTGGAGTACGCGATCGGGCGCGGAGTCTTGAAATACGACTACGACATCATGGGCCTGGACGAAAGCGAGAGCTACGCGCGCTATCGCGAGGGCATCGATCTCATCATCAAAGCCTGGACCGCAGACGGCCCATTCTCGCATGACGGCCGGTTTTGGAAACTGAAGGACTACTCATTTTTCCCGCGGCCGGTCCAAAAGCCGCACCCGCCGATATACAGCAGCGCCGCCGTCAGCCCCGAGAGTTACCAGTGGGCCGGAAGCATGGGCTTTAACCTGTGCGCCACGTTTTTCTTCCCGCTGCCCGTCGAACAGATGCGCAACAACATCCACCTCTATCGGACCGCGCTGATGCAAAACGGCTTTGACCCGGCGCACCGCGAAGTCAGCGGCGTATTCCATACCTATTGCGGCGAGGATCCGCGCGAGGCGCGCGCCACCGGCGAAAACCTGATCAATCGCTACTTCAGGTTTACCGGCCGGCTCGACCGGCGCGCGGTGCACACCGCCGCGGATTACCAACATTATCACGGTTCGCTGGCCAGCTTCTTCAAGGGCAGAAGCTACGACGAACTGGATCGGGATAACCTGTTCATGATCGGCGACCCGGAAAGGCTAATCGAGCGCATCCGCTGGGCCGCGGAGACTTACGGCGCCAACTATCTGTTGCTCGCCTGCTTCCAGGGCGGCATCGCACACGACCAATGCGTCCGCTCGCTGGAACGCTTCGCCAAATACGTGATGCCGGCATTCGCTGAAGCCTGAAGCAAGGATAATTTGAGGATGAAAATGCGCGATGGGCCTCCACTGCGTGCAAATGTCAATCAGCCAACGGTACGCAAAGTTCCCGAAAGTTGAGAATGGCACCCTCGCATAGCGCCATCTTCTGACCCTCCCCTTGGCTTTGCCAACGCATCCTCACGGCCGGGCCTGCTCCGGAATCGCGCCAACCGCGTAGGCGACCGCCGCCGCCGAAATCAGGACATCGGCTTTGCTCTGGATCAGCGCATAGCGCGCGTTGGCGAGATCGCGCTCGGAGGACAACAGATCGAGGATTGTCGCCAATCCATTCCGGTACGATTTCAGATTCGAATCGTAAGCCGACTGCGAGGCTTGCAGCAGCGCCACCGCGAAATCGTATTTTTTCAGCGCCGTGGCAAAGGTGTAGTACGCGCTCCACACCTCGCCCACCAAGTCCAACTCCAGCGCCCGCAGCTCGGCGCGTAAAGCTTCGCGCTGATCTTGCGCTTTTCTGATCGAATTGAGCCGCTCGAATCCGGTGAACAGGTCCCACTTCAAAGTCACCAGCGCGGCATAGTCAGGAACGCCCGCGGTGTAGGTAGGAGTGGGCGGGTTCGATAAATTGTAGTTAAAACCGTTAAACCCGTAGTATCCCGAAGCGGCCACGGTCGGATAGAGCGAGGCCCGGGCCGCGTCGACATCAGCCTTTGCCGCCCGCACCGCGGCGACTTTGGCCGCCAGGTCGGGACGCTGGCGCAGCGCCGCCTTGATCAATTCGTCAACGTCTTGGCCCAGCGCCCGGGGAATCGGCTGGCTCTCCAGGCTCTCGATGTCGGGGGCGGAGTTGGCCTCCACTCCGGCCGCGACAGCCAGCCGCGCCTGCGCGTCGCTCACCGTCAGCCGCGCATTCTGCAGGTCATATTCCGCCTGGGCCTCGCGCTGGACCGAGAGCAGGACCTGAGGTTTGGTGGCCAGACCCACGGCCAGCCGTTTGCGCGCCGCGATCCGGTCGGTGCGCGCCATCTTTACAATCACTTCCGCAGCCCTGACGCTGGCCCTGGCGGCGTCGAGCGTGTAGAAGGCGCGCTCAACCGCAAAAACCACTTCCTGAAGCTTCTGATTGAACAGGAAGTTGGCGGCGAGCAGTTGCTCCTGGGCGGAGCGGGCAGCGGCATCACGGCGGCCGAAATCGAGCAAAAGATAGTTTACCGCCACCAGGTCGCGGCTTTGCCAGCTCTTTTGAACCCCCCAATGCTTGGGAACCAGATCGGGGAAACGCCGGTAACCGCTTTCGCTGTCAAGGCTGATGAACGGATAGTAAGGGCCCTGGGACTTGCCGAATTCGGCGGCCGCCGCTCGCGCCGCTTCCCACGTGCGGCGGGTCTCCGGATTCCGATCGAGCGCCAGGTCCACGAGAGCAGGCAGACTGTACTTTTTGCCGGGTTCCGGGGGAGCTGGTTGCGCCTCACCCAGTTCGCTGGCGAGGTCAAAAGTTCCAGCCTGACCTGGCGGCGCCCATTCCCGCGCGACCTTGGCCGGCGCCACCAGGTCGGGATTGATCTCGGGCCGCCGATCATATTCGGCGCATCCGCTCAAGCTTGCGAGGCAAGCTATCGCGCACCCCAGTGCCTTCAAACCGCGTTGGCCACGCGTTTGCGGCCGTCCAGGTGCGTATCGCGACGCTTCGTGAACCCGCCGCGCGGAACTTGGCAAGAATAGGCTCATAGGGTTGTCACCGGCGAACCTTCAAAAAGATTGGAAAAGCGTAAGATGCGTTTGCTTGCACGGGAGACTCGGTTTTCCGAGAATAGTGCTGCCTTGATCGGCGAGCAGGCAAGCAATTCCGTCATCGCCCGCAGGTTTGCATTGACCAGCACTCCCTCCGCAATTACCGATTCAGGGAAATTCCGCAGCTACCCAGATCGTTTCCACAGCTTCGGCGCGACCGTCCGCAGCCTGACGGCGGAGCTTGGTTCGACGCCGCAGCGGTGGCGCCGGGCGCTACGAATCGCGTTGACCACCGCGATTGGCGCCGGGTTAACCGCCGCGCTCCAGATTGGCAATCCTCTGGGGCTGACGCTGTTGTTCAACTTCGCCGCGCCCGAGATGGCGATCGGGTTCACGGCCAGCGTCAGATTCCTGCTGGGTGCGGCAGTTGTTCAGACGCTGGGCCTGGCGCTGTGCGGGGCGATGGTGGACTCCGCCATTCCGCACGTCACCATCTTCATCATTCTCTGCCTGGCCACCAGCTACCTGATTTATGCGGATCCCCGCATCGGGCGGCTGTGGGTCTGGGTGCAAGTGCCAGTGCTGACCGCGTTTTACCTGGCGATCTTCGATCCCGTCGGCTTGGGATGGGATGCCGAGCAGGCGTTCGCGGGAGTGGCGGTGGCGGTGGTGATTCTTTACGCAACCAACACTTTGTTGTGGCCCCGGCCAGCCGCCCAGGTGCTGGGTGAATCGCTCGCCCACACGCTCGAGCGCTCGCGGCGCAGACTCGGCCTGCTGCTCGATATCTGGAGCGGGGACCGGGACCCAACCGATGACCGCCCGGTCGCCTCCCAACTGGGCTATCACCTGACTCTGCTCGGTCCCGCCGCCGGTCACAGCGCCGGCGTCGAGACCCCCGCCGCGTTGCTGGCGGCGGTAATGGTCGCGGAGCGCATCCATAATGAGATCGACCGCGTCGCCGCTCTAGTGAGCGCGGCAGCGCCGGCCGCGATGAGCGTCGAGCTGCGCGACGGCCTGTTCCAGGCCGCCGCGCAGCTCGACGCGATGCTGGAGCGCTACCTGGTGGAACTCGGCGATCTGGGTGGTCCGGGTGCTGGAGCGGGGGGCGGAAGCCCCCCGCTCCAGCACCCGGCGGCGCAGCCAGGGTCCGCAGGGCCGCCGCCGGCGGCGGCCCTGCGGACCCTGCTGGCCCGGCTCGGGGAGGGCAGCGCCGGAGCGGCCGGCCAAGCCGGCCGCTCCGGCGCTGCCCTCATTGCGCGGCTGGAAAACCTCTGCGACCTCCTGGAAATTCACCCCGCCGAATTACCGCTTCCTTCGCTGTTCGCGGATTCCGCTCTATCCCCACTGCCTGACCAAAGTCACGGCGACGGTAACCGTTCTGATACCCTTCAACCACCACTCCCGGAGTCAGTCACTGAAAGCCATTCCGACCCGTCCACGCCCCTGCCCTTCACGCCGTACCGCCGCCGGCTCAACCGTTTTCTCTTGCGCTACAGCGCCCGCCACACGATCGCGATGGCGCTAGCTTTCGTAACCGGGCTGTTTGCCAACAATCCCGCCCTTCACGCCGCGTTGTGGTTGCTGATGATTGGCGGCCCACCCAGTCACGGGGCGACGGTGCGAAAGTTCACGATGCGCGCTATTGGCGCGGCAGCGGCGCTGGGCTTGGCCGTCCTGGCCACAATCCTGGTCAGTCCCAGCGCTACGAACGTGTTCCCCTACATGGTTGCAACCTTCATGGGTGTGCTGGTGATGGCCTATATCGGTGAGGGAGGGGGACTGCTGTCTTATCTTTCTATTGGCGGGACCGCGTTCGTAATTGCGTTCAGCAGCCTGGGGCCCCGCGCTGACGCCTTCGCTTCGATCTGGACGATCTGGGGAATCAGCTTCGGAATGCTGATTCGGGCTGGGGTTTCGATATTTTGGCCGGAGCGGGCCAGCCGCACGCTAGTCGAAGAGTTTCAAGCGCCCCTGGAATCGATGCTTGAACTGGTTGCCGCTGCGCATCGCCGCTCCCGGGATCCCGCCGCCGTCTGGCAAGCGCAAGTTACGCTGATCAGCGGGATACGCATGATGCTGGCTATTGCCAATGACGGCCAACTGGAAGGGCGCCGGGCCGGAATCGATGCGGCTAACCTGGTCGACGCTCTCGACACCCTGCGGAGGGTCGGCTTCATCCTGGGTAATCGCGCCTTAGGCAACCCCGAGTCGGCAGATACCACCGGGGATGGAGAAGCTCAATCGCTGGAAGCTGCCCTGCACGCCCAATTTGCGGACTGGCTGGAATCATTGTGGATTCAGGACGCCGAGGGGGTGCCCAACCTCGCGCCACTGCGGGAGATGGTAATGAGTTGCCAAGCCCCGGAGTTGACCGGATGGCCGGCCGCCACCGGCGAGGACGCGCGGGTCATCGCTTTGATGCGGACGCTGCAGGAACAACTAAAGACGGTCTCGCTGCATTGATTGCCCCCATCCGATCCGCCGTGTAAATCTCTCGACGGTCTCACGGGGACAGGAGACCAAAAGGACCTCACTTTTGCTTCGGGGAAGCCGCGGGAGATGGCTTGCGCAGGCGCGCATCGTCGGCGTTGACGCAGCGGGCTGCGCCGGCCCGTTCTCTCAGAGTCGCGAAGACCTCCTGGGTCTTGGACGGCACCTTGCCCGCGTGCTTTTTATCCGGGGCCTTCACGTCCGAGGCTTTGGTAGAGGAGATGGCTTTGTCCAGTTGGATCCGCAACTCATCCCGATGCTTGCGGCATTCGGCGTCGTTAGCATGTCGGGAAAAGACCTCCCAGCTGGACAGTGGCGCGCCTGAATCAACAAATGTCTTACCGGCCGGAGTCACCGAGAACGGCGGCATTAGCAGCAGCCACGCGATCAGGCTGGCGGCCGTCAGCCCACCGCAAATTTTACTGGTATTCATCAGTAGTCGCATTCCTGGTTTCGAGCATGGGCGTGCCGGAACTGGTTGCAGTCTACCTATTTAGTCTTGAGCAATGCACGCGTTCAACGGACCAGCGAAAAGCCCGCGGCGCTAAAAAGCGCACGGCTTAAAGGCGTAGGGAGCGGGTTTGACTCGGCCACCACGCGCTCGGTATCGATGCGATGCCGGGGGTCAACGCTGGCCGAGATATCGACCGGCGGCTTGCGCCAGCGGTGAACTCCAAATCTTATGTCTTCGCTCCAGATCTAAGAAGGCGCGGAAGATTGGACATTGTCCCGGGAAAATGCCAAAAGAGAAAGCCTCCGACGAGATTTTGGGGGCTGAGGAATTTGGACCGGGAATCGAGAAAGCCCGAATTTTAACATCCGGCTGGCTTTTAGCGCCGATGCAATCGATCCCGAATCAAACTTTAGGACTTGGAATTTTCACTGAATCACGCTAAGCAAGCGTTCGTCACAGTAACGTCTGAGGCGTGAGTGACTTAAGCGCGCGATATGGAGGAGACCGTTGGCATCCGAAATTGATGAAAGAATGAAGTCCGTCAACGAGGCCGTAGGCGAGACCCGATGGCGCGATTCGATGCGCTTGCGTCTGCCCCCCGGGGTGATGGAAAGGGTTGAAGGCCGGGGAACTGAAGGCTTGGGCGGACTGGGAAAGTTCATCCTGCGCTTTCGCGCTCCGATCGGAATTATCCTGGTCAGCATCAGCCTCTTCATGATCTATGGCGTGACCAAGGTTAAAATTGCCACCGACTTCGCCGACTTCTTTCCCAAGAACCATCAAAATACCTTGCTCTATCGCAAGTACCGAAGTTACGGCGGCGCCCAGACCCTGGTGGTGATGCTACGGGCCAAGCACGGCGATATCTACAACTACCCGACCCTGAAGAAAATTCAGGACATCAGCGGCGAGATCGATCGCCTGCCGGGCGTCAACCACCAGGAAGTGTTCTCGCTGTCATCCTACCGCGAAGCTTACGCGGAAGCGGTACCGGGCGGCCTCGACACCAAGCCTTACATGTACCCGGACGTCCCCAAGGACGCGGCCGGAATCGAGGACCTCAGGAAGAAGGTTGCCGCGCACCATGAAGCGCTTCGCCAGCTCATCTCCGCGGACGGCAAAGAGACCCTGATCACCGCTTCATTTAACGAGGAAGGGCTCGACTACAAAGAGCTCTTCGACGGGATTCAGGCGATTGCGAAAAAGTACCAGGACCCGGATCACGAAATTTACCTGGCGGGTGAACCGATCGTCCGCGGCTACGGCTATCATTATCTCTCCTCGATTACGGCCTGCTTCTTTTTCGCAGTTATCGCGATGGTCATCTTGCTCTACATCAGCCTGGGCCATCGCAGCCGCTGGTGGGCGCCGACCGTTACCGGGACGCTGTCGGCGGTGTGGGGTCTCGGGTTTGTCGGCTGGATGGGTTACAACTTCGACCCCGTCATGCTGGTCATACCGTTCATCCTGACCGCCCGCGACTTGAGTCACGGCATCCAGTGGCAGGGCCGCTACTACAACGAGCTGGACGCATGCAAGGACAAGTACGTTGCGATCGTAGCGACGACCAACTACATGCTGCCGCCGGGGTTCCTGTCCATCGTGGCCGATATCGCCGGGATCATCTTCGTCTCGCTGGGCGGAATCCCGGTCCTCCACCATATCGGTCTGGCCGGCGCGGTGTGGCTGGCGTCGAGTCTGACGATGGTGTTCGTGTTCGAGCCGATCTTCTTGAGCTACTCACCGATTCCCCGGCTCAAGGGCGGTAGTTTCGGCGAGAAGTTATGGGATGTGTACACGCCGGACTTCCTCAAGAGCGCGCTTTCCGGACTGGTCAAGATTCCAGTTACCCCTGGCAAGGTCCGCGGCGGCCTGTTGCTATTCGCGGCTGGCATCATGGCCTGGGGAGTAATCGCCGGACAGCGGGCCAAGATCGGTTATACGACTCCTGGCACGCCCTTGTATCGGTCCAACAGCAAGGTCAATCAGGACATCAAGGAAATCTCCAAGCATTTCCCGACCGACGAGGGCTGGGTGATCCTGACTACTCCGGCCTACCCCGACCCGCAGTCGGTTCTGGGACCGGACACCTTGCGTATGGCTGACGACTTGCGCGACTTCCTGCTCAATGATTCGCGCATGCGGCAGGTGAGTTCGTTCGCATCGGACGTAATCAAGCCGTTCGACCAGATGTTCCATTACGCGCATCCAAAGTTCTTCGCGATTCCGCGTAATCCGCAACAGTCCGGTAACCTGTGGTATCTCTTCCTGGGCGGTACGGCGCCGGGTGAAATGGAACGCTACATCTCCAGCACCGCGGCCCAGGATACCTGTATCCGCATCTTTATGAGCGACCATACCTACGCTACGTTGGCCGACGCGACCAAAGGATTGCAGGACTTCGTGGCCAAGTATGTAGCTAAGAATCCCAGTCTTTCCAGGGTCAAGGTGCTCTATATGGGCGGGATCGCGGGACTGTACGCGGCCGCCAATGACGTTTTGTTCGAGCTCGACCTGATCAACATCACGTTCGTGCTCATCGTCATTTTCGTGTTCTCGGTGCTGGCCTTCCGCTCTTTCGTTGCCGGCATCCTATTCGTGGCGTCATGCGTGCTGGCCAACTTCGCGGCCTTCATCTACATGCGCGTGCGCGACATCGGCCTGACCATCGATACCCTGCCAGTCATCTCCCTGGGTATTGGTTTGGGGGTCGACTATGGCATTTACGTGGTCGCCCGTATCCAGGACGAGGTGATGCGCGGAGTGAGCGTCGAGGACGCGATCGTTACCGGTATCTCGGCCACCGGCGCGGCGGTGTTCTCGACCTTCTCGGTTATGGTCGGCGGAATCGTGCCGTGGGCGTTCTCACCGCTGCTGTTCCATAACCAGATGAGCGTGCTGCTGACCTTCCTGATGTTCACCAACATGTTCGCCGGCGTCCTGGTGCTCCCGGCGTTCATCGCGTGGTCGCGCAGCGGCTTTATCTGCAAGTACGAGGACAAGGCGCTCAAACAAACGCCTCCGGGTCAGCTCGCGGCGAGCTGAGTCGAGCGGTAAATCAGTGCGATTGACAATCCCCGGTTGCGCCGTGGCGCGCAACCGGGGATTTTTTTATCCGGGTGTGTGAACATGAATACACGGCGACTACGGAAGGCTGGCGCAGGTCTGGCGTTGGCATGCCTGCTGGCAAGCGCGGCGATAGCGCAGGAGCGCGACCTGGGTTTGGACAAATATGTGGGCAAGTACCCCAACAAACAGTTCATGGCGCTGCGCGTAGTTCACGATCCCCTGGCCCGGCTGATGGGCGATAAGCTGGATGCGTTCGTGGCCCGTTTCCAGGTGCTGACCCCAATCGACCGGGTCAGCCGCGATATCGTCGCGGCGGGATGCGTCAAACACAATTGCGCGGCGGAGCAGGCCGCCTTCGCCATCGATTTGGACACCGGAGCAGCCGCGGCGGCGAGCCTGACCCAGGGTAGATACATGGACATCTACAGCAAGAACACCACCGGTTACGGCGATCTACCGCCGGGTCTGCAGCGCTGGATCAGCAGCCGGACGTCGCAAAGCACGTCCTTCCGGAAGATGCAGTTCAGGTATTTCAAATAGCCGTATCCGGCTTGCAAACGGATCCAGATGGCCACGCCGGCGTGCTCTTATTCAAAGGCGTCGGCGACATCGTGGCCGAGGACGAACCGCGACTGGAGCTTGCATGCCGAAAGTGCGACGCAACTCGAATTCGTCCGCAGCTATGCCGAAAACCATCCTGAAATTATGCGTTTTCGGCTTCTGACCCAGCGACCATAGTTCGAACGCCTCTCCAAACCGCCAGGATTCGTCGCAGGCGATCTGGTTTGGGCAGCGTAACCTCCGCTGATCCGATTGATCGTCTAAAGTTTGTAATCCATAGTTATAAGCGAGCATAGACTGAAACTATGCCTTGCTATGTGTATAATGCTGCCGGTTTGGTGAATTTGCTGTGATTCTAAACAGTCCGCTCAAGGCGAAGGTTAAAGCCAAATTAAAGCCATGCCAATTCCAGCGTTGCACCGGACTCGAAAGCGCGCTCGCACCGCCGCAACATTGATTCTTACAGTCGTCGCTGTCGGGATACTCGCAGCCTGGCAGTCCCGGGCCGGATGGTCTCAGACGCTCGACGCTCAGTTGACCTGGAAGACCACTGCGCGGGAGCGAGCGATCGTCAATTTTTTTGCCAACCGCTCCACTCCGGCACTTGAGGCGCTGCGCGAAGCTGGCGCGACGCCCAATCTTCAGCCCATTTCTGCGCTCAGCGGATCGTTTTCGTGGAGCTTTATCGGGCCCGAGCCGATGAACCTGTTTGGAGTTCCCACAACCGGCAGAGTCACGGCGATCGCTGCGGATCCGGCCACGTCAGGACGTCTGTTCGTCGGCACTGCCGACGGTGGGGTATGGCTCTCATCCGATAACGGAACCACCTTCAAGCCGATCTTTGACTCCCAATCCAACTTGTCGATCGGCGCGATCGCTCTGGACGCGGTTCACACCAGTCCGCCAACGATTTACGTGGCCACCGGCGAAGGCAATGGGATGCTGTCGAGCACCTTTGGCGCCGTTTCGAATAGACCAGAGTTCCTGGGCGCAATGCTCTACGGGGCCGGAATCTACAAATCCACCAACCTCGGCGCCACCTGGACCTCGCTTGGCGCTGCCACCTTTGGCCGGGTAACGTTCTCTCGGCTGGCAATCGACACCAGCCACAACCCACCTACTGTGTACGCGGCAACCGGCGGCGGGGTCAGTGCTGGGCGGGCCGATCCGCTGCTTCCCCAAAGCGACGTTCACAGTTTCGGGCTGTGGCGCTCCAGCGACGGCGGTATCACCTGGGTCAATCTGTCGATCAAGGATAACGACGCCGGCAACTGCGGTGCCGGTGGCGGACCGGGCTCCGCTTTCCCCTGTCCGGCCACGGACGTCGCGATCGACCCGGCCAATCCGCAGAACGTTTACCACGGCGTCGAGTTCGAAAGCCTCTACGTTTCCAGCAATGGCGGCAACACGATCACACCTGCCTGCTTCACCAACGACGCTCCCAACTGCACCATTCCCGACCCGCTCAACAACCCGGTCGACCGCATCAGCGTCGCGGTCGGGCCCGCGATGCCAGGGGCGCCCAAAAAATGCTCCGGGGCGACCAAGGCATGCGGTACCGTGTACGCGATGGTCGGGGCGGGGAATTACGTCGGGTATCTCGGCTTTTTTATGTCCATCGACGGCGGCGCGACCTGGACCTCAATGAATGTTCCCAGCTACACCGCGGGCAGCATCACCTTTGACGGTTCCGACTCTTCCGACTTTTCCGGGGAGTTCTTCAATCAGACTTTGTTGGCCATGCCGACCAATCCAGCCGCGGTTTTTTTTGGTGGAACCCTGATTTACCGCACCACCGATTCGGGCAATACCTGGGACTTTCTGGACCCCAAGACAGTCAGTTTACTCAATCATCACACACTCGCGCTGGCCCGCGACAACGACACCGTGTACGTGGGCAGCGACGGCGGTGCTTCACGGTTTCAAATCAGCACGATCAGCGGCGGCGCGGCGACCTTTACTGCGCTTAACAACAAGCTCCCGGTGGGACTGGCACAGGGAATCGGACCTCATCCGACCAACAACTCGATCCTGCTCGGCGGTTTCCAGGGGACTGGAATCCTGCACTATACGGGAAGCCTTACCTGGAACCTGGTGGATTACGGCGACGGTAACGGCGGCTTCGCGCTTTTCGACCATACCAACCCGACCTTTGCCTACCACAGCCTGTCATCGGCGGGTTCGGCGGCTGTAATCGCGCGCTCCACCGACGGCGGCCTGAGCTGGGACTACGCGGATCCGACCAACGCGATCGGCGCGCTGATGCAGAATGTCAGTGACACCGGCCCGGTCTTCTATCCGCCCATCGCCAGCGATCCGGTGGTTGCCAAGCGGGTCCTGGTCGGCGCCGATTTCGTTTACGCGTCGACCGACGCGATGCTGACCTGGCAGCGGCAGGGGACGACGCCAGGCGGCGGCGGCCTGGCCAGTTGCGCCGGCCCCAGATGCGCACTGACGGATATCGAGTTTGCGCCGTCCGATCACACCAAGGCCTGGGCGGTCGCGCAAGGCAACCCGAATGACGGTTTCCGCGTTCTTAACACCACGCAGGCCAATCTCAACACCGATGCGATTTGGACCGATTTGACCCCTAACTTCGGATTCTTAAGCGACAGCTTGTTCAAAACGCAGGCGACCGGAATCGCGGTCGATCCGAAAAACCCTTCGATCGCCTATCTGGGTCTGTCAGCCTTCAAAGCAACCACGGGACTGCCGCATATTTTCAAGACCTCTGACTTCGGCAAGACCTGGAACGAAGATGACGGCGCGGGCGGCGCGGCGCCATTGCCCGATATCCCGGTACTGAAGATTCTGGTCGACAAGACCGACACGACCGGCAAAACCCTGCTGGCCGGCACCGACGCCGGCGTGTATCGCAGCACGGACGGCGGCGCGACCTGGACCAATTTCAACCTCGGCACGATTCCTCAAGTGCAGGTCTTTGATATCGAGCAAAACAATAACGGGACCATTTTCATCGGCACTCAGGGACGCGGAGTGTTCCAGTTGATTGGCTCAACGGGGCCGACGCCGACACCAAGCCGGACCCCGACGAGGACACCAACTCGCAGTGCGACGCATACGCCAACTCATACCGCCACCCACACCCCGGTCAGGACGCCGTCGCCCACTCATACGCCGTCACGGACTCCGACGCATACGCCGACCCATACCACCGGTCAGGACACCGACGCCCACACACACGCCGTCACGGACCCCAACGCATACGCCGACCCATACCGCCACCCACACCCCGGTCAGGACGCCGTCGCCCACGCATACGCCGTCACGGACTCCGACGCATACGCCGACCCATACCGCCACCCACACCCCGGTCAGGACGCCGTCGCCCACGCATACGCCGTCACGGACTCCGACGCATACGCCGACTCATACCGCCACCCACACCCCGGTCAGGACGCCGTCGCCCACGCATACGCCGTCACGGACCCCGACGCATACGCCGACTCACACGCCAAGCAAGACCCCGACCCGCACTCCGAGTCGCACGTCCGACGCATACGGCCACTTCGAGCAAGGCGCCAACTCCGCTCCCGACGCGGATGCCAACCTCGCCTCCGACTCATACTGCGCCGACCGGGACGCCGATTCCTACTGTGCCGCCAACGCCGCCCCCTACTCCAAAGCACACCGCGATCCCGGAGTCTCCGACTCCGACCAAGGCGGAGAAGCCAACTCCAACGCCAGTGCCTCTGCTATTTTTCACCACGGCGTCGCAGATGGGCGACGCGCAGGCATCGGCTCCTTATAAATGGAATTTCTGCGTAGCAGCTCCGACGTCAGGCCAGAAGTGTGGGGAGTCAACCAGGGACAATCCCTATGGCGGCGCGCCCCCGTATTCGTTCACGATTATTAACGGCTCACTGCCTACCGGGCTGACTCTGGACGCCGGCACTGGACTGGTAAGCGGCACTCCGCCCAACACCGCCGCGAGCGTTGACTATCAGTTCACGATTTGTGCGTTTGATTCGGACCACAACTCCGTCTGCCAGCCGACCGCCTTGTGGGTGGAACCGCCGCGGGGCAGCTGGACCGTCAGCGGCGACGTTTCAGGGACCTGCGGTAGCAGTACAAGCGTCAGCGATTCATTAAGCGCCACGTTCGATTTCACCTCCAATAGCACCAGCGACGGCAATGGCGACGTGTACTATACCGGTTCGTACGGGCTGAGCGGCAACATGCTCGCCCTCCAAAGCGGCTCATGTACCGACGACGCGACGGCAACCTATAGCTGCACCGGATCGTCTTTCTTCCCAGTCAACCCCAACAGTCAAATCACGAGCTTTTCATGCGGATCGGTCGGCGTTTCGACCGGTTGCGTCATAGAGGCTGATAGTCTGGTTTTCTCGCTGACGAGCACGAGCTTCGGCGTGCTTGGCGGCGTCAACTGCTCAGGAACTTCGAGCTTCAAGACCAACGGGCTGATTACGTTTAAATACAGCGGTCCGTAGCCCCAGTTTTCCCATGCTTCAGGACGGCTTGCGCCGGGCCGCGAGATGTTGGCTTTCGAAGAGCAGGCCTTGGCGCAGCATCTCGTCCACTTGTTCGGGCTTATAGTTCAAAAATTTCCCCAGAACCGCATGATTGTCTTCGCCCAGCAGCGCGCATCGCGGATCGATTTCGTTGGGCGTCTGCGAGTAACGGAAAGCCGGCACCGGAATCTGGATCGGGCCGTAGGCGGTCAAGTCCAGCGTTGCGAGTGAGCCACGGGCGGCGATCTGCGGATGCGCCACGACCTCATCCACCCGATACACCGGCATCGCCGCCATCCCATTGTCCCGCAGCAGCCCGGTCAACTCTTCACGCGACTCGAAGGTACGCATCCACTCCTCGACTATCGCGGTCAGTTCGTGGCGCCGTTGATAACGTCCCAGCACGCCGGTGTAGCGCGAGTCGCTGCCTAACCCGGGCTTGTCCATAAGCGCGGCCAGCCGGCGCCATTGCGCGTCATTGGCTACGGTCAGAGTGATGTAACCGTCGCCGGTGCGAAATATCCCCGATGGACTGAAGCCATGCCCGTAAGGCCCGTCGGGCTGCGGCACCGTCTGCCCTTTGGTGAAGAAATACTCAATCAGGGGCACGTCATGCAGATGGAACAGGCATTCCGACAGCGCCAGATCGATATGCTGCCCCCAACCCGTCTTCTCGCGCGCGTACAGCGCCGTCATGATCGCGGCAAAGCCGTTCATCCCGCCGTTCATGTCGGCCAGGTAGATCCCGCTGTAGACCGGCGAGCCGTCTTCGTTGCCGGTGAGCTGGATGACGCCGGCGAGCGCCTGCGAGCAGGTATCGTTGCCGGGGAGCCGGGCGTAGGGGCCATCCTGACCGTAGCCCGAAATTGAGCACATGACGATGCGCGGGTTGACCTTGCTGAACGCCGCGTAGGAAAGCCCGTGCTTGTCCAGGGTGCCGGGGGTCATATTCTGCACCACGACGTCAAAATGCGGGGCCATGTCGAGGACGATTTGGGCTCCTTCAGGCCGCTTGATATCGATGCATACGCTCTGTTTGCCGCGATTGAACCAGGCATAGCCCCCGGTCATCCCGTCCTTGACGAACATCTGGCGGCGCATGTAATCGCCGATTGGCGGAATCTCCACCTTGACCACTTCCGCACCCATGTCCGCCAGGATGCGCGCGCAGGTCGGCCCGGCCAGATAATTGGTGATCTCCAGGATCTTGATCCCGCCAAGAACCTTGGACTTGCCCCTGGTTTGCGTCTGACCGCTGGGTTTGACCGCGGCGGCGGCGCGATTGGGCACGACCTCCGCGGGCGTTCCCCGCCGATCGGTCAGGATCCCGGCTTTGGTCAGCGTCTCGATCTTCTGGTTGTCGTAACCCAGGTACTTTTTGAGTACCGCCGCGTTGTCTTCACCGAAACGCGCGATTCTCGAAGCCAGTTCGACCGTGGCGTGGGAGAAATGGAACGGCAGCTTCATCAATTGCACGCTGCCAAATCCCGGCACCTCGACCGCTTCGATTACGCCGCGGGACTGAATCTGCGGATGGGTCGCGGCCTCGTCAATCCGCAGCACCGAACCAGCCAGCAGATGGCGCTCGAGCAGCAACCGGACCGGCTCGTCGCGCGTGGGAAAGGTTTGCAGCCACTGTTCGATCAGCGGGATGATCTCGTAGCGGTCATCAAAGCGGTTGTCGACATTGCTCCAGTGCGGATGCTTGGCCATTTCGGGATGGCCGATATGGGTGATGAACCATTCCCAATCCTGCGGTTGCAGAATAGTGAAGACGATATAGCCGTCGCGCGCTCGAAACATTCCGCACGGCATCGAACCCGGGCGATGGGCCCCGGTGGGAAAAGCGATGCTCTCGCCATTGGTGAACACGTACTGCATCAACGAGGTTTCCTGCAGATACAGCACGCTCTCATACAGCGCCAGGTCGATGTACTGCCCCTGTCCGGTGCGGTCGCGATAGAGCATCGCCGCTATCGTGGCGCCCAGCGCGTTGATCGCGCTGACGCCCTCGGCGTAGCGCTGGCCCAGCACCACCGGGGAGCCGTCTTCGTTGCCGGTCAGATGCGAGAGCGCGGACAAGGCCTGCGCGGTGGTATCGTCACCGGGGGCGGACGCTAACGGACCGGTCTGGCCGTAGGGCGAAATCGAGCACATGACCAGACGCGGGTTGATCTTGCTGAGGGTCTCGTAATCGAGCTTGTATTGGGCCAGTTCTCCGGGCGGGAGATTCTCGATCAGGACGTCAAAACGGCCCGCCAGATCCGCAACCGCCGCGGCGCCTTCGCAACGCGCCACGTCGATCGCGATGCACTGTTTGCCGCGATTGTAGTAAACCCACGCCGGACTGACGCCATCTACCGGCGGCGGAAACATCCAATCACGGGTGCAATCACCGCCGGGCGGGATTTCCAGCTTCACCACCTCGGCGCCGAGGTCGGCCATCATCCGGCCGCATAGCGCGGCCGCGATACCGCTGCTGATTTCCAGGACCGTAACGCCGTCCAGCGGTTTAGGCTTGTTCGCCATCTCTGCGTGTTCCTCCCAAAGGCGTCAGCCGCGGACCCCTTGATCCGTCCCTGACTCCGAGCCCGCCGAGTCTATCAACAGGCGCCTTCGATGTCGAAGAGCGTGGGTGGGCAAGGTTGCATCCGTGGAGTCGCTAGGGCAGTTTAAAGAAGCCGTTTTGTTTTTGGAGTTCAGGCCCGTTTGCCAATATTCTCGCGCGTCCCCGGTCGCGGCACGCTCTTTTTGAAGAGACACGGCTGGTGACATGACCGGGGCAGGCGCGGACGCTGCGGAGGGAGGAGATGCGAGTACTGCTGGTGCACCCGAGCCCGCTGATGTACAGCGAGGTCTATTTACGCTTGGAACCGCTTGGACTGGAACGGGTTGCGGCGGCCGTACTGGAGGCCGGTCATGACGTCCGCATGATCGACCTGCAACTGTTCACCCATCGCGACTTCTACCATGAGCTGGAAAGCTTCAAACCCCAGGCGATCGGGTTTTCGCTGAACTATCTGGCCAACGTGCCCGAGGTCGTGGATCTGGCCAAGGCCACCCGCAAGCTGATGCCCGACTGCTTCATTTTCGTCGGCGGCCACAGCGGTTCATTCATCGCTTCCGACATCCTGAAGCATGCCGAGGGCAGCATCGATTGCGTGGTCAGGGGCGAAGGGGAAACGGTTACCCAGCAGCTGATCGAAGCAATCGGCAGTGGAAGTATCGGCAAGTTGCCCGGCGTGGTGACCGCCGAAGGCAACGGCCCGCCGCCCAAGATGATCGAGGACCTCGATCGCTTTATGCCCGCCCGCCATCTGGGCCGGCGGCGCAACAAATATTTTATCGGCACACTTGACCCCTGCGCATCCATCGAATTCACCCGCGGCTGTCCGTGGGATTGTTCGTTTTGCAGCGCCTGGACGTTTTACGGCCGCAGCTACCGCAAATCGACCGCCGAAGCCGCGGGCGAAGACATGGCTTCAATCAAGGAACCCAACGTCTTCATCGTCGATGACGTCGCGTTCATTCATCCAGAACATGGCTTTGCGATCGGCCACGAACTGGAAAAACGCAAAATCAAAAAGAAGTACTATCTCGAAACCCGATCCGACGTGCTGGTCCGCAACGAGGAGGTTTTTACCTACTGGCGGCGGTTGGGCCTGGAGTACATGTTCCTGGGCTTGGAAGCGATTGACGAAGAGGGCCTCAAAGCCCACCGCAAACGCTCATCCCTGGGAATCAACACCAAGGCGCTCGAAGTCGCACGCAAGCTCGATATGGCGGTGGCTATCAATCTTATCGCCGATCCTGGCTGGGACGAGCGACGCTTCGAGATTATCCGCGAATGGGCGCTGAGCATTCCCGAAATCGTGCATCTGACGGTTGCCACTCCATATCCCGGGACGGAACTGTGGTACACCGAATCGCGCAAGCTGACCACTCGCGACTACCGCCTGTTCGATATCCAGCACGCGGTTTTGCCCACGCGCCTGCCGCTGCTCAAGTTCTATGAGGAATTGGTCAAGACCCAGGAAGTCATCAACCGCAAGCACATGGGTTTCGGAATCCTCAAGGAAGTGGCGTTTATCGTGGCGCGGCTGGCGATGCAGGGGCAATTTAACTTTGCCAAGATGCTGTGGAAGTTCAAAAAGGTCTATAACCCCAAGCGTCAATACAGCGATCACTTAAGGGAAGTGCAGTACCAAATTGCCCTGCCCAAACAGTTCAACGGCAAGGTCCCGTCCGATGAGCTGTACATCCACGCGCCCAAGGGCCAACGCGCAGAAACCGCAACCGTCGGCGCTACGGAATAGGCGCGTTCTTACTCCCTCTCCCATCGTTCCATGGGAGAGGGCTGGGGAAGAGGGTGCCTGAAATGCAAACACGATTTCGCAAGGCGCCTACTCAACGGGACGCCGCTCTCGCGCGCACAGCGCTGCGCTCAGTGCCTACGGAACCTGATCGTCGACTTCTTTCGTCCTCAACGAAAACTGATAATAGAACTTGGGCGGCGGCCAGACGTGGAGAGCACTGCGTACGAGGCGGCAGGCACCCTCTCCCCCGCCCTCTCCCATAGAAAAATGGGAGAGGGAGCAAGAAGGGCCACCCCCCTTACGTAGCCCCCGAAGCTCATGCTTAAATCTTTAGTGAGTGTTACACCGATTGACAGCAGGTCTGCTCGCGGTGGTTTTCGCGGCCGCAATTGTCGGATGCAGCGTCGGGGCCGCTACGCCCAACGGAGCGACCGGGATGCAGCTTCCTGCGCAGTCCGCGCCGGATGCGGCCCAGACGCAGGTGGAACCGCCGTCGCCACCGCCGGTGGCAGTCCAGCTTCCCTTCAAGGGCAAGCTGGTCGACGGTGACCCGAGCGACCTCCCGCCGGCGGTGGCGGGAGCGCTCTCCAATTCAGGAACGGTCACCTTCAACTATCGCGAGGAACTGACTCACGACCATTACACCGTCCCGCTGGCGCTGTCCGCATTCGATCCGCTCACCTATGTCGGCTATCCCCTGGGTAATTACGGCGTGACTGCGTTCGCCTCGCTGGGCATCAGCCAGGGCGACCGCGTGATCGGCGATTACACCGCCAAGGTGCACGTGTCGCGCGATTACACGCTTTATTATCAGCCCACCTACGTCGAATTGGAGCACGCCGCGCGCAAGCAGGTGCGCGAAAAGATCGATGAGAAACTTTACCGCGACTCGGGCCGGCTGGCCCAGGTGGCTGCACCCCAAAACGGGCAGAGTCCCTGACATGCGGCCGATGGCAGCCGGACGCGCGCCTTTAGTCGCCTTGATCGGCGCGACGGTTCTGCTCGCGGGCTGCGCCGTCCAGGGAGATCCCTTCCAAAAGGTTTCCAATCCCCCGGATCATGCCGAGATCTACCTGTATCGGCCCTACAACTTCGCCGGTTCACTGCTGCATCCACCGGTGATTTGCGACGATTCCGTAGCGCGGATCGGGCCCGGCGGTTACCAGGTGTTCGTCGTGCGTCCGGGGAAAATCATCTGCCACACCGAGACCGAAACCGCCGACGAAGTCGAGATCGACGCGCGCCCCGGTGGCGTTTATTATCTCAAGGAAGAAATCGGATGGGGCGTTTCAATTGGCCATCCGCATCTTTATCCGATGGACAGCGACAATGCGCAGACCGAGATTCAGCAATGCTGCGTCTTGGATAAGAGCGCGCTGTCCACGGACTGATCAACCCGGCGCCTGGCCTTCGGTCCAGGTCTGAGTGAACTTCAGGTCGGCAATCTTCCAGCCTTCGGCCGTGCGCACCAGGCGATCGGTGTAATAGCCGCCCACATCCCACAGCCGTTTGCAGTCCGGATCATCGATGGGGATGTGCCGCGCCTTCAAATAGACCACCGCGATAGCTTCGTCGCCGTTGACCTTGATGGTCACGTTGGAATTGCAATGCTGGGTGACCCGGAAGGGGCTCAGAGTCTTCTGCACCACCCTGATCCAGGTATCGAGCGGGAAGGTGCGGGGCGCAGGCGCCCCGGTGGAGGTGAAGTCCGAGTTGAGCGGGTTGGTAAAGCAGGTGCGAAACAAGTCCCAGTTCTTGTTGTCCACGCCGGTGGAGTAACGATAGATCACGTCGCTGATAAGCGCCTGATCGTACAGTAGGTTGACTTTGCTGCTATCCATCTGAAGCCCTTCCTTCTGAAGTCGTTCCTTTTTTGGCGCGGCGCCGCGCCCGGTGATTGAAGCGGCGCGTGCGCCGGCTTGCGGTTCAATGCCCGTGGGCGAGCGGCAATGCTGCGACGCGGGACTCGACAAAGTCAATGACCTGGGCTTCAAGATTGACCTCGTCCAGCCGGTCGATCTCCTGCACGCCGGTGGGACTGGTGACGTTGACTTCGGTGACGAAGTCGCCGATGACGTCGAGCCCGACGAAGTAAAGCCCGTCACGTTGCAGACGCGGTTTCAGCACCCGGCAGATTTCCCGATCGCGCGCCGTGACTTCAGCCTTAACACAGGTTCCCCCAACATGGATATTGCCGCGATGCTCGGCCGCCATCGGCACCCGCAACGTGCATCCCAGGGGCTCACCATCGAGCACGATCAAGCGCTTGTCGCCCTTGCGCACTTCGGGAAGATAGCGCTGCGCCATAATCGGCCGGGTTTCGAAGCGCGTGGCGGTTTCAATGATGGCGTTGAGGTTGCGGTCGCCGCGAGCCAGCACGAAAACGCCTTCACCGCCATGGCCATCCAGCGGTTTGATCACCATCTCACCGCCCTGCTCTTCCATGAAGGTCTTCAGGCGCGCGCTCTCGTAAGTGACCAGGGTGGGCGGGATGACCGACGGGAAATTGAGCGCGTACAGTTTTTCATTGGCTTCTCTGAGGCCCGCGGGACTGTTCATGACGAAGGTCCGATGGCTGTCGGCCAGACTGAGCATCATGGTGGCGTACAGGTAGTTGGCATCGGCGGGCGGATCCTTGCGCATGAAGATCGCGTCAAAGGCGTCCAAGGGCGTTTCCGCGCCGGCGTCGAGAAAAGTGTAATGGTCGATTGCCCGTCTGACGTCGCATCGAAAGGCCCGGCATAGCGGGCGCGGACCGCGGCAAAACATGTCCTTGAGATCGACGACGTAATTTTGGTGTCCGCGGGTCTGTGCCTCCAGCATCATGACGAAGGTGGTGTCCTTGTCCACCAACACCGTATGCATCGGGTCCATGATAAAAGCGAATTTGTATTTGGGTCCGGTCATCTCACCACCCGCCTGCAAGGTTGCGCGGCGCCATTTTACGTCGGTTTGCGATACGTCGCGAGTGGGCCGGCCAATTCATCCAACATCGACCCGGCGATCGCCAGCGCCGCCAGCGCGGCGGTCTCGGTGCGCAATCGCTGATGACCCAAGCCGGCGCGGACGAAGCCGCCCTGCTCGGCCGCCGAAACTTCGTCGGCAGTGAAGTCGCCTTCGGGACCGCAGGCGATTAGGATTCCCGCATCGGTCGCGCGCCGAACGACCACCGCGAGTGGCGGCGCCTGCGGCTGGCAGATTACCGGCAGCATCCCGGGCGGCACGCGGATTGCCAAATCGCCGAACTCCAGCGGCGACGCGATCTCGACCGGGCGCGCGGCGCGGCTTTGCTTGCTGGCCGCGATCGCCAGCCGGCGCCATCGGGCCAGACGCTCGCGACCCGGATCGCGCACCACGCAGCGTGCGCAAACCAGCGGCCATACTTCGCTGGCGCCCAGTTCCACCGCTTTCTCAATCGCGAAATCCATCCGCGGCCCCTTGATTACCGCCAGCGCCAGGATCATGGGCGGTGCGACGCGCGGCGGTTCGACGCGGCCGATCCTGATGACCGCGCGCGCCTTGTCCAACGATTCAATCCGCCCGCCGAGATTGCGCCCCTGCTCATCGATAAGCGTAACTTCGTCGCCCAGGCGCAGCCGCATAACGTCGCGCAGATGATGCAATTCGGCGCCGGTGATTGACGCGCAATCGTCCTGGATCGCGGCACTGCTGATACGAAACGACGGCGGCGAACTCACGATGGTTGCCTGGAGCCAAGAATCAACGTGGTCCAGCCGCGCTCGGTGCGCGACCCCATCCGGCGCATCGCGGGCCGATAGTGACGCATCACGCCTGCGGCTTCGCGGGCCAGGATTCCAGATAAGATCAGGCGGCCTCCCGGCGCGAGCAGACGGGTCAACTCGGGCGCCATCGCAATCAGAACGGAGGAAAGGATGTTGGCCGTAATCAGCGCAAAGGTGCGGCGCAGCGTACGGACCGGCGCGGACGAGAAGCGGATCGCGCCGGCGCATCCATTAAGCTCGGCGTCGTGACGCGCGTTATCGAGCGCCTGCGGATCGTTGTCGAGCGCGACCACGCGCTTGACGCCCAAACGCGCCATCGCCAGCGCCAGCACGCCCGAGCCGGTGCCGACGTCAAGCGCGGTCGGGAAATTACGCCGGGCGCATTCGGTCTCCAGCGCGATCAGCGCGCAACGCGTAGTGGGATGATGTCCGGTGCCGAATCCAAGGCCCGGGTCGATGACTATGGGAATCCGGCCGTGGGGAGGATTCGGATTCCATGGCGGCACGATTGCCAGCGTCTTCCCAATTGCCAGCGGTTTGAAACGCTTCTTCCACATCGTCGCCCATCCCGGATCGACCAGCGCCTGCGCGATGGGCGGCGGTCCGCAAGGATCGAGCATCCCGGCAGTGTGGAGGGCCGTGCGATGGGCCTTGAGCTGCGCGGCGGTGAGCCGGTCAAAAAACACCTGAAGGGTAACCGGTGCGACCGACGATCGCGTGGCCCGATGCGGCCATCGCGCGGCGCATCCCAGCGCACCGCGCGCGGCCAGTATCCCCGCCGCCTCATCGACCATCCCCGCCGGCACGCGGAACTCCACCTTGACGAAAGCCCGACGAGGCTTGATCTCGGTCCCCTCGGTCTGACCCGACACCGGCGCTAACTTGGGCGTGCCTGCCAGTGGTTTGCCTGCCAGTGGGGCGGGCGTCCCTGCCCGCCGCTCACCCATGCACGGGCCAGCCACGGCTGTAAGTCTCAAGCTTTTGCCATCGAACCCAAGGGTTACTCTGGATGTAGTTCAAATTTTGCATCGCCTTCGCGCCCATGGCGGGCAGTGACGCCCGCCCCACTGATCAACCGGTTCCCACCCCAATTGACTGTCGTCCCCTCCCACCTGTGGCGCGCGATTAGATTACTGCCTCGGATAGGGACTGTCGATTAACTCCTAAAACCAACCTCGCCCGCGGCTGCGGACCGGGTCCGCAGCCGCGCGCCGGGAGAGGTCGGCGCGCGATTTGCGCCAGCAAGTCGCGTGACGGGTGAGGGTGCAGGCGGGCCTGCAAAGATGTGTCAGGCGAGCGGAATCTCGCGGTGCGCCAATGCGTTTATCCTACTTGAGATGTACCAGAACCCTCACCCTCGCCCTCATCGCCGCGTTGGTTTCGAGAAGCCGCTGTCTAAAATCGGACCGCAGTCGTTTGCCTGGCTCGCGGTCTAAATAGTTAAATCTTGTGGTGAACGACTTGGAATGTTGATTATCGCGCATCGCGGGGCCAGCGGGGAGTTCCCCGAAAATACGCTCCCGGCGTTTACCGCCGCAATCGCGGCCGGCGCACAGATGTGCGAACTGGACGTGCAGCTTACCCGCGACGCGGTAGCGGTGGTGATTCACGACGAAAACGTCGATCGCACCACCGACGCCACTGGCCCGGTGGCTGCGATGAATCTGGCGCAGATCCGGCTGATGGACGCCGGGGTGAAGTTCGGCGCGGCGTTCATCGGCACGCGAATCCCGACTCTTGAAGAGGTTATGACACTGGTCAAGGGCCGTTGCGCGCTCAACGTCGAATTGAAGAGCCCGGGAGTCGAGCGCGAAGTATGCCGCCTGTGGCGCGCCCACGGCGATATCAATGATACGATAGTTTCAAGTTTTGATTGGGACGCACTGGCATCGGCGCGGCGCCTGGAACCGGATCTCCGTCTCGGGGTCCTGGCCGACCGGAACCTCGACGCGATGCTGCAAGCGGCGTCGCGGCTGCGCGCCGTGAGCGTCAATCCACGCTTCAACCTCGTAACTCCGGCGCTGGTCGAAAAGGCGCACCGTGCGGGGTTCAAGGTGCTGGTGTGGACGGTCGATCGAGTGGATGAGTTAAAGCGGATGGTCGCGCTTGGGGTGGACGGAATCATGACCAACTATCCGGCTCGCCTCGCGGCGATCCTGGGTTGCGCAGTTTGATGGCGCCGTTCAGCGACACTCAACTCGAAGAGGTGCGCAGCCGCGCCGATATCGTGGAGATAATTGGCGCGCATGTGCGGCTGCGCAAGGCAGGGCGCAATTTCGTGGGGCTGTGCCCGTTTCACGGCGAGAAGACGCCGTCGTTCACCGTCAATCGCGAGAAGGGCTTCTTCCATTGCTTTGGATGCGGCGTGGGCGGCACGGTTTACAACTTTCTGATGAAGATGGAGGGGGTGACATTTCCTGAGGCGGTCCGGTCGTTGGCCAATCGCTTCGGGATCACGCTCCCCGAGGAACGCGGCGATCCGCGCGCCGGCGCCGAGCGCGAAGCGATGCTGCGGGCGGCGGAAGTGGGCAGCGATTTCTTCACCCACGTTTTGTGGGAGGATAAGGCCGGCGCGCCCGCGCGTGAGTATCTGAAACGGCGCGCCATCGATGTCGAGACGGCCAAAACCTTCAAGCTGGGCTGCTCTCCATCGAGCCCGGCCTCGCTGACCGGGGCGCTGACCCGGCGCGGCCTGCTGGAGGCCGGAACCAAAATCGGTCTGGTCAAGGGCGCGGGTAACCAGGCGGCCGACATGTTCAGGGCGCGGCTGATGTTTCCCATTCAAGACACCACCGGACGCGTGATCGCGTTTGGCGGGCGCGTGCTCGACGATCGGCTGCCCAAGTACATCAACTCGCCCGAATCGCCGCTCTATTCCAAGGCCCGCAATCTTTACGGCCTGGCGCAGGCGCGAGCCGCGATTGCGAAGTCCGACCGCGCCATCGTGGTGGAAGGCTATATCGACGCGATTGCGCTGGCTCAGGCGGGCTTTAAGGAAACCGTGGCCAGCCTGGGAACTGCGCTGACCGTCGATCAGCTCAGGCTGCTGAGCCGTTACACGCGCAACGTCTTCGCCTGCTTCGACGGCGACAAGGCCGGGCATAGCGCCTCGCTGCGCGCGGTGCGTACGTTTGTGGAAGCCGGATTGCTCGGACGGGGGATCTTCATCCCGCAGGGATTCGACCCCGATACGCTGGTCAAACAGCGCGGCGCCCAGAGCTTTGCCCAGTTGATCGATAGCGCCGAATTGCTGGTCGATTATTTCGTCCGCAGCGAGGCGGCCGCGGCGGGAACTTCATTGAGTGGCCGGGCGCGCGCGGCGGAACACGTGGCCGAGTTGTTGGCTGCCGTCAGCAACGCCTTTGAATTCGATTTGCTGACCCGTAAGGCGGCCGAAATGCTGGGCGTGAGCGAGGAGGTCTTGCGCGCGCAGGGGCGCAAGGGCAGCGCGCGCGCCGCTGCGCACAATCGCGCAACCGCGCACTACCCGTCCGGCCCCGAGCCACGATATGAAAGCGGTCGCGGAATTCGGACTGCTGGCGGTGGCGGCGGCATATCCGAATTTGCGTGAGGAGATCCTTGCCAGCGGTGCGTTGACTGACTTCCAGGACTCTCACCTGGCCGGGATTACGGCGGAACTTTGTACGTCAGGAGATGAATCGGGACAGGCGCAACTGACCCAACGTCTGAGTGCCGAACAGCAAAGCGCGCTCAGCAAGCAGATGCTCGATCCGTCGCTGGAAAGCGTCGAGTCGGCGCGGCGGATGATCGGCGATTATTGCCAGGCGCTAGCGCTGTACAAGCGCGGGCTGAAGGTCAAAGGTCTGGTGGAGAGCGCACGCCAGGGTCAAAAGTCCGCCAACGAAGGCGAGGCGATAGCGGCTTTGGAGGCCGTTATCCGGCTTCGCAAGGTGCAGCCAAAAGTGGCAGAGTGAATGTGGCAGCGAGGCCGCGGCCCGGAGATTGAGACCTGAACAGACGTTCGCATCATGTGGCGAAATTCCGATCCATGGTCATTTCAGATAGGTTTAATATTGGCTGGCCAGCTATTAAAATTGGTTATGGAAGCTGGTAGCATAAAAGTCTGCTCATGCCTTTTCTTGGGCCCATAGCTCAGCTTGGTTTAGAGCTGCCGGCTCATAACCGGCTGGTCCCAGGTTCAAATCCTGGTGGGCCCACTCTACTAACCGCGCCATTTCTTGAAAGTGGCTCAGTTAACAAAGAATCCAAAGCCAAATGGAGGTCGAATTGCGGGAGGAGATAAAGCGGCTCACCGGTCTGCAGGCTATTGACCAGGAGCTGCGCGTCCAGGAACAGGAGCTATCCAAGATAACCGCCAAAGTTGACGAGTTGGCGGCGCGCGTCGAGCAATCGGCGGCGGAACTGGATCAGCTCAAGAACGAGGAGCGCGAGGCCGCCATCGCCCGGCGCGAATTGGAACGCACTTTGGCCGAAGGCGAGGTGCAGATTCGCAACAAGCGGATGCGGTTGAGCTTGATCAAAAACGAGCGCGAGTTGCAGGCGCTCAGTCACGAAGTCGAGGTTCTCAAGGACAGCAATCAGCGCATCGAAGCCGAGTTGCTCAGCCGGATGGACGGCGGGGATCAACGCGGTAGCAGGGTGCAGGAACTCTCCGAATCGCTCGAGCGTGAGCGTGGCGAGTTGCGCGAAGCGGAAAAAGAGATCGCCGGACAAATCGAAGGGTTGCGGGCGCACATCGCGGCCCGGCGCCAGGAGCGCGGGCAATTGGCGTCGCAGATCGATGCCAACATGCGCCAGCGCTATGAAATGATCTTCGGGCGGCGCGGCGGCTTTGCGGTGGTTGCGGTCAAATCGGGAACGTGCCAAGGCTGCAGGATGCGAATTCCACCTCAACTGTTCAACCAGATCCAGCGTTACGAAGCGATTCACTTCTGTCCTAATTGCCAGCGCATCCTGTATCACGAGCCCGACAAACAGACCGAGGCCTGATTTCGAACCCCAGCGGGGCGCATCGCGCGCGCCGCGGCGCTATAGTGATTCTTGCCGGAGCGAGCCGGGCGGTCGCCCCATATCCTGGGGAGGAAAGTCCGGGCTCCACAGGGCAAGGTGGCTGTTAACGGCAGCCCGGAGCGATCCGGGGAAAGTGGCACAGAAAACAAACCGCCCCAAAAGGGTAAGGGTGAAATGGTGGGGTAAGAGCCCACCGGCGGGCGAGTAATCGCGCGCGCATGTCAAACCCCACCTGGAGCAAGACCAAATAGGAGGGGACGGGTGGCCCGCCCAACAACCCTCGGGTACGGTCGCTAGAGCCGGCGGGTGACCGCCGGCCCAGAGGAATGATCGCCACCCGCGTCCGCGGGTACAGAACCCGGCTTACAGGCTCACTCCGGCATTTTCCTCCGCGGCCACTGCCTTAAGCCGCGCCATCTTCAACCGTGGCCCAGCCAGATAGGTGGCGAAGCGCGCGAGCTGCTCCAGGCCCAGAACCCCGCTGCGAATCTCGGGCGTTGGCGTCACCTTTACGCCGGCCGGCAGACGCTGCGCAAAATCAGCGGTACGCGCGACGTCCCGATAGGCGCGCGTGCGGTAATCCACCAGATACTTAAGCACGGCGTCCAATCCTGGATGGCGATCCGGGCCACGTCCCAAAGCTTTGCGTAAGCCGCCGATCGCTTCCAGACCCGGCGGCATCCCCAGCGCCCCGCCCGCCAGATGATGCCAGATTTCCTCGTCCACAAACCGGTTGATGATGATGGCGGAGAGATTGAGGCGCTCGGTGCGCATCTCTTCGACCAACGTCCGCGCCTGCCGCAGCCGTTCATCCTCGGCGGTCGTAACCAGGACGAAGTTGACGCTTCCGGAATGGAGCAACGCTTCGGTTTTGCGGAACCGCTCAACCACTCCGTCAACGGTCTGCTGAGCCGCGGTGAAGAACTCCGAAATTGAGGACAGCACCGTCGCGCCGGCGAATCGCTCCAGTTCGCGCACCACAAAACGCGCCGCCCCGCTGGCAAGCTTCATCGCGAAGCGTCCCGCGGACAGATAAGGAGCAAACAGCCATCGCGCCACTCGCGAATCCAGCAGCCGGGTGAGATGGGCGGGGGCCTGCAGAAACTCGAACGCATTCGCGGCTGGAGGGGTATCGACCACGATCAGGTCGAATTCGCCGCTGGAATGGAGATCGTAAAGTTGCGAGAGCGCCGCGTACGCCTCGGAGCCGGCAAACTGCTCGGTCAGCTGGCGGTAAAAAGGGTTGCGCAGGATGCGCTCCCGGGCCGCTTGATCGGCGGTAAAGCGCTCGATCAAGTCGTCCCACGCACCCTTGGTGTCGAGCATCATCGCGGACAGCTTCAGCGCCGGATCGAGTCCGGCCGCCGTCAGACGATGGCGCCCAAGACCGGTCGGCTTGCCGCCCAACGTTTCCAGTCCTAAGGCATCGCGCAAGCGGCGCGCCGGATCCACAGTGATCACAGCGGTCTTGAGACCCGAGCGCGCGGCGGCCAACCCCAGGGCGGCAGCCATCGTCGTCTTTCCCACCCCGCCGGTGCCAAGCACGATCAGGATGGATCCCTTTTTAAGCAACTCTTTCAACTTATGCTCGACCACTCCCCAATCGGCCGAGCTAATGAAGATATCAGCGGGGCGCGTCTCACGCATACCGAGCCCTGGAATTCTCAGGTCGGCGAATCAACCGGATTGAGTCCCCTGGGGATAAAGCTCTGCCCGTCAATTGTGGCAGAGCACCCGAGAAAGCTACACTGGATACAACTAATAGCGGCGGGCAGGGGGCATGCAGGTGTGGATGGAGTTGCTGGTAGGGGCATTTTCAGGGCTGGCCTTGGGCGTTCTGCTCGGATGGCTTATCGCCACGGCGCGGGCGCGAGCCGCGGCCCAGGACATTATTCGGCGGCTTGAGGGTCGGGCCGCCGCCGCCGAGGCTGGAGCCCAGGAATTGCGCGCGCAGGTTGCTCCGCTCAGGCATGAGACCATCGCGTTGGAGGACGCGCTGCGCGAGGCCGGGAGCGCTCGGGCCGGGGCCGAAGCGCGGATCGCCGAGATGCAGCGCGGGTTCGAGCAGCAGCGCGCGATGCTCGATTCCGACCGCGAACGGCTGTCGGAAACCTTCAAGGCGCTGGCGGCCGAAACCCTGCGCGTCACCAACGAAGATTTTCTCCGCCTGGCGACCGAGCGGCTGGGCGCCGTGCAACAGCAAACCGAAGCCGGATTCGCCAACGCACAGAGCGCAATCGCCGGGATCGTCGAACCGGTACGCGAATCGCTCGGCCGCGTCGATCGGCAGTTGCAGGAAATCGAGGGCGCACGCCGCGAGGCTTACGGACAACTCACCGCGCAGGTCGGATCGCTCGCGCACGCCCATCGGATTCTGCATGCGGAAACCGCCAATCTCGCCCAGGCATTGAAGTCGCCCGTGGTCCGCGGACGCTGGGGCGAGGTCCAACTGCGCCGCGTCGTGGAGCTGGCCGGGATGGAGGAATGCTGCGATTTCGAGGAGCAAACCGGAATCGGCGGTGAAGGCGGCAGCGCCCGCCCCGATATGATCATCAAGCTCACCGGCGGCAGAAGCATCGCGGTCGATGCCAAAACCTCGCTGCAGGCTTATCTGGAGGCGATCGAAGCGCCCAGCGAAGAAGTCCACGCGGCCAAGCTCAAGGAGCATTCCCAGCAGGTCAAGGCGCGCGTCAACGAGCTGGCTTCGAAGAATTACGCACAGCGGCTGGGGCGCACTGTCGAATTCGTGGTCCTGTTCATCCCGGGCGAGGTCTTCTTCAGCGCCGCCCTGCGCGCCGCGCCCGAACTTATCGAAGATAGCGCCAACAAAGGGATTATTCTGGCGTCGCCGACCACGCTGTTGGCGATGCTCAAGGCGGTGGCCTACGGATGGCGCGAGCAGCGCATGGCGGAGAATGCACAGCGAATCAGCGAGGTGGGACGCGAGCTGCACGAGCGGCTGTCGCGGATGATCGAGCATCTGAGCCGGCTGGGCCAGTCGCTGGAGAAATCGGTCGAGACTTTCAACTCGACCATTGGATCGTTCAACAGCCGGGTGATGCCGTCGGCGCAGAAGCTGGGCGATTTGGGCGCAGCCGGCGTCAAGGAGATTGCGATGCTCGAACCGGTCGATGAACGGCCGCGGCTGGTGGCGGCCAGAGGCGGCGGATGAATGGAAGGCTTGGGCGCGTTCTAAAAATGCGGCTCACTTGAAGCCCTGGATGGTCACCACCGCGGTCTCACCCATGCGGAACGGATGTTTGGGGTCGCGGTCCTGGAGCGTGATTCGCACCGGAAAGCGCTGCGAGAGGCGAACCCAGTTAAGTGTCGCCGCCACCCGCGGCAGACCTTCGATGGTGGCGCCATTTTCCTGAAAAAGCGCCCAGCCAACCCCCTGCACGACGCCCCGAAAACGCCGGTTGCGATAGCTGATTAGATATATCTGCGCGGTCATCCCCGGCTCGATTCTGGAGAGGAAGTTCTCGCGGAAATTCGCCATCACGTACCAGGTCCGGTTGTCCACCAGGCTGACCACTGGTTTGCCCTCGTTGGCGTACTCGCCGACCGCGATATTGAGATTGGTAAGGTAGGCGTCAAACGGCGCCCGCACGTAGCAATAGTCGACATTCAGTTTAGCATCGTAAACCGCGGCCTCGGCGGCTTTGCGCCGGGCGTTGATATCGCCATACTGGCCGAGCTGATTTTCGGCCTTGTAAACCTCGTTGCGGGCATTGTCGACGGCGGCCGTCGACGCCGCCAGCTTGGTGCGCGCGTTATACACCTGGTCGGCGGTAACGAACTGCTCCTTGAGCAGCGGCACCAGGCGATCCAGATACTGCTTGTCGTACCTGACCCCGGCTTGCAATTGGGTTTGGCGGGCCCTGGCCGCTCCGATCGCATTGTCCAGCGCCTTGATTTCGAGATTGGTGAGCTCCAGCCGGGCCTGCGCCATCTGCAGCGCCGCCTGGTAGGGACGTGGATCGACCACGAATAGCAGCTCGCCCTGGTTGACGTGCTGATTGTCCCGAATCGGCAAATCGATGATGGGTCCGCTTACGCGAGGTGCGATGTTAACAATGTTGGCGCGCACGTAAGCGTCGTCGGTCTGCGGGAAAGCGTAATAGAGGTGCGCCACGTAAACGCCGAGTGCCAGGGTTGCCAGAATGATTGATGCACCCAGCAGGCGCCCCGTAATCCGCAGCAGCGGATGGGCGCGGCGAACCTCGCGCGGCCGTAGCGTGGGCGGACGGCGCTTCAGATCCGGTTGAAGAAGATTATCCACAGGATCAGAGCGAACATCACCGCGAGGCTCGAATAAATCAACGGAGCGGGCCCCAGATAAGGATCGAGCCCGCTATAGACCAGCATCGGCCGGCACACTCCGGCTAACACCGCGCCAACCAGCAGACATAACAGCCAGGCGGGAAAATTGGCTCCGGCGATGTCAATCACCGGGTCGCATCCCGCGACCGCCAGGGTTAGCGGCGCGGTGATAAATGGCCGGCGCAAGCCAATGGTCATGCGAAAGCGCTGATTCACAGGTTCGGCGTCGTCACCTCCTCGCACAGCCGCCGGCGCGCCACCTGGGTGTGCCCGCCGGCTGCACAATTACAGCAGAGATGATTTCCAAAAGTGCCGCTGGTGCGCAATGGGCTTGCGGCCGTTTGTTGCCGTTGCTCCGTGCAAAAGAGAGTTGATTCAGGAAGTTCTGGTAGCCTTCAAGGCCACTCGCGGCGCATTCTCAAGGTAACGCGGCCGACGTGGACGATTCGGATCGGCACAGGAGAACCGCATGGAAGGACCGAATTTGACGGGCAAGGTGGCGCTGGTGACCGGAGGCTCGCGCGGTATTGGTGCGGCGATTTCCAGGAAGCTTGCCGCGCTCGGCGCCCGCGTCGCGATCAATTTCAGAAGTGGAGAAAGCGCGGCGCGGGAGGTCGCCGACGAAATCCGGCGCGGCGGCGGAAGCGCCGAAGTCTTTGCCGCCGACGTGGCCGATCCAGCCGCCGTCAAGTCGATGGTTTCCGCGGTGGTCAAGGCGTTTGGCTCAATCGATATCGTGGTCAACAATGCGGGCGCTTTTGGAGTACGGCCCTTCGGCACGATCGATGCCGGGTTTTTTACCGAACAGTTCAACGCCAACGCGCTCAGCACGGTCCTGGTAACGCAGGAAGCGGTGGCGCATTTCCCGGCCTCCGGCGGGCACGTCGTCAACATGTCTTCCAACCTGGCATTCCGTTCGGTCGCGGAGGGAACGGCGATTTATGCTGCGGCCAAAGCCGCCGTATCAACCATTACCGAGTGCTTCGCGCGGGAATTGGGCCAACGCCGGATCACGGTAAATGCCGTCGCGCCGGGGGTGATCAATACCCGCATGAGCACCGATTTGCTCGCTGCCCGGGGTCAGGCGATCAAGCACGACACTCCGCTGGGACGTATCGGGCAGCCCGCGGACGTTGCGGAGGTGGTGGCGTTTCTCGCTTCGGACAGCTGCGGATGGGTCACCGGGCGCACCATTATCGTCGACGGCGGCGTGGTGTGACGATGCCGGGACCCGCATGCATCATCGTGGATTCCAGCCAACATCTCCAAACCACGAACTGCGGCCAAGTTTAGAATGGGTAGTTGATTCCAGAGAAGAAGGCCGGACCCTCGGCGCCCCAGCCGATGTCCACAAAGCCCACTACAAAGGGCTGCGCGATCGCGCGAAGCCCCATCCCACCTACTGGATGCAGTTGGTTGATGGGATCCTGAGAGGCGTATTCGAAAACCTTACCGGCATCGATAAATGGGGCCAGTTCCAGGATGCCGTGGGTGCCCATGATAGTTCTCTCGTAAACCCGGGTTCTGATTTCGAGGTTGAAATCGGTCAAGTTATTGTCGATATATCTGCCGGCTCCGTATCCCCTTAAGGTCTGCTGACCGAACAGGACGGATTCCTCTCCGCCCAGTCGGGCCATCGCCCAAAACGGCGTCTCGGCTCCGGCTGGCGTATATTGAGAATAGACGCGGCCCGCCAGCGTAATGCGCGAAGTCACAGGTACGTATTGACGCAGTTCGAAGCCGGCCTGGTTGAAAGAGCTAGAGCTCAGAAACGCGCGATCGGCCACCCCGTAGAAGGCCCGATACAGGCCGCCGTGGGTGGGAATATCAACCGAATCGCGAGTGTCGTAGCTGGCGACCACCTGGGTCATCAACTCGCTGCCCCCATCGAGTCCTTTGAGACCGGGAAAGCGTGTGCCGGTAAAGGGCAGGTTGTCGAGCGCGCCGTGCTGAATTCGCACATACCAGGGTTGCTCGGTGATCGCGATTTGAAACTTGTGACTTATGTTGATGCCGAGCGTGCCTCTGAAGTAAATCTGCTCGGTGGTGTAATTGGTTTCAGCGCCTTGAGCCGATTCGTTACCCAAGCCGTAAAACCGTTCGGTGGGATCCTTCTCAAAGAAGAAGCGGCCTTCGAAAGACCACCATTTGTCGCGGTCGCGCCCGGTCGCATAATAAAGATCGACTCGCCGTGCGATATTCTGTGAACCCCCGCCCATGAAATAGTATTGGGTGTCGCTGGAAGGATACCCCAGATAACGGAAATTGCCCGTAGCGCCCAGAATTGTATTGATCGCAACGTCGGGCGCGACGATGTTTTTGATCTCGCCTTGACTGTCGGTAAAGAGGAAGACCGGCAATATGCCGATGGTCGTGCCGGAGTTGGGATCGGTGGCGACTTCGGGCACCGGAAACAGGCTAAAGGGCCATTGGCTGGGGTGCCAGACCGGCGATGTCCAGGAGTCCGGCAGCTTCCAGTCGGCCGGATTGAACAAATCGGCGCGCGCGCTACCAGTCAGCAGCGCCAACGCTATCGTCAAGGTCAGTAATCTAAGCAACCACCGCATCGAGGCCTTAAAGTGTCAAGGGTTAATCGTTCTCGGTGGGGATTGAGCGAAGGTCTCGCGTGACGGCATCCGGCAAACCAAATCAAGCGGCCGCCGTTGGGTCAAGTGGCGGCGCTCCGCCAGGAGACCAAGACTCGACTCGGTGATATCCGTGCTTGTTTTTGACCCATCCGGCCCCAGCCCTTTTCCTCTTGGCGCGGGAATCTCCCTTTGCCGACCAGATCGCTTCCGTTCCCATCGGCGTGCGCAGACAGGATTGTACATGGTGTCGGTTGAAGTACAAAGCCATTGAGGCCGGAGTCTGAATTGGCCGGGGCCTGCGCAGGGCAGACCTGATTCCAGATGCGGATGCCCGTTTTCCCTTGGAGCGCCGATCGAAAAGTGGCAGGATGCAGCCAAACACCAAGCACCGTCGTTACCCTCAGCGCTCAAAACCTTTCTAACCCTGAGCGGCAAGGACGGTTAAACCAGGAGGTTTGAAATGGCCAAACTCGATGGCGGCGCGTTAATCGGACGCGTATTGCGCGAGAACAAGGTCAAGTATTGTTTCGCAATCAATGGCGGGCATTTATTCCCGATTCTCGCCAATCTGCGCAACAACGACGTCAAATTGATCCACATGCGGCATGAGCAGGCGACCGCTTACGCCGCCGACGCTTATGCGCGCACCAGCGGTGAAGTGGGCGTTTGCATGGTAACCGCGGGTTGCGGATTGACCAACGCGGTGACCGGTCTGTGCGTAGCCGGGCTGACCGGCAGCGCCGTGGTGTGCATCTCCGGACAGCATCCGAACACCGAGGACCGCCTGGGATCGTTCCAGGAAGCCTACGGATCCGACGTGGTGAGCAGCTTCGCCAAGTACACCAAGCGCGTTACCGACTGGTCGACCATCGAATTCGACCTGCGCTCCGCGTTTCGCGACGCGATTTCGCCGCCGCAGGGAGTCGCACTGTTCGAGATTCCTCAGAACATCCTTTATACGCAAGGCGAAGAGACCAAGCAGCAGAAAGGGCGCCAGCCATTTTGGTCCCGAAGAAGTCCGCTCGGCGGGTGACCCGGACAAAATCGACCGCGCGCTGGAAATGCTGGTTGCCGCTGAGCGGCCGCTGGTGGTCGGTGGCGACGGTCTGTTCTGGTCACACGCGGGTCCCGAACTCAAGGAGTTCGTCGAACTCACCAGCATCCCGGTCTACGCGCGGCGCGCCGGACAGGGTGCGGTTTCCGAAGAGCATCCTCTGGCGATTCGCGGCGCCTTCAAGAAGCCCTTTACCGGCAACGCCGATGTGATCTTGACGCTTGGTTTCCGCTTTTGGAGCGGCGAGCATTTCGGCCAGCCGCCGACCTGGACCGACAAGGCCAAGTACATCCAGGTCGACCCTACCCCCAGCCGTATCGGCTGGCAGGTCGGAGCCGATCTGGCGGTCGTCGGCGACCCCAAGTTAGTGCTGCGCCAGTTGATTAACCGGGCCAAGGAACTCAAGCTCGACTTCTCCAAAAACCGCACCTCGCAATGGGTCAAGAACGTCGCCGAGGCCAAGGCCAACATGGCGAAGCGCCTTGTTGAACTGGCCAAGGAATCATCGGATCGCGTTCCCATCCATGCTTCGCGTCTGACCAACGACCTGGTCAACGTGATCGACAAGAACGCCACCGTGGTCGTCGACAGCTTCACGCTATCAGGCTACCTGAGCTTATGGGTAACCTGCCGCTTCATGGGCCAGGTGGTCGACGCCGGCCCGCTGGCGCCGGTAGGCCATGGCGTCGGAATGGGAATCGGAGTTCAGCTTGCCCGTCCGGGCAAGCAGGTGGTGGTGGTTACCGGCGACGGCGGACTGGGAATCGGCGGTTGGGATATGGAAACCGCGGCTCGCTACAACCTGCCGGTATGCTGCGTGCTGTGGAACAACAGTTCATGGGGCCCCGGCTTCGAGTCGATGCCGCTGCTCAAGGGCCGCAGCGACCCCTTCAACATGCTCGAGAATATCCGCTACGACAAGATTTTCACCGAACTCGGATGCCACGGCGAGCATGTCGAGAAGCCCGATCAAATCGTTCCCGCGCTGGAGCGGGCGCTTAAATCGGGCAAGCCGTCGTTTATCAATGTGATCGGCGACAAGAACATCGGCCATCCGACCTTGGGCGGGAATCTGCTCGGGTCCACCGGTTCCAAAGGCTAATCCGGGCCTGCCGGTCTAGCCGCAACAGTCATCACCAAGCAGGGGCGCGCCATCCGGCGCGCCCCTGCTTGCTTCCCCTACCTCGCCCGCGGCTGCGGACTTGGGTACCGCAGGCGCACGCCGGGAGAGGTCGGCGCGCGATTTGCGCCAGCAAGTCGCGTGACGGGTGAGGGTGCAGACGGGCCTGAAAAAGATATCGCGGCATGCACGTTGTCTGGTGCGCCAGCGCGAATGTGTGACTTCAAGGGTAACCGTCACCTTCACCACCGCGCTGCTTCCACGGAGGATTTGTGGGCGAGGGGGGACAGCATTCACCTGTGCTGGCGGCGGGTTCGCGGCTACTCGAACATTTGCGGTTCGCGCGAGTTCAGCAGGACCAGGCCCCGATACATGTATTGCAACCCCGACCATCCGGCCGCCGCCACGGTCAGCATCAGCAGCCCCTGCCAAAGCAGGTGCTTGGCGGGCGCATGCGACCATCCCAGGAGCGCGGTCACGATGCAGGCGATCTCCAAAACCGTGCCTAACTTGCCCATGTAGGTGGGGCGGACCGGTATCCGCTCGTCGATCCAGAACACCAGCATCAGGTACCCAAATACCACCACCACGTCTCTGACCGCGATCACGCTCAGGACCCAGCCCGGAATGACGTCTTCAACGGTGAGAATTACGAAGGCGCTGATCAACAGCAACTTGTCGGCGAAGGGATCAAGAAAGGCGCCCAGTTCAGTGCGGCTGTTGGTCCAGCGCGCCAGGGTGCCGTCCAGGCTATCGGTCAAGGCGGCGGCGACGAAGATGACGAGGGCCTCGTGGAAACGATCCCGGCTCAGCAGCGCGACGAAGAAGGGAATCGAAACAATCCGACACAGGGTAAGGAAATTGGGCAGATTGAGCAGGCGATGGTGCAGCAGCGGCGGAGGCGCCGGTTTCAAAAGGTTGGGCGGCCGCGAGGCCGGATTGGGCAGGGGAGCAGACACCAGCTCACCTCGCCCCGCCTTGCACCGAGGCTTTGCGCAAGCGTCCGGCCATCGGCCTGGTTACCAGCGCGCGCACGTCCACGCTGCCGTTGTGGTAGTCCTCGCTCAACACCTGGCCGTCGCGACGAGCGGCGGCAATCAAATCGCCGCGGGCAGCGGGCAATGTAACCGCAACTTCTTCCCGCAGCTTGGCAAAAAAACCCGCCATCATTGCCACCAGGTCCCCGATTCCCTCACCCCGTAGCGCACTGATCTTGATCGCGTTATCGCTATGTAGCCGGTAATAGGGGCTGTCGGCAAGATCAGCCTTGTTGAAAACCATGATCCGCGCGATATTATCCGCGCCGATCTCGTTGAGCACTCCTTCCACCACCTCGATTTGCTCACTGTGCGTGGAGGAACTGCCATCCACCACATGCAACAGCAAATCGGCGGTCCGCACCTCCTCCAGCGTGGCCTTGAAAGCTTCGACGAGCTGATGGGGCAGCCGATGGATAAAGCCCACCGTATCGCTCACCATCACACTCATGCCGCCGGGAAGCTTGAGCCGGCGAATCGTCGGATCGAGGGTCGAAAACGGGCGCGCGGCGGCTTCCACGCCGGCGCCAGTCAGGGCATTCATCAGCGTGGACTTGCCGGAGTTGGTGTAACCGACCAGCGCGACACTCGGATACGGCACCTCCAGGCGCCGGCGGCGCTGGATCGTCCGCGTCCGCTCGACTTCCCGCAAGCGGCGGCGCAAGCGGGTCAGGCGCTCGGCCAGGCGGCGCCGATCGACCTCAAGCTGAGTTTCGCCCGGTCCGCGGGTGCCAATCGGGCCTCCTCCCGACCCGCCCCCGCCGCCGAGCCGCGACAAGTGGGTCCATTGACGGGTCAGACGGGGCTGCAAATAGGCGAGTTGGGCAACTTCGACCTGAAGCTTGCCGGCCAGGCTGTGGGCACGCAGGGCGAAAATGTCGAGGATGAGCTGGGTTCGGTCGATGACCCGCAACTTGAGCTCGTTCTCCAGATTGCGAGCCTGAGCGGGAGCCAGGCTTTCATCGAAAATGGTGAGGGTGGCGCCGCGTTGATGCGCCAGGTCGCGCAGTTCGGCGACCTTGCCGCGGCCGATGAAGGTGCGCGGATCGACCTCCTTGAGGTTCTGGAAGAGTTCGCCGGCCACCTCGGCGCCGGCGCTTTGCGCCAGCGCGCCCAGTTCTTCCAGCGAGTTCTCGGCGGCCATCCGATCGACGTTGCCGAAAGCGACGCCAACCAGGATAGCGCGCTCGCGGTCGGGGGTAGTTGCTTGATAGGTCGCCGTGTTTATTCTCTCGGGTTAAGCTGTGGCGATTATATCAGATTGCGGCCCCCTGTTGAGCCCTTAATTCCACCGCCCCGGGAGCGAACATTTGCTCGATTTCGCCCACAAAAACCTCCGTGGGCGCAACCCTGAAATCATTGCCGAGCAGAAAAATCGCCTCGCGCGCCTGATCCAGCTCCAGATGCAGGTAGATTGGGCATCCGCCCGAATGCCGGCCAAACAATGCTTTGAGGTTGGCCAAGGAGCCTTCGTCAAATCGCATCTTGGGCGCGCGGATATGGACCTCGCGCACGCTGTCCACCATCACCACGCTCAGCGGCTTAAGATCGTCGAGCAGAATCTGGGCGCGCTCCTCGTCGATATCCAGTTTGCCGCGCGCCACCACCGGCTCATCACTGTTGATCGCCGCTTCGGTCTTTTGATAGGTCTCGGGCCACGCAATCACTTCCACCGCGCCATTGAGATCCTCCAACGAAAACGTCGCGTAGCGCTTGCCCGCCCTGTTGTTCTTGAGCTTCACCGATTGGACCACCCCGACCAGCACCACCTGGCTGCCGTCCGGAGCGCCGGCCAGATCCTGTGTGGTCACGCCCGAGAGCCGGCTGATTTCAGCGGTGTACTTGTCCAACGGATGGGCGGTGACGTAAAAGCCCAGTGCCTCTTTTTCGTTGCGCAGCAACTCCTTGAGATCCCATGGGGCAATCGGACCGCGCGACGCGGCGCGCAGCGCCGGCGCCATCGCGCCGAACAACCCCATCTGATTAACGCTGGCGGGGTCGGCCCGGCGCGCCACCAGCTTGAGCGCGTCCTCGACCTGCGCCATCGCCTCGGCGCGGCTGACACCGGTTGAATCGAAGGCGCCGCATTTGACCAACGCTTCGAGCACTTTGCGGTTGATTTGCTGGGGGTCGGCGCGCATGCACAGGTCGCTCAGGCCGGTAAACGGGCCGCTCTCCTGGCGCGCCGCGATAATCGCTTCGGCGGTCTTGGTCCCAACTCCGCGAATCGCACACAACCCAAAGCGGATCGCGTCATTGACCACGGCAAACTTGACCCGGCTCTGGTTGACGTCGGGCGGCAGCAACCGGATTTTCATGTCGCGCAGCGCCGCAATGTTCTTGTAGGTCTTGTCGACGTCGTCCATGTCCAGCGAGGTCAACGCGGCCATGAACTCGTGCGGATAATGCGCCTTCAGATAGGCGGTGGTATAGGTGGTCAGGGCGTAGGCGGCGGCATGCGAGCGATTGAACCCGTATGACGCGAAGGTTTCGATCTGCTCAAAGATGGTCTGGGCGGTGTCCTTGTTTACCCCATTGCCGATCGCGCCCTGGATGAAGTGCTCGCGCTCCTTCTCCATCACCGCCTTGTTCTTTTTACCCATCGCGGCGCGCAGGATATCGGCTTGTTCCAGAGTGTAGCCGGACAGCGCCTGCGCAACCCGCATCACCTGCTCCTGATAGATGATGACGCCGTAGGTATCGCGCAGCACCGGTTCGAGCAGCGGATGGGGATACTTGACCTGCTCTCTCCCGTGCTTGCGATCGACGTAATGCTGCACCATCGTCTTGCCGTCCACCACCGCGTCGAGCGGGCCGGGACGGAAGAGCGAGCCGGCCGCGATGATGTCATCGAAACAGGTCGGCTTGAGATCGGTCACGAACCGGCGCATCCCGGAGCCTTCCATCTGGAATACGCCCACGGTGTCGCCGCGCGCCAGCAGCCGGTAGGCGTCGGGGTCGTCGAGCGGCAGGCGGTTGAGATCGGGCGCGGTCTTGCCGCCGGCTTTGATGATATCGAGCGTGTCCTCGATGAGGGTGAGGTTCTTGAGCCCCAGGAAGTCGAACTTGACCAGCCCGATGTCCTCGACAAACTTCATCGAGTACTGGGTGATCGACAAAGAACCCTCGGTGCGCTCCTTGTCGACGTAAAGCGGGACCATCTCGTCCAGCGCCGCGTCGGCAATCACCACCCCGGCCGCGTGGCGCGACGCGTGGCGCAGCAGCCCCTCGAGCTTGAAGGCGTATTCGAACAGTTCGGGGTATTTCGAACGCTCCTCACGCAGCCGCGGCTCCATCTTGAGCGCGTCCTCAAGCGGAAAGTCGCGCCCCTGCTTGGGCGCCGGATAAAGCTTGCAGATCCGATCAGTCTCACCAAAGGACAGGCCCAGCACTCGCCCGACGTCGCGGATGGCCTGCTTGCCCTTGATGGTCCCGAAGGTGATGATCTGCGCGACCCGCTCCTCGCCGTATTTGCGGCGCACATAATCGATCACTTCATCGCGCCGCTCGAAGCAGAAGTCGACGTCGATATCGGGCATCGACTTGCGTCCGGGATTGAGCCAGCGCTCGAACAAAAGCTTGTGCTCGATCGGATCGAGTTCGGTAATCCGCAACGCGTAAGAGACCAGGCTGCCGACCACCGAACCGCGTCCCGGTCCGACCGGGATTTGCAGGCCGCGCGCGTAATTGATGAAGTCCGCGACGATCAGCATGTAACCGGAAAAGCCCATTTCGGCGATTACCGGAAGCTCCCGGTTGAGCCGCTCATGATAGGGCGTTTCGTCAACCTCGCCGCGCCGCGCCTGCACTTCGCGCAGGCGGGCGGTGAGACCCTCGCGGGTGCGCTCTTCGAGAATCCGCTGGAACTCCTTTTCCTGTCCCTCAGGCGTCGGTTCGGCCTCGGTTCGCTCTTCCTGTGCCAACTGATAGAGCGGGAAATGGAACTTGCCGAACTCGAATTCGAAATCAACCCGCTTGGCGATCTCCACTGTGTTGCGCACCGGACTGTCATCCGCGGCAAACGCCTGCGCCATCTCGGCCGGAGTCTTGACGAACAGTTCGTCGGTATCGAAACGCCAGCGCGTCTCGTCCGCCATGGTCTTGCCAGTCTGGATGCAGAGCAGGACTTCGTGGGCGCGGGCGTCTTCACGATGCAGATAATGGCAATCGTTGGTCGCAACCATCGGCAACCCGACCTGGTTGGCGATCTCGCGCAGCGCTTCGTTGTAGGGGCCGTGCAGCTTGTTGTCCTGCAGCTCGATATAGAAGCGGTCGGGGAAAATTCGCGCGTAATTTTCGGCCACCTCACGCGCCTTGTCGGCGCGCCCCGCGCGTACCGCGCGCGCCAGCTCACCCGACAGGCAGCCCGAAAGCGCGATCAAACCCTCGGAGTGTTGCTCGAGAATCTCCTTGTCGATGCGCGGCTTGTAGTACAGACCCTCGCGATAAGCCGCGGTCAGCAGTTTGCACAGATTGCGGTAGCCGATGCGGTTTTGCACCAGCAAAATCAGATGGTAGTTGCCCCCGCCTTCGACGTCGTCGCCCTTGGGCGCGAAGGTGCGGTCGGTGCGTTTGCCCGGCGCCACGTAGGCTTCGCATCCGATAATCGGCTTGATCCCGCGATCGACCGCCTTCTTGTAGAACTCCACCGCGCCGAACATGTTGCCATGGTCGGTGATCGCCATCGCCGGCATCCCGGTCCGCTTGGCGTGGTCGAGCAACGGCGCCAGCTTGTTGGCGCCGTCGAGCAGGCTGTATTGGGTATGGACGTGTAGATGAACGAAACTCATCGCTGACCCCTCATCACCTCTCCACCGCGGATCGCGGCCGCCCCGTGCGGCATCGATCGATATATTACCGGCGGCTCCCGCTTCCCGCCTGCCGTCCGGAAACCCTCACCCCACCCTCTCCCCGGTCAGGGAGAGGGCATCAATCAGATCCTCGTTAGCTCATCCTCGTCAGGCAATTCCAGGCATCGGACTTTCAAGCTGCAAACAGTCTGTCGGCACGCTCATAAAGGGCGACGGGACAGACCCGACACAGGCTACTTCTTGCCGCCTTCGGCTTTCTCGGCCTTCTCGCCCTTTTTGCCAGCCTCGGCGGCGGGCGCCGCCTCGACGCCTTCCGCAGGCGCGGCAGCACCCTCCACGGGCGCGGCTTCGGCAGCCGCGGGCGCGGCCTCGACGGTCGGCGGCAGCACGGTCACGATTGCGTAATCAGTGTCAAACACCGGGCTGACGTTAGGGCCGAACTGCAAGGTCGAAATATGAATCGCTTCGTGGATTCCAAGCGGCGTCACGTCGACATCGATCGCCTCCGGGATATCGGTGGGCAAACACTCGACGTCGATGGTGCGCACCAGCGGTTGCAGGATTCCGCCTTCCGCCGCGCCCTTGGGCTTGCCATGAAACCGCAGTGGCACGGTGACCTGGAGCTTGGCGGTCAAATCGACCTCGTACAGATCGGCGTGCAGGAACTCGCCGGAAATCGGCGCGCGTTGCACGGCCTTGATGATGACGTGGCGGCCGTCGAGGTCGGTCCCCGCCGCGTGAAGCTTGATTAGCCGCTGGGCGGCGTCTCCGGTGACCGTGGCCTTGAGGCTGGATCCGGCCACCGCGATCGCCATCGCGACAGTCTTGGGGCCATAGACCACCGCGGGGACTTTGCCCTCGCGGCGCAAGGCGCGGACCTTCCCTTTGGTTCCGAGTTCGCGCTTTTCACAGGTAAGGGTTAGTGTCTCCATCAATTAAAACTCCAGGTCAGATAGGCGTGCGGTGACGCCGCCCAATTCCGTCGCTCGCATCGGTGCTTTGAAGATACCTAAAAAGCTCATCCTGCCCTCTCCCATTGAATGAATCTCGAAAGGGTGGAGGAAGTCACAGGAACAGCGAGCTGACCGATTCTTCATTATGAATCCGGCGCAGGCCTTCGGCGATAAGCTCAGCCACCGATAGTACCTTCAGGTTGCGCAGTTCCGCCAGCGCCTTGGGCCGCAAGGGAACCGTATTGGTCGTAATCAGCTCCTGAACGTGGCAATGGTTGAGCCGATCGCAGGCCGGATCCGACAGGACCGCGTGAGTGGCGCAGGCGATGACCTCGACCGCACCGGCGTTGACCACGACCTTGGCCGCCTCGGTGACGGTGCCGGCAGTATCAATCATGTCGTCGAGCAGGATCGCGGTAGCGCCGCTGACGTCGCCGATCAGCTGCATCTCCGCCACCTCGCTGGCGCGGCGGCGGCGCTTGTCGATGATGGCCAGGCTCGCGTTAAGCCGTCCGGCAAAGGATCGGGCGCGCTCCACACCGCCGGCGTCGGGAGATACCACCGTGACCCGCTTGCCCTCGATGCGTTTGCGCAGATACGGAATCAGCACCGGCATGGCGAACAGATTGTCCACCGGGATATTGAAAAAACCCTGAATCTGGCCGGCATGCAGGTCGACCGTCATCACCCGCGACGCGCCCGCGGTGGTGATCAGGTCGGCCACGAGCTTGGCGCTGATCGGAACCCGGGGCGCAACCTTGCGATCCTGCCGGGCGTACCCGAAATACGGAATTACGGCGGTGATGCGTTTGGAGGAGGCGCGGCGCAACGCATCCATGATCAGCAGCAACTCCATCAGGTTGTCGTTGGGCGGGGTGCAGATGGACTGCAGCACGAAACAGTCGCCGCCGCGCACATTCTCGCGAATCTCCACCAGCACCTCGCCGTCCGGGAAGCGCCCGACTTCGGCCGCGCCCAAGCGCACCCCCAGGACCTCGCACACCTCGCGCGCCAAGGTCAGGTTGGAGTTGCCGGTAAATATCTGCAATTCGTCTTTTGCCCGATCAGGCATTTCTTATCCCGACCTCTCTGTCAGTTTCCAGCCGCCCCGTCGCACACGGCCTGCGCCAACACGCTCATTGGCTGGGCGGGAAGGATTCGAACCTTCGAATGCCAGGTCCAAAGCCTGGTGCCTTACCAGCTTGGCGACCGCCCAACTCACGTATCTTTGCTTGTATTTAATACTTTACTACTCCGCGCCCGTCGGATACATGCCACCCCCGTCCTATCCGCAGTGTCTAAATTCCGACGCCGTCGCATCCACCATTGTGGCGGAAGCCGACCGGCAGCAAATTGCGCACGGCGGCGGATTCCGAGCGGACCAACCGGCTGAAAATCCGTCTGCGCAGCTCTATCGGGATTCGATTGGGGATGTTACGGCCGGGTAAAATCCCTGTCAATTACGACGTTTCACAAACTTCAACAGCAAGAACCACCATCAAAGCCATCAGGTTGCGCCATCCTCAGCCACCGCCAGCGCAAAGAACCGGGCCCCGGGCATCTTCGCGGTCGCCGACCGCGCGGTCCGCGACGCTTCGCCGGCGTCCGGAAAAAGCGCAAAAACCGCTCCTCCGCTGCCTGACATCGCAATCCCGCGCGCCCCAAGCTGTTGAAAAAGCCGCTTGATTTCACCGATCTGTGGATAGCGCGCCAGTGCCACCGTCTCGAGGTCGTTGACCAGCAGATCCGGGCCGATTGTGGCAACATCCAGCGAGGAGGGCATCCGGATTGGCCCTGGCCCGCTCCAGTGGCGACGCTCCAGATAGCGATAGATCTCCGCCGTGGGGACTGCGACCGGCGGCACGCCGATCACCAGGTCGAGCCGGACGGCTTGTTTGAGATAAGTGATTCGTTCGCCCACGCCGCCGACCCGCGCCGGTCGCGGATCGAGGAAAAAGGGAACATCCGCGCCGATTTTCAGGGCAAGCCGGCCAAGCGCCGCGGGGTCGAATCGAAGCAGCAACGCCATCGCTCGCAGCACCGCACCGGCATCGCTGGAGCCGCCGCCCAGCCCTGCCCCCGCGGGGATCTCCTTGTGCAGATCGATTTCGACCCGCGCGGACACCCCGGCTTCAGTCAGAAACAGTTGCGCCGCCCGCACGGCCAGATTGCGGCTATCCAGGGGCATATCGGCCCAGTTGCATCGGATCGATACCGAACTGGCTGCGGCCGGCGCAATCTCGACCACAATCCGGTCGAAGAGCGAAATCGGCAGGAAAAGCGAATCCAGTTCGTGATAGCCGTCAGGACGGCGTCCGGTTATGCGCAGGAACAGATTGATCTTGGCGGGGGTTGATAGCTCCAAACGCTTGGCCATATGGCTGTGAAGGATCGCCTCTCGCTATTCTATAGACGGCCTCGCGGGCGTCGCGGCGAATCGCGCCGATAAAGGCCATCAACGCTACCATCAAACCCAGCGCGAACAGGATGCACCCGGTCAGATACACCGCGTGGTAGAAATCCATCTGCGCCGCGGCATAGGAGACCGTCCGCTCTTCCTGGTTTAGCGGCGCCAGGACCGCACCGTCGGTGCGCGCGTCCAATTCGTCGAAGTTGCGATAGAGTTCGGCGTTGGGACGCGTGGCGGCGGCCACTAACCCACGGTACTGGACGATGCCGTTGAGGCCCACCACCCAATTCCCCGCGCCCAGCAGAATCAGGACCACGCCGACGATCACGCGCCAGTCGCCGTAAAGGTCCGGCAGCTTCATATGAGCAATCACAATAGAGCACGCGAGGTGAACAAACAACGCGGTGGCCCGGCGGATCTTACGCGCCATCCACAGCCCCCGCTGGCCCACGCCGTGTTGCCTGCTCAAAGCGCCGGTCGCTATGATGGATGTTGAAACTGTCCCTTGCGCAACGGTCTCCGCGCCCGCGTCGCGGCGGGCCCGCCGGTGCTGATTCGGATAACATTGACGCTGGATGAATAGCGCTACCAATAACCGTGTCGAGCAATTGTTGAACCGCTTCGCTGCCGGAGACCGGCTCGCGCTGGCGCGCCTGATCACGCTGGTAGAAAATCGCAGCGCCGACGTCGCCACCGTGATGGAGCGGCTTTACGACACCGCCAACCAGGCCCATATCATCGGCGTTACCGGGCCGCCGGGGGCCGGCAAATCAACCCTGATCGATCGCCTGATAAGCAAGTTCCGGGCGCGCAAGCAGCAAGTCGCGGTACTGGCGATCGACCCCTCAAGTCCGTTTTCGGGCGGTGCCGTGCTCGGCGACCGGGTGCGGATGGCCGACCATTATGGGGACGCCGGGGTTTATATTCGCAGCCTCTCGACCCGCGGCAGCCACGGCGGGCTGAGCCGCGCCGCGCGCCAAATCGTCACTTTACTGGAAGCTTTCAAATTCGACGTGATCATCGTCGAAACCGCGGGCGTCGGACAGACCGAGCTGGCGATCATGGACCTGGCCGAGACCACCGTGGTCGTAACCGTGCCCGAAGGCGGCGACGGCATCCAAATCATGAAGGCGGGACTCAATGAGATCGCCGACATCTTTGTGGTCAACAAGGCAGACCGCGACGGCGCCGACCGGGTCAAAGCGGAACTGGAACTGAACGTCCATCTGCGCCCCGCCGGCGGATGGCGCCCCCCGGTGCTGCTGACGCAAGCGGCCAACGACCGCGGAATCGAGTCGCTGGTACAGCAATTGGACCAGCATCGGGAATTCGTCCGCGCCCAGGTCGATCCCGCGCATGACAGCCAGCGGCGCGCGCACGAGTTCCTTGAAATCCTGAGCGGCCAAATCGAAGAACGGACCAAGAGCGCGCTGGGCAACGGCTCCGGACACCAGTTGCTCGACCAGGTGTCCGCCGGGCGTCTCAACCCTTACTCGGCGGTCCGGATGCTGCTCGACGATCCTTCGGCGATCGGCGCATTACTCAGCAAGAGCCCGGGAGACGGCTGATATGGCCGTATGGAAAAAACACGGCCGCCTGTTCGCGATCGGCGATATCCACGGATGCCCGGACGAACTGACCACGCTGCTGAAGTCCATCGAACTGGATAAACGCGACACGCTCGTGTTCGTCGGCGATTACGTCGACCGCGGCCCTTCGGCCAAGGACGTGATCGACATCCTGCTCGAGGTCAAACGCAACCACTCCAACAGCATCTTTCTCAAGGGCAACCACGAGGACATGATGCTGTCGTTTTTGGGTCTGCCGGGCCATTACGGCGAATCGTTCCTGTACAACGGCGGGGTCGCCACGCTCCAGAGCTACGCGATCGATGAATTAATGCTCGACGAGATAACGGACCGCCTGCCCACCGCGCATGTCGATTTTCTGCAAAACCTCGAAACCAGCTATCTGCGCCCCCCTTACCTGTTCGTGCACGCCGGGGTTCGTCCGGCGCTCGCGCTGGAGGACCAGGACGCGGAGGACCTGCTGTGGATCCGCCAGGAGTTCATCTCCTTTCCCCATGACCTCGGACACACGGTGATCTTCGGGCACACGCCGATGCGCGATGTGATGGTGCAGATGCCCTACAAGATCGGACTTGATACCGGGCTGGTTTATGGCGGCATGCTGAGCTGCGTGGAATTTACCGAGGGCCGCTGTTTTCAGGTCAGCCGCGGCAGCGACCAGGTCACTTCGTACCAAATCAAAGCCTTGCGCTAACCCCTTCCGTCCAATCACGCCCCCCGCTATTGTGTCCAGTTCAGTGGCGGTGTAGCTCAGTTGGTCAGAGCACGCGGCTCATATCCGCGGAGTCGTAGGTTCAACTCCTACCACCGCCACCATTCCCCACATTTCCAGGCTTTCCCGGCTCGTTCCCGGCGGCTGTAGGTCTGGATTACGCAGTCATAGCGCCTTCCATCCGAGCCGCGTGCGAGCGCTCCGGTTGACTTGATCCGTTCGGTGTTTCGATCGGATCGCGTGTCTTGGGGAGCGCCCTCGCCCATTGCGGACTAATCTGCTAAAAAAGAAGGCGTAAACGAGTATAGAGTCTCGAGGGATGGCGCGATTATTCGAGTTGCCAGCCCGGCTTTGCCCATTTATCGATTGGATACCCAGCGCGACGCAGAGGGCGATCCGGCATACTTGGTAAAACAAGGTACTTTCGCGGTTGTGACGCGTGGGCAACAAAAGAAAGCAGTTAAGTTATGGGGACCGCTCCTGAAAATAAAGGTAATCCAGGACTTTCTGGACACGGATTCATCTCAAAGTGCCCGTTTTCAGTCCGGATAGTGCCAGTCGCCGGTGCGGCTCTCGGTAACAGTGTAGTCTATGCGTCACAAGTCTAATACGTCGCAATTAGGCCCCGCGGTAAAGATAGCCGATGATTTCCATGGTTGGCTCCTTGATCAGGCGTCGGCGCTTAAGGGGCGGCGTGCTCTCTCACTAGATTGGGATAATCTAGCAGAGGAACTGGAAGCGATGGCGGCTTTGGATAGACGTGAACTCCTTCGTCGCCTTACCACCCTCTTCGAACACATGCTCAAATTGCAATATCAGCCTGATCAGTTGCTACGAAGAAGCCGTCGTGGATGGAAATTGACCATTATTCGAAGTAGAACCGAAATCCGACGGCTGGTTGATCAATCGCCCGGCCTTAAGGGGAAGCTGGAAGAGTTTGCCAAAAGCGCCTACGCCGACGCACGTCGTCAGGCTGGTGAAGCCATGCGGATGAACCGGTACCAGTGGAAGCGAACTTTTCCTTCCGATTGTCCTTGGTCGCTGGATCAGGTCCAAGACGAGGATTTTTTTCCATCCGCGTAATTGGACAAAAAAGCACGTTCACAGAAAGGGCCGGATTCGGAAGAGTTCGGCCTTTCGCTTTATTGCCACCATCGTATTAGCGTTCGCTTATGGTGCTTGGTTCCACGGGCCCTTAGCGGGATGCGGAAAAAAGCAGTTTCGTGGGCGACACCGCATATAGCGGTTCCCCACCCCGCATAAAAGTGGCTTCATTCCTCAATCTGCTTCCCTTGGGGAGAGACAGGAGTGAGAGAGCAGGCTCGCAAGTCTTTTTTCCCAGCCTGTTGGGGCGACCGCGCTCCAAGTGAGAAGCATTGATACGATCACCAGCAGATGCGAGCAGTTTGGACGAACTCAGGTGCCGGCCCATCTGGACTGATGTTCTTCCGTCGCCAGGAGCCCGAAATAGTCCTGGCGGCCCGAAGAATTCCCGGCTTCCGCCGAATCTTGACATATCTCGATATTTCCATAAATATCAAAATATATTTCATGGCGGAGGTCTCAAAATGCGGCTGCACGTAAACCTGACGGTCTCCAATATCGACGAAGCGGTTCGTTTCTACTCCACACTGTTTGGCGCGCAACCGGCCTTGCTCAAGGACGATTACGCCAAGTGGGAACTCACCGACCCGGCGCTGCATTTGGCGGTCAGCACCCACGGCTCCAGGACGGGTATCGACCATCTGGGTTTCCAACTCGACAACCTTGATCAGCTAAAAGAGATGACCAGCCGCCTCACTTCCATCCGGCTTCCCGTGCTTGAGCAGGAGAACACCGCCTGCTGTTACGCACGCTCCAACAAGACCTGGGTCAGCGACCCCGCCGGCCTGGCCTGGGAAGTCTTTCACACCTTCGAACAGACCGGCACCTACGGCGCCGCCGCCCGGCCCGACGGGGAGGATCGCGAGGACGTCGCGCCCCAACCATGCTGCGCCCGCCCGCAGTCCGAAGCGGCAAAAGTATAGCGGGGTGCTCGAAAAGCCGCACCTGACCCTAAAGCGAAAATAATGCTGGGCGGATTTTTCGCGAAATGCCACTGGCTGAGGGCGAAACATGTATCAAGGGTCGGGGCGTGTAACCTCTCCCTCGCCCTCTCCTAGCCTTAAAGCGAAAATAATTTTGCGCCTTGAGCGTACGAACGCCTTCGCGCAGAGGCGCTTTCAGTTCCCTCTCCTTATCCTAGTAGAGGGCGAGGGAGAGGTTACGCGCTACGGTCCACGACACAGATTTCGCCTACGGCCACTAACCTCTCGCGAAACCACTACCCAGAATTATTCTCGCTTTGCGGCTAGGATAAGGAGAGGGAACAGAAATGGCCTCTGCGCCAATGTGTTCGTACGCTCAAGGCGCAAAACTATTTTCGCTTCAGGGCCTAACGGAGCGACAAAAGCTCGGCGAAAGAAGGCTGCTCAGCCCCGCAGCCGGGCCTGGTGAAGCTTTCTGGTCGGGTTGTCCAATGTACTGGCACTCTCCTAAAGGTATGGAACTGTGAACAAGGCCACTGTAATCGCGGCGCTGGGGGCTCTGGCGCAAGACACGCGCTTGGATATTTTTCGCCTGCTGGTCCAGCGCGGGCCCCAAGGTATGCCGGCGGGAGAAATCGGCGAGCGCCTCAAACAACCTTCTCCGACCCTGTCTTTCCATCTGAATCAGCTCAGAAACGCCAGGCTGGTCAACTCCAGGCGCGAGAGCCGCTCGATCATCTACAGCGCCAACTTCGGCACGATGAGCGGCCTGATCGCCTACCTGACCGAGAAATGCTGCGGCGGCCCTTCGATCTCACCCAGTCCGCTGGTGTTTGCACCTGCGACCTGCGCCGCGGACGCCTGCGGACCGGCCGCGTGCGGGCCGCTTCAGATTCGAAAAAAGATCCAACCCCAGGGCGGCTACCTCCGCCGGACAGCGGAAAGCTGGCGCTGCGTCCACAGATTCGAAACTGTCATAGGCCAATCGCTTGCCCGCAGGGGTCGTCGCGAATCAGCGCGGCGAGCTGCGGAGTCATCGGCTCGGAAATCAATGGCCTTGCGGCCAGGTCCTGGATAATAATTCAATAAACATTTAACTATTGAATGATAAAACCTTGACATCCGAAACCCGCGCTTCTAGCCTCTTCAGAGATGAAGAAGTCAGCGGTGGTAGCGGCATTAGGCGCACTGGCGCAGGAAACCCGGCTCGATATCTTTCGCCTGCTGGTGCGGGCGGGGATGGAAGGGGTCGCGGCCGGCGTACTCAGCGAACGGTTGGGTTTGGCCGCGGCGAACCTGTCGTTCCATCTCAATCAGTTAAAGTACGCGGGCCTGGTGTGGTCCCGCCGCGAGGGCCGGTCGATCATCTATGCGGCCAACTTCGACGCCATGAACGATTTCATCGCGTATCTCACCGAAAACTGCTGCGAGGAGCCGACTCGGGCTCCGGGAGAGACCGGGCGGCAGCCAGGACCCACGGCCGATCGTGAGCTTAACGTATTGTTCTTGTGCACCCGCAACTCGGCCCGCAGCGTCATGGCGGAATGCGCGCTCAATCGCTGGGGCAAGGGAAAATTCCGCGGCTTCAGCGCCGGCAGCCATCCCAGCAAGAACGTGCATCCGATCGCGCGGCAGGTATTGGGGGAACTGCGCTATGAGACCGGCGGATTACGCAGCAAAAGCTGGAATGAATTCGCCCGGCGCGGCAGCCCCAAGCTCGATTTCGTGTTTACCTTATGCGACCGGGCGGCCGCCGAAGTCTGCCCGACCTGGCCCGGACAACCGATACGCGCGCATTGGGGTGTGGTCGATCCGGTGACCTTTGCGGGCCGCGCTGACGCCAAGCGCGGATTCTTCCTGCGCGTTTATAAGGAACTCGAGCATCGCATCAAAATCTTTAGCAGTCTGCCGCTCGATACGCTGGAGCGTCTCGCGGTCGAGCGTCGAGTGAAGGAGATCGGCCAATTGAAACTTGCCGGATGAACCGGCGCTATACCGAGCCAGTCTCCGGTATGGACACGTTGGGGAGCAAATGATGGCGGTACGCGTAGGAATCAACGGTTTCGGACGGATGGGCCGCCTGGCGCTGCGCGCCGCCTTCGGCAATCCCGGCTTCAGCGTGGTCCAGGTCAACGAGGCCAAGGGCGGCCCCGACACCGCCGCCCATCTGCTCGAGTTCGACTCGGTGCATGGACGCTGGCCGATGGCGATCGGCGCCGACGCCACCGGTTTCACCGTAGGCGGCCATCGTATCGGTTTCACCAGCTACACCGCTCCGCAAGCGATCGCGTGGGACCAGGCCGGCGTCGATATAGTGCTGGAGTGCTCGGGAAAATTTCTCACCCCCGAGGCCCTGGCGCCGCATTTCAAGGCCGGAGTACGCAAAGTCGTCGTCGCCGCGCCGGTCAAGCAGGGCGCGCTCAATATCGTGATGGGCGTAAACGACCATCTGTACGACCCCCGCCTTCATCACCTGGTGACCGCCGCTTCCTGCACCACGAATTGTCTGGCTCCGGTGGTTAAGGTGGTGCATGAAAAGATCGGGATCCGCCACGGCGTCATCACCACGATCCACGACGTGACCAACACCCAGACCGTCGTCGACGCGCCGCACCAGGACCTGCGGCGGGCCCGCTCCGCGCTGATGTCGCTGATTCCGACCACCACTGGTTCCGCGACCGCGATCGGCATCATTTACCCGGAACTCCAGGGCAAGCTTAACGGCCTGGCGATACGCGTCCCGCTGCTCAACGCCTCTCTTACCGATTGCGTTTTCGAGGTGTCCAGACCGACGACCGCCGCCGAGGTCAACGGCCTGCTCAAGGAAGCGGCGCAGGGACCGTTGTGGGGAATCCTCGGCTTCGAGCATCGACCGCTGGTCTCGGTCGATTTCCTCAATGACCCGCGCTCATCGATTGTCGATGGCCCTTCGACCATGGTGGTCGACGGCACGCAGGTCAAAATCCTGGCTTGGTACGACAACGAATGGGGCTACGTAAACCGGCTGGTCGAGCTGACCGCCAGGATCGCCATCAGTCTGGCGGCTTCATCGCAGTCAGGTGCAGGCAGATGAACTCAGCCGTGCGCAACTACGCGTTAGTCACCGGAGCCTACTGGGGCTTCACGCTTACCGACGGCGCGCTGCGGATGCTGGTGCTGCTCCATTTCGACCGTCTGGGCTACAGTGCGGTACAGATTGCGTTTCTGTTTCTGTTCTACGAATTCTTCGGCATCGTCACCAATCTTCTGGGCGGATGGATCGCCGCGCGCTCCGGGTTGAAAGTGACCCTGTATGGCGGCCTGACGCTTCAAATCGGCGCGCTGATCATGCTCGCTGTGCTGCAACCGCAATGGTCCCGCCTGGCCTCCGTAACTTATGTGATGGCGGCGCAGGCGCTCTCCGGGATCGCCAAGGACCTGACCAAGATGAGCGCCAAGAGCGCGATCAAAGTCGTGGTGCCGCAGGGCGAAGACGGTGCGCTGTTTAAGTGGGTCGCGCGTCTGACCGGCTCCAAGAATGCGCTGAAGGGGGTCGGGTTCTTCATGGGCGGCGTGCTGCTGAGCGGGTTGGGATTCGTCGGCTCGCTGGTGGCAATGGCGGCCGGACTGGCGGTGGTCCTGGCCGGCACCGTCTGGGCGCTGCCAGCGGGGATGGGCAAGGCCAAATCGAAGGTCAAGTTCACCCATCTATTTTCCAAGAGCGCCGCGGTCAACTGGCTTTCGGCCGCCCGGCTGTTCCTGTTTGGCGCGCGCGATGTCTGGTTCGTGGTGGGCTTGCCGGTCTTTCTGGCCTCGACGCTGGGGTGGTCGTTCTGGCAGGTCAGCGCTTTCGCCGCCTCGTGGTTTATCGGCTACGGCTTCGTGCAGGCGATCGTACCGGAGATCCTGCGCAAGTCGGGTGCGCGCCAGGGCGTGACCGGCGATACCGCTCGCTTGTGGGCCTTGGTCCTGACGATTATTCCAGTCCTGCTGGCGGCTGCCTTGAAACTGGATTTCCCGCCGGTCCCGGCCCTGATGATCGGATTGGCGCTGTTCATGATCGTGTTCGCGATCAACTCCGCGGTTCATTCCTACCTGATTCTCGCTTATTCCGACGAGCATGAGGTGGCCACCAACGTCGGTTTTTATTACATGGCCAACGCCGGTGGCCGATTGGTGGGAACGCTCCTGTCCGGAGTGATCTTTGAATACTACGGCTTTATCGGCTGCCTGCTCGCCTCCGGCGCCTTCGTGCTGACCGCCGCGATTCTTTCCTTCAACCTACCGCGCTCTGCCGCCGTTCCCTTGACGATCAAAGTCAAAGAAGCCGAGTCGTGAGTGCCAAGGTTTACCATGTTCTGTTTCTGTGCACGACCAATTCCGCCCGGAGCATCATGGCGGAAGCCATCATCAATCAGGCCGGCCTCGGTCAGTTCCGCGGTTTCAGCGGGGGCAACCAACCGTCGGGAAGAGTCAACCCGGTGGCCCTTGAACTTTTGGATCGCCACCGGTTTTCCACCAAGGGGTTGCGCAGCAAGAGTTGGGCTGAGTTCGCGGCGCCCGACGCCCCTCACATGGATTTCGTGATCACCCTGTGCGACCAGGTCAGGGGTGAAGTGTGCCCTGAATGGCCCGGCAATCCGGTAACCGCGCATTGGGGAATTCCTGACCCGGCGATTGTGAGCGGAACGCAGGAAGAACGGACGGCGGCCTTCCGCGATGCGCTACGCGCATTGGAACGGCGCATTCGGATTTTTGCCAGTTTGCGGTTGGAATTGCTCGATCGAATGAGCATCAAGCAGCGCGTCGATGAAATTGGCGCAACCGATTCATCCGGCAAGGGCGAGAAAGGCTAGTGACTTATAAAACTGCCTTCAAACCGATGCACTCGCTGGCACAAACCTCTCGACTCGGGCGTCGCGCTACTGCGCACTTCGCCTCACATGACGAACAAAGCCAGTGCGTCAACCCAACAAATAAGCCTATCAGGAGGAAAGACCGTGCGATGTGATGTTGGACAGAAACTCTGTGCGGCAAGGGCAATGTCTTTGGTGGCGCTTGCGGCGTTACTGATCGGCGCTCGTGATGTGCGAGCCGACGCCGTTGTGATTAACGGCGACGGTTCGACCTTTGCCTATCCGCTGTATGCGAAGTGGATCGACGAATACCGGAAAATCGACCCGGGCGTGCGCCTCAGCTACGAATCGCTGGGTTCTGGAGCAGGCATTCATGACGTGATGTTAGGCACGGTGGATTTCGGCGGAACCGATGGTCCGCTGAACAAGACCCAAATGCTGGATTTCAGCACCCACCGCAACTGCGAGGTGCTCCACTTTCCGACCGCCCTGGGAGCGGATGTTCCAATATACAATATCCCCGGAGTGATTCAGGAGCTTAATTTCACTCCTCAGGCGCTGGCCGGGATTTATCTGGGAACCATCACAAAATGGGACGACCCTCAAATAGCGAAGGCAAACCCGCAAGTATCCCTGCCGCACCACGAAATCGCGGTCGTTTATCGCCAGGACGGGAGCGGTACCAGCTACGTCTGGACGGACTACTTGTCCAAGGTGAGTCATGACTGGAGCGAACGGGTGGGTACCGGCATTTCGGTCAATTGGCCAGTGGGCCAAGCGGCCAAAGGCAATGCGGGGGTAGTCCAATTGGTCGTGCAAACGCCCTATTCCATCGGTTACACGGAACTAACCTATGCGGTTGAGAAGGGCCTGTTTTATGGCACGGTAAAAAACTCGGCTGGCTCCTTTATTAAGGCTGATTTCGCGAGCGTCACTGCCGCTGCTGCTGGAGCGGTGCAGAACATGCCGGATGACTTCCGGGTGTCGATCACCAATGCGCCCGGAAAGGACGCGTATCCTATATCGAGCTTCACCTGGCTCTTGATTCCGTCCGAAATCGCCGACCGCGCAAAGAAGGCCGCTTTGGTTGCCTTCCTGCGCTGGGGCTTGACCCAAGGCCAGAATTTCCTCGAACCTCTCTCCTACGCCCGGCTTCCGGCCGCCGTAATTGCCAAGGAAGAAAGGGCGCTAGGCAAAATCAGGTAGGGCCAATCGGTGTGGCGAGAATTCGAGCGCGGGCAAGCGTAAACCCTGGCCGTAACACACCCGTAATTTTGCCTTCATCGACGCTTAAATCGGGCAAATTATAATTGCCCGGGAATCATGTGCGCGACCCCGCCCGTTTCGGGCGCAGTCGCGCACCTGACACCCGCAAAAAGCGGAAAGAGGGAGACCAAGAATATGCGCGTAAGAGCCCGGTTGATCGGGGACATGTTTTCACGGATGGGGGTCGTTATCCCGGGCCTCGGTCTGGTGGGCGCAACTGTCATTTGTTTGACGCGCAATAATTGCGGCGGCCGCTCTGTCGCTCACCGGAGCGGGGGCCACGTTTCCATATCCCATGTATTCAAAGTGGTTCGACGCCTACCATAAAGTGCATCCGGACATTGAAATCAACTATCAATCAATCGGTTCAGGCGGTGGCATCAGGCAGGTCACCGCCGGCACGGTTGATTTTGGCGCCAGTGATGGGCCAATGACCGACCAACAGATTGCGGCGTTCAAGGAAAAACGTGGCGTTGATATATTGCACTTTCCCACGGTGCTCGGCGCCGACGTCCCCGCTTATAACGTACCCGGTATCAAAAGCGATCTGCGATTTACCCCGGACGTATTGGCCGGCATTTTCCTCGGCACGATAACCAAGTGGAACGATGCGGCGATTGCAAAAGCAAATCCTGGCGTCAGCCTTCCCGCCACTGACATTGTCGTTGCGCACCGCGCCGATGGCAGCGGAACCACGTACGTCTGGACAGACTACTTATCGAAAATAAGTGACGAATGGCAAAAATCCGTGGGCAAGGGAACCTCGGTCAAATGGCCCGTAGGACTTGGCGGCAAGGGTAACGAGGGCGTATCGGGATTGATTCAGCAGACTCCGGGCTGCATCGGCTACATCGAATTAATCTACGCTGTCCAGAACCGCATCCCCTATGGGTCTGTGCGCAATTCTTCGGGCGACTATATCAAAGCAGACCTTGCCAGCGTGAGCGCGGCCGCCGCTGGTGTAACCATGCCCGACGATTTCCGTGTATCGATTACCAATTCGCCTGCACACAATGCCTATCCCATCTCCAGTTTCACCTGGTTGCTGATACCGCAAAAAGTCACCGATCCGGTCAAGAAGAAGACGATCGTCGACTTTCTGCATTGGATGCTCATCGACGGTCAGACCATGACCGAAGCCCTGTCCTACGCTCCGCTGCCGAAGCCAGTAGTTGAGAAGGAGGAGCAGGCTATCGGCAAGATCCAATAGCTATGGTTGGTTCCGTCAAGCTGGACGAGCCGGTCCGGTCAGAAGATCGGATCGGCTCGTCAGCCTCGTGCAGGACGATAGAAAGCGGTCATCGACCGCACGCCGGCGGCCGATCAACATAGTAAGGCGGTGGGTCCAGATACTCACTATGCGCGGCCCGATTCCCGGCTTTGCGCCGCCGCAACGGGAGCGCGTTCCAATACCACGATGCTCTCTGGCGCTTGCGAAAAATAGCTCCGGCGCGCCCACAGTGCGACGTTGACCAAGCTGATCATCACTGGCACCTCCACGAGCGGCCCGATTACCGCGGCAAAGGCCTCGCCGCTGTCCAGTCCGAAGGTCGCGACTGCCACGGCAATCGCGAGCTCGAAGTTGTTCGAGGCCGCCGTGAACGAAAGCGTCGCGGACTGGGCGTAATTGGCGCCGACCTGGTAGCTCATCACAAAGGAAACCGCAAACATGATCACGAAGTAAATCAGCAGCGGGACGGCAATCCGTACCACGTCCAACGGGAGCCGCACGATCGTGCCGCCCTTTAGAGAGAACATCACGACGATAGTGAAGAGTAGCGCAACGAGCGTTATCGGGCTGATCTTCGGGATGAAACGCTCCCGGTACCACTGCTTGCCGCGGACCCTGGTCAGGACTATCCACGTGACCAAGCCGGCGGCGAAGGGCACGCCCAAATAAATTCCGACGCTCTGCGCGATCTCACCGATGGTGACATGTACGATCCCGCCTTCCAGTCCAAGCCAACGCGGAATCAGGGTCACAAACACCAGCGCGTACACCGAATAGAAAAGAACCTGGAAAATGGAGTTGAAGGCGACCAGACCGGCACAGTATTCTGCATCCCCCTCTGCCAGATCGTTCCACACGATTACCATCGCGATGCAGCGAGCGAGCCCGATCATGATCAAACCGACCATGTAAGCCGGATGGTGGCGCAAAAAGAGCACCGCGAGTGCGAACATTAGCACTGGACCCACGATCCAGTTCTGAACCAGCGAGAGCCCCAGAATCTTCCAATCGCGGAAGACTTGGCCGAGTTCGTCGTAGTTAACTTTTGCCAACGGCGGATACATCATCAGGATGAGTCCCGCCGCGATCGGAATCGAGGTGGTACCGATACTCAGCCGGTCGATCATGGCCTTGGTACCCGGGATCAAATAGCCCAGCGCCACCCCGCCAACCATCGCCAGGAAAATCCACAGCGTCAGGAAACGATCGAGAAACGAAAGGTGCCTGGCACGATGAACTCCAGCGAGAGCATTACCGCGATTAACTCCCTGCACGTCGCTGTCCACTTGCTCAACCTCCAATTGTAAGATAATCGGTCCGCCCTTGTGCTTGTTCAAAGTGCGCGGGCGCTTACGTGGGTACAGGCAAGACCGTTACTTCCTGCGGCGCACCAGCCCACGCCGGCTTGCACGGATCTGATTCCCAAGGCCTGGACCAAGATTGCTTCCCGCGCGCCTAACGGACGAAGCCCATGTGCGAGATCGCGTACGCGTCGCCCTTGCGGGCACCCGCCAACGTTAATTGCAGCAAGATTCTACGCCTTCAGGCCGCTTTAGTCTTACGGAGTCAGTGCCGCACAATAAGCGCTTACGCCGTCAGCTAAGGCTCCGACCGCAACAGCACGTGAAGTCGGTTCATCTCCTTTAGTTAATGTTAGTTCATCGACGAAGTACGAAGACCCTGCATAAAACAATCGGCCTACAGCGATTCGCGCTAATCGGGAAGTTTGGGCTGCTTGATTCGTCCTCGCGCCGAAGGTGGGTTCTTGCTGGAGCTGGGCCGCGGCGTCCGCCAGTCAACGGGCTCCTTCAGCGATTCCAGCGAATAACAGAGGATGGAGAAGGATTACCTTCCGAACCGGCGGGGAAAGCTGAACGCCCGACGCTTTGACCATCGCCTCCGCGTGCTATTCAGACTTTCTCTTCGACCGGCGGTGGACTCAGCTTCCGAATCTGGGCCGTGAGCATGCCGCTTATTTCGATCAGAGGGTCATTCAGTGATATCTGGGGAATCAGAAGATCTACTTTGTCGCGTATCAAGATCAGAAATTCGACTTCGTCCTTGAGATCCATCGTTCCTTTCCCTCCCTGGCCAAAGGCGGCCGCAGAACGCAACCCGAAAAGTGATCTGGCCTTTGCAGACTAACTTTCTTAACATCGGCCGTCCAGTGTCTGACGCGTCGGCAAAAAGGCGCAGCCCGCTCGCGATGAAGCATCGACTGCGGCTGGCGCGGCGGGGCGGAGTTCAGTAGTAAAAGATCAGGTCCTTGATAGAGGCGGCGGGGCGCCGCGAGGTGAAGCGAAATGGTGCGTGCCGTGGTGATCTTCGTGATTGTGGCCGGGATCGGGGGGTTCTTCGCTTACCGCTATTACAGCTACTACAACCAGGAACAGGCATTTCGCGCCGAACAGGCGCAAAAACTCGATGACCTCAACGCCCAGGTTCAGAAGCTCCAGAAAGACAACAGCGACCTGCACGATCAACTGGCCAAGGTCCAGGAGGAAAACAACAATCTCAAGGGCTATAACGACGTGCTCAAGAAGGCGCTGGAAACCGCCAAGGTCACCGGTAAAGTGCCGGAAATCATGCCCTACCCGCCGAAGTAGGAAACCGCAGGCTACTTGCGCTGCGAACCTGCCTCCAGAACAAAACGCTGAAATTCCGCCAGGTGGCTAAGCGTGCGCAGGTCGCGCATCCGGTCCAGATAGACCTCGCCCTTGAGATGGTCGGTCTCGTGCTGGATGACGCGGGCGTGGAAATCCTCGGCGATGAAATCCAGCCGCTCGCCATCGCGGCCCAGGGCCTCGACATGCAGCCGCTTGAAGCGCGGCACCAGGCCGCGCATGTCAGGAATGGACAGGCATCCTTCGTAGCCGTCCACCTGCTCCTGGTCCAGGATGGTAACGACCGGGTTGATCAGCACCGTCAACGGCACCGACGGCGCGTCGGGGTAGCGCGGATTGCCCTGCACCTCCAGCACCGCCATCCGCAGCGGAAGATGAATCTGCGTCGCCGCCAGCCCTACGCCGACGTACTCGTGCATGGTTTCGACCATGTTGTCGATCAGGACCTGGAAGTCGTGAGTGCCGATCTCTTCCGGCGCGACCTCGCGGGTCACAGTGCGGACGATCGGATGCCCCAGCCGCGCAACCTTCAGAATCATTGATGCTTAACCTCTGAGTCAGGAACATAGCCGGGCGAAAGGGTCAGGGAAAGTTTAGTCAAATCCGTGCGCGCACGATTGCTACTATCTCGTCGAACGATGTCACGACCGTGGCGGAAGATGCTTTGGGCGTCCCGGCTGGACCGCCCTCCTCTGGACGCCTCACCAGGATCGCCTCGATTCCGGCTGCGTTGGCGCCGGTTACGTCCAGATGGGGCGCGTCGCCGACGTGCAGGGCGTCGCTCGGTGCGACTGCCATCCGGGCCAGCGCGACCTCGAACAACTGCGCGGCGGGCTTGGCGTAGCCGGCTTCCGAGGAGATTGTCACCGAGTCGAAGAAGCGCGCCAGACCCAGACCGCTCAGCAAGCCGTAGAGGCGGGCGTCGAAATTGGAAATCACGCCCAGGCGCAGTCCCATCGCTTTCAATTCTTCCAGTGCCGGCGCGACGTCGGGATAAGCGACCCAGTTGGCGGGGTCGCCAAAGAACTCGAACAGGGCGTTGAAATAAGCGTCGAAATCATCGAACTGGTGGAGATCGGCAAAGGTCTCTGCCACCCGCTCCCGCCACCATTGTCGCTCCAGCCGCCGGATCTCGACCGCGCGAACGCCCAGGTCCGAAAGCGAGCCCATGCGCGCTGGAAAAGGCGTGGCGGAACGCGGCGCTGATCTTCTTACCGCTGACATCGGCGCCAAAATCGCGGGCCACCGCCGCGTAGCTGTCACCGATCGGACGGCGGCTTTCGAACAGCGTGCCCGCGGCGTCGAAAAAAATCGTCTTCAGCATCGTATGATTCCGGGTCTAAGGCCTTCTGAAAATCACGAAACGGCGCATCAGCGGGCCGATGCTCCGGATGATGAAGGGCCATCCGTGGCGGATCTTGCCCGCGTAAATCCCGATCGATTGGCAGGCCAACGAAAGCGCTGGTACCTCAAAGAAATTCCAGGCGGGCGTCGAGCTTGCCGTCCCTGCCAGTCACGACGATATAGCCGCCGCCTTTGAACGGACCCGCGTTGAGCACCGTGGTCGGCCCGATGGTATCGACGGCCGCCGATTCATGGATATGTCCGGAGATGCAGACCTCGGGCTTGACCTCCTCGATAAAACGGCGCGCCGCGGTGCTGCCGACCGCGGTCCCGTTCATCAGGCGGTCGCACTTGGTGTTGAACGGTGGCGTATGACAGACCATCAGCAGCGGCCGCCGATCCTTGACCTGCTCGTAGCCGCGCCGCAGCGTAGCGTAAATCTCGTCCTCGGTCAGTTCCATGGGCGTGTGGAAGGGCGTGAGGTTGGAGCCGCCGCAGCCGAATATGGCGACCCCGTCAATCACCATCCCGCGCCCGTGCAGCGCCACCCCCTGCTCTTCCAGATACGGAATCACTTCGCCGCGGTCCAGGTTGCCGGGCAGCGCCAATACCTGCGCGCAAGCGCCGCGCGCCGCGTCGAGCACTTTGCGGGCTTCGGCGGCGCCGCCGAAGTTGGTCAGATCGCCGGAGATGACGATCAGGTCGGTATCGCGCAGCTCGCCCTCCATCCGCGCCAGGTTGCGGGTCGCCATGTGAACATCGCCGAATGACACCAGCTTCATCATCTGACCTCTTTACGGATTATAGTGAGACGGGCATTGCGCGCTGTCAAATTTGTCTCTGTTTCACCGCGCCAACCCCGGCTGGCATAGCCCAGGTTAGGGTGCCGCCCCGCTGTCGAGACCCGCGGCACGCGATTATACTGGGGCTGTGGCGGCAGAACAGTTCGCATTCGTGCTGGTCAGAACCAAGGCCGCGGGCAATATCGGCGCGGCGGCGCGCGCGCTGGCCAACATGGGCTTCGGCGACCTGCGGCTGGTCGCGCCCGACGCGTCCGCCGATCGGATGGCGACCGAAATGGCGGTGCATGGCCGCGAAGTGCTGCATCGTGCGACCGATTATCCGGGCCTGGCCGAGGCCCTGCACGACCGCGTCGTGACGGTCGGCACCACCTGCCGACCGGGACCTTACCGCAGCGGCGCTCAGCCCTTGCGCGCCGCGATTGGCGAGTTGGTGGTGTCGCATCCGCAGGACCGTGTCGCATTCATCTTTGGCCCCGAAGATCATGGACTGTCCAACGACGACCTCAAGTATTGCCATCGCCTGATCACCATTCCGACCGCTCCCGAGTATTCCTCGATAAACCTGGCCCAGTCGGTGATGCTGGTGGCATATGAAGTTTTCATGGCGCTGCACGCCGACGCCGTTCCCGCTCGAAAAATGGTCGCGCATCCAAACCGCGAGCGCATGCTGGAACCGGCGCCGATGATGCCCATCGAGCAGATGCTGGAGCGGATGGAACGGGCCCTGATCGCGATCGGATTTCTGGCCGCCGACAGCCCGCAGCGCATCATGTTCGTGTTGCGGGGACTTTTGGGGCGCGTGGGACTTAACTCGCGCGAACTCGAGATTCTCAACGGTATCGCGCATCAAATTGAATGGTTTGCGCGGGGTGGGCGCGAAATAATTGAGCAAAAGCGTCACATCGGTAAGAAAATCCGCTAAGATGCTAGTGTCGTGGCGCAGATCATAGACTTTGCCGAGGTTCGGGGGGCGCGCGAGGCCCAGCGCTCCGCCGGCGAGGAGCGCCGCTCGCTGGAGGAGGCGGTGGAAACCATCCGCGTCAATCTCGCCCACGTGGTGGACGGTATCAAGGATGCGAGCGCCAGCGAGCGCGTTGAGTTGCTCAATCGGATGGACAAGCTAAGCGCCATGTTGCGTTATGGAATCAGGCTTCTGGACGGACCCCGTGAGCACCATGAGCCTTGAGCCGGGTTTCGGCGCGCGCCGTGACCCGGGCCGGCCCGGAAAGGCGAGGAGTCGCGTCTTTCATCAACTATTAACCGCTCCGGCCGCCATTTTGTGGTGCGTGCGCGAGAAGTTCAGGGCCGGGACGACAACAAGTGAGGTAGTTTCTTTTGGCGTCAGCAAATGACGGCACCGGCAACCCACCCGGCGATACCAAAATGGTGGTCGATTTCGACCTCGTGCGGCGCATTTCGGGCCGCAACCTGCGCGACCTCGGCGGCCATCCGACTCGCCACGGCAAGCGGGTCAAGAACAAGCACATCTATCGCTCGGCCCATCTGGCCTCAATCCCGCCTGAGAGTCCGGCTCGCGGGCTTCAATTAAAGACCGTCATCACGCTGCAGAGCCAGATCGAAGTCTCGGTCGTGGGCCGGCCTGACGCCAGCTTTATCGAGGCCTTACGCTGGGAACATATTCCCATTGGCGACAAGTGGTTTCGCGGCGGCGCCACGCCACCCACGGCGGTCAAGCGCGGCCATGAGCATCTGGTATTGATCACCGAATTTCGCGACGCCTGGCAGACATTTTTCATGCTGCTCGCCGATCCGGCGATATATCCGGTGCTGTTCCACTGTTCCGCCGGACGCGATCGTACGGGTGTGGGCGCCGCGATGTTGCTGGAACTGCTGGGCGTTGACCGCGAGCGGATTGTAGCGGACTTCCTGGAAAGTAATACCGCCTTCCCAACTATTCCGCTCAGTCCGGCCCAACTCGATCCGGTGTTTGCCCTGATCGATGAGAGTGGCGATATCGACTCGTTCCTGATCGGGGAGATTGGCGTGAGGCCGACGGTACTTCAGACTATCCGGCAGGGTCTGCTCGAAGACCAGCCCTAAGGGAAAGGGAATCCGCTGAATTAACGGGAACCGAAGCGCACCAGCGCGGTCGATTGGTCGGCGGAATTGATCTCGTCCCATGCAGTCGACGCGTCAACTTTGCTGCCCAGGGGAATGACGACGTTATAGCCGCCCGGCGGGACTCGATCGGTCAGAATCGCCGGATTGAGGTACTTCAGCTCGTAAACTTCGCTGTGAGTCGCCACGGCTACCTGGCTGAGCGCCGTTCCGCCGGGCACGCTGATCCGGGCGTAAGGCGGCGGCTCGGAGTAAACCACATCCTCTATACCGTATTCCCGGGCGTTCTTGGAAATAAAGGCCACCGCCATGAAACGGTTCAGCAAGGCCCGGGTACGGCCTGGCAGATGGTCGAGGAGCTGGTCGAAGTCCGGGCCGCGATCCTGGACGAAATGCGCCAGCATGTTCTCGCCCGTATTCCAGGCGCATACGGTCAGGCGCCAATCGCCCATTTGATCGTGCAGTTTGGCCAGGTATTCGGCGGCGGCGCGGGTTGACTTGAGTGGATCGCGCCGCTCGTCAACGAAGTCGTTAACGCGCAAACCGAAACGGCGAGCGGTCGCCTTGGTGAGCTGCCACGGCCCTGCCCCACCCTTGCTAAATGAGCTTTCCGCAAAAGCCAGGTACACCAGGTCCGAGGGTACCCCGTACTGGCCGAGCACTTGGGTCATCTGGGCCAGATAGGGCGCGCTGCGCGCATAAGAGAGCTTCAAGCCTTCGGAATGAGCCAGATAGGAATCAACGTAGGCACGAACGTTGGCGTTCAGGACCAGCGGGAAGGGGGGAACTTTGCGCGGCTGTCCCAGTTGGAACTTCAGAGTATCTTGAGCGGTCCTGCCGGAGGGGGTTTGCGCCGCCGCCACCACGGGCAATCCCACCACCAAAACGATTGAAATTATTACGCTTCCTGACCCTCATCCTGCCCAACGTTGGGAAGCACCTTATCCGCCGGAAAAAGTGAAAGCAACCCCTGGAGTCATAAGAAATTCTTAAGTATAATCTGAACATTATTAGAGCTTCGCATTCGCCGAGTGGCTGCGGAGTGAGTTGCACCTGCAGACCGGATGAAAAATGCCTCAAAAATGCGCATTCAACGTCGCGATCGGAATGGTTTCGCAAGGCGGCAGACTGGCCGGCGAACCACGCTCCATGTAGCGTTAGGAAACATCATGTAGCGACGCGCGCACTGGCAGGGATGGATAGTGGCGATTGCGCGCGGTATCCTTATACTTTTGATAGAATCTGAACCGGCAATGAACCGGCAACCAAAAATGAAAATCTGGCGCGACGTTCTGGACAGCCTCAACGACGCCGTGGTGGTGATGTCGCCGCAACTGGAGATCCTGCTCACCAACCCGGCTGCCGAGGCCCTGCTTGGTTCCCAGATCAACCGCGCCGCGATCACCACCTTGCTCAGCCGCAATCCGTGGCTGGAAGGGATGGTACGGGACTGCCTGGAACGCCGCCGGGAATCCAGTTGTGCCGACGCCAAGCTCGCGCTGGCCGGGCAGGACCTGGCGCTGCGCGCCGAGGTGGCCCCGTTGCTCAACGAGCCCGGACAACTCCAGGGCGCAATTGTCCTGCTGCACGATCTCTCCCATCAAAAGGGCATGGAACTGGTGGTCAATGGCACCGAGGGCGAGCGCGCGCTGGGGCTGTCGCCTTCGGGACTGGCGCACGAAATCAAGAATCCCCTGACCGGAATCAAGGGTGCGGCGGAATTGCTTGCGGGGTTGTTCCCGTCCGAACATCGGGCCCAGCAATATTGCGGTCTGATCATGGACGGGGTGAACCGGATTGCCGAGTTGGTCGAGCAGGTGCTGTCGGTCAGCGGCCCGCAGCGGCTCAAAATGGAACCGGTCAACATTCACCTGGTGCTGCATCGCGCCTTGAGGATGGCCGGGCTGCATCCACCGGTCGACAGTGCGATCAAGGTCGAACAGATCTTCGACCCCAGCCTGCCCGAGGTGATTGGCGACGCCGCGGCCCTGGAGCGGGTGTTTCTCAACCTGTTTCGCAACGCGATCGAGGCGATTGGCACCCATGGAACGCTGCGCCTGCGCACCCGGATGGAGAGCAAATTCCGGCTCCGTCTGGGCCGCGAGCAACGCCATTTCCTGCGGGTGGAGGTCAGCGACAGCGGCAAGGGGATGACGGTCGCCGATACCGCCCAGCTTTTCACTCCGTTCTTCACCACCAAGCCTACCGGCAACGGCTTGGGCCTGGTGCTCAGTCAACGCATTATCGCCCTGCATGAGGGCAAACTCTGGGCCGAACACTGCGAGGAAGAGGCGCTGACCGGAATGACATTTAAGGTTACACTGCCCTTGGCGGTCGGTGCGCAGGCAAAATATGGCGAATCAGGCATTGCTTAAATCCGAGGCGCCCGACGAAGGCGCCGTGACCCAAACCGCGCCGGCGATTCTGATCGCGGACGACGATCCCGCGATTCGGTTGATCCTGCGCCATCGGCTCGAAGCCGCCGGCTACGACGTCAGCGAGGCCGCTGACAGCAACGCCGCGCTGGCCGCGCTCAAGAGCAACCGCTTCGACGCCGCCCTGCTCGATATCATCATGCCCGGCGCCGGCGGCCTGGAAGTGCTTTCCGCCGCTCAGGCCGAGAGCGTGCGCACGGTGATTATCGTGATCACCGCCGCCAGCACCATGAGCAACGCGGTCGAGGCGATCAAGCGCGGCGCCCACGATTATCTGACCAAGCCCTTCCACAACCTGGACCTGGTTGCCGCCGCGATCGAACGGGCGGTCGAACTCAGCGCGCAAAACGCCGAGATTAACCGGCTTAAGACCGAAGTCGGCCATCACCTGGTCGGCGGCGAGATTGTCGGCCGCAGTCACGCGATGCAGGAGATTTACAAGCTCATCGGGCGGCTGGTGAACAACGACGCCAACGTGCTGATCTGCGGCGAGAGCGGCACCGGCAAAGAATTGGTCGCGCGCGCGATTCATTTCAAATCCGAGCGCTGGCGCGCCCCCTTCGTCGCGGTCAACTGCTCGGCGATTCCCCAGGGGCTGCTGGAAAGCGAGCTGTTCGGCCATGAACGCGGGGCCTTCACCGGCGCGACTGAGCGCCGCGCCGGCAAGTTCGAGTTGGCTGGCCGCGGCACCTTGTTCCTGGACGAAATCAGCGACATGCCGATAGAACTGCAACCCAAGCTGTTGCGCGCCCTCCAGGAGCGCGAGTTCAGCGCCGTCGGCAGCTCGGAGCTGCGCCGCCTGCAGGCCCGGATTATCGCCGCCTCCAATCAGGATTTGGAGGCCGCGGTGGCGGCGCGCCGCTTCCGCGAAGACCTTTATTTTCGGCTGCGGGTCATTCCCATTTTCCTGCCGCCCCTGCGCGAGCGGCGCGAAGACATTCCGGAACTGGTGGAGTACTTCATCGCGCGCGCCGGACGCGACATGGGCGCCAAGGTCGGCGCCGCCAGCCGCGAGGCCCTGGAGATGCTGTCGACCCACTCATGGCCGGGCAACGTGCGGGAGCTGGAAAACTGCGTGCTGCGGGCGGCCCTGCTCGCGCCCGGCAATATCATTCGCGCCGAAGACATCAGCTTCGGCAAGAGCGGGATGAAATCGGGCGGCCCTGAAACCGCCGGCGGCTCCCTGGACGAGCTGATCAGCCGCAGTATCCGCGACTATCTCGACGAGCAGGGCGACGAAGCCGCCGGGGTTTACGACGCGGTGGCGGCCAAGGTCGAACGGCCGCTGATCGAACTGGCTTTGGAGCGCTTTCGCGGCAACCAGGTGCGCGCGGCCCGTTTCCTCGGCTTTAACCGCAACACCCTGCGCAAGAAAATCAACGACCTGCGTATTGTGGTCCGCAGAGGTCCGGCGGCATGAAGTTTTCCTCCCATTTCTATGCGATGGTCGATCCGCTGGCGGGTCATGACCCGGTGGAGCTGGCCCGGCTGCTGCTCGACGCCGGGGTCCGAATCCTGCAATTGCGGCTGAAGGAGGCCTGCGCGCGCGACTTCCTCACCGCCGCCCGGGCGATCGCCGCGCTATGCCGCAAGGCCGACGCGACTTTGCTGATCAACGACCGCGTCGATATCGCGATGCTTTCAGGCGCCGCCGGGGTCCATCTTGGACAGACCGACCTGCCGCTCAAGGCCGCGCGTAAGCTGATGGGCCCCAACGCGATCATCGGGATTTCGACCGCCAGCGTCGAGCAGGCGGAGGCCGCCGAGGCCGGCGGGGCGGACTATATCGGCTTCGGCCCGATGTATCCGGGCGGAGCGAAACAAAACGAATCCGGCAAGGGATTGGCGATCCTGCGCGAGGTACGCGCCGCAGTCGGCATCCCGATCGTGGCAATCGGCGGTATCACCGAGCCGCGGATTGTGGAAATCCTGGCCGCCGGCGCCGACGCCGCCGCTATCATCACCGACGTCGTCTATGCGCGTGACGTCGCGGCCAAGGTCAGGAGCATCCTGGCGCTGCAACCCGCTGCCTGACGCTCGCCCCGGGACCGAACGAGCGGGATACCGGAATTCTCGTCTCGATTCACATTGGCGCCTGGGTCTAGCCCGCCGGCGCGAGGGTTCCTGCCCGCCACGGGGTTCGCCACGCAGATTAGCTTAGAGCCCGCCGCGAACCTGTAGCCAGACGCCTGGATCAGCGGGCGGCACGAACGCCCGCCCTACTGACTCTTCTCGCCTCTGGTCGATAGCGGTTTCGAGACGCCCAGACAATTCGCCCTCTCCCACATTCAATTGTAATGTGGGAGAGGATGCCGAAGAAAGCCGCTGGTCCGCCGGATTACGGTGCCAACGTGAAGCTGCCGCCCGGATCGTTGCCCGAGCTGCTGAACGGTACGAATGGCGGGCTGACCACCTGCACGTAGGACGCGCCCGGATGCGCTCCAGCGGGCACGGTAAACGTGAACTCCGTGTCACTCACCAGCGTCAGCGGAATCACCGCATGTCCCGGCGGCATTCAACCCGCCCAGATTCTTGACCGTGCCGTCAGCTTGCAGGTTGAAGAAATTAATCACGGCCAGAGTCGAGAACCCGCTGCCGGTCACTGTGATGGTCGATCCGGTCTGCTTGACCGAAAAGACGTGAACCAGCGCTCCGATTGGCGCCGCGACGGCATTGCTCTTCTTGCTATAGGTTCCGCTTCCCTTGTTGCTTACCACGAACGAGCCCGGACCCGTGTCGGGCGACATTGGCAGGCCCTTGGCGGGGACGGTGAAAGAGAACGAAGTGCTGCTGGTCGGACTGACGAAGAAGGGTCCGACCTTACCGCCCGTACAGGCGCAGAAAATATCGACCGCGACACCGTTGGCCCCGGTTTCAAATCCCATGCCGCCGATGGTCACCTTGGACCCCTGCACTACCACTGTTTGAACATTGTTGGTGGCGTAGCTCGGATTGGAGCTGGTAGCGGCCAGCCCGACGCCATCAATCGACGTGATGCTCGGAATCCCGGCCGCGGGATCGCCCTGCAACAAGGCGAACGCGGCATTGGAGGTCTTGAAGCCGGTGTCGGTGTTGACCACCTCCACGGACGCGAAACCGGTTCCGAGCGTTGTGGTCGGCGGAATGGAGACGCTCATCGAAGTGGCGCCGTGCGGCTTGACTGGGTCCAGCGTCGTTTTGAACTGCGGGCCGCCGGTGGCGACGAAGAGATTCACCACCGATCCGTCGGTGAAGCCAGTGCCCGTGATGATGAAGTCACCGCCGACCAGCAAGGTACCAGGGATCTTGGTTATGTGGGGCGTCCCTGGAATGATGGTGGCCGTTGCGGTAGGCGTCGGCTTGGCAGTCTCCGTCGGCGTTCGGCGTCGGCGTCGGCTTGACGGTTGCGGTCGGAGTCGAGGTGGCGGTTATGCTCGGGCTGGGAAACGGCGTCGGGCAAACCGTGCTGCTGGTATCGAGCTTGGTGATAAACGCATTGGTATGCCCGGCGGCGAACGCATTGTTGCCGAACTGGAAGGCATTCTTGGTGACCGGGAAATCACCGGAGAAGGTCGCGCCCGCGACGTAGATCAAGTTGCTGGAGTCGCGCGCGATAGTGGTGGCGGCGTCGATCCCGCTGCCGCCGAGAAAGGTTGAAAAAAGCAATTGAGTGGCCGGCGTCTTGTTCGGATCCAGCACGCTGACAAAGGCGTCGGCCTCGCCATTGAGGGTCGACATTTGCGTGCAGGTATTGATCACCGGAAACCCGGTTGGACTGCTCGCGGCGCCGGTTACATAGATTTGACCCGTTGTGCTGTTAACCGTCAGATCCGTCGCCGCGTCGCCCGGCCGAAATGGAAACAGGCTCCCGTTTCCTCCGAAGTAGGTTGAATAGATCAATTGGCTGGCCGGCGTAGTCTTGCTCGTGTCCAGTTCGGTAATGAAGCCATTGACGCCCAAGGAGTCGTTGTTGTTGGCCTGGAATGGCGGCTTTATCGTGCTAGTGGGGAAATCTGACGAGGCAGTCACGCCCGCGACATAAACGTGATTTGACGAATCCAGGGCGACGCCCGCGGCGAGATCGCCAAAGGCAAAGCTAATCGGGAAACTGATCGAAAGCCCATGCCCGCCCAGATAGGTGGAATACAGCAGCGATGCTTTCCCGGCCTTGGAGGGGTCGAGCCGGGAAACTACTGCGTTCTCGGCGTTTATTGCGAACGCCAAATTGGAGGACTGGAAGGCGTTGACGAGCGGATAATCGGAAGAAAAGCTCGCCCCGGTCAGAAAAGCGGTGCCCCCGGCGGCTTCAGCCGCGACCCGGGTCAACCCCTCGCCGCCAGTGGTGGTGCCGGTGCCACCCAGAAAAGTCGAGTACATCAGTGAACTGCCGCCCGGATTCACCACCAACAGGTAACCGGCGCTATTGCCGTGGGTGTCCGGATTGGTGGTTTGAAAGCCGTTGACGATCGGAAAGTCGGCGCCTCCGCCAGGAAGCGTTGCTTGCGAAGTGGTATTGCCGACCACATAAGCGGCGCAGTTCGAGGCGCATAGAGGCTTGATTGAGACTGAACTGGCCGGCGCGCCGTCGCTGCCGTGAATAAAACAGGAATACTTCAATCCGCTGCCGGTCGGGTTCAGTTCAGTCACAAAGCCGTTGTTTATGTTGGCCGCGCCCTGGTTATTGCCGTGTCCGAACGCGCCACAAGCAGTATTGGGAAAATTCGTCGAGTAAGTTAGCCCCGCCACGTAAGCGTCGCCGCTGGTATCGACGGCCACCCCGTTGGCCTGGTCGCCGTCCGCTCCCGCTTTGCAAACCGGATGAAGCGCGGCGTTGCAACCCGCGCCGCCCAGGTAGGTCGAATAGAGCAGCGAGGCGGCGCCGCTCTTGGTGGTGTCGAATTTGGCCACGAATGCATTCGGAGTCGTGCTGGTGCTTTGATCGACAGTTTGAAACGCACCCGGGGTGGTGGGAAACTTCGACGAATAAGCCAGGCCCGTGACGTAGGCGGTGTTGTTGGGGCCGAGTGCGAGATCGATGGCGGCGTCGGAGAACATCAGCGAGGCAATTTGCGGAGGCAGACCCGCAAAACCCTGAATCGGACCGCTGCGATCGCCATTGCCGCCCAGATAAGATCGAATAGACCAGCTCGGGATCGATCACCAGAGGCAGACGCGCATCGTGGCCGGCCAGCGCCAGCGTCACCGTGCGCTTGCCCGCTGCCGCTCTCACGCGGTAGTGAGCGTCGATGGTTCGGCGATGCCCGTTGGCCGTGTCCTGGTAAACGCGCGGCTTGCGCATCGTCAGGTCGCCGGCCGCGGTGCTGATTACCAGGTCGCCTGAAGGATTCAGGCGGGTCCGATCCGCGCCCCGCAGCTCAATCCGGATCGCACCGGGGTCGGCCCCCGGTTGGGCGATCAGGTCATATTCCAGCGCCTGCGGTGTGCCGTAATAGATCAAATCGATTCCAGGATAAACCGAGCGATATTCTGACCCGCGCATAGGTCGGAATATCGCTATGCCACTTGGTCGAATCATTGCCGATAAAGTAGTTGACGCGCCCCGGCAGAGGATCGATTCCCTCCACCTCGGCGTCCGCACGCGCCCCCGACAGGTTCATCCACACCGACGCGGTGGTGACCTTGACCTGGTCGCTTTGCGGCTTGGCTCCATTCTTTGGATGCGACCCCGGCTGCGGTAAAGCGGTTACTTTGCGCAGTGCGAGCACCGTACCCTGGCCGGTCAGGAACACCGTGTAGCCAGGACCGTGCGACAGGAACCTTACCCGGGAGTCGGTCTGGCCGCGGTTTTGTTCAAAGTAGACCGGAAGCGTCTTGTAGTCTCGCGTCGAGGGAATCGGCGATGAATCCGTGGCCATGGTATCGGCGGCCATGGGACGGGCCCGCCAAACGCGCACCGCGGCGCCCGCAGTAGCTGCGAGCACCACCAATACCGCCACCGCCATCCAGGTGAATCGCGACCGCATGAACGATTTTGAGCCAACAGAGCGCATAAAAACTTTCCCCTCTAAACCCAAGGCCGGATCTACTGCCGGCAGCTGAACAGTGCCTAGGTCTGAAGCACTGAATCCGAAGCAGGAAGCCATATCCGAATAACATTCTTTTAGCCACGCGTGCAATGAAAAAAGATCCTATCCAAGAAGTTGTCCAATTACAGACGATCAAGCGGTAACATTGCGGTGTCGGGTTCGCGCGCCGTTTCTCCAACAGACGCGGTGTGCTAAGGAATCACAGAACGGGTGTTCAACGAGCTGAGCTCTCATCGGCGCCAGCACGGCTTTTATGATTCAGGGGAGACCGATTCGATGCATGATCTGGTAATCCGCAACGCAACTATCGTGGACGGCACCGGAGCACCGGCGCGCCACGGCGATATCGCAATTGATGGCGGCATTATCGCCGAACTGAGCCCCAAGGCGGGCGCCGGACGGCGCGAACTCGACGCTTACGGCCTGTTGGCGGCTCCCGGCTGGGTCGACATCCATACCCATTACGACGGCCAGGTGGCTTGGGATCCGTATGTCACGCCCTCGAGCTGGAACGGCGTGACCACCGTGGTGATGGGCAATTGCGGGGTGGGGTTCGCGCCCGTGCGGCGCGGCAAGGAGGGCTACCTGATAAGCCTGATGGACGCCGTTGAGGACATCCCCAGCGAAACCCTGGCCGCTGGAATCAATTTCGAATGGGAGACTTTCGGCGAATATCTCGACGCGCTGTCGCGGATGAAGCGCGCGATCGATATCGGCGCGCAGGTGCCCCATTGCGCGGTGCGGCCCTATGTGATGGGCGAGCGCGCGCGCCGACAATACCGACGCGACCGCGGAAGAAATCGCGCAGATGGCGGCGGTGGTGCGCGACGCCCTCAAGGCCGGCGCGCTGGGCTTCAGCACCTCGCGCACCTTCCTCCATCGGACCAAGGAAAAAGGCTACGTGCCCGGAACCTTCGCCGCGGTTGCAGAAATCGAGACGCTGGCGCGCACCTTGGGCGACGTCGGCCATGGGGTCTTCGAGATCATCACCGATCTGGTCGGCGACGACAGCGACCTGGGATGGGTAGTCAGGGCGGCGAAGGCGACCGGGCGTCCGGTCTCGCTGGCCGCAATCGTAATGAAGCGATCGGGAATGCGCACCCGTCAACTGTGGGAATTCGTCAATCAGTGCAACGCGCAGGGGGCACATATCGTAACCCAGGTTGCGGCCCGTCCCACCGCGGTTTTGATGAGCCTGGAAAGTTCGCTGCACCCATTCTCGACCCATCGCAGCTACCGTCCCCTGGTCAAGCTCAGCCCGAGGGAGCGGGTGGCCCGGATGCGCGACCCCAAGGTACGCGCCGAAATCCTGGCCGACGCGCCCGCGGTCAAGGAGCGCGATACCCTGGGCCTGGTGACCAACTTCGACCATTTCTTTCCCATGGGCGACCCGCCCGACTACGAACCGGTCGCCGAAAAGAGCATCGCCGCGCGTGCCCGCGCGATGGGGATCACGCCACAAGAACTCACCTACGACACGCTGTTGGAGCGCGAGGGACGCGAGGTTATTTACGTTCCGCGCAGCTACAGCGGCTATAACCTGGATACGTACCGCGAGATGCTGACCAAGCCCAACAGCATCCTGAGCCTCAGCGACGGCGGAGCGCATTGCGGAACCATCTGCGATGCCAATATGCCCACCTATATCTTGTCGCACTGGACCCGCGACCGCAGCCGCGGCGAAAAACTGCCGTTGGAGTTCGCGGTCAAGCTGCAGACCAGCGAAACCGCGCGACTTTATGGCTTAAATGATCGCGGGGTGCTGGCCGAAGGCAAGAAGGCGGATATCAACCTGATCGACTTCGACAACCTGCGCGTGCGCGCTCCCGAGATGGTGTACGATCTGCCCGCCGGCGGCCGACGCTTCATCTCGCGCGCGGACGGTTACAAGTACACTCTGGTCAGCGGCGAGGTGGTGTTCCAGGACGGCGAACCAACCGGCGCGATGCCCGGCAAAGTCGTCAGAGGCGGCGCCAAGACCTAAGCGGCCGGAACTTCTAACAGCGTAAAGCTTCGACTCGCCCAGGAATCGCCTCTCGATGTATTGATTGATGCCGTGTGTTGGCACCCTCTCCCCCGCCCTCTCCCATAGAAAAATGGGAGAGGGAGCGGAACACCTGCTATAGCCGCCATAACTCGACTGCGGTGCGGCCCAACACCCAATCCTGATCCTCGGGCGACAGCGGCGCGATATATTTGCGCAGCGCCTTAAGCGGATCCTTATGCGCGTCGGCATGCGGATAGTCAGTCGCCCACATCATCCGGTTGGCGCCAATTGTACCCGCGATTCGCGGAATATCCTCGTCGTCGGCCTCGGCTGAAATGTAGCAATGCTCCATGAAGAGCTGGCTGGGCTTGTGCTTCATCGGCGTGGTAAAGCCGAACATCTCGTACTTGGAATCGGCCCGCTCCATCCATGACGTCAGCCAGCCGCATCCGGTCTCCAGCACCACGTACTTAAGCTGCGGAAAGCGGTCCAGCACCCCGCCCTGGAAGATCAGGTTCATCCCCATGATCGAATCTTCGGTCAGCTCCATGAAGAAGAACCACGGTGCGCGGCCGGCGGGATAAAATTCGTGGCCCAGCGAGGTCGGACGCACCTGTACGTGAGTCGAGACCGGCAGGCCGGCGGACTCGCAGGCGGCCCAGAACGGATCGTAGTAACGATGGCCATAGGGGCGTCCGTTCATCGGATAAGGGAGTGCAGAAGATCCCCTTGGCCTTGCCCTTGACGCGTTGGACCTCGGCCACCGCCAGATTGACGTCGCACAGATTGATATGAGCAATCGCAATCAGCCGCTCGCGGATTCTTTGGAGCAAAAGTCGAACAGATAGTTGTTATAAGCGCGGCAGTAAGCCGCGGCGATTTCCGGGTCCCGGGTCTCGCCTTCCCAAACGATACCGATAGTCGGGTAGAGAATCGCGATATCGATTCCCTGCTCGTCCATCTCGCGCACCCGCGCATCGGGATCGATCGCGCCGGGCGTGCGCTGGGCCACTTCCCAGTAGGACAGCTTGGGGTCGGCGTACAATTCGTTCAGGTCCTGATAGGCGCCGCCCAGACCGCCCAATCCGCCGCCATGAAGGACCTTGCTGACCTGACGATCGACTTCGAGGAACTCCAGTCCTTTGGCGTCCACGCCGATCCGGATCGCGCGATCGCGGTATTTCGGCTCAAGATAACGTTCCCAGGTATCCGGCGGCTCAAGGATATGCCCGTCGGCGTCGACCACTGCTGACTTTCCCATCTGAATATGCCTCTTCTGATCGAGCGATCGTCGCTGGGCGGGGCTCAAGCGCGATTCGCGCGTTCCTTATTGCTTGAAGGGTATCAGTCACCCTCGCCTGCTCCCACAACTGTGAGCGAGGGGGGACAGAAAGCTTAAGGCTCCGGTTCCGAGTCACCATCCTTATTCCAATTGAAAAAGAGTGGCGCCCACTTCTCCACCGGGTCGCGGAAAAAGGTTTCGATGGGACCGCCGCGATCGTGAATCTCGAGAATTTCGGCGCCCTCCGGTCCGGCAACCCAGGCATAATCCTGCCCGGGAGTGAAAAACCCCATCCCTTCGCTGGTTACTTTCTTGCCCCCGTAATACAACGATCCCTTCAAAACGAACGTAAGCTGATTGGCGCCTGATGGTGATACGGCACGCGCAGCCCGGGCTCGAATTTGTAGTAACCCACGCGGAGGGTCGAAATATTGAGGATTTGTTTGACCACTCCTCCCGCCTTGGCAAAATGCCTCGCCATTTCGCTTTCCATTGGCGCGCTGGCGTTGCTCAAAGACGGAAGCTCGGCGAGATCATAGAAAAAAGGCTTGCGTTTGCGCGGGGCAGGCTGCTCCGAAGACGCAACTTCGGTCTGCTTTTCATCGGTCTCGGTCGCCATGTTACCTCCCTGGAGTCGATGGACACCCCCATAGTAGGTGCGGGTCGTGACCTTGCGCTACGTTCGCTTCAGGCCGGCATCACGCGGCCGCCATCGACCACCAGCACCTGTCCGGTCATCATCGCGCTGTCTTCCGAGGCTAGAAAGACCGCGGTGCCGGGCAGGTCCGAGGCCTGCAGCAACTTGCCCATCGCGGACGCCTGCGCGCCACTTTCGAGATATTTCTCAGGAATCAGGCGCAGCGTCGCGTCGGTTTTCACGATTCCCGGCGCGATCGCGTTGACCCGGATATTGTAGCGGCCCAAATCCAGCGCCATCGACTTGGTCATGAACACCACCGCCGATTTGGACAGGTTATAGAACGATACGATCACGGTCTTCAGGTCGCCCGGAGTAGGCATCAGCGGCCAGGCCGCGATCGAGGCGATGTTGATAATCGAGCCGGAGCGTTGCTGCTTAAGCTGCGGAAATACCGCACGCGAGGCGATCAGGATACTGAAGACATTGAGATCCATCACTTTGCGCCCGTACTCGATCGACTGATCGCGCATGTTGTAGTCGTAATAGGTGGCGGCGTTATTGATCAAAACGTCGATTCCACCCAATTGGCTCAACGTCTGTTGTGCGGCCGCGTCCATCTGCTCCTGGCTGGTAACATCGGCCACCAGTGAAATCGCTTTGCCGCCGCCGGCGCGAATTTCCTGCGCCACCGCCACCCCCTGCTCCTCGCGCAGGTCGAGCACCGCCACCGCGGCGCGTTCGCGGGCGAAACGCAGAGCGTATTCGCGTCCGATTCCTTGGGCCGCCCCAGTAATGATCGCCGCTTTACCGTCAAGTCTCATCCATTTTCACCTGCGTGGTTGACGCTGGAGCATCGAGCCGTCCGCCCCAAAGTTGTTGCGCGTGACTCTCGGCCAAGTCAACCAATTAGGCCCAAGTTGCAGGATTGTAAATCCTGGTCTGGCCATGTGTGAGTGGCCCTGTCATCTCGTCGAGTCGGCGCTTCTCTTGCACTGTCGTTTTCATGGCTGGCTTGCTCACTGCGGCAAGGATTGCTAAACTGCGGTTACGTGCGCGCCATGGGGTAGGCGATTGCGCCGCGATCCTTTGCGGACCAGGAGTCAGGATGAATGCGCTTGATAGCTTCCGGTGACCGGCGCCCGGCGGCATCGAACGGGACCACCGAGGAACCTCCCCAAGGAATCACGCGCCGCCGTTTCGTCCAAGGTGTGGCGAGCGGCGCGGCGCTGGCGGGTATTGGTCTGTGGCGATGGCCCGCGGTCGCGATCGGCAGCGCCTTTCCGACCTCAGTGCTCAAGGGCGATAACTTCAAGCTTACCGTCGAGGACGTCCCCGTCAATTTCACCGGCCATTCGGCCACCGCCACCGCGGTCAACGGCTTGGTGCCGGGACCGCTGCTGCGATTGCGCGAGGGCGACGATGTGACGATCGCCGTGACCAACCGGCTGGCCGCAACCAGTTCGATCCATTGGCACGGGCTGCGAGTTCCGGCCGACATGGACGGGGTGCCGGGACTCAGCTTTGCCGGAATCGCACCGGGCGAGACTTTCGTTTACCGCTTCCCGGTGCGGCAGCGCGGCACCTACTGGTATCACGCTCACAGCGGCTTCCAGGAGCAGACCGGACTTTATGGCCCGCTGATAATCGAACCCAAGGGCGCCGATCCGATTGCCTACGACCGCGAGCACGTGGTGATGCTTTCGGACTGGACCGATCAGAATCCCGACGTCATCTTGAGCAACCTCAAACAGCAAAGCGACTACTACAACTACCATCAACGCACCGCCCGCACCTTTATCCGCGATACCCAAAACAACGGTCTCGACGCGACCGTTGCCGACCGGCTGGCGTGGGGACGGATGAACATGGCGCCCACCGACATCCTGGATGTCAGCGGGGCGGCCTACACGTACCTGATCAACGGGCATCCGCCGGCCGCCAACTGGACTCCCTTGTTCCGGCCCGGCGAACGGGTCCGTCTGCGCTTCATCAACGGCTCGGCGATGAGCATCTTCGACGTGCGCATCCCGCACCTGCCGATGACCGTGGTGCAGACCGACGGCAACGATGTGGAACCGGTCACGGTCGATGAATTCCGGATTTCGGTGGCCGAGACCTACGACGTGATCGTCCAACCGACGGCGCCGGCCTATACGATTTTCGCCCAGGTCGAAGACCGCACCGGCTATGCGCGCGCGACCCTGGCGCAGCACGAGGGCCTGAGCGCGCCGGTGCCGCCGATGGATCCGCGTCCGCTGCGCACGATGGTCGATATGGGCATGGGCATGGCGATGGGTGCGTCGGGCATGAAGATGGAGGCGACCTCCGAGATGGCATCGATGCCTGGTATGCCCGGGATGCGGATGGGACCCGAGCACCAGGCACCTGGGGGCGCGGCCGCACCGCCGCCTCCGATGATACCGCCACCCAAGCAACTCCATCGCGGACCTCAAATCGACAACGTGGCGAAGAACCCTACGCAACGGCTGGCGTCCGCGGGGGTCGGACTCGATAACAATGGCCGGCGGGTGCTGACTTACGCGGACTTGCGCGCGCGCTATCGGGGCCTGGATCCGCGGCCGCCTGACCGCGAGATCGAATTGCATCTAACCGGCAACATGGAGCGCTTCATCTGGGGTTTCGACGGACAGAAATTCTCCTCGGCTGAGCCCATCCGGCTGAAGCTGGGAGAGCGCGTGCGCATCATCCTGATCAACGACACCATGATGGACCATCCAATCCATTTGCACGGCTTGTGGAGCGAGTTGGAAAATGGCAACGGCGAATTCCGTCCCTACAAGCATACAATCAATGTCAAAGGCGGCGAGCGTCTGAGCTACCTCGTCAGCGCCGATGTGCCAGGGCATTGGGCCTATCATTGCCATCTCCTTTTTCACATGGAAGCGGGGATGTTTCGCACGGTGATCGTGTCGTGACGCGCCTGTCCTGGTTGATCGCCGCCGCGGGACTGGTGATGTGGCTGAGCCCGACGCTGGCGCACGCGCAGTCCGACGCGACTTTCAGTACTGGTTTTGCGGCCTCCCCGACTTATGGACAACCCGGCTCCCCGCTGCCGGTGCCGCCGTCCACCCCACCGCCAACAGAGCTGAGTCCCGAAGCCGCGCCTTTTGGCCCACCCGTTAATGACAATATGATCTTCGGCCACGTCCTGTTCGATCAGCTCGAGGGCCGCACCAACGGACTGGACAACGAGTTCCGCTGGGACGGCGAAGGATGGATTGGCACGGATATGAACCGCCTGTGGTTCAAGTCCGAAGGCTTCGTTCAACAGGGCAGCGCCAGCGATGGGGACCATGAAGCGCTATACGATCGCCCGATAACGACCTTTTTCGACGCGCAGGCAGGACTGCGCTATGACCTCGACAGCAATCCCGGCAGACTGTGGGGCGCGATCGGGCTTGAAGGGATGGCGCCCTATTTCTTTCAATTCGCGCCGACCTTCTATTTCAGCGACAAAGGCTATTTCGCCGGACGCATCACCGGATCGTACGATCTATTGATTACCAACCGGCTGATTTTACAACCGCAGATAGAGATGAACTTCTACAGCAAGCGCCAGCAAAATCGCGGCGTCGGCTCGGGGCTGGCGGAAATAGATACGGGACTGCGGCTGCGCTATGAAATCACCCGCAAATTCGCACCCTACATCGGCTTCGCCTACACCGGCAGCTATGGCCAGACCGCAAGCTTCGTGCGCGAGGAAGGCGGCAACACCAACGACCCGCGCGTCGTCTTCGGCGCCCGAATCTGGTATTAGCACCCGCTCAAGAAAATAGCTCTATCGCTTCGCTCGATGTCCCCTTGCGGTTGGTCATTACGCGCTGAATACTCAAATTTGACGACTGGCTTCACGCGTGTTAGCAGAGACTTAACGATTGGCAATTGCGTCGGGTGATTTCGCTCGTTGTTGTTTGTTTGACGAAATTGATACCGGGTTGCCGGTCACCAAACATCGCACTAAGCGCAGGCGGACGCCAACGCGCCCCGCCCGCTGGAGGGCACCATGAGACTCAAGGACAAGGTAGCGATCGTAACCGGGGCCGCCCAGGGTATCGGCCGTGAGTACGCGCTGCGGTTCGTCGAAGAAGGCGCCGCAGTGGGCGTCGTCGACACGCGCTATGAACAAGCCAAAATGGTCGAGCAGGAGATCGTCGATCGAAAAGGCAAGGCGCTCGCGATCCGCACCGACGTAACCAGCAAGGAGCAGCTCGACGCGATGGCGAAGCAGGTTTTCGACCGCTTCGGCCGTATCGATATCCTGGTCAACAACGCCGCCATCTACTACGACCTGGAACTCGGCAACTCCAGCATCGAATACGGCCGCAAGGTGATGGACGTCAACGTCTTCGGCGTGATGCTGGCGAGCTGGGCGGTATTTCCCTACATGAAGCGCCAGCGCAGCGGTTCGATCATCAATATCTCGTCGATTGCGGCGTATCCGGGAGCGGTGCAAAGCGTGATGCTGGGGCATATGCCCGAGGTCGAGACTCCGACCGCCGACTATTATGGAATTTCCAAGGTGGCAGTCATTCATCTGACCCAGTCGATGGCGCTGAGCTTTGGCCAGTACAACATCCGGGTCAACGCGATCGCCCCAGGCGTAACCATGTCGGAAGCCACCAAGAAAGTTGTCCCGCAGCCGTTCATCCAGGCCCTGACCACGCAGAGTGCACTGGGACATCCGCTGGAGCCGTCGCAACTAACCGGCACCGCGGTGTATCTTGCGTCGGAAGACAGCGCGATGATGACTGGTCAGGTACTGGTAGTCGATTCAGGCCGCAAGATTTAACCAGGCCTTCGTGGCACCGGCGTCCAGCATGTGATTGCGAATGTGTTCCTGGTTTCGCGGATGGAAGGTTCAAGGAAAAGAAAATGGACAAACTTAGTGTCGAGGACCGCTTGGAATTGCATGAGATTGCGGCCTGCTATGGCGACTTGATCGACGCCCGCGATTGGGAAGGACTGGCCAAGGTGTTCACCACCGACGCCGTATTCGACGCAACCGATTTGGGCATGCCGCTGCTTGAGAATCTCGACGCGATCCGCGACTACATGGACAAATCACCGAATCACCCGCTCGGCCACCATATTACCAACATCTATGTCGAGTCCGCCGGCGAAGAGGTCATCCTGCGCAGCCGCATCATCGCCGCCGGACATCGGGGCCGCGTATCGTCGGCCAGCTATCGCGACCGCGTGGTAAAGACCGCGCACGGCTGGCGGATCCGCCATCGTGTTTGCACGCTGCGCCGTACGTGGCGGGTGTAGTAACACCAATTCGAGCGCGTCAGGGTCTTTTGCCTCCTGTCTTGACTTGACGCGCACAGAAACCCTCATCCTATTCTCTCCCTTACACATAAAGGGAAAGGGTATAAGACCCGACCTGCGTTTACTCTATCTCCGGTTGATATGCAGGTTCAGATATTCATCGACGCGAAGAGCGTAACCCGGCGGACATATCGTGGTCGAGTCGGGCTCTTCCATGATTGCCGGGCCGGCCACCGTGTCGCCGGGACGCAGACGCGTGCGGTCATAGACGCTGACCTCGACGAAGCCGCCACTTTCCGCAAAGTATGCTTTGCGCGCGCCCTTGAGCGCGCGCCGCGCGTTGCCGTCGCCAGGGGCGGCTTTGGCCATTTCGGGCTTGGGCACGATCCCCGTCGCGCGCACCCCGAAATTGACGAACTGGCACGGGTCATTGGGCTGCACCCCGTATAGTTCATTGTATAGTTTGCGGAATGCTTCCTCGGCCGCTGTGACTGTGGCCGCATCGATCGGCCCGTCGGGGATCGACACTTGCAACTCGTGCGACTGATGCTTGAAGCGGACATCGATCAGCCGCTGAATTGCGATGTTGGACTCGGACACGCCTTGCGCGCGCAGCGCGGCGCGCGCGGTCTGGCTCAGTTGATCCAGCAGTTGCTGCATTCGTGCGATGTCCGCGTCGCGGCTGTCCATCAACAGGGTCGCCACATAGTCTTCGGCCATGTCCGAAACCAGCAGGCCAAAGGCGGAGGCCAGGCCCGGCGACACCGGAATGATGATGTTGGGAATCTCGAACTGCTCGGCGACTTTGACCGCGTGCACCGGACCCGCGCCCCCAAACGCCATCACCGCGTACTCGCGCGGGTCCACGCCGCGCTGAATAGTCACCACCCGAACGGCGGAACCCATGTGGGTATTCGCGATTTCGTAAATGCCCTTGGCTGTCTGCACCGGAGTCAGCCCCAGCCTTTGAGCCAGCGGCTCGATCGCGGCCAGACTCTTTTCCGGATAGATACGCATCTTGCCGCCGAGGAAGTAATCCGCGTCAAGATAACCCAGGATCAGGTTGGCGTCGGTTACGGTGGGCTGATCGCCGCCAAAACCGTAACAGGCAGGCCCGGGCGCCGCCCCGGCGCTTAAAGGTCCGACCTGCAAAGCACCGCCGGCATCGACCCATGCGATACTTCCGCCTCCCGCTCCAACTTCGGCCAGGTCGATGACCGGAATCTTGATCGGATGGCCGCCGCCGCGCGTCCCTCCGCTCAGATGGCCGCCCACCCGGAAGTCGTGCGTGATGCTTGGCTTGCCATGGCGGATGAGTCCCGCCTTGGCGGTGGTGCCTCCCATATCGAACGAAATGATATTGGGTTGATTACACAATTGACCCAGGTGGGCAGCCGCGATAACTCCCGCCGCGGGTCCGGACTCGACACTATAGATCGGCTTGCGCGCCACCGCCGCCGCCGACATAACGCCGCCGCTGGACTGCATAATCTCGAACGAGCCGGCCAGCCCCATCTTGCGCAGGTCTTTCTCCAGCGCCTCCACGTAGCTGGAAATGGTGGGGCCGACGTAAGCCGACATCACCGTGGTGGAGGCCCGTTCGTATTCGCGGAATTCCGGCCATACTTCGGAAGAGAGCGCCATGTATATTTCGGGCAGATGCTGGCGCACCAGGTCGGCCATCGCACGCTCATGCGCCGGATTGGCATAAGAGTGGAGAAAGCAAATCGCCACCGCTTGCGGGCCTTCGCGGGCCAGCCGCCGGAGCCCTTCGACCGCCTCGCGCTGATTGAAGGGCACCGTCTCTTCCCCGAGCCGATTGGTTCGCTCCTCGACTTCCAGAGTCAATCGCCTTTCGACCAGCGGCGGTGATTTTTCCAAAAACAGATTGTAGCGGTCCGCGCCTACGACCCGTTCTTTGCCGATTACGAACAGGTCGCCGAATCCCTTGGTGGTGATAAATGCGACCTTGGAGCCCTTGCGCTCCAGAATCAGATTGGTCGCGAGCGTGGTCGCATGCACCACGCGCTGGATGTCCGCGGGCTGCGCTCGCGCCTGTGTCAGCGCGTCCCGCATCGCGGCGATCACGCCCCGGCCGGGGCTCTCGGGCGTGGTCAGGGTCTTGGCCGTGAACAGCCGATGGCTGGTTGCCTCGGCCAGCACGACATCGGTGAAGGTCCCGCCGATGTCAACTCCGATGAAATAATTTTGCCCCGCCATCAGCTTGCGTGCTCCGCCGTGCGGCCCAGTTCCAAAAGCGATTTCACCCTGCCCCGTCAACGTCATCATGCCGGCCGCCGGGTTGCCTGATCCGCTCTTAGTTTCGCGGTTGCGCCGGCATCGACCTTGAGGCTTGCCGGGTCGACGATCACGGCGTAGTCGCGCGCGGCCGCCTCGATCGAGACCATTCCCTGCGCGACGTCGCGGGCGACCAGTTCGGGATCCCGTTGGCGCGCATCGCCAAACCCGCCGCCGCCGGAGATGAACATGCTTAAGGTGTCGCCGGCATGCAGCGGCTGATTGGTCTTCTTGCTGGGCAGGTCAAGCTGTTTGGCGGTGCCCAAATTAATCACCCAACCTCCGCCCTTGCCCGGCTTTCCACCCATGATTCCGGGCGGTGGAAGGCGGCATCGATCGGCGGCGCGCACGGTAATTTCAGCGTCTTCCAGCACCGTGACTTCGCGCTGCAAGCCCAACCCGCCGCGCCATTTGCCCGGACCGCCGGAATCGGTCCAGAGCTGGAAGCGCTTGAACATGACCGGATACTCGATCTCGAATGCCTCCATGCTGGGACGATTGTCGCCGCCGCCGAATAGAGAAATGGGTTGACCGTCGAGGCCATCCTTGATTGAACGCGCGCCCCACGAACCGATCACCGGGTCCATGAAGCTCCAGATTCTACCGCTGGTCCGGTCGATACCGTTCATGGTGTAAACATGGACGTTGCCGGAGGCGGCGACGGCCTTGTCCGCAAAGGCCTGGGAGAGCGCCTGGAAGACGGCGTCGATCACCGCCTGCACCGTCGCCATCCGCGCGTTGCAGGCGGCCGGGGGGCGCGGGTTGACCATGGTGCCGAGCGGCAGGGTAAAGGTCAGCGGGCGGAAGCAGCCCTCGTTCATCGGAATCGACGGTTCCAGGAAACATCGCAAGGCGAACATCACGCCGGAAATCGACTGCGAAAAAGCGGCATTGATTGCGCCGCGCGCCTGCGGGTCCGTGCCGGTGAAATCGAAGTCACACTCGGCGCCTTTGACCGTAACCGCGACGCGCACGGTGTAAGTCTTGTCGGGAACGATGCCGTCGTCCTCGATCACGTAGGATCCTTTGTAGATGCCCGCCGGAATCTTGGCGATCTCGCTGCGCGTGAGCCGCTCGGTATAATCCAAGAGTTCGCGGATCAAATCTTCCAGTTGATCCAGGCCGTACTTCTCGATCAACTCGAGCAAGCGCCGCGCGCCCACATTGGTGCCGCCCACCATCGAGCGGATGTCGCCCATCACTTTCTCGGGCGTGCGGCTGTTACACGAGATTATTCTGACCAGGTCTTCGTTGAGCTGCCCGCCGTCGTACAGCTTCACCGGCGGCAGCATCAGCCCTTCATGGAAATATTCCGTGGCGGTGGCCGGCAAGCCGCCGGCGGACAGTCCCCCAAGGTCGGCGACGTGGATTAATGCGGAAGTCAAAAAGCGCGGCCGGCCGCCGCTGAAGACCGGCTTGAAGACCATGATGTCGTTGGAATGAATCCCGCCCCGGAACTGGTCGTTGAACAGATAGACGTCGCCGTCCTTCATCCGTTCGGGCGGAAAATCTTTCATCAGCTCCCGCGGCGACCAGCGCAGGCTGGACAGATGCATCAGCGGGGCGCCGAGCGATTGCGCGATCACCTGGCCCGCGCAGTCGCAGATAGCGGCGCTGGCATCGGCGGACTCCTTGACCGCGGTTGAGTAGGCGCTGCGCACCGCGACGATTCCGATCTCCTCGGCGATCGTCGCCATCGCATTCTTGATGATCTCGATCAGAACTGGGTCGTGCATCGCTGTTCCTCGGCTATCAATTAGCTTGTAGCGAAGCGCGCGGAGCAAGGGAATCAATCCGCCCTCGCTTTGCCCCCCGCGCCTTGACATCCGGCGGCGGTCACACTACCGATGCTGGTGGCGGAGGATTCTCTCCGTCTGGAAATAATTGGAATTCGCAAACGGGGAATTACCGGTAGTGCCGCTGCGGTTCGCGATTTCCGGTGTCTTTCCGATATAACTGGGGATAATTCATTATGGAGAGCGCGATGGATTTCAACGATTTCAACCTCGCCGACCCCGAGCATCTGACGCAACGCGATCCCTATCCCTATTACGCGTATCTGCGGCGCCACGAGCCGATCAAGAAGATCTTCGATAGCGACGGCAATCAGTACTTCGCGGTGATGAAGCACGAGGACGTGACGGCCATCTACCGCAACCCGCAGCTCTTTTCCAGCGAATGTCCGCCCATCATCACCGGCAATGCGGAGATGGCCGAGCATGGCAAGCGCCAACAGATGATTATGACCGACCCGCCGCTTCACGCCCGGATGCGCGGCATCGTCAAATGGGAATTCACGCCGCGCGCGACCGCCCTATGGGAAAACGAAGTGCGGCAAGTCATGCGCGACTTGCTCGCGGACGCGACGCGCAAAGGTGAATGCGATTTCGTGCATGAGGTCGCGGCGCTTTTGCCGATGCAAATTTTCTGCAAACTGATGGGCGTGCCGGATTCCGATTGGATTCGAATGAAGCATCTGGCCGAAATGGCGGTGCTGGGCTCGGATCCCGATTTTCAGGAAACCACGCAAGACGGCGCCGCTGGAGCAAAGCGGACCCACACGTCTTCTTTTGAGGGGCTGGCGGCCTATTTCGCGGAGATGATCGAGGGTCACCGGCGGCAACCCAGACACGACCTCATCAACCTGCTCGCCCAAGGCAAAATCGACGACCAGCCGATGACGATGCCGATGGCGGTAGCTAACAGCGTCATGCTCCTGATCGCGGGACTGGAGACCACGCGCAATGCGATTAGCGGCGGCCTGCATCTGCTGCTCACCTATCCCGCCGAGCTGGAACGGCTGAAGTCGAATCCGGCGCTGATGAAAACCGCCATCGAGGAAATCGTGCGCTTCCTTTCGCCGGTCGCGCATAATCTGCGCCAGGTGACGCAAGACACCGAGTTGCGCGGCTACAAGCTCAAAAAGGGCGACTTGGTCGCTAATTGGCTCGCCTCCTGCAACCGCGACGAGGACGTCTTTGCCGACCCCGACCGCTTCGACATCGCGCGCGACCCGAATCCCCATCTCGGCTTCGGCTATGGCGAGCATTTCTGCCTGGGCGCCAATCTGGCCCGCCTCGAAATTCGCATCGCGCTCCAGGAACTGATGGAACTCATTCCCTCCATTGAAATGACCGGCCCGATCCAGAGGGTCCGCAACTGCTGTCTGCCTGGAATCAAATACATGCCGATCCGATTCAATACCAATGCGGCTTCAATTCAGGCCTGAACGGTTTTTGGATTCCGAAGAACAGGATCACACGCTATGAGCAAGAACGCTTTCGCCTACAAGTTCGTTTCCGGCGACGGGCACGTGACCGAGCCGACCGACTTATGGATAACACGGATGGACCGGCGCTTCCGCGAGCGGGCGCCGCGCGTGGTCGCGGGGACCGAGCTGCCCCAAATTGCGGCCTACGCCCACGTGCCGATGTCCGCGGACGCCGCCAATAGCGATTTTTTCCTGATCGACGGCCTGGTGCCGGTGGACTTCATCGATACCATCACGACGATGGCCAACGAAAAGGCCACCGGCGCGCCAATTAAGGGCCGCGATCATAATCGCGCTTCAGAGGCGCGTATCGGCGCAACCGATCCGCGCGCGCGGCTCGCCGATCAGGACCTCGACAATCTGCGCGCCGAGGTCGTGTATCCCAACTATGCGATGTATATGTTCGGGGCGCCGGACCTGGAGTATCGGCGCGAATGCTTTCGCGTTTATAACGACTGGCTGGCGGAATACTGCGCGGTCGCTCCCGGCCGTTTGCTGGGTGTCGGTCCGTTGCCGCTGGGCGGACCGATTCAATGGGCAGTGGCGGAAGCGCAGCGCGCGGCCAAGCTCGGTCTCAAATCGGTCCTGCTGCCGGCCGACACTCCCGATCGTCCGTGGGGCGATCCATATTACATTCCGTTGTGGGAAGCCCTGTCGGACCTGCAATTGCCGGTCGGATTCCATAATTCGGCCACCGAGCAGTTCCTGCGCGATACGTCGCTGGATCACCCCGACCGCCAGACCGTCAAAGGTCTGGCCACCGCCTTGGGCTCCTACAATATCGTGGACATCAAGATTGGCGGGCAGATGCGCAGTCTGACCGGGCTGATTGGTTCCGCGGTGCCGGCCAGGTATCCCAAGCTCCGATTCGTCATTGCCGAAGGCGGTATCGGATGGGTGGCCGCGGTGATTCGGCTGATGGACCATTGGTGGGAAGACCATCATCATTGGCTCGAACCCAAGCTGGATAAACCGCCGAGCTTCTATCACCAGCGCCAGTTCTGGAATACTTTCGAAGACGATCGCGCGGGGCTGCTCAGCCGCGAGCTGCTCAACGTCGATCATCTCATGTGGGGGTCGGATTACCCACACACCGAAGGGACGTTTCCCAATTCCGTAGAACGGGTGGCCAAGGACTTCACTGGAATACCGGCTGACACAACGCGGAAGATCCTGGTGGACAACGCGGCCAGTCTCTATGGAATCTGACGCGGTCCACAAGGTTCGGCGTGAAACCTGTGGGCGCACTCGGGTCTCGAAGTTAACGTGCGCCGATTGCGATCGTGTAACCTCTCCCTCACCCTCTCCTCGGACAAGAAGAGGGCACCGAATGAGGATAACGCGTGAGATATGATTACATCGTGCTGGGAGCGGGGGCCGCGGGCGCGATTGTCGCCAGCCGGCTGAGTGAGGATCCGCGCCGGTCGGTGTTGTTGATCGAGGCGGGCCAGGATTATCCATCCCTCGACCAGATGCCCGAAGTGGTCAAAACCGGTTATTCGGGATACGCCCCGGCTTACGACAATTGGATGGATGAACGCTACATCCGCAGACTCACCGCCAAGGCCACGGCGGAAACTGACACCGTTCCTTTCGTGGGAAAAGTCGCGGGGGGCGGCAGCGCTGTGAACGGTGCGATGTTCATCCGCGGCGTGCCGGAAGATTATGATTCGTGGGCGGCCGAAGGTAACGATCTGTGGAGTTTCGAGCATTGCCTGCGCTATTTCCGCAAGCTCGAAGCCGATCTGGATTTTGGCGCCAGCGATTACCACGGCGCCAACGGTCCGATACCCGCGCGACGCCCGAAACCTGATGAATGGCTGCCCGACCAGAAGGCCTTTTACAACGCCTGCAGGGCGGCGGGATTTCCCGACTGTCCCGACCACAACCTGCCTGATGTCAGCGGCGTCGGCGCGATGGCGTTCAACAATCCCGACGCCGTCCGCTGGAGCAGCGCCGTTGGATATCTGAACCCCGCGCGGCATCGCTTGAATCTTACTATCCGCGCCAACTGCACCGCCCGGCGGATCATATTCGAGGGCAAGAAAGCGATCGGTCTGGAGGTTGAGAGCCACGGTGAAAAATTCGCGGTCGAGGGAGAAGAAATAATTCTTAGCGCCGGCGGAGTGTATTCGCCGCATCTGCTGATGCTGTCCGGAGTCGGGCCGCGGGAGCATCTGCGCAGCTTCGACATCCCCGTAGTCCATCACCTTCCCGGAGTGGGACAGAACCTGAGAGACCATCCGTACAGTTTCGTGAACCTGCGCACCAAAAAGGGCTATCCGCTCAATTCGCGCGGCCCCTGGATTCAAATCGCGCTGCGCTACACGGCGACCGGCTCAAGCTATCGCAACGATATCCAGATGATGATGACGTCGGTGACGCATCAGTTCTCTACCGACGGCCAGGTGACGCCGATTGGCGTCTCCATCGGACCCGCGCTGTACATGGCGATGAATCGCGGCGAGCTGCGGCTTCAATCCGCCGATCCAGACGTGCAACCGTTCATGGACTTTAAATACCTGGCCGACGATTTTGACCGGCGGCGGCTGCGCGAGGCCGTCAGGCTGGCGGTCAAGTTAAGCGAGCATCCCGATTTCAAGGCGATCGTCGAAGAGCGGATCGCACCCACGGATGAAGACCTCGCCAGCGACGCCGCGCTCGACCGCTACATCCTGCACAATACTGGCACCTGCCAGCACATGTCGGGAACCTGCAAGATGGGGCCATCGCGAGATCCGATGGCGGTAGTCGATCAAACCGGCAGGGTGCACGGGCTGCAGGGCTTAAGGGTCGTGGACGCGTCGATCATGCCGCATTGCATCCGCGCCAATACCAACCTGACTTCAATGATGATCGGCGAGCGCATCGCGGACCTGATTCGGCAGGGCGGCTAGCGCGCTTCAAATTGACGTCTACTTGTGGATCTGCTGGGCCAGGTAATTGGCTTCGCCGACTTGGCGGATCAGCTCGATCTGGCTCTCCAGCCAGACCACGTGCTCACTCTCGGAGACCAGCATCTCTTCGAGCAACTCGCGCGTGGTGTTGTCGGCGACTTCGACCGCCAGCGCGATACCCTTGTTGAACCGGCCCACGGCAGTGGTCTCCAACTCGAGGTCGAGCTTGAACTGCTCCGGGACCTTCTCGCCGACCTTGACCTTCTCCAGCCGCTGCATGTTGGGAACGCCCTCGAGATCCAAAATCCGCTCGATCAGGTCGTCGGCGTGTTTCATCTCTTCGATCGATTCCGCACGGATCTTTTCCGCCAGGCGCTCGTAGCCCCAGTTCGCACACATCTTGGCGTGGATGAAATACTGGTTGATACCAGTAAGCTCGCCGGTGAGAAGTTCGTTAAGAGCCTCGATTAACCCGGGGTCGCCCTTCATGCTCGATGCTCCTTGTTCCAGGCGACCGACCCAAGGGGGGCCGCGTGGTTTCTAAGCGGTACAAGCCGCGCTGCTGCCAGCATCATACCGCGCGACGGCGGTATCGCGACAGAGCATCGCGGTGATTTCCGCCCGGCAGGGCGGGCAGCGCCGGCCGGCACCGCAGGTCTTGACGATTGCCTGGAGGGTCGAGGCACCCTCTTCGATCAGCTCTTTAATCCTGGCGTCGGTCACGCCTTTACACTGACAGAGAATCATTTTTTAACCCGGCGCTCCTGCCGACCATCAACGCACCGCCGAGGTGCATCAATTGAAATTGAAACTGATTCTCAATCTAGAGATAGCTGACCGTTTTGTCAAGCACCCACGTATTTAGTTGCAGCGCTCGATCGGGGAACGGAACAATCTTTTATGGACGATAAACTCCTGCGCAGTTTTCTTAGCGGAACATAGGAGGCTTTAGAATACGTGAGTAGTAAGTTTGTAACTTTAATGCTTTGTACAGCGATGCTGTCGCTGATAGCTGGCTGCGCGATGTCGCCAGAGAAAAGAGAGGGCATGCTGATCGGGGCCGGTAGCGGCGCCCTAATCGGCGGCGGTATCGGTTGCGGCGTCGCCGCCACCCAGGATCGTGGGCAAAGTGCCGAGGCCTACGAGATTGGATGTCCCACCGGCGTGGTAGGAGGAGCCTTGATCGGCGGAACTATCGGCTACCTCATGGCGAAGGAGACGGCCGCGCCACCACCGCCGCCGCCGCCTCCTCCACCTCCGCCACCGCCTCCTCCCCCGGCGCCACAGCAGAAGATCGTCTTGCGGGGCGTTCACTTCGACTTTAATCGGGCGGCGATACGAGACGAGGACAAACCCGTGTTGGACGAAGCGGTCGAAGCACTCAAATCCAATTCCGCCACCAGGATCGACGTGAACGGGTATTGTGACGCGATCGGCTCGCAGTCCTACAATCTCAAGTTGTCGCAGCGGCGCGCCGACGCGGTGGCCTCTTACCTGGAGGGCAAGGGCATCCCGTCAACCCAACTGGTTCCGCAGGGCTTCGGGAAAACCCACTTCGTGGCCACCAACGCCACGGCCGACGGCCGGGCTCAGAACCGCCGCGTGGAACTGGTCCCTGAAAATCAGTAGCCACTCCGGCTGATCATCGCACGCAGGAGTGTCCATGCTGCAGCCCCGGCAAAACGGGGCTGCAGCTTTTTTTGGTGACATTGAATGGGTGGCATTGAATAAGTGGCATTGAGTAATTTGATGGTTGCGCTACCAAAATGGCGCGGCCTGAGGGCGGAAACTTGAACCCGCGGGGCGTCCGAATTGACATGCGGTGGCGGATCGAGTTGAAAGGAAGCGCGACCACCCAGCGAATCGGAGGAGAGACCATGGCGGCGGTTCCCAAAACCTGCACGGCGGCGGTAATCAACCGCCTCAATGAACCGGTCAGCATCGAGGAAGTCAACGTGCCCCAGGAGTTCGAGCCTGGGGGGATGCTGGTGCGGACCGACGTGGCGTCGTTGTGCGGTTCCGATATCCACATGTGGGACGGCACCATCATGCTGCCGATCGAGCCCTTTCTGCCGATTATTCCGGGACACGAAATGATGGGCACGGTGATTGATGCGGGCAACGTGAAGCATGACGCGGTGGGCCAGCCGCTGGCCGAAGGCGACCGCATTATCTGGAGTCCGGCCACCTGCGGGCAATGCTTCTGGTGCCGCGTGACCAAGCAGGAATCGCTGTGCCCCAACCGCCGCAACTACAACTTCGCCTCGTGCCGCAAGTATCCGTACCTGGTGGGCGGGTTTTCGCAGTACTGCTACGTCTATCCCGGATCGGGCAAGATCAGGATCCCCGACGAGGTCAAGAGCGAATGGGCGTCGGCGGCTTCGTGCGCCCTGCGTACGGTGGTGCATGCATTCGAAAAGCTGGGTGCGATTCACGACTACGAGACCGTGGTGATCCAGGGGGCGGGACCGGTCGGTCTGTTTGCCACCGCGATGGTGTCCAAAGCCGGCGTCGCCAAATTGATCGTTATCGGCGCGCCCGAGGATCGACTGCGGATCGCTCGCCGATGGGGCGCCAATCACGTGATTTCGGTCGAAACCGCCGATTCCAAGGAGCGTCATGAGCAGGTGATGGCGCTCACCGGCGGGCGTGGAGCTGACCTCGCGATTGAAGCTTCGGGCGCGAAGATGGCATTTCGCGAAGGGGTCGATATGGTGCGCCGTGGCGGCCGTTATCTGGCTATCGGCCAGACCAACACCTACGAAATTCCCTTCGTACCGAGCGCCGTCGTCGGACGCGAGATGACCATTATCGGATCGCTGTCGGCCGAGACCGCAGATTATTACCGCGCGATGGAGTTCATGCGCAACAATCGCGATCGATTCGACTTCGACGCCATGGTCACCACGCGTTATCCGCTTGCCAAAATCAACGACGCGTACGCGGCGATGCGCAGCTTCCGCGATATCAAGCCGATCATCCTTCCCAACGAATAAAGGGAGGTGTCGCGCTCGCTTCTCGCTCCATCAAGACGCCGTGACCTGCTGCCACCGGGATACGCAGTGATTTTTCCGCATTGACACCGGGTGCCTGGAAGCCGACCATGCCTGTGTGAGGCCAAAGATAATAAAGCGAAACCGCTTCCTGGTCAGCGTGGCGCGAATTTCGGTTGCGGCGGCGATCCTGGGCATCTCCTCGGCCTGTTTGGGCTCTCCCGCACGAGCCGAGAATCGTCAGCTCATCGAATGGCCGCTGCCGCCGGCAACCGGACCCGGCGAGATTCTTCCAGTTTCCGATAAACGCATTTATTTCACCGAATTCCTGGACAGCAGACTCGGCGCTCTGGATCCCGATAACAACAAATTCACCGAGTGGAGTTTCCCGGGCGAACCTCCGCTTGACCCGTTCGGGCTCGCCCAGGTGGGAAGCGATTTGCTGTTTGCTGCCGGCAACACCAACCAGATCATGCGTTTGAATCCCCTCACCAACACCGTGAAAGCGTGGACGGTACCGACGGCGGATAGCATGCCCGACGAAGTCGCGCTGTCAGGGTCGAAAGTTTATTTTACCGAGTTCCGGGGCAATAACCTGGCGGCGCTCGACCTCGACACCGACCGGATCACGGAGTGGGCCAGCCCGGTACCGGCATCAAATCAATCACGGCTTTCGGGCGTTGCGGTCACCGCCGACGGAACACAGGTCTACTTCACCCAAGGCGACCGTATCGGCGCGCTGGACGTGGGCACCAACACCGTCGCGCTGTGGCAAGTGCCAGGCGCGAACCGGTTGTCACGCGTCAAAGTGGCTGAAGATGGCGACGTCGTCGCCGGCGATGCCCTCGCGGGTATCATTGTTCGTCTCGAGCCCCGCACCAACACGATCACGACTTGGACCGCCCCCACGGCGATGGCCATGATCTCGGATGTCGCTCTGCGCAAATCGACCGGAGCTTCTCCCCGGACCATGGAACCCTTGCAGGTCGGGTTCACCGAGGATGGGGTCAACAAGGTCGGAAAACTGTTGGCGGGCAAAGAGCCCGGCACCGACACCATCGTCAAGCCCTTGACCAGTGCGGTCGAACCGGTGTCGAACGCGGTCGCTCCAACCGCGATAAGCGCGGTGCGCTCGACCAGCACTATCACTCCCACCACCAGCATCCTGCCCACGGTCATCACCGGCGGCTTCGAAGAATGGGCGATTCCGGCGGCCGTGCCGCATCCGAGCCTGATCAGACTGGCGTTCTTCGGAGAGGATGGATTGGTGTTCACGGAGTCTTTAGCCGCCAGGATCGGTCTGCTGCGGTAGCTTTCACCCCCATCCAGACTCAGGCGCCGGCGCCCATAACGCGCTGGACCTGAGGTGGCCAGGCGGACGGCCTGGCAGTTCCCATATTTCCAATTCCACTACGTAGAGATGATTATTTCGCCACGGCCTTGGGCAAGCCACATGCCGCCATCGTTGCGGCTGCCGTCATCTTTGATTAAAGTTTGAAGATGACCTTCGGTGTCGCCATGTTCGTGGCAGGGTTGCTCGGCTGGACCCTGCTGGAATACGCCATCCACGGCGGCATGGCGCATCTTCACCAGACCTTCATCAGTCCGATTCACGCGATGCACCATCGCGATCCGCACGCAGTCTTCGCGATCGGAACGTGGCTCCCCTCGCTGGTAGTCCTGGCGGTGCTGGTGGTCCTGTTCGGAACGGCCCCCGGTGTGATTTTCTACTTTGGGTTGCTGTGCGGTTTTGCGGCTTACGAAGTTATCCATTACCGGATTCACTTCGCCTCCAGATTGACCTCCATCGAGCAGCGCCTGCGCGCCCATCACCTGGTTCATCATCTGCGGCGGCCGCAACACTGCCTGGGAGTCACCACGGGCTTGTGGGACCGGGTCTTTGGCACGGAACTTTCGCCGCGGGAAGCGCCCGCCCTATACGCGTCGGTGAGAGATCTGCCGCCGCTCACCGGCCCCAGCAATCTTCACCTAATGATTTCGTCGTTCCTCTCCGCCAGCCGCAACGCCGGTTCTTAGCCCTGCGGCGGAAATAAGAATGTGCCCAGAGCACAAACGCACTGCGGCAAAGGCATTTTTGTGTCCCTCTTCTCATCCTGAGACTGTCAATAGCTCCTAAAAACCTACCTCGCCCGCGGCTGCGGACCGGGTCCGCAGCCGCACGCCGGGAGAGGTCGGGCGCGCGATTTGCGCCAGCAAGTCGCGTGACGGGTGAGGGTGCTGGTGCACTTCAAAGATGCCCTACGTTTACCGAATCTCAGTCTGCTCCAATGCGTTAGATATTACTTGAGGTGTATCAGAACCCCCTCCCTCACCCCCTCCCAAACTGAATGTGGGCGAGGAACAGCATCTCTAGCAGGGTCGACGGCTTCTGAGACGGAGTGGCGGCCCGAGGATTAGCACCTGCATAAAGATGGCTTCCTTCCTCAATCCTCCCCTGACGGGAGAGGACGCTGGGGACTTTTTCCGCAGCCTGCTAGCGCCCCGCAGCGTTGCCAAGCCGCCTTGGTTTTGCCATTCAGTCGTTTTTCGACAGCCCGATCCTTGATACGCGTTCCGCCCTCAGCCCCGGGCCATTTCGCCAAAAATCTAACTTGAGTTATTTTCGGTTCAGGGTAAGCGAACGCTGGCACGAAGTCCCAGACACCGTTTCAAGAATCTCTTATGGTGCGAAATGTGACGTCCGGCGCTAAAGTACTACGGTGTCGGCAATCCGCCGGGAGGCGATATGGATTACAAAACGTTACGGCTTGAGGTACGCGAGGGAATCGCGCATCTGACGCTCAATCGGCCCGATGCGGCAAACGCGCTGAACCTGGAGATGTCACAGGAATTGTATGACGCGGCGTTGCGATGCGATGAGGATGCGAACGTGCGCGCGGTGCTGATCGGCGCTACGGGAAAGATGTTTTGCGCCGGCGGTGACTTGAAGACCTTTGCCTCGCGCAAGGACGACCTCGGTGTGCTTCTGAAGCAGATGACCACTTATATCCATGGGGCGGTTTCGCTTTTGGCCCGGATGGATGCGCCGGTAATCACCGCGGTCCACGGCAACGCCGCCGGGGGCGGACTGGGGCTGGTCTTTGGCGCCGACCTGGTGATTGCGGCGGAATCCGCGCGCTTCACGATGGCCTACACGCGCGCCGCCCTTTCCCCCGACGCCTCCACCAGCTTTTTCCTGCCGCGCCTGATCGGACTGCGGCGCGCGCTGGATCTCACTCTCACCAACCGCACGCTTTCGGCGCGGGAGGCGTTGGAGTGGGGTATCCTCAGCCGCGTGGTCGCGGACGCCGAGTTGCCGGCCGCCGCACAGGCGCTGGCCAAAGAAATGGCCGACGGTCCCACGCGCGCTTTTGGCGCCGCCAAGCGGCTGCTGCGCGAGAGCTTCGACGATTCTCTGGAGACCCATCTGCAGTCCGAATCACGCACCATCGCCCAGCGCTCGCACGACGCCGAAAGCCGCGAAGGAATCGCCGCATTCCTGGAAAAGCGCCCTCCCCGTTTTCGCTAGCGAAGCCAAAGAAAGGGTTTTCAGACGTTGGAGCGCTTGGCCTTGAACCGCCTCAGGTAAAACTCCAGATTTTTAGACAGCGACACCTACGGTTGCGAATAGCACCGATTTCCGGAGGGCTTTCTCGTCATTTTGCGGTGTTTTTGACGCCTCCGCTTCCATTGTCATGCCGGTTTGCGAGCGCCCGAATTGCTCCCATGGGACGTCCACTGTCGCCAGCGTAAGGCTCCCGCGAACTAGGCGAAAAGGTTGTGGAAAGAGCGCTCGTCTGATTATTTCTGAGACGCTAAGCCCCTGCTGTCGTGCTCGGTCCCGAATTTCTTCTAATTGTCGGCAGTCAGTCGAAGTGAAAAGACGACAGCCCTCGCTCTTGCGAAAGGCAAGATTGAGCTGGACCTTTCGACCATCCAGAAATATCTCTCTGCGAGCCTGAATCTCGTCAGCCGGACGCTTTCCCACTTTTTTGCAGTTCTTTCTTTCGGAGACATCGCCTTTTCCGATCTCCAATGTCGGAGGTTCTCCTATCCAACGATGTACTGTGTTTGTTGCATATCAGTGCTTCACGGTACCTCAGTGATCGGACGCCACCGCTTCGGAGTCGACGTCGGCTCTATTGCGATTGTCCACATCAGGCCGTTTTCAGCCTTGCCGACCATGTAAAACGGAGCCCTTCTTTTCCGCCTGAGCCGCCGCTCGTTCGCGAGGCGCAGCGCTGCGCCATCGCGGCCAGATCGGCGCATGACGGTATGGCGCTGGCTCACCAGAGCAATCCGCCCCTGGCGCACAGCCGTGGTCTTCCCGCGCGATCGGACTTTCCCTTCAAGGCCGGTCGCATCCTCGACCTCTACGCCCGCCAATGGCAAGGCAGAGCCCTGAAATCCGATGAGTTCGTGATCAGCGCCGACGAGAAGACCAGCATCCAGGCCCGCATCCGCAAACATCTCTCCCTGCCTCCGCGTCCCGCTCAGGCTCCACGGATCGAGCCGAGTAGCTCGCGCTGACGCCTGGCCCTATTTGGCTGCGCTCGATGTACACCGTGTTAATGTCTTCGGCCGTTGCGAAGAAACACCGGCTGAACGTTTGCCGCCGTCACCTCATGGAAATAGAGTTTCTACAGCGTTGCGACGCCAGTTGGATCGTGGAAAACTGTTCATGCTCGGCGGGCAACCTTCCGTCCGCCGCCTTCGCGGCTTTCCCAAATCTCATGCAGGTATGGCCTCGCCTTGAGTTTGCTCACGAGTGAATCTACTTTAATGTAGCTGAAAACGAGGACCCAGACGACTTGGCTCCTCACCTTCGAGGGCGTTCTTCGCTTCCACAGTACTGGGAGACCGTGGCCAAGCCCTTGATGACATTCGAGCCGCTCAGCTGACAGTCGTTTTCGAGCCGCCACTAGCTGCTGTCCGCAGTATGCTCCATAGCAAATCTTATTACCGGTCTGAACGCCGCGCTGCTTATACCGAATCTCTTCAGTTCATCGGCAACCGTCGCAAGTGAGAGCGGCAGTTAACGACCTGAAGAAAATCGTAACGTTCGAGGCGGTACCACAACTTCAAGAATAACATCCCAACCGCGACATGGCCGATGGGCGCGCTCGGCGTTGAGCTTTATACCTCGTGCCCGGTGGCATCCGCCAAAGCGATCAGGTCCGAATACGAGCCGGCCAGCAAGTCGGCTGGCCGGATGCCCAGCGCGGCCATTAGCGCGTCGGCCTGCGCGTGGCATCCGGCGAGGTCGCGGCCAGGGGTTACCTGGACCTCCAACTCGACGAACGATCCCAGCCCTTCCACCTGGTCTAAATGGATGCGGACGTTGTCCAGACGCCACAACTCCCGGCGCTTGCGCACCACGGTTTTGATCCCCAGCGCCTGTGCCAGAATGGAACCCAGCCGGTGCGCGGGCACGATTGGGATGCGATCGTAGCGGCTCAGCTTGGGCGAGTTTTCATCCGCCCGCCGGTAGAAGATCAGCTCGTCACCGACACTATCCTGCTGGCGCAATTTGAGCCGGCCAGTTTGCACGTTGAAGTAGGTATCCACCTGGTCAAAGGTGGATTCCGCAACCGCGCCGGCCGCCGCGGCCGCGCGCGCCATTGCCGCCAGGTCATGGCATCGCGCCTTGATCTCAACGTTCTCCATCAACCGGATTTGCGCCGCGCACTCAACAGCTTGTCTTCCCCGAGCATACCGCCGGTGGTCAGCTCGGCCACCCGTTGCGGTGAATAGCCCAGATACTTGCCCAGCACGCTTTCGTTGTCCTGGCCCAGCAAACTGAACTGCGGAGTGATTTCCACCGGGGTTTCGGAATAGTGAAATGGCGCCTTGGGCAGCGTCATCTGGCCGAACCCGGGAACCTCAATCGGCTGCATGATCTTGCGCGCCCGCGTTTGCGGATGGTTGATGACGCCGGGCAGATCCAGCACTGGAGCGCTGATGAAGTGATTGTCCTGCAACAGCTTGATGGGTTCGTCGCGCGTGGGGAAGGTCTGGAGCCATTGCTCGATTATGCCGACGGTTTCGAGTTTGTTTTGATTGCGCGCCGCCTGGGTCGCATAGCGCGGGTCGGTAATCATCCCGGGCTTGCCAATCAGTTTGCAAAAACCCTCCCACTGATGGGCCAGCACCACCACGATTGCAAAACCGTCGCTAGCCTTGAAGATTCCGCAGGGCGTGGCTTCATCGCGATGGGGACCGCAGGGTCCGGGATTGACCCCGGTGAACAGATGGTTGATGAGCGGAATATCGTGGATGTGGAACAGGCACTCGAACAGCGCCAGGTCGATATACTGTCCGACGCCGGTTTTCTCCCGATAGTAGAGCGCCGCATTGATTGCGGCCACCGCGTTGACGCCGCCATTGTTGTCGGCGATGTAGGCGCCGGTGTACACCGGAGAGCCGCCCGGATTGCCGGTCAGATGAGTCATTCCGCTCAGCGCCTGGGCCACGGCGTCGGTGCCCGGCAGCCGCGACATCGGTCCGTCCTGGCCGAAGGCCGACAGCGAGCACATAATCAGGCGCGGATTTATTTGCTTGAGCTGTTCCCAGGAAAAGCCGTACTTGGCCACCACGCCGGGAGTAAAATTCTCGATGAACACGTCGAAATGCTTGATTAAGTCGAGCGCGATTTTGGCGGCCTGCGGCTTCTTGATATCGATGCAGACGCTTTGCTTGCCGCGATTCCAGTAGCAGAAGCCGGGACTGAATCCGGCCGGCCCCACGTCGCCGGTGTAGCCGCGCACGAAATCGCCCACCGGCGGCATCTCCAGCTTAACCACCTCCGCACCCAGGTCCGACAGCATCTTGCCCGCCACTGGACCGGCAATGTACTGGCCCATTTCGAGCACGCGCACTCCGCTAAGCGCCCGCTTTTCCATCAGTTCACCTTGTTCCTTTGCTGCATTAAGAGTTGGGAGATAACCAGGCCGCGGCTACGCTATTGCGACGCCGCCGGCATCATCTTGCGAATCACGTCAACCAGGCCCGGATCGTCAGGCGCGAAATCCAGCCGCTCCATCCCCATGTATTCGTTTGCGATCTGCGGCCGCTCATCGCGCGCAACGTCGCAATAGACCTCGAGTTGATTGCCGTCCGGATCGGTAAAATAAACGCTCTTGGTGATACCGTGATGCACCGTGAAAGAGATCGGCACATCACGCTCCTTCAACTCGCGGTACGCTTCGATCAGCGCGGCTTCATCCACTAGTCTGAAGGCCACGTGCGAAAGACCGACCTGGAGGTTTTTCGGCGGCTCCGCCCCCGCTCCCACTTCCATCAGGCCAATCTCGTGATGGTCGCGGCGATGGCTGGCCAGAAACGCCATTCCGGGCATCTCAAACATCAAGTCGAGGCCCAGCACCTCCTTATAGAAGTGCCGCGATTTGGCCAGGTCCCTGACCTTCAACACCACATGTCCGATTCGCTCGGGTTTTATCATCGGCTTATCTCCTTGCTTATTCAGCAAACGGGTTAATGTGGCTCCTTCCCTGTGGCCGCGGTCTCTCAAAGCCATAGCACTTTTAAAACCCCAAGCGTTAGGATTCTGGTCCGGCGCGGAAGGCGCCACGCATCGGCGGCCAAGTGCCAAATGGCCTATTGCCAGCAGCGCCCCGGATTTGGTAGTATGCGTCAACTTGACACAAAGGTCCTGAGTCCGCCGTCGCCGGTTTGAGCCGAAGCGACGCAGTTCAAGGGCGCGGAACAGGAACCCCGGGGCATTGAGATGGAAACCAACCAAGCCGTAACCGGCGCCGACCTATATCACAAACTGAGCGTGCTCGGCCAATACGATTATGATCGCGAGTCGTGCGATCGCTATGCCTCGATCATTGAAGAAATCCGCCAGTTGAAAGCGGCGCGCAAGGCGGTGATCCTGGCCCACAATTATCAGCGGCCGGAGATTTTCGAAGTCGCCGATTTTATCGGTGATTCCCTGGAACTGGCGCGCAAGGCCAAAGAGGTGCGCGAGGCCGAGATCATCGTCTTTTGCGGGGTCCACTTCATGGCCGAAACCGCCAAAGTATTCAACCCCGACCGCCTGGTACTGTTGCCGGATTTGAAGGCGGGATGCTCGCTGGCCGATAGCGTGACCGCGGAGGCTCTGGCCGAGCGCAAGGACGAGTTGCTGGGCGTGTATCCCGACCTCAAGGTGGTGTCCTACGTAAATTGCACGGCCGACGTCAAGGCGCTGTCCGACGCGTGCTGCACCTCGGCCAATGCGGCACAGATCGTCAACGCGATCGACTCCGAGCATATTCTGTTCGTCCCCGACCAGAACCTCGCCAATTACGTGCAGGGTCAGACGGCCAAGAAAATCATCTCGTGGGACGGCAACTGCTACGTCCATCATCAGATAACGGTGGCCGAGGTGGAGAAGGTCAAACGCGGCCTGCCCGGGGTCAAGGTGCTCGCCCATCCGGAATGCCGCGCCGACGTTTTGGGGATCGCGGACGCGGTCTTGTCGACCAGCGCGATGGTGCGTTATGCGCAGGAGAGCGCGGCGACCGAATTCCTGATCGTGACCGAATGCGGGTTGTCGGACCGCCTGTTGCTGGAAATCCCCAACAAGCACTTTTACAAAGCCTGCAAACTCTGCCGCTACATGAAGATGATTACCCTGGAGGGCACCCTCGATTCGCTGCGCCACCTGCGCTATCCGATCGAGCTCAGCGAAGAAGTTCGCGAAGGTGCGCGGCGCGCGCTCGAGCGGATGCTGGAACTGAGCGCCTGAGCGCAGGCGCCAAAACTCACGGAAAATCGCCGTGCAGGAATTACCAACGCAGACCGCAGACGGTCATCGTGCCCTGGAGCGGCCGGCGCCGGGCCGCGGACGCAATCGTTTCGAGCGGCCCCGGGTGGCGGTCGATACCGTGGTTTTCGTGGTCGATGAAAGCCGGTTGAAGACTTACCTGGTGCAACTCAAAGGCGGGCCGCTGCGTGGCAAATGGGCCTTCCCCGGGGGTCTGGTTAGGGTTGGCGAGGTGCTCGACGCCGCCGCCGACCGCGAACTGCGCTCCACTACCGGCCTTACCTGCGCGTATCTGGAGCAGCTTTTTACTTTTGGAGATCCGTCGCGCGATCCCCGCTCCCATGTGGTCTCGGTAGCCTATATGGCGCTGATTCCGGATCCGGCGCGGATCGTGGCGCCTTCGAGCAAATATGCGGCCGGGGGCTGGTTTGAAGTTGCCAGTCAGTTACCGCCGCTAGCCTATGATCACACGCAGATGGCCGACTATGCGCTGTCGCGCCTGAAAGCCAAACTGGAGTACACCAATATCGCCGCGTTCCTGTTGCCCAAGTCATTCACGTTCAAGGAATTGGAAGACGTGTACGGCGCGATTTTGGGACGCAGCCTGGATCGGCGTAATTTCCACCGCCGGATATTTTCGATGGATCTGCTCAGGAAACTGCCGGCGGAGCGGCGCGGGCCCCATCGCCCGGCCGCGCTATACAGCTTTCAAAGATACAGTCCACAGGTCGTGCAAATGTTGTAAACTGATATACTCTAGGCAAGGAAAGCAATGAATCTGAGCCGAAAGAAGGGGCTTCTGATTGCCGGCGCCGTCGCGGCGTTGCTGGCAATTTACTTTGGAGCCGGCGCGATCCTCAAACATCGGAATGCCGTTGTCCACGCCGACTATCGACAGGTGATGACGCTCGACCCCGCCCTCTACAAGGGACCGGTGCACGACGCCTACCTGATTGCGCGCGAGCATCCTGAACTGCTGGCCCAACTCCATTGTTATTGTGGATGCGACCGGCTTCATGGCCATAACAATCTGCTGGACTGCTTCCGCGATACTCACGGCGGGCACTGCGCGATTTGCGTCGGCGAGGCGGTGGACGCCGGTCGCATGTCCGCGGCGGGAACCCCGGTGGAGCAGATCCGCGACGCGCTGCGGGCGCGCTACAATCGGCCTGAGAGTTGAGCTTTGGTAGGTCTGGTCTCGACATACATCGAGCACTTCACCTACCTGGGGTTGCTGATTGTGCTGGTTCTATGCGGCTTGGGCTTGCCCGTGCCCGAGGATGCCGTGTTGCTGACCGGCGGTTTTCTGGCGCATCGCGGTCTGATCGAATATCCGGTGGCGCTGGCGGTGTCATTCGTAGGGGTGATTACCGGCGACTGTTCGCTGTTCTTTCTGGGACGGCATTTCGGTACCGGATTGCTGCGCTATTTCGGCCTGACCCATCCGAACTCCCGCAAGAGCATCGTGCGGATGCAGAAGTTCATGGACCGCCACGGCCATCGGGCGGTGTTTTACGCCCGCTTTTTGGCCGGGTTACGCGCCGTGGTTTATCTCAGCGCCGGCTCGTTGGGCGTGCCAATTTCCCGCTTTTTGATGTACGATCTGTTGGGCGCGGTGATTTCCGTACCGCTGGTGGTTTCGATCGGTTACCTGTTCGGCAGCCAGATCGAACGGATTCTCCATTACATTGGAGGCATCCAGCGGGCCTTGCTGATCGTCGCCGGCTTATCGTTACTGATATGGCTGACGCGGCTGTTGGTGTTGTCCAAGCCTAACGGAGGGAACAAGGCTCCCCAGCCGGAAGCGGACTGAGCGGCGCGTCTGGTCGCGGAGCATGCCCGGGGGACCCCATCCCGGCGGCCCGTGTGACGCGCATAGCGGGGAACCGGCCATGAAACTCAGGTTTCCAGCGTTAAGTCTAAAAGCCAAGCTACTGGTTATCATCGTGGTCCTGCTGGCGGCCACGCTGGGTGCGGAGGTGGCGATCAGCTTGAGCACGCAGCAGGCAATCGCCAACGCGACCCGTGAAAATGTCAAGGATCTGGCGGGTGCGATCCAAATCAGCGTGCAGGAGTTGACCGCGGTCGGCAACACCGACCGCGAACGGCTGCAGAACTACGTGCGCAGCCTCCACAACAAGGGTCTGGAGGTGTCGATCGCTTCCAGCGAGAATCTGATCATCAACAGCTCCAACCCTAAACTGATTGGAGCCTCGCTCAATCCCCGCTCCAAGCAGGTGGTAATCAACGAGCATCTGGGCGCCGACGCGCGCCGGCCCGCTTCCTATGACTTGGTGCCGATGACGCGCGAAAGCACCGTTTACCTGATCCCGGTGGTGGTAGAGGACCATCTGATGGGTTACGTGCAGGTGATCGCGAATTTCGGCGACTACACCGAACTGCTGCGGCAGGCGCGCACCCGGCTCATAACCCTGGCCTTGGTGATCTTCGCCGTCGGCATCGTGTTCTCCTACGCGCTGGCCCATCGCTACACCCGGCCCATCAACGTGATTGCGGCGGCGGCACAGAATATCGCCGCGCGCGGACTGGAGCCGGTCCCGGAAGTGCGCCGCCGTGATGAGATCGGGCTGCTGACGCGCAGTTTCAATGAGATGGTCGCGCAACTGCGCCGGGCGCGCGAGCGCGAGCAGGAGCTTAACCGGCTCGAGCGCTTTACCGCCCTGGGTCAGCTCGCCGGCGGATTGGCGCACGAGATCAAGAATCCGTTGCACTTCATCAGCCTGGCCGTGGATCAAATCCGTACCCGCTACGCCGGACAGCTCAGCCAGGAGCGGGAGAATTTCCTGCGCCAGATCGCGATGATCAAGGGCGAGATCCATCGCCTGTCCGGACTCATTCAGAATTTTTTGCACTACGGCAAGCCGATCGAGATCCGCACCGCCCCGATCGACCTCAAAGCGATTGTTGGTGACGTGCTGGCGCTGTCGGAGTCGCGCTTGAAGAGTCAGGGGATCGAAGTCATCGAAAGCAACGGTGCGGTTCCCACGGTACTCAACGTCGACGCTGAAAAGATTCGCACCTGCTTCCTCAACGTGGTCGCCAACGCGACCCAGGCGATGCCCGACGGCGGCCAGCTCAAGATCGACTTCGCCCGCGAAAATGGAGCGTTGCAGGTACGATTTTCCGACACCGGCGTGGGCATCGAACCGGAGGTCGTCGGCCGCGTGTTCGAGCCGTTCTTCACCACCAAACGCGAGGGCATCGGAATCGGATTGTTCCTCTCCAAGAGCATCATGGAAAAACACGGGGGGCAGATTAAAATCGAACCCAGTTCACCGCCGCCGGGCGCGGTTGTGACCTTCTCGTTTCCCCTAACCGACGGCGCCCGCGGGCATGAATCATGAAAAAAGCTTCGTTACTGGTGGTCGAAGACAACGACCTCGAACGGCAAATCACCGCGGAGATCCTGCGCGAGGAAGGCTTTGCCGTGGAGGAGGCGCCGGGCGGCAAGCGCGCTCTGGAACTGCTGACGCTGGGCTCCTTTGACGTGGTGCTCACCGACCTGGTGATGCCTGGGATGTCAGGCGAGGAGTTGCTCGCTACCATCCGGCCAACCTACCCGGCCACCCAGGTGGTGATGGTGACCGCGCACGGCACTATCGACAGCGCGGTCAAAGCGATGAAGGCGGGCGCGTTCTATTACCTGACCAAGCCGACCGACCGCGAGACGTTGGTGATGACGGCGCTGAAGGCGGCCGAACTGGCCAACCTGCAGGAGGAAAACCTGCTGTTGCGCAAGCGCCTGGAAGGCAAGCTTCAAATCGAGGGCATCATTGGACACGACCCCGAGATCGAGGAAGTGATCAAAATCGTGCGCAAAGTCGCGCCGTCGAATTCTACGGTATTGATCCAGGGCGAGAGCGGCACCGGTAAGGAGATCATCGCGCGCTCGATGCACCGGCTTTCACCGCGCGCGTCGCGCCAATTCGTGGCGATCAACTGCTCGGCGATTCCGGAGAATCTGATTGAGAACGAACTGTTCGGTCATGAGCGGGGAGCATTCACCGGCGCCACCGAACGCAAGATTGGACTGATCGAGGCGGCCGACAAGTCGACTTTGTTTCTCGACGAAATCTCCGACCTCGGCTTTGGACTGCAGGCCAAGCTGTTGCGCGTGTTGCAGGAAAAGGAGGTGCGGCGCGTAGGCGGCCACGAATCCTTCCATGTCGACGTCCGGCTGGTGGCCGCCACCAATCGCAACTTGGCTGAAGAAGTCGCCGAGCAGCGTTTCCGCGAAGACCTCTATTACCGGGTCAACGTCGTTACCATCACGCTGCCGCCGCTGCGCTCGCGCCGTTCCGATATCCCCGAACTGGCTAATCATTTTCTGGCCAAGTACAGCCAACTCGCCGCCGGGCGCGTCAAGGAAGTCAGCCGTGAGGCGATGGAGGTGCTGCTCGACTATTCGTGGCCCGGCAATATCCGTCAGCTTGAGTCGGCGATCGAGCGCGCGGTTTTGCTGTGCGACGGCGATCGCATCACGCCGCGCGATCTGCCAGCTGAGGTGCTGGCCCGCAAACCGCTCAGCCGTCCGGGTGAGCGCAAGGGCACGGACCGCTTCGAGATTCCACCAGAGGGCATCAATTTCGACAACCTGGAGCGTGACCTGATCATGCAGGCGATGGAGAAAGCCGACGGCGTAATCGCCAAGGCAGCCAAGATGCTCGGCATGAGCTATCGCACACTGCAGTACCGGCTGGAAAAGTTCGGCGTCAAAAAGGAAGGGCGCGGCCTGGAACCGTAACTCGGGGCCGGCGCCGTGATATCCATCGGCTGTCCCCCAAAACAACCGGTTGACGTCGTGAGCGCAGACTGACTCTGGCTCGGGCAGTTCCTTTTATCTAGCCGTAAAGCGAGGATGAATCCGGGCGGTTTTTTCGCGAAGTTTCAGTGGATGCAGGCGCAGCGCGTGTCCTGGATCGGGTCGTGTAACCTCTCCCTCGCCCTCTCCTAGGATAAGGAGAGGGAACAGAAAGCGCTTCTGCGCCAACGTGTTCGTGCGCTCAAGGCGCAAAATTATTTTCGCTTTACGGCTAATGCTCTGAGATATCGGACGTTCAGACGGCTACACCAGTTCGATGATACTGGCGTTGCAGGCCGCGGGACTGGCCACCAGCAAAGCGACAGCGACCGGTAGAGAAAAGCGCCGCGGACCCGCACTACCCGGGTTGACAAAAAGAACTCCGTTGCGGATCTCAACCCGCGGACGGTGGGAGTGACCCGAAAGGACCGCCGCAAACCCCGCAGCGGCCGGCTCCAGACTGAGTTCCGCGAGGTCATGGACGACGTATAGGGTGTGAGTCCCCGCTTGGACGATGTCATCCGTGGGCAACCCGGAAGCCCAAGAACCCTTGTCGTTGTTTCCTCGAACCGCGTGAACCGGCGCAATGGCCCTTAGCGCATCCAGCACCGCGGGAGCGCCGATATCTCCGCAATGCACAATCACGTCCGAGTTCCGGAGGCGATCGAGGGCCTCGGGTCGCATCAGACCGTGCGTATCAGAGATCACACCAACAACGTACTGGGGCGCCTTGGAGACTGGGGTTGTCATGGTTCTGGAAGCCATCTGACCACTTGCGCATCGGCGGCCCCCGGGCAAAGCGCGAGTGGGCCGAAGACGAAATCGACCATCGCGCAACGCGCGGCCACAATCAAGATCGTCATACCCGCCGCTCCGCTATACACCGATTGCCATTACAGGCCGGCCATGGACAACTGCATAACTCTTCCCCGACGGCAACCGCTCAAGATGCCGTTCCATATCATAGCCGCAGGCAGGACTCGGCGGCGAGATGAAACAGCCGCTCGCGCATTGCATTACGGTTCCATCCGCGATGCTCCCATTGGCGGCCCGCAAGGCTGTCGCCGGCATAAAGGATTTGCGCGAATTCGATGCGCCGGAAACGCGCCACCGCGAAGAAAGCGGCCGCTTCCATATCCACCACCACACATCCTTCGCGCCGCCGGCGCACCAGCCGCGCGCGCGTCTCGCGGTACACCGCGTCGGTAGTCCAGGTCTTGCCCCGAAGGTAATCGTGATGGTTTTCGCGCAACACCGCCTCGATCGCGCCTAGCGCCTTGCGCGTAGGCGCCACTTCTCGCGCCGGCGGCAAGTAATGATAAGAGGTCCCCTCGTCGCGAATCGCAGCCGTGGGCACCACGATGTGCCCGGCGCCGATGGCGCCGTCGAGCACGCCGGCGCCTCCGCAGGCGATGAACTTGCGGCATCCGAGCGCGATCATCCGCTCCAGGCGCGAGGCCGCGTTAGGCGCGCCAACTCCGGGATGAACGACGGCAAGCCGGCGGTGTCCGTAATCTATCTCATACACCGGATAGTCGCCGGCTTCGCTCTCGGCGTTGAGGATCAGGCGCGCCTGTGCGCCTTCGCGCACCAGCTCGGCGATCACTTCCTGGAAAAAGCACAGCACGCAGTGCTCGGCGATATCGATCGGCTTGATGACGCGGCTGGGTTCGATGATCGCGATGCGCGAGCGGTTAGACTCCAGCAGCGGCGCGTCCGCACCACGCGCGGACGTGCCGGAGTTGCTGGCGCGCCGCGGTTTTCCGATCAGGCGATCTCCTGGAGACTTCATTCGAGGTGTCCGAAGAGCTTAGCAATCAATACGATTTCTGGATATCTGGCGCGAATTTGCTTTTTATATGTCGGCGACCTTGAAACGCAACAGTTCCCGGCGGATGGAGCGCCAAATGGCGATGGATGGCTGAGCGGCGGGCAGGGACGCCCGCCCCGCTGGCTTGGACTCTTACGTCACATCATATGGGAGCGTGGGTCAGAAAAGGGTCTCGATGCTGGAGTAATTAAGCGCGCATCGCGATGGCGCGGACGCGCGCCTGCGCCGCAACTTTGCGCGCTCCTTCAGTGGCGTCATAAAGCCCCAGGTCCTCATCGAGCTCATGGTCAAGCGGAGTCATCGCAAGGTCGGTGTAATGCCGTGTCGACGGGTCCTGCCTCAGCCGATGGCGCAGCCGCGTCAGCCGCCACAAGAACCGTAACGCGGGTACATAGGTGCCCAGGATTTCCCTGCTCCGGCGCGGATAAAAGACCAACGGGCTTTCACGGGGCATTTCCGGCCGACGGTCCTTGCGGCGCTTGCGCCGCACCGCTCCGCTTTGCAGCGGGTGCACCTTTTCGAAGGCGTGGCTGGCGTAGAAGGTGAATATCATCGAGGTCACGCGGGCCGGATTGATGCCGCTGCCGATCGCTCGCTTGATCAGGGTCTGGATATGTTCGGGCGAGTAATAAAGATGCCAGGCGCGATCGTAAATCGACTGCCACTGCTCGCCGGTCATGCGCGCATGATCGGTGGTGACGTGCTCGAGGTCGTATCGGTTAAGGTCCGGGTCGAGGCGATCGCCGCGCATGAAGCTGTCTTTGTGATCCTTGGAACCCGGCAGCGGCGTTAGCATGAAGAATTCCAGGATATCGATGGGCAGCTCGCGCTGAATGATCCCAATATCGCGCGCGATGCTTTCCGGGGTGTCATTGGGAAACCCCAGGATGTAGCCGGCATAGGTCAAGACGCCGACTTTGCGCCACGCCTGCAGCATCGCGCGATACTCAGTGATGCGATTCTGCCCTTTGGACGCTCCCTTGAGACTGTCGGGATTGATGTTCTCCAGCCCGATGAATACCCGTTTACATCCCGCTCTCGCGGCCTTTTCCACAAAGCGCAAGATCTTGTGGCACAGCGTGTCGACCTGGATGGTCAGATGGATCTTGAGGTGGTGTTTTTCGCGCAACTCGATCAGGCGGTCGAAGATCGCTTCCCAGTTGCGATTGCGCGCAAAGTTGTCGTCGGTGATGAAGTAAGTGGTGACGCCCGAACCCTGATTGGCGCGGATCAGACGCTCGACGTCGTCGGCACTGCGATAGCGCGACTTGCGCCCCTGCACATTGATGATGGTGCAGAAGCTGCAGCTGAAGGGGCATCCGCGCCCGCCGTCAAACGAACTGATGTTGCCCAGGTTGTGGCGGATAAGCTCGGCCGGAAGGTACGGGGGCGGCTGTCCTTCCAGTGCCGGCAGGTCCTGGATGAAGTTGTACAAGGGCTTGAGCCGCTGGCTATAAGCCGCTTGAAGGATCTCGTCCAGACGTCCCTCAGCCTCACCGGCAAACAGGGAGATACCCAGGGCGTTGGCTTCCTTGAGCTCAGGTGTCAGCTCCGGCAGCATCGACACGCAGCCGCTTACGTGGAACCCGCCGATTATGACCGCTACCCCATGGCGGCGCAGGATCCGCGCGATGTCCATCGCACGGGGAAATTGATTGCTCTGAACCCCGACCATGCAGACCAGGCCAACCATCGCGTTGCGCCGAAAGCGCCGGATGATGCGCTTGAGCGCAACCACCGAGTTGGTTTCGTCACAGGCCCCAATTTCAATCTCGACATCGTCGCCGAGCACGCGGCGCGCTTTGGCGTCGAGGGCGAGTCCGTAGATGCAGGAAAGGGAATTGGAGGGAATCCAGCCGCGCCACCATTGGATGACGTAGCCGTCATCGTCGTAATGCGACGGCTTGATCAGTTCGAGGAGAAATTTTCGGCGATCGCGCGGCCGTGCGCCATTGTTGGCCGTAATATTGGGTTGCGTTGCGGGATCCACCACTTCAACCATCCAAGTCCGCCGGCTTGCGGCGGTGGCGGGTCCTGCGAATCGGCGCCCGCCCCTCAACGGGTTCATTGGCAGGCTAACCTAACCTGGCGGTCGTTACAATGAGCCTTTGTTTTGGCCTGCACCCGGTAAGTCCGCTATGACTGGCTGCGGGACGGGCTGAAACCTGCATCCAGTGAAACGGTCTGCCGCAGAACCGGCAACATCTGGCAATCGCTGCGCTGCGTGGAGTAGCATCCCCGCCGTGGCTGGGCGGCTCCATCAATTCTACGCGGTTGCATTCGTCGAGAACCTCCCGCTCAGGCAAATTGCCGCGGCCTTCCCCACGGCCAAGGTAACGCCGCACTACTTGCACCTGACCCTCGAGCCTGAAGGCGGTATGTATATATATCCCTTCGGCGCGTTGGTGATGCACGATATCAGCGCCGAGCGCCGCGAGTCCGAGTTGGCCCGGCTGCGCCAGGTGCGCCCAGGATTGACGCCCCAGGTCGTGCGCGAGGACTATTCGGTGCTCGAAGATCCGCAATGCGAGACCGGCATTCATGATGGGAGACTGGAAGTAGATCGTTTGACCCCAGCCCGTGCCGGGGTGGTCGCCCTGACCATGGCGCAAAGCGCGGCGATGGAATACTACGAAGGAATTGTCGATCAGTTGTTCGCTCGCGCCGGCAAGCTCGTCGATCGGCTTGAAAACAAGGGGACGGTCGCGATGCGGACCCGCCCTCTGCATCGCTTTATCGGCGAAGCGATCTCCACGCGCACCGAAGTGCTCGCGGTCCTGCATTTGTTGGACAAGCCCGATGAGACCTGGGAAGACCCCACGATGGATCGCATCTATGACGATCTGCGCAAGGAGTTCGATTTGGGCGATCGGTTCATGGCGCTGGAGATGAAGCTGCGCAGCGTGCAGGAATCGCTGGAGTTGCTGCTCGACGTGGCCCGCGACCGCCGCATGCTCCTGCTCGAAGCGGCGATCGTGGTGCTGATCGTGGTGGAATTGCTGGTGAGCGTAGTGCGACTTGGCCGCAACGGGCGCTTCGGCATGCTACGCGAAGGTAGCCACCAGTTCGTGCAGCTTGCTCCCGGCGCCACGGAGAATCGACTCGCCGTCGCCCACCAGCAGGGTATCGAAGTCCAAACCGAGCAGTTCGCGAACGCTGTGGCGCAACCGCGGTGGATCGTCCATCACCCGCTCCGGTAACAGACTGCAACTCCCCGGTGGATTTCCGATTACCGCGTCGCCGGCGATCAGGATTCGCCGCCGCGGCCAATACAGCGCGACCTCGCCCGGCGACTTGCCCGGCAGCGCTACAACCGTCAGCGGACCGACCTCGTCCCCGATGCGCAGCTCATCGTCCAGTTCCGCGCCCTGGCTGCGGGCGTAAGCGGCGTCATCGGGATGGATCGCGGTGCGCGCCCCGGTCGCCGTACGAATACGGTTGGCCGCGCGCACGTGATTGCGATTGGTCAGGATGATACGCGCAACCCCCCGCCGCGCGATTTCCGCCAGCGCCTCGTCACCAGGCTCGACCGGATCGATGCAGAGGTTGCCGGCCGGATCTTCAATCAGGTAGCCGTTGAAGTTGTAGCCGTGCGGAGCGGAAAACCAGGGCCAGGTGAACACGCCGGTTACGATTTCGCGCATTGAAATTTCTCCAGGTTGGAAGGACCGGCATTGCCGTTGCCTTTCTTATCCACCAAGCCACAGGCTATCAGAAGCAGTCCGCGCACTACCGCAAGATTATGCCCGCGTCATCTTATTAGAACACCGGGACGATATCGGCGGAGGTGATGTCGCCAACGTCGACACCCTTGATGTCTAATTCCGGGATGGCGGGAAATTCGATTCCCCAGCGGCTCACCAGCTTGGCTACTCGCGCCATCGCCAGGCGCCAGTTGGCCGCCTGCTCGTCATAGGAAAGGACTCCAAGGCCGGCGGCGCGCGCGAAATCAATCAGGGTCCGATGGTTGGCCAGGAAGTATTCGGGAAGCTCCCAGAATTGGCCGGGTGGCTCCCACAAAACCATCGACAAAAAGACGAAGCCGGCGCGCAACTGCCGGGTCACCCAAGGCTTGAGTTCATCGCCCAAGCCCGGCCAGTCCTTCTCGAGCAGCGCCATGCAGATCTGCAGATGCCGCGCCTCGTCGCGGCCCACATGGCGAAAGACTTCGCGGAACAGCGGATGGGTAGTGTTGGCCGCCATTCCATGGAACAGGCTGGATGACGCGACCTCGCCCATCATGAACGAAGTGAACAGCACCGCCAGCGGATAACGGTTGACCGCCTGACAGAATCCGCGCCAGTAGCGGGCGCCATTGTGATAGAGCCAGGCGATGTTGTTATGCGCCGCCCGTTCCAGCTCCGTGCGCGGTTCGAAATTCAAAGGACCGCCAGGAATCAAGGTCTGAATCGATCGCTGGCAGCATTCTTCGTGATTGACCTCGTCGCGCGTGATGGAGAAAAAGCACTTGCGCACCGGATCTTCCTCATGCGCTTCGAACGCCTGGATCATGGCGCGGGCGAAAACCGGTGGGCCGGAGGAGTCAAAATTCGCCAGCAGCGCCCACCAGTACATCAGCGCGACTCGTTCTTCAGCGCTCCAGACCGAAGGGTCGAGCAAATGCCAGGGCAGTTGCGAAGGGTTGAAACCCTCGACTTTGGCGCGCTCGTAGATCTCGGCCAGCCTGGCCGAGCTTCCGACGCGCCATTCCATCGGATAGATGTTCGGTTCCTCAATCGGTGGCGGCAACCTGAAGCCTTCCGGCGGGACAACTAGTGGCATTCGACCTGCTCCCCGGCGCAATTTCCACCTCTTATCCTATTCCCGGCGCGCCTGCCCATAAAGGTGTCGGGGAAGCACAAGCGACGCGGGTCAGTAATTTGCGCGGCGCGCCAGGAGCGGGAACTGCCGAAAAATAAAATGCGCGCGAATTTAACGCGCGCATTGCATTCACCGGCAGATAGGGCCTCCACAGCCCAGCCGAGCGGCTTTGGAGAGCGGAATTGACCGCCCTTCAAAGCCGTTTGAGCGATTGCGGATTTTAGGTGGTGGAGGGCTCCTCCGGAACGCCAGGCAGCCAACCCGAACGGTCGCGCTCCGGAACCGCGCGACGCTGGGGGTTACCGGAGGATTCCAGCGCCCGGCCTCGACCGCTCAGCCGCATGAAATCGGTCACCAAACGGGCGTCAACCTTGGCGGTGGACGCCGCTGCGATGATTTGCAAGCGGATCACTGACGAATCGGGGGCCACGGGCTGTTCCTGCGCGGGATCGAAGAACAAGGGCTCGTCGGGTTCAGGATCGCGTCCGAAGCGATCACAAAACGCCTGATACCGCACCCTGAAAACCTCCAGGGTTGCGATTGCCATCCTTTCCTCGATCAGTCCTCGGCGGCAATCACTGACGGCGGAACGGCCCGAACTACGAACACATGCGTTTCCGATTTTTCTTCCCACGGGGCTTTTCGACTCCATTTGTCGCACTGATGACATAGCAAGACCGATGCCGCGAGTTGATACGGGGCACCAAGGCAAAACCCGCCCGTATTTCCGATATCTTTTCCAGCGGGTGACCCGGATCCTGTGGTTGCTGCTAGCCACTATTTTTGGCGGTGCATCGAAAAGTTAGCGGAGGCCATAATTCTTCATTTTCTTCTGCAACGCCGCCCGCGAAAGGCCGAGCGCCTGTGCCGTTCGAGACACATTGCTTTGATGGCGCTTGAGCGCTTCCGCAATGTGGCGGGTCTCGAATCCAGCGCGCGCTTCGCGCAACGAGTCCCCTTGCTGACCCTCAGGCCTGGCCGGCGCACGCGCCGGCTCAGTGTCGCCGTTTTTGGTGACTGCGGACCCGAACGCAGCGCCGCGACCACCGCTGTAGGAGGTCGCCGACAGTATCGGCATCAGATGGTTCGGCCTGATAAGATCGCCATCCTTGGCGAGCGCAACCGCCCTATCGATTGCATTACGCAGCTCCCGGACGTTCCCGGGCCAGTCGTATCGGGTGAGGATTTCCAAGGTCTCGGGATCAAAGCCGTCAATTCGCCGATGGTAACGTTCGACGGCGGCGTTGAGAAAATAAGCCGCTAATAGTGCAATGTCTTCGCGACGCTCGCGCAGTGGCGGGAGCCGAATGGGGAAAACTGCGACACGATAGTAGAGGTCCTGGCGAAAATTGCCCCTTTCGACCTCAGCTCGTAAGTCGCGATTGGTCGCCGATAGCACGCGCACGTCCACTTTGCGGGGGAAACTGTCCCCAACGGCTACAACTTCCTCCTCTTCCAACACCCGTAGCAGCTTGGCCTGCATGCTCATCGGCATGTCCGAGATTTCGTCGAGGAAAATTACCCCACCGTTAGCCGCCCTGAACAAACCTGGATTGTCACGAACGGCTCCGGTAAACGCTCCGCGGCGATGGCCGAAGAGTTCGCTTTCCAGCAGCGTTTCGGGCAGCGAAGCGCAATTAATGGCGAGAAAGGGGCCGTCGCAACGGGCGCTGGCTTGGTGGATGCCGCGCGCGACCAATTCCTTGCCGGTGCCGGTTTCGCCCTCAATCAGAACCGCGATGGCAGACGCGGCGGCGCTTTCCATAAGCCGGTAAACGTCCAGCATCGGCGCAGTCGCCCCGATTATCTTGCTGAACACATCGGTGCGGGCCAAGTCACGGCGCAGCACGCCCACCCGGGTGCGCAAGTTGGCCTCCGATTCTTTGACTCGCGCATACAGCCGCGCATTCTCGATCGCCACGGCGATGCTGCCGGCCAGCGCCTCCAGAAAGGACAGATCCTCCTCGGAAAAGGGCTTCTCACCGCGGCTGTTCACCGCCTCGATCACGCCGACCGTCCCCTGATGAGTGATCAGGGGTACCGCGAGCAAGTCGCGCGTGATAGCGCCGGTCACCAGGTCAACCCCATGGTAAAGGCGCGGGTCGTGCTGCGCGTCGGTGACACGAATCGCGCGGCCCTCTTTCAGGGCCGCGCCGGCAACACCCAGTTCGGCGGAGAAACGCAAGCTGAGCAATCGTTTAAGGATTTCCGGATCGACCTGAGAGACATACGGGAAGTAGAGTTGGTTGCTTTCGTGGTCGAGCAGCAGCACCGAGATTCCCTCGGCGTCCAAAACGTCACGGCACTTTTCCACCACCAGCGGAATCAATTCGTCCAGTTCGATCCGGGCCGCGAACGCGCAACCCAAATCATACAGTAACGCGAAACGATCCGCCCTGGCGCTCTGCTTCGCGTCAACGACGGCTTCGGCTTCGCCATGCTGGCTGGCCAAGCCGACTAAGTGCTGCGTTTGAGGGGTCTTTCTATCCAACGCGAATTGATATCCTCGAGGTCCGTTTCAGGTCCCGATTACAAACGCGCAACTGGTCGTGCCGCTGCCGCCGATATTGAGCATCGCCATCTTCCTGGCGTCCTCGACCTGGTAATCGCCGGCCGCGCCGGTGACTTGCCTGAAGCAGTCCAGCGCCTGACGCACTCCGGTCGCGCCCACCGGGTGGCCCGCCCCGATCAGTCCGCCGCTGGGATTGATCGGCATCCGGCCCCCAAGCTCGATCACGCCCTCTTCCACCGCCTTCCACGACTCGCCCGGCTTGGTCAGCCCGAAGTGATCGATCGCCATGTATTCCGAGGTGGTAAAGCAGTCGTGGGTCTCGATTCCGGCAATCTGTTCCAGGGAGCCGACGCGCGCGCGGGCGAAGGCGTCCAATATCGCCTGGCGCGTATGCGGCAGGACATAAGGATTATTCCGGCTCTCGGCCATCTTGGTGTCGAATTCAATCGGCGCCGTACGGTGGCCCCAACCGAGAATCCGTGGGATCTTTTCGAGGTCAAGATGGCGGCGCCGCGCATATTCGCGTGCGTACTTATCCGAAGCCAGGAAAATCGCCACCGCGCCGTCGGTCACTTGCGAGCAATCCGAGGCCTTGATGCGGCCGCCGATAACGGCGTTGTAGCGGCTTTGCCGGACCGCGTGACTTTCGCTCATGTACCAATTGCGGGTCTGCGCCGCGGGGTTGCGCTTGGCATTTGAATAATTCACCGCTGCAATATGGGCCAGATGCTCGTCCTTCAGGCCGTAGCGCCGGTCGTATTCGTCGCCCAGCCGTCCGAACAGCTTGGGAAAAGGAAATTCGATTCCGTTGGCCTCGCGTTCGTACCAAGCCGCGGTACCCAGGAAGTCGCCGCCGGTGGCGGGATCGACGGTCTTCATCTGTTCGACTCCGACGACCAGAGCCAAGTCATAGCGCCCGGCCTCGATTTCCGCCGACGCAGCCAGAATCGCGATCGATCCCGACGCGCAGGCCGCTTCGTGACGGCTGGTCGGGATTCCTGAAAAGGCCGGGTCAACGTCGATCACAAACGCCCCGAGGTGCCCCTGGCGAGCGTAAAGCTCGGCCGCGAAGTTACCCACGTGGGCGGTTTGCACCTCGCCCGGCTCAATTCCGGTTGCTTCCAGTGCGCCCACCGTCGCCTCCCGCATCAGCGCCACGATGTGCTTGTTTTCCTTCGACCAATTACGGGCGAAGTCGGTCTGCGCCCCACCCAGGATAAATACCGGCGGCTGGCTCATAAAATATTTCCTTACCCGAAATAGATCTTAACCCTAAATAACACTTGAGGACCCAAAATATATCCCTGGCCGGGTGTTGAAAAAGTGCGGTTGATTGCGTTGGAAGGATGCTCGCTCTCAACACCCTGCATAAAAACCGGCTTCATTGCCAAATCCCCTTCCTCCGGGAGAGACCAGAAAGAGGGCGCAGGCTGTGAAAATCCTCTTTTCAACAGTCTGCTAGCCGACGAAGGTGCGGCCGAAATCCAATATGTTGCCCGCGTACAACTTTGTGCCCTGCGCTGCGGCGTGCTCCACCAGCGGAGGAACCTTCAATTCATAACGCTTGAGCAGTTCCACGGTCGCTCCGGCGCCCAACAGATCCACCAGCACCGACGGTGGCGACCAGTTGAACCCGTAACTCATTATAGTATCGATGTCGCCGTTGGTGTCGGCCACTTCGCCAACCCGGTTCAATCCATAGCTGATATAGCCCAGGACCACGCGCCGGGCGAGGTCCGCCTCTCCGCCCTCAGCTTCCTTCAAGACCGCGAGCGATTCGCGATACCTGCCCACCCGATGCAGCGCTTTCATCCGCTCGACGAATTCGATTGGCTTGGGCGCCGTCATCTCGTGATATTTGCCGCTGCTGGTGTCCAGAACCTCGAGACGCTTTTCGCCGGTGCGGCGATAGAAACCGCCCCGTTCAGGGGTCTTGTCGCCCAACCGGCCCTGCGCGATACCTTCCTTCATAAAGGCCGGCAGCTTGAACAGCGCATGCGCCTCGTCGCGCGCCTTGGCATAAACGTTGTCCACTATCGCTTCGTGAACGTCCCATCCGACCAGATCGATGGTCGCTAGCGGCGCCATCGCCCGTCCCGTGTGCGGCCCAATCAGATAGTCCAGGAAGACCACCCCATAGTCCGGTACCAGTTGAGCCACTTCGTTGAGCACCTTGAATGCCACCCGGTTGCCGGCGAATGCTGGACGATCCTTGGCTACGATCAGGCGGCGACCCAGCCGCTTGTTCAGTAGCTGGATAACCTTCGCGACCACCGCCGGATCGGTGCCGGAGTCCGGGATAACTTCGGTCCCGACAATCACGTGGGGCGGATTGAAGAGGTGGATTCCCAGAAAATGGCGGCGGAAGGAATCACTGCGTCCCTGCGCCATTTCGGCGATCGACAGTCCCGAGGAAACTGTGGCGACGATTGAATCAGGGCTGCGATAGCGATCCACCAGCTCAAAGAACTGGCGCTTCAGCTCCAAGTCCTCGGCCAGGGTTTCGAAAATTATCGCGGCGCCCGAAACCGCCCGCTGCAGATCGGATTCATAGGCGCCGACCTCGATCAGGTCGCCAATCGCTTCGGCGCGGGCCAATCCTTGAACCTCGGCCAGTGCGTCGGCGGCTTTGGCCCTATTTCGCGCCAACATCGTGACGCGATAGCCACCGCCCGCGAAAATCTCAGCGGCGCCAATTCCCATGACCCCGTTGGCGCCGAGTATTACAACCTGTTCGCCGTCCGAATCCGAATCTTCCGTCGTGCTCACCTGGTTCCCCCGCGACCCCTACGCTCTGAGTGCCGGTGCGAGCCCTGTTTCCGAGCCGCTTGCCGTTCGCGCATCGAGGGCGGAAGCACAGATTAGCGTTGATCGTGGTCCATTGCCAGATGCAAATATAAGCGCCAGCGCCGCCATCTCTTCGGGAGACTTATGGGTCGATCCATGACACCCCGTCCATCTTGAGCATTTTGTCGGCGGCTTCGGGCCCCCAACTCCCGGCCGGATACGTCGCCAGTCCGGCCCTGGCGTCATGGTTCCAAACGTCGAGGATGCTCTGGATGAATTCCCAGGAGCGCTCGACCATCCCCGCGTCCACGAACAGCGTCTGGTCACCCAGCATCACCTCGTAGAGCAACATTTCGTAAGCCTCGGGCGAGCGGCCTTTGAATTCGCGCTCATACTGCAAATCCATGTGCACCGGGCCAATCGACAGGTCGAGGCCCGGCTGCTTACCGACCACCTCGAGCGAGAACCCTTCGTTGGGCTGAATCCTGAGGGTCAACACGTTGGCGGGCAGATGATGGTGCTCCGCGTACAGGATTTGCGGTAACGGTTTGAAGTGGATGGCGATGGAACTGGCGCGGCGTGGCAACGCTTTGCCGGTACGCAGGTAGAACGGCACCCCCGACCATCGCCAGTTATTGACAAAAAGCTTAAGTGCTACATAAGTTTCGGTGGGGGAGTTATTGGCGATATCCTTTTCGTCCAGGTAGGCCGGCAGCGCTTTTCCGTCCACCTGCCCTGCAGCGTACTGGGCCCGCACCACCTGCTTGTGGACCTCTTCCGGGCGCAGCGGCTTAATCGAGCGCAGCACATTGAGCTTGGCCTCCCTGACCGCTTCGGGATCAAGCGTCACCGGCGGTTCCATCGCAATCAGGGTGAGGAGCTGAAAGATATGGTTCTGAACCATGTCGCGCAAAGCGCCCGGCGTGATCGTAGTAGGCGGCGCGCGACCCAACACCTTCGGCCTCGGATACGGTTACCTGCACGTGGTCGATGTGATGGCTGTTCCAGACCTGCTCGAAGATACTGTTGCCGAAGCGCAGAACCATCAAGTTGCGGACCGTCTCCTTGCCCAGGTAATGGTCGATGCGGAAGATCTGGCTTTCGTCCAGATACTTGTGCAAACCGTGTTGATCGCCATCGCGCTCTTGCAAGTCCACGCCAATCGGCTTCTCCACCACGACCCGGCTGAAGCCGCGCGTATCGGGCGGCAAAATCAAGCCGGCTTCGTGCAGCCGCTGGACCCAGTCGATAATCGCGTCGGGGGGAATCGCCAGATAAAAGATTCGGTTGGGCGGCAATCCCCCGGACGACTCGATTCTGTTCCAGCCGCGCCTTCAGCCGGGCGAAGCTGTCCGGATGGTCGATGCCGGACAGATAATCGAGGCGGGCGGCGAAGCGGTCCCAGCAGGCGTCGCTAACTTCGGCTTCGGAATAGCGTTTGATCGCCTCGCGCGCGTGCTGGCGGAACTGGTCGATCGGTATCGGCCGGCGGGCGCATCCCAGAATCATGGTTTCGTCCGCCAGCATATGGTCGTCACACGCATCGAGGCTGTATAGCGCCGGGATCAGCTTGCGCATCGCGAGGTCACCCGAAGCCCCGAAGATTACCACCGTGCAGGGCGGAACCTGCTTGGCGCCGGCGAGATGAATGATCTGGTCCATAGCGAAATCCTCTGCGGTCAGATTAGCGCTGCGCACACTCAGACGCACGCCACAAAGGGTTAACTTTTTGTGCCGCCGACCTGAGAAAGAGAGACTTGCGCCTGGCGCCTATTCTGATTCAGAACAACCGTTCATAACGAAGGGGCAGGCACGATGTTTTCAAGGAGAGCATGAGCGCTTCCCAAGCTCTGGGACGAGCCGGTCGGGCACCGTCAGACGGCCGCGCAGTTCGCCGGCCGTTCGCCGCTCTCAAGCAGAAAGAACTAATCAACCTCACCACCGGGAGCAACAATATCGATATCGGCAACGGCGGTGTGGCGGCAGAGTCGGGCAAGATTCGCATCGGCGCCCAGGGTAAGCAGACCGCCACCTTCACTCAACACCATCAGCAACAACAATACCGCCAGCGGGTTCAACGCCCTCGTGAAGAACAACGGCGTTAACAATACCGCCAGCCTCGCCCGCCGCCCAGGTCCGGTCAGCTATACCGCGTTCGATCATGTCGTGGGCCATTCGCAGCGTCGAGATTGCGTCGGCGACGCCACGCGGATCGTGTTCTCCATCCGCTCTTATGTGTTCGGGCGAAGTAGCTTCGCCCACACTTGTTCTGTGCCCGACTAAACAGCCTGGGTCGTAAGCTTCGAAAACAGCTTCGACCGCCAATTCAGCCCCTGCGGTCCAGCAGCGCCGCGGTTCCCAGCATCTCCATCGCCAATCCGTAGCCGAGATCATTGAGCATGAGGCGGCGGTAATTCTGATTGAGCACCAATCGGGCATACCGAACCGCAAGCAGCGGCTTTTCCAATAGCGTATGAGCGACTTCCCAGGCTCTGGGAATCAGCCGGTCGCGCGCCATCACCTCATTGACGATTCCGAGCGTGAGCGCTTCCGCCGCCGGAATCACCTGGCCCATCAGCATGAAATAACGTCCCCGATTGGGACCCAGGATATGCTGCCACACGACGTGCACCCCGTCTCCCGGCACGACCCCGCCGGGAAAATGGGGATGGTCGGCAAAGGTCGCGTCGTCTGTGCATAGCACCACGTCGCACATCACGCCGAGTTCGGCGTGAACCGTGGCCGGACCGTTGACCGCTCCAATCATCGGCACCTCGATATCGAGCAGGCTGGTTAGCATCTTGCGGCCTTCCCAATGGATGCGCGCGGTAGCCTCTGGCGACGACTCGGCGAAGGTCTCGATATCCACCGACGTGCAGAACTCCTTGCCGGCTCCGGTGACGATGATCGCCTTATTGTCATGGTCAGCGCCGAGGTTGGTAAAAGCGTCGCAGATCTCGGTGTGGAACAGGCTGGAAAACTTCAGCGTGTCGCCCTTGGAGTGGATGGTCAACTGCACGATACCGTCGCGCCGCTCCAATTTGATGTGCTGGTATTTGTCTTTGTAATCCTCGAATTTGATCAGCGGGTTGCTCAGCCCTGCCATGGAATCATCCTCCCTGGGAAAAAGTGGCTTGAGGACCCTACTATAAACGCCGCCGCCCCAACCAGCGTGTCACTGGAACCAAAGTCGGTTCCGGCTTAAGCGAAGCTAACTTCGGTCTCTTCACTTGATAAATACCATGAGACTCGGTCATTTCGGTCGGTCTGCCGGGCCGAAACAGATGAGTCTTTGCGGCTTTTAGGGATAAACCTGAGCAAGCACATCGCTGGTAATTGGCGCTACACCAATCGACAGATTGACCAGCGCATTCGAGGTAGTGGGATTACCGCTGCGCGTTACCCAGGCGAAGTTGGCCGGCTCATCGCCGTAATTCGCCTGGCAATCAGAATTATTGAAGGTCTCGGTTGCGCCGGTCTGATCGGCGGAAAAGCTGTCGATACTGAGTGCCGCGCACCACTTGTTGGGATCGCAACTGAGTGGATTCTGACTCGCGTCGGCGGGAGGATAGAACTGCAATTCCATGTAGGCGCCACCGGGGCGATGGCCGGCATAGTCCGGCTTGGTCGGATCCGAGCCGTCAAAAATATTGGTGTCGCTGTCCGGCTTGCACGGCTTGTGGGTATATGCGGGCGCGGATTGACCATCGCACAGCGCCATGCCGAACCACAGTGCGGCATATAGCCGGTAGCTGTTTACCCCGCCGCTACCCGGAGAAGAAGTGGGTTCCACGGGCAGGTCCACGGGCAGGTCACGATATAGAAGCTCGAATTTCCCGACCCCGGGGTATTCGAATAGAACAGCAGTGACGGCTCGTCATGACCGACGTAGTTATCGTCGTGGAACAGTCCCTCTGGCAGGTCCGCGCACAGCCGATACTTCCCGCAGTAACTCGCCGCCCGCGCGCCCACGCTCAATAGCAGGTCCAACCCGAACAGCATCGACAAAATGATCGCAAAGCGGCGTTGACGGCGCATGATCACCCTCCTTGATCGACACGCACTGTGCTCGCCTCGGGGGAGTGCCCGGGTCGTCTGTTCCCCGCCCTTTTAATCCGAATTGAGTTTTGTCCGCCTGAATGTAGAGCAAATGGCGTGCTTTAGCAATGAATAAGGTTTCGCCAACATTCACTTGCGGTCCGCCCTCGCAGGTGATGACAGCTTGCCCGCGTCGCACGGATTTCCTGAGTACGCCGGTCATGGCTTTTGGAGAAATCCGAAAGGTCCTGCGCAGACCGGATCGGGTCGCCGCACCCCAATGACTGGCGGCCCGATCGGAACGTCCGTTCTCTTCGCGGTTTGGGGCGGTTTCTTGCTACCCTGCGCGTCACGGGAATTAAAGGGGAACACGCGCCATTCCCAACATCCAAGGAGGCCGGCCATGTCGCAACCGCCAGTCAGCAACGAGAAATTGCAGCAACTGCTCGATAAACAGGAAATCCACGAAGTGATCATGCGCTATTGCCGCGGAATCGACCGCCTGGACCGCGAGATGATTCGCTCGGTCTACCATGACGACGCCATCGATGAGCACGGACTTTGGAAAGGGAGCGCCGATGAGTTCGTGGCCTACGTGGTACCGGTGCTCCAGAAAGAAGTCGCCACCACTCATCTGATTTGCAACGAACTCATCGAGGTTGACGGCGACGTCGCCTGGGCGGAATCGTATTTCCTGGCCGTTCATCGGCGCGCGGCCAAAGACGACGTCGGCCAGATTCATTACCAGTTCTGCGGCCGCTATATCGACCGATTCGAACGGCGCAAAGGGGCGTGGAAGATTGCGCATCGCAATGTGGTCCATTCTTGGAGCCGCAAAGAGCACATCAAGGATCAGTTTCCGGGTGCCGCCGATGCGCCCCAGGGAATCCGTTCGAAGGAGGACCTGGTTTACAAGCGCGCCTGACCGCTTACGATTGAGCCCACAGCCAGGGATGGATTAAGATGTGGCGGACTGCACGTCATATCCGATCACCCTTTAACCGGGACGAAGGAGTCTCACGATGGCTTACGACCTGGTGATTAAAAACGGAACCATAGTCGACGGAACCGGTGCGCCGCGCTCTCGGGCGGACCTCGCCGTAGCCGGCGGCCGGATCGCCGAAATCGGTCGAATCAAAGACTCAGCCAGCCGCGTCATCGACGGCTCCGACCTGATCGTGGCGCCGGGGTTCTTCGACCCGCATACCCATTACGACGCGCAAATGTGCTGGGACCCCCTGATCACCTGTTCGTCATGGCACGGGGTCACCAGCGTCGTGATGGGCAACTGTGGAGTAGGCATCGCGCCATGCCGGGAGGCTGATCGCGATATCGCCACCTGGGACCTGGTCAATGTCGAAGGTATCCCCTTTGACGTGCTCAGCCGTGGAATCACCTGGGATTGGCAAACCTTTCCCGAATTCATGGATGCCGCTCAGCGGCGTGGCAGCGGGCTGAACCTGGGCTTTTTGGCTCCGCTTACGCCGTTCCGGCACCTGGTTATGGGCGAAGAGTCGATGGATCGCGCGGCCCGTCCCGAAGAGCGAGCCAAAGTTAAAGCTCTACTTAAAGAAGCGGTCGCCGCCGGAGCCGTCGGCTTTTCGTTGACCCGGGTTCGCCAGCATATCGGTTACCAGGGCCGGCCGTTGGCATGCCGCCTGGCCGACCGCGACGAACTCAAGGCGTATGCCAACGCGCTGCGGGAGTTGGGCAAGGGAACCATCGAAATCGCGCTCAACCAGGACCTCGCGATTGTCACCGACGAGGAAGCCGAGTTGCTCGACTTCATGCTCACTGAGAGTGCGCGTCCGGTGACCTGGTTGGGACTGGCGCCCGGCGCCGGAAGAGGCAACACCAGCGTCGAGACGCTGAACAAGATGGCTCCGCTGATCGCGCGCGGCGGTGTTCCGCAGGTGATTGCCTATCCCTCGGAGCCCCAGTTCACCCTGCGCAATCCATTTCTGCTGGCCAGCCTGGAGTCGTGGCAAAAGGTCTTCAACCAGCCCGCCGAAGTGCAGAAGCAGATGTATCGCGATCCCGCTTTTCGCGACGCCTTCCGCGAGGTATTGAAGACGCCCCAGATATTCGCCGGCCGCTGGGACCGGGTGCGGTTTGATGAGGTGGGGGATCCGGCGCTGAAGCATCATGAGGGCAAGATGGTGGCGGACGTCGCGCGCGAACGTGGTCAAGATCCGCTCGACACATTCCTGGATTTCGCCATCGAAGACGACCTCAGAACGCGATACGCGGTCACCAACCGTGGGGAAGCCCGCCTGGCGCCGCTGATCAAGGATCCCAGCTACCCTGGTTGGTCAGGCTGACGGTGGCGCGCACGTGGATATGATTTGTATGGCCGGCTACCCGACGCACATGATCGGAAGCTGGGTGCGGGAAAAACAGCTGATGACCCTGGAAGAGGCGGTCCGCCGGCTAACGTCCCAGCCCGCCGACCTGTTTGGATTCCCGGACCGCGGCCGGCTGGCAGTCGGCGCGGCGGCCGATATCACGATCCTCGACTATGACAATGTCGGCTGCGCCAAGCGCCCGGAATCCAGGCATGACCTCCCTGGCGGCGGCTTGCGCCTGGTGACGACCTCGCGCGGGGTCGAATACACTATCGTCAACGGCGAGATACTTTATGAGCACGGCCAGCATCAGGGTACGATGCCGGGGCAGGTGTTGCGGTCGCGCAACCTGAATTCGTAGCCGCGAGGCCGCGGCCCAGTAGGGCGGGCGTCCCTGCCCGCCGCTTAACTTTCATGGCGGGCAGGGACGGCCACACCACTGATTCAGGTGCTGGACAATAGGATTGTCCGGCTAATCAAGATCGCCATTGCCCGGGACACCCGGCTAGCAGAGATTTATCTTCGCTGCGCGACTAGGAGCCTTGGCTTTCGTTCAGGTCCTTGTCTTCGGGCGTGAACGTGACCAGCAGGCGCGAGGGATCTTCCAGGGGGATGATCGCGAAGCGCGCCACCGGTGTGGTGTTGACCGTGATCGTGGTCCCGTCGGTGTCGCTTTTGATGTCGGAGTCCTTGAAGATCGAGCGGTCGAACACGATGTGATGGTCGAGTTTGGAATCGGGTTGAGTGTTAAGCAGATGCACTGTCAGGGACGCAAACCCGGGTCCGCTGGCCAGATGCTTTTCAAATTTGACCGGACCGCTGACGTCGAAAATGACTGAAAGCGGGGTCGCCGAGGACGCCAGCCGAATTCCCCTCAGGGTTACCGGTTCACTTGATGCGGCCTGGTCCTTTTGCAGTTCAGCCGGGGTTGGGGCTTCCAACTTGGGCAGGCCTTCAGCACCATACTTGTCGCTATCCGCGCTAAGCGCGGGATTGGCATCCTCATGATGCTTGACCGAGTACCGCGGAGGTTCGGGCTGCGGCGGCCCAAATCCGCTTTCCGCCAACACCATGCGCAGCGGATCTTCCTCGGAATCGATGGGCTGGTTGAGTTTCTTAAGTTGAACTTCAGCTTTTGCCGCGTACGTGGTGTTCTTGAAATGGCTGTCCACGGCGGCAAACGCCTGCGCCGCCGAATACTTCTTGCCCTCTTTTTCCAGCGTCATACCGAGATTGTACAACGCTTCCGGAGCGACCGGCGCCTCGGGATATTGCTCCATCAGTTCCGCCAACCGGGATTCGGCCGCGCGATAGTTGGCGCGCTTTTGGTAATAGGTTCCGATCATCAGTTCATTTTGGGCGAGCACTTCGCGGCAGACCTCAATGCGGTCATGGGCCAATCCCGCGAACGGACTCTCCGGATACTGCCGCTCGATTACCCGGAACTGCGCCAGAGCCTGCTCGGTAACGGACTGGTCCTGCCACGGCGCCGGAATCTGGTCGAAGTACGCCATCCCCAAATAATATGAGGCCATTGGAAGATTCTTGTTGGTCGGATGCATCCGGACGAAGTCCGTCAGCGAATTGATCGCCTCCGGATAGTTCTTCATCTGATAGTAAGCCAGACCGATCTTGAGTTCGGCGTCCTCGGCATAGGCGCTGAAAGGATATTGGTCGATCAGATGCTGATAATTGTCGATCGCACCCTTATACAGGTGACGGTTGAAATAATTCTCGCCCTGGCTATAAAAATCCTGGCCGGAGGGCAGTTTGCGCGTAGTGCAACCCGTCCACAGCATCAACACCAACCCCAGCGCCAAATACCGCCTATGCTTCATCTGACCATTCTAGCAGGCTGTTGAAGAAGTAAGATTGATGGAGTTCCAATGATGCGCGCTCTCAACACCCTGCACAAAAACTGGCTACTTTCCTTTAACTCTCTCTTGCTCCGGGAGAGAGAAGAGTGAGGGAGCAGGCGGCGAAAAATTGTTGTTCGCAGCCTGCTAGAGCGTATAAATTACTGAGCCCGGACGCAAGCCGCCTCCCAGAGTCGCATAAACACGCTGCACCAAGCTTTAAGTATCGCAATGAACCAAACCGCGCATCCCGCCGATTGCGCCGTCGAGTTGAAAGCAGCCCGCTCGGACCGTCCGTCCGGCCGCCATGAAGCGGCGTCCAAAGTTGGTCTTGCCAATCCCCGGGACGTAACCCTCCGCGCCTTGGAAACCACGCCGCGCGAGCAGGGACCGAATCCGTTCGAAGTACGAATCCACGTCGGTCGCCACATACAGGCGGCCGTCGGATGCCAGGCTGCGCGCCAGGCCGGAGACCAGCGCCGCGGTGAATAAGCGATGGCGGGAATGGCGGTTTTTGGGCCACGGGTCAGGAAAGTAGATATGATAGGCCGCGACACTCGCCGCAGGGAGCATCAGATTAACCACCGGACGGGCGTCGGCGCGGATGGCGCGCAGGTTATCCAGTCCGCTGTGCGTGCAGCGCACCGCGAGCCATTGAAATACCGCCCCGCCCAGCTCGATCGCGAGAAAATTATGTTGCGGAAATTCGCGCGCCCGCTCGATGATAAAGTCCCCTTTTCCGGCTCCAATCTCGATTTCCAAGGGCGCCGCCCGCTGAAACAGACGCTGCGGTTCAAGCGAGAAAAAATCCGCATCCTGGATAAATTCCCCCGCACCTGGGACCGCGCCCAAGCCGTATCGGGCTTGGTTGTGAATACGGGCTGAATTCCGCAGGCGTGCCATAGCTGATGACCGCGCTATCCGGCGACGGCAACCACAGCTTAATGTAAATGCCGGCGCGAGCAAGCTTCCGGCTCAGTGTACAGCCCTTCGCCACTGCGATCCCTCGCCCACAATCCTCCGTGGGGCCGGGGCGTCAATCAGATCCTCCCCAGACAATTTCAATGCATCGAACTTCGCCGGCTTTTCCACCCCCACCAGCCAAACGTCAAAGTCTAATCTCAGCGGTCGCTGTCGCGATTGGCTTCGGTCGTTCCTGAACATTCTTCGTGACCGCAGTGGCAATCGGTGGCCCCTTCGTCGGCCAGAGCCGACTGGCAATCGCTGGAGCAAAATTCCTGGCCCGGTTCACTCTGGCAACTGCAATGTCTGTGACGGCACTTCATCGCTTCATCCTCCAGTCCATCCTATATCACGATGAGTGCGACTGCCATTTCAAGTCTCCGCGCGACGCCTTTTCCGGCGGCTAAAATCGCATAACGGCCGCCCCGCGCGACGTTTCCCGTTGCAGGGCCCGATGCCATCGAGTATTTCAAAGGTACTTACCGCCGCGCGCGCTGGCGTGGCGGGAACAAATGCGATCCGGCGCTCAATGCTGGCGCGCCCCTGGCGGCGTGCCGCCAACGGAACGAGGCAAATCGTGGAATATAGGAATCTGGGTAAATCGGGTCTGAAGGTTTCCGTGGTCGGGTTGGGATGCAACAACTTCGGGATGCGGATCGACGCTGAGGCGGCCCGTGCGGTAGTCAGCGCCGCCATCGACGAAGGTATCACCCTGTTCGACACCGCCGACATCTACGGCGGCCGCGGCGCGTCAGAGGAGATGCTGGGCAAAGCGCTGGGTCCGCGCCGTTCCGAGGTCATTGTTGCCACCAAATTCGGGATGCCGTTCGGCAAGGGTCCCTACCTGCGCGGCGGCTCGCGCCGTTACATCTATGCGTCGGCGGAGGCCAGCCTCAAGCGGCTGGGGACCGATTACATCGACCTCTACCAGATCCATCAGCCCGACTCTGAAACACCCCAGGAAGAGACCCTCGAAGCGCTCACCGACCTGGTTCGCACCGGCAAGGTCCGCTACCTCGGCCATTCCAATTATGCGGGCTGGCAGTTGGTCGAGGCGGCCTGGATTTCCGACGCTCGCGGCCTTGCGCCCTATGTCTCCGCGCAAAACGAGTACAGTCTGCTGGAGCGCTCAGTCGAGCGCGAACTGGTTCCGGCCTGTCATAAATTCGGCGTGGGGATTCTGCCCTACTTTCCGCTCGCCAGCGGATTTCTGACCGGCAAGTACAAGCGCGGCGTTGAACACCCCAAGGACACCCGCTTCGGCGCGATGAAGCCGCTGGCCGACCGCTATAGCGGCGAGGTTTACTGGACGATAGTCGAAAAGCTCGAGGAGTTCGCGCGCGCTCGGAGCCATTCGCTGTTGGAGTTGGCGATGAGTTGGCTGGCGGCTAATCCCTGCGTACCGAGCGTGATCGCCGGCGCCACCAAGCCTGAGCAGGTAGTCGCAAATGCCAAGTCCGCCGGCTGGAAGCTAACCCCCGAAGACTTGACTGAAATCGACAAAATCACCCGGCGTTGAGCCGGCTATCGGATCCACACAGGCCGGGCGGTGAGGTTTTTTTCACCGCCCGGCTCGTGACTTATTTAGAATCCGGCAACGGAAATCGCGATCGCGGTGATCAGACCGGTAGTAAGCAGGCCAACGATCGCCAGGGTGCCGATCGCCCAGGCAATCAAGCTGCGCGAAGCTCCGGGCTCGCCGGCGGCGTGCCTGAACTTCAACCATTGCTGGAAGTTCTCGCAGTTCTCGGCCAGTGCCAGATAGTCAGCCATCGCTTCATCTGTAATATCGGGCTGGCGCATCCGCTTCTTGCGCGCCAGATGCCGCATCCTGACCAGCACGTCGCGGTCGCTGTCGGCATTCAGCTCGGCCCGTATAGCGGCCGGAATCTCATCGTAGAGTGCTTCCTGGTCCGCCTCAGGTCCTGCAAAGATTGGTTGTTCAGCAATCGCTAACGTAGACACAGTCCTAATCTCCCTTCCCCGTGTAGGCGGCCGGTCCCAGCACTCCGTTCGCCTCTCTCTGATCCTCCTCGGTTCAAGCATATGTCTAAACTAGACGCTCCGTCTCGTCTTGTCAAGACGGTGCGTCTCGTCTCGATATATTATTTCATCCGGGTCGGTGCCGTCGAAAACTTGTGTCAGCTTGAAACTGCGACGGGCACTTAAATGTCCGACGAGGTTGCAAAGACGAGGTTGCAAAGAATTGATGCCCTCTCGCGGACTAATGGAGGAGGTCGGGGGACAGCTTAGGGGCGCATAAAAATAAGCGTCAGAAATTATTTTGGCGTGGCCGCCTAGACGAACCGTTGCGGTTCGTGCTACATGCCCATCCAATATCTTATATGTGTGTTAAGTTCTAGTTACGATGGCATCAAACGGACGGCACGGACCAATCCCACACCACGACGAGGCGGAGGCCGCGAGCGGGTCCGGCCCGCGGCGCAGCAAACGCGCGCACGAAGCGATTTTGGCCGCTGCCGCCGAGTTACTTGTTGAGCGCCCCTACGCCGACGTCTGTATCGAAGCCATCGCATCGCGCGCCGGGGTCGGCAAGCAAACCATTTACCGATGGTGGACGTCCAAAGCAGCCGTACTAATGGAAGCCTGCGCCGCATTGGTCGCCCGCGAGGTTCCCTTGCCTGATACGGGTTCCGTCCAATCCGATCTGCGCGACTATCTGACCCATATCTGCGCGTTCTTCGAAACCCAACTGTCGAGGCCAACGATTGCCGGCCTGCTCGCCGAAGCGCAGTGTAACACCGAGCTGGCCCAGGCCTTTGAACAGCGCCTGCTGAAGCAGCGGCGAATCGTGCTGCGCACGATTCTGGAGCGCGCGGTCGCACGCGGCGAACTGCGGACGGATGCGGACCTGGAAGTGATCATCGACATGGTCCACGGCGCACTATGGTACCGCACGCTGTTTCTGAAAGCTCCGCTTGATGAGTCTTTCATCGAGCATATTACCCATCAAATCCTTTCCGGGATGGCCGCACTTGAACCGCCCCACGGCCTGCAGGCGCGACGCGCCTGAATCCGTTTTGGCGCAGATTCACACGGCGCCATCCCGAAACCTGCTCCATCATAGAAATCCAGACTCCGAATAGCATTGCGAGAGGTCCCGGCGCTGTGCTTGTCTTCGGTCCGGGTGCGCGCCAAACCATCGTATGAATGGGCGCAACCCTGACAGGAGATTCAAATATGCTGGCAGGACTCAAGGACAAGGTGGCCCTCATCACCGGAGGGGGATCGGGTATCGGACGCGCGACCGCGCTGATTTTCGCCCGCGAAGGCGCCAAACTGGTAATCGCGGACCTCAACCGCAAGGGCGGTGAGGAAACCGTCTCAATGATCAAACAGGCCGGGGGCGAAGCGGTCAGCTTCGAAGCCGACGTGATCAAGCCCGGTGTGGCCGAGGATCTGGTCAAGCAGACGGTCAAGCAGTTCGGGCGGCTGGATTGCGCTTTCAACAATGCCGGAGTGGCCGGCGATCTCGCCCGCACCGCCGATAGCACCGAGGAGTGTTGGGACTTCGTCGTCGGCATCGACCTGAAGTCGGTGTGGCTGTGCATGAAGTACGAAATCGCCCAGATGCTGCTGCAGAAGAGCGGCGCGATCGTCAATACCGCGTCGATCGCGGGCCTGGGTGCGAATCCGTTGGGAATCGCCTACAGCGCCGCCAAACACGGCGTAGTGGGACTTACACGAACGGCGGCGATCGAATACGCCCGCATCCCCATCCGAATCAACGCCGTGTGTCCGGGCGTGATCCAGACTCCGATGGTTGAGCAAGGAATTGCCAAGCGGCCGCAGATGCGCCGGACCTTCGATAAATTGCATCCGATGGGGCGCCTGGGGCGTCCCGAAGAAATCGGCGAGGCGGTGGCCTGGCTGTGCTCGGACGCGGCTTCGTTCGTCACCGGCATACCGCTGCCGGTGGACGGCGGCTTCACCGCCATCTAGCCGACGCTACATCGCCGGGCGCCGCCCGCGCGGCGGCGCCACGCCGTTGATTTGCAACCCATCGGCGAGTGCGCCATCGTGCGCTGTGAACATTCGTTCCGCAATGGCAAGAGGCTGGCAGGAATGCTCCAGGCTAAATTCTATGTGATGCTGCCGCAGCGTAACTTCGCCAAGACCCGGGCCCTGGCGCAAGCGGCGGATTCGCTCGGCTACCACGGGGTCGGCCTGAGCGACCATTTCTTTGTCCATCGCGGCGACCTGCAGGTGCCCGACGAGCCGCTGCTGGAGTGTTTCAGCACTTTGGGTGCGATCGCGGCGGTGACCAAACGGGTGATGATGACCCAGGTGGTCACGGCCAATTCCTTTCGCAATCCCGCGCTGCTGGCCAAGATGACCTCGACCCTGGACCAAATCAGCGGCGGGCGCTTCGAACTGGGAATCGGCTCGGGATGGTTTCGCGAGGAATACGAGGCCTACGGCTATCCCTACCCGTCCAACGCCGAGCGCATCGATCAACTGGAAGAAGGAATTCAAATCATCAAGGCAATGTGGACCGCGGATGAGCCCAGCTTCCACGGCCGCCATTACCGGATTGAGAAAGCCTACAACTTTCCCAAGCCGGTCCAGCAGCCGCATCCGCGGATAATGATTGGCGGCTCGGGCAAGAAGATCCTGCCGGTCATTGCCCGCCACGCCGACATCGTCAATATCGCGCCCAGCGTGACCAGCGGCCAAATCGACGCCGCCAAATGGGCGCGCTTCAACAAGGCCTCGCTCAAGCGCAAGGTGCAGGAACTGCGTGAACTGACGCAGCAGGCTGGTCGGCCGCGCGACGCGGTGGAAATCAGCGCCAGTTCGTCGCTGTTCATCGCCAAAGCCAGGGGCGAGGCCGAAGGCGTCGCCTTGCGCGTGGCGAAGGGCATGGGCATCCCCGACCGCGAGGCGGCGCGCCAGGCGCCCGGGGTCATCTGGGGAACGCCCGCGGAAGTAAAGGACGAAGTGCGTTCGCGAATCGACGACTTGGGCATTACTCACTTTCCACTGTACTTCGGCACCCCCGAGGGAATCGAACTGTTTGCACGCGAAGTCCTGCCGGCCTTCGCGCAGGCTTAATTCAAACAGGAACGGAGTCAAAACGCAGATGAGACTAGCTGACAAAGTTGCATTGATAACCGGAGCGGGATCGGGAATGGGCCGGGCGGCCGCCTTGTTGTTCGCCGCCGAGGGCGCCGCGGTAGCCGCGATCGATATCGACGAGGCCGCCGTGCTTGAAGTCGCCAAGGAAATTACCAGCCGCGGCGGTAAGGCCTTTGGCCTGCGCGCCGACGTCTCCAACCCGGCCGACGCGGAAAAAATGGTCGAAGAGACGGTCAAACGCTTCGGCAAGCTCAACGTCCTGTACAACAACGCTGGAATCGAGGGCGAGGCGAACCTGACCGCGCGCTACAGTTTGGAGGGTTTCGAGCGGGTCATCGGGATCAACCTGCGCGCCGTGTTTTTGGGCATGAAATACGCCATCCCGCATATGATCACCGCGGGCGGCGGCTCGATTATCAATACTTCCTCGACCGCCGGTCTGATCGGGACCAAGGGCGGATGCGCCTACACCGCCGCCAAGCACGGCGTGATCGGGCTGACCAAGACCGCGGCGATCGAGTACGGACGGCGCAACATCCGGGTCAACGCGATCTGCCCCGGCCCGATCGCGACGCCGCTGCTGGAGCGCATCGCGGCGTATCAGAAGGCCAAGAACGTAACCGTGCAAACGATGGCGGCCAACACCCCTATTGGTCGGCCGGGCGCGCCCGAGGAAATCGCCAGGGTGGCGTTGTTCCTGGCCAGCGACGAATCTTCATATGCCAACGGAGCGTCGTTCGCGATCGACGGCGGAATGATGGCAACCTGAGCCCGGGTCCAGCGGCGCGGCATCCGCGCGCCGCTGGACCCGGCAGCCCGCGCGACAGCCTGAACAGGGTGTCTCACTTTCAAAACACGTCCGAATCCCGGGGAACAGGCTTTTCAGCCTGTGGTAGTGACAGCCTGGAAAGCTGTCAATGGCGGGCAGGGACGCCCGCCCTACTGAAAACTGTCCGAGCCAGTGGGTCGGGCGTCCCGTGCGCCGCTTCGCCGCAGGAATGTAGAAACTCCAGGGACAGGCTTTTCAGCCTGTCCCTGGAGTTTCTACATTGTGCTTTAATTTTCTCCCCCGGACCGGGGGAGAAGGGCGCCGCGGCGGCGCCCCAGAGAGGGTCCTTTGTCAGCGCGCCTGCTTCAGGCGCGCGATTATAAGTTCCGATGACGAACCTTTGCCCGATCAAGGCCGGCGCCTTCGGGCTGAGTGTGCGGACGAGGAGCGGAAGTTGTGGGCGCACCTCTCAGCCAAACGCTTTGCGGGATTCAAATTCAGCCGGCAGCACCACATTGGTCCATACTTCGCAGATTTCTGCTGCGTCACGCGCCACCGGATTATCGAACTCGACGGCAATCAACAGGCCGAGCCGGAACGCGAGCGGACGGATCCCTTGAGAACGGCTTGTCTCACCGAGCAGGGTTATCAAGTGATGCGATTTTGGAATGCAGAAGTGAACACCGAGATCGAAGATGTGCTCGAAGCGATTTAGGCGCCGCTGCCGGTTTCCTTAATCGCGCGCCTTGGCGGCCGCGCTGACAAAGGACCCTCTCTGGGGCGCCGCGGCGGCGCCCTTCTCCCCCGGTCCGGGGGAGAAAATTACAGCCACCATGTACAAACTCCAGGGACAGGCTTTTCAGCCTGTCCCTATAGTGCGCCGTCTGAGGCGCGCGCCGGAATTTCTAAATTGTGCGTTTTAATTTTCTCCCCCTGTCCGGAAAAAAAATTGGATCAAAATGTAGAGGCGCCAGGGCGGGCGGCCAGACGGCGGGGCCGCCCCGCCATCGTCCATCCACGTGGCGCTCAAAGTTTCCCGGATGCTACTGTTGAGCCATGCCGGCCGCTCTCGAAACCTTCCCTCCTCTAATCGCTATTGCCGGCGCCAGCGGCTTTATCGGTCAGCGCCTGGTCCGGCGCCTGGCACGCGACGGAGCCGCACTGCGATGCCTGATGCGCCACCCGACAGCCCCGATCGCCCATGAGGAAATAGTGCCATTCGACCTGGCCGATCCGGCGGTCGCCCACAGCGCCGCCCTCGATGGTGTCCGCGTCGCCTACTACCTGGTCCATGCGATGATGGAGGGGCCGGATTTCGCCGCGCGCGACCGTCAATATGCCCACCGTTTCGCGGCTGCCGCGCGGAAAGCGCAAGTCTCAAGGGTGATCTACCTGGGCGGCCTTTACCCGCGCAGCGCGCCCCTGTCGCCGCATCTGCAAAGCCGCCGCGAAGTAGGTGAGATTCTAATCGCTGAATGCGGCGCGATCGCGGTACGGGCCGGTATCGTCGTAGGACGCGGCAGCGCCGCCTTCGAAATCATGCGCAGTCTCGTCGCTCATCTGCCGGTCATGATTACGCCCAAATGGGTCTCCAGCCGATGTCAGCCGATCGACGTTGGCGACGCCATCGAGGCCTTGGCGCGCGCCCCCAAGCTCCCGGCCGCGCGCGAAGTCGATCTCGCAGGTCCCGACATCCTCAGCTATCGCGCGATGATGGAGATAACCGCCGAGGAACTGCACCTGCAGCGCTTGATAATACCGGTCCCCGTGTTCAGTGCCTCCCTATCCTCGCACTGGCTGCGCTTTATCACCGACGTGCCCTTGCCTGTGGCGCGCGCCCTGGTTGAAAGCCTACATCAGGACGCGATTGCCGACGGGCCGGATTTGTGTGCCGAGCTGGGAATTGCTCCCATCGGCTTCCGGCCGGCGCTCCGGCGCGCGCTGGCCGATCGAGGTCCGGATGGCGCTGATTGAGCGCGCAGCCGGTCCCGACCGATGGCAAGGCGACGCCTGTTTTCTCACCCAGGAGTTTTTGTTCCAGACCCCACACGCAGCGCCTGACCCATCGGCATTGGTGCGTGACGCCGACGCTTTGGTCAACCAGCGAACCCGCGCCGCGAGCTTGGGATTGGCCCGATGGTCGGGCGACGACCTGATCTTGGGGCCCATTTGCATCCTGCGCTTTGGCCCGCTGCGGCCGCACGATGTTACGGGCTTTGCCGCGGCCGCCGGCCGTCAGATCCTGGGCGGGCTAATCGCGCGCCGCCCGGGCGGCGCCATGTGGTATCGAGTGCGCTATGACGGCAACGACCTCGTTCTGAGCACCGGGTTATCGGACTTCGTCCCGCGTTTGCCCCGGTTCGCCTATAACCTGGTCCAGGTACCGCTACATCGGGCGACTGTCCGGCGCGCCATGCGCGACCTCGCCGCCCGCCTCGATTCCTGAACTTCGCCGCCGTGTCTTCATTGGAACCTTGAAAGAATTGCCAGATACATGCCGGTTTTGCACGAACGATGACGTAAGAAGTTGCCTGAATCGGCGTATGAGCGCGCAAATGCCCCGCGATTCCAGCCGATTTTCCCTACTTCCAGTGATCGGCACAGGCCTTGCGTCACATACTGGAGAGCTTCGCGTCGCCGAGAACAAGTCCAGTAGCGAGCCCCGGATTTCGGCGCAATCGTGCGAGGCCGGGAGGTTTTCTCATGCTAAAATCCATCATACGGAAAGCCGGAGCCACAATCGCCGCCGCCACCTGCGCCGGTCTTTTCGCCGGCACCTTCCCGGCGTTCGCGCAATATCAGGTCCCCGGAGCGACGCCCGCCGTGAGCAATTCGGCCCCCGAAATAATGCCCTCCAGGCAGTTAGTGCTCCATGGCGTACGCCTCGAGGCCCGTCGCCTGTCGATCGCGCCGTCCTCACGGCCGGTGCTGGATTATGCGGTGCAGACCCTTCAGCGCTATCCCGAAGCCCTCGTTTACGTCAGCGGCCAGGGCGACAGCGCGACCGTTCAACGTGAGGCCCAAGCGGTGGCGCGCTACCTCGAGGGGCGTGGAATCGCGGCCAACCGCCTGGTTCTCGCCAGTCCGATTCCTTCCCAGCAGGTCGATCAACGCCCACTCTCCGCATCCCATTCGGACGTGGTGGTGCTGAACTTTACGCTACCCAACTGCGCCACTTGCTCATGATGAAGCTATCCGCGATCGAGACCATCCTGAGCCCGTAGGCTATAAACCCTTCCAACTCGTGCCGCGCGCGCCCGCCCGCGCACGCGGCACGCCCTTCCTTCCCTGCGCCGCCGTCGATTAAGCTGCTGATGACGAATGACCCTGAATTTCGGCGGGTCGGTTGCGCCTGCCCCTGACCACGGCGCAATCGTGGCGCCGATCGACTGTGCTGGAGCGGAATCGATGGACACGGAATTCGACGTGATCGTCGTGGGCGGCGGCAATGCCGCGCTGTGCGCCGCGCTGGCCGCGCGGGAAGGCGGCGCCCGGACCCTGGTGTTGGAATGCGCTCCGGAAGCCGAGCGCGGCGGCAACAGCCGCTTCAGCGCCGGCGCGATGCGTGTCGCCTATAACGGCGTCGCCGATCTGGCGCGCCTGATGCCCGATCTAACCGACGAAGAGCGAGCCATCACCGATTTCGGCGCCTACGCTGAGGACCAGTTCTACGACGACCTTTGCCGGGTGACTCAGTATCGCACCAATCCCGAGCTGGCCGAGACCCTGGTAACGCGCAGCTTTGAAACCATGATGTGGATGCGCGGCAATGGAATTCGCTTCGCGCCTATCTACGGGCGCCAGGCGTTTAAGATCGACGGCCGGTTCAAGTTCTGGGGCGGACTCACGGTGGAGGCATGGGGCGGCGGACCGGGGCTCATCGACGCGCTCTATTCCGCCGCCGCCCGCAACGGGATTGAGGTATGGTACGGCAGCCGCGCCCTCGCCCTGCTCCACGACGATAACGTGATTCGGGGTGTGACGGTCAGGCGACGCGGCCAGACGGCAGTCGCGAGTAGCAAGGCCGTCGTGGTGGCGTCGGGCGGTTTTGAGGCCAGCGCCGAAGCCCGCGCCCGCTACCTGGGCCCGGGATGGGATCTCGCCAAGGTGCGCGGCACCCGCTTCAACACCGGCGACGGCATCCGGATGGCGCTGGAAATCGGCGCGATGCCGTATGGCAACTGGTCCGGATGCCATGCCGTGGGATGGGACCGCAACGCGCCCGAATTCGGCGACCTGGCGGTTGGTGACGGCTTCCAGAAGCACAGCTACCCGTTCGGTATCCTGGTCAACGCGCGGGGCCGGCGCTTCGTCGATGAAGGCGCCGACTTCCGCAATTACACCTACGCCAAATACGGCCGCGCGATTCTGGAACAGCCCGGGCAGTTCGCCTGGCAGGTGTTCGACCGCAAGGTGACCCACCTGCTGCGCGACGAATACCGCATCAAGGGCGTCACCAAGGCCGTCGCCGGCAGCCTGGAGGAGTTGGCCGGAAAGCTCGAAGACGTTGACCCGCGCGGGTTCCTGGATGAAGTGGGTGCGTTTAATGCGGCCGTGGCGGTTGACCGGGCCTTTAATCCCAACGTCAAGGACGGCCGCTGCACGCGCGGCCTGGCGCTGGACAAGAGCAACTGGGCCAATCCCCTCGACGCGCCGCCATTTGAAGCCTACGCGGTCACCTGCGGTATCACCTTCACCTTCGGCGGCCTGCGCATCGGCCCCGACGCGGGAGTGATCAATGTCGACGGTCTGCCCATCGCGGGCCTGTACGCGGCGGGAGAACTGGTGGGAGGAATTTTCTACTTCAATTACCCCGGCGGCACCGGGTTGATGTCAGGCGCAGTCTTCGGCCGCCTCGCCGGCGGCGCCGCCGCCAACTTCGCGCGCGCCGGACGATGATTCTGTCGGGAACCCAAAACGCATTGAGGCAGACGCGCTTTTCTGTCCCCTCTTCTTGTCCGGGGAGCGGGCCAGGGAGAGCGGTTACGCGCCCCGATCTTCGACCCCTGCTTCACCCTTAACCACGGCCGTTTCGCCAAAGTCCGTTCGGTGGGGCGTGCGATCCGTCAACTCCGGGAGACCGCCTGGCGGGGCGATGACGGCGCTGCACCGCCAATCGCCCCGCCAGCGGAGCACTTTATTGGGCGTTGGGCTTGCTGGCCAGCGGCACCAATTGCGCGATCTGGCATTGCACCAGCGCGTGAAGTTTGTTGTCAACCTGGAAAAACCGGGTCACGGTGATTCCGGGCAGCGCCGCGCGAAATTTGGGGACGAACTGTTTCTGCACGTCCAGCCGATCCTCGGCAATCTGCATCACGGCGTCGAGCTTCTGATTGGCCTGATCGTCAGTGAGATTCTGGTAGTTCTTGGCGTAGTCCTTGATCTCCTGGGCGTGGCGCTTGTCCACCTTGTCCATCGCGTTTTCGTATTGCTCGTAAAGCGGCCAAAAAGCTTTCGCTTCCTTCGGCGTCAGCTTCATGTTGGCGCCAATAATCGCCTTGCGTTGAGCGCGCAACGCGGCAATATCCAACTGCTTCTGGGACGGGGCCCCGTCCTGCGCCGCCGCCACCGCGCCGAGCAGGCCGATCATCGCCGCCACCGCTACCCAGGCGCTAAAATACCGCGCTACTTTCATCTGCAAAAGACCTCCAAATTAGTCAGAATTCGCCGCGGCATGGTCGCCTATTTCGCCGCCCCGGTCAAGGCTGCCTGAACCACGACCGACACCGCGGTGAAGGCAAAGCAAGCCGCACCCTTGCTTTGGCTGGCAATAAATCGACAATTCGAACAACAATCAGTCAGCGCGCGTCGTCGGACTGTGTCCTCGTTGCGATCGCGCCACACCAATCCGATGGGAGGATCGAGCATGCTCAAAGAGTTCAAGGAATTCGCGATGCGCGGCAGTTTTGTGGACATGGCGGTGGGAATCGTTATCGGCGCCGCCTTTGGCAAGATCGTCAGTTCGTTTGTGACCGATATCTTCATGCCCCCGTTGGGGTTGATTCTCGGTCACATGGATTTCAGCAGCTACTTTCTGAACCTGTCCGGAAAGCCCGTGACCTCGCTGGCCGCGGCCAAGGCCGCCGGCGCCGCCACCCTCAACTACGGTCTGTTCATCAACAACATCATCGACTTTCTAATCGTCGCGTTCGCGATGTTCATGGTCGTGCGCCAAATCAACCGGATGATGCCCGCTCCGCCCGCCGCGGTGGTCACCAAAGACTGTCCCTACTGCGCGTCCACGATTCCAATCAAGGCCGTCCGGTGTCCCAACTGCACCTCGGAGCTCCAGAAGGCGGCGTAAGATTCCATTGTGTCCCCTCACCCACCGTGCGCTGGCAGCGGTGCGGAGATCCTCTGTTCGGTCGGCCTTAACCAAGCGATGCGCCAAGGCGTGGCTGCGCTGAGATGCAAGTGGGGCGGGCCTCCCACTGACATGAGCCCTAACTAAATTAGCGCCTTCCCTTGGTCCACAGCGGCTCGCCAGGCAATTTCAGTTGGATAAGCGGCGGCGGGCCGGCATCGTTGCCGGCCCGCCGTGAGTAAAAGAGGGGTTCAGGTCCCGGTGCCGGTCAACCCCACATTATGTGGGCTGGCCGGATCGGACCCGGTGGTAACGATCAACGTGGCCAAGCGCGCACCCGTCAGGGTGGGTTTAAAGGTGACCGAGATCGTGCAGCTTGTGCCCCCCGCCAGGGTTGCGCCGCACGTCGTGGCGCTCTTGGCGAAGTCACCGGGATTGGTTCCGCCGATTGCGCTGCTGACCGTGATCGCCGCGGTCTGCGCGTTCGTCACGGTAACCACTTTGGCCGCGCTGGTCACTCCTTTGACGACGCTGCCAAAGGGCAGGCTCGCCGGTGTCGCCGTTGGATCCGCCGCCGAGGTCCCGCTAATCGGCACCGCTTTGGGCGAACCGACCGCGTTGCTCCAGATATCCAGCGTCGTGCTCTCCACCGTGCCGGCGGCGAACGTCGGTGCGAACTTCACGCTGACCGTGCAACTCGCGCCCGCGGCGAGGTTGCCGTTACAGTTACTGGACTGAGCGAAGTCATTGACGTTACCGCCGCTGCGGCTGACCCCATTGAAAATAATCGGCGCGGTGCCAGTATTCTTCACGGTCAGCGTCTGGGTCGCACTGATCGTGCCCCGGTTGACCTTGTTGAAGGCCAGGCTGGGAGGCGTCACGGTCATCGGCTGCGGCACCGGAGTGGCGCTGGCGAAGGGTGCGTTATAACCCAGCACGCGGTTGTTACCCGAGTCCGCGATGTAGAGGTTGTTGGACGGGTCGACCGCGGCCCCGTTGGGGTTATCCAGCGAATAAGGACTCGGCCCGCCGCCAAAATTGCCCATGTTGTTGGTGAAGCTGCCGAACTGGCCGAACACCAGCGTCGCCGTGTTGCCGGTAGCCGTATGAGGAGTATTGTAGGCAATCACCCGCTGATTGCCCGCGTCCACCACATAGACATGGCCGAGGCTGTCAACCGCGACCCCGGTGGGGAAGTTGACCAGGCTGGCGGTCACCCCGCCGCTGTTGGAAGTGAAGGACGGCTGACCGAAGACCTCATCGGCGACGAAATTCAGCGTTGCCACCGGATTATTAAATTCGACTACCCGGCTGTCGCCGCTGTCCGCGATATAGATGTTGTTGGACGCATCCGCCGCCACTCCGCCGGGCGTACAGATGCTGCTGGCAGTGGGCGGAAACGCACAACCGTCACTGGTGAAGTCCGCCGGTCCGAATACATGGTCGGGAAGGTTATCGCCGCCGGCCGCGAATGGCGCATTGTACTCCAGCACCCGGTCGTTGCTGGTATCGCCGACGAACAGGTTACCATTGCCGTCCACCGCAATGCCCTGGGGAAAGCACATTCCCTTGTTCGTGATACCGCCGGCGAAATTACACGAAGCCGTGACGAAATCAGGTTCGCCAAATACCATGTTCGGCGCCTGGCCGTTGACCGTGATGGGTAGTTTGTAGCCCAGTACCCGGTCGTGGGCGCTGTCCAGGACGTACAGATGGCCCAGCTTGTCAACCGCTACGCCGTAGGGTTCGTCGAACCCCGAGGCCGGCGTGGCGCCACCGCCGTCTTCGTTCACCCCGGTAAAATCCTTCTGCCCAAGCACAACATTGGCTTGCGCACCGTTCAGGAATGCCGCCGCGTTATTGTAGCCCAGCACGCGATTGTTGAGCGTATCGGCCACCCACAGGCGCGGCGGGTTCACGCTGGTGTCAATCGCAACGCCGTTGGGTCCCAGGAACGCGCCACCGTCAACCTCGTTGGCCGCGTTATGGGTAAAGTCCGGCTGGCCCAGGACCAGGTCAGCCACCTGGTTGGACAGCGGTCCGTTGTATTTCAGGACGCGGTTGTTGAAGCTGTCCTTCACGAACAGGTTGTTGCCGCCGTCCACCGCCACGGCGCTGGGAAGGTTAAGCCCGTTGGCCCCCAGACCACCGAAGTTGGGGGTCTTGGTGGTGAACAAACCCCCCTGTCCGAAAACGCGGCTCGCCAAGGCACCGGTCGCCGCCACAGCGTTGTTATATTCCAACACCCGGTAATTGTTCTGGTCGGCCACGTAGAGGTCATTGCCGCTATCGAGGTCCACGCTTACCGGGTGGTTCAAGGAGGTTTGCGTGGGCGGCGTCGCCGCGGCGTTGGCATTGAAGGCGGCCTGGCCCACGACTTTGTTGGCGGTGGCGTTGGTCAGGGGGGTGTTGTATTCGAGCACGCGGTTGTTGTTGGAATCCGCGACCCACAGATTACTGACGCTGTCAAAGGCGATACCGGCCGGCCCCGACAGGCTGTTCGCGCTCACCCCGCCCTTGTTGGCGGTGGTCGTGGTGAAGCTGCCACCCTGCCCGAACACCCGTGTCGCGATAGTGTTGATTGAAGGAAAGTTATACTCCAGGACGCGGTTGTTCTTGTTGTCCGCGACATAGAGATTGCCCATGGCGTCAAGTGCGACTCCCTGCGGGCCGCACAGGCCAAACTGGTTGGTCACACCCACCGGGGCGCCCAGATTGCATAGCTTGGTGGTGTAATTGTCGGATTGGCCGTAAACGGCATCGGCGATTTTATCGCCGCTGCCGGGAACGCCATTGGCGGCCAGCGGAGAATTGTACTCCAGCACCCGGTTATTGCCGCTGTCCGCCACGTAAAGGTTGCCCAAGCCATCCACCGCGACCCCGGCCGGCGTGCACAGCGACGCGGCGCTGGGCGTGGCCAGGCAGGTGGTGGTGAAGAAATCAGGCTGACCAATCTCAATATCGGCCGGACGATTATTGGTCAGCGCCGCCACACTGGCCCATCCCAGCACCCGGTTGTTGATTTGGTCGGCCACGTAAATCCGATTCGGGATTGAGCTGGTATCGACGACCACCCCGGCAAAGGAGTTGGCGCCATTGGTTGCCAGGCTTTCGGCGTCGACGAAATTGAGGGTGTTGTGAAAGAAATCGAACTGGCCCAGCACGCGGTCGGCGATCGTATCGCCGGCGGCCACCGGGGTTACGTAGTCAGGCACTGGCTTGACCAGCGCGCGGGCCGCAATCGGACGGCTGGCCACCAAAGCGCTCGCCGCGCCAGCCAACCCCAGGACTCCCAGCGCCAATGCGGCGGCAAGGAGGCCCGGACCTTTCGCACTTCTCGACCTGTTCTTTTCCTTCATTGGCGCTTATCTCCCAATTGTCTCGGCCTTTTATCCTGCCAGTCTTTAATAAGGCCCGACTGTTTATAAACGTCTCTTGCCTGTCTGGTCAAGGATTAGACAGCTAATTCTATGTAAATGAAAGTAGGAGCCAAGCCTTCCTGGCGGTCAGGATAATTCGATGCCAGGGGCATAGATCTCATTGGACGTCCGATCGCGAAGCGGCGGAGTCGCTGAAGGAAGCTTTAATTTACGCCCAAACGAAGGTTATTTTGCGATCGCGGCGTGAACGACGCGCCCGTCGGCTAACGCTGATCTTCCGGCGGGAGGCTCTGATTCGCGGCCGCGGTCAATACCGTGATCGCGCGCGCGGCGGCGGCGCGCGACAGGCGTCCGATCTCTTCGAGGAAATCGATCTCGCCACGCCAGAAGGGAAACGCTCCCAGGCGCCGCGCGATGGGCGCGGCTTCATCGCCCGGCGCGGCCTCGCCATAGCGCTGATCGGGGATCTGCCCCCCGCGCCAGTAACGCCGCGGGTCGGCGCTCAAAGGCTGCGCCGCGGCGGCCGCGGGGGCGGCGGCGACGCCGGGGGCTGGAGATGGAGCGCCGGAGCGGTCGCCCAGCAGCGCCACGAATTGGTCGCGGCTGACTCCGCGCAACGCCAGCAGCAGAAACGGATCGCGATCGAATTCCTCCGCCAGGATGTAATAAACTGCGGCAATATGTTTGCACGGGTTGGAGGAATCCGGACACGAGCAGCGGGTGAGCAGATCGTTGCGGACCTGCGGAAACAGCGGCGCGCCGGCCTGCGCGAAGCATTGTTCGACTTCGGGCGGCAGTTCTCCGCCGATCATCCTGGCCGCGGTTGCGATATCGGCGCCCAGCGCATCGCCGAGCTTGCGGCGCTGCGCGCGGTCGATCTGTTGCAGTGCAATCCTCACCGCATAGGGATTGGCCCGCGAGCCCTGAACGGTGGCGCTGACGACGCCCGGCGCAATCTCGAGCTCGATCACCTGGCCCTTTCTGGCGTAGGAGCGGCCGCGGGTCAGCCGCGTTCCCAGGCCGAACGCTTCCAGCGCCGCGATCCATCGCTGCCCCCACCACTTGGCGGCAAATGCGCCACGCTGGCTGCGCGCCTTGATTCCACCCTTGGCCGGCAGCGGGCGTGAGGGCGGAAAGTATCGCCGGTAACCGTCGTCGCCGTCATCATCCCGCGGCTCCCATGCCATCGGCCTAAACCTCCCCTATCCGCGGCCCGGCGCGATTCATCATTGCGCCACCGCGTCGGCGCGCAACGCGAACAGCTCGCGCAATTGGGTGGTTGAAAGCTTCCCCAGCCAATCCTCACCGCTGCCGACCACCGATTCCGCCAGCGCTTTTTTCTTTTCGATGATCGCGTCGATCTTCTCTTCCAAGGTCCCGGCGCACAGGAATTTATGCACCAGCACCCGCCGATGCTGGCCGATTCTGAAGGCGCGGTCGGTGGCCTGGTTTTCGACCGCCGGATTCCACCATCGATCGAAATGAAAGACGTGGCTAGCCGCGGTCAAATTAAGCCCCGTACCTCCAGCCTTGAGCGAGAGCACAAAGACCGCCGGTCCCGGCCCTTGCGCCTGAAATCGCTCGACCATCTGATCGCGTTTGAGCTTGGGCACGCCGCCATGCAGGAACAGCACCTCGCGCCCGAATAGCGCCTCAAGATGGCGCCGGATGATGCCGCCCATCTCGGCGAATTGGGAGAAGATCAGCGCGCGCTCGCCGCTCTCGATCACCTCTTCGATCATCTCGACCAGCCGGGTGAGCTTCCCCGAACGGCCCGCGATTGCCGAGTTGTCGCCCAGAAACTGCGCCGGATGATTACACACCTGTTTGAGCCGCGAGAGGGTGGCCAGCACCAGGCCCTTGCGATGAATCCCCTCCGCGCTCTCCAGCTCCGGCATCGCCTCCGCCACCACGGCTGCGTAAAGCGAGGCCTGCTCAGGGGTCAGCGTGCAGTAGACCGTCATCTCCAGCTTCTCGGGCAGGTCCGCGATTACCGTCTTGTCGGTCTTGAGCCGGCGCAGGACAAACGGTCCGGTCAGCGACTTAAGCCGCTGCGCGGCTTTCTGATCGTTGGAAGCCTGGATCGGCACCAGGAAGCGGCGTTTGAACTCGGCCCGATTGCTGAGCAGCCCGGGGTTGAGAAACTCCATCAGCGACCATAGATCGCCGACATGGTTCTCAACCGGGGTTCCGGTCAGCGCGATGCGGTAGTCGCTCTTGAGCAGTGCGCGCGGCGCGGGCCTGTTTGCTCTCCGGATTCTTGATGTTCTGGGCTTCGTCCAAAACGATTCCGGCCCACGCGACGCGCGCCAGCGCGGCGGCGTCGCGTTGCAGCAGGCTGTAGCTGGTCAGCACGATATCGTGGGCCACAAAGCTATCGGGCACCCCGTCGCCCTTGGCCCGATCGCTGCCATGATGCACCAGCACGCGCAGGCCGGGAGTGAAACGGGCCGCCTCATGCTGCCAGTTGGAAATCACCGAGGTGGGACAGACCAGCAACACCGGGCCCGCCGCGTCCCCTTCCCGATCGTGCTGGATATGGGCCAGAGTCTGAATGGTTTTGCCCAGCCCCATGTCGTCGGCCAGACACGCTCCCAGGCCCCATCGGCGCAGGAAGCTTAACCATGAATATCCACGCTGCTGGTAGGGGCGCAGGTTGCCCGAAAAGCCCGGCGGTGGCGTCAGTTCCTCGATCTGCTCACGATGCGCAAGCCGCTGGAGCAGTTCGTCCAGCCAGCCCTCGACGGCAACCGATCCATCCTCGACCCCGCCGCTCTCCGCGTCGCCCAGCGCAATCGCGATCGCCTCGCGCGCGGTAATCTTGTGCGCCCCGCGCTGCATCCGGGCAATGGCTTCGCGGATTTCCTGCGCGTTGAGCAGCACCCATTGGCCGCGCATCTTGACCAGCGGCGTTTTGAGCCGGGCCAGCGCCCGCAACTCTTCCGGCGACAGCGGCTGGTCTCCGATTGCCGCTTCCCAATTGACCTCGACCAGATCGGCCAGTGTGAGGCCGGCGCCCGACGTCATCGACGGCGACTTTACTTTTGCGCGCGTAGTCAGCCGCAGCTTGGTGCCTTTGCTCGACCACGACGCCGGCAGCACGATTCCGAAGCCCGCCTGCTCCAGGGCTCCCGCCTGTTCGGTCAGAAATCGCGCCGCCCCATCGGCGTCGAGTTCGTGAGCGTCAGGGATACCGCCGCGCAGGCTGTCTTGAATCGGCGGACAGATCCGCGCGGCCTGGGCCATCGATTGCAGCATGAACTCCCGCACGTCGAAGCCGCCGCGCTTAAACGGCTGCGCTTCACGGCCGCGGGCCGACCACGCCTTGGAAGCCGGCACCAACAGGCTCGGATCATCATGGGACTGGAGCAGATAACGCAGCCACCACGGGCGCTGTTCCTGGGCGCTGTCGTACAACACCCGCGCAGAGGTATCGCTGACGACCGCTTCGGGTTCTTCCAGACGCAGACACAGCCGGAACGGACTGGCGGCGGCGATCGCCACTGGCCGCCACCACGTCCGCGCCCGTTGGCGGAACTGATCGAGCGCCGCGCGTTCGCCGTGCAGCACCGGATCGGAACTGTCCAGGGCGTGGAGCCATTGCGCGTCGATACTGTCAAACGCCGCGTGCCGGCCCGATTGATTAGCGCGGGCCAACTGATCGACGGCGCGCTCGATGAACCCCGACAGTACCGCGGTTGGCGGCGCGTCGGGCGGACTCTCAGCGCGGCCGGCCGCACGGCAGACTTCGGGCATTGCCGCCGCCAGTTGCGCGATCGACTGCACACCGGCATAGGTCGGCGCGGGACGCCACCGCGCGAGCAGAGCGCCGTGTTCCTCCACGAGGTCGGGGAGAACGTGCTGACGCGCGACGATCGCCGCCGCCAGCCGCATCGCCGCAACCCAATAGGCGAGGTCATCGCCGATGATCACGCCGGCGGCCAACGTGCGGCGGCCGGCGCATACGCAGAGCAGCTCGATTGCCGCCGGCCACGCCGGCGCGACTGCGTCCACCATCCAGGGCAGCAGCGCGGCGCGATCCGGGTCGGCGGGCGGCTCGGCAACCAGTCCGCTCGACGCAAGCGGACCGCCGTCGAGCGATGGCAGCCATACCAGGGCGGGCTCGACGCGCAAATCCGCCCTTGCAATTCCGCTGTGCTCCAGCGCGGCGACCAGGCTTCTGCCGCCCGGATCGTAAGGCGACCGCGCGGCCCCGTCACCGCTCAGCTTGCGGCGGGCGGGCAATCCGGACACGGCCAGTTCCGGCCGCGTTTCGGCCCACAGCAGCAAACGCTCGCCTTCGAAAAAGCCATGCAGGACAGTAGGTTCGGGAAACGGCCGCGCATCGATAGCCGGGACACCCGATGCTCCTGCCGCTGGACGGACCGAAGGCACGCGGCGCGGCGCCTTGGATTTTGCGGTATTGGAAATCGATGACAGAACTGAAGGTTTGCGCACGCGCCATTGCCCCGGCTACAGGTTTTATGCCATCGCAGTCTGGCGCAGATCGAAGCCGCGATTCCACTACGGCGCCGCGCTGAGGCGGCGATGATTCCACAATGCCGCCGCCGGGGTGTGGATTAGCCGCTACCGCATGACAATTTTCACGTCGTAAAACCTGATGGATTCGCCGCAATAGCCAAGTTTTTGCGCACCAAGCGCTGGGCGATAATTTAGCGCTGCATTCGTTGGCTGAGTGTATGATGGCTGCCGAAGGCTGGATTTGTAGTTATTGTGGGCGCCTGAGACGTAAGTCAAAGGCCGGGATTGAGGCGACGCAAGACCCAAGCGCTGGATCGGGCCGCGCCACCGCGCGGGCGCCTGTCCATGTCAGGCGGCGAGCAGCAGGCGGGATTGCGCGGCCGGTCTGAAGGCGGTCCGCGCAATCGGGCCCATCCGAACCACCTTCGCGCCGCCGCGGGGCGGGTGCGGGACCGTCACGCGCAGCATCAGCAACGGCGCCCACAGTTTCGGAATCACCCAGCAATTCACCGCACAGAAGCCCGCCAACACGAAGCTCATAAGGCAACTCCTTGGCACCCGCACCAATCCGCGAGCCGCCGCCCTGTTAGGTACGCAATTTTCGGTCCAGCCCCAACCCCAGCAAAACTTGCGTATTTTGTTTGCCTGAGACCAAGCCCTGCTCCGGCAAAATGCGAATGCTCAATAAACTGCAGTAAATTGTCTTGAAAAGCCTAAGCCAGCTGGAAGAAAACGCCACGCTCTGCCACAGAAACAGGCGCGCCCCCCTTAAAGTACCCCTGAAACCGGAAAACCGGTTCCCCTATGGTTTATGATACTCCCGGTAGAAACGCGCCCGCAACCTGAAGTCGCGGCAAGTAAAGGTCGCGCGTCGACCGTCGTCCGTCGGTCAGCCTGGGTAAGAGGGGGGCGGCCAGAACTTAACGGAGACTCCGAATCTCATCGGCCTGCCTCAGCTTGCAGGGCAGGTTGTGCAGAACCTGTCTTGGTTACTCAGAGCACCCCTGCCCCGCATCAGCCAGAAGCTTGACAATCGGGTTCTTAAACCCGTTAGTCATGCGGAAAATAGTAGGAATGGAAACACCTTCGACGATCATTTGGAGGATTTGAAAACGCCTTTCGATCGAGCGCTGAGTCATTTTAGCAATACTTCTCTCCATTCAGCCCTTGATTAAACGTCGCCGTTACTGTTAACTTATATGTTACCTGCAGACGAGATTAAGCGGCTCTGCGATCAAGGACTGCTCTTTCGAGTAGAACCGCTTGATTGGCGAACGCCAATAAAGCGAGCGGTCTATGTTTCATCCGACATCGATAAGTTTCTCAGGCAAGCGTCAGCGTCCGCAAGCACAAATCAGGACCGGCGCAGGCTACAAGCTGTGTTCGACAAGTTCATTTCCGGCCGCGGAATTGCGGTGGCCTTCGAGCGGCATATTAAGAGTTCCGACCTGAAACGTCTTAGCCCTAAAGGTGAAGAGGTATGGGAGTTCAAGATTCGACAAAAGCCACAGCTACGAGTGTTCGGTAGATTTGCTCAGGCGGACATCTTTGTGGCGCTCACTGGACCCGCCGATCGGGCACACTGCGACTACGCAACCGAGATCGTTAGATGTCAACAAGCGTGGCAGAATTGCTTTGACGGCTATTCGCCAATTTATGGGAGCAAAGTCAGTGACTACATCTCAGGAGCAAATGTCTTTCCTCTCGGAAATCCTTGAATGGACGCCAATTCCAGAAGACAAACTGGTTTACTTCCGCGAACGTTTGAGAAACAGGCTGCACTCCGTAATCATCGAAGCATTCGTAAAACGTGCCGAGCAGCGCGGCCTGAAGCAATCGGACCTGGCCAACCGTATTCACCGGACTCGCACTCAAATTACTCGTTGGTTTAGCACGGCTAGTAACCTGACGCTCGATTCCATAAGCGACCTTATGGTAGGACTGGCGGTGGACTTTGACGACTTCCCCTTTACTCCTATCGAAGAAACTATTTCGCCAGAGGTCGAGGCCCAGAACCAAAACGCCTCCCACATCTAAGCTGCCGGTCTTTGGCAGGCGGCGGAAATTCTTTTTCCGCTGCCCGACAGGATTCAAACTGACCCTACCAGCCGGCGACTGCTGTTCGTGCTCACGCCGAACTGGGGCGGGAACGGCGCTCCAACTGGCACGCGATCAGCGCGCAGTAGCAATCCTTGTAGCGTTCGGGAGCCACGAACTTGCCGCCGCAGCAGGCGCATCGCCGCACCACTTCGCCCTCGTTCAGTAACGGCTGCAGTGCATTGAAGGTCGCCGCTTCCCGCGGTGAGAGATCCGCGGGGGCCGAAGCCACCGGTCGCAGCGCGATCGGCTGCGGCGGGCGGATCGGGGTCAGGCTGGCTGGGACGCTGGAATGTCGTGACAAAGCGCGGGAGGCGTCGGCCGCCGTTTTGGCCGCTTCCAGCGCCAGGCGGTCGGCGCGATTATTGAGCGCGTCGGAGCTATGGCCCCGCACCCATTCGAACTTGACTTTGCGCCGCGCGATCTCGACGTCGAGGTCCTTCCACAAATCGACGTTGGCATTGCGCTTCCAGCCAAAATTGATCGACTTGACCAGATACTGGCTGTCGCTGCGCAACACCACCCTGACGCCCGCGGGAAACCGCCGCAACGCCTCGATCGCCGCGGTCAGCTCCATGCGATTGTTGGTGGTGTGCGGATCGCCGCCGCAATATTCGCGTTGCGATCCGTTGGGATCCACGATCACGACGCCCCATCCGCCCGGCCCTGGATTCCCCAGGCACGAGCCGTCAGCGTAAGCCAGGGTTTCCGGTTCTGAGCGGCCAGTCTTCACCGTGCGCTCCGCGCTTTGGTTGCGATCAAACGGTCGAACAAGTTCATATAGTGCATGGCCGTGATGGCCCAGGAAAAGTCCGCGGCAAAACCATTCGCCATCAGCCGCCGCCAGGCCGCCCGATCCTCGAATAGCCGCAGCGCGCGCCGCATCGCCGCAATCAAGTCCGGCCCTTCATAGCGGACGAATACGAAGCCATTGCCGGAGCCGCTTGCGGGATCGAATTCGGTCACCGTATCGGCCAGTCCTCCGGTGGCGCGCACCACCGGAACCGTGCCGTACTTCAGCGCATACATCTGGGTCAGCCCGCAGGGCTCGAACCGCGACGGCATCAGAAACATATCGCATCCGGCCTGGATCTGATGGGCCAGGTCATTGTCAAACGCGGTCGTAAGCCGCATCCGATCCGGATGCGCCCGTTCCAATTGCGCAAAGCGCGCTTCGATTTCCGGCTCACCGTTGCCGAGGATCGCCAAATCGAGATCCAGCGCCAGCAGTTCATCCAAGGTTTGGGCCAGCAGGTCGAAGCCTTTTTGTGCCGTCATCCGCGACACCATCCCGACCAGCGCCCGCGGCGAGTTCACCGGCAGTCCCAGACGCTCGCGCAACGCCCTGGCGCAAGTCGCTTTGCCGCTTTGATCGGCGGGCGTGTAGCGGGCGGCGATATGGCTGTCGATGGCCGGGTTCCACTCGTTATAATCGGCGCCGTTGAGAATGCCTGTAAAGCGCTCCCCCTTGGCGCGTAATACCTCCTCCAAACCAAAGCCGAACTGGGGGTCAGTGCTCACCTCTTTGGCATAGGTGGGACTGACCGTAGAGACGGCGTCGGCCAGGATAATGGCGCCCTTCATCAGATTAACCTGTCCGAAAAACTCCAGGAACTCCATGCTCATGTAAGAGCGATCGATATTGAGCAGGTCGAATTGACCGGCCGGCAGGATACCCTGAAAGGCCAGGTTATGGATCGTAAACAGCACGGCCGCCGGCGCGAAGGCCGCGCGCAGCGCCGGATCCGCACGCATCACAATCGGCAGCACCGCGCTGTGCCAGTCGTGGGCATGCACCAGATCAGGCTTGATCAGCTCGAACAGCGCCTGCGCCGCCGCCTTCCCGAAGAAGATATAGCGCCGGGACGCGTCCGGATAATCCCGCCCGCCCTCGCCGTAAATACCGTCACGGCCGAAGTAGCCTTCGTGCATGATGAAGAAGATCGGCACGCCGCCCGCGCCGATTCCCGAGCGCACGCGGAAGCGCTGGCGGTCAGCTCCCACCATCACGCTGTATTCGTCGCCAACCGCCTCGGTGGCTAACGACTCCAATGCGGTCTTGTAGCCCGGCATTACCACACACACCCGCGCACCGCATCCTTCCAGTTCCACCGGGAGCGCCCCGATAACATCGGCCAGTCCGCCGGACTTGGCGTAGGGGGTCATCTCGGCTGCGACCACTGCAACTTTCATGGCGTCGGAAATTTTCGGGAAGATGCGGCTCAGACGCGCGCGCAGCACTGCGCCGGGAGGCGTCCCAAACCCGCCCCGCTTAGCACAGGCCGGGCGACGTTAGAGTTGTCGATCAGAGCAAACATCGCATCCGCGCACCATCCTCAGGTTGTGAACATACGCCGGGGAACGATGACTTGAAAGGGAGGGCACGAGCTGAGCGGGAGTCTTTGAGCTCTCGAGGTCGAACTCCCCTCTCCCGGCGATCGAGCCCGGGAGAGGGGAAGCAGAATGGCTTTAGTTGAGCACGGTCCGCTCACCGACCGGACGTTGACCCTCATGGGCGGCCGGCTGCGCGATGGTGGCGTCGCGCAGGGCGTTGGACAGCACCTCGTCGACGGTGTCGACGAACACAAACTCCAGCTCCTGGCGCACCTCGGGCGCGATATCGTCGAGGTCGCGCTCGTTGCGATGGGGCAAAATGACCGTGTGAATCCCGGCCCGGCGGGCGGCCAGCACCTTCTCCTTGACTCCACCCACCGGCAGCACCTTACCGCGCAAGGTGATCTCCCCGGTCATCGCCACGTCCGACCGCACCGGACGCCCGGTCAGCAGCGACGCCAGCGACGCCGCTATCGTCACCCCACCCGACGGACCATCCTTGGGGATCCCGCCCGCGGGGACGTGAACGTGGATGTCAGCCTTATCGAAGAAATCGGGCGCGATTCCCAGCCGATCGGCGCGCGAGCGGATATAGGACAACGCCGCCTGGGCCGACTCCTTCATCACGTCGCCCAAGCTGCCGGTCAACGTCAGTCCCTTCTGACCGGCCATCCGGGTGCTCTCGATAAACAGGATGTCGCCGCCGTTGGGCGTCCACACCATCCCGGTCGCCACCCCCGGCTCCTGGGTGCGCTCGGCCACCTCAGAGAAGAATTTCGGCGCACCGAGATAACGGTCCAGGGCCGCCGGATCGATGCGTTCGGGGACTGCCTCGCCTTCGGTCAGCGCCCGCGCGACTTTGCGGCAGATACGCCCGATTTCGCGCTCCAGATTACGCAACCCCGCTTCACGGGTGTAGTTGCGGATGATGTCCATCAAGGTGTCGGGCGGGAAATCGACCTTGTACTCCGCCAGCCCGTTCTCGTTGAGCTGCTTGGGCACCAGATGGCGCAACGCGATTTGGACCTTCTCTTCGTCCGTATAGCCCGGCAGTTCCAGGATCTCCATGCGATCGCGGAGCGCGTGCGGAATCGGATCGAGCATGTTGGCGGTGGTCAGAAACAGCACGTTGGACAAATCGACCGGAACGTCCAGGTAATGGTCCACGAAAGTGTTGTTCTGCTCCGGATCGAGCACTTCCAGCAGCGCGGAGGCCGGATCGCCGCGGAAATCGGTCCCCAGCTTGTCAACCTCGTCCAGGATGAACAGCGGGTTGTTCGACCCCGCGTTGCGCAGTCCCTGGACGATGCGCCCCGGCAACGAGCCGATATAGGTCCGGCGATGGCCGCGGATTTCCGCCTCGTCGCGAATGCCGCCCAGCGACAAACGTTGGAATTTGCGTCCCATCGCGCGCGCGATCGAACGCCCTAACGAGGTCTTACCGGTCCCCGGAGGACCGACGAAGCACAAGATCGGACCCTTGGTGGTTTTCTTCAGTTTGCGCACCGCGAGAAACTCCAGGATGCGCTCTTTGATCTTCTCCAGGTCGTAATGGTCCTCGTCCAGAATCGCCCGCGCATGCTTGATATCCAGGTTGTCGTCGGTGGATACCGCCCACGGCATGCTCACCAACCAGTCCAGATAAGTGCGCACGACCGTGTGCTCGGCTGACTCCGGGGGAATCATCCGCAGCCGCTCCATCTCCTTGTCGGCCGCTTTGCGCGCCGCCTCGGGCATGTTGGCCGCTTCCACCTTCTGTTGCAGGTCGTCGATTTCCGCCGAACGCGGATCGCCTTCCCCGAGCTCCTTCTGAATCGCCTTAAGTTGCTGGCGCAGGTAGAACTCACGTTGATTTTTGTTGAGCTCGGTCTGCACCTGTCCCTGAATCTTATGGCCCAATTCGAGCAACTCGAGCTCACGATTCAGAATCGAGCTGAGCTTTTCCAGGCGCACCCGTACCTCCAGGGTCGAGAGCAACTCCTGCTCTTCCTCGATCGCGATCTTCAGGTATGACGCGACCAGGTCGGCAAGCCGTCCCGGTTCGCGGATGTTCATCGCCATGACCTGGAGTTCATCGGGTAAATACGGCACCAGGGAGACAAACTTGGAGAATTGGCTGGCCACATGGGCCTGCAAGACGTCAACTTCCTGGCTTGACTCCTCCTGGTCAGCAAGGCGCCCGACGCGCGCTACGAAGTAGGGTTCGCGCTGGACGAATTCGAGCAGTTCAACCCGGGTCAATCCCTGGACCAGCACGCGCACGCTATGGTCAGGGTACTTTAGCATCTTTAAGATGCGGACGGCGGTGCCCCGCGTAAACACTCCCTCGGGTTGCGGGTTCTCTTCTTCGGGATTTTTCTGAGTCGTTAGCGCGATGATGCTTTTGGGGCCAGGTAAATCCTCGATCAACTTGAGCGAAGCGGCGCGCGAAACCAAAAACGGATGGATCTGCCCGGGAAAAATTACCAGTCCCCGCAACGTCAGCACCGGCAGGGAAGAAGGAATCTCGATACCGGTAACGTCTTCCTCGATTTCGAATCCTTTTTCGCCCTTGCCCGCTGGATCAGGTTTATCAATCATGTCTTAGAATCAACCTCATTATGCGGCCTCTTGCCGCCAGGATCTGTTCACTGCCCCCGGTCCTCAGGGGTATTGTGGAGGTGCCGGGCACGAACTTGTAAGGTCAATCTAACCATAGTAGTTGGTGTGCGCTACATGCGAGGAAGACTTGGCAAACCAATTCGCTAAGCTATTTACGCCGGAAGAGGCCAACGAACTGATTCCCCGGCTTGAAGCATTGGTGCGCAAGTTGCACGCCAGTGCCAAACAGGCCCGCGAGCGCGCCGCCCAGGCCGGCTCGCAGGCGGACCTCGAGGCGCTGTCGCGCTCCGACCCCGTCATCCGCGCGGTGATGCGCGAGATGTCCAAGGCCGCCGAACAGATCCAGGAACTCGGTGCGTTCCTTAAAGATATCGATCTCGGCCTGGTCGATTTCCCCGGCGAGGTGAATGGCGAAACGGTCTTTCTTTGCTGGCAATATGGCGAACCTCGGATTGTCGCCTGGCATCCGATCGACGAGGGCTTCGGCACCCGGCGCCCACTGGTGGGAACCCGCAAGGTCTACCTGAACTAACCAATCGCGCTTAATCTGGAGGGTCTTTTCATGGTGGCGCTGTTCCTTTACCTGCTGGCGCTGGTTTGCTGGCTCGGCGGAATGATCTCATTTGTGCTCTTCACCGGGATGCTGTTCTCGCGGTTGCCGGTGGCCGACGCCGGCAAGGTAGTGAGCGCGATCTTTCCCTATCTATTATATTATCGGCTACGTCACCGGCGCGATTACCCTCGTACTCGCCATTTACTTCGCCACCGCCGGACGTGGCCGCGCATGGTGGGTCTGCGCCGCGGTGCTGCTGGCCGGCGCGCTCGCGCTCACCGTTTATGCCGGGGCGGTGGTGCGTCCGAAGATTGAGACCGTCCGCAGCGTCTCTGAAGAGGCCACTCCCGACCCTGCCCGCAAGGCCGAGTTCGATACGCTGCATCGGCTCTCGGTTCAACTTAATGGCGTGGTGATGGTGCTGGACCTGCTGGCGTTGCTCGCCACCGCCGCCGCTTTGACCGTCTGAGGTGAAATGGCTGATTCCCGCTTCAAAGCTGTCGCGATCGATCTTTTCAACACCCTGGTCAAATGGGACCCGTCCGGGCTGCCCTCATATAATTTTCGCGGCAAGGAGATAAGCAGCACCATCCCGCTGCTGCTGCCGCATCTGCGTGAGGCCTTCGAGGGCTGGAATCACGACCAGGCTTACATCGATCACTACTACGCCGTGACGATGGAGATCGCGGACGAACGCGAACGCCATGGTATCGAGGTAACCTGCCTTGAGCGGTTCCACCGCACGCTCAACCGGATCGAGTTGCCCACGCAGTTGGAATTGGCCGGACTGGCTGAAACGATGCGCCGCACCCACATGCGGGCGGTACGCCGGGTCACGTCGACGCCCGCCGCCAACGCCGACGCGGTGCGCCGCATGGCCAGACATTATCGGATGGCGCTGCTGTCCAATTTCGACGATTCGCAAACCGGACGCGAAATCGTCTCCGACAGCGGGGTCGGCGACCTGTTCGAGCTGATCATAATTTCGGCCGACCTGGCGCTGCGCAAACCCAACCCGGCCATCTTCCACCATCTGCTGGGCGCGATGAAGCTGCGGCCCGAGGAGGTCTTGTTCGTCGGCGACACTCCGCTGGAAGATGTTCTGGGCGCGCAGCGCGCCGGAATTCCGATCGCCTGGCTATCCCACGGCCGCACCGAACTGCCGCCCGGCGTCGATCCGCCCGATATAATCGTCGAAACCCTGGCGGATTTGCCCGCCGCGCTGGGAATCCAGCAATGACCCGCGCCCCGGCCATCGCGGTGATCGGCGCCGGCGACGCACCTCCCGAGGTGCTCCAACTCGCCCTCCAGGCCGGCCGTGAAATCGCCGCGCGCGGCGCAACCCTGATCTGCGGCGGGCGCGGTGGGGTGATGGAGGCGGCGGCGCGCGGCGCGCGCGAGCGCGGCGGCCGGACCATCGGAATCCTGCCGGGCTACGACCGCGATTGCGCCAATCCTGCCATCGAATTTGCGATCGCCACCGGGATGGGCGAGGCGCGCAACGTGATCGTGGTCGCCAGCGCCGACGCCGTCATCGCGCTGGCCGGAGAGGGCGGCACGCTGGCCGAGATCGGCTTTGCACTCAAGCTCGGGCGTCCGCTGGTCGCGCTCGCAGCATGGCCGCAACTCGACGGCCTGCATCGCGCCGACAATGCCGCCGCGGCGGTCACCATCGCGCTCGAGCTGGCGGGCCGCGCCGCGAACTCGGAGCTAATTTCCGATGGCCGATCAGTTCGACCTGACTTCAATCGAGCGCGCGCCGTTCTCGGCGCTGCTGGGACTCAAGATCGAAAGCGCCGGCAATGATGAGGCGCGCGTGCGGATGCCGTTCCGGCTGAACCTGCTCAACGAGGGCGGTCCGCAGGCTCCAATCCATGGCGGCGCGATCGCCTCGCTGATCGACACCGCGGCGGTGACCGCGGTATGGACCACGCCGGGATTGCAGCAGAGCGCGACCATCGCGATGAGCATCAACTACCTCAACGCCGGTGTACACAGCGACCTGATTGCCACCGCCAAGGTGCGCAAACGCGGCCGCCGCATCGTCAATCTGAGCGTCGAAGTAACCGACCAATCGGGCCAGCTAATCGCGGACGCACTGGTGACGTTCAGGGTTGGGTAGCAACAAAACTATCGAGGTTAGAACTTCCTGACCTTGAGTCCCGCCTGTTGAGAATGCTCCTGGTGGTCGCGCGACGGGGTCTGAGAAACCATCGGGGCGGCCAAAGCGCCGGTCAATCAGGCTGAGGGACTATGACTATTCCCACAGCGGCGCCTATTGCGTGACTGTCTGCGTCAGTAATCGCGAGTGTTGGTTAGGCGCGATTGCGGATGGCGCGATGCTGATGAACAGATACGGGCTGGCGGCCGCGTTGTCCCTGAAATGGCTGAAGCATCGGTATGCCTATTTGGATCTGGACGAATGGACTGTCATGCCGAATCACGTTCACGCGATAATCCTAATCGATAATCCGGACGTAGGGGCGGTTCGTGAACCGCCCCTGGAGTTTCTACATTTTGCCTTAATTTTCTCCCCCGGACCGGGGGAGAAGGGCGCCGCGGCGGCGCCGAAGAGAGGGTCCTTTGTCAGCGCGCCTGCTTCAGGCGCGCGATGGGCGGTTCGCGAACCGCCCCTACCGAGGTCCGGCGTGGAAAATAAGGGGGAGCAGCCCCGGCTGATCGAGCGGGGTTTCCGCTGAAGCAGACGTCGCCGGATTCCTTGCACGAGAAGAACGTCCGGCACGGAATGCGAAACCCACGCCCAGCTTGAACAAACAATCGCAGCCGGCGCCGACATCGTCCTGCTCGATAACACAACTCGACAACATCCGCCAGTCCATCCCCTCCGCGCTCAGACGAGCGCGGCCATCGACGCCGCCCCCAGGGGCGCGGGCCGCTGTGCCCGCGATTGGCGCGAGCGCGACGTAATGAAAACATCACCGGCAGGGACACCGGCGCCACTGGCAAAGGCAGGCATACCGCGCTCGAATGAGCGAACTGCCCTATTGACGTTTTGGTCACGCCTCATCGGCACATCGGCGGTATCGCCCGCACCGCCATCGATCTAATCTCTGTCGGCGAACTGACCCACACCGTCCGCGCCGCCGATTTGAGCATGAGGATTGAAACGTTTTAACTTGAAAGAGTGATTGTACTGGCAGGCTGAATGCTTTGAGCCTCCATCGGGGTCGCCCGCGTCACGTTCATGAATTTGCCGTTCGCGACACGGCGCGCACGAAAAATTTCAGCGACGCCGAGGAGCCGCAATTCGTGGCGATCCGCTTGTAACAAAGCTGGATGATTCAGCAACGCCTGTATGCCCGCGCGAGAGAGCGTTGGAAGCCAAATCGGCCAGACAAAAACCCATTCGCGATTTTCGCGGATCGCTCCGACCGCCTTAATCTGGCGCTCAGCGGGTACTCTCGCAAATGAAAGAAACCCAATCGCGGCCAAGCGGTTGGCGCCAATCACCGTTAACGCCGCACCTGCCCGGCTCGGATCGCCGTACCGAAGTGCATAACGCTGATCATCCTCCGGATCCCAACGGAACCCATCGGCATCATCGTCCCGCCGCCAAGGCTGGAATAACGCCTCGGCGATTTTAGCCGGTTCGCACATGTTGGGCGGAGACTTAAGCTTGCGCAAACGATTCGGCAGTTTGCCGCTCGGGACGTCAATCAGCCGTTCAAGAAAGTTCTGATGTCCTTGTCCAAACATCATGACCAGAGGGGCAACCGCGAGTCCCCCGTCTTTTTTCCGCGGCCACTCAGCGGTCATTGCCGCAGCAAGAGCCGCTCTTACTGTGTCAGTACGCGCTGTCGTGGCATAGCGACGATACTCCTCAGGCGTGAAGTCGACGTTTTTTCGGTTATCAATATCGAAGCGATTAACGATACGGGCGACGCCGTCATCCGCTGCCTGCGCTATTTCCATGTCTTTCGCGGCCTGCGCCAGATGAAGTTGCGCCGTCCATGGCGGCCCCATCCACGAGATGCGCGGCCGCCAGTCGGGGCGGCCGGTTTCGAGTGCGTCAAGAAGTCCTAGCAGCGCCAGGATTGACAGTAGATTGTCTGGCTCCAAACCAGGCAGTGGACGTGAATGCGCTTCGTTTCTTGGATCGAGCGGCGTCAGTTCTAGCCCACCTTCCTCTTGCTCGGCTTCGGATCGGCGATGGTCCGCAAGGCGCAGTATCGTTTCGAGCCGTGCCAGGTCCCAAGGGCTATAGCGCTGCTTCAAACTTTCGTATAGATCGATCCATACCGCGCTCAACTCGGCCAAGGAACGCCCGGGTTTAGAAACCACCGTGCCATCGCCAAGGTCGGTTTCGAAGGTCACGTCAGCGCCCGGCCAATCCCATTCCGGCGCGGGGAAGAACGGCCGTCCGTAACCATGATGGGTTCCGATCAGCCAAAGAACAAGTTCAGGATCATGTGCCGTCGTGAAACGCTGATGTGCTTCTGCAAAGCGTAGCGATGCCACTTCGTGGCGCGCTCCACGCGGTAGGCCGGAGCGCCGTAGCAACTCGTTCCAGGCGCGTCGTCCGTCGGGCAGGTTACTGCTTTTCGCGAGGTCAGGGCCATCGATCGAGGCGATTTCGTCGCCGCCATACAGCATTCGCTTGAAACTCGGATGTGCCTTGCCGGCGTCATGAAGATAAGCGGCCAGCGCGACATCTTCCGCCAGTGCCGCATGCAAACCCAATTGTTCGGCAAAGCGGCGAGCATATTTCTCGACTCCTTGGCTGTGTGCCGGAAGCAGCACACGTTTCTGACTGGCAGTGCGCAGGCTGTCGTCGTCCTCGGTTACCGCATCGCCAGTCGAATCGTCTTCCACTTTTCGATCGACCGGGAGCTTTCGCTCGATGGCCAGTGGTGTTCCATCCGTCGATCGGATGACCCTTGCCCTGCGGAAATCTGATTGACCGGACTCGGCGGTCTGAGCGGAGGCGAAGTGCGCTCGAATCTCATCGTCCGACCAGTCCCGCATCGCAGTCACTGTTTCCCCGGTCAGGGAAAGCTCAGGCGTCGGCCGCGCAAGGCGCAAAATATCGCGCCGGCGCTGGCGCCGGTTCGCCTCGCGCCCGAGGTCTTCCACAACGGCAACCGAAGCTGGCGCCCAGCCCCAGCGATCGCACCCCCCGCGCGACGCCGGAACAACGATCACGTCTCCGGGCTTTATCTCCTCTGCGTTAACCAATGCGTTGTCGTTGCTGCGGACACCGCGCCAGCGCAGCACAATATCCGAACCGGATTCCTGATCGGATTGATCGACGCTAACTTCCACGTCCGCGATGTCGCCGGTCATAACCGGTATCGGCGTCCCCCGGCGCCGCGCAAAAGTTTCGTGCAGCCAGCGTTTTGCTTCTACCAACGGTACGGAGACCGCTTCCAGCGCGGCGGGCGGGCAAACGCCGACGCGTTCTATCCAGGTCTGGTTTGCCGGACTTGAATCATCGCCGGTGATATCGGCGTCGGCAATATCGGCTCGCCACACGACTTCAACGTCACCCGGGCCCGTATTGGCCCCGTGTAAATAGAGCGAAACCTCGGGATCGGCGAAAGGAATGGGTGATGTCCGGCTCCAGGAATCGATCGCATTGGGCAAGAGAATGGGCGCGTTTTTGCGCGGCGCCAGGCATTGCAGCAGGGTTTCGCCAGTCGGAAGCCACGCGGTGGCATGGGCAATGCCGAAATCGACGGAGCGGCGGGCTGCCTTGCCTTTCCCTTGCACCGCGCTCTTTTCCATTAACAGATTCCAGGTTGACCGCATTGCGGTTTCGTAAATCGGGTCGGGTTTGGCGCTTTTTGCGATCTGATTTTTGGCGGTAACTATCGCGGCTTCCGCTTCGATATCCCTTCCGATGCGGTTGAGGCGCCCGAACCGCTGGCGCAGACAATCCAGAGGCGCAACCTCGGTGACCAGAGCGTCAAAGTCGAGATCGGCGCCCGCCTCTATACATTGAGTGGCAACGATAAACAGTGGAACGGTGCGAGGTTTGCGTGCTGTGCTGGCATGTACGAACGGCAGCAGGTCGCGTAGCAATCTCTCTCGATCCAAATCCCGCGCGCGGCCGATCAGCAAGGCGGCCTCCGCAACCGAGTTGGATTCCTCGTCGCGTGGTTGCTCTCCGAGTGGCCGGACCCCCTTTGTCAGCAGAGCTTCGAAGATTGCACGGGCCCGCTTGACGCGATTTACCACAATCGCCACCACGCGCCCGCTAACTGATCCGCCAGCGAACTCCCATGCCTTATCGGCGAAAATAGCTACCTCGCCGTCAGCCGACGTGGGATCAACCAGTTCGGCCGGCTTTGATACGTTCAGGCGTCGGCCGAGTCTGGAATCGGCACGATCCGCGTCGCCGATACGCAACGGCACTTCTTCGGCTTCGCCAGGTGCGGGGGTGGCGGAAAGGGTTACGACCCGGAACGGTGCGCCCGCCGAACTTCGGACCCATGGCCCGGTCCGGAACATTGTTGAGTCGCGCACGGTCTGCGCGAACGGTTGCGACAAATGCGCTTCGTCCAGGAACAGCAATGCATCAGCCCCGACCAGCCCCGCATGTATCGGCTTCATCGTGTCCGAGATCCCGTATCCCCGGAACAGAAAGCGCGATCCGACCTGGTCCACAGTTGAGACGACGACCAACGGCTGCGCCGGCGTCCGCGCCCAGTCGGGCTCCTTCGGCATTCCGCCGCGCAGACGTGCCACTCTCAATGGTGTGTTTTCGTTTTCGGCAAGATTCCGCAGCCGGTCGGCGACCCGTTTCAGAATCCCGTCTTTCGTCTCCGACAGCTTCCTGGCTACGGTTTGTGCACGGTTATAGGCATCGTCAACCACCAGGCGCCGATCGACCACGAACAGAATCCGAATCGGAGCGCGCCGTTCCGGACCAAGCGTCGCTTCGAGCGCGAGGTGAAAAATCGCAACGTCGATTACGGCTGTCTTGCCCGCTCCGGTCGGAATGTCCAACGCAGGCCAGCGACCCGCGAAAACTTCCCGAGCCAGGCCCTCCTGCCATGGAAAAGGTGCCATGCCGTGCACCGCAACGAAGAACTCGTGAAACTCTTCCGGCCTCAGATGACCAATCAATCGTCGCGCTCCTCAGTCAGGGGCAAGCAAAGACCCAGGCCATGAAAGCGGCCAGCACCAAGGATGACGGGACCCTCGACCGGCTCGGCGAAACGCAGAACTACGTGCCGGCGAGGGCGGTTGGCATATTTAGCGCCTTGCGGGAAGCTCCAAGTGGGACCTAAACGGTTGCCGCCCGGAGGATAGGCGGATGGCGCCGCCCGCACCGCGGAATACTTGTGGATTTCAATCTCTGCCGGTTCGGGCAGTCCGATGTTGTGGCAAGCCGCGGCGATCAGGCGCGCCTCTTCGACCGAATCGCCGGGCTCGGGAAATCGATCCAACAGCACCGGAGTAGCGCTTACCCATGACATGGCGGCAGCACACCACCGCTCCGGCCTGAGGGACCAACGCGAAGGCGAGGCGGAGCGTTCGACGCGCCAGAGCAAATTACCCGAAAGACGAAGCTCGGCGTTGGCTTGATCACCTTGGTCGTCGACTCGAGCGTATGTCGCCAGCGCCCGGAGAACCGCAAGCCGGTCGGCGCTTTTCATGTGGCGCGGCACGATGACGGCGAACCCGAGCAGGTCGCCAGTCGCGTGCTGCCATCCCACGTTGGCGAGCGGCACGATCGCGAGATGAGGATTCACCGTAGCAGCGCCTTCGGAAGTGTGGCCCGAAATGATTTCCGGAACCGGTTGCGGTGCGTGTTTAATCAAGGACAACCGCACGCACTTTGCGACGTGCGCGAACGCCAGGAGATCCGGCCGCCGACCTCCCGCATCCTCGAAAACAAACCAGTTCTGCGCTCCTCCAAAAATACTCTTCGGCGCTTCGGGCGTCTCCGCTGGTAGGGGTTCGATATAGCGCAAGGTGACGCCGGTTTGCGGCCGTTCATCTTGTGATAACCAGTCTTCGAGGTGCCGCAAACGACCCGAATGTAAAACCCGCACGGCGACGTTGCCATCGTCGTCAGGACGCCAGACCTCACGGGAATATCTCTGCGTTTCGTGGAATGCGAAGCGAACCAGAGAAGCGGAATGGCCCAGGCTGGCAACTCGGCGTGCGAGCCCATCCAATGCGGATTGGTGCCGCGCCTGGTCTGGCGCTTTTTCCCAAATCAGGTTGACAGTGGGATTGGCAGGAACCGCGACGCGAAAGTTGCGGGCTTGTCTGCTTCTTCGATCGGGTAGCGCCGCAACGTCATTCCCGCGCGAATCGTTCGGCGGAACGAAGACAACGGGCGCCGAGCGTTCGCGGCAATCCCGCCTTCGATCCGCGTCGATGCAGGGCGCGGGAAGCGCTTCGAGCCATTCAAGGGCGGCGCGCTCGTCAGGGTCCCGTCCGCCATCACCCCACGCCTGTACCAGGGCCGAGAAAACGCGCTCGGGATGTGGCGGCCATTCCGCGCGGGAATCATCGGGCAGGCTTGCACGGTAAACGCCGGTAAGAAGCTCGATTTCGAGGACCAGCATCGCGGGTCAATCCTGCGCGCTTTCCGTATCGGCTTCCGTTTCAGATCCTTCTCCCTGTAGAGCCAATTCCCGGCTCGCGCTGACCAACTGCACGAGTTTCGTTTGCGGCCGCAAAATCAGGTCCTCTTCGTTCCAAGGCAGTCCGGCGGTCCTGGCAGCCCTCACTGCCTCGTCCAGCAATCCGCGTGATTGGGGGAAGTCGAGGTCTACCGTCTCGATGGTTCCGTCGGCGGCAATAATCTCGAAGCCACGAGCGGAATTTTCCTCGGGGACCAGGTCGCAGCGCGAGCGCAGGAAATAGCCATTACGGTCCTGGGCTGTCGCGGCCGTAAGACCAAGTGCGGCAAGTACTGTCTGTGCCGTCAGATCGGCGGGAGATGCGACCCCGGAGTTGGCGGTAAAGTGCAAGCGGCGCAGAGCGGCGAATGAGAGAACGAAGCTGTGGAGTGCGTAGTCGATACTGACGCCGAGCCGGTCGACGCTGGGTTTAACGTTGCCGTGATTGATTAGAGCCGGCCGCCCGGCCTCTCCCGTTCTTTTCTTTCCACTGTAAAGAACGGGGATATTTTTGGTTTTCTCGGCTTCGGATTCATTCACCGTCCAGTCACCGTCCGAGCCCGCTCTCTTGTATATTTTCACGCTACGCAGGGTGCCGAGCGGGTCGATTCGACTGCCGGTGCGCCTGCCCGATGGTTCGTCACTCTCCTCCCCAGTCTGGGAATTTATTGAGTGCTCCGTGGCCACTCCGACGCCGACAATCTCCGACACGATGCAGCGTGGGAACTTCGCGCCGAGGCCGCCTCCCTCTCCAGTCGAGTTCCAGGCGCCGAACACAAGCGCGGTGGGCGAAAGCTCGTAGACCGCGCGCGCATTGTGTGCCTTTGCTTCTACTAGACGGCGGCCTTGATCTGTTTCTCGAAAGCGAACCCCATTGAGTTCCGAGTCTCGAATGATCGCGTCGAATACCCGGTGCGGCGCGTCGAGCGTGGTAATCCGGCCGATATCGCTAACCTCGGTGTTCGAGAAGTCGACTGTGATCACCGAAAAAGCGAGAGCGCCTGCCTCCCGCGCGACCTTAAGCGCTTCCTCAAGACGGTTCGCCTGGCTCTGCACGCTGTCGATCAACACGCAGAGCACATTCTCGCCGCTGATTCGGCGCCGCTCGAAGACGTGGCGCGCAGGGGACTTGGCACCGCGGCCGTCTCCGGGATAAGTCGGCGGGAAAATTTTATCGCCAGGGCCGCCAGCGGGCTGAAGTTTGCGCACCCGGCGAATCGCGGCGGCATTGGCGACCGCGTTCTTCAACGTTTCGAATGTCATGCTCATCTTAGCTGCGCTCTGCACTGTCAGCTAGTCAGCACTAGTTGTGAGGGAGAATCAAAGTTTCGACTTTATCGTCATCAGACCCAAAAATGATAAGAGTCGTTTCAGACTGTCTTAACTTAATCAGTTCGGTTGCCGACCACGCGCGCGACTGAATACACCGGGATCTTTCCCATACGCTCTCCCGGGTGCTTTTAATTGTTAAAGTCTGTTGTGGCATAAGACTCCTCCAACTGCGTGTTGGCTAAATTTAACGCACCCACTCCAAGATTTCAAGGTCTTCTCTAAAACCCGGAAAGGACTTGTCTGATCGAACGGTAAATGTTATCCAGAATAGAGCTTGAAACGAGCCTCCATTGAAGACCGGGTTTTAGCGCAAACGGTCAAGAGCACCTTCTTTTTCCGCCTTGTGGCGGCTTCTTAGAAGGGCCGGAGGAATCCGGCCCTTCTGCACACAACTCCAAAGAGATTAGTTCTGCCAGACGTCTCCTGTTTGCTTTTCATCTCAAAAGCTCTGGTGCTGAAAGCGACGGTCAACTACCTGAATGTTTTAATATCAGCTTCATTTTCTGACGGACTTGAATTATTAGATGGCACTATTTGATAGTAATCGCAATCGCCAGCCCGCTGTTTAGCTTTCATTGCCGACTGGTGTGGAGAATCCAATGCGTAACACCTACCTGGTCTGCTACGACATTTGCGAGGACAAGCGGTTGCGGGCGGTGTTCAAGACCATGCGCGATTTTGGGGACCGCCTTCAGTATGCTAAGAGGTACAGACCGTGATCGATTGGAGGAAATACCTGGTCTCCCGGCGCGAGGTCGCAAGCGGCCAGCTTTGCGCGAAGGGGACGCGGGTGCCTGTGGCCGTGATTCTGGATTCGCTGGCCGAAGGGGCGACGGGCGACGAGATAATTGCGTCCTATCCCTCACTTAAGACCGCTCATATCCGCGCCGCGATTGCCTATGCGGCCGCCCTGGCCCGCGAAGAGCAACTGACCCCCTTGTCGGCGGATGCGCATAAAACTCGATGAAAACCTGCCCGCCGAACTGGCTGACGATCTCCGCGGTCTCGGGCATCTCGTGGACACGGTTGCGGACGAAGGACTAATAGGGCAGGCCGATCCGCTAGTGGCCGACGCGGCGCGCCGGGGTCGACGATGCCTGTTCTCTTTGGACAAGGGCCTGGGTGACATCCGGCGATATCCTCCCAAGGATTACCACGGCATAGTGTTGTTTCGTTTTAGACGGGTTGGAAGAATCGCCGTGCGCCGCGGCGTGCTTGAATTGCTCCCGGAGATTGAGAGGCGACAACCGTTAAGGAGATTGCTGCTGGTCGCCAGCGATTCCGGCATCCGCGTGAGGAGATAGGCGCCATGCGAAACACCTACCTGGTCTGCTACGACATTTGCGAGGACAAGCGGTTGCGGCGGGTGTTCAAGACGATGCGCGATTTTGGCGACCATCTGCAGTATTCGATCTTCGAGTGTCAGTTCACTGCTACCGACCTCGTGCGATGCCGCCATGCGCTGAGCGAAATCATTGACCATCGCGAAGACCAGGTGCTGTTCGTTGACCTCGGACCGGTTGAAGGACGCGGCGACCGCGTAATCACCGCGCTGGGCAAAGCTTACTCCCCGATCGACAGCCCCTGTATTGTCGTCGATCGCGCTGAGTAAGGGAGTATTCGAGTGTCCGGCCGACCTGCTTCAAAGATCTTCCCGGCAGCCAGACCGCGGGGACACGACCGGCCCGCGCTGCCCGACTATCTGCCGGCCCGGATGCTTAACGAGTTCGTTTATTGCCCGCGCCTGTTTTTCTATGAGTGGGTCGAAGGCGTGTTTACCGCGAGCGCGGATACCGTCGAGGGCGAGTTGCGCCACGAAAAACTGGAGACGCGCGCCGACGCGCTGCCGGAACCGGGCGCCAATGAACGGATTCATTCGCGTTCCGTGATGCTCTCCAGCGACACCTACGGCCTCATCGCCAAAATCGACCTGGTCGAGGGCGATGGAACATCCGTCGTCCCCGTCGACTACAAGAAGGGCCGGCCGCGCGAGACCGACGACGGACCCCAGGCGTGGCCCGCGGACCGCGTCCAGATGTGCGCCCAGGCGCTCATCCTGCGCGATAACGGATACCGCTGCGACGAGGCCGTACTCTACTACGACGCCACCAGGCAACGGGTTCGCCTTTCGATCGATGACGCGCTGGTGTCCGAAACCCGCGATGCGTTGGAGGCCGCGCGGGCGCTGGCCGAGAAGGGCGCCATTCCGCCGCCGCTGGTCGATAGTCCCAAGTGCCCGCGCTGCTCGCTGGTCGGCATCTGCCTGCCCGATGAGACCGCGTGGTGGAGCCGGCTGCCGTCCGAAGAGCCCCAAATACAGCTCGCGCTGTTCGATGAAAACGACATTCAAGCAGCGCGTCCGCCGCCGCCGGGCGAGGATGCAGTTCGCCGCCTGGTGCCCGCGCGCGACGACTTGCGTCCGCTTTATGTGACCGGTCATGGGCTTCTGATTGGCAAAAGCGGCGAGGTGCTTCAAATCAGGGAGCGCGACAAATCGGTCCAGCAGGTGCGCATCGGTGAGATCTCGCAGGTCAACATATTCGGCAACGTGCAGTTGACCGCCGGCGCGATTCAAGCCCTTTGCCGGAGCGAAAAACCAATCGCTCATTTTTCATATGGCGGATGGTTTTACGGCCTCACGCAGGGGCTGGGTCTCAAGAATGTTTTCCTGCGGCGCAAGCAATTCGCGCTGGCCGGGCAACCCGTGTTTTGCCTCGCGATTGCGCGCCAGATTACCGCGGCGAAGATCCGCAATCAGCGGACCCTGTTGCGCCGCAATCATGTGGAACCATCGGCGGCGGCGATGAACCAGCTCCGGCGCGCTGCGGAAAAAGCGCTGGATGCCGCCGATCTCGAAGGATTGCTTGGAATCGAAGGTACCGCCGCACGGCTGTATTTCGGGGCCTTCGCGGGCATGTTGAAGGCTGAAAATGGAGACGACAACCGGGAGTTTAGCTTCGACTTCGTGCATCGCAACCGCCGCCCGCCGCTGGACCCGGTCAACGCGCTGCTCTCATTCGCCTACAGCCTGCTGAGCAAGGACCTGACCATCATCTGCCACACGGTCGGCTTCGATCCGTTCGTGGGCTTCTTCCATCAGCCCCGCTTCGGCCGGCCGGCGCTCGCCTTGGACCTGCTCGAAGAGTTCCGGCCGTTGATTGCGGATTCCGCCGTGCTCTCGGCGATCAATACAAGAATGGTCACTCCCGGCGACTTCATCAGGGTGGGTTCGGCGGTGAGCTTGAAACCATCTGGAAGAAAGTCCTTTATCCGCGCCTATGAGCAACGGATGGATACACTGGTTACGCATCCGCTGTTTGGTTACCGGGTAAATTACCGGCGCGTGCTGGAAATTCAGGTGCGGCTGCTCGGCCGGGTCATCGACGGCGAGGCGCCGCGTTATCGGGGTTTTGAAACGCGCTAAGTTTCGAGCGCCGAGGTGACGAAGGAAACGCGGTGATTGCTCGAAGGGGAGAAATCTCCGCATTTTGACTGGGTTTTGGATTGGAGACCGTGGAAGCGATCGTGCGCCGGGAGCGGGTTTGCTAGCCTCTCGCAAACCGGCCGTTTGTTCTTTGAAAACTGAATGTTTCCAGACGAACCCATTCCGCGCTCAGACGAGCGCGGCCCCATTGAAGCCGTTAACGCGCTCTCCGAGCTCGCCACGCCACGATGCCATTCCGCGCTCAGACGAGCGCGGCCCCATTGAAGCGCGCAGTCGTCGGCGACATCGTCGCCGAGTCATTCCGCGCTCAGACGAGCGCGGCCCCATTGAAGCGCGCGACGACGTCGCTCGGACGGTCTGACCATTCCGCGCTCAGACGAGCGCGGCCCCATTGAAGCACGACGCGATCCGCGGTGATGCACGGACCGACGCCACTCATTCCGCGCTCAGACGAGCGCGGCCCCATTGAAGCGTGCGATCTGCGCATCGGTCAGTCGCAGCATCAGCTGCACCATTCCGCGCTCAGACGAGCGCGGCCCCATTGAAGCGGCCATTGAGCGCTGCAATCGCTGCGCCGACTGCGCACTCATTCCGCGCTCAGACGAGCGCGGCCCCATTGAAGCCTGATGGTCGGCGCTGTTGCGACGCAGGCATCATCCCAGGCCATTCCGCGCTCAGACGAGCGCGGCCCCATTGAAGCGTTCGGTGAGTCGGCTCTTCAAGGCGTTCTGGTGACCATTCCGCGCTCAGACGAGCGCGGCCCCATTGAAGCTGACAGGCAAGCGGTCGATTCCGCGTCGACAGCGCGGCCCCATTGAAGCCGCGTACGCTCGCACGCACATTCCGCGCTCAGACGAGCGCGGCCCCATTGAAGCCGGAAGCAGTTGCATTTCGAATCGAACGCGCCATGCATTCCGCGCTCAGACGAGCGCGGCCCCATTGAAGCCAGCTGAGGTCCGGCTAGTCGACGGATTCGCACGCTCCAGCCATTCCGCGCTCAGACGAGCGCGGCCCCATTGAAGCTGGATGTTACTGTCGTTTTGGAATATCAGGCGCGGCACCGCCATTCCGCGCTCAGAAGAGCGCGGCCCCATTGAAGCCGAAACGGCCACCGGCTCAACCCCGGCTACGCAATCCGCATTCCGCGCTCAGAAGAGCGCGGCCCCATTGAAGCTGTGTCAACGCTGGACCAGGTACGCGCGGATTGCGCTGATCAAGCATTCCGCGCTCAGAGAGCGCGGCCCCATTGAAGCCTGATGGCAACGCTGGCAGGTGTCTCCTATCGCCCAGACACATTCCGCGCTCAGAAGAGCGCGGCCCCATTGAAGCCACGACAGGGACCGTTACACGGTGTGCCGATTGTCGAAGCGATTTATGCGGCGCTGCCGGTTTCCTTAATCGCGCGCCTTGGCGGGCGCGCTGACAAAGGACCCTCTCTGGGCGCCGCGGCGGCGCCCTTCCCCCCGGTTCGGGGGAGAAAATTACAGCGACCACGTACAAACTCCATTCCGCGCTCAGAAGAGCACGGCCCCATTGAAGCGTATCTTCGATTGGAATCATCAACCAAGTCCAAGACCCCTTCGATAATGATCGCGACCGCCAAAGTGGCGTGATAATCGGTGAGGAAGAAATCTTCAGAGCGGGGAGCCATCCACAGGATATGGATACTGCCGGCAGGTCCGCGAGGATGCTCGTCCTCGTTCCTATAATACTTTATCGCTGGCGCTGAAATCTTTCCTAGCCGGTCATCCGCGCCCGGAGTCGTTTGTCCTGCTACACTTGCTGACGTGGACGACCTTCTCGACTTCATTGCGGGGCGCGCGGCGCGCCATGGACTCAATCTGATCGGCGCTATCCCGGTTGAGCGCTATGACCAGGCGGTGGCGCCGCATCTGCGCGCATCCACCATCGATCCGCGCGCCGCTTCGATCGTGGTGATCGGCAACGGCGGCGGCGCGTTTTGGGATGCTTATCGGCGACATGTGAGCGCCAATCCCGCGCTGGGCGCGGCGCGATAATCCACTGGACGACTTCACCCGCGAGGTAATGGAACACGACGTCGCCGGCGCCGTCAGGGCGCGCGGTGCTGCGATGCACCACCGTTTATCCGTTCGTCGGCGACGCCGGCAATTTGCATTTCATGGAATTGGGCAGGATTGCGGGAATCGGCGGTCCCAGCATCATCGGCGTACTGATCCATCCCGTCTATGGCACCTGGATCGCGTTTCGCGCCGCCTTGCTGATCGAGCAAATGCTCGACCGACCCGGCGATGCGTTGGGCTTTAATCCGTGTCCGCAATGCGTGCCGCGAAGTTGTATTCCGGCTTGTCCGGTGCAAGCAGTCAGCGCCGAGACCGGATGGGATTTGGTCAAATGTATCCGGCATCGGGTCGAGGCGGACCCCGACTGCAACGCCGGATGTTATTCGCGGCTTAATTGCGTCATCGGCCCGGAGCATCGCTATCCTGACGACGAACTGCGCCATCATCAGGAACGCGCGCTGCGCTCGATGCGCGAATACTATCGCTCAAAATGGGGCGCGCGCTGATTCGAACCAGGAACGATTATTCGCGGTGATTTGTCGATAAGCTGGTTTCCGGCGCTCTCGAATTCTCATATCGCATCGACAGTCCGTCGTCACCGCGCGGCGATGTAATTAGTTGTCCGCAAACCGCAACGCCAGTTAAGCTTGATCGTAATGAAACGATCTGTTCTGCTTGTGGCATTAGTTGGATTACTCGCATTGTTAGCCGCGCCGCCCGCCCTGCATGCGGCCGCCGCCTCCAATGGAATCCGCGTGGTGGTGAAGGGTCTGCGCGATAACCAAGGACGCGTCGGTTGCGGACTGTTCAAGGGGCCCGACGGCTTCCCGCGCGAAAGAAACAAGGAATTCGCCGGCCGGTGGACGCCGATTCACAAACAGGAGGCGGTGTGTTTCTTCAAGGGCGCTCCGGCGGGCACCTACGCCGTCACCGTACTGGATGACGAAAATATAGACGGCAAGATGGATTTCGGTCCGCTGGGTATGCCGAAGAAAGGCTACGGGTTCTCCAACAACGCGCCCGCGCGACTCTCACCGCCCACCTTCGACGCCGCAAGCTTCAAGTACGACGGCAAAAGCAGTCTGACGGTTCCAATCGACATCGTATATCCTAAACTTTAGACGCTCCGGTTATCGTGCGCCGCAAACAAAGCCGTTAGCTTGCGCCCGCACTTCGATCTAATCTTAAGCTATGTTTGCCGAACATCGTTGGCCGGTCATATCCTGGTCTGGTTTCCCCAGTGCCCTCTCAGCGGCGTTGCGCCCCGTGCTCGCCGTGGCGTTGCTGTCAATCACGATCGGGCTGATCGCGCTTGACGCGCGCGCGGCGGATTCCGACGGCGGCGCCGATGCGGCGCTGCAGGCGGCAATCGACGGCTCCTCGCGCCCGGCGCAGGAAAAGGCGCGCGACCGCTACCGCCATCCGCTGCAAACGCTGACCTTCTTCGGGCTCAAACCGGATATGACGGTAGTGGAAATCTGGCCGGGCGGCGGCTGGTACACCGCGATTCTCGCGCCGTATCTGAAGCCGCATGGCAAGTACTATGCGGCGGTGGCAGGCCAGCATTCGGAAGGTTTTCGCAAGAAACTGGCCGACGACCCTAAGCTTTACGGCAGCGTTGTCGTCACCGAACTGGCCCCGCCCAAGCAGGTTGACATCGCGCCGGCGGGTTCGGCCGACCTGGTGCTGACCTTTCGCAACGTACACAACTGGATGCGCGGCGGGTACGCGCAGGACGTGTTCAACGCGATGTACAAAGCGCTGAAGCCGGGAGGAATCCTGGGAGTCGTGGACCATCGGGCCAACCCCAACGCGCCGCAGGACCCCAAGGCGTCGTCGGGCTACGTCCGGCAAGACTATGTGATCAAGCTGGCCCAGCAGGCCGGTTTCAAGCTGGTGGCGGAGTCGGAAATAAATGCCAATCCGCGCGACAACCGCGACCATCCCGCCGGCGTATGGACATTGCCGCCGACGCTGCGGCTGGGGGACAAGGACCGCGACAAGTACCTGGCCATCGGCGAGAGCGATCGGATGACGCTCAAGTTCATGAAGCCGGCCCAATAAGGGCGTTTCTTGATACCCGGCGACGCGTGAACGCGCCCGGCCCCTGGCCGCGACTGACATGGTCGGAGGGAGCGACACATGAACGAACGTCTCTGGCGGCGGCGCAGTTTCCTCAAGATGCTCGGCTGGATGGGCGCTGTTGGCGTGGTGCAAAGCGGGGGCATCCCGGCGTTCGCCGTGCCCACCGTGCAGATGCCGTTTGCCAACGGCGTCCGTGCGCTGGAACGATTTCCGCAAAAGCGCCCGCTGATCCTGCTCCGCACGCGCCCGCCGCTGCTCGAAACCCCGATGTCGGTCTTCAATGACGGCGTCTTCACTCCCAACGACGCCTTTTACGTCCGCTGGCACCTGGCGGAAATTCCTACCGAAATCAACGTCGATACCTTCCGCATGCGGGTCTATGGGCAGGTCAATGCGCCAATCGATATCGGCCTGCGGGACCTGCTTCATGATTATCCGCCAGTCGAACTGGCCGCGGTCAACCAATGCTCGGGTAACAGCCGCGCCTTCTTTAGTCCGCGGGTGCCGGGCGGGGAATGGGGCAACGGCGCGATGGGTAACGCGCTATGGACGGGCGTGCGGTTGCGGGATGTTTTGGCCAAGGCCGGGCTGCGGCCGGGCGCGCAATTCGTAAGGTTCAACGGGTTGGACCGCGGAAACCAGCCGAACACGCCCGACTTTCTGAAGTCTTTGAGCATCGACCACGCGATGGACGGAGAAGTCATGATTGCATACGGGATGAACCATCAGCCGCTTCCGATGCTGAACGGTTTCCCGCTGCGCCTGGTGGTACCGGGATGGTTCGCAACCTACTGGGTCAAGGCGCTTAGCGACATCGAAGTCCTCGATAAGCCCGACGAAAATTTCTGGATGAAGACCGCTTACCTGGTCCCCGACACGCCGGGTGCGAACGTCGCGCCGGGCCAGCCCGGCGTCAGGATGGTTCCGATCAGCACGATGCCCCCGCGTTCGTTCATTACCAACCTCAAGGATGGCGACAGTCTGCGGGCAGGAAATCAGGCACGAATCGGCGGCATCGCATTGGGCGGTGACAGCGGGGTGGCCAAGGTGATGTTTTCCCATGACGGCGGCAGCCAATGGCAGAATACCGAGCTTGAAAAGGATTACGGCAAGTTCAGCTTCCGGCGCTTTCACACCGTATTCATACCCCGGCAAACTGGCGCGATCACGCTGATGGTCAGGGCCGTCAACACCGGCGGTCTCGCGCAACCGCTGAGCGCCAACTGGAATCCGGGCGGCTACGCTCGCAACGTGGTGGAGCAGGTCCGGGTCCGCGTCCTTTAGAAGGAGCGCAACTTGCGATGAAGCTTGCCAATTTCGCGATCGGTCTCCTGGCCCTCGCCGCGGTTCCGATCGCGCTTACCGGATGCATGAAGCCTTCCGCAATCAGGGCGCCGATCGGAGGAATCGTGCTCAAATCGCAGCGCATAGAGATTCCCTCACACGGCCGGGAGTTCGCGGGAGGGCCGCAGGCCAGTGTCGCTAATACCTACTGCCTGATGTGTCATTCCGGTGGAATGGTGTTGACGCAGCCGCCGCTTTCCCTTCCGGCGTGGAAAGCGGAACTGAACAAGATGATCAAGTCTTACGGTTGCCCCCTGCCCGAAAGCGACATCGACGAACTGGCCCAGTTCATCCAGCAACAAAACCAGCTCAGGGCTGCGGCCGAGTGACAGTTGCCGCCCCAGCCGCGGGAGGCTTTTGGACGGAGCCCGTCGGGGCCGGCTTGGACAGCTCTTCAGTGCTCGCCGGCGCGGGCGGGGGAATGTACTGCGGCGGATAGTTGATCTTTTTCCAACTCAGCAACAGCAGCGCCAACGCGTGCGCCTGGTCGGGCGGGAGATGAAAGTCGGGCATCGCGGTGCCGGGTGACACTTTGCCGGCGTCAATCAGATGCTGAACATGCCAGTTGAACACCGTGCGGGGACCGCTCACATGCGTAAAAGTAAACAGCTCGGGGTCCTTGTCGCCGATGTAGGTCAAATCCGGAGCCGTATGCCCGCCCTGTCCTTCGATGGTGTGGCACACCAGGCATTTCTTTTTCTTGATTAACTGCTTGGCGAGATTGATTTCGTCCATCCCCGGCGTCGATGGGTCCCGCCGATGGCAGAAATTGCATCGCATCTGGATCAACTCGGCCTCGGTCACTCCGTCGCTTTGGGCCAACCGTTTCGAGAGCATCGGCTCGTCCCAACCAAGTCCCCCATCGTGCGCTCCGTAAACCGTAGTCGCCCATCCCTGACCGGCGTGACAGGTCGTGCAACCGAACTTGTCGAACGGGTGATGCGCGATAAAGGGCAGCGCCGGATGCGGTGTGAGCGGCTCGGCGAGGCTGGCCGGCAATACGCCGCTCCATTGGTAGCCAAGATGACAAGTCACGCATCGATCGACCAGTCCCAACTCCGGAATCCAAAGCTGTCGAATTTCGGGATGAAACTTGTGCGCCAGCTCGAATTTGCCGTTTTGCTGCAAAATGATACGGAATTGTTTTTGGTACGGTCGCCACTGGGTGGCATATTCGCGCCATAGCGCAATCGCTACCAGGGCGAGGAAAAACAGGGACATCGCCACCATCCAGCCGAAGTCGCTGCGTTCAGGGGATTGACCGGGACCGTCCATGCCTGATCGACTCTGCCGCTTAGAGCATCCGTGGCATCGTGGGACGATGAGTCCAGGGCCAATACAGATGCCAATATGGGCCGCGCAGGAAGACGCCGATGAAAATCAATATGATGATGGCCGCGATGATGATCGCAAACACCGTGTTTTGACGCATGCGCTCGCGCGCGAACCATACCCCCTCCGCGCTGGACGGCGAGCGGTCAAAAAAAGGCCACAGGACCAGCGCTGCCAGCAGGATGGCGGGAACCACAATCCCGCCCAGCAATCCGCCGCTGACGGTAATCGACCCAAGATGGACGGTGCTCCAGGAAACCAATTCCTGAAGCCAGACGAAGTACCACGGAGCCTTGGCGGGATTAGGCGTTACGCTGGGATTAGCCGGCCCTTCCAGCGGCGCGTTGAAGAAAATCGACAATAGCAAGGTGACGTTGAGTACGACCAGGAATACCAGCGCGATCCGCCGCGTCAGGTTCGGCGAAGAGGATACCTGGTCGCGCTCCTCCAGACCCATCGACCCGAGCACCGCGACCGAGGTTCCGGGCGCAATTCCGAACAGCGAATAGCTCTTCGATCGCGGCGTCTCCTTGGGCTGCGCCTTGCGCATCGCGCGCAGCGGCTCGATCGCGGCCATCCCGCCGTCCTTGCGCACGCGCCACATATGGTAGGCGAACATCACCCAGACCAGGAGCGGCAGGAAGAACACGTGCAGCACATAAAAGCGCAGCAGCGTCTGCTGGCCGACAAAGTGGCCGCCCAGCAGCAGGTATTTCACCGTCGGCCCCAGGACCGGAGCTTCCCCCGCGATACTGGTTCCAACCGTGATCGCCCAATAGGCGAGCTGGTCCCAGGGCAGCAAATAACCGGTAAACGAGAGCATCAGCGTGCCCAGCAGCAAGACTATGCCGACCAGCCAGTTCAGCGCCCGGGCGCCGCGATAGGCGCCGGTAAAAAACACCCGCGCCATGTGGATAAAGACCAACGCCACCATCCCTTCGGCGGCCCATCGATGCTGATTGCGCAGCAGCCGCCCGAAGCTCACGGCGTATTGCAGATCCTTGATACTGACGTAGGCGCGTTCGGTGGAGGGCACGTAAAAGAACATCAACATCACGCCGGTGACCGTCAGGATGACGAACAGCGAGGCGGACGCGGCCCCCAGCCACAGCGAATAGCTCCACGACATGCTGGTGCGCGCCACCTTGGCCGGAAACCAATGCAGCCACAGGTTGCCAACGATCGCCTCGGAAGATTCGCGCTCGCTCGCGGGCGACCACGACCATAGCAGCTTGCGCTGCAGGCGCTGGAATTGCTTGACCACCCTGTCAGGCCTTCTCCGCAGGTACGGAAAGGGACGAACCCGGCGGCACGTTCTCGGCGCTATCCACTTCGATTAAGCCATCGGGCGCCAGCGAGGTTGCGAACCACGGCAGCGGACGGGGCGCAGGACCGGCGATAACGCTGCCGTCGGGGCGGAAGCGGCTGCCGTGGCAGGGGCAGTCGAACTCGTCGCCGCGCCATTGGACGGTGCATCCCAGATGGGTGCATACCGCCGAGATGACGTGAAACTTGTCATTCTGGCGAATCACGAACAGCCGATGCTCCGGGTCAAAGGTATAGCCCTGCGGGTAGTCATCGGGCTGGTCCAACTTGAAGGTGGTTGGCGGCTCGTAGAGGACGTTGGGAAAGAAAGCCCGGGCCGCGGCGCCGATTTGCCCCAAAAAGGCGGCCACCACCGAGCCCTTGCCGAGCCATCGCAACAACCGCCGGCGCTCGCTGTCCATCAGCCCTGCCGCTCCTCAAACTGCATGCGTTCCATCGTGATCGCCGAGGTGGGGCATCGAATCGCGCACAGCCCGCAGCGGATGCACTTCTCTTCGTCGTAAAGAAACACGCTGGCCGGCGCCCCCGATTCGACATTCCCTTCGAGCGGCGCGGAGTCCTTCAGTTGGTCAGCCAGCGTAAAATGCAGGCAATGCTCCGGACAGATGTCCACGCAGCGATTGCACAGGATACACTTGCTGCCGTCGTAAATCGGATGGATATGGCAGTAAAGGCATCGCTCCGCCTGGACCTGCGCTTCCTCCGCGGAAAAGCGCATTTCGACCTCGGTGATACCGCTGCGGCGCGACAGCGGGACCTCCGGAATCATGCGGGTCAACTGCTCGTAGCGCTCCGGCATCCGGTAACGGTCGGTGGGCAACTCCTCGATAGTCACATGCATGGTCGGCGCGGAACTGAGCGGACGCCCGCTGACGTAAGCATCGATCGAACGGGCGGCAACTTTCCCCTGCTGGGCCGCGGTAATCAAAAGCGCGGGGGGAAACGCGGCATCGCCGCCGGCGAATACTCCCGGCCGGCTGGTAGCCAGCGTTACCGGATCGACGCGCAGCGTGCCCGCGGGGGTAATCTCAAGCTGATCGTCCAGGGCCATAAACGACAGTTCCGGCGCCTGCCCGATCGCGAAAACGACGCTGTCAACATCAACGACGGTGCGGTCCTGCTCGTCGAATTGAGGGCGGAAGCGCCCGGCGTCGTCGAACACCCGAAGGCAACGCATCAGTTCGAGCCCGACCACATGGCCGTCCTCGACCAGAACCCGGCGCGGGCCCCATCCGGACATCAAGCGGACCCCTTCCTCACGCGCCGACACCAATTCTTCGCGGCCCTGGGCCGAGCGCACCGCCGGCATCTCGGTCTCACCTTCCAAACTCACCACGATTACGTCCAGCGCGCCGCGCCGCGCGGCCTCACGCGCCGCATCCAGCGCGACACGCATCGTGCCCGCCTCCACCGCCGCTTCCTCCTCGGGCGCGATAGTCAGCCCTGGCACCAGCGAGCGAACGACAGTACGAGCGGCGTCGATCGCCACCAGTCCGCCGCCCACAATCGCCACCCGCCGGCCCATCGCGACGCGGCTGCCGCGGTTGATGTTGAACAGATACTCGATCGCGTTGATCACTCCCGCGGCGTCGCCGCCTTCGATCTGCATCCGGCGGCCTCGCGACGCGCCGACCGCGACAAATACGGCGCGAAAGCCCCTCCGCATCAATTCCGCGAGGCCAAATTCCGGTGTCAGCGGGGTGTTGTAGCGGAACTCGACGCCGAGCGATTCGATCTCTGCGACTTGATAGTCGATCACTTCTCGCGGCAGACGATAGCCGGGAATTCCATAGCGCAGCATCCCGCCTGGATGCGGCATCGCTTCGAATACGGTCACCCGGTACCCCATCAGGACCAGATCATGCGCGCAGGCCAGTCCTGCTGGTCCGGCGCCGACCACCGCCACCCTATGCTCACCACGATCTTGAACGCTCGGGGTGAGCAGACGCTCACCATGCCCCGGCGTGGTGCTGCCTCCTCCCATGTTCCCGGACAGAATCGTGCTCAGGGCGGTATTCGACAGGGACTCGGGCCCGTATTGTTCGGTGAGGAAGCGTTTGAGGGCGCGAATCGTAACCGGAGCGTCGATCTTGCCGCGCCGGCAAGCGTCCTCGCACGGGGCCCCGCACGCCCGCCCACAAACCGACGCTATCGGATTGGGAGAACGCGCTACCCGATAGGCCTCGGCCAGACGTCCTTCGGCGATTAGCTGTACGTAGCGGCCGGCGTCAGTCTTCACCGGGCAAGCGTCCAGACATGGCACGTTCTTGCGAAACCACCACAAGTCGCGTGGTTTGGCGTCGATACCCGACCGCTCCGCCACTATCCTGCCCTCGCCTATTTCTTGCAAAAGCTGCGGACGTACGCGACCAAGCCGTGAATCTCGTCGTCGTCCAGTCCCTTCGACCACGACGGCATCTCGCCGCTCAGACCGACCGAAGCGCCGCCGTCTTTGATTGCCTTGAACAAAGTGTCATCGGGAATTTTCGACATTTTGGCGCAGTCGGTGTAGTTGCGCGGCTGAGTGTGCAAGGATGCGGCGGCGGGCCCATCGCCCTTCCCCTCAGGTCCATGGCATTTGGAGCAAAACATATTGTAATTGTCCTTGGCCGCCGCCAGATCGGGCTCCGCGGCAAAGGCGCTGGCGCCAGCCACCATAGAAAGAATCAAGCTCGCCAGGAGTACCAGGTTCTTCAGGTTGCTCCGCATCTTTTCCTCTACAAAGTCAGGCACCATCGTCCGGTGCGGTTGGCTGCTCAGTGGCTCGACCTGAGGTATTCAAGTATCGCCCGGGCATCTTTGGCAGGCAATTCGGCCTGCATACGCATGTGCATCATGATTGCGTTCCATTGATACGGGGCGAATCCGACCCCGGACGCGCGTTGTGGCACTGCGAGCAATAGACCGGCCATAACTGGGCTCCCTCACGGAACAACTGGCGCTGCTCGGCCGCGGTCTCGCTTGCCCCCCACGCGGGATAAGCCAACCCCGCTACCAGCGCGGCCCACGCAATCATAACTGGCCATTTCCTAATCAGCATCGCGCCTGCCCCCCTCCTCAGAACCCGATCGATAGCTGGCTCTGAAATACCACGTCATTGGGCGTCGCACCTTGG
>CAWDWL010000020.1:0-177643 GCA_963805995.1 uncultured Pseudomonadota bacterium | reverse complement strand
GGAATTCGGAGTGCTTCTCGGCCAATTGGAATTGGCGCAACTGCGCGACCTGGCGCAGGCCGTGGAAGGCATGGGCTATCACGTGGCGGTGCTGGGTGATCATTTCATCACCGAGCGCGCACGAGGACCGGTCGACCGGCAGCAGAAGAGTTTCGACACCATCGTAAGCGCGGCGCTGGCGCTGGAGGCGACGCGTACGCTCAAGGTCGGCCATCTGGTGCTGAACAACCTGTTGCGCCATCCGGTACTGGCCGCGCAAAGCATCATGACGCTTGACCATCTAAGCGGCGGCCGCGCAGTAGCCGGCCTGGGGACCGGTTACGTCGAGGCGGAGTTCCGTATGACCGGGATCAACTTTCCCGAGATGAAAATCCGCCTGGAGATGCTCGACGAGGCGCTGACTTGCATGCGCTCGCTATGGACCAACGATGAAACCACTTTTATCGGCAAGCATTACCAACTGCGCGAAGCGATTCTGTGGCCCAAGCCGATTCAGCGGCCATACCCGAAAATCATTATCGGCGGTGGCGGACGGCCGGTGCTGCGGATTGCGGGCAAGCATGCCGACGTCGCCAATATTACCTGGGAGCTCGGCCGGTCGGGCGGCTTTCGCGCCGCCGACCTCACCGCCTTCGACGAAAAGCGCTTGAAGGAGCGCGCCGGCTTCCTGCGCGATGAGGCGGTCAAACAGGGACGCGCCCGCGACGCGGTGGCGGTTAGCAACATCCCCTCGAGCATCGCAATAACCGGCTCCGAAGCCGAGACGCTCAAGAAAGCCGAGTCAATCGGACGGGCATTTGGGATGACCGCCGAACAGGCGCTGGCCTCGCCGATGCTGCTGATCGGCACGCCGGATGCCTGCATCGCCCAACTGCGGCATCGGGCGGCTGATTGGGGCGTGACCCAGTTCATCTTCATCACGCACAGCGAAAAGCTGATGCGGATACTGGCCGAGCAGGTGCTGCCGCACGTCGGTTGACCCACTCGGAACTTTGGGATTTGAAGCAACGGCGCTGATACGGTACCGCCCCTTCGCAAGTGCGGCGTAAACGGGGTGCCCTCCACGCCGCGCCTGTCCCGTGAAGGCGCATCGATGATAGCATGCAAATGCGCGCAGGTAGTCAGCGCGCCGGTATCCCGCGACGATGTCCCGTCGGCTCCGCGCAACGACATGCGCGGCTGCGTGGAACCGGCGGGGGGAAGTGATGGATCGCGTGTGGAATTTGATCGATCCTGGCCAAGCGGGGACGCTGAAGGTGAAGGAGTGGCGTTGAACGCGAGAGGAACGACATGCATTTGATGTACTTCACCGAGCAGCCGATGTCGGCCTATCCCACCGAGGAGAGCGACCGCTTCGGCTATTCGGCGCTGCTGTTCCCCAACTCGTTTTTCGATCCGGTGCAAGCCAGCCGCCTCTATAACCAGCGGTTGGAGGAATATTTCCTGGTCGATGAAGTCGGGTTCGACGGAATCATGCTCAACGAGCACCACAACGCGCCGTTCTGCATGCAGGCCAAGTGCAATATTTTCGCGTCCATTCTGGCGGCCACGACCAAGCGCGTAAAACTGGTGCTATTGGGCAATCCCCTGCCGATCGCCGATAATCCGGTGCGGCTGGCAGAGGAACTGGCGATGATCGACCTGATCTCCAAGGGCCGGCTGGTATCGGGTTTCGTGCGCGGCGGCGGAGTCGAGTCGATCGCCGGCAACATCAATCCGGCTTTCAACCGCGCCCGTTTCGAGGAAGCCCACGACCTGATCATCAAGACCTGGACCACGCCCGGCCCGTGGCGCTGGGAGGGCGAGCATTACCAGTTCAGAGTGGTGAATCCCTGGGTGCTGCCCTTGCAGCAGCCCCATCCACGGATCTGGATTCCCGGGATTTCCAGCCGCGAGACCATCGTGTGGGCAGCGCGCCACCGCTATCCATATATCGCGCTCAATCTGCCGATTCAGGAAGCGATGACGGTATGGAGCACCTACGACCAGGCCGCCGCAGTCGCGGGCTACCGCTCGGGACCTGAGCAACGCGGCTACCTGGTTCGTTGCCACGTGGCCGAGACCGAAGAGAAGGCGCTGCGCAACGCCCGCGAATTCATGTGGATGCAGGGCGAGCTGATCGGTTTGCAGCATCCGGTGTGGGCGACTCCTTCGGGCTATCTCGGCAACTGGGCGCGGCGGGGCCTGGCCGAACTGCGGGCCGGTTACCGCACTGACATGGGCGCCCGCGCATCGTTTGAGGACCATCTCCAGTCCTTATCGATCATCGCCGGCACGCCCCGGCAGGTGGTCGAAAAGCTGCGGGTCATCCTGGAAGAGACCCAACCTTCGATTCTAGCCTTATGGGGCAATGACGGGCGGGTCAGCCATGAAGACTCCAAGACCTGCATCCGCCTGCTCGGCCAGGAAGTCTTGCCGGCGATTCGCGCGATTGGCCAGAAGCTCGACCTTCGCAGTCCTTTCGAGCGCAACACGCCGGTCAGTCTGGCCGCGAGCCCGCCGCCGCCGCTCCCGCCCAACCGCGCCTCGGGATGGTAACCGCGCTGGCGGCTACGAACCACCAGTCCTTTTTCTAACCGTATCGCCCGGTCCAAACTTGGCGTGAACTCCGCCAAACGCTTCTCACATCTTCGTGAAGCCATCTTTCACGCCTTGACGCTGAACGGTCCGGGAATCGGGACTCGTCAGGAGGAATCGAAAATGAAATGCTTAAAGATATTCGCAGGGACCAGCTTGGCCGCGATGCTTGCGGTTTCGACCGCCGCGGCATGGGCCCAGACGACGCCGCAAAACGCGGCCTTAACCGTTAGTTCGAACCAGAGCGTTGACGAAATGGATCAGGATGTGGCGCAGAAAATCAGCCAGGCCTGGTCCGAGGGCAAGGACGCCAGCGGCGCGGTCGCGTTCCAGGAAAACGGCGAAATCGCTCTGAGTGAAGGAAATCAGCAGCAAGCCAGGCACTATCTTGAGGCTGCGGAACAGGAACTCGCCCGGCTCCGCCCGGTCCATCCGAGCGCCCAAACCAGCGCCTCGATGTCCTATTAGTCAGTCCCAAAAACGAAAATTGATTTTGTTGCCTGCACTTGCGGGACGGTCGAAAAACTCCATCACTCTGCCCTGTCGTCACGCGATTTGCACTGGCAAATCGCGTGACGAATATGGGTACAGACGGCTTCCAAAGCTGTATCGCGTACGGACATTCTCCCTGTGCGCCAATGCGTTTGGCGCTACTTGAGGTATGTGAGAACGCTCGCGCTCCCCACAGTGCAACTCAACGGGAGACCGCCGGCCTTGCCGTCGCTCATGATCCCGGATGAGGCGCGGCGGCGAGGCTCTCCGCCAGGAGATCCATCGCCGCGGCGGCGAAGGCGCGCATGTTGGCGACGCGATCGCTGCTTGCGGTCTCCAGGGTGATAGCCCGCTCGATCGGGCCTGCAATCGCGAGGCAGGTGTGACCCGCCGCGTCGCCATAGCGATTGCCCGTGGGTCCGGTCGCGCCGCTTTCGGCAAGGCCCCAAGTCGCCGAGAATCGCTCGCGAGCCGTGCGCGCCATCAGCAACGCATAAGGCTCGCTCGCCCCGCGCATCCCCGCCACCGCCGCGTCCTGAATATCGAGCAACGCCCGCCGCGCCCGCAGCGTATAGACGACGGCGCCGCCAAGGAAATATGCCGAAGCGCCCGGTACGCTGAGCAACGCAGCCGAAATCAGGCCGCCGGTCGATGACTCGGCGACCACTATGGTTTCGCGGCGCTCTTTGAGGATGGCCGCCAATCTCTCCGCACGGGGCAATAGATCCTGCATGATAATACCTTGGTGTTGATGGAACGTGGTTTGGCTTCAATCCAGGCTAATCATAACGGCGAACAAGCGTACCGGACGAGTACCGTGGTTGCGCCAGGCGTGGTTGGTGGCCCGTTGTACGACGCAGTCCCCAGGATGGAGCTCTACCTTGCCTTGGTCCAGTTCAAGGGTGACATCGCCGTCGAGGATAAGCACGTAATCGACCGTCTTCGTCGTGTGCCAGCCGTCCTCGCCAACGCCCTCGGTCGCCGACGTTTGCAGGGATTGGCGCACGGCCGAATCGGGCGGCAGGTCAACGACGCGCCAGCGCGTGCCTTTGGACGGCGGCAGCAGCGTCGGCTTGATCTCGGCGGGCTCGAATCCCAATGGCCGGTCATCACTGGTTACCCACAGCTCCGTACACCAGGAAATCGGCGCCGGCCCATCGCTCACGATACCGGAGCGGCCCGCCGGGTTGATACCGGTGACCACTCGCCTGAGGCTGCTCATTGTCATCTCCTTCCCGGTCTTAGCGGTTCCTAAACCGGAGCTTAGTCCCGGCGCGGGGGAAAGCCTACGAAGTGGCTGTCACCATCTATCAACTTGAGGGCTGATCGCTGCTCCAACAACGCACTTGGTCTCTTGGTGCGGCGTGGTCGATATACCTGGCCTGATGAATTACAATTAGATCCATGAACGAGGCGTGCGCCAGAATTGCATCGTGATCGAGGGACCGATGCCGCCTGGAAGCTGTGAGGAGAACCTGTGCCAACATACGTAATCGGGGTCAAACTGACCGAGAACGCCGGCCGGACCGACAAAGAATTCAAGGAATTGATCGAGCGGGTGGCGCAAGTCCGCTCCGCGCATCAGGGCCGGCTGATCGCCAGTTACGTGACCTTCGGCCGCTATGACATGATCTGGATCTCGGAGTACCCCAACGAGCGCGCCGCTTTCGACGCGATGAACACCAATCTGGCTGAGGGATTGTTCAAGTACGAAATCGCCGAAGCGATCGCGCTGGAAGAGTTCTTGCGCGTCAACAACACCTGAGCTTCATACCGAACCGTCACCAGCCGCGCCCGCGTGGATCCGGTCGGCGGCTTTGCCGGGAAACCGGAAGCAACTTCAGATGCGTCCCTCCAGCATCCGGGAGTGTGTCGTTTTCCGCATCTGCTTCTATTCCGTCCGGTTAATCCGCTCTATGTCTGCCGCAACCCCTTTTGACGTCTGTACAGCGACTGAGCGCGCTCCAGCCCTGCAAACCGCATTTTGACAATGGAGCAACAGGTAGTAATATTTGCTCCCGGGGGATGGGGAGATAACAATGCCCGACATTCGCAAAGTCAGTGTCGCCTTGACCGGCGAGCAAATCGAAGCGCTCAAGGCTGCCGTTGATAATGGCGAATATGCCACGACCAGCGAGATCGTCCGCGAGGCGATCCGCGCCTGGCAATTTAAACGCGAATTGCGCCAGAAGGATATCGAGCGTCTGCGCCAGCTTTGGGACGAAGGCAAGGCCAGCGGCCCAGCCAAGCCCTTTGACATCGAGCAGACACTCGCGGATGCAAGAGCGCGCCTGAAAGATGCCGATAGTGTAACGTTCGCGTCGTCATATCGGCACCCGCCGACCGCGACTTGGGGGATATCTGGTTGGCGATCGCCCCCGATGATGCTGGCAGCGGAACTCGGCTTGTCCGATGACATCGGCGCCAAAATTAGACTATTGGCCGCGTATCCGCGCCTCGGTCCGCGCCGTCACGATATCCGCTCCGGGACGCGTGTACTGGTCGAAGGTCCGTATCTCATTCTTTACGAAACCCATCCAGACACCGACGATGGCCCGATCGATGAAGTCGAGGTTGTCCGCGTGGTGGACGGGCGTCGCGATCTGACCAGTCCGTTCTGAGCGTTGCATCCTGCGGCCCACGTCGAGTAACCTTTGTCGCCACCGTGTTTGCCGTCGGCGCCTTGCCTTAGGGACGCGTCGCCGACGAGTACGGCTGGAAAGAACTTGAAACAGTCCCGCCATGCCGCTGCGTAAAATCGCGGTCTGCGTCAAGCAGATTCCCTTGATCGAAGATGCCAGCTTCGATCCGGTGACCAAGACTATCCGCCGCGACGGACCGACCGTAATGGGGTCGTTCGACCTCAACGCGGTCGCCTACGCGGTCGAGCTGGCTGCTCAATTCGGCGCCCACACCACGTCGATCACAATGGGTCCCCCGCAGGCGCAAAGCTCGTTGATCGAAACCATGGCGATGGGCATCGACCGCGCCGTGCATCTGCAGGACCGCGCCTTTGCCGGTTCCGACACCCTGGCCACGGCGCGCGCGCTGGCGCTATGGCTCAAGCGCGAAGCTTTCGACCTGATCCTCCTGGGCAAGTATTCGCTGGATGCGGAGACCGGCCAAGTAGGTCCGGAAATCGCCGAGTTGCTCGGCATCGCCCAAATCACCGGCATCCGCAATCTGACCCTGGAAGGCGAGATTGTCCGCGCCCAACGCGAAAGCGACGAGGGCACGGAGGAGGTCGAATGCCCGATGCCGGTGCTGCTCACCTGCGCCGAACGCACCAGGCGTCCGCCGCCGCTGCGGCCCGCCGCCCTGGAGGCGGCGAAAAGCAAACCTCTGATATCGATCAGTGCCGCGGATCTGCGCGGCGACGCGGATCAGTTCGGCTTTGCCGGCTCCCCGACCTGGGTGCAGGGGGTACAAGTCCAGCCGGCTCCTTCGGTCCAATGCCAGATGCTCGATGCCGCCGACGTCGAACAGGCGGCTCAGCAGGTCGTCGCCGAACTGGACCGGCTCGGAGCGCTGAGTTCCGGCCGCCGCGAACGACGCCGAATCGCCGCCCGGATGCGCAAATCCGTGCCCGGCAAGGATGTGTGGGTGGTTTGCGAAGGAAGCCTTGAACAGGAGATCACACGGGGCACTATGGAATTGCTTTCGGCCGGCGATGAGTTGGCGAGCAAGTTGGGCGGTAGCCTGGTTGCGGTCGGATTTCCGGCCGCGATGCGCCGTCACGCCGCATTGCTGGCCGGTTACGGAGCCGACCGCATCCTGCTAATCGATCATCCGGCGTTGGCGTCGCGCCGGCCCGAATGCGCCGCTCAGGCGGTGGCGCAACTGGTGACGGAGCGACAGCCCTGGGGATTGTTGCTGTGCGCGAGCGAATTCGGACGCGACTGGGGTCCCCGGCTCGCGGCCCGGCTGGGCTTGGGATTGACTGGCGACGCGATTGGCCTTGAACTGGACGCGGAAGGGCGGCTGGTAGCGCTCAAACCCGCCTTCGGGGGCAATATCGTAGCGCCGATTCTATCCAAGACGTATCCGCAGATGGCGACGGTGCGCTCGGGCGTCCTGGAACTGGCTCATCCCGAAAGCTCGCGGCAGGCGCCGGTGGAAATCGTAACTCCGAACCTGGACCAGCCGCGCAGCCGCCTGATCAAGGCGGACTCCTTGCTGGATCCGTCGATCGTGCCGCTGGAAGGCGCAGAGGTGGTGGTTGGAATCGGAGCGGGGGTGGGCGCGGAAGGTGTGGAGCGGGTCAAGCAATTCGCGCGTACTATCGGAGCGGCGGTTTGTGTGTCGCGCCGCGTCAGCGATATGGGTTGGTTGCCGCGGCAATTGCAAGTCGGTCTGACCGGCAAGGCGATCGAGCCGCGGCTTTACATCGCGATAGGGATAAGAGGGGCGCCCAACCATACTGTCGGCATCAAGCGCGCGCAGACGGTGGTCGCGGTCAACAATGACCCTGAAGCGCCGATTTTCGAGCGGGCGAATGTCGGCGTGGTGACGGAATGGGAACGATTTTTACCCGCCCTGGAGGACGCCTTGCGGATGCGTCTGGCTGCCCGAGGGCCGGCATTCCATACGGCATGAGGAGTTTGAACTAAAGTGCATGAATTCGATGTTCTGGTGATTGGCGCCGGGGCGGCCGGATTGCGCGCGGCAATCGCCGCCAAGCAGGCTGGCGCCAAGGTCGCGCTGCTCACCAAGGTCCATCCGCTTAGAACCAACACCGGCTTGGCCCAAGGCGGGATTAACGCCCCGTTGGGCAAGGACGATTCTCCCGAGGCTTACGCCGGCGATATTCTTCAAGCCGGCGATGGATTGTGCGACCCGGGAGTCGTCCAGGCCTTTACCCAGCAGGCGGCCAACGCGGTGATGTGGCTGGAGCGCATGGGCACACCCTTCAACCGCGGCGCCGACGGCAAATTCGACCGGCGCAAATTTGGCTCCAACGGCAAGGCCCGCAGCCTCTACGTGGACGACCGCACCGGCCACGTGGTGATGCAGGTGCTCTACGAGCAGTTTCAGCGCGAGCGCATCCCGCTGTTCGCGGACTGGTTCGTCACCGCGCTGGCGATCGACGCCTCCAGATGCGTCGGAGTCACGGCGCTGGGACTGCGCTCCGGGACGCTGGACAGCTTTGGCGCCCGCGCCGTCATCCTTGCCACCGGCGGCTTCACCCGCGTCTTCCAACCCTCGACGGTTTCGATCGGCACCACCGGCGACGGTCAGAATCTGGCCTATCAGGCCGGAGTCCCCTTGATGGACCTGGAGATGGTGCAGTTCCATCCGCTGGTATTCCCGAGCGCCAATGCCCTGATGATCACCGAGGCGGTGCTGGCCGAGGGCGCGCAGGTGGTGAATGGCGACGGGCGGCCGATTGGGGACCTAATCGGCGCCACGCGGGACAAGATTTGCCAGGCGATCGCGCAGGCGTCGCAGAACGGGGCGGCAGTTTCACTGGATCTAACTATGATGGGAAGCGCGAAACTTCACGCGCGCTTTCCCCAGACCAACGAACTGATTCGCAATGTTACCGGACTCGACCCGGCCAAGGACCTGATTCCGATTAAGCCGGTGGCGCATCGTCCGATCGGCGGCATCGAAGCCAACATCTCCGGCCAGACCCCGCTTCACGGCTTGTTCGCCGCCGGAGAATGCGCCTGCACGGGGCTTAACGGCGCCGGGCGCCTGGCGGGTAATGTCCTGACCGAAGCGGTGGTGTTTGGCGCGCGCGCGGGAGAAGCCGCGGCCGCTTACGCCAAGTCGGCGCCGCCCAAGAGTTTCCCCGCGGATCGGCTCGACGACGAGAGGAAACGGCTCGAGGCGCTGGTGTCGGCCGAAAAGTCCGACGATACGGCGGGCCGGATTTACGCGGAACTGGGCCGGCTCATGAGTGAGAACGCCGGGGTGGTGCGCGAGGCCGGCGCTTTGCAGACGGCGCGCGGCCAAATTCACGGTTTGAAAGAAAGATACGCCAGACTACGTGTAAGGAACGGCTCCGCAGTCTACAATTATGAATTGGTCGGGTATCTGGAGCTGGGCGCGATGCTCAACCTCGCCGCAGCGCTGGTCGCGGCCGCCGCGACCCGCAACGAAAGCCGCGGCGCCCATCGGCGCAGCGATTTTCCGGCCCGCGACGATCGCCAGGGAATCGCCCACACGGTCGTCACCATGGTGCAAGGAACACCGCAGACCGACACCAAGCCGGTCGTTGCCTTGTAGACCGGTCGTTGCCTTGGAGAAATGACCGCGATAGGAGTGGACCATGCAAGCCACGTTTAACGTTTATCGCAAGGAGCCCGGTTCCAGCAGCAAGCCGGGCCGTTCAACTCATACGGTGGAAGTGGCCGAGGACGCCACCGTGATGGACGCGCTGCTCAAGATTCGTGACGAGCAGGACCCGACCCTCGGATTTCGCGCATCCTGCCTAAGAGGCTACTGTGGCGATTGCACGCTGCGCATCAATGGCAAAGCGGGATTTGCCTGTACCGTCAAAGTCGCGGCGCTGGCCAAGAAGGGCCCGGGTGAGATTTCGGTAGAGCCGATCCGCAATATGCCCGTGGTCAAGGATCTGATTCAGGATTGGGACGCGTTCCTGTGGAACAAGATTGACGCGACCAAGCCCTGGCTGGAGCCCAACGGCGCGTCCGCGAGCGGCGAAGAGCAGGTCATTCCCGATGCCGCGATGGCGAAGGTGCGCAAGGCGATGAGCTGCTTTTACTGCGGATTGTGCGATGAAGGCTGCACCGTTTTGCCGGTGGATTTCGCCTTCCTTGGTCCGGCGGCATTGACCAAGGCATCGCGCTTCACGTGGGATCCGCGCGATCACGCGGTCAGGGAACGCCTGCAAATCCTGGAGCGGCCCAAAGGCATGTGGGACTGCGTGCATTGTTTTGAAGCCAGCGAGCATTGCCCGCGCGAAATCGCTCCGACCGAGCGCATCGTGGAGATGCGGGATGAGGCCTTCAAATACGGGATCACCAACGAAAAAGTCGCCCGCCATCATCACAGCTTCGCCGCCTCGGTAAAGCGCAGTGGATGGGTGGACGAGGGGCGGCTGGCGATCGAGAGCGAGGGCCTGACCAACTTTAAAGGGCTGATGAGATTACTGCCGACGGCGGCCAAAGCGGTGGCCCGCGGCAAAGCGCCGATCCCGTTTGTGCATCATAAACGGCCCGGATTCGAAAAGATCGCCCGCATCATGGAGAAGGCTGAGGCTAATAAAGAAAAATGAAGTATGCATTTTATCCTGGATGTGTTTCCAGGGGCGGCTGCCCCGAGCTGTATCCGTCCGCCGTCAAAGTGGCGACCAAGCTGGGAATCGAGCTGGAAGAGATGAAGGACGTGGCGTGTACCGGGGCCGGCGTCCTGCCGCAGTACATTTCGGACCCGATCAACGCGCGCACCTTCGCCAAGGCAGAGCGGATGGGCCTGCCAATCATGACTATCTGCAGCACCTGCCAGGGGGTATTCGGGCAGGCCAACCTGCGGCTTCAAGACCCCGAATATCGCGCCAGGATTAATCGTGAGTACCTGGCCGAAGAGGGGTTGGAGTACAAAGGCACCACCGATATCAAACATCTGCTGTGGGTCGTCATGGAGGACTATGGCGTCGACAAGCTTAAATCGATGGTATCCAAGCCGCTAACGGGTCTGAAGGTTTCGCCGTTCTATGGATGCTTCTTGCGGCGCCCGCCCGAGGTCGTCACTCCGACCAAGGAATACGCCAACCGCAAGACCTACTTGGAACAGCTAATCGACATCGTCGGCGCCGAGCTGGCCGATTTCGGCGGCAAGGGCAAATGCTGTGGCTTTCCGGTTCTGACCGCCAACGAGGAGAGCTCGCTGGCGATGACCGCCAAGCACACGGTCGAGGCCAAGAGCAAGGGCGCCGACTGCATGGTTACGCCCTGCCCGCTGTGCCATCTGAGCCTGGACGGCAACCAGCCGCGCGCGGAGGAGCAGGAGGGCACGTCGATTAATCTGCCGATTCTGCATCTGCCCCAATTCCTGGGTCTTGCGCTCGGCTTTTCTCCGGCCGAAATGAACCTCCAGCGCCATATCGTCCCGACCCAGGCGGTGGAGTCCAAGGTGAACATGATCGCCTAGCACGTTTTTCTGTTGACTTCCTAAGCTGGCCCTCTCCACCACGCACAGGTGGTGGGAGAGGGCGAGCATGCCTGATACACTCCAAACGCCGGACCGCCCTTTTTGCCGGCCCGTACGCACATGGCAGACGAACAGACCAAGCCCAATCCGATCAGGCTCGCGCGAGAGATTTTGCATTTTCGCAAGTCCAAGCATCCGTTCGGTTACAACTACGCCGTGCGGGTGCGTCTGGGCCACGCGGAAATCCAGGACCTCACCGCAATCGCCGACATTGTTTTCGCGCTTGAAGAGCTGGGTTACGAAATCAGGAAAGTCCGCGAGGAGTAGCCGCAGGCTGGCTTTTGCGCGGTAGAGAAGGCTTGGATGAATTTACTGCCGGAAAAATGCGCAAGACGGCGGCTCTGATCGGGTTCCAAGTCACCGGGGTGTGCTTGCGAGGATTGGCACTTTCGTGCTAAATCAATGCACCAATTGCTTGGGTTATAAGGACCTTAAAGGACATAAGGAGAAGAACTGCATGACGTCAAAGATTCGCAAGATGGTGGTGGCCGCCGGGCTACTCTTGGCGGTGGCATCGCTCGTGCCGGCGGCGCACGCGGATGATACGAAAGCGACAGTGAGAGCCGGTTATCTCACCTGTCATGTGTCGAGTGGCTGGGGCTTTATCTTCGGGTCTTCACGTTCGATGAAGTGTTCCTATGCGATGCAGTCGAACTACACCGAGTATTACACCGGTTCGATCACCAAGTTCGGCGCTGACATTGGATACCTCTCGTCGGCGGTAATGATTTGGGCGGTGGTAGCTCCCACCAATAACCTTGGCCAGGGGGCGCTAGCCGGTCATTACGCGGGCGCCACCGCAAGTGCGGCAATTGGCGTTGGAGCGGGCGCCAATGTTCTGGTCGGAGGGTTCAAGAATTCGATCGCGCTGCAGCCGATCACGATCGAAGGCCAGAACGGCCTGAACGTGGCGGCTGGCGTGGCGGCGATGGCTCTGCATTTCGACAAGGCCAAGCCTGCCAAGGTTCATTAAGAAAAACGACTCTGATGGGCGGGTGATAAGCTCGCCCAGGATGTTGACGGGTGGGTGGCCGATGGCCGCCCACCCGTTTTGTTTTGGCCGCCGCGCGCATGTGGCTGCGCAACTCGCATGCAATTGCCTTAGATCAGCCCGCAGCTTGGACTTCCATTAGGGACGCGCCTCGAAGACGAGATTGAAAGGCGTTTGCGTAGCGCGCCGGAAACGACTGAATCCTGCTCGCGTTATTACCTCGCGCAGACGGGCTTCACCAGCTTGGGCGCCGAGCCCGAGTCCGACTTCCTGCGCCAGCGATGCGGGCGTGCAAATCATGGTCGAAGCCGCATAAAAAATCCTCCCGATAGGATTCAGATTTTCCTCGACCCGGTCATGCGCAAACGGCTCCACCAGCATCCAGACGCCGTCGGGCGCCAGGCTTTCGAGCACGTGCCTGGCGGCGCCCACCGGATCTCCCATGTCATGCAGGCAGTCGAAAAAAGCGACCAGGTCATAGGTGCCAGGGTAGGTCTTCGCGCTCGCCACCTCGAAACTGATCCGGCTTGCGACACCGGCCTCCGTCGCCGATTCGCGGGCCCGTTGAATCGACTGCGGATGGTAGTCAAAGCCGGTGAAGGTCGAATTCTTAAACGCCCGCGCCATTACGATAGTTGAGCTGCCGTGCCCGCATCCCACGTCCGCGACTTTGGCGCCCCGCTCCAACTTCTCCTTCATCCCCGTGAGCGCCGGGATCCATTCGCTGATCAGATGGGCCGCGTATCCAGGGCGGAAGAATCGCTCCGTTCCGCGGAATAGCAGCGGATCGTGTTCGTGCCATCCGACGCCCTTACCGGTCCGAAATGCCTCGGAGATCTTCGGTTCGTCGCGAAACAGCGAACTGATAACCTGGAAACCGCCCGCCATGAAGGCAGGACTGCCCTCGTCGGCCAGCACCGCCGCCTGTTCGGGAGTCAGGCAATAGCGCTGCGACGCGGCATCGTAGCTGACAAAACCGGCCGCCGCCTGGCCCGCCAGCCATTCGCGCACGTAACGCTCACTGGTACCGGTGCGGGCAGCCAGCCCAGCGGAGTCAATTGGACCCGCGTCGGCCATCGCTTTGTACAGTCCGAGCCGGTCGCCAACCACGACCAGCGCCGCGCTCATCGCGGCGCCCATGTCGCCGACCATCTTTCCCACGAACGTCTGCAGCTTGGCTTCGTCCACCTTCATTTGGATGACCTCCAAATTTTCAGTGCGGAGTCGGTTTGGCTCCGATCCGTTCCTGATCTGGATTTGATTGGGGACTATTGTTCATTACTCCAATGTCCATAGCTTTACAGCCAGCCCCGCCCAGTAGCGAGGAATTACACGCCCTGCCCTGCTTCCCATCTCTGTGGCAACCTGTACTCTGATGATTCGCGGGTGGATTTTTTTTCGGATCCCGCCTGATGCACCTTGGAATTTCAAACCAACACCGAGGCGACGGCGCGTGAGCGGCGCATTTGCGCGGCAATGCTCGTACTGGGCGTGCTGATTGCCGTGCTCGGCTGGACGGCGTTAGCCGGCGCCTCGCCGGGACAGCGAATCGTTTCGCTCGCCCCGTCGGTCACCGAAACGCTGTTTGCCATCCACGCGGGTCCCGAGGTCGTGGGGGTATCGGAATATTGCGATTATCCACCGGCGGCGCTGAAGCTGCCCAGGGTGGGATCGTTTCTCACGCCGAGCGTAGAGGCAATTGTGGGCTTGCGGCCCAGCTTGATTGTCGGGCTCGAAACGTCAGCCAACGAACGCGAAATCCGGGCTTTGGAGAGCATGGGCTATCCGGTTTTGCTAATCAATGACGATTCGCTTCGGGGAATCGAGGATGGAATCGAAAAAATCGGCGAACGCACCGGTCACGTTGAGCAGGCGCGTGAAGTGCTGACATCGATGCGCGCGCGTATGCACACGGTGGAGCGCCGGTTGCGCGCAATCCCGGCCCGCAAGGTCCTGGTGGTCGTCGGTCACGACCCCTTGGTGGCGGTGGGCGGCGGCTATTTGAACCAGCTCCTGGATCTGGCGGACTGTGTAAATATCGCCGCCGGTCTGGGCGCGGAGTGGCCGCGGGTGAGCCTGGAGTACATCATCGCCGCCGCCCCCGATGTAATCCTCGACGGCCAGATGGGCAGCGACCCGCACAGTCCCGCCGGGTTTTGGAGCCGCTATCCGAATATTCCCGCAGTGCGTAACCGCCGGATTTTTGGCTACGATCAAAACGCGGTCTTGCGGCCTGGACCCCGGGTCGGCCAAACATTGGAAATCCTGGCGGGGCTGACGCATCCGGAGATATTCGCCAAACCTGGCGCCTCGCAGCAGGTTCCTGGGAGCGGCGCTGGTCGTGAGGTATCACGCTGATGGGAGCGCCAGCCAAGCTGACGCGCGCGGACCGCGCCGCACCGCCGTCGCCGAGAGCAGGTTTTGCGCCGCCGCCGATGGCTCATGCGCATCTTACCCGCGCCCGGCTCGCCACCGTGCTGGGCCTGCTTGGCCTCGCGCTCATCGTGGCATGCGCGCTCGCGACCTTGTTTGGTTCGGTGAGTATCAGCTTCATCCGCGCCCTTACCCAGCCCTCCAGCCCCGATCATGCGATCCTTTTCGCCGCGCGTCTGCCCCGGGTGCTGATGGGCGCCGCGGTGGGGGCGACCCTGGCCGCGGTCGGTGCCGCGCTTCAGGCCTTAGTCCGCAATCCGCTTGCCGAAGGCGGCACCCTGGGCATTTCCAGCGGAGCGGCCTTCGGCGCGATTATCGCGCTGGTGCTGAGCTATCGCTTCGGAGGAGGAACCGCGATGGTGCCGGTGGCGGGTTTCATCGCCGCGCTGATTTCGACCCTGGCGGTCTATCGTCTCGGCCAGATGCATGGCCGCCTGGAGCCCTTCAGCCTGTTGCTGGTAGGCGTGATCTTCAACACCTTCTGGTCGGCGCTGATTCTGTTGGTCAACAGCGTGGTAAACCTCTACCAGACCCGCAGCATCCTGTTCTGGCTGGTGGGAAGCCTGGAGGCGCCGACCTATTATGAGATCGCGGCAGTGGCGGTGTTTGGCGCCGCGGGTTTGCTGTGGCTGTTGTGGCATGCGCGCGACATGAACCTGCTCAGCTTAGGTGACGAGGCGGCCCGCGACTTGGGGGTGGACGTTGACCGCGTGCGCCGCTCGATCTTTATCGCGACCTCGCTGATGATCGGCGCGGCGGTGTCGGTCAGCGGCATGATCGGTTTCGTGGGTCTGATCGTGCCGCATATGCTGCGGCTGGCCTTCGGCGCCGACCATCGCCTGCTGCTGCCCGCCTCGGCGGTGGCCGGCGCCATCTTTCTGGTCGCGGCCGACCTTGCGGCGCGAGTGCTGATTGCGCCGGCGGAGCTGCCGGTCGGCGTGATCACGGCGTTGTGCGGCGGGCCGTTCTTCATCTATCTGCTGCGGCGCGAGGGGCATCAGGGGATCGCCGGATGAGCGCGACGAAAGCAGTAATGCTGCGCGCACGCGGCGTGACCACCGGATATCGCGGGCGCGAAGTCTTACACGACATTTCGCTGGAGGTCGCGGCTGGGGAGATGTTGGTTGTGGTGGGCCCCAACGGCGCGGGAAAATCGACCCTGCTCAAGGTCCTGGGAGGAGCGCTGGAGCCGTGGCGGGGCGCGGTAGAGCTGAAAGACCGTCCGCTCAAAGACTACGATCGCCGGGCCTTGGCCCGGCGGCTGGCGTCGCTGGGCCAGGAAAGCAGTTCGGCGTTCGCCTTCACCGTCCTGGAGATGGTTTTGATGGGCCGTTCGCCTCATCTCGGGGCGCTGCAACTGGAGGGTAAGCATGATCTCCGAATCGCCCGCGAGGCGCTGGAGCGTTTCGATCTCCTGCCCTTGGCGGCCCGTGCAATCAATGAAATCTCGGGTGGCGAACGCCGGCGTGTGTTTCTCGCGCGGGTGCTGGCCCAGGAGCCTGAGGTCGCCTTGCTGGACGAGCCAACCGCCTTTCTGGACCTGAAGCATGTCGCGGAGATTTTTTCGCTTTTGACGCAGCTGCGCACGGAGCGCGCGATGGCGGTGGTAGCCACGTTGCACGATCTGAACGCCGCGGCGCTCTACGCCGACCGGGTTTTGCTGCTCAAGGACGGCAAAGCAGTGGGATGTGGAACTCCGGATCAGGTATTGACGCAGGACAACCTGCGCCTGGTTTATGAAACCGAGGTCTATGTGGGGCGCAACCCGATGACCGGGGCGGTTGCGGTGCTGCCCGCCGCGCGATAAAGCGGCTTGAAATGGAATCTGCGGCGATTTGCACACTATTGCAGTCGGCCAGCGCCCTCCATCTTCCATCGGCTCGCAAAACTTCTTACAATTTCAACTAGCTGATGGGTACTGCCGGTCTAATAATTGATGCGTCTCCGCTCAAAGTCGCGGCCCGGAGACGGCGGCGCAAGCCGCCGCTGCCGCTGCGGCCGCTGCATCGGCTGTGGCGCCGCACCATCGATGAGATTGAGGTGCGGAAAGTGGCGCTTCCAGTGCGCCAGTTGCCGGCTTCGATGGAAGGCGTGGTGGCCTGCCAGATCAGCGATTTCCATGTCGATCGCGACGAAGACCTTTCCCGGCTCGGGCGCGCGGTTGAATTGATCAACCGCCAGCGGCCGGCGTTAGTGCTGCTGACCGGCGACTATTTCTCGGGGCGTCAGACGATGCGTCGCTATCTGGTCCCCTTTGGCCGGGAGCTGCGCAAGCTCTCCCCCTCTGTAGGTACGTTCGCGATTGCCGGGAACCACGACCATTGGGCGTCCTTCGACGATGTCGAACGCACCCTGACCGACGCCGGAATCGAGGTCCTGAGCAACGATAGCCGCCGCGTGACGCTCGGTGACGACGTCCTAACGATCGTCGGCATCGACGACTTGTGGACTCGACGGGCGGACCCGGCACGGGCTTTCAGAAACGTCCAGCCGCAAGACTGTACGCTGGTGCTGGCCCACAATCCCGACACCGCGCTCTACACCCGCCATCTGCAACCCGGCGTGATGCTGTCGGGGCACACCCATGGCGGAGTCGTGCGGCTGCCTTACTATGGCAGTCCGCTAAAATCGATTCTGCAGTTGGGCAAGCAGTTCTATTCGGGCCTGAACCGCTACCGTGACTTTTATATCTACACCAATCGCGGGCTTGGAACTTTCTGGCTGCGGCTGCGGATCAACTGCCGCCCCGAAGTTTCACACTTTCGCCTGACCGGCCAGTTTCCGCGCATCCAGCACGAAACCGACCGGCCCAAGGATCGGCGCGCCCGTCAGCGATCTCATCGCCGCTAGACCGCCCCGCTTGGCCGCACTGATGGGCTGAGCGCGCTCCTAACAAGTCCGCCTCGAATTTGCATATACTGCGACTTTCCGGGTTCGTCGAACCAAGGAGGGTATGCTTTTGGCGCACTTCCTGAAGGACAAGGCGTGCATCGTGGGTGTGGGCGAGACCCGGTACACCCGCGGCACCGATACAACCACTCTGCATGACGCCCTCGAAGCGTCGGCGAAGGCGCTGGCGGACGCGGGCCTCAAACCGCACGATATCGACGGTATCGTGTCCAGTTCAGGGTTGGCGCCCGCACCGGAGACCTTGGCCGCCAACCTCGGAATCAGGGAGCTGAAGTTCGCCGTCGGCAACACGGTTGGCGGCGGCGCCGCCGCCTGTGCCGGATTACAGATCGCCGCGCTCGCGATCGCGGCGGGACTGGCCAAAAACGTGCTGATGCCGGTTGGATGGCACAGCTACTCGGGTCTGCGGGTGCGCAAACTCGGCAGCGAGGTTGACCTGACCACGGTGCCAGGTCCGATCGGCGCGACGATCGCCGACTTCTACATGCCCCAGGGCGCCTTCGTTCCGGCGCACTTTTACGGCTGGATGGCGACGCGTTACATCCAGCAGTACGGGATCAAGCCGCAATCCGCCGCCGCGGTCGCGCTGGCGGCGCGCAAGCATTGTCATCTCAACCCGTCGGCGTTTATGCGCAACCGGCCGCTGACGATTGAAGACTACCTGAACTCACGGATGATCTCGTATCCCTTCCGGCTCAACGACTGTTGCCTGGAAACCGACGGCGCCTGCGCGATCGTTATGACTTCGGCGGATCGCGCTCGCGACCTGGCCCAGCCGCCGGTCTATATTTCCGGATGCGCGGAGGGTCATCCGTATCCCGACGACGATTTCGGCGCGCGCACGGATCTGACGCATATCGGCCTTACCGATGCGGCTCCCAAGGCTTTTGAGATGGCCGGCGTCACCCCCGGGGACCTCGACTTTGCCGAAATTTACGACTGTTTCACTTACGTGGTGCTGATCGAGTTGGAAGCGTTGGGGGTGTGCGGACGCGGCGAGGCCGGCGATTTCGTGCTTGATCGACGTATCGAACTGGGCGGGGCGTTGCCGATCCTGACCCATGGCGGCTTGCTCTCCGAAGCGCACCTGGCGGGCGCCGGACATATTGTCGAGGCGGCGCGGCAACTGCGCCGTGAATGCGGCGAGCGTCAGGTCAAGGATGCGGAGGTGGGCGTGGTCACCGGATGGGGCGATTTTGGCGACGGCAGCATCGCCATCCTGCGGAGATAAAGACGTGGCAAATGCGACCGAGAAATACCAGCGACCGTTGCCGCCGCGCCTGGGGTTGGCGGCCGAGTTCTACAAATACTGCAAGCTCCATGAGTTGCGTTTCCAGCGCTGCACCGACTGTGGCGTGTGGCGCCATCTGCCGCGGCCGATGTGCGGCGAGTGCGGCTCCTTCAATTACGAATGGGCCCGCTCCGCAGGCAAGGGCAAGGTGTATTCCTGGATCACCGTGACCCAGGCGATGGTGCCGGCATTCAACGACGCCGTGCCCTACACCGTGCCGTTGGTCGACCTGGATGAGGGCGTCAGGATGGTGGCGGCAATCGAGGGCGTCGAGCCCGAGCAAATGAAACTCGGTATGCCGGTGCAGGTAATCTTCGAAGACGTGACTGAGGAGATAACTCTACCCAGGTTCAGAAAGTCCGGCTGAATCCTGTTCTTCGTCCCAAGCGCATGCGCGTTGCGTCGCGGCGCAGGATCAACGCACAGCGATTTCTGCGTGGAGGTTTCTGTGGGTCAGCGCTCATTCCAAGGCGGATGCCTATGTGGCGCGGTTCGGTATCGGGTCAGCGGTGAACCGCTGGTTAGCGGAATCTGCCATTGCGTGACATGCCGAAAGACTGCCGCAGCGCCGATGTTGCCGTTCCTCAGCTATCCCGAGGATCGATTCGAAATCATCAAGGGAACGCCGGTCGTTTTTCGTTCTTCACCCCAGGTGAGGCGCAGTTTCTGCGGCTGTTGCGGAACTCCACTTACCTACCGGCACGATAATCATCCCGATGAACTCGACGTGACGACGTGCAGCCTCGATGATCCCGAAGCCTTTCCACCCTCACATCATATTTGGATCAGCCACAAGCTCGGCTGGGTGCAAATCCCAGATGCACTTCCTGCTTTTGACAGCACTGCCAGCAAACGCTGACGGGCTTTGGCGCAGAGGGAGAATACGCGTAACGTAACCCTGTTTCAGGGCCGCTCGGCGCCCTTACTCGCCACCGCGACTTGGTGGCGCAAAACGCGCGCTCAGGATGACTTCGGCAGTGCGCCTGGATGCAATCGATGCCCTAAACGACCTCGGCGGTGATGTCCTCGGTTTCTGACAGCACCCTGACCTTGACCAGTTGTTCGCCGTCGGCCAGTGAGCCCCAATGCATCGCGAAGTGTTCCAACTGCACGTCAGGCCGGAACTTCGCCGAGACGCCCATCACCACCTCCTCGACCTTCAGCAGGTTGGCGACGCGCGCAATCGCAAAGAGTTGATCGTTGGATACCACCACCAACGGCGTGACCGGCCGCCCATGATCCTCCGCCACCTTGACCACCTTGCTGAAAAGCCGCTCCTCGGCGGCCGTAAAGACTACGGCGCCGTCGCTGGAGGCCAGTCCTTTTTCCGTGCGCACGGTAAGCACCACCAGCCGGCCGTTGTTGCGTTCGGCAAGATAGCGGTGCAGATGGACCAGGTTATGCGGATCCCGAATCGCAATCAGCGTGATCGGCGCCCCGCCGCCATTGAATATCTGCGGGCCGAGTTGCACCTCGCTGTTGAGCCACGCCAGGTTGAATTTCTCCAGTTCGTCGCCATAGGCGTAATGGGGCCCATGGTTGAACCGCTCCGACAACTCGAAAATCAGGAACAGTCCGATCGTGAAGGCGAGCCCGGAGATGGTGGCGACCTGCTTGGTGAACAGATTGACGATGGCGGTGAGGAACAGGACCAGAAAAATCAGCGCCAGGCCCAATGGGAACTCCACGCCGCCCGGCTTGAAGCGCTTCAAGTTGAGCGGCACCCGCCAGATTCGCGGCGCACGATCGCGGTAACGCAGCACCAGCATCGAGAGCGACTTGAACACGAAACTCCAAATCACTCCAAAAGCGTAAGCCTCACCAAGGACGTAAACGTCGCCGCGGGAGAGCACGATCGTGACGATCTGCAGAATCGCCACCATGTTGATGATCCGGTGCGAGGTGCCGTAGCGCTTGTGCGGATGGCGGAACCAGTCCAGCAATACGCCGTCCTCGGCGACCCGGCAGAGCACGCCGTTTGACCCCACGATCGCAGTGTTGACCGCGCCCGCCAGGATCAGAAAGCCGACGAACACCACGAAGGCGCGGAAGGCCAACCGCAACCACAGCGGCCCGATCATGTACATCGCCAGCCCGCCGATCAGGTTGTCGCTGTACTCCTTCATCCGCACGCTGTCGGGGATGATCATCACGGCGAAAAACGAGATGAGCGAGGTCAGCAGCAGACTGTAAATAAAGATGATGAATCCCGCGCGCAGCAGGTTCTGGAGCTTGGGGGCCTCGATCTCGCGATTGACCTGGGCCAGTGACTCTTCGCCCGACATCGCCAGGATGGAATGGCCGAAGGCGATCATGATGCCCAGCACGCCGAAGGCGCGGGCGCCCGGCCAGTTCTTGAGCCATCCCAGGGAATCGCCGGTGAAGCGCAATTCCAAGGGCGGCAGATGGGCTCCGCGCACGAACAGCGTGATTCCGCACCAGCTAATCATCACCACCGCCATCACGGTCGTGATTTGCATGATGCGCATCGCTTTGCCGCTGGACTCTTCGATTCCAAGGATGTTCTGACGCCAGAAGTACAGCGTGACGAGGATCGCGAAACCCGCCGATGCGAGATCGGGTTGGAGCGCGAAGTTGACGTGTCCCAGCTTGAGCATCTCGTTGATGAGTCCCGACAGATACTGGCCGGCCGACACCCCGCTGATCGGTCCGGTCAGGATGTAGTCGAACATCAGCGCCGACACCGACAGCTTGGCCAGCGTGCCCCCCATCGCTTCCTTGACCACCCGGTACACGCCACCCCGGGTGAACATCGAGCACGATTCGACGTACACTGCCCGCACCGCGTAGGAGAACAGCATCACGGCCAGGATGAAGTACGGCGCCGAACGCCCGACCGCCTGCTCCACGATACCGCCGATGTAGTAGGCGGTGGAGGCGAGGTCGCACAGCACGATCGCCGCGACCCTCCAATACGAGATGAAGGTCAGCATCGCGGTCGAGATGACGATGACCTTGGTCTGTTTACCGCGTTGCGCTGGTGGACCGTTGGGGGATGATGATTCCGCAGGGGCGGGTGGTATTGATAGTGCCGGACTGCTCATTGGCTCCGCTGACAGACCCTTGAAAGTTCGAAGTTGTCGGGTTTTCAAAACGCAAGGATTGTGCCCCGGCGAAAACCCCATGACTTTCGGAGCTGATATGGAGCGTGCGATGCAAGACGCAATCTCGACTTGGATTGTTGGATTGCATTGTGCAATGCATCTTGATTCCGGATCGAGAAAAAGCGGTAGAATCAACCCATGTTACATACCGCGGCCGACGCCGGCAGATGGCGCCGCTTGTGGTGGTCGCTCGCCGGCCGGATCTGGCTGACCAGCCTGCTGCTGGTGGTGCTGATGGGCATGCTCGGAGTCAGCATCGCGGCGCGGCTCGCGGTCCTGGAGCGCTCGGTTAACCGGGTGCTGTCGCGCAATTACCGCTCCATCCAGGCCGCCAACGGAATGCTCCAGGCGTTGGGCGCCTGGCACGGCGCCACCCAGGAGGATCGCGCTCAAGCGCGCACCGACTTCAGCCGGATGTTGGAAGTCGCCCGTCATAACGTGACCGAACCGGGCGAGAAAGAAATCGTCGAGACGATTGGGCGCCAGGCCGATCAATTGTTTGCCGGCGCTCCCGGCGCAAGCGGCCCGGCATTGCAGCGCGCGCTGGCCGATCTGATCGCGATCAACGAGCGGGCGATGTTTAGTGCCGACCGGCATACCGTGGCGGTGGCGCGCGGTTCCAGGGTCGAGGCGCTGGTCTTCCTGCTGGTTGCGGTGGTGCTGCTGGCCGCGTCCAGCTACGCGCTCTCGCGCAGCCTTATCGGCCGTCCGCTGGCAGATCTGATTCGCACCGTGCGGATGATCGACAGCGAGCAATCGCTGCGCGCGATGGCGCGTCCACCGACCGTGGAACTGGCGGAACTTGCCGACGAGTTCAATCAAATGATCTGGCGCCTTCAGACCGACTCGTCCAAACGGCTGGCCGAGCTTGATCGGGAACGCTCCAAGACCGCGACGATTATCGAAAGTATCGAAGACGGGCTGATCGTGCTGGACCCCCAGCGTGCGATCGTGCACATGAACGAGGTTGCCAGTGCCATTCTGGACGTACCCCAGGCCGGAATTCTGGGCACGCGGTTGGAAACCCTCGTCCAGCATGGCTCGCACGCGGCGCACCTGGTGGCCGCGCTGGACCATCGCGACAGCGACAACGGCGCGCCCATCGAATTCAAGGTGTTCCTGCGCGGACGCGATCACAGCTACCTGGTGCGCGATTTGCCCTGGACCGCGACCACAGGCACCAACAGCCGCGCCGCACCTGACGGCGCGCTGCTCGGCACGGTGGTGCTGCTGCAGGACGTGACGCTCTTGCGCGACCGCGAAAAGGCCCATTCCCATCTGATCGCCACGCTGTCCCACGAGCTCAAGACCCCGCTCACGTCGCTGCGCATTGCCGCCGAATTGCTCGAGGAGACGATCAGCGATCAACTGCCGCATAGCGCCCGCGAGATCCTGACCACTCTATCTGACGACGTGGCGCGCCTGCAGACGATCGCCAGCGACCTGCTCGACGCCTCGCGCACCAGCGCGGCGCGCATCGGGGTGGAGCGCCGTCCGATCCTGCTCGATGAGGTGGTCAGTGAAATTTCGCGTCCGCTGGCGATGCAGGCGCAGGAAAAGGGCATCGCCCTGGAGCTGAAGTACTGCGAGCATCCCCTGCCGATCTGGGGCGATCCGATAAAGTTGCCGTGGGTGATAACCAACCTGGTGGGGAACGCGTTGCGCTACACTCCGGCGGGAGGCCGAATCACGATCGAACTGTCGCAAGAGGGTGCTGCCGTGCGGGCGGTCGTCAGCGATACCGGCTGCGGTATCGAGGGCCGCGCCCTGGAGCGCATTTTCGAGCCCTACGCCCAGGGGGCGGAGAAGCCGGGCCAAGCCGGTTCCGCCGGACTGGGATTGTATATCACCAAGGAAATCGTCGAGGCGCATAATGGACGGATTTTCGTCCACAGCGGAGTGGGCGCGGGCACCACGTTCACCGTCGAGATTCCCTTAAGGGAGCAGGCGCTTGGCTAATATTCTGGTCGTTGACGATGACCGTAACATCCGCCGGATGCTCGCCACGGCGTTGGAGGCGGCGGGCTATCAGGTAGTGGAAGCGGGAGGCGCCGCGCCCGCGCTGGCGCGGCTGGCGGCCGCACCTCCGGTCGATCTGGTGCTGACCGACGTGCGGATGGAGAAGATGGACGGAATTCAACTGCTCGAGCAAATCAAGCAGCTCCGGCCCGCCATCCCGGTCATCATCATGACCGCTTTCGGCTCGATTCCCGCGGCGGTCGAGGCGATGCGCCTGGGAGCGCATGACTACCTGCCCAAGCCCTTCAGCGCGCAGCAGATTCGCCAAACGGTGGCCCGCGCGCTGGAAATCCAATCGCTCAAACAGGAAAACCGCGCACTCAAATCCCGGCTCGAAAGCCTTTCGGCCAAGGAACGCTTCCTCGCCTCTTCGCCCCAGACCGCGGCGCTGCTCGACGTCGCGGCGCAAGCGGCCGCCAGCGACGCCACCGTGCTGCTTACCGGCGAAAGCGGCACCGGAAAAAATCTGCTCGCCCGCCATATCCATCAGCTAAGCCCGCGCAAAAACGGGCCGTTTGTCACCGTCGCCTGCACCACGCTGAGCGAGCATCTGCTGGAAAGCGAGCTGTTCGGCCACGTCCGGGGCGCCTTCACCGGCGCGATCAAGGACAAACCGGGGCGCCTGGAGGCGGCCGAGAGCGGCACGGTGTTTCTCGACGAGATTGGCGACCTGTCGCTCGCCCTGCAGGCCAAGCTGTTGCGGTTTTTGCAGGAAAAAAACTTTGAGCGCGTGGGCGGCAGCGAGACCCTCCAAATCGACGCCCGCATCATCGCCGCCACCAACCAGGACCTCGAACAGTTGGTCAAGGACAAACGCCTGCGCGAGGATCTCTATTACCGGCTCAATGTGATTGAGCTGCGGCCGCCGCCGTTGCGCGAACGGATTGCGGAGATTCCGATCCTGACGGCGTCGTTTATCGAGCTGGCCGCCGCCACCCACGGCAAGAAAGTGCTGCAAATGAGTCCCGAAGCCAGCTCCGCGCTGCTGGCTTACTCGTGGCCGGGCAACGTCCGTGAACTGCGCAACGTGATCGAGCGCGCGGTGATTCTATGCCGCGGCGATACCATCACGGTCAACGACCTGCCGGACCGGATTCTCGCCGTGCCGCAAAGCCCGGTGGGCGCGCGCAACCTCACCCTTGAGGAATTGGAGCGCCGCCACATCGAAGTCGTGCTGGAACAGGCGATGACCCTGGAGGAAGCGGCGGAGATGCTGGGGATCAACGTCGCCACGCTGTGGCGCAAGCGCCGCCGCTACGGAATCGAGTAAACAACGTCCGATTTTTTTCTGTTGCCTCACTCCGGGCCCGGGTTGATTTCAACCGGGTTACTGTGCAGGATCTCGCCTGAACGAGCGTTATATGCGTTGCCTGGAGCAACCGGAGAATCGGGCGCGTAAGCAGACCACCAATGAGGTAAACGACCATGGCCGAGAACGGAGAGAAACTCTACAAGACCAAATATCAGGGCGTGATCGATGCCGACGGGCACGTCCTGGAAGCGCCGGATCTGTGGGAGAAAAACTGCGAAGCAAAATACCAGTCCCGTGCGGTGCGGCTGGGGCTTGATGACAAGGGTTACGAACGTCTTGAAGTCAACGGCAAGCCGTCGAAATTCATCCATAACGGCGTGCTCGGAATCCTGGGCGCGATGGGGATGCTGTCGCGGGAAAAGTGGCAATGGGACTTTAACCGCAAGTGGGGTGAGGTCGCGGCCTACGGCGCGGTCAACGCCAAGGATCGCATCAAGCGCCTGGATGCGGAAAATCTCGCCGCCGCGATCATCTATCCGACTATCGGGTTGGGCTGGGAATGCGAATGCGAGGACGCGGAACTCGCCCAGGCCATGACCCGCGCTTACAACCGCTGGATCGTCGAGTGGTGCTCGGGCACCGGCGGCCGGCTGATCCCGGTCGCGCACCTGTCCTTGCTCGATCCGCAGGCCGCGGCCGGCGAGATGGAACGCGCGGTCAAGGACGGATGCAAGGGCGCCTGGGTGGGTTCGTTCGCTCATAACCGTAAGCCCCACGGACATCCCGACCACGACCCGCTGTTCGCCAAGGCGCAGGAACTCGACATTCCGCTCGGAATCCATCCCACGGTTTCACCGCTGTGGGCCCACTCAGGCCTTTATAGCCGCGAATATATCGGCGGCAAACTGTTCTTTGGCAACGTCATCGGCACCGACGCCGCGCGCCAGGCCATGACCAGTTTCATTCAGTACGGGACCTTCGACAAATTTCCCCGCCTCAAGATCGTGATGCTGGAGTCGGGCGCGGGATGGGTCAGTTACCTGCTCGACCGCTGGGACGACGTGTACAATAGCCATTTCGGCCATACGCTGAAGATCCAGGACAAGCCCAGCAACTACTTCAAACGCAACATCTATATCTCGGCGGACCCCGACGAGCATTCGCTGCCGGCCATGATCGAGTTGTGCGGCGAGGACCGCTTCTTCTGGGCCTCGGACTTTCCGCATCCTGACCATATCGGGGATTACCTGGAAGAACTGGAGGAGACGGCTGAAAAGCTCACGCCGTCGGCAAGCCGCAAGCTGCTCGGCGAGAACGTAAAGCAGGCCTATCATCTCGAGGTTTGAGCGCTGGATTGGATTGATGCGCTGATGAAGGCGTAAAAGAAGTTGGCGCGCGAGAGCGCGGGCGAAGGGACGATGTGGTCCCGGCCCCTGCGTCCATCTTAAGGAGAGTAATGAATGGGGGCGTTGTCCGACCAGGTGTGCATCGTTGGAGTTGGCGGTACGGCATTCATGAAGGCCTCCAACCGGACCACTTTGTCGATGTCGTGCGAGGCCATCAAGAATGCGATGAATGACGCGGGGCTGCGCGCGCGCGACGTCGACGGCGTGGCCGGATTCCAGGTCAATGACTCGGTCCGCAATGAGTATGTCGCGCATGCCCTGGGAATCCAGATGAATTATGGCTGCGACTTGTATTCGGGCGGTTCCACACCGGAGGCGATCGCCTTGCATGCCGCCGGGCTGATCGTGGGAGGATTCTGCCACACGGTTGCGATCTATCGCTCGATGAACGGACGCACGGGGCGCCGGATGGGGGGCCAAACCGTCGGGGGACCGGGCTCGGTGATAATCGACGATACTCAACATTACAATCAGCAGTTTTCCGCTCCGGCCGGACTTTCATCCGCCGGCGCGCTGTTTGGAATCTCCGCGATGCGCTATCTGCACGAGTTTGGCGCCAGCACGCGGACCTTCGGCGAGATTGCCGCGACTTTCCGCCATCATGCCAGCCTCAATCCTCGCGCCTTGATGCGCACCCCGATCACGGTCGAGGACCATCAGCGATCGCGTTGGGTCGCGAAGCCTTTCCGCTTGCTGGATTTCTGCCTTGAGAACGATACCGCCCAGGCCTTCATCGTGACCTCGCGCGAACGCGCTTACGATTTGAAGCAGCCCCCGATTCATATTCTGGGCGGCATCGCACGGCAATGTTCCCCCGATCCTGCCGGCGGATGGAACTATTCGCGCCCCAACTTTTACGTCCATTCGGGCGTCTATGCGCGCAAGCGCCTATGGGACAACGCGGGCGTGCGGCCGCAGGACATCGAGGTCGCCTCGATATACGACGCGGTATCGTATTGCGTTATCGAAGAGCTGGAGGCCTTTGGTTTTTGCGGTATCGGCGAAGCGCCGGCCTTGATCGCGCAAGGCAGCCTGGGACTGGATGGGCGATTGCCCTGTAATACCGGCGGCGGCCAACTCTCCGAAGGATACGCTCACGGAGTTGGACTGATTAACGACGTCGTTCGCCAACTGCGCCATCGTGCCGACGACGCTTGCCCGGGATGGGCGGACGGCAAGCACACCTACGATCGCGCCGCCGGTTGCCGTCAGGTCCAACGGGCCAGCCTGGGGGCTTGTATCTCCGAAGGCGGAGACACGCGCGGCAGTGCGTTAATCCTGAGAAGCTGAAACCGGCGCTGAAGTTCGGAGAGTTTGATGCCCGGACCGATTGATTACAGCAAAATCACTATATATCCCAACTTCGATACCGTCCAATGGTGGGAAGGAACGAAGGAAGGCAAGCTGCTGGTTCGTCGATGCAACTCTTGCGGATATATGTTCTTTCCACCTTATCCGATGTGCGCCAGATGCAATTCCATGGATCTGGGATGGCATCAGAGCGCGGGCAAAGGCATCATCTTCAGTTATTGCGTGATCGTGCAACCGGTACTCGCCATGTTCGTCAACGCGGTCCCTTTTGTGATTGGACTGGTTGAGCTCGACGATTGCCGCAGTCCGGACGGCTCGTTAATCCGGATACCATTCGCGATGATTGACGATGAAGATGCCGTAGCTATTGGCCTGCCCGCCGAAGTGGTATTTGAGCCTACCAACGATCCCAAACTGGTAATGCCCCGCTGGAAAATCAGCGGCGGCGCCCCGAACACCTGGAAGTTTGAGGGCTAGCCCGGAAGCGAAACCCATGCTATTCCCTCCACTTCTTCTCCGGGGGACCTGCCCAATCATTAGCGCCCCCTCCTTTGCCTTGCCCGGATTACCTCCTCAGCGCACCGCACGACAGTTACCCGGCGGCGGCCGCAACCGGTGACTCCACTGTGGAGACAAAGGGAACGCATCCCAAGGGAAAGCTCGCCGTAATCAGCATGATCGCCGCGACCATGAGATAAGCCTGAGTATAGCCACCATAGATGTCGACCAGGCGACCTGCCCCGATAGGACCGATGGCGCCGAGTGCAATCCCCACCGTCATGTACAAGCCAGAAAGAGTACCAAACCGTCGAAGCCCAAATGAATCGGCTGCCACAATCGGCATCAGGGGCGCAGCGGCACCAATGGTCAAGCCAGAAATGAAGGCGCAGACGATCCCGCTGGCCATCGGGGGACCATACACCAGCACAATGACACCAAATGCGGTCAGGCAATAGGCGCCGGCCAGCACCGCATCTGCTTTGAAACGATCGGCAACTGATCCCAAGACGAATTTGCCTATCGCCATGCAGGCCAGAAAAAGACTGAGGATCAAAGCCGCGCGTTCAGCGCCAACACCTCGTCCGATGAGATACGGCACGATGTGAGTTATAACCAACGTACTGGAAAAAATGTAGGCGAAATAAGCCGTTGAGATGAGCCAGAAGGAACGGCCACTCACTGCGATGGCCACCTCGAGTCCGGCAGACTGCTCACCTGGTGTTGGTTGTGCGGTTTGCTGGCGCTCCGCGACGGCCGGTTTGCCCCGGATGAGGAGCAGAACCAACGGAATTGCAAGCGCGATTGGTAACGCCAGAACCAGGTATGCAACGCGCCAGCCCATATGAATGACTACGTAGCTGCTAACCAGTGCCATTGTGGCGCTCCCCAATGCCAGGCCGCACATAATAATTCCCATCGCCAGACCACGCCGGTTGTCGATCCAATTGGCGACGAGGACTGCCGCCGGTATCAGGCAGGACAAAGCGCCCCCGACTCCCATCAGCGAATACCCCAAATCGACTATCAGCATCGAGCGAGCCGAGGCGGCGAGCAGCACGCCGGCGATGGCCAGCACGGATCCGCCGGTTATTGGCCAACGCGGATCCAGCCGATCGAGTAGCCAGCCGCACAAGGGCATGGTCGCGGCGCTGGTCAGGAGCTGCACAGTATAGAGTGCTCCGGTCTGGGCGTGGCTTGCACCAAACTGCCGAATGAGTGGGTTTATGAAGATGCCGACGGTGTTGCTAAGGCTACCGGCGTTGGCAAAATTGACCAATGCCATGGTCGCTACGATGAGCCATCGGCGCCGTCGCTCAGAAATTCTCATAACTTCTCTGGTACATGAAAGGACCGGCCCACCTTTGAATCAAAAGACGTTTCAAGGTGATGGCACTTTTCCCCGCTTTGGCAAGAACGCGCGAAACTCCGCGCGTTCTCGCTTTACCCTCAAACACTCATTCCCTTCCTCGCGATCGTGATTTCCGCCCCGCACCGATCTTCGTTACGAACGTCTGGTGATTATCAAATTCAAGTGTCGATCGACGGCGATTCCATATTCAGGCGGGCACACGGTGGTCGAGTCTGGCTCTTCAAGAATCGCCGGACCGGCGATAGTATCTCCAAAAACCAACTGCATCCGGTCGTATACAGGCGTATCGGCATATCCACCCGCTCCTTTGAAGTAAGCCTTTCGTCTTGTCTTTAGCGCCCTCTCCGCCTTTGCATCCCCCAAGGGAATGACCGGCACTTCCGGCTTCGACACCATCCCCAGGGCCTGGACCCGTAAGTTGACGAATTCGCAGGGGTCGGTAGGACGAACACCGAAGTTCTCGGCATACACCTTCCTGAAGGCATCTTCAGCAGCAGCGATCGTCTCTTGGGTAATCGGACCACCAGGGACCGGCACGGACATATCGTGCCGTTGATGGAGGAATCGCATGTCAAACGAGCGCCGCAAAACGATCTCTTTGTCGGGTAAGGATTCGCGTACCGCTTCGCGACCCTCATCTTCCATCGCTTTCACAATCGCCGCTATTTCGTTCGCGTTGGCCAGCCGGCACGGGATGATGTAGGTGGTAATGTACTCGTATGCCATATCGGCCACCAGGAGACCGAATGCCGACTTTAGACCGGGGGAGGTCGGCACAATTACCGTAGGAATCTTGAATTGCTCGGCGACGTCTACAATATGTCCCGGTCCGGCACCGCCGAATGCCATTACCGCATATTCACGCGGATCAACTCCACGCCTTACGGTCACAACCCTGATCGCCGATCCCATTCGTGCGTTGACCAGGTCGTAAATCCCTTTGGCAGCATCGGTTACCGACAACCCGAGCTTCTCCGCCACTCGCTTGGCGAGCGTCTCGCGGCTGCGCTCGGGATAGATTTTCATCTTGCCGCCCAGGAAATAGTTCGGGTCCAGATACCCCAAAATAACGTCAGCATCGGTGACCGTAGGCTCCTCGCCGCCAAAACCGTAGCAAGCCGGTCCAGGATCGGCGCCGGCGCTTTGTGGCCCCACTTGCAGAAAACCGCCACGATCAACCCACGCGATGCTGCCGCCACCGGCTCCGACTTCCGCCAATTCGATGACCGGCACTTTGACCGGTTCACCGGCGCTGCGCGATTGTCCGCTGATGGCCGTGCCCACTCGGAAATGCTGAGTGATGTTCGGCCTGCCCCCGCGGACCAGGCCAGCCTTGGCGGTGGTGCCGCCCATATCGAACGAAATCAGGTTGGGATGTCCGCATAGTTGACCCAAATGAGCCGCCGCGATGACGCCGGCAGCAGGACCGGACTCGATACTATAGACGGCCTTTCTGGCGGCGGCCGACGCGGGCATTATCCCGCCGCTTGACTGCATGATCTCCAGGGGAGCGCCGACTCCGACCCCCTTTAATTCTTTGGCGAGGTTACCGATATACTCCGAGAACATCGGTCCGATGTAAGCTGAGATGGCCGTAGTGGCGGCGCGTTCGTATTCGCCCAACTCGGGCCATACTTCGGAAGACAGCGCCACATACACGTCGGGCAGATATTTACGCACCAAATCGCCCAGAGCGCGCTCGTGAACGGGATTTTTGTACCCATGCAACAGGCACACGGCTACCGCTTGTGGAGACTTAAGCGCCAACATCCTTAACTGTTCCGCCACCTGCGATTCGTCGAGGGCAACGAGTATCCGGCCGTCAGCGCCCATCCGTTCCGAGACTTCCATCACCATTCTACGCGGCACCAGTGCGGCCGGGCGATCCCAAAGCACGTTGAAACGCTCGGATTCCAGCCGCAATTGTTTGCCCAACTGAAATATATCGCCGAACCCTTTCGTCGTCAGAAAGGCGAGTTCAGCTCCTTTTCGTTCGAGCACCAGATTGGTGGCCAGAGTGGTGGCGTGTACAAGCCTGCGAACACTGGGTGGCGCCGCCACGGCCTGGGCCAGCGCATCGTGTATCCCGGCCATAACACCATGAACCGGATTGCCGGGGGTAGTGAGTTTTTTTGCGTTGTATATTTTTTCGCCGCTGGATTCGGCCAACACTACATCAGTGAAGGTGCCGCCGATGTCGACTCCAATATAATATTCCCGGTCAGGCATTGCCATGTGTCATCCGTTTCCACGCCGCAGGCTGTTGGTTGCCGCGGCATCGACTTTACCCGTGTCTGGATCAATCGAAACTCCATAATCGCGCGCCGCTCCTTCGACTGATACAAACCCATCTTCGATATCACGGGCAACCAACTGTGGATCGCGCTTGAAAGGATCGCCATAGCCGCCGCCGCCAGACACCAGCATGGTTAGTGTCGATCCAGCCTGCACGAAAATATTGGTCTGCTTGGGGGGCGGACTCCATTGCGTGGGCTCCCCGCGATCGATGATCCATCCACCGCCCCTGCCGGCTCCGCCTCCGGCCAAACCCAGGGGAGGAAGTATGGCGCGGTCCACGATTCGAACCGTCAGATTCGCGTCAACCAGGAGACGTATCTCCTTTTGGATCGCGCAACCGCCCCGCCATTCGCCCGGACCCCCCGAATCCGTCCATAGACCAAACCGCTCGTAGCGTATGGGATATTCTATTTCGTAGTTTTCAATATTCCTGCCGTACGCGGACTGCTCAAACAGCGGATGCGCCATCGCGTCCACCGCATCCTTGACGGACCGGGCCCCACCCGGTCCGAAGAGCGGATCCAGCAGGCTCCACATCTCGTCCCTTCCCGGGTACCGGCCCGCCGCGATCGCCACATGCGGGGTCGCACCTGGAGCCAATATCTTATCCGGATAAATGGCCGAGAAGGCCTGCGTGATACTGTCGATAATAGCCATTACCGCGCCAATGCGGATATTACACGCCGCCGGATACTTCGGATTGACGATCGTTCCAAGCGGGATCTCTACCTCAATGGGACGATAAAACCCCTCGTTCATCGGAATCTCAGCGCCCAGATAGCACAGCAGAGCGAATACGATACCCGACAGGGATTGCGAATAGGACGAGTTGATCGCGCCGCGGGCCTGCGGATCGCTCCCGCTAAGATCGACGCGGCACTTGGAGCCGTCAATAGTGATCCTCACCTTGACGGTGTAGGTTTTTTCCGGCACCACACCGTCCTCCTCAACCACATATGAGCCCTGATAAGTGCCGTCTGGGATCTCTTCGATTCCCTGGCGCGTCAGGCGCTCCGAGTAGCTCATCAGCTCCTCTATTATCGCCATCAGGTCTTCTGTACCGTACTTCTCAACCAGTTCGGCGAGCCTGGCCGCCGCCATATTGCCGCCCGCAACTAACGCGCGGATATCGCCCATCACCCGCTGCGGCGTCCGGCTGTTGGCTTGGATCAATCTTGCGACGTCCTCATTGAGTTCCCCGGACAAATAGAGCCGGACCGCGGGGATGATCAAACCCTCGTGGAAGCATTCAGTGGCGTTTGCGGGCAGCCCCGCCGCGGAAAGTCCACCCAGGTCCGACACGATCATCATCGATCCGTAAAAGAACGCCAACTCTCCGTTATAAAAGATCGGTTTGAACACCATTACGTCGGTAGGATGGATACCACCCCGAAAATGGTCGTTGAAGACAAACGCATCGCCGTCGTTCATTTTCTCGAGCGGCCAATCCTTGATCAACTCGCGCAGTGCGATCCGCACCGCGCTCAGATGCATCAGCGATCGCTTCGCCTGGGCTACGAGGCGTCCATCGCGATCGAAGATGGCAGCCGCGATCTCGGGGGTTTCGTTGACGAAGGGAGAATAGGCGCTGCGCGCGGCGAACGCCCCCACCTCCTGCGCCAGCGTGTCCAGCCCGTTCTGAATAATCTCCCGTAGTACCGCGTCTCTCATGGTCTATCTTCCTGGAGGGCGCATCCGTCGGTTAAGTCTCAACCGGCAATAACGATCCGGCATCCGTGAACTTAAATAGCAATCCTTTTCCGCTACTTCATAACCTGAGCCAATCCGCCCGGTGAGGCATAAAGAGATAAGTCCTGGTATTGGGCCGGCACGGCAGAGTTAACCCTGACGCCCGAGGTCGTATACGCGAAAGACAGATGATTATTTTGAATGTCGAGCATGTTGCCGATGCTGTCGCCTCCCAGAAGTACGACACCTCCAAACCCATCGTTGTTATAATCGGCTCGATATGCCTGAAGCAAAATCTTCCAGTATTTCAAGCCGGTGTCGTATTGTTCGGCGCCAATCGTGGCAAACGTCTCGGCGTCCACGTAGATGACTTTGCTCCCGTAACAGTATGAGGAATATGAGGGCACCGGCCGCAGATCGATAATATAAACATCGCGTAGTTCCCATTTACCGAGCACCGGTTTGGGCCACCCAAAAAGGTTGGCATCGTCGGTGTAGTTGGAAATGTCGTTCCGCTTTATCGGATCTTGATGAACCAAAGCAAGAATCCGCTTCTTGCCGAGCAACCGCGAGGTGAACAATCGGGGCAGACCGGTAAAGGTCCGGTTGTCATCCACCACGTAATCGGAACCCAATAATGGCGAGCAGCGCGCCGCCGAGGAAAGGCGGATCGATCGCCTGAGCGAGGGGAGGAACACGTACAGTTCCTGGAGTTTATTAGGATCGTCCAGGGTGAGCTGTAGTTCGGCGGTGTACCGGCTCTGCTCCGGCGCCAGGACTTCATTGAATATTGATGTGTAATAACCGGTTGAACGAGGGTTGACCACCGGCAAATTGGGTTCGCTAACGTGCGCAAGCCGATATTGTATCTCCAGGGTTTGCTGTTTGAATTTGTTATAATGCGTGTCGACCAGGACTTCGTCATAGTCATCGATAAGCACCCACGGCTGGTACACGTAGTACATGTTATACAGCACTTGTTCGCCTGCCTGGGGACCCGAGATCACGGGGAAGGGCACTCCGGCGACATAACCTTCGACGTTGTAAGCCCCATCGCCGACCGGCACCAGCTTCACCTGGGAGTGATACTGCTCAGTATCCTGCAGAACTTTATGAGGTAGCGGGTAGTGGATGGTTGGACCGACGACAATTCTGAAGTCCGGTGAGTCCGGGATCTTCCAATGGTATCGGCCGCTGTAGAGTGCCTGGATGCCGACGGGCAAAAAGGCTTTGTACTGCTTCCAATTCCCCGGCGTGATCGTCGTGCCGAGCGGTATGGTCTGTCCTGGCTCCGCCGGCGCAAGGGCATCGTAAGCTGACTGATCGAAGCGGTCCGACTGCGCCAAGGCGGGAAGCGCCAAAAGCGTCAGGAGGATTAAGGCGCTCGTGATTGTCCCAAGAGTGCGGACAGCCTGGTTTTTCTTCATTTGCTCCCTCCGTCGTGCGGGTTAGTTCGACTGTTACCTGGATTGGAACAGTCGTGCTTAATTAGAGCGCCGGCCACTGGCAAGCGCCTTGGTTCGATATCATTGCAGGTGCCGCCGCCCCGTACTCATCTCGCGGCCAATCCCGGTCGAGCGGTTCCGGGTTTCCGGCTGAAAGTAATAACAATGATTAGAACGGTCGCCCCTTTCTAAATGCCAAGCCGGTGCCGGACTCGGGCTTGTTGCTCTTGGTCGGTGCAGTGACGAGTCTGGGCGTGTCGAAGTCAGCATTTTCGAACGCGAGCGTAACTTTCCGAAGGAGATCGGCAAGCATGTTGAGATCCCGTCGCGAGATCCGCGCCAGCACCGCATGTTCGGGCATGTTGTGCCACTGTTGCTTTGCCAGTCTATCGATGTCGCGCACCACTCGCCGGCCACCAGGTGCCAACTGCACCAGTACTCCACGACGGTCGTGTGGATCCGGGATACGCTTGACAAACCCCCGCTCGGCCAAACGATCGATCCAGCTGGTCATCGTGCCTGATGGGATGAGCAATTCTTTGAGCAGACGTCCCGGGCTAAGCCGATTAGGCAGGCCTACTCGCCGCAGTGCATCGAGTACCATTATCTCGCCGCCGCCGAGGCCATATGGCGCTCCCAAACGTTCCCGCGCCTTGTCAAAACACGCGGTCGCACGCTTCATACGGACAATTATCGCAAAAGGCGTCACGTCGAGGTCCGGAGCCTCGGAATTCCATTCGTCGATGAGATGATCGACAAAATCGCGTTCAGCAGGCATAGGAAGACCGCATATAATCGCCGCGGAAAACGGATCGCGTCGCGAACGCGAGTGCTGCGGCGTGGCCGCTCCCGGATCCCCCGCCGGTCACCACAGCGATTTTGTTCTGCAATAGCATTGTCGCCTACGCTGCTCCTGTACTTCCGCCAGCTAGAGTCCCGCCGGGTTGCTTCGCGAAGGCGGGCAGTACTTCTCTGGAAAACAGCGCGAGTGATTCCATCACTTCGTGATGGGGCATCAGTCCTAACCGAAACTGACACATGGTGCGGTCGACTCCGGCGGATTCCATATCTTTAAGCAGCTTGACACAGGTATCCGGACTTCCCGATATGATCATTCCGCCCTGCTTGAAATCTCCAAAATCCGCTTCGCCCCGGATATAGCGGGCCGCCAGGTTGGCGGGATTGGAATCTTTTTCCATTCCATAACTTTTACCCATGGTGGTGTAGAACCACTTGTGGTATGGGCTGATCCGACTGTTCGCCTCCGCGTCGGAGGCAGCGCAGTGCACGAATACGATGACTGAAAATTCCGCATCCTTCGGGCCCTTGGAACGCGCCCGGCCCTCGCTAAATGAGCGCGCCTGACGCGCAATTTCGATGCTTGGATAAAAGTTGCAAATTCCCAATACGTTCCAGCCCAACGAGCCGTACAGTCCGGCTGATTCCGGACTGGTGCCAGCGACATGAATTCTCGGATGAGGCTTTTGAATCGGTTTGGGAATCACATTAATGGGTTCTTTTACCGTGTAGTAGCGACCGTTATGGACCACGCTATCCTGAGTCCAACATTTAAGGATCAGTTCCAGCGCTTCGTACATGATGTCGCGGCTTTGCTCGTACCCATCGGTGCGGAACTTGTTCCACTCAAAGTTAGCTACTCCCCGGCCAATCCCAAATTCGAGCCTTCCTCCAGATAATACATCCAAAGTGGCGTAACGTTCCGCCACCGTCACCGGATTGTGATAAGGCAACAAACACACGCCCGGCCCGATACGCATTGTGCTGGTGCGAGCCGCGAGGGTCGCGAGCAAAATTTCAGGGGCCGAGCAATAGGAATATGCCTCGGTAAAGTGATGCTCCAGGACCCACACTGATTCGAAGCCATGTTGCTCCGCATAACAGACCTGCTCGATGTAGTCCCGGTACATCTCGGAAACGTTCAACGATGTCTTCAGCGTTTGCTCGAATTCGGCAAAATAACCAAACTTCATTAATACTCCGCGGTTTCCAATTCAGGCACGATTAAGGTCTGAAAACGCGGGTCGTGCAACGACCGGTCAGACCTTCCCAAGCGCATGGTTAGGCCGGCATGATCAGCCCGGCGTCTACGATCAGCACCTGTCCGGTCATCAATGCCGAGTCCTCCGAGGCTAGAAAAACAGCGGTACCGGCAAGATCCGATGGCTGCAGCGTGCGCCCCAGAGCGGTCAGCGCCCCGAAATCCTCCATCGACTGAGGGGACATGATTTTTTTGGTGGCTTCTGACGCGACCACTCCCGGTGCGATCGCATTAACCCTGATGCCGTAGCGGCCCAGATCCATTGCCATAGTCTTGGTCAGCCAGACCACGCCAGACTTCGCAAGCCCATAGTAGAACACCGGCACCGTCTCATAGTCGGGCTGGTTCGAGCGGTTGGCCCCTCCCATTCCACCCGGAGGCCAGGCTCCCACCGTGGCGATATTGATCAGCGACCCGCTACGCTGGTTTTTCATATGGGAAAAGACCGCTCGGGCGGCGATGATGATACCAAACAGATTTACATCGAGGACCTTCTTCCCATACTCGATCGATTGATTGGACATGTCCAAGTCGTAGTAGATCGCGGCATTATTGACGAGCACGTCAATCCGTCCGAATTGACGGACCGCGTATCTTGCGGCGGAATCCATGTCTTCTTGGCTGGTGACGTCACATTTGATCGCGACGGCGTTGCCTCCGGTCGCCGAGATTTCCTCCGCAACTCGTTTGGCCGCTTCCTCCCGGATGTCCGTGATGACGACGTTTGCGCCTTCTCGAACAAACCTGGACACGTACTCACGTCCGATGCCCTGAGCACCACCAGTAACAATTGCCGTCTTGCCCTGCAGCTTCATTCCGATTCCTTTTGCGCCGGCCCTGAGCGGCTCCGGCCACGTTTCCAATAGGTCAAGCAGAGTCGAAGATGCGCCCCGCGTTGTCGCCCATGAACTTGGCTATTACGCTCTGAGGTACCCGTGCCGCACGGAGCTGGGCGGCCGTTTGCGCCGGTTCGACGGTATCATGGGCCGGATAATGCGAGCCCCAGCACGCGACGTTCTCGACGATATCGTAGAGTTTTCCTGCCGAACGCTCCCAGGGATTGAAACCGACGAGATAAGGACGGTCGAAAAAGAACTTCTCCGGTTCCAGACATACGTCCTCAATCATGAAGAACGTCAGGTAGGTTTCCGCCTTTTCCAGCGCAAGCAGCAGCCAGGAAATTCCGCCATGCATGAATGCGAACTTCAGGTTTGGAAACTTTTCCATATGCCCGCAGAATGCAAAGGTGGTGAGCGCAGCGGCATTGTCCATGAAATAGGACACCGACTCGGCTATAGGGTGTCCAATACGAAGATTGCGGGCGACACGCTCGATGAAAGAACCTTCCGAGGTCCATTCCGGATTAGTATTCCCCGCGGCCGGATGTATGCACGCGGTCAGGGCGAGCCTTTCGATTTCTTCCCACAATGGGTCAAAGCTGGGATGGTTGATAAACCGGCCCTGAAAGAATGACGGTCGAATGAAACAGGCCCTGAAGCCGGCTGCCGCACATCGGCGCAGTTCCTGTCGCGCAAAGATCGGGTCCTGCATGGGCAGGAGCGCTACCGGAATCAATCGATCGGGTGACTCGCGGCAGAAATCGAGTATCCAGTTGTTATAGGCTCTCGCCAAGGCATGGGCGATATCCGGATTGTCCACAATTGGAAAGTATTCGGCAAAAAGTGTGGGAAAGAGGATCGCGCGGCCAATCCCCATAGTGTCCATATCGCGAACTCGCGCTTTAGGATCTTGCGCGCCGGGATTGATCTCGACCGGCTTGCCTGGATCCATCGCGCCAATCGCTTCGGGCGTCAGACCGGGCCGCCAGAGTGCGTAGCGGTTCAGCATGCTCGCGTTGAGCCAGGGCGCGGGCTTCCCGTTTAAAATAATCCCGAAATGGCCGTCGCCGTCGTGATGATAAGAAAAGACTGAACGGGCGGGAACACGATATTCTGGCTCCAGAAACTGAGTCCAAATCGACTGGGGCTCAAAAACGTGGCTATCGCCGTCGATCACTTTGTAGCTTGTCATCGCACCCCTCGTAATCTCTACCGGCTATTTGGAGGCGCGACCGCGCTGTCCAGCGTATTTTGAGGGGTGGGCTTCCTGCGCCCACCATTTTTCGAATTCCTGATTCCTTCTAGGGAACCAGTCGGGGCGTTCGATAGGCAGCTCGCTTCTGACGAACAGCTTACCCTCAATTCCATAAAAGCGGCGGGCATTGGAACCGAGCAACTTCTCCTGCACAGAGGCTGGCACTTCAGCGTCGTTCATGAAGCGGATCGCCGTCCATGCGTCGGATGCATCGTGATGGTAAACGTCGGATGCCCAGATGCCGATATTCTCAAACCGCTCCCAATCGCGATATGCCGGCTTTTCGTCGGACTCGAACGAAATCATACATTGTTCGTTGAAGGCCTCGCTCGGAAGACGCCGCGCGGGCTGTTTGCGCTCGTTTGCCATAAGTTTGAAAAGCAAATCGCAGTGGTCCAATAGATCCGGCAGCCACGCGGCGTTGGACTCGAAGATCGCCATCTTCAACTTCGGGTAGCGGTCGAGAAAACCCGAAAGCAGGACCTGCGCAGTCCAGGCCATGGCCTCGAAGATGAAGCTGAAGGTCGAGCTTACAACAAGCTTTCCAGTGCCGGCGCCGGCTTTTTCGATCAGTTCGCCCGGCGACCAAGGCAACTCGCGTTCGATCCCGATTGGAGCGGGGAAAGTATGCATAGCCAGAACTACGCCGCTTTCCGCGATCGCCCTGAAGAATGGATCCAGTGGCGCGTATCCATCGCTCGCCATCTTATCCGAGGGTCCGAAAATCCGGTTAGGGTAATGCCCGTTTGCGTCGATGGGGCGAATCAGGGCCACGGGGAAGTTAAGTTTGGCGACTCGTTGGAGTTCCTTTATCGCGTAATCGGGATGTTGAATGGGAATCAGGGCGGCAGGGTAGAGTCGATCCGGGACGGTCCGGCACCAGTCGTAAACCCAATTATTATAGGCGCGGGCGAGCGCGTAAGCGCCATCAACATTCTCGATGAAGGGAAAATAATTGACCATCATTGTCGGGATAACCAGCACCTGGTCAATTCCCATGATGTCCATCTCTTTGACCCGCGCCTGGGGATCGTAAGCTCCCCGATGATCGAGGTATCGGCATTGCTCCGGGGTAAGCCGCATTCGCATGAGCCGACGCTGAACCCGCTTGTCGGCCCCCGGACCGCCGATCGTAATGCCATTGATGTTGATTTGATCGCGCGGTTCGTCGTGCCCGCCCGTAACCAAAGTGCGACCGTTTAGAACCGCTCGTCCGAGCGGGTTCCAATATGATTGCTTCACCAGCTCGCGGTACTCAGGCTCGACATATTTGTCCCAGATGTCGGGCGGATCGTTGATGTGCGCATCACAATCAAACACGGAAAAACTCTTCTCTAGCGGCGTCCCTGACATTGGCGTATTCCTTTTCCCAATGAATTGCCTGCGCTCCGCGCCCCTCCATCACCTACGAGCGCGTCGGGAAGTGAAGTCCGTATTGCCCAGGTTCTTATCATGCGATCTTCAGGGCCCGACGCGTCGCGGGCATTTGACGTCACAACCGACCAGCTTTTTCAAGTAGGCCAATACGGAGAATCTCAAAACCGAGATTCTTTTAGTCACCGAATAGCGAAATTGTCAAGACCGTGAATCCGGGTGCGAAAGCAGTCGCGCTATAGAGAAGTCATTCTTTCGCTTCCTCGTGAACTGTTCGCCATGGTGGAGGAAATTTATACTAATCTGACAGCGGGACCACCCGATCGTTGTCGCGAGAGCACTCGCAGGCCCGGCGCTATCGAAGGCTGCGGCGAGAGTCGGCAGGCTGGGTCTCCGGGACGGGGTTTCGATTTTGAACTAATCAGCGCTTGCAGGAATAACCGCGTTGATATTGCCGCTCCCAATTGCTCGAACCTTTGGAATGCCACCTCCGCCTCGGCCGAATAGATCTTGATATTTCAAGTCCGCGCGCATCTGCGAACTAGCTGCGGCTTGGGCGCACGTTGGATTGAAATATTTCCTTCGCTCACCTACGATAGCTGTGAATTGACGTTAGCTGAATAAAATAACATTGGAATACACGCGGAGCGTAGTCTATGACTGATAGCGGGGAAAAACCGATCATTCGTGTCGAAGAGAGGATAGAGGTGATCGCTACCGAGAGCGACGCATCGCCGGGTTCCGACGGAGAGCATCGTCTACAGGAAAAATACGGCAAGACGACCCACGCGCGCGCATTCTATCGGCACCAGGTGCTCAACTACCTCAATTCCGCGATGCAGGCCTTTCTCGCCCGTCAGGAAATGATGTTCGTGGCGACCTCGGACGCGAAGGGAGAGAACGACTCGAGCTTCCGCGCCGGGCATCGGGGATTCGTCAAGGTGCTCGACGAGCGGACGCTCGCGTATCCGGAGTACCGCGGCAATGGCGTGATGGCAAGCCTGGGAAATATCTCCGAGAATCCGCATGTGGGACTGTTGTTCGTCGATTTCGCCGATCAAATCGGTCTGCATATCAACGGCCGCGCTCAAATCGTCGAGAACGACGGGTTTCTGGAATTTTTGAAGGATCATCCCGCCGAAGAAGCGGTCCTCGGAGACGCGGTGCTGAAGGACATCCTCGAGAGCGACGGCGGACACCTCGAACGATGGGTGATGATCTCAGTCGTAGAGGCTTACGTGCAGTGCTCGAAGCATATTCCGCCGATGCAGCGAAAGGATCACGACATTCAGTGGGGTATGGAGACCGGCCATCACCTGCACGGTGGCGATTACTTCGGTACGGCGCACGGTCAGAAGTGACAATTTCTCCGCGTAGTTGATTTCTCTTCGCGCCGGTTGCAAGCCGGCATCGAGGCCGGCTCGACCAGTTACTGGTAACGCATCCGTTCCGGTTCCTATCAGCGCTGCTCTTTGATATCGCCCACCCACCTGCGGCGCTTGATTGTTTTCCATCATGCGCCCCTGCTCCGGGCCACCGGCCGCGCTGGAAAGCACTGTCGCGCATGATGGCCGGCAAAGCGCCGACGCCATCGAAGTACGCAGCAACGTGATCCACCAAGAGTTGAGCGGACGCGGAACGACGGCGATCATAATTCCGCAGCGATTTTTATTCCGACCCGAAGACTTGACATCACACACTGCAATACAGATATTACAGATTGTGATAAGCGCTTCTCTGGTGAAGCGTGAAAGGGGTCGGCGCCTGAATGAGGCTGGGCGAGAAACTTCGCTATCTGCGGCTGGTTGAAGGCACCCTGCGCGGCCTGGGCCGCGAGATGACGCAGCAGGACCTGGCCCGGGCACTGAAGCGGGAACTGGGCGGCGGGCTGAGCCAGTCCTACCTCTCCCAGATCGAAAGCGGCGCCCGGCCGCATCTGACCAACGCGTCGCGGATGGTACTGGCGCGCTTCTTCAAAGTGCATCCCGGCTATCTGGTGGATGACCCCGACGGCTACCACACGGAATTGACCAGCGACTTGCGCGCGATCGAAGATCGGCTTGAGTTGTGGCTGGTCAATGGCGCGGAGCAATTTGCCGGCGACCCCGAAGTGAGTCAGGCGCTGGTCCAAGTCGCGCAGCATCATGACGCGCGCAAATGCCTGGTTTTGCTCGGCGCGATCGTCGAAGCGCCGTCGCTGATGGAACGCCTGGCCGAAGTTCTGAAACCGAACCTGGCGCCATCGCCGCGACGCGCCGCCTCCAGCAAGAGAGCGAAGACGAATCCATGACGTGGGCAATGTTCTACCTGGCCTGCTTTCTGGTGGGCGTGGCGCTGAGCACCTTGTCCTTCGCCGCCAGCGGACTGCATCTGTCGCATTTGCATTTGCACCTTCCGCACGGATCCGGAGTTACGCCCGGAGTGGACGGCGCGCCGCATGCGGGAATCGATCGCGCCGCGGATTTCCCTTTCTTCAACTATGCGAGCATTACTGCGTTCCTGGCCTGGTTCGGTGGCACCGGCTACCTGCTGACGCGCCATTCGACCTTGATGGTCGCGGTGATCATGCTGCTTGCGATTGCGGCCGGATTGCTCGGCTCGGCCATCATCTTTTGGTTCGTGGTCAAGCTACTGCTCCAACACGATCGCGAACTGGATCCGGCCGACTATGAGCGGGTGGGCGTGTTGGGCCATATCAGCAGTCCGATTCGCGCCGGTGGAACCGGCGAAATCATTTTTTCTCAAGCGGGCACCCGGCACACCTGCGGCGCCCGGAGCGAAAACGGCGCGGCGATGGCACGCGGCACCGAGGTTATCGTAACGCGCTATGAACGCGGGATCGTTTACGTGCGGCGATGGGATGAGTTGGCGGATGAGCAACCGGCCAACACCATCAAGTGACGGGTTTAAGATCATGGCCGCGCACTCAGAAATCCTCACCCTACCCTTAGACATAAAGGGAGAGGCTGCAGAACGTAGCCTGAAGTGGTTTTTGTGCGCTCTCTCCCTTCACTCCAAACGGTCGAAAAACTGTTCGCAGCTTGAAAGTCCCAGGCATGGAATTGCCTGGCAAGGATCTGCTGGCAAGGATTTGATTGATGGCCTCTCCCTGACCAGGGACTGACCAGGGAGAGATTAGGGTCTTCTGTGAGCCACTGTATTAGCCGGTTTGCAAAGGAGGCGTATGCCGAACATACCGGGAGAGGTTGTAATCGTTGCCGTCACCGCGGTGGCGGCCGTGATAATGTTGATGGCGGTGTTCGCAAGGCTCTACCGCAAGGCCGGGCCACACGAAGCCCTGGTGGTCTACGGATTTCGCGGCACCCGGGTGATCAAAGGGCATGGCACGGTGATTTTGCCGATGGTCGAGAGCTGCCGTGAATTGTCGCTGGAGTTGATGTCGTTTGACGTGGCGCCGCAGCAGGATCTTTACACCAGGCAGGGCGTGGCGGTAACGGTGGAGGCGGTCGCGCAGATTAAGGTCAAGTCCGATCCGGAATCGATTCTGACCGCGTCCGAGCAGTTCCTTACCAAACCGCCACAGGATCGCGAGGCGTTGATCCGGCTGGTCCTGGAAGGGCATCTGCGCGGCATCATCGGCCAACTCACGGTGGAGGAGATCGTCAAGCAGCCGGAAATGGTCGCCGATCGCATGCGTTCAACTTGCGCCGACGATATGAACAAGATGGGCCTTGAAGTGATCTCGTTCACGATCAAGGAAGTCCGCGACAAGAACGAGTACATCACCAACATGGGCCGTCCCGACATCGCCCGGATCAAGCGCGACGCCGACGTCGCCGCGGCCGAAGCGGATCGCGACACCGCGATCAAGCGCGCGCTGGCCCTGCGCGAATCCGCGGTCGCCAAGGCGCAGGCCGATCAGGAGCGCGTCGCCGCCGAGACCGCCTCGCTGACGCGGCAGGCCGAGGCGCAGCGCGATCTCGAAGTCAAAAAGGCGGAATACGCGGAACTGGTCAAACGCCAGCAGGCCCAGGCCGACAAGGCTTACGAGATCCAGAGCAACGTGATGCAGCAGCAGGTGACCACCGAGGCCGTGAAGATCCAGCAGGTCGAGAAGGAGCAGCAGGTCAAAGTGCAGGAGGCTGAAATCCTGCGCCGCGAGAAGGAGCTGATCGCGACCGTATTGAAACAGGCCGAGATGGAGCGTCAGCGGATCCAGACGCTGGCCGAGGCCGAGCGGGCCAAAACCATGGTCGAAGCCGAGGGCCGCGCCAGCGCGATTCGCGCGCAGGGCGAGGCGGAAGCCGAAATCATTTTCAAGAAGGGCGACGCCGAAGCGCGCGCGATGAACGTGAAGGCCGAGGCCTACCAGGAGTACAACCAGGCCGCCGTGGTGGACAAGCTGATTACCAGCCTGCCCGAAGTGGTGCGGGCGCTCGCGAGCCCGCTGGCCAAGGTCGATCGCATCACGGTGGTTTCAACCGGCAACGGGGACTCCGCCGGCCTGCATAAAGTCACCGGCGATATGGCCCAGGTGGCCGCGCAAGTGCCGGCCCTGTTCGAGGCGCTGTCAGGAATGCGGATGTCCGACTTGCTCGGCAAGATCCGGACGATCGGCGACAAATCCAGCTCTGCGAATGATACGGCGCCCGCCAACGACCGCGGCGCCGGCGGCAGCAACTAGCCGGCGTAGGCGGCGATGCCGCCGCGCCGATATGGAGTTCGTTATGGCATTACTCGATCGTGTGGCAACCCTGGTGCGTGCCAATCTCAATGACCTGCTCGACCAGGCCGAGAATCCCGAGAAGATGTTGAAGCAGGTAATTGTGGACATGGAAAACCAGTTCATGCAGGTCAAGACCCAGGTAGCAATCGCGCTGGCCGACCTGCATCTGCTGGAGAAGAAGAAAAAGGAAGCCGCCGCGAAGCACGCCGATTGGATCAACAAGGCGGAGTTGGCGGTGGACAAGAAGGATGACGAACTGGCGCGCGCGGCGCTCGAGCGCGCCATGAGCTTCCAACAGTTGGCCGAGAATCTCGCTCAGCAGATCGCGGACCAGGAAGCCCAGGTGGAATCGTTGAAAGCCGCTTTGAAAAGATTGGAATTGAAGCTCTCCGAAGCGCGCGCCAAGGTCGACGCCCTGATCCTGCAGCATCGCCGGCTGCGCGCTGCGCGGCGAGCGGCCGATGCGCAGCCATCCCCGGGCGAAAGCCGCAACTTCGAACGGATGCACGCCAAGGTTGCCCGCGAGGAAGCGGTGGCCCGGGCCCGCGGTGAGTTGGCCGGCGACGATATCGACGTGCGGCTTAACGCGTTGGAACGCGAGCAGAAGATCGACTCGCTGCTCAGAGAAATCAAAGCAAGAAAAGGCGTTGGCGCATAAACCTTTGCAACGACTGACATCGGCAGTCGAGACCCTCGGGCCTGCACCCGCAAATTGCCCCCCGGCAGTGAAAAAGAGCGGCGACGCGGGACTCTTCAGTTCCGGCTTCGCCGCTCAACAAACCCTATTGCATGATCTGCGCAAGGCCGGCCGGAAACCTGAGCACCTGCGCGTTCCAGTACTTCTGGTGAACAAACTGGTTGGCGCTAAGCTCAGCATAGACTTCGCTCGTGCTCATGTGGTCGTTGTGCAGATCGATCATGACTTCGTTGAAGCTGCCAGGAACCAATGCGCTTTCATTCTGATTGATCGGAATCGGAGCTACCAGGCTGTAGTCGGTCTTCCATAGCTTGTTCTGCACGTCATAGATATCGACCCAGAATGGCTGCCAGGTTTCCTTGTCAACATAGAATATTTTCGGACCGTAGCAGTAACCACGCATCACGGGAAGCGCCGAGACCTGGACCAGATAGACGTCGCGCAGTTCCCACTTTCCCTCCACCGGCTTTGGCCATGACGGCATGGACGCCGCTTCGAGTGTTAGGAATCCGACTTGAAGCGGGCCACCGGATCCATGTGCATCATACCAAGGACTTTTTTCTCGCCCAGGTATTCGACTTTGAAATTCGGCCATTGCAGGTAGCTGCCGTCGCCGTTGTCGTCTTGCACCCAATCCGTACCCAGGATCGGCGAACAATGCCACACCGATGGACCCTGGGAGCAATCGCCATTTTTGCGACTTCGAGTAGGAATTTCGCCGATAATGGCAATATAAGGGGAATTAACGGGAATTGAGTTGCAGCAATAGCCGCTGCCCACCTCCCGCTAATAGCCACGCTTGACGTCGACCACATTGATCAGTTCGCGGCCGCTGGCGAAACGGCGCAGGTTCTCCACGAAGATGCGAATGCAATCGTCCTGGTAGCGCTTGTTCGGGCCGGCGGTGTGAGGGGTCAGGATGACATTCTCCATGTCCCACATTGGATGATCACGGGGCAGCGGCTCGGGAACCATCACGTCCAGGCCCGCACCACCCAGCGGTCCGCCGGCCAGGGCCGCAATCAATGCGTCCTGGTCGATGACCTCGCCCCGTCCGACGTTGACCAGATAGGCCCCCGGCTTGGCCGCCCCGAGTTCGCGCGCGCCGATAAAATTCCGGGTCGCGGAAGTCAGCGGCAGCGTGACGACGATAAAATCGCTCAACGCCATCAGTTCACCGCACTGCTCCGGACCAAACCACCGGGTAGGAATGAGCCCCTCGGGATCGCCGATACCCGGAAAACTGAAACGCGGATCGCGGCGGACCTGCGGGTCGCGTTTGAGCGCCATCACCTGCATTCCGAAGCCCGCAGACAACCGCGCGGCTTCGCGCCCGATCGCTCCATAACCGATGATGCCGAGCGTTTTTCCCCGCAACGAATCAGCCTGGCTGAAGAAGCGGGTCATCGGGGTCCATTGATGGCGGACTTGGGCACGCAGCGATATATGATGTTGATGCGAATACAGCAACATCGACATCAGGATGTATTCACCGATCATTGACGCTGAGCCACCGCTGCTATTGGTAAGTACAATCTCGCCGTGGTCGAACATCCCGGTCTTGAGTACGTAGTCGAGGCCCGCCGCCATACAGTGGAGCCATCGCAGGCGCGGCGCTCTCTTGACCAGATCTTTGGGAATCGTGTAAGCCGCCATCGCATCGCAGTCAGCCAGGTGCGAGCCGATTATTTCGGGGTTGAAGTGGTCGCGCGCGGCGTCAGGACTCGCCACATCGGTAGGGTCGTACAACGCGGCTCCCGGACAGGCGTCCAGGATCGCCACGCGCTGCTCCTTGGAAAGGGCGAATGCGGCCACGATTTTCACGCTTCAGATGGTTAGCAAAGTTCCCCCGAGGCGCAAGCCCGCAAGACGTCGACATTCAGGCGCGCCCTCCCCTATGCGCCGCGGGAACGCTTTCCGGCAACCGACCAACTCTTACTGCCTACGCTCGAATTTGAACGACTGCCCGCCCCGTCTCCGCTGCTGGCGCCTTTCTTCCCGAATTGCGCCGTGGATTCCTTGGACATGCGCCTAATGCCACACTATCATGGTCTCCTCATTTTTTGGTAAGACTGGAATTCCAAGTCAGGCGGTAACAGCGTATGGGGATTGAACAAAGCCAACCAGGCTCCCAAAGCGGACGGGAAGTCGCCACGCTCGGCGGTGGATGCTTCTGGTGTCTGGAGGCAGCTTTCCTCCAACTGAAAGGCGTGGAGCAGGTGGTGTCCGGATATTCCGGCGGACCCCAGGCCGACCCCTCTTATGAAGAAGTTTGCGGCGGGGATACGGGACATGCCGAAGTCGTGCAGGTCACCTTTGATCCGCAAATTATCTCCTTTCAGGAAATTTTAGAGGTGTTGTTCACCATCCACGATCCAACGACATTGAATCGTCAGGGCGCGGACGTTGGCACCCAATACCGTTCCGTCATCTTCTATCACAGCGAAAAACAAAGAGAGATCGCGCAGGGCGTGATCAAAGCGCTGGATGCGGCACGGATCTGGGATGCGCCGATCGTGACTGAAGTCGCGCCATTTGAGCGCTTTTACACGGCCGAGGAGCATCATCAGGATTACTTTCAGCGCAATATGTTTGCGCCCTATTGCCAATACATCGTCGCGCCGAAGGTGAAGAAAGTGCGCAAGCTCTTCGCTGAAAAGCTGAAATAGGGGCGCCGAACAAGCCGGTCGCGATACCTCGCCGCTCCAACGGCTTCAGCGCCCCGCCTTCTGCCCCGCCGGGAAGAGCGGGCGAGGGAGCGGCAGCTATGATTCTCAGTCGATCATGTCGAAGCTGCGCAATACTTTGCCGGGCAGCGCGCCGGTGCAATTGCTCTCTTCAAAGGTGACGACGCCGTTGACGATCGTGTAGCGTAATCCTTTGGCCTTCTGGATCAGGCGGCGGGCGCCGCCGGGAAAATCTGCCGCGTAGCGCGGTTCGTCCATCGCCAGGTTCTGTAAATCATAGACGATGATGTCGGCCGCCAGGCCCTCGCGCAGGGTGCCGCGGTCGCGAAAACCCGCAACCCATGCGGGCAGCGCGGCAATCTTGTAGTGCGCGTCCTCGACGCTCATCAGCTGGCGGTCGCGCACCCAGTGGCTCAGAAAGTGGGTCGGCCAGGCGCTCGAGGTCTGATACCGGGTATGCGCGCCGCCGTCGCCCAGCGACACATGAGTATATGGATGGGCCACGATCTCGTCCGACGCGACGTGCTGATCGCGCCACGCGAACCGGCACTTCAATGCCTCATCGACCGACAGGTCCAGGAACACGTCGACCGGATGCCGGCTTGCTTGCCGCGAGATCTCGCCAATCGTCCGCCCCTCGTAGCGAAAGTTGCGCTCCTGCGTGACCTCCAGCACCTTGACCATGTCCCAGGCCTCGGGCGTGCCGCGGCGGGTGCGGTCCATGTCGTCCCTGAGCCCGGCGCGGCGGTTGGCGTCGCCCAGTTTGTGCAGCCGTTCATCGACGCTGCCGAGCGTCGCCTGAAGCCAATTGGGATTGGTATCGAACAGGTTGTAGTCTTCCATGGTGAAGGTCTGGGAGACGTCAACCGCCATCGATTGCGCGTACATCGGGTAGCCGCGCCGATGCATCTCGGTGAGCCAGGCCAGTTGCTCGCGATGGAGCTCGGGATGGCCCTCCGCCTGCATCACCAGGCCCCATTGCAACGGCCGCCCGCTGAGATCCATGAGTCGGGTCAGAAAGTCGCGGTCGCGGTTGGCCCCCATCCGATCAGGAATGCCGCGGGTCCAGCCGATGTGGCCGACGCCGAATTCGCGCAGGACCTCCGCCAAAGCGAAAAATTCTTCGTCTCCGGCGACCTGAGTCGGCAGGTAGCTGCCGTCCCCGGGCCGATCCTCCAGGCTCTTGTCGGCGGAGAATCCGAACGCGCCGGCACGCATACCCTCGCGGAACAGCCGCTTGATTTCCGCCATCTCGGAGTCGGTGAGGCGGGTCCGCTCGCGCGAATCCCTGACTCCGATTACATAGGCGCGCAGCGGCGAGTAGGGGACCATCGACGCGATATTCAAACCCAGTCCCTGCCGGTCGAGGCTGTCTAGGTATTCGGGAAAACTGACCCAGTCCCAGCGCATCCCGGCCTGCATCGATTCCATCGGCACGGCCTCGATGCGGCACATCATCTCCATCGCCGCGGTGCGATCCTCGGGCCTGACCGGCGCGAAGCCGAAGCCGCATTGGCCGATAGTCAGCGAGGTGATGCCGTGCCATCCGGAGAGCGTGCAGTAAGGGTCCCAGTTGACTTGCGCGTCGTAATGGCAATGCAAATCGATCGCGCCGGGAGCCACGTAACATCCGGTGGCGTCGAGTTCGCGCTTGTGTTCGCCGGCGATCCGGCCGCTGATCTGGGCGATCCGGCCCCGCTTGATCGCAAGGTCGGCCTTGAATGCGGGCAGCCGCGTGCCGTCGACGATGGTTCCGTTGCGAATTACCAGATCATAGTCGCTCATGATGATTCCCCTGCCCCGACCAGTTGCCGACCGAAGACCGCCGCGAAATCCAGCTACCGGCGCGCAGGCGGCCATTGATCCAAAGCGAATCACGATTGAAGCCGGGTTTCAATGTTCAGGGGCGCGGACGCGATTCCACCCAGCGCCAACCTTCTGCGACTTCGCCCGCCGCCAACTCAAACTGGCGGTTTCAGATGCGGGCGTTTCTCGCACGTCGTAGATTCCCCGCTGCCGCAGCTTACCGCGACTGATTAACCACGGGCCGTGGGATCGAGCACTTTCAGGCCGGCAAAATATCGACGGTAAAACCCTCGATCGCGGGTGAGGAGACGGTCGGCAGCGATCAGGGCATGTGCGCCGATCAAAAAGTCCGCGGCGATCCGATCGCGGGGACCTCCACCTGCCCGGTACCGGCGCCAGGCTTGCGCGGCTTTAATTGCCGCCGCCTCCGTCATGGGCGAGAAGGAGGCTGGCAGCTTATTCATCGCATCCCGAAACCGTCCAACATCGCCAAACACTGTCGCAGTTTCTGCCCAGACCACTTCTGAAGCGACCAACGCTCCTTCTCTCAAGCAGCGCCGCAATGCGTCTGAAGAGGCCGTGGAAAACTTTGGGTCCGCACCGAACACGTCCAGCAGGACATTGGTATCAACGGCGGTGATCACGGCCGGCCGCGAAGCTGCGCCATAACGGCATCGGTGTGGATCTTCTTACCCAGGCATCCGTAAACCTCGGCGACCGGATCCGCTCCGCCGCTTTTGACCGCGATCAGACGTCCGTGTTCTTCGCTGAACTCCAGGACCGTCCCGGGCTTCACGCCAAGCCGGTCTCTGAGCCGTTTCGGGATGGTCACCTGGCCGCGCTCCGCAACGCGGGCTTTCATACTTTTCATATATGAAAGTATGACAAATCTTACGAACTATTCAAAACCATGATGGAGATGGAGGGCGTGTCAACTGCGGCAGGTCTTTTCACAGGCCCCGCACGCGGCGGTGCACCGAGCCGGTTGCTCTTGGGCCAATTTCGGCACAAATGAACGCTTCGGTAAGGGCGGCCGGCAGGGTTGCTTTCGCTGTCCACGGTGCGTCATCGTAACGCGCATCGGCCTGCCGCTATCTATCCAGCGGACAGAAGCTAATCATGGACACCTCGGCGGCCCAATTGGAAAAATCGCAAAGCAATCGCCATGTCCCGGGACCGCCGCTGAACCAGTTGGGGATTGGCTCGCTTGGCCTGATGCTCAATCCGCTGCACGCGGTGACCGCGGACTTCGCCCGCTATGGCGACGTGGTCAAGTACCGGCTGTTCAATTTGACCGCGTATCTGCTGGCGCATCCCGACCATGTCTCCCACGTGTTGCACGATAACCATTCCAATTACACCAAGGCCAACTTCGACTATGAGCGCCTCAAGCAACTGCTGGGTGAAGGCTTGTTGACCAGCGAGGGTCCGCAATGGCTGCGGCAGCGCCGTCTTATTCAGCCGCTGTTCCATCGCCAGCAAATCGCGCAATGGGCGGGCATGATGAGCGCCAATGCAATGGAGATGCTGGACGGCTGGAAGACCTTCGCCGCGGAGCGCCGCGCCTTCGACGTCAGCGCTCAGATGATGATGCTGACGCTGCGCATCGTGGGCGAAGCGTTACTCGGCATCGACATCAGCAACGAGGCCGGGCAAATCACCCGGGCGCTGAGCGACGCCCAGGATCATTTCGGACACTTCCGGCTGGGAACGCTGCTGCCGTTCCTGCCCACGGCGGAAAATCGGCGGTTTCGCGCCGCGCTCCAAACGCTGGATCGGATCGTCCGCAAAATTATCGACGATCGGCGTCACCAGACCTTGGAGCGCAATGACCTGCTCGCCAAGTTGCTGGCCGCGCGTGACGGCGAAACCGGATTGCCGCTGGACGATACGCAAATCCGCGACGAAGTGATTACACTGATTCTGGCCGGCCACGAAACCACTTCCAACGCGCTCTCCTGGACCTGGTATCTGTTGGCCAAAAATCCCGACGCTGAAGCCCGCCTGCACGCCGAACTGCGTACCGTGCTGGGTGGCAGGACGCCGACGATCGACGACCTGCCCAACCTGCCCTACACTGCGATGGTGATCGACGAAGCGATGCGGCTTTATCCGCCGGCGTGGATCATCTCCCGCAGCCCCACCAATGACGATGAGATCGGTGGTTACCGTATCCCGCGCGGCACGGTGGTGATGCTCTCCCAATACGTCACTCATCGCCATCCGCTGTTCTGGGCAGACCCCGAGCGGTTCGATCCCGAACGCTTCAGTCCCGAACGCTCGCACGACCGGCCGCGTTTCGCCTATTTTCCTTTCGGCGGCGGACCGCGTCTGTGTATCGGCAGCTACTTCGCGCTGACCGAAGCCCAGCTGATCGTCGCGACCGTCGCGCAACGCTACCGCTTGAAGTTGGTTGCGGACCATCCGGTCGAGCTCGACGCCCTGATCACGCTGCGCCCGCGTTACGGTATCAAGGTGCTGCTCGAACCTTTGGCCGCCGGTGACCGATCGTTTGCCGTGACGCGGCAGGTTTCGTAAGTTCCCACCTGTTTCTGACCGATGAGGACGGAACTTTTATCATGCGCGCAATCAAGTTTGGCATGCACATCTTCAACGGCGATTTTGAACGGGCGCGGCGCAGCACGCTGCTGGCCGAGGAGTTGGGCTTCCATTCGATTTCCATGGACGACCATCTGCTGCCCGCCAAAACCCCCGACCAGCGCATCCCCCAATTCGAGTGCTACACGATGCTGGCCTGGATGGCCTCGATTACCAAGAGGGTGCGGCTGGTGCCGACGGTGGGATGCATGTCGTTTCGCAATCCGGCTCTGCTGGCCAAGATGTTCACCACGCTCGACTATATCAGCGGCGGACGCATCACCGCGGGAGTCGGCGCCGGCTGGCTGCGCAGCGAGTACGAGGCTTATGGATACGCCTACCCGACAACCGCGCAACGTATCGCTCAATTGGAAGAAGGCGTCAGGATCATGAAGTTGATGTGGACGCAGGACGCACCATCCTTTTCCGGGACCTACTTCCATATCGAACAGGCGGTCAATCTGCCGGTGCCGGTTCAAAAGCCCCATCCGCCGATAATGATTGGTGGCACCGACCTTAGGACGCTGCGCATCATTGCCGAACATGCCGACATCATCAGTTTTTTCACTCACACGTTGACCAGCGCGGAACTCAAACGGCGTCTGGGCATCATGCGCGCAATGGCGGTCAAGGCCGGACGCGGACCCGACGACATCGAAGTCAGTTCGATGACCAAGGTTTATCCCGCGTCCAGCCAAAGCGAGAGCGACGCGCTTGCCGCCCGGGTGGCGCGTGAGATAACCACCGGGAACTTCGCTCCCCAACTGCCCGACGCCGAAGCGGCGCGCGACGCGCCCGCGCTTCTGATCGGTACGATCGAGGAAATCAAACGCGGGATTCGCGCGCGAATCGAAGAACTGGGTTGTACCTACTTCAAGTTGATACTGCCGTCAGATGAATTCGCCCAGGTATTCGCCGAAAAGATAATGCCCGAGTTTGCCAGCTAGCAGGAGAACAGCAATGCCTCAGAATGTCCCCGATTTTAGCTTCAGCGAAGACGCCATCAAGGTCCGCCAGTTCCTGTATGAGTATTGGTGCGCCAATGGCTATCCGCCCGACCTGCGCGACAGTGCCGAGGGTACTGGCCTGTCGCGCCGCCGCCTGATGCAGGCCTATCGGGAACTGGACCTCGGAGTGATGGTGGTTATCGACCAGGAGACAGAGAACGTTAACATTCTGAAATGCATGCCGTTCTCCGCCTATCCGAGCCAGGCCAAGCTGTACATCGAAGGCCGGTTCAACGGTTACCTCGGATGCGCCATGGAATCGGTAGCGGCGTCGGGGATGCCGCCGTTTAAGGGTAAAGCCTGTCACATCGACACCTTTTGCGCGTGCTGCCTGGCGCCCGTGAAGCTGGTCATGACCGATAGCGCGCTGGTCTCGGCGCAGCCCGAAACGGCGCTGATTCACGTCAGCCTCAGCCCCTGGTACTGGAACGCCGGCAACGTCATGCAGATGTGCGACCGAATGAACTACGTGATCGACCGCTCCCACGCCGAGCGTTACGAGCGTCAAACCGGACGGCGCGGAGTTATCTTCACGCTTCAGCAAGCGATCGCCTTTGTCAGCAGGGGAACTTCCACGCGCATGTGGGACCCGCATCGCCCGCCGGATTTCATACGTCCGGAACAGCTTTTTGACGGCTTCAAGGCGCTGGGCGTCGATACCAGCGTCTGGGAACGCTAGCCGGGCTCCGGGAGCGGCAAGCGGTCCGGAACAAGCGTTTGCTTAACCAGCCCAGGCAAAGCAGACGCCCGCGAATTGACGCCAAACTCCGATCCTGCCAAGTTTGGGCATAGGACTTATTGGGGTTGTGTTTGGCAGTTCTGGCGCATGCTGGCGGTCACTTCGGGCCGCTGGCTTTGCGAACAGGAATCGGGAACGTCATCAGATGATGCCCGGACGCTTACTCACATCAATACTAAATGCATAAGACTCGCAACGTAAAACAGAGTTGACAAAGGGTTTACAAACCCCGCCGCCAAGCCAAGGAGGACAAACAATGCCATCGCAACGGGTGATTTCCGCCGATTCACACATGCTGGAACCGGCCACTCTGTGGGTGGATCGGGTTGACAACAGATTCAAGGATACTGCCCCGCGGGTCGTGAAGACCGATGGGCCATTGGGCACTTGCCTCACTGGACCGGGACTTCGTCCCTTTCCCGTATCCGGGCTTTCGTCCGCCGGGCGCAGCGGAGAAGCGCTGAAGAGCTTTTTCGGCTCCGGATACGAGGGCGTCCGGCCCAGCGGCTGGGACCCCGTAGAGCGCATCAAAGACCAGGACATCGACGGCGTCGAAGGCGAGGTGCTTTACACCAGCCTGGGGATGCCTTTGTTCGGGCTGCAGGACACGGACCTTCAACGCGACTGTTTCCGGGTCTACAACGACTGGTTGGCGGAGTTCTGTTCGCACAACCCCAAGCGCCTGATCGGCATCGCGTTGATTTCACTGGAAGATATTGGCCAGGCGGTCAAGGAAGTGGAGCGGTGCCGCAAGATGGGACTGCGGGGATCAATGGTCTGGGGCTTTGCTCCCCAGGGCCGCCCGTACAGCAGCAAGATCTACGATCCGTTCTGGGCCGCGTCGGCGGAACACGACATGCCCATCTCGCTGCATGTCATCACGGCGGCCGGCAAGAGCCCGGTGAGCCGCGCGACCAAGGAAATCGCGGAATCCGAAAAGGATCAGCCCGGAATCGCGCAGGTGGGCTACTACGTGTTCATGCCCTCCGACGTCCAGCAGAGCCTGTTCACGATCACGATGGGCGGGGTGTTGGAGCGGCATCCCAAACTGAAGCTGGTCTCCGCCGAAAACGACACCGGCTGGTTGCCCCATTTCATGTACCGGCTGGATCATGCCTACGACAAGTACGGGGTGCTCAGCGGACTGCATCAATTCGAAATGAAGCCGAGCGACTATTTGCGGCGTCAGCTTTGGGCCACTTTCCAGGACGACCCGGTCGGCCCCGCCACCTACAAGTTCTTCGGCGTTGACAAGTATATGTGGGCGTCGGATTTTCCGCACACCGATTCGACCTGGCCGAATTCGCTTGAGGTGATCAAGACGGACTTTGCCGGCGTCCCGGAGGACGTGGTCCGGAAAATTGTGTGCGACAACGCCGTCACGTTGTACGGCATCGACAACTGAGCGCCAGGGATTCAGTTCCTTACGGCCCGCGCTTTTCCGCATAAGACGGTTTTGCCGCCTCTTCTTCCCCCCGTGGCGGGAGAAGAGGCGGCGGACCATTCGGGATACACTTCGAGCGTCATAGTATGGACTTTACCTATACCGATGAGCAGGAAGCCTTCCGCCAAAAGGTCCGCGATTTCGTCGCACAGAACCTGCCCAAGAATAGCGGCAGGGCCGGATCGCCGCAGTCCGGGGCACAGGCTGACCGCGAATTCCTGATCCAGTGGCAGCGCAAACTTTACGAAGCCGGATTGCTCGGCGTCTCGTGGCCCACGGAATACGGCGGCGGCGGCAAAACCGAGATGGAGTTGGCCATCTTCAACGAGGAAATGGCCAAGGCCGGTGCGCCCGTGCCCAACGTCTCCGTGTTCGGACCGGTCATGCTGGCCCATGGCAGCGAGGAACAAAAGCAACGCTTTCTGCGCAAGGCCCTATCCGCGCAGGAGCACTGGTGTCTCGGTTTGTCGGAGCCCGGTGCGGGTTCCGACCTGGGCTCGCTCAAGACGCGGGCCGAGCTGGTCGGCGATGAATTCATCGTCAACGGACAGAAGTGCTGGAACTCCGGCGCGCATCATGCCGACTTCTGCATGCTGCTGACGCGCACCGACCCCAAGGCGCCCAAGCATCTGGGACTCACCTACATGATCGTGGACATGAAGACTCCTGGGGTGGAGGTGCGTCCGCTCAGACAAATAACCGGTTCGTCCGATTTCAACGAGATGTTCTTCACCAACGTGCGCGTGCCACGCACCAATGTCGTGGGTGAGATTAACGGCGGATGGCGGGTGGCGATTTCCACGCTCAGCAGCGAGCGCGGCACGCTGGCGCTGGCCACCGCGGTGGACTATGTCAACATCTTCGACGACCTGGTAAAGATGGCGCGTCAAACCATCCGCAACGGTCAGCCGGCGCTGGAAGATCCGTTGGTGCGCCAGCAACTGGCGCAGTTCTATATCGACCTCGCCACGATGAAGTACACGCTCTACCGCAACTTCACCCGGTGGATGAAGGGCGCCGCGCCGGGTCCCGAAGGCTCCATCAACAAGCTGGCGTGGTCGGAACTCAACCAGCGGATGTACGACTTTGCCATCGCGCTGCAGGGACAGGCCGGTCAGTTGATGCCCGGCTCCGCGCGCGTAATCGCGGAGGGCCGCTGGACCTTCGGCTTCCTGCGCTCGCGGGCCAACACGATTGAAGCCGGGACGTCGGAGATTCATCGCAACGCGATCGCCGAGCGCCTTCTCGGCCTGCCCAAGGGTCGGTAATTAGTGTAACCGCGATCGGTCAAACTGACAGCGCGGCGTCGATCTATCACACGGTGAGCGGATATTGTATGCGATGACGCGGCCACCCACCCTTCCCGGAGCGAGGGCTAAATCCACATATCACGGCTCTCGATTATTTGTAGGAGAGGGCCACGGTGAGGTTTTTAAAGGTAACTTTCGCTTCATACAAGGAGATCCCATGCGGCTTGCGAACAAGATCTGTCTAATCACGGGCGGCGGCTCGGGGATTGGCGAGGCATGCGCCAAAACCTACGCACGCGAAGGCGCCACGGTGGTAGTCGTCGATCGCAACCTTGAAGGGGCGCAGCGCGTAATCGGCGAGATTCGCCAGTCCGGGGGCGTCGCGGAAGTCTTCGAAGCGAATATCGGCAAGCCGGAGAAAATCGAGGCGATGATCCAATTCGCGCTCGACCGCTTCGGCCGCCTCGACGTGCTGCACAATAACGCGATCTTCAGCGTGATGGGTACGCGCACCGCCGACATCGACCTCAAGGGCTGGCAACTTACAATGGACGTAAGCCTTACGGCCTACTGGTATGCCGCCAAAGTCGCGATGAACCTGGCGATGCTCAAGCAGGGCAAGGGCGTGATCGTCAACACTGCCTCGGTCTCCGGATTGTCGGGTGACTATCTCCAATGCGCCTATAATACGGCCAAGGCCGGAGTGGTGAACATGACGCGGGTGATCGCAATCGAATACGCGCGCAAGGGGATTCGATGCAACGCCATCTGCCCCGGCCCGATTCTGACCCCGGGTATCCGGGGCGTCGGCAAGAGTCCCGACCGCTGGCTGCGTCAGGTCGCCGAGGGTATCCCGATGGGCCGCTTGGGCGATCCGCAGGAAGTAGCCAACGTCGCGCTGTTCCTGGCCTCGGATGAAGTCGTCGTTCGTAACCGGCACGACGATAGTGGTGGACGGCGGCCTCAACGCCCACAGCGGCATGGCCTACAGCCCCGGCCGCGGCCCCGACTGGTCTTGAGAGGGCAACCCTCAGCCAGCAATCTCTATGGCGGCGAGGCAGCGTGGTCCGTTGTTCAGTCGCCCCCATTCACTGAGACTGTCGGAGCTAACCTCGCCGCCGCCTGCGGACCGCGTCCGCAGCGCAAGCTGAGACGGAGAGCCTTTGCCCCCACTTAAGTAACCTGCGCGACCATTTAGTCGAGGTTATTTGTTGGGCCTAATGAATTGCGGCATTCCAAACTCTGAGCAGGGCAGACCTCCCGATAAAACCGGGCCAATCACGCAAGCAGCGCCGCCGGGGCGCCGCGTGGCGGTCAATCCAGCCGCATCGGCAGCTCAGCTAAACCCCGGCCGAAAGCTCCCCCCGCGTAGCGCGGCATCCAACCATCAAGCAGACGCAGGTGGGGAAACCGTTCGAGTAGCATTTGAACCGCGACCTTGGCCTGAACGCGCGCCGGCGCGGCACCAATACAAAAGTGAATACCTTCTCCCAGACCCAGGTGGTCGTTTGGCTCCCGCATGATATCGAATCGATCCGGCTCCTGGAAAACCGCCGGATCGCGATTGGCCGCGCCCAGCACCACGTGCACCGGGGTGCGCGCCTTGATCAGCGTGCCGCCCACCTCAACGTCCTCGGTCGTGACGCGAAGGACACAGTGAACCGGCCCATCGTAGCGCAGCGTTTCCTCAAGGGCTGCGGGGACCAGCGCCGGCGCCTGACGCACGCGGGCGAGCATCTCCGGCCGGCTCGCCAATTGGTAAACGCAGCCGCTGATCAAATCGGCAGTGGTGCCGATTCCAGCTACCACCAGCATCGACACCGTGCCGAATAATTCGAGCGAATCGATTTTATCGCCGGCCTCATGGGCCGCGAGCGCCATGCTGATCAGATCCTCACCTCCACTCTGGCGCCGGCGGCGCTCGATAAGCTCGCGGATGTACGCGTCGCGCGATCCGGCAAACTGTTCGGAGATGAAATCACCGCTCTCGGTGCCCGCGGCCAGGCTGCGAATCACGCCGTAGTCGGATTGCGGAATATCGAGCAGATAGCCGAGGACTCGGACCGGAAACTCGGTGGCCAAATGCTGCTTGAGGTCCACCTCGCGCGGTCCCTCCCATGCGCGCATGAGCGCGTCGCAGATCCTTCTGAATTGCGGTTCCAGATCATTCATACGACGGACGGCGAGGGCGGGGGCAACGACCCGGCGCAGGCGCGAGTGCAACGGCGGATCGGAAAACGCCATCGCCGGGATGCCATTGAACACATCGAAATCTTCGGTGCCGGGAAGCTGCGGATTCACACTGGAAAAGCGCCGGTGATCGCGCAACACTTCGACCGCATCGCGATAGCGGGAGATCACCGCCCACGGGATACCGCGCCGCTCGACCAGCAGGGGCGGCGCAGCCAGCAATGCCTTGTAGCAGGGAAAAGGATCGTCGCGCACGGCAGGGTCGGAGGGGTCGTACTTAAGGCGCAGATCGGAGTTGAAATCGGCGACCGAGGCGGAATTGGTTTCAGGCGCAGGAGGGCTATCTGGCTCCATTGTTGTGCCCCATTGCTCGCATTTTGCCGTTACTTATACGACACCGGCGCAGACGCAGCCAGCGGTCGTGCCTGCGGGGAAACATGAAGGTCACCGCCGTTACCGAAGACGTTGGATTCCTGGAAGAGTCGCGCCTTGGATCAGCAGGGCCGGCTGTTTTTTGCGGTCGCGTCACGACTCCGGCTGCGTAATGCGCCGCAACGCCGGCGGATCCATCGAAACGCTCACTCGTCAAAGCTACACATTCTGCGCGGCTGGATTCCTCCGCCCGAGTTGTGGCTATGATGTGTCGGGCAAGGGTTAAACCAACGTCTTAACGGAGGTCAGGGATGCTTCGCTGCCATTATTTCCTGGGTCGCAAACGGTCACTCTCGCTGGACGAATTCTTCCGCTACTGGCGCGAGCGGCACGCGTACGCCGGCGAACGGAGCCCGCTGACAAAGCGCTACGTTCAGAGCCATCGCATTTCGGAGGTGCAGGCCGACGATTTTTTTGATGGCGTTGCCGAGGTGTGGTGGGAGAACGAGGCGGCGGCCCAGGAGAGCTTGCGGATGACCGCAAACAAGTTCATCGCCGATGAAGCCAATTTTGTCGATCCTGGCCGCCGTGAGTTTCTGGCCACCACCGAACACGAGATCCTCAAGCCTGAAGGGAACGATCTAATCAAAGGCGTGTTCCTGATCCGGCGCCATCCGGGCCTGACCGTCGCCGAATTTCGCAAGTATTGGTTCGAAGTCCACTCGCCGCAGGTGCTGAAGGTTCCCGGCATGCGCGGTTATGTCGTGTGCCCCGCGGTTGACGCGGCTTACACCTGGGCCGAGCCGCGCTGGGACGGTGTGTCGCACGTATACTGGGACAACCTGGAATCGATGGCCCAGGCCTTTGCTTCGGAGGCGGCCAAGCCAGTAGGCGAAAAGGCCATCTCGGCAGGCAGCAAATTCTTCTTCACCCGCGAGCATCTGATCTATTAGACTAACCAGCCGCACCGCGCGAGTGGTGATTCGCCAGTAGAATGGGACTTGCTATTTCAACTGTGAGCAGTTTGTCAGTTACACGAAATACCCAACTCTCAGGCCTGGAAACCACGCCGACCCTACTGATCGAAGAACGACTAAGTATGGGAGAACAGCTTGATTAGCCTGATACGGAAATACCACTATTCGTGCTTCGCCAAGATAAACGCAGGTTGAGGTGTCGTGATGCCCAGAAACAAGGTTCTTATCGCGGGAGCGTCCGGTCTGGTCGGCTTTGCCGCGATCCGTCATTTTTCGCAATTCGATGATTGGGACGTAGTGGCGGTATCGCGGCGCGCTCCCGCTGGTTTGGAGCGTTACCGCGCCAAGTTCATCCCGGTCGACCTGCTCAACCAGCAACAGTGCAACGAAGTCTTCGGCGCGATGTCCGACGTCACCCATCTCGCCTACGCCGCCGTGAACGAAAAGGCCGGCGACCTGGTACGCGGATGGCGCGACCGCGAGCAGATGCAGACCAACCTGGCGATGATGCGCAATCTGTTCGAGCCGCTGTCGGCAGCGGCGAAGAACCTTCAGCATGTCTCGTTTCTGCAGGGAACCAAGGCCTACGGCGTGCATTTGCGCGGACCCCGCCTGCCGATGCCCTATCGGGAGCGCTACCCGCGCCATCAACATGAGAACTTCTACTGGTTGCAGGAAGATTACGTCCGCGGCAAGCAAGCCGGGCAACGCTGGCATTGGAGCGTGTTCCGCCCGCAACTGGTTATTGGCGAAGCGATCGGCAGCAACCTGAACATGGTCGCGGCGGTCGGGACCTACGCCGCCATCCGGCGCGAGGCCGGACTGCCGCTGTCATATCCGGGCGGCCCACGGCTGGTCACCGAGATGGTCGACGTTGATCTGATCGCCAGCGCGCTTCGATGGGCCGCGACCGCGCCCACCGCCCGCAACGAAATCTTCAATATCACCAACGGTGACGTCTGCATCTGGCAGGACGTCTGGCCCGCGATCGCGGAGTCCCTGGGGATGGATCCGGGACAGCCCGAACCGTTTTCGCTAGAAAAGGAAATGCCCAAGCATGCGCAGCAATGGGCCGGGATCGTGCGCAAGTACAATCTCACTTCCCCGGCTGACCTGCACGCGTTCGTGGGCGAGTCCTTCGCGCTGACCGATGGCGGGTTCTTCTATGGCGGAAGCACCGAAGGCAGCGGTCTGCGCGCAACGCTGGTGAGCACGATCAAGCTCCGCCAGGCCGGATTCCACGATTGTATCGACACCGAGGACATGTTCCGCAAATGGTTCCGCCGCTATCAGGAACTGCGCTGGCTCCCGCCAGTTTGATGGTGAAGAGCGGCGATTTGTTGCCGGTTTTGGACCCTGGCCCTGTAATGTGTAAGGGAGTCAGCGGCGTCTATTCATCGATCACGGCCAGGCAGCAAAAATTTTGATGCCAGGCGCAGAAAATGCGCCGCACGCTGCGGACCCTCACCCCGCGCTTTGCGCCGACCTCTCACTTCCGGGCGAGGTAGGACTCGTTAATGGTGAGATACGCTGCGCAAGGTTTCTGGCGTCGCTGTTTCTACGCCTGCAATCGGCGAAAGCGCGAAGGCCGAGGCGGCGGCTAAAAAGCACAATACCGACGACAGTTCGAAGGCCGTCGTGTAGCTGTTAGTCGCGTCGAATACTACGCCCACCACCATCGGTCCGATTGACATCGCCACCGCCGAGGACATTCCCAGCAGGCCGGACAGCGTACCGAAACGCTTGAGGCCGAAAAGCTCCACCAGCACCACCGGAACGATGCTCGAGAACCCTACGACCAGGCCGAATAGCAGCAGGAAAGCGCCGACATAGAAAAACCATCCCGTGCTGGAACCCGCACCTAACAGGAGCAGTGAGGACAGCCCGAGCTGGATCGCCATGAAAGGCAGCACCCTGCGGCCGGCGAAGCGGTCGCATAGCGCCCCCATGATTAGCAGTCCAACCCCGGCGGCGACATTGATAAAACTCATCGCCAGCGCGGCGCTGGAAGAGGCATAGCCGGACTGGATCAGGAACGGAACCATGTAAAAGAACGTTCCAAACATACCGATCGAGGCTAAAACCTGGACCGCGACCAGAATCCAGAATTGGCGCGTCCGCAAGGCGGGACCAAGTTCCAGCCCTGGCAGGCTGTCGAGCTGCTGGGCGGGGCCGGCGGCGACCGCATCCGCGGGACGGGTGCGAATGAACGCCAGGATCAAACTGGTTGGAATCAGCAAGACCAGGATCGCCAGCGTAAAATAAGCCGAGCTGATCGATGATACGAGCAGGCGATCGATCACCGGCGGCATAATCACGCCGCCCAACGAACCGCCCGCGATAGTTACGCCGATCGCGAAGCCGCGCCGATCGCCAAACCAGTTGGCCGCCACCAGAGAACCCGGAACGATCGAAGAAGCGGCGGTTCCCGCACCGATCAACAGATAGGCAACAAAAATCGGCAGGAATGAGTGCGCGGCCCCGGCCAGGAACAATCCTGATGCCAGCACCAGCGCCCCAGTCGTCATCACTACGCGCGCCTGGATTCGATCCAGGGCCCAGCCCACCAAGGGCGCGCCCAAACCCATCGTCAGCGCATAAGCCATCGGCAGAGCGGACGCCTGCGTATGCGTCCATGCGTAATGTTTCATTAGCGGCGTGATGAAGATCGGAATCGTATTGACGATCGATCCCAAGGTGAAAAACAGGGTGCCGAAAAGAGCGAAAAGCACCCATTTGCGTTGACTCTCCAGGCTAGTCATCCGTTCCTCTTTCGGCCGCCGTTTCGCTGGCCGTTGCGCTGGTTGCCGTGAGTCTCTAAGCCAGTTCCACCAGCGCCTGGGCCAGCTCGAGCGGTTTGGTGAACATTACGCCGTGTCCGCTCTTGATTGACCGCATGGTCGGATTGCGCAGACGGTCGGTAAACAGCGGATGGAATCGCAGCGGATCGATTGCCAGGTCGTCTTCGAGAATCACCACGCTGGTGGGCGGATCGAGCGCGTAAAAGTCCTTCATCGGGGTAGGCTCGGCAAGCACCGCCATCTGGTCGGGAACGATCGCGGCCATGACGAAGCTCTGCAGGTCGTACGAGGCGTCATGCATCTGATAGCGGCGAAAGCGCTCCGCCATCGATAGCTGCTCGCCTTTTTTGGCTCTCTTGGCGGCGGCCTCGCCGATGGGCCTGAAGACGTCAGTCGCGGCCTCCCCGTCATGCATGACCAGCGCCGAAACGAAGATCAGGCGCTGTATGCGCTGCGGCATCCTGACCGCGACGTTCGGAATGATCAGGCCGGCCATGCTGTGACCGACCAGCACCACGTCGCGCAGGTCGCGCTGCTCGATAAATTCCGAAACCACCTCGATGTGCAGTTTCAGCGTGATTTTAGCCAAATCGTAGGGATTCTCGCCGCGGCCGGGCAGGTCCACAGCCAACGCGCGATGGCCCATCTTCTGAAGTTGCACCACCACCGCGGCCCAGCTCCAGGCCCCGAGGCTGCCACCATGCACCAGTACGAAAGTCTCAGGCACGCTTGTCCTCTCCTGCCACGAGATTTGCTTGGCGCTACTTTTCTAGCATTGCGCCACATGGCTCATCCAGCCATTGGCCCCTTAGCTGGACTGCGCGGCTTGAATGAACTTCCCACTACTTCATCACCGGGCTTGGCCGTGCTAGTCTTCTTCCAAATTCCAAAAACGGGGGGAAGCGCAATGACTGGAGGTGGCGGGCACTCGCGATCCCACCCTTCGGTTGCGGGCACTCAGAATGAAGCCAAGAGAATTGATCAGGCTCTTGGAGCGCGACGGTTGGTATCTGGTGAGGACAAAGGGCAGCCATCGGGTCTTCGCCCATCGAGTCAAAAAGGGTCTCATTGTCGTTGCCTTCCACGCCAGGGTGGATATTTCGAGCGGTACGTTGCGCAGCATCCTCAAACAGGCGGGCTTGGAGGAGAAATGAATGCGGTACGCAATAGTTGTCGAGAAAACGCGAGGCGGGTACGGCGCCTACGTGCCGGACTTGCCCGGGTGTGCCGCTACGGGTGAGACCGAAAGTGATGTAATCGCCGCAATTCGCGAGGGTATCGAAATCTATATCCAGGAGCTGAAAGCGCGCGGCGAGTCGGTTCCCGAGCCCATCAGCAAATGCACCGAGGTTGAGGTGCGGGTATAGGGGATCAGCCCCTTGCGCACGAAGTCCCACCACAAGAGTTTTCCGGGCTCACGGCGCCAACCTTTTGCCCACTCTGGTCAGGCTTTCATTTCAGATCGCCGCACGGGTCAGACATCTGCCGCTTAAATCTCCAGCATCTTGCGGGCGTCTTGCGGGGTCGCGACCTCGTGGCCCATCGCCTTCACGATTGCGACGGCGCGCTGGACGATTTCCGGATTGCCGGGCTTGCCTTCGTGGCTGTACTGATAATCCTCCAGGCCCAAGCGTATATGCCCGCCCATCGCGACCGCGGCCGGTGCGATTTGCAGGGCGTCGCCGCCAAAGCACGAGGCGAACCAGTACGCGCGCACGCCTTTGAGCAACTGCAAGTACGCCTGCAGGCTTTCAACCGTGGGCGGCAGGCCAAAGGGTTGTTCGGGACCGCCAAAATAAAACTTGATCAGCAGCGGTTCAGTCAGCAGGCCCTGCTCCAGGAAGATCACAGAGGTGCGCAGGAAGGTGGGGTCGAAGATTTGCAGCGTCGGGCGCCTCAGCCCGCATTCGTACATCAGCTTCAAAGTGTCGCGCAGGGTGTCGAACGAATTCTGATAAGTGCCGCCTTTCAGGGTCTTGGTTTTGGCATCCCAAACGGCCAGGTTCACCGACCCCATGTCAGCGGCGCCGAGGTCGGGTCGGGTCGCGGGGTCCCTGGACAGCTCGACAAAATGCGAATAACGCACGGCCGCGTCTTTGCCGCCCGGAAACGTGGGCCACATCAACGGTGCGTCCTTGCCCATCGCGGAGCGCACCCGTTTGTAGACTTCGGCGTAATAGGGCACGTCCTGGCACCATTCGCCGTCGGGCTTGCGGACGTGGAAATGGATTAGCGCGGCGCCCGCCTTGCACGTCGCGATGGCGTCGTTGGCGATCTCCTCGGGCGAATAGCCGATGTGGGGATTGGCTTCCTTTGTCGCGATTCCGTTGATTGCGGACTCGATCATTACCTTCGCCATGGCGGGCCTCCACGCATGTGATAACCGGGTTCGCTAGCAAAGGCGAGGGCGAACTTCAAGCGGTGGCAATGCCGCCCGATTAGCTGTAGGTGTTTTGCGATAAGCCGGTTAAGGTTGCACATGCGTTTCATCGGCGCGGCCGGCGGATGCGGTCAACCAAGGAGGCACGATGTCCAACCGACACATTCTCGAGGGTTATAAAGTTCTGGACATGACCCAGTTTATCGCCGGTCCGACGCTGACCCGGCTGCTGGCGCAAATGGGCGCCGAAGTGATCAAGGTCGAGCAGACACCTTATGGCGATCCGACCCGCGTCGCGACGGTGTATAAGGACGGCCACAGCAGCTACTTCACCCAGCACAACCGGGGCAAGAAAAGTCTTTGCGTCAACGCCAAGGATGCCGAAGGCTTCAAAATTATCCGCGAGCTTTTGACCAAGGTTGACGTTCTGGCCGAGAACTTCACCCCCGGTGTGATGGCCAAGCTGGGCCTGGATTACGAATCCGTGCGACAGATCAATCCGCGGATCGTAATGTGCTCGATTTCAGCCTTCGGCCAGACCGGTCCGCTGTCGCATAAGCCTGGATTCGACCCGGTCGGAGCGTGCTACGCGGGCATCATTTCGATGGTCGGCGAGCCCGCCGGACCGCCGCAACCGCTGCGTACCGCGATGGGCGACGTGATGACGGCGGTGCACGCCTTTGGCGCGATCGGTTACGCGCTGCTGCATCGCGAGCGCACCGGTCGCGGCCAGTATCTGGAGATGTCGCTGCTGGATTCCTATTTCCACTGCCATGAGGAAAGCGTCGTCATGTACAGCGCCACCCATGGCGAAATAAATCCGCGCCGCTCCGGCTCCCATCACGAAACCCACTGCCCCACCGGCCTGTTCAAAGGCAAGGAACGCTACATCTTCATCATCGCGATCACGCTGGCGCAGTGGAAATCCTTGTGCGACGCAATGGGCAAGCCGGAACTCGGATCCGACCCGCGGTTCAAGACTGAGGCCGGGCGCGTCGCCCACAAACAGTTCATTATCGACACCATCCAGCAATGGCTCGCCTCGATGCCCAGCGATGACGCTGCGCTGGCCGCCATGGAAGAGCATCATGTGCCGGTGGCGCCGGTCTTGTCGGTGGCCGAGGCAATCAATCATCCGCATCTGCGCCAGCGCGGCACCGTCCGCACGGTCTCCGATCCGGTGCTGGGCGAGTTTGACGTGCCGGGTTTTCCGTTTCGCTTCTCGGACTTCCCCGGCGAGCTTGACTTGAAGATGTCAACCCTGGGCCAGCACAACGCCGAGATACTGACAAGTTATCTGGGCTATACGCCCGAGAAGATTGCGCAACTGGAAAGCACCGGCGTCTTGTGCAGCTACAAGACAAAATAAATTCGCAAGCTAAGACCGCCTTGAAGTTCATTGTGCGGCGAAGGCTCGATTCTGTCCCTCTCGCCCACAACCTTCCGTGGGAGAGAGCGAGGATGACTGATATAATCTCGGTCGCGCCTTCGCTCCGGCGCACAAGTACAACGTGAGTGCGCGGCATCTTTGCGGGCCCGCCTGCACCATCAGCCGTCATCCCGATCTGCTGACGCGAAACGCGATCTACAGCCTTCAAGCGAGCCTCGACATGACAACCGCAAGGGCTGTTACCACGGTAAACCGCGGCTATACTGATGAGCAGAGGACATCATCCATGACCCAATCTCTCATGGTCCAGGAACACGACGGCCAGTATCACGAAAGCCCTGACGCTGAAATCGAGGATTGGGAGGAGACCCTGGACGCGATCGACGATGAGTCGCAGCTTATCCAAAGAATCAGCGGGTGGGCGTTCTATATCCAGGTCTATCGCCTGCCCAATGGAGCCGTTTATCTTGTGGCTTCCGGAAGTGGGGACTAGAGGAACAAATCAATGGGAGGCAGGAAGTCCGAACTCGATTTTGCCAAGGCCAAACAGGTCGCGCAAAGCGTGATGAACGACGTCGGCTCGGTCATGCATGGGATGCTTTCCTTCATCGGAGATCGGCTGGGGCTCTTCAGGGCGATGATGGACGCGGGGCCGCTTACGGTCGATCAGGTGGCGGCGAAGACCGGACTGAGCGCGCGCTATCTTCGCGAATGGCTCGGTGCGATGGCGGCGGCGGGCTATATCGAGTACGACGCTGGCGCCCAAACCTATCTGCTGACACCCGAGTATGGCGCCGCGCTGGCTGACGAAGAATCGCCATTCTTCATCGGCAGTTACTTCCAGATGGCGCAAGCGGCGGCGGCGGTTGCACCCGAGGTCGCGCGGGCGTTCAGGACCGGCGCGGGGGTCACGCAGGCGCAGTACCCGGCCGGGTTTTTCGAGGCGGCCGAACGCAACTCCAACACGCGTTACAAACACAAACTGATACGCAAGTGGATTCCCGCAATGCCGCGGGTCGTCGAGGTGCTCGCGGCGGGCGGCACCGCGGTGGATGTCGGATGCGGCGGTGGCCGCGCCGCGATCATGATTGCGCAGGCGTTCCCCAAAGCCCACGTCACCGGCTTCGACCTCCATGCCGCGTCAATCGAGCGCGCGCGCCGCAATGCCGAAGCTGCGGGAGTGTCCGACCGGGTTAACTTCGAGGTCACCAACGGCATCAAGCTGCCCCGGCAGGCCTTCGATTTCGCCGCCACCTTCGACGTCGTACACGACGCCGTCGACCCGGTTGGCCTGATGGGCGCGATACGCCGGGCACTTAAGGACGACGGCACTTACCTGGTCCAGGAGATCAACTTATCCGGAGAGCTGGGTGACAATCTCAGGCCGCTGGGCAAAATGGCGTACTCGGTCAGCACGCTCTACTGCATGACGACGTCGCTCGCACACGGCGGGGCGGGGATCGGCGCCGCGATGGGCGAGCCCAAAGCGCGCGAACTGGCGGCCGCCGCAGGGTTTTCGCACTTCGCGCGGCTACCGATCCAGGACGACTTCGCGGTGCTGTACGAGCTGCGCCCGTAGCAGGCCTGGCGGGCTCCGGGTTGTACGCGGTCTCGGTACGATATCAAATGTAGCCGACGATAAACTTGCATCAATTTCGTTGATGGCGGCCGTGATTGAACTGATCGGCAATGCCGGTTCACACCATGACTCTACAATCTTTTTCAAACCCGAAATCGGCTCCGGCCAGGACTTTCGCATCGATTGATGGCAAATTGAAGACGCGGCCCGGCGCACCCTATCCGCTGGGCGCGACCTGGGATGGCATCGGGGTGAATTTTGCCCTTTTCTCTGAAAATGCAACCGCGGTTGAGCTATGCCTGTTCGGCGGCGCCGAGGGCAATGATGAGGAAGCCCGAATCGCCATCGACGAGCAGACCGACCAGGTCTGGCACGTCTTTCTCCCCGGAGTTCGTCCTGGCCAACGTTACGGCTATCGGGTATATGGACCCTACGAACCCGCCAAGGGACATCGCTTCAACCCCTTCAAACTGCTGATCGACCCGTACGCCATGTCGATCGATCGTCCAGTGGTGTGGGGTAACGAGCTGTTCGGGTATCAAATCGGTCACAAGGACCAGGACCTCAGCAAGGATGAGCGGGATAATGCGGCTCTGATGCCCAAGAGCGTAGTGATTGATCGCGCCTTCGACTGGGGTTCGGATCCCCCGCTTCGCATCCCCTGGAACGACACCATCATCTACGAACTTCACGTCAAGGGCTTTACCTCGCGCCATCCCGACATTCCCAGGGAACTGCGCGGCACTTACGCGGGTCTCGCTTCGCCACCGGCGATCGAACATTTGCGCTCGTTGGGGATCACGGCGGTCGAACTCATGCCGGTGCATCAAGCGGTCACCACCCAGGTCCTGCAAGAACGCGGGCTCACTGACTATTGGGGTTACAATTCGATCGGGTTCTTCGCTCCGGACTTGCGCTTTTCATCGAGCAGGGAACTCGGGCACCAGGTAATCGAGTTCAAGTCGATGGTCAAAGCGCTGCACGCGGCGGGTATCGAAGTGATTCTCGACGTGGTCTACAACCACACCGCGGAGGGCAGCCATCTGGGGCCAACCCTGTGTTTCCGCGCCATCGACAATCTGAGTTACTATCGCGTCAACCCCACGGCGCCGCGTTCTTATGCGGACTTCACCGGATGCGGCAACACCTTCAATATGCGCCATCCGCGCACTCTGCAACTGGTGATGGACAGCCTGCGTCACTGGGTTTTGGAAATGCACGTGGATGGCTTTCGCTTCGACCTGGCTTCGGCGCTGGCCCGCGAGCTGCTCGAGGTCGACCGGCTGTCGGCTTTTTTCGATATCATCCTGCAGGACCCGGTGCTCTCCCAAGTCAAGCTCATCGCGGAACCCTGGGACCTGGGCGAGGGCGGCTATCAGGTCGGGAATTTCCCCGTACTATGGAGCGAGTGGAACGGCAAGTACCGCGACACCGTGCGCGATTATTGGCGCGGCGCCGATCAGTCGCTCGGCGAGTTTGCCTCGCGTTTCACCGGCAGCTCCGATCTTTACGGCGCCGGCGGCCGCCAGCCTCACGCGAGCATCAATTTCGTCACCTGCCACGACGGTTTCACCTTGCGCGACCTGGTCTCGTACCGGGAGAAGCACAATCTGGGCAATGGCGAACACAATCGCGACGGAGACGGCACCAACCGTTCCTGGAACTGTGGCGCCGAGGGACCGGCCAGTGACCCGATCGTCAACCTCACCCGCGCCCGCCAGACCCGTAACTTTCTCGCCAGCTTGTTCTTATCCCAAGGCGTCCCGATGCTGCTCGGCGGCGACGAGATTGGCCGCACCCAGGCGGGCAATAACAACGCGTACTGCCAGGACAATGAGATCTCGTGGTTCGATTGGAACAACGCGGACCAGGAGTTGTTGGAATTTACCCGTGCGCTCATCGGATTCCACAAGCGCCACCCGGTTTTCAGGCGCCGCCGATGGTTCCAGGGCCGTCCGATCCATGGTGAGGGAGTTCGGGATATCGGCTGGTTCAAGCCCGACGGTGAGGAGATGTCGGAGGAGGATTGGAGAGTAGGCTTCGCCAAGTCATTGGGCGTGTTCCTCAACGGCGACGCCATTCCGAGCCCCGACCCAATGGGAAATCGCGTCGTCGATGATAGCTTCTATATCATCTTCAACGCCCACTATGAGCAATTCGATTTCGTTTTACCGGCGCCGGAATGGGGCAGCCGCTGGACCAAGGTGCTGGACACTTCCGAGCCCGTACCAAGGGAAGATAACAAGATTTATGAGGCCTCCAAAGCGATCAATGTCTATGCCCGTTCGCTGATAATGCTACGGCGTTTATCTTGAGCGCGATTCCGCGCCTTTGCAGGGTGCGGAACCACCAACGTCGGAATTGCCCTCGAAATCTCTTTTTGCCGCACCCTGTTAGGCATACAAGCGTGCGGATGCACAGAGGATTGGAATGGGGATTGCGCAAATGACGCGTCTATCTTTTTGGGGCAACGCGTTTGGTGTTACTTGAAGTTTCTATTGTCGTGATCCGTTTACTATAATCAACCCGAACTTGCATAGGTTTCCCGGTCTGAAGGGCCGCTCTGCCACGCTCCGCTCTTTACGCTTTTCGGTTGCAAAAACGCTAATACCAAGGGTAGCTTTACAACTGACTCTCAGCCCAGCAGTGCGCACCCTGGAAATCGCGCACCAACAGCACTCCGCCGCAGGGCGGGAACAGGGGATAGTGCTATGGCGACAGCATGGTTCACCAAGCGGTCGTGGATTTGGGTTGCAGGATCGACCGTGGCCATTGTCTGGCTCAGTTTGTCGGGCGTGGAGAGCGCGCGAGCGCAAGCTCCTGACGATAAATGGAACGCCGACTTCTACAAACAGATGGCGGATGCCAGTTCGTCTGCCACCATCCCACCGGGAACCAAAATTACTTTACAGAATTGGAAACAGTACCGTCAGTTTATGGAGTATTGGATGCAGGCCGCTTACGCCGGGAATTTCCATTTCAAGGTGGGGCCGGGGCCTGAGTACACGATTGATGTCGAGGCCGCGCGAAACTATCCGCTGCCGCGCCAATGGCGGGAGGATGGCGAAAAGTACGGCAGCCAGGTCCGGCTGGAAAAGGACGCCAATGGCGGCTGGATAATGAAGGGATGGGTGGCTGGACCGCCATTTCCGCATCCCAGCGGACCCAACCAGGGCATCGAGGATGTCTACGATGTATGGTGTCCCTACCGGCCTTTCGCGATCCATTACAATTCCATTGGCTGGTTGATCGACCGCTTCGGCAACAAGACCAGCGACAACGCCGATGAAACCTTTTATGAGGTTTCGCACTTGAGCGAACCCGGGATGCCCGTGAACTTGCCATACGGCAAGGGCTTTTTCTACGCCGCCCGCTTTTTGGTGCTGACCCCGGAGCAGTCCAAATACACCACCGCGCTGCAAATTCAGCCCGACGATCCGGCGGTGGTTCCCAATAATTACGTGTTTCTGCCGTCACTGCGCCGATCGCTGCGCCTTTCCTCCGCGGCACGCTGCGCTCCGATTAACGGCTCCGACGCGGTCAATGACGATAACGTATGGAACCCGCCCAACTACAAGACGATCTTAATGGGCACCAAGAAGTTGCTGATAAACATCCAGGATCCGGACAAAGCCTACGATCCGCGCTCCTATGTCGGCGTCGCTGATTCGAACCCCGGCGATTTCCCGGATTGGCCCAAGGCTGGGACCGGGCATTGGGAGCTGCACAACGTCGATGTTATTGATCTGGAATGGTTGCCGACGCTCGGCAGCTACTGCTTTTCGCATCGGATGTTCTACTTTGACCGTGACACCATGAACATTTTTACCGCGGAAAACTGGGATAACAACCAGAAGCTCTGGAAAATGCTTTGGGAGAAATACGCGCCGCTCAATATTCACGGCGACGCAACCGTAAGCGCGCTCGATGCGATCGCTGCGTCGTCTCAATTGGACTGGCAAAACGGCCATATCACCGCGGGCAGTGACGACCTGCCAACCATCGACGATCAGGTCCCGGGCGAATACAAGGACGCCGAGTCAATGACCAGTCCCGGCAGCCTGGACCGTATCATGAAGTAGCACCCTCGCCATGGGTTCGGGGGGTCACAGGCTTGTAGGGCGGGTGCTTCTGCCCACCGTGTTAGGTAACGAATCGACCCGTCAACGCGATGCACGGCTATTTTTGCTGCAGGGTTTCGAGGTATCGGACGATGGCCGTGATCCTTGCTTTGGCCTTGGCCTTGCCCTGAGGTGTTTGCTCCTCCTGCATCTCTATATCCGTGCCGAAGAACGGCATGTTGAGACGTTCGTGGGAGGGAAAGTCCGTGCGGCCGTCAACGATTGCGGACACGTCTTCGAAGGGAAACTTGCCCCCATGTCGCTTGCTCAGTTGGGTTAGGTCGGGCGGATTGGTTCCCGACAGCGTGTAGGAGGCCTCGCCGTTGCCCTTGCCTTTGGGACCGTGGCAAACCGCGCAATAATGCTGATAGTCCTGTTTGCCGGTCGGGGTTTGCGCGCGGACGTTGACGGCTATCGCGCATAAGGCCACGGCCATCATCCACGGGAAGGCCCAGGCCACCAGTTTCGAGCGGCGAAACCGCCGCCGCCCAAGTGAAACCTCCTTGACCACGGTCGCCACCCCTCGCGTCGTGCTGCTGCTCATGTGTGTCATGTAACTCCTCGTCGGCCGTGAGGCTGGTCCGATCGTTCCACAGTAATCGGCGTGCCTCTTGGTTTGACGAAATATACTCTTTGAATCCGCCCCACGCAGCGGCCGATGGGTTGGTACGACATTTTTGCAGGCGTGTGCTGGAGTCACCCTGCTAGAGTACCTTGGCTATCTCAGGATTTTGCATCCCGCCTCCACCATTGGAGGGATCCGTGTGAATGCCCGCGCGGTCATTCAGTTGAAATACCAACTGACCAATTGCTACATCGTGGAGTTCACCTCACAAGGCCATTCGGTGAAGCTATCCAGGACAACGAATGTACCCGTGCGAGAGCGTGAACCATGATCGGACGCGAACCGGCCGCTGCGGGTTACCCCGGACCGGAGATTTGGATGGCGGCCTTGATGAATGCCTGTGACACTTGGATGATGCGATTCGGATCGATCGGCTTGGACATGTAGTAATGGACGCCGTGTGACCGGGCGCGCCTTTCGGTATCAGCGTCGTGATTTGCGGCCACATAGATGATGAACGTGCGCGGTGCTTGCTGACGGATCCGCTCCAGCAGCCAGCCGCGATCATCCGCTCTTACCGCCTCATCGTCGAGCAGGATAAGGTGCGGAGTTGATTCGGACAGCCGGTCGCGGACCTTAACCGCGTCGCGGCACGATTCGACGCTCCAGGCGGACGCCCCCGCCTGTTCGGCGATGGCAGACAAGGACCCGTCACCATCGGAGATCACTAGAACTCGAGGCACGCTGGCCGGCGTCGCACCGTTCGGGGATCGGGTCCGAACTGCCGGCCGCGAACCCGGTTTGTTTCTGGTTGCGCTCACCGAACGGCAGACCCGCACGCGCAGGGGCGATGCCCAATCGAAAACTTCATCGATTTCGAGGGCCAACTATCTGTTGCATCCTAGACATTTAAAACAATATTCTGCTATCTCGCGTCAGTCAGGCAAGGCTTTGAACGAGCAATGACCATGCCAGCTTCTGGATGCTCCGATAGAATCGCTGCCGCGACCTGATTTTTTGCTAAAACTGCAAGAGAACAGGCTTTGTGCCTGTTCTGTTGCTCGAACTTGAGGCCAGCCATCTATCAGTTGGCGACCGGACGCCCTTCCACGGATGGTGGGCAAGAGTCCCGCGATGCACGCGCCTTATCAGCGAATCGAGCTGGCCGGGCAAACGCACCAGCCGGTACTAATCGTCGGCGAGGCCGGAACCGGTAGAGAGCAAATGGCCCGCGTCATCCATGAATTGTCTGAAGGCCAACGTCCCATTTGCCGCCCTTACCAGTGCGGCTTTGCCCGCGGATTTGATTGAGAGCGAACTGTTCGGCCAAACCCTGCCGGCTTCAACGGACAGGATGCGGAATATTTGGGTCTGTTGCGCGCCGCCGAAGGCGAGACCGTGTTCGTCGAAGAAATCAGCGACCTGAGCTTGGAAACGCAAGTCAATCTGTTGCGGGCGGTGTATTTCGTGTTCCAGCGCTGCGCGATCGCATCGAGGACATCCCACTTCTAAATTTAGTCCGACATTTCGTCGATCTATTCGACCAACGGTTGATAGGGCCGATCCTTGTAACCGGAATCGCGGATGACGCGATGGCAGCGAAGGGGTGAGTCCTTTCGAGACAGCAACTGTGTCACCCAAAAAACCCGGGTGTGTGTCCGAATAGGGCATTAGCGAAAAGACTATCGGAAAGCGGTTTCGCCTCAATGCCGCACTTCCAGTCGATTGATCACCTGGTTGACTGCAAAGATATACCACGCATCCATCTCGGCCATCTCTTTTTGGCTATCACTGGGCGCAGTCCCTTCAAGAGTCACGACCGCGTTTCGCGTCCGGACGCGAATAGTGTCCACATTGATCAGCGGGTCCTTTTCCAGGACCAGGTGCACGGCCTCGGTAATTTCGTCGTCACTCGCTTCCTGTGGCGGTGAAATTTCGATCCCATTGATAACGTCGCGGCTGCCCGGCACCCACCAGGCGAGCGCGCCGGCCAAAGACTTATGCGATACGCTGCTCACCCGGCCGTTGAGCGTCACCACCCCCTCGTTGACCGCTACTGCTAACGAATCGCCGGCTCCGGAGGTCGGTTCCCTGACCGTCATCCACTGGTCAGCTGCCTGCACGCGGATGCCAAAATTCTCAAAGGCGGACTCCTCGATTAGAGCATCGCGCACGTGATCGCGAATTTGACCGTCGCCCATCCGCTGCGCCGGGACGACCCGCAGACGGTCCACGATACCCGTAACGCCGGGGACCGCGGCCGCTAATTCCAGGCCAAGCTTTTTGGCCGCTATGTTCTCGGTCTCTCCCTCCAGGACCAGCGTCCCGTCGTCACCCAGTTCAAGCGCAAGTGGAAAGCGATGCAGGTTGATGCGCGGCTCCCGCTGCAGCGCCGCTCGCACCTCACCCAAGACTTTTTCTCGAACTTCCATCGGCATACCAACAATCTATTTCAAGCCCTGGGCTGTGGGTAGAAGGAAAACAGTCCAAGGCGTGCAATCCAGGTTGCGGTAACGCGTGACCCTCTGCCTGCTTGAGGCTGACCTGTTTGAGCTTACTTTTCGCTCTTCGCGGCCTCGACCTGCACCGGGACTTTCTTCGCTTCCACCGTTTTGGCCATCGGCATCTTGATTTCGACCATACCGTTCTTGAAATTGGCCGTGATCTTCTCGGTGTTGGCTCCCTCTGGCAGGGTCATCCGGCGTTCGAAGGAACCGTATGAAGCCTCGCGCCGGATGTAGTCTTCCGACTTGACTTCCTTTTCCTCCTTGCGCTCCCCCTTGATCGTAAGAATGTTGCCGCGGACGCTGACCTCGACGTCTTTGGGATCCACTCCGGGAACATCGGCCCGCACGACCAGGTCTCCGTTCTTCAAAAAACTCTCCAACGCCGGATGGTATTCCTCCCGGTCAAAGGGCCAATCTTCGAAGAAGCTCGGAAAGCGCCGGGCCCAGCGCTCCAGTTCGCGAAAAGGCCTCCAAGGTGCCACTTCTCCTGTTGCCATGACAGTTTACCTCCAAAAAGTCTGTACGCCTCAAATTCGCAAGACCCGCGCCAAGTCATGATTTCGAGCCGACATGCTGACCTGTGATTTCCAGGTCTGCGCCCACACAAACCGTCTGCTCACCTCAACGTCAGGACCGGACATGGCGATTCGCGCACCACTTTTTCGGCAACACTGCCGAAAAACAAATGGCCCATCCCTTTCCGTCCGTGGGTTGCCATCACGATCGAGTCAACGCCCAATTCCACGGCGGCTCTAAGTATTTCCCTGGCGGCATCGCCCTTGCGCGCCAGCAATTCGAATTGCACCCCGCTCTCCGCCGTGCGCGCAACCAATCGCTCAAGCTCCGCTTTGACGTCGTGTCCGGTCACTGCATATGGTTCCAGTGGAACCTTCCCAATCACCGGAGCCACCGGCACTACGTGCAGCAGGCATATAGTGGCGGCCGGGCCTTGGGCGAGTTTGCAGGCCACTTCGAGCACGGTCAGGGAATTATCGGCAAAATCGATCGGACAGAGGATTTTCCTGAAGATTTTCGCCATGGTCTGCTGGGCCGCTCCTGGTGTGAGAAAGTAAGATCGGTTTTTTCCTGAATCTTCCCCCCTCTGCGAGAGATTGAACGGACGTCGGAGTGAGGGGGCAGGCGAAACCGGCAGCACCCAAACGCTCCCGGACTGACAGTCGCCTATTGAGCTGGCGCCTTCACGGCCAGAACCGGACAGGACGCTTCCCGCACTACTTTTTCAGCGACGCTCCCCAGCAACAGCCGGGCAATGCCTTTGCGCCCATGCGTCGCCATCACGATGGAATCGGCTTGCAGTTCGTCCACCGCCCGGTTGACTGAGTCGGCGGGGTTTCCGACTCGGGTGATGATTCGGTAATTGATCTTGTCTTCCAGGTGCTCATGGGCAATCTGTTCGAGCCTGGCGCGGGCATCGTGTTCGCTTACCGGATAAGGCTCCATCGGCACTCCTGCCGCCGGTACCGGAGCGATCGAAACGACATGGAGTAGATAGATGGTGGCGTTATGCTCCTGGCCGAGGTCGCGTGCCAGATCCAAAGCGAAATAGGAGTTCTCGTCAAAATCTATTGGACAGAGGATCCGTTTGAAGAGCTTTTCCATAACACACTCCTGTCGATAAGGCGCGAAATTCCGCCGCGCGCCGAACAAGTGATCAAACCCATGGTCGGTTTTATGAGCATGATTCATGCCCACAAATTGATAAATTGCGGCCGGATCGGTGCGCGCATAAGTGACTCCGAAAGCTACAGACGGCTCTGAAGGAGACCCCCCACCGCGCCCCATTTTGGCCAGAGCACTCTCAGGGAAGGCCCGGCGAACCAGCTTACATTCTTGAATTTTAGATGGTAGAACGGGCGACGCTGGAGCATGTGCTGAGGCGCTCCGGCGCCTTGGGGATCGAAAATATGGCCGGCGTTATTGGACAACCGGCGGCTGGTGACGTTGGCGCCGCCATCATCAGGCGCAACCGATGCCGGTATGGAGAGCTTACAGGGATGGAAGATCACCAGCGGGAACATTTGCTAAGCGGTTACAAGGTCATGGACTTCTCGCAGTATCTGGCCGGTCCCGCGGCGACGCGCCTGATGGTGGATATGGGCGCCGAGGTGATCAAAGTCGAACTCGCGCCCAATGGCGATAACACGCGCGCCATCGCCTATGTGAAAAACGGCCGCAGCGCATATTTCGTCCAGCAGAACCGGGGTAAGAAGAGCCTGTGTGTCGACGCCCGAACCGAAGCCGGAAAGAATATCCTGAGGGAATTGATCAAACAGATGGATGTTCTGATCGAGAACTTCGCGCCCGGCGTAATCGGCCGCATGGGTTTTGATTATCCATCTGTGAAATCGATCAATCCCCGCATTGTGATGTGCTCGATATCAGCCTTCGGCCAAAACGGCCCGCTCGCCTCGCTGCCGGGCTTCGACTATATCGGCGCCGCCTACGCCGGCATCCTGGACCTGCTCGGCACCCCGGACGATCCACCGATCATGCCCGGGTTGTCACTGGGCGACAATTTGACCGGATTGTGCGGCTTGAGCGCGATCCTGGCCGCCTTGCTCTACCGGGAACGGATCGGCAAAGGGCAGTATATCGATGTCTCGCTGCTGGACTCCTACTTCCAAAGCCACGACCTGGCGGTGCAGTTTGCCAGTGCGAGTGAAGGGCAGACCTTGCGCAAACGGGTCGGAAGACGCGATCCCAACCTGGTTCCGGTTGGACTGTTCAAGAGCCAACAGCATTACGTCGTCATCCTGATTCCCGCCGATCATTTATGGAAGCCGCTGTGTGAGGCGATGGGCAAGCCGGAGCTGGCCGACGATCCGCGCTTTGCCCACAATCAGGAGCGGGTCATAAACCGCGGCCAGGTCTATGCCTTGATTCAAGACTGGTTCGACTCGGTGTCCGAGGAAGAAGCCTTGCGGCGATTGGCGCATCATCGCGTGGCGGCGGCGCCACTGCTCTCGGTGTCCGAAGCAATGCGGCATCCCCACCTGATCCAGCGCGGAACCATAACCACGGTCAACGATCAAATCATAGGAAAGTTGGAGCTGCCGGGTTCGCCTTTGCATTTTTCGGAGTTTCCCGAACCGATCGAAGGCCCGGCGCCGCTCCTGGGCGAACATAATCTGGAAATCCTGCGCGAGTATCTGGGATACACCCCGGCTCAAGTCAAAGAACTGGAGACGCAAGGTGTCTTGTCACAAAAGCCCATTTGAATCGCATTACATACTATCGAGAAGCAAACCGCACAGACCCTATCCCACAGACTAAACGTCGCTTTGAGCCGAGGTCGAAATGATGAGTATTGAAGAAAACAAAGCAATCGCACTTAAGCTGTTCGAGAACCTGTCAAACCTGAAGATAGAAGCCATTCTCGAAGCCCTCGCAGACGATGGCCGATGGTGGGTGCTGGGCGGAACTTATTTTGGCCAGACCCTGAACAAGGATCAGTTCCGCAAACAACTCAAGGCGCTGGCCACCGCTGTTCCAGGTGGATTGAATCTGAAGATCTCACGCGTGATCGCCGAGGGTGATAGCGTGATGGTGCAGGCCGAAGGCAGAGGTCAGACCGCCGGCCACAAGCTGTACAACAACCATTATGTTTGGGTATTGACGCTGCGCGAGGGTAAAGTGCTGGAAGGACGGGAGTACATGGATACCCTCCACGTCCTGGAAACTTTCGGTCCGGTGATGCGCGCGAAGAACGATGCCTAGCCTTGGAGCGAGAATAATACTGGGTAGTGGTTTCGCGCAAGGTCAGTGGCCGTAGGCGAAATCTGTGTCGTGGACCGTAGCGTTTAACCTCTCCCTCGCCCTCTCCTAGCTAGGATAAGGAGAGGGAACAGAAAGCGCCTCTGCCCGATGTGCTTGTGCTCTGAACAGGTTTAAAATTATTCCAGCTTTAGGGCTCGATTACCGAACCTCCACCTTCGACGAAGATCCGATCGGAATTGGATTGTTTCACGACGAACGAAGGGGCTGCTCTGCGCAGAGCAGCCCCTTCCCACTTTCATCGCGCTAACGGCGCGGCACCATCAATGGATGCATTTGCGATTGCCCGACCCGGTGTTGTTGTACCAGATGTTGCTATCGCAATTGGGGTTGTTGTCGACCATATCCCGGTTGTTGGGATTGCCCCCGTTATGCGTCATCGTAACGATGTTTTCGCTGTTTCCCTTATCAATCAGGATGCCGGCGCCGCCGCTGCCGCTGCCGCCCGAATTCGTGACGCGGTTATTGTTGCTCCCGGTGGCGCTGCAGCCGGCCTGTGGGCCACAGCCGAGCAGAATCCCGACCCGGCCATTATTCGCCGTGCCGTTGGCGTCGGTAATCACGTTGCCCTTCGAAGATAATAGCCAAAATCCGTATTTGCCGTTTTTGGCAGCCGTGGCCGTGGCGACGGTGCTGTTATTGGAGGAATTGAATGACACGCCGGCCCGGGCATTTCCCGCAGTGGTGAAGTTGGAAAGGTGCACCCTGGCGCTATTACTGACCATCACGCCATCCTGGCCGTTGTAGCTAGCCTGGAAATTCACCGCGAGGCTATGTTTGACTCCGTTGAAGTAGATGCCCGCAGTTTTGTTGCCGCCATGCTGTTGAAAGATGTTCCCGCCGATATTCTTGAACAGTCCGATGGCCGCGTCGTCGGCGTCATCCTCAATTCCTATATTCCATTGGGTCACGACTCCCTGGGCGTTGGGAAACGCCTGTCCGTTCGTGCCCGCATTGTCGGCCGGGGGCGCGGCGCCTTCATCTCCGCCCTCCACCACCGCATGATCCGCACCAGCGCGGATGAGGATGCCGATGCCGTCGTTGCCGTCGCCTTTTATCGAGTTCCCTTTGAGATTAAGGATCGCGTGATCGGCCTGAATCTCGATGCAATTCGGACGGCGGGTCTGACTGGCGGAGAGATTTTTCGCCACCGTGTAGGTGTCCGAAGTTGTGATCACGCAGCCGCAAGCCTTGATTACAAGCGGGCAGGAAGCTACGGGCGCTGCCTGCGCCGGCGGTGTGCCGAAAGCCATAAGCGCGGACGCGATTGCCGCGGCGAAAGCCATCCGCGCAAGGCGGCACATTTCCAGTTTTCCGGTCAGTCGTAACATATGGATTCCTTTCCGAAGGAGCGTTTACGGCGGCTGATGCCGCAGGTTGGCGCCGACAATAGACGGGGAACTCAACGAGGTGTCGGCGGTTATGTTGTCTTAAAGACTAATGAACGTAGCAGATGGGCGAGCCGAAGTAAAACGAGCGACAACAGTTAACAACTGCTTAAGACTGCTTAAACTAGGAGGTGTTTTAGCATATGCCAGGATGTCTGAGCGTAGGATTTAGAATCCGTCTGGTCCGAGCAGCGACCAAACTCATGGTAGCCGCAATTAACGGTACGAACATTTAATCGGGGCGCGCGCTCGGAACAAGGAAATCTCGCAGCCCTCTTCTCCGTGTTCCTTTTTCATACTGAGAGGGGGGTCTTGGGAACGAGGCCGGTTTTGCGCAGGGTGTTGAGAGCGGGCATTCGTCCAACGAAATCAATCTTAATTCTCAACACCCTGCCAGGCGTCAGACCATGTAGCCGCCGCCGTTGGCGTGCAGCGTTTGTCCGGTCAGGACGTGGCTGGGATGCGTGGCCGCCAGCACCACGACTTCGGCGACTTCGCTCGGGTACAATGGCCGTCCCAGCAATTGACGCCGGCCCGACCGCTCAAAGTCCTCCTGGGTTGGCGCGGTCTCCGAACCCATCTTGGTATGCATCACCCCCGGCGCCACTATCGTGACGATGATGCCGTCGCGCGCCACCTCGCGGGCCAACACCTTGCTATAGGCGATGACGCCGGCCTTGCTGGCGCAATAGATCGCGAGGCCCTTGACCGGTTGCACGGCGCCACCCGAGGAAATATTGACGATGCGTCCGTATTGCTGCTTGCGCATTTGCGCCAGCACCGCCTGACAGCAAAGCGCCGTGCCGCGCAGATTTATGTTCATGATGCGGTCGAACAACTCGTCAGTGAAATCCTCGGCCGGCTGACTCGGATCGATTGCCGCGTCGTTGACCAGGACGTCGACGCGGCCGAACTCCGCAATCACCTTCGCTGCCATCGCCTGTACGCTGTCGCGCTTTGAAACGTCGGTCTTGACGAAAATGACCCGCCGTCCGGTTTCCGCTTTGATGGTTTCGGCCGCTTCCTGGCCCCAATCCTCGCGGATATCGGCAATCGCGAGATCGAGCCCCTTGTTGGCCAGTCCCAATGCAATCTGCCATCCCATACCCCAGCGCCTTCCGCCGCCGGTAACAATTCCGACCCTGGTCTGCTCGCTCATAAAATCCTCCTGCTCGGAAGCGAAATTCGCGTGTTCGAACGCTGCCGGATGCTACGTGCAGACACAAAAATGTCAAGGAGGTCGCCCTTCGCGACCCGCGCAAGGTCAATTTGCCGGGCGGCGATGCATGCTCTTTGCGCGCGGATTGCGCTTCTTCCTGGCAGGCAGATGGCCGCGATGATTAATGCTGAATAAATTATCGCATCAGGGCATCAGGGATCCCCGGTCGCCGCCCGCGCAACGTCGCCGCCTTCATCGCGCGCGATCTCGGCCAGGGTCCGCTTCGAAACCGCCGAACGCGGCTCCTCCAGTGTGATATCCACCTCGCTGGCGGAAGCGTCCCGATGCTTGATCAGCAGCCAGGATGGCCGCGGGCTCTTGCCGAAGCCGCGCGTGCGCACCAGCACCCACGAGCCTTTCAGCTTCTTGCCCCTCAAAGTAAACTTCAGGTCTCCCTTGCGCAGCGCCTCGTCCACATCCGCGACCTCCGGAATCCAGACGCCGGTATCCCAGACCATCACCGTGCCACCGCCGTATTCTCCTTCGGGGATCACGCCCTCGAAGTCGCCATATTCGAGCGGATGGTCCTCCACCGGCGTGGCCAGACGCTTTACCGAAGGGTCAACCGAGGGTCCCTTGGGGACGGCCCATGACAACAGCACTCCGTTCCACTCCAGGCGAAAATCGTAATGCAACTGAGACGCACGATGCTTCTGGATCACATACAGCAGCGCCTTGCCCTTGCCCTTGGGCGATGGCTCGTGGCCTTCAGGCTCGGCGGTAACGTCGAAACGCCGCTTTTTGCGATATTCGTGTAGGGGCATGCGCGTACCTCGACGATCAGGAATTTGCGCGCAATCGAACAGGCCTCACGCCCGCGCGGTTAACGATCGCCGGTAGCCATCATTGTTGCACAGCCTCGGCGCGACTGTGAACCGGATTTCAATCCGCACGCCACAGCTTTGAACACTCAACCTCCGACTTGCCCAATCCAAAGGCGCGATTTGCCAAGCGGCCGCGAACCCTGAGATAATCCGCCTCCGCAAAGTATTGGAGTAAGCCCCATGGCGATACAGACACACGCGGTCGCTTCCACACCCGATGACATCCTGGCCGCCGCGCAAGCGTTGGAGCCGTTGATCAGAGCCGCCGCCGACCAAATTGAAGCCGACCGCCGCCTGCCCTCGGCTTTGATACGAGCGATCGAACAGGCCGGCGTCTTCCGGATGGCCGTGCCGCGCGTGTACGGCGGCGGTGAGCTGGACCCCATGACCCAGGTGCGGGTGGTCGAGGAATTGTCCCGCATGGATGGCTCGGTCGGATGGCTGGCGATGATTGGCGCGGCGGGCGGTCCGATGGCGGCCTTCATGGATCCGTCCGTGGCGCAGCGGCTCTTTGGCCAGGTCGACAGCGTCGCCGCCGGCCAGATCCGGCCCCCCCAGCATGCGGAAGTGGTCGCCGGCGGTTTCCGGGTCAGCGGACGATATCGCTTCGCCAGCGGATGCCAGCACGCCACGATGATGACCTGCGGATGCCTGCTGTTCGAGGATGGCAAGCCGCTGATGCGCCCCGACGGCCAGCAGAAGGCGCGCGTGATGCTGGTCCCGGCGTCAAAGGTCACTATCGTCGATACCTGGAATACCACCGGGATGCGCGGGACCGGGAGTCACGACTTCATCGTGGATAACGTGTTCGTGCCCCACGAGGAAAGCGTCAGCATGTTCGAGCCGCCGCGTTGTCCCGGTCCGCTGTATTTGTTCCCGCCGATCTATCTGGTTTGCCATACCGGCGTCCCGCTGGGAATCGCGCGCGCCGCGCTCGATTCGATGCTGGAGCTGTGTGCGACCAAGGAGATGATGCCCAGCCGCCAGTTGCTGCGCGAAGATACGCAAATGCAGGAAACCATCGCATCGACGGAGGCATCTTTGGGCGCCGCGCGCAGTTATGCTTACGGCACGCTGGAAGACCTCTGGGACACGCTATGCAAAGGCAACAAACCCTCGGCGCGCCAGCGCGCCACTTACCGCATGATGATGGTGCACTGCCATCAAGTCGCCAAGACGGTGATCGCAACGCTGTACGATGCCGCCGCGACCAGCGCGATTTTCCGCGGCTATCCGCTGGAACGCCAGATGCGCGATATTCTCACCGCCTGTCAGCACCGCGTGGTGCATCCCAGGATGCTGCGCCCTGCGGGCCGCATGCTGCTCGGCCTCGCCCCAGAGGAGGCGTTCTTCTAGCGCATTAAGTCGACGACCGCCTGGAAGGCTGTCCCGCACAAAGAGATTATGACCCAAATCAGAATCTGATCCTGTGGGACAGGCTTTAAGCCTGTCATCCTCATTTCGGATCAAATCACCCCTTGCGATTTTAACTGCTCCAGCTCTGATTCGCCCAGACCCAGCATCTGGCCATAGACCTCGGCGTTGTGCTGGCCCAGCAGCGGGGCGCTGACGACGGTGACCGGCGAATCCTCCAGCTTGACCGGGCAGCCCGGCATCGAGATCTTGCCGCGCGCCGGATGCTCGATATCGACAATCATCTGACGCTCGCGCAGATGCGGGTTGTTGAGCAGCTCGACGGTGTCCATCACCGCGCCGCAGGGAACCCCGGCGCTGCCGAGGATTTGCATCACCTCGTGCTTGCTGTGGCGTGCCGGTCCATTCATTGATGATCGCGGTAAGCTGCTCGTTGTTTTTGGCTCGGGCCTTGGTGTTGACGAATCGCGGATCGGCGCTCAATTCAGGCTGCCCGATCGCCGTACACAGTGCGCGCCACATCTCCTCGTTGGTGGTGAGGATAAATGCGTAATCGTCGTCGCCGCCGGGCGCGCACTTGTAAATGTCGCTGATGCCGGGGCCCAGCTTGTTGCCCATCCGCTTGACCGGCTTGTGCGTCATGTAGGTGCCCATCATCGGCACCCGGACAAAGTTCATCACCGCATCCTGCATCGACACTTCCACCTTCTGGCCTTTGCCGGTGGCCTGGCGCTGAATGTAGGCGGCCAACACGCCCAATGCCGCGTGCACGCCGGTGCCGGTGTCGCCGATGGTGGGGCCGGGCTTGAGCGGCGGGGATCCCGGAAACCCGGTAATCGACATCGCGCCGCCGGTCGCCTGCGCAATCATGTCGAAGCTCTTATACTGGCTGTAGGGTCCGTAAGTGCCAAAGCCTTTGATTGTCAGGTAGATGAGGCGCGGGTTATGTTCGCGCAGCACGTCGAATCCGAGCCCGAAGCTTTCCAGCGTTCCGGGCGAAAAGTTCTCAGTCAGCACGTCCACCTGCTTGATCAGATCGAAGAACATCGCCTTGCCGCGCTCGTGCTTGAGGTTGAGCGTGATACTGCGCTTGTTGGCGTTGAGCAGGATGAAGTAGTAGGAGTCGGTGCCGGGCTTTTCGGTCGCCAGCCAGCGGCCCTGATCCCCCGCGCCGGGACTTTCCAGCTTGATCACGTCCGCGCCCAACCAGGCCAGGATCTCGGTGCATGACGTGCCGGCTTCGAATTGCGTGAGGTCGAGAATCTTGACGCCTGCCAGAGCTTTGTTCATGGATGCCGTCCTCCATTGTGCGATAGTGCCAAGGGGCTGCCTTTATCTGCCGGTGGGAATCTACATCGGAAATCCGTAAAGCCGTGCGGCGTTGTCCGAGATCATTTTGCGCACTTCCGCCGCCGCGACCCCCGCGAAATCCCGGCCGATTTGTTCACGCGAGCGTGGAAACGTGCCTTCGGTATGCGGATAGTCCGAGCCCCACATCAGGTGATCGACGTTGAGCATTTCGCGGGTCAGGATACCCGGCCGATCGTCTTCGAAAGTCGCCCAGAAATTCCGCGCGAAGTAGAAGCTGGGCGGTTCGTCCACCCGCGGCTCCATCCAACGCCGATGATCTTTCCACCAATGGTCCATGAAGCGCAGCAGGCTGGCGATCCAGCCGATGCCGCCCTCGACAATCACGAAGCGCAGTCCGGGAAAGCGTTGCGGGATCGCGCCGAAGATAAGTTCGCCAACCAGCCGGATTCCCTTGCCGATCTTGTTGTCAACCACGTGCTTGCCGTAAATGCCGAAGGCCTGGATTCGTTCCGCCACTTGCGTGCCGCTGCTGGTGCCCATATGAATCGCCACGGGCACGCCGAGTTCCTGCAGCGTCGCCCATAGGGGATCGTACTCGGGCAACGAGTAGGGGCGTTCGGGGACTTCGGCCACCATCATCACCGACTTAAGTCCCATCCCCACCGCGCGCGTCGCTTCTCCCGCGATCGCTTCCACCGCTCCCTTGGCCGGCAGGACGCCGGCTCCGGCCAGGCGCGCGGGATTGACGGCGCAAAACTCCGCCAGCCAGTTGTTGTATGCCTGAAAACAGGCAAGCTGATAGTCGGGGTCGGGCGCGCCGAACAGGCCGAGGCCCAGACCGGGGTAGAGGATTTCCGCCCTGATGTGGTCGAGCGCCTGGTCCGCGAGCCGCGCCTGCGGGTCCCATCCACCCGGCCGCCCATCCGTATGACGCTTGCCGCCCTTGTCCTTGATGCGGTCGGCGATCTTGTCGTTGATCATCGTCCCTTCAAGGCCCAGCGGCCATGGCGTGAGACCGTCGATAACTATGTAGTCGGAGTCCGCACGCGACTCGACATGAGGGGCGCGCTCGCGCAGCCGCGGGTCCAGGCGCGTAAGCCAGAGGTCCGCGGGTTCGATCACGTGACTGTCCGCTGAAACATAAAGTTCGGGAATCGCCTCGTTCATGACGCCTCCGCGCTGGCACCGCGCAAAACCCGTTTGATTGCGGTGAGTCTATACCGGGTGCGATCCTTTGCAAGGCGCCGGACAACGGGCTAATTGATTGCGGCAGGAATACGCCGAGTGGGGTGAAAATGAAGGCACTGGTAGTAGGAGGAACGGGACCGACCGGACCTTTTCTGGTGAAGGGACTGCAGGCGCGCGGCTACACGGTGACGATTCTGCATCGCGGAACTCACGAGATTCCCGAGATCGGGCCGGAGGTCGAGCATCTCCACGCCGACCCGCACTTTCGCGAAACACTCGACACGGCGCTGATCGGCCGCAACTTCGATCTGGTGCTTGCCACTTACGGACGTATCCGCTTTGTGGCCGAAGCGACGGTCGGAAAGACGGCGCGCTTCATCTCAATCGGCGGGGTCCCCTGCTATCGGGGCTACTATCATGCGTCGGCAAATTTTCCGACCGGGATGCCGGTGCCCATTCCCGAGGATGCGCCCCTGGTCGACAACGAGGCGGAAGAACGCTTCGGTTACCTTATCGCCACTACGGAGCAAGCGGTGCTGCGATCCCATCCGAACGCCGCGATTTTTCGCTATCCCTATGTCTATGGACCTTATCAATTGGTGCCGCGCGAGTGGTCCGTCGTCCGGCGTATCCTGGACCAGCGGAAATTTATCCTGTTGCCCAACGACGGTCTGGCCCTGATGACCCATGGTTACGCCGAGAATCTTGCGCATGCGGTATTGCTTGCGGTCGACCAGCCCGAGGCGTCTTACGGCCAGGCCTACAATTGCGGCGATGAGATTCAATTCACGATGCGCCAGTTGGTCGAAGTCATAGCGCGCGAGATGAACTATCGGCTGGAGATAATCAGCGTGCCGGCTGGACTGCCGTTGCGCGCGGGCGCAATGACTCCGGTCCATCACGGGATGGTGGATATCTTCAAGCTCAAACATCAGTTGGGCTATCGCGACGTTGTGAGCACGCTTGAAGCTGTGCGACGAACCGTCCGATGGTATCTGGACCATCCGCTGGAACGTGGCGGCGACATGGAACAGCGGCTGTTGGACCCATTTGACTATGCCGCCGAGGATCGGTTGGCGGACCTCGCCCGGGAGTATTACAAGCAGATGGCCGCGGTCGAGGTCCGCAAGCCCGGACCGAGCGCGCATCCTTATCCGCATCCGAAAGAACCGGGCCTGGCAGCGCGACCATCGCAATCGTTGAGGCCCGATCGGCCGGATGGCAATCTCGAGGTCAAATAAGTACCCTTTAGCACAGTGCCGGGAGCATGTCCGGCGATTTCGGGGGACCTTAGCGCTATATGCTGGGGAGCTTTTGTCATGGCACATGGCGGATTCAAAGTTGTCGATTCGGACATGCACGTGATCGAGCCGCACGATATGTGGCAGCGCTATATCGATCCCGAATTCAGGATGATGGCGCCGTGGGGCGGCAATCGCGGCCCGCGCGATATCTCATGCTATATCGGCAGCAAGCCGACGGTCCGCGAGGACGACATCAGGACCTGGTACATGCCCGCCCGATCCCACACCGCGCCGTTGGAAAAGGACTACGAGTTCGCGGCCAGACGGGGCTTCGACGGCGTTTCGCAGCTCCAGGCCATGGACATCGAAGGAATCGATGTTGCGGTGCTGTATCCTTCACGCGGGCTGTTTGTGCTGGGAATGGACAGCAGCGAGACTGTCGGCCACGGCGATGGCTTGGATCCGGCTTTTGCCGCGGCGATCGCGCGCGCATACAACAACTGGCTCTACGATTTGTGTGCTCCCGACCGCAAGCGGTTGCTCGGGGCCGCGATGATCGCTCCCCACGACCTCACCGAGGCGGTTAAGGAGACGCGCCGCTGCGTCAAGGAGTTGGGCTTCAAGGCGATCTTCCTGCTGCCAGGAATCGTCAACCGGCGCCCCTGGCATCATCCGGGTTGGGATCCGCTGTGGCAGGAATGCCAGGATCTCGACATCCCCGTGGTCTTTCACGGCGGCGGGCCGGATTATCTCGGCGATTATGGTCTGGGCCTGCACGATTCCTTCATGATGTGGCATACGTTCTCGCATTCGATCGGACCGATGTCGGCCTGTGTCAGTTTCACCGGTGGCGGCGTGCTGGAGCGCTTTCCGAAGCTGCAGGCCGGATTCCTGGAGGCCAATTGCTCCTGGGCGCCGTGGTTGTTGGCCCGTCTCGACGACCATTATGAAGATTACATCGGACGGTTCGAGTTCAAGCTGACCAAGCTGCCCTCCGAGCATTTCAAGAGCAATTGCTACGTCTCGGTGGAAGCGGATGAAAAGCCGGCGCGGCTGTTCACGGACTGGTTCGGCGACGACAACGTAGTGTTCTCGACCGACTATCCGCATCCCGATAGCAAGTTTCCCCACGCGGTGGATAAATTCCTGACGCTGAAACTGCCCGAACAGACCAGGCGCAAATTCCTGTGGGACAACTGCGCCCGCTTCTATAAGATCGATTGAAGCGCGAGCCGCCCCGGTTGCGAAGAGGTTAACCATGGAATATCGGACGCTGGGCAGGACGGGATTGCGCGTTTCCGACGTGGGTTTTGGCGCGATGACGATCGGCGGTGAAGTCTTCGGCGCCACTGACGACCAGGAGTCGCTCAAGACTCTGCACCACGCGCTGGACGTGGGCATGAACTTCATCGACACCGCTGACGCCTACGGCCGCGGCCACAGCGAGGAGCTGATCGCACAGGTTCTCAAGACCCGCCGCAAGGAAGTGGTGCTCGCCACCAAGGGCGGCAATCAATTCAACGTCCGGCAAGGGCTGCGCAATTTCGATCCCAACTATATATCCGGCGCCCTGGAAGCGAGTCTCAAGCGCCTGCAGACCGATACTATCGATCTATACCAACTGCACAATCCGTCGGCTGAGGTGATGCGCCGCGGCGCGATCTTCGAGTTGCTAGACCGCTTCAAGCGCGAAGGCAAGATCCGCTATTACGGCGTCTCGCTGGAGACCGTTGCGGACGGTATAGTTGCGCTACAGACCGGCAAACCCGCTACGCTGCAGGTCGTGTACAACATCCTGCACCAGGATCCGGAACCGGAGCTTTTTCCGCTCGCGCAGAAGGACAACGTCGGCATCATCGCCCGCGTTCCGCTGGAACGGGGCCTGCTGTCCGGCCGCTTCATGAAACCATCGGACTTCGCGCCCGATGATTTTCGCGCGCGGATGTTTTCCGAAAAGTCCCTGCCGCTGCTCAATTCCGCGCTGGAACAGCTCCGATTCCTGGTTAAGGGCGATGTGCCGACTCTCGCTCAAGCGGCCCTGCGGTTTGTATTGAGTCATCCGGCGGTATCGTCGGTGATTCCAGGAATCCGCACGGAAAAGCAGGTGGACGACGCCCTCACCGTCAGCGGCAAGCAACTTCTCCCGGACGACCTGACGCGGTTGCGTCAACTCTACCAGAGCGATTTTCAGTCCATCCCGTTTCACTGAAAGCCATCGCGCGCAAAGTCATTCACGATGCGATCCGAGCCGCGCGCGTGGGCGAGCGAGGAGACGGGAACTGAGCGGCGGGCAGGGCGCCCGCCCACTGGCTTGGAGACTTAGCCTCAAATTATTTTCGCTTTGAGCTTAGCAGGCTGCGGAAAACGTCTCCGCAGCCTGCTCCCTCTTCTTATCTCCCCCGAACGAAACTAATTTCTCCTTAGCTCACTAACTCCGCGCAGAAACCCTTCGCCCTCTCACTCTTGAGAGCGTGACAGAGAGGTTACACGATACGGTCCACGACACAATCATCTCGGTAGACACTGTCGATAAGCTCTAAAACCTACCTCGCCCGCGGGTGCGGAGCGGGTCCGCAGCCGCACGCCGGGAGAGGTCGGCGCGCGATTTACGCCAGCAAGTCACGCGCCGGGTGAGGGTGCAGGTGGGCCTGCAAAGATGTGTCGGGCGAGCAGAATCTCCGCGATGCGCCAATGCTTTTTTATCCGATAGTCTTGGTCAGGTAGCTATTGCGGTATCAGCCATACTTGAGGTAGTCTCAGAAACCCTCAGCTCCCTCGCCCTATCTCAATCTGTCCACAACTGAATGTGGGCGGAGGGAACAGAAAACCAAGCCGCCATTGTGCGACCGCGCTATCAAGCCCCCAGCTTTGCCCTTTTGTAGTTTACCGACAGTCTCGGTCAGAAGGAGAAGATTGAGGAACGCAGCCATCTTTTATGCAGGGTGCTACTCCCATCGGGTCACCACTCCCGTCTCAGAAGCCGTTTTTCCGCACCCTGTTAGGTCACCGTTGTCGCTTTGGTCCGGGAGTAGGAAAACAACGACTTCATGACATCAGCATGATGAGTAATCCGCCGGCAACTATGAATCCGCCGCCCAGCAGTATTCTGTCGTCGGGAATTTGCTTGAACAGAACAAAGGAAATCACCTGGGACACGACAAAAAAGATCGCTATGTAGATTCCCATCAATCGATTGAAATCGATCCCGCTTTTATTGACCAGCACGCCATACGCGAAGAGGGTCGCCGCTCCCGCAGCCATCGAGTAGTAAGGCCCCGCCAATCCGATTCGGATCAGCGCGTCACCCCCAACCTCAAGGACCGAGGCAAAAATCAGAATGCCGAAAAGTTTAAGAACTAACATGCTCTCCCAAAAACGCGCCGTTGATGCCTTGATTGCCAGGTTACTGTCTCTGGTTGACTCTCGAAGGTCCGGAAAACAGTGCGTCAACCTCTGATCGGCGACCGGCGCTATAAGGAGATACACAATATCACGATGCTTGCGCCGGCAAAGATAACGGATCTTGATTGAGGCGGAAACCTGGTTGAATACTTCTGGTACGATTGCGATAAGGAGCGTTGCATTTTGAAAACAATATCGCGGGAGGTCCGGATCCTGCGCGCCTGAATTTCGGGGCGGCCACTTGAAAGCGGCGGCCCCATCGGATAGCGCAAAGAGCGTATGAGAAGATTCGAACTGGAGGCAGCCGGTGTACGGCTGAGTTGTCTGGATTACGGCGGCAATGGCACGCCGCCGATCCTGTTTATCCACGGCGGCGCCGCTCACGCCCACTGGTGGGATTTCGTGGGTGAGCGGCTGATCGACAGATATGCCGCTTTCTCGCTCGACCTGCGCGGACACGGCGACAGCGGCCGGCCGGCCGATGGCGATTACACGGTCGAGGCGCATGTCGCCGATTTGGCTGCGTTCTTGCGCCGATGGGATCGCGGCAAACCGGTGTTGGTGGCTCATTCGGGCGGTTGCTTTGCCGCGCTGCCGTATGCGGTCAGTCATCCGGAAACGATCGCCGGGATGGCGATTGTGGAACCACGGATCCATTGGCCCCCCGAACTGCTCGAATTGGCCGCACGGCGCAACGACCGCCCGCATCGGCGCTTCGCCACCCTGGAGGAGGCCAGCGCCTCGTACCGGTTCATATTCCCGGCCTTTGGAGCCACCCCCGGGCAATTGGCCCACGTCGCGCGCCATAGTTTCCGGCTGGAACCCGACGGCATGTGGGTCAACAAGACCGAGCGGCAGTCGATGTCAGGAATCCTGCACGTGTCGGTAATGGAGCATGCGGCCCGGCTGCGCTCCCCGACTCTCGTGATCCGGGGAGATCGCAGCGTGCATCTGACTCCCGAGGATGCGGTCAAGTTGACCGACCTGGCCAAAGCGGGGCCGGCCGTGACGATCGGCAACGCCCAGCATAACGTGATGCTCGACAATCCCGACGAGGTGGCTCAGGCGCTGCGCAACTTTCTGACGATGCTTGGATAACGGCTTGGCGGATCCTGTGGCCGCCGTTATCCGGTCCATGCCGTTGTATCCGCTGGCGTCCGGGGGGCCCAATCTGGAGAGAAACCGAGGTTATCGTGCTCGATCTCGATCACGTTGCGCACCTTTTGATGATTAATCTCTCTTATCAGATGAAACCTGCCGCGCACATTGAGGGCCTGGCCGTTGGAGATTCGCGGATGGCCCCACGCCAGAACATTGAGGCATCGGCTTTTACAAATCATAAAGGTGACGTATTGCCCGGTTATGGTCAGCGCCCGAACCTGACCGAAGGCCGCAATCTCGTGTTCGTTGTAGACTTTCGGATCGTGCAGAACTTCCGAAATTTTGACTGCCGTCTGTGCCGCCGCCGGACGAGCGGCTCCCAATATGATCAATGCAATCAAGGCCGTGGCAATTTTCAGGCTCAGTCGTAGCATTTGAACATCCCGCCTCCCGGCCGGCGACAGTCTTTGGATAGTGGGGCTGGCGTTCCTGTCCGCCAAATAGACGCATCTTTTAACCTATGTTTTACCTGGTTCACAAGGCGGCCAGCGAGCCTTTTGCTCCGCGCGGATCAGCCTCACTCACGCCTGACGCCGGGGTGATGCCGCGAGTATTCCATATCGGTATGATTTACGGATCTGAGTGCGCGATCGTCTAGTTTTTGCGCAACACGCGCTAGAAGTTCTTTATTGTGGCGGAGTTAATTGCTAAAGGAAAGCAACGTAATGCCCGAAACTCCCGGCAATCTGACTGCGGTTCCTGAAGATTCCGAGATTGCTCTCGAAACCGCCGAGCGCAACGCGGATGAAAGCGCAGTCCTGTTCGAGCGCGAGGACGACACCCTCGTGATCAGCCTGATCGGAACCTGGTCTCTCGATCTTGGCCTGCCCTCGACCGGCGAACTGGAGCGGGAACTGGCGAGTACTCCGCCGCCACGCAGCGTGGCTTTCGCTACTGGCGAACTGGGCGCCTGGGACAGCGCCCTGGTCACCTTTGTGGCCAGGATCAGCGAGTTATGCCGGGCCAGCGGTATCGCCGTCGATCGCGGCGGACTGCCCCAGGGACTCGTGCGGCTGCTGGAACTGGCCGAGTCCGTGCCGGAGAAGAAAGATGCGCATCCCGGCAAAGGGCGGCGCAGTCTGCTCGAACGTATCGGCAGCATCAGCATCGGCTATGGCCAGTCGATCGGCGAGTTCCTGGCCTTCCTCGGCGAGTTGAGCTTCGCCTTCGCCAACATGCTGCGCGGCACGGCGCGCTTTCGCCGTTCCGATTTGGCCCTGAACCTCCAGCAATGCGGCGCAGACGCGTTAGGGATCGTGGCGCTGATCAGCTTCTTGGTCGGCGCCATCCTGGCCTTTATGGGCGCCGTGCAGTTGTCGAAATTCGGGGCTTCCATCTACGTGGCCAACCTGGTGGGAATCGGGATGGTGCGGGACATGGGCGCGATGATGACCGCGATCATAATGTCAGGCCGCACCGGAGCCGCCTTCGCCGCACAACTGGGCACCATGAAGGTGACGCAGGAAATCGACGCGCTGGTGACCATGGGCATCTCGCCGATGGAGTTCCTGGTGTTGCCGCGGTTGATTGCGCTGGTGTTGATGATGCCGCTGCTGGCCGCCTATGCCGACCTGGTCGGTATCCTGGGGGGCGCCGCGGTCGGTACCGGAATCCTGCACCTGGCATTCATCACCTACATGCATACGACGCTGGATTCGGTCAGCGTCCACGGTCTTCTCGGCGGACTCTTCAAAGCCGCAAGCTATGGAGTTCTGATCGCGATTTCAGGCTGCTTGCGCGGCTTTCAGTGCGGCAACAGCTCCTCGGCCGTCGGTGACGCGGCCACGGCCGCGGTGGTGACCAGCATCGTTATGGTGGTGGTCGCCTGCGGAATTTTTGCGTGGGTCTTTAACATCCTTGGTATTTGATGGCTGCGGCAAACCCTGAAATCAGCGCGGACCGCACGCCGCACATTGAGGTGCGCAACCTGACCATGGCGTACGGCAGCTTCGTGGTCATGAGAAATATCAACTTCGTCGTCCGGAAGAAGGAAATTTTCATCATCATGGGCGGCAGCGGATGCGGTAAAAGCACCCTGCTGCGCCATCTGATCGGCCTGCAGGAACCGGCGATCGGCGAGGTCTTTTATAACGGCGTGAGCTTCACCAAGTCGGGTCCGCAGCAGCGTCAGCGGATGCTGCGGCGGTTCGGCGTACTTTACCAAAGCGGCGCGCTTTGGAGTTCGATGACGCTGGCCCAGAATATCGGTCTGCCGTTGGGTGAATTCACCGACCTGGGTCCCGAGGAGATTCGCGAGGTGGCCTCGCTGAAGCTCGCGATGGTGGGGCTGAAGGGCTTCGAAGACTTTTACCCCAGCCAGATCAGCGGCGGGATGCAAAAACGGGCGGGCCTGGCCCGGGCAATCGCGCTCGACCCCGAGGTGCTTTTTTTTGACGAGCCGTCGGCCGGGCTGGACCCAATCAGCTCGCGCCTGCTCGACGATCTGATTCTCGAAATCCGCGCCAGCCTGGGCTCGACGATAGTGGTGGTGACTCACGAACTGGCAAGTATCTTCGCTATCGCCGACGACAGCGTGTTACTCGATGCGGACAGCCGCACCCCGATCGCATATGGCAATCCCAAGGAGCTGCGCGACCATAGCGAGGATCCCCGCGTGCTGCGCTTCCTGACCAGGGGAGAACGGGGAAGAAATTCGGTGAACAGCGATGGATAAACAGATGCGTCCCGCGCTGGTGGGAGCATTCGTGGTCGGTGCCTTGGCCCTGGTGGTGACGGCCATCATCCTGTTGGGCTCGGGCAGCGTGTTCCGCACCCGGCATCTCTACGTGCTGTACTTTAAAACCAGCGTCAACGGGCTACACGTAGGCGCACCGGTAAAGTTCAGAGGAGTGGAAATCGGCTCGGTAAACCGTATCCTTTTGAGCCTCAACCAGTTGGAGAACGCGGTCAGGACCAACGACCCCTCCAGAATCCGGATACCGGTGCTGATCGAACTGGACGAAAAAAAGATTATCAGCCGTGGCGGACGCTCGCTCGACCTCAACGATCCGCGCAATTTGAAAAGACTCATCGACGCCGGCTTGCGCGCACAACTGGAGATGGAAAGCATCCTGACCGGATTGCTCTATGTCGAACTCGATATGCATCCGGGCAACAAACCGGAATTCGTCCTGCCGCCCAACGCCTCGTTCCAGGAAATCCCAACCCTGCCCGCCGAGCTCGAGCAGGTGCAGCGGGACGTGGGACGCGTACTTTCCAAGTTGAGCCAGGTCGACTTCGTGGCGGCGGTGCACTCGGTAACCGCGATGACCGATGCGATTCGTAACCTGGCCGACTCGCCAAAACTTGCCGCCACGATCGACGGGCTGCACCAGGCAACGGAAAAGCTGGACGGCGCCATAATCAGCGTCCAGCGCATGGCGAACGAGATCAGAACTCAGGTCGGCCCGCTGGCCCAGAGTCTGCGCAAGGCTTCCGACAACGCATCCGAAACCATGGTGCAGGCGCGTACCTCGCTGGCCGCCGCTCAGCAGGCATTCGTGCAGGCACAAGGCACCTTCGCCGAAGCCAAGGCCATGCTGGACCCGGCCTCGCCCATTACTTACGAGCTTAACAAGACGCTGGAGGACATCGAGGGCGCGGCGCGCTCAACCCGGGAGCTGGCGGACTTTCTCCAACGCAACCCCAGCGCCGTCATTCGCGGCAGACCAACTTCTCAGGACGGCCGATGAAACATTTAAGGCACCTCGTCAACCTGACCGCCCTATGGCTTACATTGAGCGCATTGTCAGCTTGCAGCTCCGTACTCTCACCAGTGCCGGATAAGTCCAGGTTCTTCCTGCTCACGCCGATTTCGCAAAGCGATGCTGGTTCCGCCGGACAGGGCAACACCAGCGGACTCACCCTGGGCTTGGGGCCGGTCAAGTTTCCCGCCTATCTGGACCGCAGCGAGGTCGTCACACGGGTTGAGACCAACCGCGTCGTGGTATCGGAAAACGATCACTGGGCTGAATCCCTGAAGACCAACTTCACCCGGGTGCTGTCACAGAACCTGTCGGTGCTGCTGGGCGGCTCGCAGATCCTCAGTTTTCCCTGGTACAGCTCCACTCATCTCGACTACCAGGTAGTAATTGACGTGCAACGTTTCGAATGCGACTCCCAGGGCAACGCCGCACTCGTCGCGCAATGGAGCATCGAAGATCCCACTGGCAAAAAAATCCTGGATCGCGGCGATGCTGCCCCGACCCAGTCATTCGGCGGCGGTGAAGACCAGGCCGCGGCAGCACTGAGCCAGACGCTGGGCAATTTCAGCCGCCAGATCGCCACCGCAATCCGCCAAGTCAACGCGCAACGCCATCGTTGACTTCAACGGCCCCAGCGATTTGCGGGGCGAGGTTAAAGGTCAGGTTAGGTCGAAACTAGCCAGCCCGGTAATTGCCGCCTTCCGCGGCGCCAATCCGGCACTGATTTTGCCGATGCGTTCGTGCTTTTTTGCGAAACTCGATCTTGTCGGCGGTCGTTTCAGAACTGAGAATAACTATAGCTGGAGAAGATAGCGGGATCCGTGACCGCGCGCGAAGATTCAACTTTTGGAAAGGTGGAAATCATGAAGTTACATTGGTCGCCAAATATGATGACGTTTATCGGTTCTCTGGTAATGGCTATGGTGGTTAGTTTTGCCTTCGTGGCTCTGGTAAGAGGCGAAGGTGGGGGTGCATTTGCGTTCATTACCATGAGCATGATTGGAACCGGGATGTTGGTGGGCGGAGTATTGACCAGGCTGGACCGTCATTTGTTCATTAACGAACAGGCCAAGCCTGGTCAAGCCAGATTGTAAATCCGATCTGGTCGTCCTGGTCCTTTTTCTCTAACCCTGGTCCACGATCTTCCATGGGAAAGGCAAGCTGGATTTAGCCCTGAAGCGGGAACAAATCGGGGCAGTTGTTGCGCGAAATGTAAGCGGGCGTGGGCGAAACGTGTGCCGTGCCCTGGATCGGAACGTGTAACCTCTCCCTCGCCCTCCCTCAAGAATAGGAAGAGGGAACAAAAAAGAACTCTGCCCCAATGGGTATGTGCTACTGACACGTGAACTTATTCTCGCCTGGGGGCCGGGAGCCTGATCTATGGCGACACGCCAAGGCGTTGCGCAATACGTTTGGCGGTCGCCATACGCTTCTCGCCCATCGGGCCGGCCGCGGCGCGGGCCGCATCCAGGATGTGCTTGGGAGCAGTGGCGGGAGTGCCGCTGTTGAACGGGGGCTCGGGCGCGTACTCGAGGAAAAGTTGAATCGTTTGGGCGGCGTCATCGCCGCGCAACATTGCTGCCACCCGCAGCGCGCCGTCGATCCCGGCGGTAACGCCCGCGGTGGTAACCAGATTGCCGTCCACCACCACCCGCGCGTCCACCGGGGTCGCGCCGAAGTAGCCCAGCAGGTGATGCACGGTCCAATTCGTGGTGGCTCTGCGCCCCTTGAGCAGCCCGGCCGCTCCGCAGATCAATGCGCCGGTGCATACCGACATGAGAATTTTGGCGCCCGCCGCCTGCTTGCGAATGAAGGACAGCACCAACTCGTCGTCCATCAGTGCCTCTTGTCCCCAGCCGCCGGGCACCAGCAGTAAATCGAGTTGCGGCGCTTGTGAGTAGGTCTTCTCCGGCGTCAGCAGCAGGCCTCTTATATCGCGCACCGGCGTGTGGTCCTTTCCAATGACATGGAAGGTGGAACCGGGAATCCGCGACAGCACTTCGAACGGACCGGTGAAATCGATCTGATCCATCATCGGATAGATGATCGCACCCATATTAAGATGAGCATCGAGCGGTGCTTCGGACATGGATGAGGCGCCTTTCAAATCACTGCGGCGATGCGGAGCAAGGAGCCAGTGAGCACGGCCTGCGATCACCGCCCGCTACGGCCGTTCGGATGAGACTCGATGAGAGCGCCTGGCAGGGTGCGGAAAATCGCCTCCTGAGACAGGAGTGGTGGCCCGATGGGATTAGCACCCTGCATAAAAAGATGGCCTCCTTCCTCAACCTTCTCCCCGTGAGCGGGGGGAGATAAGAGAGAGGGGGGCAGGCTGCGGAGACTTTTTCCGCAGCCTGCCGGAGTGGCGCCCTCACCTTCACCCAATCACGGTTCGATTGGCAAATTGTAAAGCTCGATAACGTTGGTGCGCGCGATGCGCTTTTGGTCTGCCAGCGGCACGCCGGGAAAGTGCTCTTCGAGGTTGGCGATCGAATGCGGCCAGGTCCCGTCATAATGGGGGAAGTCCGAGCCCCACATCATATTCTTGGTCCCCACAATGTCGCGGCAGCGCACCGCAGTCTTGTCGCGCATGAAGGTGCATACGACTTGCTCGTGGAAGATCTGGCTCGGCGTGCGTCCGGAGCTGATACCGCCTTTGCCGGCCCAAGCCTGGTCGCGGAAATAATGGTAGTCCATCCGCTCCAGCGCCGGCGCCGGCCACGACGCGTCGTTCTCCACGCTCAGCACCTTGAGTTTGGTATGACGGTCAAAGACCCCGCCCATGATCATGGTGCAGATCGAATACATGACCGGCGTGAAGGCCAGCGAGAAGTCCACCAGCATGTTGTTGGTGAGGGTGAACCACTTCTTGTCTCCCGCCACGTGCAGACTGATCGGCATGTTAAGGTCGGAGGACGCGGTCCATAGCGGATCCCACTTGGGATGGTTGTAACTTTCGCCGATCTCCTGTTGCACGCTGACTTGCGCCGAGACCAGGCCCATCTTCTTGCAGCGCTCCATCTCCTTGATTCCGCGATCCAATGGGTCGGTGGGGATCATCGCGACGCCGAACAGCCGCTTGGGCGCGGTGGAGCAAAAATTGGCCAGCCAATCATTGAAGGCCTGCATGCAGGCCAACTGAAAATCCAAATCTGCAATCGGATAAAAGGTGGTGCCGAAAGTAGTGTAGAGCACCTCGGCGTCCACTCCGTCGCGATCCTGGTCCTTGAGCCGCGCAAATGGATCGTAGGAGCCGGGCAGCACGTTTTCCCAGCGCTCCGCCATCGAGACGTCCTTGGACTCCTTGAGGATTGACGACGACGTGCCAATTCCGCGCTTGTCGGTGCGTCCACCCGGACACCAGAACATGTCCTGGTCCGGGTCGTGAACGATCCGCGGCGCTCGATCGAGGAATTTACGGTCGATTCTTTTGGTCCACAGATCGGGCGGCTCGACCACGTGTGAATCCGCTGAAATCGGTTTGAATGACAGGCTCATCTTTGTTCTCCACTCCGGCCGATTAAATAGCGCAATGCGCGTCTAAGGTTTTCCAACGACCCCAAGTCGCGAGGCGAGGCGAGGTCGCTCACCAGCGCGACACCACGACCTTTTTGCGGGTGTAGAATTCGATCCCGTCGCTGCCCTGGAGATGAAGATCGCCGTAGAACGAGCCCTTCCATCCGCTGAAAGGATAAAACGCGAAAGGCTGCGCCACCCCAACGTTGATCCCAATCATCCCACATTCGACCTGTTCGCGAAATTGGCGCGCCGCCCGTCCCGACGCGGTAAACACCGCCGCCATGTTGCCTAAAGGCAGACGATTCACCAGCTCGATCGCCTGCTCGACGTCACTGACGTGGCTGACCGAGAGCACCGGTCCGAAGATTTCATCGCGTCCGGCCGCCATCGCGGGCGTTACCTGGTCCAGAATCGTCGGTCCCACGAAAAAGCCGGGATGCTCCAGGTGTCCGTTCGCCCGGCCGTCGACCACCATCCGGGCGCCCTCGCTGGCGGCGCGCTCGATATGACCCAAAACACGCCGGCGATGATCATCGGCGACCAGCGGACCGATATCCACTCCGGGCTGGTCGCCGGGCCCCAGCTTGAGCTTGCGAGCGGCGTCCTCCAGCCGCTCGAGCATCCCTCCCGTGTGTTCGCCGACCGCGACCGCGACGCTGCCGGCCAGGCATCGCTCTCCGGCGTTGCCAAAGGCGGAGTTGATGATCGCCGGAATCGCCAGGTCCAAATCGGCGTCGGGCAGAACGAAGATATGATTTTTGGCGCCGCCGGCGGCCTGCACCCGCTTGGTGTGGCGGGCGCCCTCCTGGTAAACCCTGCGCGCCACCGGCTCGGAACCGACAAAGGAGATTGCCCGTACCTCGGGCGCCGCGAGCAAAGCGTTGACCGCATCGCCCGCGCCGTGGACCAGGTTCAGGACGCCGTCGGGAAAGCCCGCCTCCTGAAACAACTGGGCCAGGCGCATCGCACCGAGCGCGGTCCGCTCGGAAGGCTTGAGCACGAAGGTGTTGCCACTCACGACCGCCAGCGGGAACATCCACAGCGGGATCATGACCGGAAAATTGAACGGCACGATTCCGCCCACGACCCCTACCGGATACCGGTAATAGTCCTGATCCACACCGCCACTTACCCCGCGCAGAGTGCGGCCCTGCAATAGTGTCGGCGCCCCGCAGGCGAAATCGACCATCTCGGTTCCACGCCGCACCTCGCCGCGCGCCTCATCCAGGGTCTTGCCGTGATTGCGGGTGACAATCGCAGCCAACTCCTCGTGATGAAGCTCCAGCAGCGCCTTGTAGTTGAACATCAGGCGGGTGCGTTCCATCACCGCGGTGGCCGCCCAAGCAGGATAGGCGCGAGCGGCGGCGGCGGTCGCCTGCGCGACCTCGGCGGTCGAGCAAAGCGGAGTCTGCTCAATGACTTCGCCGCTGGCCGGATTGTAAACCGGCAGGGTCGGGCAACCCGCCGGTTCAGACCATTTTCCACCGATCAAATTGGCGAACACGCTTTTGGCTCCCCTTATCCTCTGATTACATAGTCGCCAGTCCGCCTCTCGCGCAAGGCCAATCTGCCGCGCCGCCTGAAACGCCCGTTCAGACAACGGTTGACTGCAGACTTGACAGTTCCGGACGGATCGACCGATCATAACGCGTAAGATCGGCCTGAAGATCAACGCCAACCGGAGAATATCGAAATGGAAAAGGGCCCCGCGTTCAAAATGGTATCCGCCGATTCCCATGTCGTCGAACCGCCCAACCTGTGGGTTGAACGCGTTGACCGCCGCTATCGCGAGCGCGCACCGCGGATCGTGAGCGAGCAGGATTCGGACTACCTGGTCTGCGAAGGCGGCCTGACCGAAAAGCATCCCATCGGACTGACCGTTTGCACGGAAGCGCCGGACAACGAGGTCAGCATGATTGGCCGCTTCGCCAATGTGCGAAAAGGGGCCTGGGATCCGAATGCGCGGGTGGCCGACATGGATCGCGACGGGGTCGAAGGCGAAATCCTCTATACCAGCTTCGGCCTGAGCATGTTCACAATTCCGGATGCCGAGTTTCAGCTCGCCTGTTTTCGCGCCTTCAACGACTGGATGGCCGAGTACTGCGCCAGCGTGCCGCGGCGTCTGTTCGGCGTGGCAATGATCCCGACTGAACCCAAGGACAGCGCGATTGCGGAGATGGAGCGATGCGCGAAGATGGGATTGCAGGCGGCGATGATCAGTATCAGCCAGGACACTGGCCAGGGCTATGAGAACCCGATCCATGACCCGATCTGGTCGGCCTCCGAGGCGCTCGACATGCCGATCAGCTTGCACGTCGCCGCCAGCAAAAAGCATTTCTCGCACACTACCAACATGCTGGCTGATTTCTCGCTCGCCTTCACGCCGACGATGTACTCATTGGCGGCGATGATCTTCTCCGGCGTTTTCGATCGCCATCCCAAGTTGAAGGTGGTGTCGGTCGAAAATGACGCGGCCTGGGTGGCGGGAATCCTGGAGCGGATGGACTACCGGTTCAAACGCGACCAGGGCTGGGCGGGCTTTTCCAATGGCGTCACTTCGGGCCGCACTCCCAGCCAGATCTTTCACGAACACGTCGGCGTCACCTTCATGCGCGACCATACCGCGGTGCGCAACCGCGATATCATCGGCCTGAAGAACCTGATGTGGGGCTCGGACTATCCGCATTTCGACGGCACCTGGCCGCATTCCAGGGAGGTCCTGGCCGAACACTTCGGCGAGGTGCCAATCGGCGATCAGATGCGCATCGCGCGGCGCAACGCGATCGAACTGTATAAGCTGCCGATTGACGCATGAATTGTGGTCAGCGCTTGAAGTGGTCAGCGCAGTCTGCGCATTAGCCCACGTCCGATCGTGATGCGGCGCGACGCGGCGGAGTCTGCTCCAAGCCTGGAAAGCAGAATCGTCACGCTACTACTGACGATCGCGTTCGTGGCGGCGTTGGCGGCCTTTTCGATCACCTTCCTCACGCATAGCAACACGTTTGCCGTCGTTGAGCCAATCATTCGCCGGCTGGCGCCCGACGCGTCGGCCGCCGAAGTCTCCCGGCTTCACATTATGGTCCGCAAGATGGGCCATTTTCTTATTCCGGCAATCGCGTACTTCGTGCTTGTAATCGGCCCGCTGCGCAACCGCCGATATAGCGCGCTGGTTTTATGCGCCATCTTCGCCGTCCTTGACGAAACCCTTCAGGCTTTCACGCCCGCACGAACGGCCTCGATCTACGACGTCGCGCTGGACTTAAGCGGCGTGCTGTTGAGCTTCTTCCTATATTCAGCGTTGACGATGGAGCGTCGCCGCTCGGCGGCAAAGAACATCGCGCGAAATTGAAAGGCTCACCGGCTGGAAGCCTGTGCCAGGAGTTTCTACATTTTCGCTGTGATCTTTCTCGCTTTTTACACGCTGTTGTGACGCTGTTTGCGAAACTGGAAGCCTCGAGCTGACCGAGGGTCGGGGTATCTGAATCAGTGGGACAGGCGTCCCTGCCTGTCGATGATGCGCGAGCTTTTTTTGCTCGCGCCACTGCTGCCGATGGAAATGCCGGCCGCTGATGAGCACCACTCGTTGGCATAGCCGGTACGGAGACAGTCACAGGCTGGAAGCCTGTGCCACGGAAATGACCTTGTGTCTTTTTCGAGTGGGACTAGCCTTTCCAGGCTGTCATCTTTTTCTGTCAATGAGTATCCGCAGCCAGAGTTAGAAATGTCCCGCTATTGGCGACTGCGCAGCTCTTCCAATATCCGCAGCTTCAAATTGTCGAAGGGCCCGTTGGACATTACTAACACGACGTCGCCGGGACTCGCCGCGGCGCTGAGCGCATGCAGCAACTCGTCGTTGGAGCCGCAGGCTAATGCCGCTGGACCGCGGCTGGTTATCTCGCGGGCGAGCAAATCAGTGGCGAGCCGTTCGCCGGGCGCAATCTGATCGGTTTCCTTGAAGAAGACCGGGGCCAGATAGACCCGCGCCGCGCGATCGAAGGCGCGGGCGAACTCCGACTGAAAGACGTTGCGCCGGCTGGTGTTGGAGCGCGGTTCAAAAGCCGCCAGGATGCGCCGGCCGGGATAGCGTTCGGTCATCGCTTCCAGGGTCGCGGCGATTGCCGTGGGATGGTGCGCAAAGTCATCGATCACGGTTACGCCGGCGGCCTCGCCGATCAGCTCCTGGCGCCGTGCGACCCCTTTGAACGAAGCCAGCCCTTGCGCGATTTCAGCGTCGCTCAGTCCGAACCCGCGCAGCAGCACAAACACGCCCAGCGCATTGGCGACGTTCATTATCCCCCACGCCGACACCACTAGATCGCGGGCAATAATCCGATCGTCACGCGTCACGTTGAAGTGGGTTCCGGCGGAATCCGCGCTTATGCCGGCAGCGCGAAACTCTCCCGCACGCAGCCCGAAGGTCAGCCGCCGCGCCCGCGATCCAGCGGCAACCTCCATGGCTGCCGGATAATCAGCACACACCGCCAGCACCGCGGAGCTGTCCTGTTGCTGGACCATCGCCGCGAAGGCCGATTTGACATGAGCCAGGTCGCGGTAAATGTCGGCGTGGTCGAATTCCAGCGAGGTGATGATCGCACCCTGGGCCCGGTAATGGAGGAACTTTGGCCCCTTGTCAAAAAACGCGGTGTCGTACTCGTCGCCTTCGATCGCGAAATGGCGTCCGGTGCCCAGGCGGTAATTGGCGCCCAGATTCAAGCTGATGCCGCCGATCAACACACTGGGGTCGCGTCCGGCGGCGATCAGTACCTGCGCCATCATTGAGGTCGAGGTGGTCTTGCCGTGGGTGCCGCAGACCATCAGCGGACATCGATCGCTGAGGAAAAAGCGCCATAGCGCCTCCGGCATCGACACGTATGGAATCCGGCTTTGGATCAGCGCGGCCGCTTCGGGGTTGTTGCGCGTGATGACATTGCCCACCACCACCAAATCGGGGGCCGGATCCAGATTGGCCGGGGCGAAGCCGCGTTTGGCATCAACTTCGAGACGGCGGAGCAGCGACGCGGTCGGCTCGTATAATTCGTTGTCGGAACCGCTGAGAGCGAAGCCCCGCTCTTTGAGCATCCCGGCCAACGCCGCCATCGCGGTGCCGCCGATACCCATGAGATGAATGCGTTGCGGATTGGCGGGAACCTGCGACAGGCGGGTGGCGGAATCAGCCAAAGACTCAGTTGGATCCATCTAGAACTTCCATGATGCGGTCGTGAATCAGCGGGCGGAAATCGCGAATCGCCTCGTTGTCGCGCCGCGGATGGACGCGGTTGGTGAGAATCGTAACCGCAATCTCGCGCTCGGGTTCGATCCAGATCGAGGTTCCGGTAAAGCCAAGATGGCCGACCGCCGCCGGTGAGAAATGAGTGCCGGCGCTGGAATGCCCCTGCGTCGGAGTATCCCAGCCGAGCGCCCAGGTCGAGTCCTTGACGACGTCGTTGCGTTTCCAGAATTCGACAATCAGTTTGCGCGGCACCAAGTCTGAACGGCCATGATAACACGCGATCAATTCGGCGGCGATCCGATCGACCTCTTTGGCCGGACCAAACAGCCCGGCATGACCCGCAACTCCACCCATCGCATAGGCATTTTCGTCGTCCACCTCGCCGATCAACAAGCGCTTGCGCGAGGGGCAGACCTCGGTGGCGGCGAACATCTCCGGGACCGGCTCAAGCCGCCGGGTGCGCACCAGCGAGATATCCACGAAGTCGGTCGCGCGCAAACCCAGGGGCCGAAAGATCCGGTCGCGGCAAAAGCGATGTATCCCGACTCCGGTGATCTGCTCCACGACCTCGCCCAGCAGCATGAAGTTGAGGTCGGAATAGATCGCGCGCGACCCCAATGGGGCCTCGAGCTTTTCCCGATGAATCTGCTCGTAGACGTATTCCTTGGCGCCGCGGCTGGCCATGAAATTGACCCGCCCTTTGCGTTCGATGGCGGCGATCTCCTCGTAATACGGCCGCCATGCCGCTAACCCGGAATAATGGCCCAGCAGGTGGCGGAACGTGATGTAGGTCTTACCGTGGACGCCGAAATTGTGGAAGAAGCGGGTCACGCGATCGTCCAGGCGCACCTTGCCCTCGCGGGTCAGCAATATGATTGCGGTGGTGGTCGCCAGCGCCTTGGTCAGCGAGGACAGGTCGAAAACCGTCTCGAGCTGCATCGGATAGCGTTCGGGAGCCGTCTGGCGCCAACCAAATTTGTTCTCGAACACGACCTCATTGCCCTTGCGCACCACTACCGTGGCGCCCGGCATCACCCCCTGTTCGATTGCGTCATTGAACGCCTGCTCGACCGGTCCCCAATTCACTTCTATTACTGCTCCAAACCCAATCCAAATCCCAAGAACGAGCTAAGTGACCGTCCTTTCGATAAAATCCAGCCGGCGCGTGTGAGTATCGACTCTGGCTCGCCCGCCGACGGGGACAGTGAAGTTCTCGGTGCCATGGCCGACCTCCACGCCCCACAGAACCGGGATTCCGAGTCCCGCAGTCTGCTCGGCGGCAAACTGACGAATCAGGCGCTGCTCGGATTCGGCGTCGGCGGGACTGCGCATGCCGCCGAAGACCACTCCCGCCAACTGGTCCAGCGCGCCGCTGTGCTTAAGCTGCACCAGCATCCGATCGATCCGGTAAGCTTTTTCGCCGGTGTCTTCCAGCAACAGGATCTTACCCGCGAAATCAGGAGCGTACGGCGTGCCCAACATCGCCACCACGATCGACAGACAGCCGCCAATCAACTCGCCTTGCGCAGCACCGGGATGAATCACCTCGGTGCCGTGCAGCGCAAAAGTCTCCAGCTCGCCCGCCAGCAGGCGCCGGAGATGGGACATCGAGCGCGGGGTGATTCCGCCGGCGAGATCCTTGGCCACCATCGGCCCGTGAAAACAGACCATCCCGCTCCGCGTCACCATCGCGTTGAGCAGGAAAGTTTGATCGGAAAAGCCCACAAAGATTTTGGGCGTGCTTCTAAGGGTGTCGAAATCGATCAGCGGGAGCAAGCGCCCGGCACCATAACCGCCGCGGGCGGCGAAGATCGCGCGGATTTCGGGGTCGGCAAAGAAGCGCATCAGCTCCGCCGCGCGCTCCTGGTCGCTGCCGGCCAAAATCCGATCCCGGGCCAGTGCGCGCGGCGACACTTTGACCCGATAGCCCTGGCGCACCAATTCATTCACGCCGCGCTCCAGGAACTCGCGGTCCACGGCGGCGCCTGGGGCAACGACCCCTATCATATCGCCGGGCTTAAGCGCCGGGGGTTTGATTCGATCGTGCGAAGTCACTGACTCACCTTATCTTCCACCCTCCGCGGAAGATAAGAGAGAGGAGGCTGGAGCCGCAAAATTTCTTTTTCAATGATGGGTCAAACGGTGCGATCGACCGCTTCCGCGACCCGCCGCAGCGAGAGCATCAGTTCGGCGAAGCGAGTCGGCCGCAGTTGCTGCGGACCATCGGAAAGCGCCTTCTCCGGCTCGGGATGGACCTCGATCATAAGGCCGTCGGCGCCGGCGGCCACCGCCGCCAATGCCATCGGAATCACCAGCGATTCAGCTCCGGTGCCGTGGCTCGGATCGACGATTACCGGCAGATGCGTCCATTCCTTGAGCAGCGGAATGGCGTTGAGGTCCAGGGTGTTGCGGGTGGCGGTCTCGAAGGTGCGAATGCCGCGCTCGCACAGCACCACGTTGGGATTTCCCGCGGACAGAATGTATTCGGCCGCCATCAGAAACTCTTCAATCTTGCTCGACATACCGCGCTTGAGCAGAACCGGTTTGCCGGCTTTGCCCAGACGGCGCAGGAGCGAGAAGTTTTGTGCGTTGCGCGCACCGACCTGCAACATGTCGGCATGTTCCACGATGCGGTCGATGTCGTGGGCGTCCATCACCTCCGTGACCACCGGCAGCCCCACCTCGCGGCCGGCCTGCTCCAACAGTATCAGGCCCTCATCCTCCATCCCCTGGAAGGAATACGGCGATGTGCGCGGTTTGAACGCACCGCCGCGCAGCATATGTGCGCCGGCTTGGCTGACCGCCTCGGCGGCGCCCTGCATCTGCCGGGCGCTTTCGATCGCGCACGGCCCTGCCATCACGACCAACCTCTTGCCGCCGATCTCCACTTTGCCGACCTTGATACGCGAGCCTTCGGGATGGACCTCGCGGGCGGCCAGCTTGTAGGGCTTCAGAATCGGCATCACACTTTCGACGCCGGAGAAGAACTCAAGCTGGGCAAGATCGTCCTTGCCGCGCTCCTCGCCCACGCAGGCTACCACGGTGCGCTCGACGCCGTTTATCTGATGGGCCTGAAATCCAGCCTTTTCGACCCGTTCGACCACCGCCGCAATCTCCGCCGGGGTGGCATGCGCTTTCATCACTACAATCACGGTCTTTTGCCTTCCTTCTTTATCGGCTTGCGGCTTGCGCCGCGATCACGGGCGAACCCGAAGAAATCTCAGCGCCATCGGCCCATTCCGGCCGGTTTGGTAACGTGCGATTAATTCGCGCCGCCTCGACTCATAATGGTAAAAGAACTAGAAGTTGAGTATCCTTATCATCGGGAGTCGAGGTGAGTAAGCTGATTTTGCCATCCTCTGCGTCGGTCCATCAACGGCATGCCCATCCGAGCCGGCCGCTAAAGCTGCTCCATACCTCCGACGTCCATCTGGAAAGCGATACGTTCGGCCACGGAGCCGAGGGTAAGAAGCTCTGCGACAGCATCCGCCAGGCCTTCAGCCAGGTAATCTCCACCGCCAATCGCCTGGAAGCCGACCTGCTGCTGATCGTCGGCGATCTGTTCGACTCCAATAGAATCACGGATGAGGCGCTATCATTCGCTTTGGGCCAGATCGCGCGGGCGCGGATGCCGGTCGTGCTGACGCCCGGTAACCATGACGCTCACGACGAACGCTCCATCTACGCCAAGCTGCCGCCCTCCGAGATGCCTCGAAATCTGCATCTGCTGCTCGATCCGGCGGGTTCGACGGTGGAGTTCCCCGACCTTCATGCGCGAATCTGGGGACGTGCCATGGTCGAGCATACTCCGGAATACCGGCCGCTGGGTGGAATTGTGGCCCCCGTTGAAGGGTTGTGGAATATCGCATTGGCGCATGGCTTCTTCATGGAAGAGGGTGAGTTTGATCGGTCTTCGCCGATTAACCCGATCGACATCGAAAGCAGCGGCTACGACTACATCGCGCTGGGACATATCCACGTGTTCACCGATTGCTCGCGCGGGGCGACCCGAGCGGCCTATTGCGGCACCCCCGCGCCATTGTATCAGGAAGCAGGATGGGTAGCCCACGTCCGTTTCGATCCGGGGCAGGGAATCGAGTTGGAACGCCTTCCGGTGAAGGAATAGCGGCCGACGCCGCGCTTTCGCGACCTACGCAACGGTCAAACAGGCGATCCAGGACGTGATCGCGCCGCAGCTTCAGGAACTCCAAGGCGAAAGAGCCGGCCTCAAAAGGTAAGATGACCGGACTGCGTGCTGAGCTCATCAGCTTGAAACCGCGTGGAGGAAGGATTCGCCCATATTAACCGGCGCATCGACGAAACCAACAAGCACGTCGACGGGGCGATAACCATCCTTGAACGATTGGCTGCGCTCGAGGCCACAGTCCACCGCACCCCACAACATCAATGTTACAAAATTTACTGTGAGTCCAAATCCAGCTTGCCCGCCGTAGTTCGCCCCTTCTCGCCGGTTTCACGGCACATCATTGGTCACAACCGCCCGCCGCGGAAACGGTATTGGTGTCCAGCGTAACCGCGCCACTGGCGGCAATGGCGCCTCCCAGCGCTCTTCCTCGCACCGTTGCGCCGTTGGCCAGCGTGATCGACGTGTTTACCAGCAGATTTCCTTCCAGCACGCACCCTACTCCGATAGTCGCTGAGCTACCAACCTCCCAAAAGACGTTGGAAAACTGCGCACCGTTAATCAGGATCACATTGCAAGCGGGGGCAGTTAAGGTGAGCGTGGAAGCGGGCATCTGGAAGATCCAGACCGCATTCGCGTCACCCTGGGCGTCGAGAGTCAGATTCCCCGCGGTTATCTGAAATGAGGTCGCGGCGGAGGTATAGAGACCGGGGGTGAGGACTTTGCCGGCCAGGTTATCGGCCACAATGGTGGGCCCGGGACGTCCGGCGGCGTCGTTGTACGCGGTGCTTAAGGAGGCTAGCGCCGCGCCTGCCGGCGGGGTGCCAATTTGAATCGTCCCATTCACTGTTCCAGGTGGAAATCCGGTCACCGAAACGCCTGGCGTCAATCCAAGATCCCTGCTGAGCATGGTCAGGCCGGTGTTGGTCACGGTGGCTTGAGCCACCACCGCGAAGCCGGAGGCCGCCCCAAGATTTACCGGCAAGAGATTGGGGGTTGAACCGGTGGTAAAGCTCCATGAAACGTTAGCCGCCACTGCATTGCCTTCCAGATCCAGGGCACCGGTGGTGACCGTGGCAGTAAATAGGGAACTGGTTGCAAACGCGACCCTGGGAGTAAACGTCGCGATCTGGTTTGTCACATCATAGGTGATTTTTCCGGCTATAGAAGTCGGTCCAGGCCCCTCCAGCGTAAAGGTCGCCGGGTTGAGTGATGCGGGATTCATCGCCTTACTGAAGGTTGCGTTGATTCCTGCGTTAGGGGCCACCATCGAGGCGCCGTCAGCAGGGGTCGTGGAAATTACGGCGGGTGCGGTGCCGTCCGGCCCCGAACCTGTTGTGAATGTCCATGTGAACGCGACCGCGAACGGATTTCCGGCGAGGTCCTTGGCCCCGCTTGTAATCGTTGCAGTAAACGTCACCCCCGCCGCTAGCGCGCTGGCCGGTGTAAACGTCGCGGTTGCACCTACACTGGAATACGTCACCGTGCCGGTAACCGGCGTCAAGCCGGGACCCGTGAGTGTAAACGTCGAAACGGTAATAGTTGTAGGGTCCATCACTTCGCTGAAGGTTGCCGTGACTTGCTGGTTGGTAGCCACGCTGGCGACAAGATTAGCCGGATTTGTGGAGATGACAGTTGGCTTGGTCGTGTCTAAATCCGCGCTGGTTACGAAGGTCCAGACAAAATTACTTGCCAGTGGAACTTCGGCGGCGCTCTTGGCCCCGATGGTAATCGTTCCGGTAAATGTGGTGCTAACCGGAAGTGTGCCCGCGGGCGCAAAAATCGCCATATTGTTGGTCGCGTCGTAGGTCACGCTTCCTGTCACAGGAGTCGTGCCTGGCCCTGTCACCGTAAAGGTCGCGGTGGTGATGGTCGTAGGATCCATCGACTCATTGAAACTCACCGCGATCATCCGATTAATCGGCACGCCCTGGCCGCCACAGCCTGAGATAGCTGGGTTGGCTGAAATCACTATGGGAGCGACCACAGGGGTAGGAGTGGCGGTCGGCGTTGGGGTTGGCGGCGCTGTGGGAGTCGCCGTCGGGATCGGTGTGGCGGTGGCCGTCGGGGTCGGTGTAGCCGTTGGTGTTGGCGTTGGCGTTGGTGTTGGGGTTGGCGTTGGGGTTGGGGTTGGGGTTGGCGTTGCCGTCGGTGTCGGCGTTGGCGTTTGCGTTGATGTCGATGTCGGCGTTGGCGTTTGCGTTGATGTCGGTGTCGGCGTTGGCGTTTGCGTTGATGTCGGCGTTGGTGTAGGAGCGGCGGTCGCAGTCTGAGTAGGGGTCGCCGTCGGAGTTTCCGTAGGGGTCGCCGTCGCAGTTTCGACGTAGCAGTCGCCGTCGGAGTTTCCGTAGGGGTCGCCGTCGGAGTTTCCGTTGGGGTCGCCGTCGGAGTTTCCGTGGGGGTCGCCGTCGTAGTCTGACTGGGAGTCGCCGTCGGGGTTTCCGTGGGAGTCGCCGTCTCGGTCGCGGTGGCCGTTGGCGTCGGGGTCGCGGTAGCCGTTGGGGTCGGCGTTGGTGTCTGGTGTGGGAATTAGCGTCGTCGCCGTTGGTGTCGGAGTCGCGGTCGCAGTCTGACTGGGAGTCGCCGTCGGGGTTTCCGTGGGAGTCGCTGTCTCGGTCGCGGTGGCCGTTGGCGTCGGGGTCGCGGTAGCCGTTGGGGTCGGCGTTGGTGTTTCGTGTGGGAATTAGCGTCGGCGTCGCCGTGGTGTCGGAGTGGCGGTCGCACTCTGGCTGGTAGTCGCCGTCGGAGTTTCCGTGGGGGTGGCGGTCGCACTCTGAGTGGGAGTCGCCGTCGGGGTTTCCATGGGGGTCGCCGTCGCACTCTGACTGGGAGTCGCCGTCGGGGTTTCCGTGGGGGTGGCCGTCGCACTCTGACTGGTAGTCGCCGTCGGAGTTTCCGTGGGGGTGGCCGTCGCACTCTGAGTGGGAGTCGCCGTCGGAGTTTTTCCGTTGCGTGGTTGACATGGTGGTCCCCCCTTTTAATCAGTTATCGAGCCATTGAACTGTAAAGGGCGGTCATTTGTAGGTTTGCGGGAAAACGTCATTTTTCAGACGCGCGATCGATGGTTAAGCCAGACCTCAGTTAAAAGGAGAGCTCTGGAAGTGTTTTGGTGAAGTACGCGGGGCTATGGCGCCCGCGCTTGGAGACCGGCGAGACAGTTATCAAGCCATGGGCTGGAAGCGCCCGCCTCTTAGTTAGTTAGCAGCAAGTCAAGCGACCGGCGGTTGCGACGCGTCAGGCCAGAAAACTGCCAGACTTGTTGATGTCCGGCGCGCGGCCCTGCAGTTGCGGCGCGCCAAGGCAGTTTCTTGAGAGTTGTGCGCGAAAGACTGGCGCGACTCCGGCCCGGCGCCGCGCAGCTACCGCAAAAAAAGGGCGGCCCCATCGGAGCCGCCCTTTTTGTTCGCACGTTGTCCGCTCCTGAACTTACATCATGCCGCCCGGAGGCATTCCTCCGCCTTGGGGCGGCCCCTTTTCGTCCGGCTTCTCCGCGATCATGCACTCGGTGGTGAGCAGCAGGCCCGCCACTGACGAGGCGTTTTGCAACGCGCTGCGCACGACCTTGGTCGGATCGATGATCCCGGCCTTCATCAGATCTTCGAACTCCTCGGTGGCGGCGTTAAAGCCGAATGCACCCTTGTTGTTCTTGATCTTGTCGACCACGATCGAGCCTTCCCAGCCGGCGTTTTGCGCGATCCAGCGGGCCGGATCTTCAATCGCCTTCTTGATGATGTTGACGCCGACCCTTTCGTCTTCAGACACGCGCAGGTTGTCCAGTGCGGCGGAAGCGCGGACCAACGCAACGCCGCCGCCCGGCACCACGCCTTCCTCGACTGCGGCGCGGGTCGCGTGCAGCGCGTCTTCGACGCGGGCCTTCTTCTCCTTCATCTCGATCTCGGTCGCCGCGCCGACGCGGATGACGGCCACGCCGCCGACCAGCTTGGCCAGGCGTTCCTGCAGCTTCTCGCGATCGTAGTCAGAGGTGGTCTCTTCGATCTGCGCTCGGATCTGTTTGATGCGCGCTTCGATATCGGCCTTCTTGCCGGCACCGTCGATGATGGTGCTGTTGTCCTTGTCGATCACGATGCGCTTGGCGCGGCCGAGATCCTGGAGCGTGACGTTCTCCAGCTTGATGCCGAGTTCTTCCGCGATCACCTTGCCGCCGGTCAGAATCGCGATGTCTTCGAGCATCGACTTGCGCCGATCGCCGAAGCCCGGAGCCTTAACCGCGGTGCAGGCCAGCGTGCCACGGATCTTGTTGACCACCAGGGTCGCCAGCGCCTCGCCCTCTACATCCTCGGCAATCATCAGGAACGGCTTGCCGGTCTTGGCGATGGCCTCGAGGATCGGCAGCAGGTCCTTCATCGCCGAGATCTTCTTCTCGTTGATGAGCAGGTAGGCGTCCTCGAGCTTGGCTTCCATGCGCTCGGGGTCGGTTACGAAATAGGGCGACAGATAGCCGCGGTCGAATTGCATGCCTTCGACCACTTCCAAAGTGGTTTCGAGTCCTTTGGCTTCCTCGACCGTGATCACGCCTTCTTTTCCAACCTTCTCCATCGCCTCGGCAATGATATCGCCGATGGTGGAGTCGTTGTTGGCGGAAATCGTGCCGACCTGGGCGATCTCGCGGCGATCCTTGGTCGGCTTGGACATGCTCTTGAGCTCGGCCACGATGGCCTCAACGGCGCGGTCAACCCCGCGCTTGATCGACATGGGGTCGTGCGCGGCGGCCACCATCTTGACGCCTTCATTGAAAATCGAGCGCGCCAGAACCGTGGCGGTAGTGGTACCATCACCGGCCACGTCCGAGGTCTTGGAAGCGACCTCTTTGACCATCTGCGCGCCCATGTTTTCGAAGCGGTCTTCGAGCTCGATCTCCTTGGCCACGGTGACGCCGTCTTTGGTCACGGTCGGCGCGCCGAAACTTTTCTCGAGCACCACGTTGCGTCCCTTGGGACCAAGCGTCACCGTCACGGCATCAGCCAGAACGTTGACCCCCTTTTGGATTTTCTCCCGGGACTCCTGGCCAAAGCGAACAATTTTGGCGGGCATAGCTAGTTAATTCCTCCAATTAAAAATTTCGATTCGTTCGTTCCGGCTACTCAAGCACGCCGACGATCTCGTCCTCGCGCAGGATCAGATGCTCGTCGCCTTCGATCTTCACTTCGGTGCCGGAATACTTGCCAAACAGAATCCGATCGCCCTTTTTGACGTCTGGAGGAATAACCTTGCCTTCCTCCGTCGTCTTTCCTTTTCCGACCGCCACTACCAGTCCTTCCTGCGGCTTCTCTTTTGCGGTGTCCGGAATGATGATTCCGCCCTTGGTCTTTTCCTCTTCCTGGATCCGTTTGACCAAGATTCTGTCCCCTAGCGGCCTAATACTCTTCATGGCTGCAATAACGACCTCCTATAGCTTTTAACAAAATGATAGCTGGATTGAGCTTCCGCGCTAAAACTAACCACGCGTTGCGCGGTGTCAACTGGCACTCTCGGGGTTCGAGTGCCAACCCGGAAATTTAGCGCATCCGCGATTCCAATAAAAGGGGGGAACCCGAATAAAGAGCTGCCTTTAGTGGCGAAATTTTGACGAACGCGGTTTTTGAGGCGGCCAGGATCCGGGCGGTGGCGGCGCTGCGGTTACTTCAACTGCCCCTTCTTGCGCAGTTCCTCTTCCCGGTAACGGCGATAGAGAATCTGCCATTCGGCGCTGCCCTCTACCACTCCACGCTTCAGCGAGCTAATCTTGCGGCGCACCACGGAGTCCATCTGATCGCCCTTCTCGACCCACTCGGCGAGTACCTCGCGTCCCTGGCGCAGCGCCAGCGGGAAGTTGGGAATCTCGACCAGCCCTTCCTCGCGCAGCCGCGTCAGCGACTCACGGGCCAAAAACAGGATTCGAGCCTCGCTCAGCTTCATGATCGATCGCCCTCTCCGTCACCGGTTTTTTCCGTCCCCTCGCGCCTTCCAGCCGCCCGAGAGGGTGAGGGTAACATTTGAGCACAAATACGCGTCTGATTTTCAACCGGGGTTTCAGCAGGCCTGCGCCGTAACCATTCTTATCTTCGTCTTGCCGCCCGTGAGAGACGACTACTTCGTGGACCCGGCCTCTTGGCCATAGATTAGCGAGGATTGAAGAAACCGCCGCGTTGTCTGCAACTACAGGGTAAAGTCCTTGCGCTGCGCGATTCGTTGCTTGATGAGAGTTCGCAGCCGGCTGACATCGACGCCGGGATGCTTGCGCGCTTCGGCTTCGGCCATGACATCGGCCTCTTCGTCGATCTTGGCCTCGGTCTCGAAATTGGCCGACATCAGCTCCACCACGCAAGCGATCAACGCTTCGAGGTCGGCCTTGGGCGCGATCGCCCCCCGAGCCTTCATGCTCTCGACAAAATGCCTGGCCAGCGCATCAATTTCGTGTTCGCGTATCGGCATAATCCCTGACGTGTGGCGCCGCCGCAAGCAATTGGCGCCGCCACTTCCTTGTAGGCCAGCTTAAAGTGCGTGTCCAGCACTCCATGATCAAGGTTCTCACCTGACCAGCTTCACGGCAAGCGGGTGTCGTTCCGATTGGAATCACCCAGTCCAACCGCCTCAAAACAACGCTGCCCGTTGTCGAAACGGGCAGCGTATTGAAGCGGGTATATGCGGCGGTTAATCAGGCTGGCGCCCCGGCGAACTCGCCTTGCGAGCCGTGCAGAATCGCGTTGAAGCGCCGGTCGCCCAGGTAAAAACGCTGCGCCTCTTCGTCGGTGACGACTGGACGGACCAGGTCGCGGCGGCGAATCTGCCACACACCCCCAACCATCGGATGGCGCCCCTGACGATAGCTGAAGAAATAATAGATGAACTGACGAATCACCCCGCGGCGCGCCTCGGCCGACAAGCCGCGCCCGCCGGCTACCGTGACGATGGTATGGAGCAGGCGCCAGGGCGAGTAGAAGATCCTGAATGCCTCCGCATAGGCGCGCATCCACATGTCCTTGTCCATCTTGTCGTGCTTGAGCGTGACGTGCTGGGAGTCAAGATTGTTGAAGTCCCAGTCCATGATCTGACCCTCTTTGGCATAACGGATTTGATCTTCCGTCCCTGGCAGCGGAGTCATGATGAAGAACGACACGATATCGAAGCCGAGTTGCCTGAGCGTTTTGCCCGCGATACGTCCGCAATCCGGGCCGTCGAAGGGAAACCCGAGCATGTAGCCGGCGTGGACCGAAATTCCGGCGCGATGCCAGTTTTCGACCACGCGCCGGTATTTACCCAGCACCCGCGCGCGGGCCTCTTCGATCACCATGCGATGATTACGGTCGTCGGTGTTCTGATACTTGGTGGCATAATTCAGATTGTCCGGATTGAGCGATTCGATCCCGACAAAGGCCTGATAGCATCCGGCTTCGGCCGCCAAATCGACGAAGCGGCGGCTGCGCGTATGCTTGGCGCCGGGCTTTTCGCCCTCCGCGACGTCGGCATAGCACGAGGCGTCCACATCGACCTGCATCATGAACGAGAGCTTGGGGAATTCCTTGCGGATCTGCGCCATCCCGGTCAGGATTTCGTCCCATCGCGGGCTGCGGAAGAAATCGTCGTCAACCAGAAACAGCGAATCAATCCCGTGGTTGAACACCGCGTCGCGCACCCACTGCAAGACCGACTGCGGGTCGCGCGAACGCATCGTGCGGCCCATCACATTCTTGACCGAGCAGTAGGAACAAGTGAAGGGGCATCCGCGCGAAGTATCCAGGGTGGTCTGGGTGTCGTTGAAAAAGCGGGTCAAATAACGATCGTCAATTAGCGGCAACTGGGCATCGGTAATCACCGGGACGAGAATGTCGCCGGTTCCAGTCTTGGCTCTGATGCCCTCGTTCACCGAGTATTCCGGCTTGAGCTTGCCCTCGAGAAAGTCGTGGACCACATCGTCCCAGAAGTTCTCGGCCTCGCCGACCGCGGTCGAGATACCGCAGCTATGCATGAATTCCCGCGACTGCGGATAGCCGCTGACGTGGAAACCACCCATGATGGTCGGAAGACCCTGGGCGACAAACTGCAAGGCCAGGTCGCGTCCGCGCGGGTACTGGTTGGACTGCACACCGGCAATCCCGATCAGCAACTCGACGCCGTCCTCCTGGGCCTTCTCCTTGATTGCGGTGATGCTCTCCGGACCCACCGCTCCATCGCAAACCTCATCCCAAATGACGGTCTCGAGGAGGACATTGCGCTGGCTCGAGTAGCGCTTGTTGAAGGTATCATTCAGCGCGGCCATCACTGTCAGGGTGTTGTTGGGTTGCACCCCCCAGCGGTAGAACTGGACGTATCCGTCGTCATCGTAACGCGACGGTTTGACAAAATAGACCCTGACAATCCGGCACGGTTCGGGCTTGAGCACCGCCGCTTCGGCGGCGCCAGAACCGGCGATAAGCTGTTTGCGGGACGCCGTCGTCCCATAACGGTTCCGGCCCAGGATCAGGTAAAACAGTCCGCTTGCGGCTAGCAAGATGCCCGCGAGTACGACTAGAACACCCATTTAATATTCCTCTTCATCCTCTCGCCAACTCCGCTGGTGGGCGGGAAACGCTCCTAACCGACTGGTCAAGGCTAGTATTTTGGTATCGCATCTGGAGGAGCCGAGTCAACCTTTTGGAGGCTCAAGCCGCTGCTGGAAATAACGGAGGGGCGGATGCCAGGGCATGGTAAGCAAGCATGAGTCGAATTGTATCGGTCTTCCTTTTTCAATGCCCAACTAACGATACATCTCGACCAGATTGATCAGCCCCAAGTCCCGGTATCGCTCGACGAGATAACCCTTGATCTGTTGGACTGTGCTCATTTGCAGCACATCCTTGGCGATCAGACGGGCAGTCTGATAATTGACCTTGCGGACTACCTCGCGCACCACTGGAATAAACAGCGGGCTCAGACTCAGTTGCGTCAGGCCCATCCCAATCAGCACCAACGTTGCCATCGGATCGCTGGCCATCTCACCGCAGATACAAACCGCTTTGCCGGCGTCGTTGGCGACGTTAAAGACCTGATAAATCGCTGCCAGAACCGCCGGATGAAGCGGCTCATAGAGCTGCGCAACTTTGGGATTGTTGCGATCAGCCGCCAGCAGAAATTGGATCAGATCATTGGTGCCAATTGAGAAAAAGTCTACCTCTTTTATGAGGCGCGACGCCAGCCACAGCGCGGCGGGGACTTCGATCATGGCGCCCACCGGGATGTTGGGGTTGTGCTCGATGCCTTCGCGCTCCAGCTCCGCCTTGGCTTCGGTAAGCAATTCCCGCGCCGCGCGCAACTCATCCATGCTGGAGATCATCGGGAACAGGATGCGCACGTTATGCTGCGCCGCGGAGCGCAAGATCGCGCGCAACTGAAGCTTGAACAGCGACGGCATCTCCAACGATACCCGAATCGAGCGCCAACCCAGAAAGGGGTTGTCCTCGCGTGGAACGCGCATGTAAGAGGGATACTTATCCGCACCGATATCCAGCGTGCGAATGGTAACCGGGCGATTGCCCACCGGCTTGAGCAACCGGTTATAGATCGCGACCTGTTGGTTTTCGTCGGGGAAGTCCTCGTAGGTCAGGAACGAGAACTCGGAGCGGAATAGTCCCACCCCCTCGGCGCCATACTTGAGCGCGATCTCGATATCGTTTTGCAGCGCGATGTTGGCGAGCATTTGAACGCGATGGCCGTCATGGGTCACGGCATGCTCGTTGGGATGCGCCATCAGCTCGCGGCGAAAGGAGTTGTACTGCCGGGACAACCGCTCGTACTCGCGCTGCACGTCGACGCTGGGCTTGATGTAGAGGATTCCTGAGCTGCCATCCAGCACCAGGTCGTCGCCTTCGCTCACCGACTCCATCAGGTGCTCGATTCCGACCACGCTCGGGATCTCAAAGGAACGCGCCAGAATCGCCGCGTGAGAGGTCACCCCGCCCGATTGCAGTGCGATACCGGCGAGATTTTCGTGTGAAAGCAGCGTCAGTTGCGACAGCGTCAATTCTTCGGACACCAGGATCGTGGGATGGACGAATGGGCTGCGGCTGTCTTCACGGCGCAAATGGCGCAGCAGACGATGTCCGACGTCGCGGAAGTCGCTGGCGCGCTCACGCAGATACCCGTCGGCCATCGCCAGCATCGAGGCGCCAAGTTCATCGACGACCCGAAACAGCGCGCTCTCCGCGGCATAGCCGGATTCGATTGCGGTCTTGATTCGTCCGATGAACTCGTCGTCTTCGAGAATCAGGCGATGGGCGTCGAAGATCTTGAGTTCGCCCTCCGGCATCAGGTTCGACATCCGCGCCTTAAGCGCAGTCAGTTCAGCGCGCGCCTTGCCCAGGCTTTCCTCCAGGCGCCGCAGTTCCTGCGCGCGGTCCTCCGCGCGCAGGTTGATATCGATAGTGTTAAGGAAGGTGCCGACCAGGTGCGCGATCCCGTGGCCGAATCCGGGGACGGCGGCGAGGCCGACCAGTCGCGGGCGGCGGATCTTGACCGGCGCCGCGAGCCGGGTCTTGCCGCCGACTTTTTCGTAATCTTTGAGCTGGCGATTGGCCTCGATCATCCGCCGGCGATACTCGTCGCGCTCCTTTTCCTTGGTCGCCAGGGTCTGGCGCAGACGGAAATTGTTGAGCATCTGCGCCAGTTGATTGGCCGCGGCGCGCAACAGACGGATCTCGTTGGCGGTAAATTTGCGCTTGCGCAGGGTCTGCGTGACCAACACCCCGATCGGTTCGTGATGAGTGTCGGTGACCGGCACGCCCAAAAAGGAGTGGTAGCGCTCCTCCCCGGTTTCAGGGAAGTATTTGTAGCGCGGATGGCTGATCGCATCCGCCACCGCCACCGGTTGCATCGTCTCGATCACCATCCCGACCAGACCTTCGCTGGTGCGCATCGAAACCTTGCCGACCGAGTCGCGATCCAATCCGACAGTGGCGCGCAGGACCAACCGCTGCTGGGTCGGTTCAAACACGTAGAGCGAACAGACTTCGGTTTCCATTCCGGACGCGATGGCTTTCACAAAAGCGTCCAGGCTCTCGCGGAGATCGGTAGTGGCCCCCGCGAGCGAAGAGATATTTTCGATTAGTTCTATGCGCCCGTCGGTTTCTGCCATCGGCAATCCATCAAAGGGACGGCCATTTTATCGCAACCATCCCCCGCTCACAACCGCAGGACAAAAACCGCGCCAACCAGTCTCGGGAAACCGCCTGGATGACGGTCATGTTCGAGCCGATGGTCCCGGCAGCCGCATATCGCGGCCGCCGGTCAGGATGGAAAACCGAACATCGTCAGGCCATCGTGAAGCAACCCGCGTCCGGCGCGGCAGCGGCTGGCCTTAATCGCGTCAATCAGGGCGCGCTCGGTCAGCGCCGGCGCATCCAGCACGGTGCAGACACAGCCCACCGAGTCCACCGAATGGGAGTCCGAACCCGCCACTTCGGCGAGGTTGAGGCTGCGCGCGACCTGCAAGGCGAAACGGTTTTCTTCCTCCGAGCAGCAACCGTTGAGCACCTCGACCGCATCGACCATCGAAAAGATCACCTGCTCGGCGGCCTTCTGGATATCGTTGGAGTCAAATGCCTCGTCGTGATTGTTGAAGAAGGAAAGCTTCGGATCGAGCTTGTAGCGGAACGGATGGTTGGCGATCAGCAGTCCGCCGCAGTCGTCGGCCACCCGGCGCAACTCCTTGAGCTTGTAGATCCCGCCAACGTAGCGATCCAGACCAAAGGCGCCGACGTGGCCAATCTCGGTAGTCACTTCCATGCCGCGCAGCAGCACGACCCCGGCTTCAGCGGCCAGACCCTGGACTTCCTGCATGTCCCAGATATGGTCGTGTTCGGTCACGCAGATCGCGCTGATCCCGATTTCCCGCGCCTTCTCGATCACCTGCTGAGGCGATACGTTGGAATCGGAGCTGCCGCGGCTGGTATGGAGATGAAGGTCAATTGTGAAGTAGGGCCCGCCAGGGTGCCCGCTTCCGGATGACGCCATTGTGTTTTCCTTTGGATAATTGAGTTTCTGAGCAGTCTCTCCAACTCCGCCAGCTTATCCGCCGGGCGTGGAGCTAAGCCTTCATGCCTTGGGCGGTTTGGTGGTGAGGGTGATCTTCTTCATATGATCCCCGACCTTGATCTGATCCACCACTTTCATCCCCTTAACCACTCCGCCGAAGATCGTGTATTGACCATCCAGCCCCGGCTGAGGCTCCAGACAGATGTAAAACTGGCTGCCGCTGCTTTTGCGGTCGGGATTGACCTCGTCCCCGGTGCGCGCCGTCGCCACGCTGCCACGCAGATGCTTTTCGCCGGGCTTGATCTCGGCGTCGATCTCATAGCCGGGGCCGCCGCTGCCGTCGCCCTGTGGATCGCCGCCCTGGACCACAAAACCTGGTTCCACCCGATGGAAAGTCAGACCGTTATAGAATCCCTTATTAGCCAGCTTTTCGAAGTTCGCGACGGTTTTCGGCGCCACCGTCGGGTAGAGTTCGATTACAAAAATTCCGTGCTCGGTCTCGACGATGGCATAGTGACCGGTGTTGCGTAAGGGCAGATCCCCGTCCGCCCGCGCTGACGCGGTCCAGGCACCCAAGGCGAGGACAATCAGTAGAAATGGCAACCAGAGTTTGATCTTCATGCTTCCTTTTCGTTTCCCGTTGGCCAACAATCCGCCGCTTGCGGCTTTTTTCAAGACGCCGGGCAACCTGAAACTAGGCCGGCGCTTTATCGGAAAGAGTGACCTTCTTCATGTGGTCGCCGCGCTTAATCTGGTCCACCACATCCATTCCAGTGACCACCGCGCCGAAGATCGTGTATTGACCGTCCAGACCGGGCTGCGGTTCCAGGCAAATGTAAAATTGGCTGCCGCTGCTTTTGCGCTGGGGATTGACCTCGTCGCCGGTGCGTGCGGTCGCCAAAGTCCCGCGCAGATGCTTCTCCGCCGGCTTGATTTCACCCACCACGTCATAGCCCGGCCCACCGGTGCCGTTGCCGGCCGGGTCGCCGCCCTGGACCACAAACCCCGGAACTACACGATGAAAGGTCAGCTTGTCGTAAAACCCATCTTTGACCAGCTTCTCAAAATTCTCGACCGTTTTCGGCGCTACTTCATGGTAGAGCTCAACCACGATGACTCCACGGTCAGTGTCGATCGTGGCGTAGTGACCTGTATTGCGCAAAGGACCATCCTCCATGACTGACGATTAATTCGAGTCCGCGTCGAGGCGAACCAGTGACCGAGCCGGCGAGTTCACCCACTGGCCTCCGCCAACATAAGCCGGGGCATCTTTCAGTGCAACATGCTATCACGCCGTCGCCCGGTCACCGGCTTGTGGTAAATCAATCGCCCGTCAGACCCTCACGGCATCAAGCCGGTGAGTGGCTGGCGAAGTGGCACCCGAGAACGCCGGCCGCTTTGCTTCCACTCGGGGCTTCTGCTTACGACCGCCACTGGCTCGAGGCGGCGGGCAAGCCTGGGATTCAGCAACAGTCCGTAGGCGACCTCCATCTCGGTAAGTGCGCTCGCCGCGAGGTCGTCCGGCAACGCGGCCTTGACGCGCTCAAGGGTTTCGGGTTGACCCTGAGCGAAATCGCTCACCACGCAGGTGACAAGCAGAAAACGCATCGAACGGAGAGTGCGGCGGTTTGAGTTCCTTGCGATGCTCTTCGAACCGAGATGCCGGGTCGGCTCGTCGTCGCTGATGCCGGGCCGCTGCACTACCTCTAATTGGGCACGGCAACATCCTGCCCGCACTCTTCGACAAGGTCTTCGTTCCCGCAATCGTTCGTGAAGAATTGAGGCACATCGAAGCACCGGCATCCGTAAGGGCTTGGGCGGAAAATCCGCCGAGCTGGCTTGAAGTGCGTGCAGCTTTGGCCCTCGACGATGCATCGACTCAGCCGCTCGATGACGGCGAACGGGCCGCGCTTGCACTCGCCGCAGAGCTGAGGCGCGACGACGGATCCTGTCCTACCCAAGATCCCGCTATCGCCTACTCGCCTTGAGATTTCTGGTTGTACAACAACCGTCCATCCACGACACTGGCGAACTCGGGCAGCGCGTGCGCCGACAGTTTGCCGTTGGGCAGGATGTGCATGACCTGCCATCCTTCGAGCAGCAGGCGGTCGGAGATTAGCCGCCGATGGCATCGCCACCACAGGCCTTCCGAGCACATGTAAGCGCAGCGCGCGCGCCGCGCCAGTTCGGTCAGCTCGTCCAGTCCCTGCTGAAATTCGTCGCCGTCGGCATAATCCGCATAGGAGCGAAACGCCGGATGATTCCAGGCGGTATGCGGTGAGTCGGGCCGCACCTCGTGGCGGCGTCCGCCCAGGGCGCGAATCCAACGATACTCCATGCCCGCCCGCTCCATCGATTCGCGCAGGGCGGGCTGGTTGAAATGCGGCCAGCGCCGCGAGCTGGGAAAGGAGCGCACATCGGCCAATGCCTCGATCCGATGCGCTCCCACCAGCTCCAGGAACTCCTCCAGCGGATGGGTCGAATGGCCGACGCTGAAGATGATCCCCGGCTCAGTGGTTTGCCGCCGCTGGGGCACCGCTGTCGACCTTGATATCCGCCAGGCTCTGGTTGGCCACCGCAACCAGCACGTAGCTGTCCGGATGCAGGTACTGGCGCGCGACTTTCTGCACGTCTTCCTTGGTCACCGCGCGGATGTAACCCGGATACTTGTCGATATAATCCAGGCCCAGGCCGTAAAGCTGGACCTGCAAGAGGAATTGCACGATCGAGTTCTGAGTATCGAGCTTGAGCGGAAAGCTGCCAATCAGGAACTTCCGGGCCGAGTCAATCTCGGCGTCGGTAACCGGCGATTCCTGGATGCGGCGCATCTGCTGCACCACCATTGAAATCGCCTGGTTGGCGCTCTTGTTCTTGGTTTCCAGCACCACCTGGAAGGATCCCGGGAACAGTCCGGCCTGATAATGGCTGTCGATCGAATAGACCAGCCCGGCCTTGCTGCGCACTTCTTTCATCAGGCGCGACGCGAAGCCGCCCCCGCCCAGGATGTAGTTCATCACCTGGAGCTTGTAGTAGTCGGGATTGGAGCGGGCGATTCCGTCGAAGCCCAGCATGATGTTGGCCTGGGTGACGTCGCGGTTGATCGCGGTGACGTGCGCGCCCGCGCCGATGGCGGAAAGCGGCCCCGGCTTCTGCGGCGACACCGCTCCCTTGAGCGACGCCAGCTCCTCGTTGAGCGCTTTGGCCACCTCATCGGGCTCGACGTCGCCAACCACGGCCGCAATCGCGCCTTGGGGCCGGTAGAACTGATGATAAAAGCCGCGCACATCGGCGGCTGAGAACTTCTCCACCGCCGCCACAGTGCCGTCGGGCAGATGGTTATAAGGATAATCGGCGCCAAAAACCTGGGTCAGGAAGGTGATCTCCGCCACGTAACCGGGCTCTTCCTCCGCGGCCTTGAGTCCGGCAACGGTCTCGGCCTGTTTGCGTGCGATATCGGCGTCACGCAGCCCCGGATCGGTCAGCGCACCGGCCATCAACTTGAGCGTGTCGCGCCAGTAACGCTTCAGCGACGTAAAGCCGGCGGTGCTGTAGTCGCTGCCCGCCTCGATATCGACCGCGCTGCCCAGAAAATCGACTTTCTGATTGAACTCGTCGGCGGTGATCTTGCTGGTCCCTTCCATCAGGCAATCCGCCGTCAGATGCGCCAGCCCTTCCTTGCCCTTGGGGTCGCGCCGGGCGCCGGCGTCAAAAGCGATCGCCGCGGTCACCATCGGCAGATTATGTTGCGGCGACACCAGCACGATGGTGCCGTTGGCGAGCGTGATGCGTTTGACTTCCAGTGCGGCGGCCTGGTTGACCGGCGCCGCCATGAACGCCGCGAGCATCGCCGCGCCAATCATCCACAAAATCGCACGCCGCCTCATGACTGCAACCCCCAACCCAGAGGAGCATGGCGCACTGCGCCGCCGCCCGGACCGCTGCCGGGATGGGGAACCAGGCCGGTCGGCACCAGGGTCCCCATAGTGCGGTTTTGCGCGACCAGGTATTTGGCGGTCACGCGCTGGATGTCGGCCGCCGTCACCTTGTCGATCGACGGGATAAACTGGTCGAGCTGCTTGTAGCCGCCAATCAGTTCGTACTGGCCCAGCATCATCGCCTCCCGGAAAATCGAGTCCTGACCAAAGACGAAGGAGGCCAGCTCCTGATTTTTGGCTTTCTGCAGTTCCTGCGGATCAATCGGCTTGGTGGCCAGTTGCTTGATTTCGTCGTCCACGACACTGACCACGTCCCCCGCCTTGACGTTGGGCCGCATCTGCGCGCTGATCCAGAACAAGGTCGGGTCGAACGACAGCAGGTCATAACTGGCGTCGATATCCACCACCATCTGCTTCTCAATCACCAGCTTCTTGTACAGCCGTGCGCTTTTTCCGCCCGACAAGATGGTCGAGGCCAGTTCCAGCGCGTAGCAGTCAGGCGATTCGTGGGCGGGCACGTGGAACGCCTCCGCGAAGGCCGGCAGTTGCGCGGCATGCCGCAGCAGCACATCGCGCGCCCCGTCCTGGGGCGGTTCGACTGCGGTGACCGGCGGAGGTTTCGGACCGTTGGCGATTCCCGAATAGGTCTCGGTGATCTCCGTGATAACCGCGTCGCTGTCGAAATCGCCCACCGCCACGATCAAAGCGTTTTGCGGCGAGTAGTAGATCTTGTGGTAGTTCAACGCGTCCTGGAGCGTGAGGCCCTCGACGTCATGCATCCAGCCGATCACCGGCCAATGGTAGGGATGCGCCACGTAGGCTTGCGCCTGGGTGACCTCGTCCAGCGCGTCCTGCGGATTGTCCTCGGTCCGCATGCGCCGTTCTTCCACCACCACGGCCTTTTCGGAATCGAACCCCTTGGGCTCGAAGTTGGCCATCCGGTCGGCCTCCAGCGCGATCGGCACGTTGAGATGGTCGCGGTTTATGATCTCGAAGTACGCGGTGAGGTCCTGCTCGGTGAAGGCGTTATCCTGGCCGCCATTCTCCTGGATGATATTGGAGAATTCCTCGGGCTTGAGCTTCTTGGTGCCGCGAAACATCAGATGTTCGAGCAGATGCGACAGGCCGGTCTTGCCGACCTGCTCATTGCGCGATCCGACCCGGTAGATGACGTTGAAGTTGGCCACCGGAGCTTTGTGGTTTTCCAGCACCAGAATGGTAATACCATTGGGCAGGACCACCTTTTTGACTCCGTCAGTCATCCCGGCGCGGGCCGCGCCGGCACCAATCAACAGGCTCAGCCCCAAAGCCAGCCCTGGCAGGGTGCGGACAAACGGATTCAGAGACCGTCTGGTTGGCCGATGGGAGTAGCATCCTGCATAAAAGCTGGTTTCCTTCCTCGATCTTCTGCCTCTAGCCAAGGCGAGATAAGAGAGAGGGAGCAGACTGCGGAGGCTTTTTCCGCAGCCTGCCAGGGCCGCGCGATAGGAATAAAAGGTAAAGGTTTGCATGGCTTATCGTTTAAGTTAAGTCCCGCCGCTTCATCACAGTCAAGAACGCTTGCGCCGCGCAGACCCTCCGCGGCTTCGTGGACCCCCGGTCAGCGTTTGCAAGCTCAAGCCGTCGGTGGCAATTCGAAGCCACGGAGAGGGAGAGAGTTTGCAAAGCCGGCATTTATCCAGCCCTCACCGCCAGGGTCATCGATAGTGCCGCGCGCGTTGTGAAGCGTAGGCGCTTGCGGCCCAGCCTGCTGGCACCAGCGCTGGGACCGCTCGCGTAAATCGCGGCCTCGTTGGCGAGCAGGCACCCGGCGAATGCAGTTGGCTATCGGATTATCGCCAAAAGGCGTGCAGCAAGGCCCGCCGTGGCAGGCGTACTGGTCGGCTCCGTGTGACTGCTGACGCTCGGTGCGGCAGTGTCAGTATTGATCACCAGGCGCTACTTCAACGTGATCGTTCCCAGGGTCAGGGGCAGATTGGCAACCGCGATCTTGCCGCTCGCACTGCTGACCGCCAATACTGTCTGTCGCGACGCCACCGGAGGCGTGACACCGTTGCCGTTTCCGCCGCACGCCGCGATACCTGTCGCCAGCAAGATCAACATCGTCGCGCCGACGATCGCCTTGCGCCGCCGCGGCCGTTCCACCGCGCCGAACAGCGCCAGGCCCAGCAGTCCCAGCCCACCTGTCAGCGGTCCCAACGGAGTCTTGCCGCCACCTGGCCAAGCCGGAACCACTGCGGCAAACATCACCGGCGGCTGCGCCATCGCCGGGCTCATGGATATGACCGTGCTCAAACTAAACATCGCAGTCTGACCCACGGGCAAGGTTATCGGAGTCGCAAACACGAACGTGGTGGGGTTGGCGATCTCCGCACCAGTCACTGTGGCGCTTGGACCCGGATTACCATTGACGGTCGAAGACAGGGTCAGCGAGGAAAATAACTTTGGATCACTGACGCCCACGGTGACCGAGGCGAAAGTCGCCGTGCCGCCGCCGCTGTTGGTGATTGCAAAACTCCCGCCTGCAACCCGCTGGCCTGCCGACCCGCTACCGTTGCCCGCGGAGGTCACCGTCGCGACCGCCGCCGGAGTTGCGGTCGGAGCCGGGGTTGCGGTTAGGGTAGGCGTCTGCGTCGGTGTCGGAGTTGCCGTTGGCACGGCACTTCGTGTGGCTGTCGCCGTGGACTTGGCCGTGGCCGTCGCCGTGGGCCGTGCGGTCGCCGTCGCCGTGGGCCGCGCGGTCGCGGTCGCCGTGGGCCGTGCGGTCGCCGTCGCCGTGGGCCGCGCGGTCGCCGTCACCGTGGGCCGCGCGGTCGCCGTCGCCGTGGGCCGTGCGGTCGCCGTCACCGTGGGCCGTGCGGTCGCCGTCGCCGTGGGCCGTGCGGTCGCCGTCGCCGTGGGCCGCGCGGTCGCCGTCGCCGTGGGCCGCGCGGTCGCCGTCACCGTGGGCCGTGCGGTCGCCGTCACCGTGGGCCGTGCGGTCGCCGTCACCGTGGGCCGTGCGGTCGCCGTCGACCGTGGGCCGTGCGGTCGCCGTCACCGTGGGCCGTGCGGTCGCCGTCACCGTGGGCCGTGCGGTCGCCGTCGACCGTGGGCCGTGCGGTCGCCGTCACCGTGGGCCGTGCGGTCGCCGTCGCCGTGGGCCGTGCGGTCGCCGTCACCGTGGGCCGTGCGGTCGCCGTCGCCGTGGGCCGTGCGGTCGCTCGCCGTGACCGTGGGCCGTGCGGTCGCCGTCGCCGTGGGCCGTGCGGTCGCCGTCGCGGTGGGCTGTGCAGTGAAAGTCGGCGTTGCGATAAGCGTCGGGGTTGAAGTTGGGGTGGATGTAGCCTCAGCGGTCGGCGTGGGGGTCGGCGTCCCGCTCAACGCGCCGAAGGTAACGGTAAAAGCTATTGGGAAGACGTCGCACTCGTGGCCGCCGGCATAATCGTCGTACTGCCACGCGTACTGCTGCGGGCAAGCGTTTGTGAACGTTTCGTAGTAGGGGATGGTCCCGCCTCCAGCGAGCAGCCCCGCCTGCACCCATTCCGGGTTATTTGGAGCGGCAAGTCCGGTGAAAAGACTGTCGGTGGAATCATAGCTGCCGAGACCAATAGTGGGGGGATTGAAGGCGGGAACGCAGGCTACCCCCGAACTTGTTTTGGCCTTGACACAGGAATAAACCCCGCTATTTGGATAACCTCCGCAGCCCTTCCCAATATCTGACATGGTCGCACAAGAGGCTGCCTGGCGCGCAGTTCCGCCGGCTCCGCCCTTCATGCAGAGTCCAACCCCGGAGGGCCAGCCGGTGATTCCAGTGCTTGCGCCCATTACACAGCTATACCCGCTTGGGCAATCGAGTGTGCCCCAACAGGTGGGCGTGCCCTGGTTTCCGGAAAACATGGCCGCGCCGATGTGATTTGGATCGACCTTCCCGCTCTTGTTTGCGGCCGCATACATATCGAAGTAGGTCGAGCCATCCGTTATTAACCCCGGCGAATCGGGTATCACGGTGTTGCATTCCAGACCTGCCGGAGCGTTGGGACCGCACTGCGTGGTCGGCGCATTGCAGCCAGTGACACAGGTCTTACCGTTGAGGCAGGAAGCGGGCGACGCCCAACTCGGACAATCGCCGCAGGCCCCGCTCTGGCAGTACGCGCCGCCGCACTTGACGGGCCCGCCGGTGCCCGCCGGCACTTGTATTATCTCCAGGAGCTGAGGACAGACCGTATTGAGGTCGGTGACGCAACCGTTGGAATAACAGTTGCCGGAAGGCCCTCCGCCCGGGACATTCGGAGCGTCCACCTTGATTGGGCCGTTGTATCCCGAATTATTGCTTACGTCATAGTTGGCAGCGCCCTTATTGCCGTCACCGGAGGAGGTATCGGTGATTTCGAATAGCGAGACCGGCGACCCCGGAGTGGCGGTTACGCTATTGCCATCCCAGGTGCCTTGACATTGATACAGTCCCCCATCGCAATCTCCTGTTGCGCACACCACCCCCTGAGCAAAGCCGCAGAACTCAGCGCTGCCGGCAGCTACGCAAACGGAGTTGGGGAGAGCGCTGCAATTTCCATTGGTGCCGCTCGCGCTGCAATCGATCACGCACCTTCCGCCGACGCAGATGTGAGCCGGATCGGTTGGCTGTTCCACAGTGCAATCGGTCTTTGAGGTGCAGGCTTTGTAATCCGGATCCTGGCCGAAGGTGCCGCTGAAGTTGCACTGGGTCCGCGCCCATAAAACCCCGGACGTCCAATCCCCCGGTATACACAGGCTGACCGAACCGCCCGGCGGCATTTCCCAGTTGTTGCCGGGCGGCGCCACGACAGCGCCGGCACTGACGTTCTCGCCGAGAAAGATTGTATACGGATTCTGGTTTTTGAGCGTTACCTGTGTGCTGGGGCAGCTCGCCGCCGCGGCTGGCTCGGCCAACGCGACCGAGGCCCCGATCGTTTGGATCGCCGGACTGAACGTTTTCGTGCTCTCAGTGATTGCGCCGCCGCTTCGCACATGCCCGGCAACATTCACCAGCGCCATAAACGCCCCGAGCGCGGCAGCCGCAGGCGCCAACCTCCGCTTGGCATTCATGAGACCCCCCTTCGATCATCATAAACCGGATTTCAATTTTGAAATCCCGATTCAGACTCGCATAGGCCCCGGGCAGTTTACAAACGCGAATTTCCTGCCCGAGTTCGAATCCAAAGGGTCTTAACGGCGCCATAAAGGCTCAATTCTGTCCAGCTTTGGCATAAACCACCGACGCTTTTCACGGAGTTGTCAGACACTTTTCCCTTTCCCTCTCTATCTCGTCATCGAAATCTGCTGCGCTTTGCACTTGCCTTATCCCGCCGGCGACGGCAGCGTCGCGATCTGCCGCAACATGCCGGCACCACCGCCGCGGTTGCCGTTGGATAAATTAAGTGAAATTGATTGCTGACGCGGCGGCTTGCTAATCTGGCAGGCAAGGCAGGTAAGGTTATAGATATGACCGATACGACCCCAATCGCGGCGGCATCGCACGTGCTGGAGCTGCACCAGATCAAGGGTGTCCTGACCAAGTTCATGCGGATGCTGTTTCCGCTCGAGTTCCGGCTCGACGCAATCAGCGGTGAGGGCGCGGTGGCGCCCGCGTTCCGCTATCCTTTGCTGGCGGGCGAGGTCATCTTTGTGCCCGAGCGCGCCGACAATTTCTCCAGCCGCGACGAAGCTTTTTCCTATTACAAAGTGATTGCCGCGCATCTCGCGGCCCGCCATGAGTTCGGCGGCTTCGCGTTCAAGCTCGCCGATCGGCCGGGCTTCGAGGAGCGCGGCGAGACCGGGATTGAAGCGCTGCAGGCCTTCATCGCCACCTTTCCCGACCCCAAACTGGCGGGCGCGATGCTCCGGCTGTGCGAGTCCGCCCGCATCGACGCGGCGCTGGCCCGCCGTTATCGGGGCCTGGCGCCCGAGATTGCCGCGATTAACCGGCACCTGGTCCAGGATATGCCCGCGATGGCGATCAGCACGATGCTATTCAAGGCGACCGCCGGCTTGAGACCCGGGGCTGAGCCGATTGAACAGGCCTTCGTCAATCGCGCGCAGAGTTTTTTCGCCCCCCTGCGCGATCCCGCCGCCGACATCAACCTGAGCGTGCACCAGACCGGCGAGCTTTATGGATGGCTGCTCGCGCTGATCGAGGCGGCGCAGCAGGGAAACTCGGAAGCGCTGGACGAAAACACCGCGCGGATGCTCAACGATCTGACCCAGAGCCTCGGCAGTGGCGAAGACGACGGGCTGCAGGGCATGGAAGAGGACGGCGACGGCGAAGGCGGGGAACCGGACCAGAACGTCAAGATGCAGGTGTCGGGCAAGCGCGGCAAGGGGCGCAACGGCCCGGGAATCAGTCCCGAGGAATTGCGCCGCCTGCTCGAGCGCGGCGCGCAGATCCGGCCTTCGGAATCCGACGGCGACTCCGAGGGCGGCGAGGGCATGTATCTGACGCAGTTGGACGACAAGCAGGCGCAGGCGCTGATGGAGTTGCAAGAGCAGCTCTCCGAGGCGGCATCCTTCGGCAATCATGGACGCCTGGTGATGGGCGGACGCTCCCAGGATTCTTATTACGCGTACGACGAATGGGACTATTCGATGAACGACTACCGGCGCAACTGGTGCCGGTTGCGCGAGATCATCCCTGAAGGCGACGACGGCGAGTTCTATGCCCGCACCCTGCACCAATACGCGGAAATGCTGCCCCAGATTCGCCGCCACTTTCAGCGGATCCGCCCCGCCTCCTACCGGATGGTGCGCGGGCTGGAGGACGGCGACGACTTCGATCTCGATCGCGCGGTCGAGCATCGGGTGGCGCGTTCGATGGGCAATTCACCCGATCCGCGGGTGTACAAGGCGCGCAAAAAGGAGGCGCGCGACGTCGCCACCCTGTTCCTGCTCGATATGTCCGCCTCCACCGACGAGCCCATCCATCAGGACAACCGGCGCTTTACCGACTCCGACGACCCCGACGACTGGTTCAAGGTCTGGCAGCGCCACGGCGGACCGCGCCAACGCCCGCGCCGGATCATCGACGTCAACAAGGAAGCCCTGGTGATCATGGCCCAGGCGCTGGAAGAAATCGGCGACTCTTACGCGATCATGGGATTTTCCGGGCATGGCCGCGACAACGTCGAGTTTTACGTAATCAAAGAATTCGACCGTGAACTCTCCGACGAGGTCAAGGCGCGGGTGGGCGCCGTGGAGCCCAAGCGCTCGACCCGGATGGGTACCGCGATTCGCCATGCGCGGGAGAAGTTCAAGAACGTCAGTTCGCGCGCCAAGCATGTCATCCTGCTCAGCGACGGCTTTCCCCAGGACTTCGACTACGGGCATGACCGGCGCTCCAACGCCTACGGCATCCAGGATACGATGGTCGCGCTCAAGGAGTTGGAGATGGCCGGGGTGATGCCGTTCTGCATCACGGTCGATCGCACCGGGCACGACTACCTGCGCCAGATGTGCGCGCCGTCGCGCTACCTGGTGATCGACGACATCACCTCGCTGCCCAAGCAACTGCCCAAGATCTACGAGCAAATCGTGCGCTGGTAGAGCTATCGGCTGCCCGTTCCCTCCCCTGGTTCCATTTAAGAGCCCGGCTGGAGATGGACATCCGCGGTACGCCGATTTTAATAACTGACGGCTTCCGGAAGGCGATCCGTCAATCGGGTATACAAATCACGGACTTTGCGTCCGATAACGTCCCAGGTGTAGCGCCGCGCGACCTTTTCGTAACCGGATTGGCCGAGCTTGCGCGCCAAAGCCGGCTGTGCGATGAGCTCGGCCATTCTCTGCGCGATTTCCGCGGCGCCCGCGCATAGATAGCCGTCATCGCCGTCGCTAATCACGGCGGCGACTGGGGCACAGAATCGATTGCCTATCACCGGCTTACGCGCAGCCCAGGCTTCGAGTAAAACCCAGCCGAAGCTTTCGTTCTCCGATGGCAATAGCAGGACATCGCAGGCATCGTACGCGTCGAGCAAGTCAGCCCTCGACATCTCTCCCAGGTAGGATACACGCCGCGACGCAATTGGCTGTTGGTCGATGTCGCGGCCGATCATCACCAGATGGATGCGGTCGTCGTCGATCAGATCCACCGCCTGGACCGCCAAATCGTAGCGTTTGTAGTACTCCTTGCGGCCGACAAATAGCGCGATCTTTTTGCCTTCCAGGCCGTGCCGGGCGCGAAAGCGCGCGCCGGATATGGCCGGATTGTCAAATTCCGCCAGATCGACGCCGACGCCTGCCTCGATCGGTTTGCACGCGGGAAACAACCGGGCGAACAGATCCAGACTGTAAGGCGTTTGCGCCAGGATGGCATCAGCCTTGTTGAAGCACCAATAGATGATCCTGAAGTGATGATAGGCGTCGTCGGGATGAAACAGCGGGAGGAGTACAACCGGTTTGCCAAAGACCCGCGCCACCGCAATGACCTGCCAGATGAGCGCGAACGGTACAAATCCCACCATCAGCGCGTCATAGTTGCGCGCGTTTCTGATCAAGCTTGCAAGCAGACGAATCGAATAAGGCCCGCGGGCCAGCGCCATTATCAAGTCGTAAACCCGTGGGCGCCCAAGCGCCCGCCGATGATAGTAACTAACCATGTTGCGGGAACCCTTGATCATCAGACCGTAGCGCTCTTCCTCCCTTCCCAACGCTTGAGGATCGATCAGTGAAAGCGCATAACCCATTCGCGGAGACAAAGAGAAGCTCACCGGAAACCGCTCGATCTCGCATCCCGTCGATTACTTCGAATCTTTGGCTGCAGTCACGCGGCCAGGCGCTTGAAAATGCGGAAGTCTGGTAGGAGGTTTTCGTTTGCGTCGTATAGACGTCGACTTCCAGGCCAAGCTCCACCAGCTTCCTGGAAAGTAAGTATTCGTACCGTTCGGAGCCGTTAAACAGGTCCGGGCCAAATTGCGGAAAGACGTGCAGGACTTTCAAAGGCTTCTACATAACCGGAGAACGCCCGACTATTTGGCGGATTTTTCGCGGTTCGCGGACTGCGCCGGATGCGTAAGCGCCGGTCCGCCGTTTTCGACCGCAGCACCATTCGTGGCGCGCCTTGCGCAAGGGCGGCCGCGACCGCGCCTGCCGCCTTCTCCGTCAGCATGTCGCGGCGCTCGCGCGACCATCGGTTGGAATAGGCGATGGAGTCCGCCGAGCCCTGAAAAGCCGGGATCACGTGGCGCGCGAACAATTCGTAGGATCGCTCCTGCTGGTCGCGAGTGCCCCAGTCCATGACCATGTTCAGCACGCCGCCAATCCCGCCGCTGGATTCATTCAACTCGCGAATCCTGGCGATGGCATCATCGGGGGTCCCGATCACCATCGTACCCGCGCTGGTAAACCGGTCGATCGTAAGTTCCTCCAGCGGCTGCTCGGGATAGTCTTTCTGGGCCAGCCCGCTGGTGCTGATCGCGTATTCGCGCAGATAATCGTTGCCCCATTCGCGCACCTGGCGCATCGCCTCCGCGCGCGACTCCGCCAGATGCATCGTCACCACCATCCGCCAGTCCTCGCGCCGCACCTGTTTGCCGTGGCTGGCGGCGACTTCTTCGGCGAGCTTCCAGCGCGCGTTCAGATCGGTCAGCCCGCCGGTGTAAAAAGTCATGATCCCGGAGCCGAGCTGACCGGCGGCGATAAATCCCGAAGGAGTGAAAGTGCTGGCGGTAACCATCGGCGGATAGGGCTGCTGCAGCGGCTTGACCTGCAGATGGGCGTCGACCAGCTTGAACCACGAGCCGTCCAGCGTGACCTTGTCCTCGGTGAACAGGCGGACAATCGCGTCGACTCCCTCCAGCATCCGGGGGCGCTGGTCTTTCGGATCGATCCCGCGCATATAGGCGTCGCCGGGAAGCAGTCCGGGTCCGACGCCGAAGATCAATCGGCCGCGCGTGATGTGGTCCAGAAACGCAATCCGCGCGGCGACGTTGAGCGGATGATGGTACGGGATGCTCACCACGCCGGTGCCGAGCTTGATGCGTTTGGTCAGCGCGGCAGCATGCGAGATGAACACCTCGGGCGACGGAATTATTTCCCAACCGCCCGAGTGATGCTCGCCGACGAAGACCTCGTCGAAACCCAGGCGCTCGGCCCATTGCACGGTCTCGAGATCGCGTTCGTAGCACAGCGTCGGGTTCTCACCCATCCGATGGAATGGCGCGACGAAAATGCCAAATCTCATGTCAATTCTCCTCGGCGGAACGCGGTTAATGCGATTGTCCTGGCCTTAGTGCTCCGCCAAATAGCTGTTGACCGCGCCTTCAACTACCGTGCCCTTGAAGAAGTCCGGATTGGCCGCGGTCCACAGCTTGACCGGATTGGTGAAGACGAAGTCGCGAAAATCATCGGCCGTAATCATGTCTTCATCGACCATCTCGTGGGCTTCTTCGATAACCTCGAGCATGTCGGGCACGTCGAAATGGCCGATGTCCGAGCCGAACACGACATTGAGTTTCGCTTTGAACGGATTGCGCTTGCTGTCGAAGGCCGAGGAAGTGACGGGATCGTCGGCTTCGCATCCAAAATAGAAATTGGGCACGAACAGGTCGCGGATATCGCTTTTGCTTTCGATTCCGCAACGAACGAAATCATCGATGGTGGCAGGATCCTCGTCGCGGCCCCGGAAGTGCATCGCTTCCATCCCGATCGGCATGTCCTGGCGAAACAGCTTGCCGCCGTAACGATGGTAGAGTTCGCTGAATTGCTCGCGGTCAAGATTGCGCGGATCGTAATTGGACAGCGCCTCACGATTGCGCTTCTCCCAATGTCCCTTGAGGTCGGCGAGCAGCGAGCGCGCCCAGCCCACGCCGCCCTCCAGGAACAGGAACTTGACATCCGGAAAGCGCCGCGTGACGCCGCCCATGAACAGCGACTTGCAGGTCGCCTCGCCGGCCGAACCGAAATGGCCGATGTGGTTGTAAACGTAGTTGGAAATCGAAACTCGGCTGCCCCATCCCTCGCCTGGCCCGTGAAAGGTCGGAACTACTTTCAGATCGCGGCACTTGGCCCATACCGGGTCGTAATCGTAGTCGCTGTCGATACCGTAGGTATCCAGCCAGAAGGCCCATCGAGCCGCGTCGGGAAATTTCTTGGCGACTTCGGGGACCGGACGCCGGATATGGCTGGGCAGCATCACCACCCGCAGCCCGCGTTTGCCGACGGCATAGTCCAGCTCGTCGATCGCTTCTTGCGGCGTGTGCATCGGAATCACCGCGACCGGCGTCATCCGGTCGGGATAGTCGCTGAACATGTCGGCGTAATAGTTGTTGAGCGCGCGGCAGGTCGCGCGCCGCACCTCTTCGTCCTGGAAAACCTGGGCGCCAATGCCCAAACCCGGATAGAGCACGGTGAAGTCCAGTCCAATCTCGTCCAGCCGCTCGTTAAGCAATTTGGGGAACAGGGAGGTGGCCAGATCGAGCGTGTTCTTGGTCGGCACGCCCCAGAATGGAGGACGCTTGGACCGCAGCTCGCGGCGCTGGTCAGGAGTGAGGCCGTACCACTCCGTACTCAGAAAGGTCTTGCCGAATGCGCGTCCAAAATCGTGCAGGATCGACTTGCCTCCGGCCGCCGCCAGATACTCCCGAAGTACGGGCAGGTATTCCCCGAGATGGCCGTCAGAATCGATCACCGGATGGTTCAGTTTGGCGCGGATTTCGGCTGACTTGGACTTCTTTGATGCCATGGAACGATGCCTCTGTGCCGGGTTAACTAGAAACTAGCCCGAGCATCGGCCCAAAGACAACAGCGGGAACGATATGGCCTGCTCACCTCTGACTCAGTATGAGGGCGTCCCTGCCCGCCGCTGAGGTTTCTATATTCTGGCGCTGTATATTTCTCCCCCGGTCAGGGGGAGAACGGGCGCCGCAGCGGCGCCCAAGAGAGGGTCCTCTGTCAGCGCGCCTTCGGAGGCGCGCGATTAATGAGTTTCTGAAGACAACGCTGTAGGCGACGAAACCGGCGGCTTCAGGCTGCGTGTGCTGATGAGGAGCGGCCAAGCATCAGGAGGTAACGCCGAGATGGAAAATGTGCTGGCAGCGATTCATGCGGCACCGACGGATTCCCAATCGCGCACCAAAAGAGGCCGGTTGAAAAAGGACCCCATCTGGGCGCCGCGGCGGCGCCCATCTCCCCCGGTCATCCGGGGGAGAATTAAGAGCCGGCGGGCGCAGCGCCCGCCGCGCTGCACTTTGGTGCGCCGTGACCTTTGTTTTCATGAAAACGGAGCGGCATCACAACGGTGCCCGCACCATACTATCCCTCGCCTTCGCTAACGCGGCCCGAACCTACCGGTCGCGCCGCTGTGGAACTGTTGATGCAGCGCGTCGAGCAATTGGGCAACATTCTTCTGCATCTCCGCCGGCGTCAAAGGCGAGGCGGTTATCGACGACGCGGTTGAGGCGGTCGACGTCGAACTCGTCGCCGGCACGAACAGCTCGCTGCTGGACAGGGTGCTGTTGATGCCTTCACCACCCGCAATCAGCGCGTCGCCCTGCGAGCTGGCGCTTACCGAAGCGGGATCAAGGAACGCGCCGGCGGCGAACAATCGGGCTACATTCATCGAGTCGGTGTTGGAAAATTTGCCGGCCGCCGGGTCGTAAAGTTCGGCGCCCGACACCGGCACTATCTGTCCCAGTGAGTTGAAGGTGGAACCGCCGGCCAACAGGATCTGGTTGCTGCTAAGCGTGGCAACAACCGGCAAGAAGATGATCTGGGTCATGTCTCCGCTAGCACTAAATGTCCGCGTCGCCGGATCATAGATCTCGGTGGTCTGATCGCCGGTGCCGGCAACCACCAGAATGCTACCTGAATTGGGGCCGCTGCGCAGCACGCTCTCGACGTGATCGAATCTGGTCTCCGCCATCGAAGCCGTGGGGGTGAACTTGCCGCTGGCCGGGTCATAGAGCTCGGCGCTGGCCAGGAAGTTGCCCTTGTCATCCACGCCGCCGCTGATCAGCACTTGTCCTGACAGCGGACCGGCGGTGAATAGCGCGCCGGCAAATTCCTGGCGTGGGATGTTCATCGAACCCGTTGCGGTAAATTTCCCGGTGGCAGGATTGTACAATTCGGCGGACGTCGTTACCGCGCCGGTGCTGTCGATCCCGCCGGCGAAGAGGACCTCACCGTCCGCCAGCGCCACCGCGACGTGATTGTAACGGCCATCCACCATGCTGTCGTTGCATACCGGAGGCGTGGAACTGACTCCTCCCACGCAGGTGTAGGTTTCGGACGACGCGTCGTAAATCTCGGCGGTCGCGATACCGGCCAGCACGTCGTGCGGCGGTGTGCCTACCGTTGATCCGTCGGATCCACCCGCAATCAGCACCTGTGAGGAACCCTTAAGCGCGGTCGCGGTGTGCGAAAAACGCTTCTGGTGCAGGCTTGCCGCGCAATCCCGGCCGGGGGTGCCGCCGATACAACTGAACTGGCCTTTGGCGGGATCGTACAACTCGGCGGTGGCGAAGATCTGCACGGTGAGGTCGGCGCCGCCCGTAATCAGCACCCGGCCGTCGTTGAGCATGGAACCGGTGTGCCCCACCCGCGAGCGCACCATGGTCTCACGCGTGGCGGAGAATTTGCCGGCGCTGGCCGAAAACACCTCGGCGGTATCCAGCGAGCTGTTCGGAATCAACTCGCCGACGGCGTTGAAGAGCAGTGCACCGCCCGGGATCAGCACGTTGCCGCCCGGAAGTTGCGCGGCGGGCTGCTCGAAGCGCACCGCTTGCATGGGGCCGGCAGTGGCGGTGAACGCATTGGTTGAGGGGTCGAAGATTTCCGCGCCGGTGTCTCCGCTGCCCCCCGCGATCAGCACGCGGCCATCGCTCAGGACTTGTGCGGAATGAAAGGCGCGCGCCTCCGTCATCGGGGTTGCAGTGGGGCTGAAGGTGCCGCTCTTGGGGTCGTAAAGCTCGGCGCTGTCGAGCAGCAGGAACGAATTATTGACCCCGCCGGTAATCAGCACCCGGCCATCCTGCAGTGTGGTCGCGGTGTGATTATGCCGCGCCACGTTCATGCGGCCGGTAAAGGTGAAACTGTTGGCGCTCTCGTTGAACAGTTCGGCGGAGCTCAGCGTTGCACCCGACGCATCTACTCCGCCGGTCAGCAGGACCTGGTTCTCATTGGCGCAGGCGCATCCTTTGATTAACGTCGCGGCATGTTCGGTGCGCGCGTCGTTCATCGCGCCCGGATTGCCGACGAACTGCTTGCTGGCCGGCACGTAAAGTTCCGCATTGGGAAGCGCACCTACCGGAAGCCCGCTGCCATTGCGGGTTACGGGGTTGATCGTCGAATCGACAGCAGGACTGCCGCCCGCCATCAGAACTTTGCCGTCGGCCAGCAGCGTCGCGGTTTGCCAGGTGCGCGGCGAGAACATCGCGCCCGTGGCGGTGAACTTGCCGGTGGCCGGGTCGTACAACTCCGCGCTCAGGAACGCGGTCGCGAGCAGCAGGCCGCCGCCGTTGTCGCCGCCCGCAATCAGCACCGTACCGTCATTGAGCACAGTCGCCGTATGGTGATGACGCGCCTGCGTCATCGCGCCAGCGGTAGCGATGAAGCTCCCGCTCGTCGGATCGTAGATCTCGGCCGAATCGAGAGTTCCGGGGATTTGCGATCCGCCGGCCATCAGCACCTGTCCGTTGTCGAGCAAATTCGCGGTATGGAAAATGCGCGAATCCGTCATCGGACCGCTAAAGACAAAGTGCGCCGCGCCGGGCACGGGCGGCGTCGTCGTGGTGCAGCTTGGACACGGATCGCATCCCGCGACCGCCAGCGCCAAAATGGAGTAGATGGCGGCAACCAGACTGATTGAAAGAGCACGGGCCTCAAAAGCTTTGGCAAACGGCAAAACGAAACTTCGGCGTATCATTACTGATCCTCAGGCAACCCGCCCGTGCGGGAAAAAAGGCAATTTCGGTACAGGACTAGCAAAAACAGCTTTTGCTTGGAAACCCTGACGATCTTGATGGAAGATGTTCTACGATAGAGCGGGCATTACCTCGCGGGCGAAGACTTCCAGCGTCCGCGGCCGGCCAAAGTCGGTAAACCACACGATTCCCATCTGGACGCCGCGCTCGGCGCGCTCGCGAAATTGCGCGATCACCGCGTCGGGAGTGCCCATGACCACGCGGTCGCGCGCGCCGCGCATTATCGGATGGCGGCTGTCTTCAGTCCAGCGCTGTTCGACCGCCGCCGCGGTGGTTTCCACGCAGACCAGGATATGCTCGGAAACCTCCAGGGTGCTGAAGTCGCGGCCCACCGCCGTGCAATGACCCTTGAGTATCGCGAGTTTACGTTCGAACTCCGCCCCGTCGGCGGGGAAGATGTTCCAGCGGTCGGCATAGCGGGCCACCAGCCGGAGCAGCACCTTCTCGCCCCCGCCCGCGATTGTGATCGGCGGACGCGGACGTTGAAGCGGCTTGGGGTTGTTGCGGGCGCCATCAACTGAATGATAACGGCCCTTGAAGGTGGCCACCGGCTCGGTGAACATCAGGTTCATGATTTGCAGACTCTCTTCCAGAGCCTGGAGCCGGGCCGCAATCGGTGGGAAGTCGAAGCCGTAAGAGCGATGCTCCTGCTCGTACCAGCCGGCGCCGATGCCGATCTCCAGCCGGCCATTACTGACGTGGTCAACGGTGGTCAGCGCCTTGGCCAGATAGGCCGGGTTGCGATAGCCGTTGCAGAACACCAGCATCCCCAGACGCGTCAGCTCGGTCCGCGCCGCAAGCGCGGTCAAAAGCGTCAGCGCCTCCGGATGGTCGCGCTCGGGCGCCATGAAATGCAGGAAGTGATCGTTGAGCCAGATTGAATGGAAGCCGAGCCGGTCCGCGACCAGCGCGCGCTCGAGCAAATCCCGATAACCCATGAACTGTGGCAACTGCACCGCTATTTTCATTCCGCCAAGCCTCCGGACGTGACCGCCCTGCCAGTCAGGGCGCTTGACCTTAGCACAATCACGCCTACTGGCGACTTATCCGTCCTCTCTCACCGGACACGGGGAGTTGCCAGGCCGGGGTTATGATTTGAGCGGCAACTCCAGGCGCAGGATCAACTGAGTCACGTTGCGGTCATCGACCCGCTGGTAACGCGTCCCTTCGGTGAGGGCGCGCACGATATGGAGTCCGAGCCCGCCGACCGGACGGGCTGCGGCGGGCTGGTTGAGGTTTGGCGCGGGAGCGGCAAAGGGGTCAAACGCGCCGCCATCGTCAACCAGTTCGATCGCAAGTTTGTCCTCATCCAGTGAAAGCGCGATCTCGGCGTTTCCCGGGTGGGCTTCAGCGGGGAACCCATATTTCCGCAAATTGGTGATCAACTCTTCGAGCACGATCAATGCCCGCGCCCGGTCATCGGCGCTCAGCCCGCGACGGGCCGCGAACGCGGTGACGAACGCCTCCACCTGGCGCATCGCGAGATCATCGAGCGCAACCGTAAAGCGGGCGTGCATGGCTAGCTTGACGGTACCCGATTAAATTTAGTTCCTGGAGCCACTGACCTGCTTTGTCCTGTCGAGCAAATCTAGCCGGTTTACCGGCCCGGATGCGACTGGTTATCGCCACCGGGCCGCTTCGATTTAAATTCGTGCGCCGTCGTGCGCACAGACTGCATCCGCATCGCGATTGACGGCAGCCGGCCCATTTTGGGTGGTATCCGGCACCGCCGCGGATTAGTCTGCCGGTTGAAGAACGCATCAATTCATCAAGAGGGCTCGACCATGCATTTAATCGCGCGGACCTGCGGCCGCATCGTCACAGTGATTTTCGTTGCCTCGGTTGCGATGGCGCTCAATGCGCCGGCGCGCGCCGACGGAACTGCAATCGCGCAGGTCAAGACCGTCTCGGGTGACGCCACCATCGTGCGCAACGGTACGCCGGTCGCGGTCAAGGTTGGCGATCCAGTGTTCGAGAAAGACACTATCCAAACCGGCGCCGACGGCGCGATCGGCCTGACCTTCGTGGACAATACGGTCATGTCCACCGGTCCGAACAGCGAAATCGCGATGGATCAATATCGCTTTGATTCCAGCAATTTCAACGGCGCGATGTTGGCCGACATGCATAAGGGCACGGTCACGATGGTCTCGGGGGACATCGCACGGAGTTCGCCGGGCGCCATGCAGATCAAAACCCCAACCGCAATCCTGGGGGTGCGCGGCACCCGCTTCGCGATCCAGGTGGAAGGAAACCGCTAATCGTGCGCCGGGTCTGGCTGCTTGCGCCGATACTCGCCACCCTTACCGCCTGTGCCAGCCGCCAGGCGCTGTTTGTGGTGCTGCCTAATCCCGACGGCGGATCGGGAGCGATTACCGTTAACAACGGCCAGCAGTCGGTGTTGCTTGACCATCCCTATGCAGCCGAGGAGATCAAGGGTGGAAAGGCCGACGCGGCCAGCGAAAGCCAGGATCAGGTCCAACAGACGTTCGGTCCGGCGCTGGCTGCGCAGCCGATTCTCCCCAGTCATTTCCGGCTCTACTTCGAAAGTGACAAGGACGTTCTAACGCCGCAATCCGAGCAGCAATATAAAGCGGTCTTTGAGGACATCAAGCGCCGCCCGGTCTACCAGGTCGAAGTGATCGGGCATACCGACACCTTCGCCTCCCGGGAATACAATCAGCAGCTTTCACTCAAGCGCGCCACGGCCATCAAAGAGCGCCTGGTACGCGACGGACTAAACCCCAAGTCGATCTCCGTGGCCGGGCGGGGCGAGCGGGATCTGGCGGTCAAGACCGGGCCGGGGGTGCATGAATCGCGCAATCGCCGGGTGGAAATTACGGTCCGCTGATCACTTACCATTGCGTGCGCCGAGCCAGCGCACCGCCAGCAGGGTAATATCGTCGGCCTGCTCGGCGCCCTGCGAAAAATGGCTGACATCGTCGCGAACGAAGTCAACCGCCGCCCTGGCGCTATCCACCGGCGCCGACGCCAGCACCTGCTCCAGACGGACCTCCGTATAAAACCCGTGCTGCGCGTTTTCTGCCTCAGTCACTCCGTCGGTGTAGAGCAGGAGCATCTCACCGGGCGCGAGTTGGCGCTCTTCGACGGGATAGGGAAAGTCTTCGACCGAACCCAATGGGGGTCCGCCGCGCGCGGGCAACCGTTGAGCCTGCTCTTGCGGACCCAGCACGAAGGGTGAGTCGTGGCCGGCGCTGATGTAAACCAGCCGGCCCGAAGCCAAGTCCAGGACTCCGGCGAAGACCGTGACGAACATCATATTGGCGCCGACCCCGGCCATATCGTTGCTGGCCGCGGCAATCCGCGCATTGGCTTCGGCGAATACTTTATCCAGCGCGTCGCCGTGGCTCACCGTCGCAGCGCGCAGCACCTCTTTGCTCATCGCCATAAAGAGCGCCGCCGGCACGCCCTTACCTGAGACATCGGCGATCGCGAAAGACAGGCGGTAGGAATCCAGCATGACGAAATCATAAAGGTCGCCGCCCACCATCCGGGCCGGTTCGATTACGGCGTAGATGTCGACGTCGCGGCGGTCGGGAAAGCCGATGAAATGGCGCGGCAACAGTCCCATCTGAATCGCGCGCGCGGCGTTAAGCTCGCCCTCGATACGTGCCTTGGCCTCGCGTTCGCGTTCCAGGTCGGCTCCCAGCCGGCGACGGGCCGCTTCCGCCGCGCGCAAGCTGGCGCCCAGCATCATACCGAAGGTTACGATCACCCCCAAAGCCGGATAGACCCCGTCAAAGAGCAAGTGCAGAGCGCGAAAACTCGCGTATTCGACGCCGATCAAGGCGACGATTATGACGGCGAATACTCCTACAGCAAGGCGGGGACTGCGATAGGGCAGCAGAAAAATGGTCACCAGGGCGGCGGCGATCATGAGCGCGATTTCGGCTTCTTCGACCAAAGGCGGCCGATGCAGCAGGTTGCCGGTCAGCATTGATTCCAGGAGCTGCGCTCCGACCTCGACTCCCGGCATCAATCCCAGCGGCGTTTGCTTTTCGTCCACCAGTCCGAGCCCGGTGACTCCCAGAAACACCAACCCGTTGCGTAAATTGGCGGGATCATAGGATCCGTTGAGCAGGGCCGCCGCCGGCACGTAGCGCACATCCAGGGATGGAGTGAAGTACGGATAGGCCAGAGCGTGCCGATCGGTAGGCATGAAGAGGTCGCTGAAAGTCGCGCCTTGCACCCCCTCGCGCCCAGTCACGATCCCGAGCGCGCCCCCGAATGCCGCCTGGAGCATCCCCAGCATCAACGACGGCAGCAGGCGGCCGTCCCCGATTACAAACAGCGGCACCCGGCGGAGAATCCCGTCGCGGTCCGGCGCGCCGGAAAGCACGCCCTCCCCACGTTCCGCCGCGGTCAACTCGGGCAGGCTGCGCACCAATCCCGGATAGGACAACAGATATGGCCGCGGGTCCTTGCCGATTTGGCGCACCAGCGCGATGCGCATTCGTGCGTGGTTATCAGACCGCGCCTGATTGCTCATGCCGACTCCGAGCACGGTTGGCACTTCGGCGAAAGCCGCGGCCAGATCTTTTTCGCTAGAGGGCAACGCCGCCAGCTCACGGGCCACAGATTTGGGAAGACCTGGCAAAGAGGCCAGCAGGGAAGGCGAAAAGCGATCGGGTTCGGAGAAGATTATATCGACCCCAAGCGCGCGCGGCCGGCCAGCGGCGATGCGGTCAACCAGGTTGGCCATCAGTTTGCGCGGCCACGGCCATTGACCCAAACGCGCTACACTGGCGTCGTCGATCGCGACGATGCGCACGGGCATGGACAGCGGCTGATAGGTGCGCGGCGAGAGCTGTTGCTCCAGATCGAAGCCGCGCAGCCGCATGATCGCGATGACGCTGGGATCGAGCAATCGGACCGCGCACAACAGCACCAGCACGGCCAAAGCAAAAAAGCGGCCGGGAGCGCGCCATCCCGTAAGCGACAGCGTGGCCACGGGTTCGCTCCGGCCCTCAGACGGCGATTTCGAGGCCGTCATATGCGGAGGTGATTTTCAGTGTTTCCCGGATCGGCTGATTTCATCGTAGCGGCGCGTCTCGTCCAGAATTCGCTCGATCATGCGGTCGTCGTAGATCGGCTCGTGATGGTACATGGCCAGATGCTTCACCTCGGCCAACTGGGCCAGTTCCACCGCGACCATGTTGTTGGAATGCCCCCAATCCTCTTTGACCGAAATCTGGTCGGCCAGCGAGTACATCGCATCAAAGATCAGCAGGTCGGCCTTGCGGTAAAATTCCACGAACGGATAGTTGCCATCGAGAATCTCGAACTTATGCTCGCAGTCAGTCGAATAGACCACCGACTTGCCTGCCTTTTCGAAGCGATAAGCGTAGGAATCGCCGCCGTGGTTTTGCCGTTGCGCGCGCACCGACAGCCCGTCGATTTCGTAGATGCGGCCGGGGGTGAGCTCGACGAATTCGATGGTCGCGCCGAGGGTGCGGAAATCGACCGGAAAGCACGGGGACGACTGCTGGCGCACGAAAGCTTCACGCATCAGTTCATGGCAGCCGTGGATGCGGATCACGTTGCCCGGAATGAACGCGGGGGTGAAGAACGGGAACCCCATGATGTGGTCCCAATGCAAATGTGACATAAAGATGTTAAATCGATGCTTTCGGGCCGGTCCGTAGCGCGCCAGGATGCTGTTGCCGAACTCGCGCGCGCCCGACCCCACGTCGCAGAGCACAAATTCGTCGCCGCCGGTGACCAGTTCCACGCAACTGGTATTGCCGCCGAAAGTCCCACCCACTGAAAACGGCAGTTCCCGGTCGATAAACGCTTCGGCGGCTTCGGGTCCCTCAAAGCGGCGCCCCTGCGCCGCGAGCAGCGCGTCGCGCACCTTGGCCCGCACCCCGCGGTGATTGAGCGGCGCCGGCAGCGATCCGCGAGTACCCCAAAAGCGAATTAACATAGCTATTAGATTTTTGGCGCAATTGCGGCGGTTAGCGCAAGGCCGCGAGCGCCTCGGCCAGCGTATCGAAGACCGTTACGACATAAGAGAATCGGCTGATCGCGAAGATTTCCTTGACCACCGGATTGAGCGCGGCGACTGCCAGCCGCCCGCTGCTCGCCTTGGATTGCTTTGCCGCCATCATCAGGGCGCGCAAACCGGAGCTCGAAATGTACTCGACGCCGGATAGATCGACCAGCACCGCGGCGCCGGCGGAGCCTACGCATCCCAGCAGCCTGCTCTGGAATTCAGCGCTGGTATCGTTGTTGATGCGTCCCATCGGGCCGAGCACTACGACATCACCCTGACGCTGCTCGCTGATTTCCAAGGGTACCTCCGGGTTCATGTCGCTACTGGCCAATTCTCAGCATTTCCGCGCTCTTACGCAAGCATGGCGTCTAACGTTTGTGCTTCTCCATCCTGACCTCCGGCATTCGCATACTGGCGGGGTGGGCGGGATCCGGAACGATCGCGGCCGCTATGAACTTTTTGGAGTTCTTACGCACCCCAACTGGGTCCGGAGACGCGGAAGCCGCGGAAAAAACTCGGCAATTCATACGCTCGAGGTCGGCACCTTTTATGCTTCGTATCATCATTATCAGAGGCGAATTATGAAGCTCCGAAAAGTACTTTCCACGCTCGCTTTCAGTACGATAATTTGTGGTGCATTAGCCCTTCAGGGATGTTTCGAAGAACCCTACGCCGCCGGCCCTGGTTACGGCTACGGTGCCGGCTATGGTTCGGTCTATGGTGGACCACCCGTCGTCGTGGGCGGACCCCAAGTCGGTTATGGTGACTGGGACGAGCATCATGCGTGGCATCAGCGTGATTGGTGGGTAGCCAACCGGCGGCCATGGGTCCAGGAACACCATCAGGAATGGCTAACCGCGCGGCCAGCCCCGCATGAGATGTATGGCCATCAGCAGCAGCATGGTCGAGATTAGTTTAATTGCTGAGCACCAGTCCCGCGGGAGGGTCTTCGGGATCACGCCAATGACAGGCGCTCGAGCAGCGACGGGTCCTCGACGATCCGGCCCGCACCCCGGACCACCGCGCTCAGCGGATCCTCGCTGATTTTGGCCGTCACGCCGGTCTCCTGACTGAGCAGCACATCGAGATTGCGCAATAGGGCGCCGCCGCCGGTCAGCACGACCCCATTATCGGCGACGTCCTTGAGCAGTTCGGGAGGGGTCTGCTCCAACACCATATGCACTGACTCGACCAGTTGATTGACCGTCCCTCTTAGGGCGTCGCGAATTTCCTCGTCGTCGATCTCCACCGTCCTGGGATGGCCGCTCATTTCATCGCGTCCCATGATTTCCAGGGTTCTGGTCTCCGGCTCCGCCATCGCCGAACCGAGCATCAGCTTGAGCATCTCGGCGGTGCGCTCACCGATCCGAAGATTGTGGTGGCGCTTGACCTGCTCAATGATCGCGCGGTCCATCTGGTCGCCGGCCAGGCGCAGCGAACGCGAAGCTACCACCGCGCCCATCGACAGTACCGCGACGTCGCTGGTCCCCCCGCCGATATCGACGATCATGCTGCCCTGAGGCTCCAAAATCGGAAGCCCCGCGCCCAAAGCGGCCGCAATCGGTTCATCCATCAGAATGACTTCGCGCGCTCCGGCCGATTCCGCCGACTCCTTTACCGCGCGCCGTTCCACCGCGCTGATCTCCGAGGGCACCGAAATCACCACTCGCGGGCGCAGCATGAAACGGCGCTTGCGTACCTTCCTGATAAAGTAGCGCAACATTTCACGCGCGGCTTCAAAGTCGGCGATGACACCTTCGCTGAGCGGGCGCGTCACGATTACCGAGCCAGGCGTGCGGCCGAGCATCGCTTTGGCTTCCGATCCGACGGCCAGAACCCGCCGGATGCCCTTGACGTCGTGGCGCAATGCAACCATCGAAGGTTCATTGCACACGATTCCCCTGCTTCTGGAGTAAATAAGAGTATTCGCAGTTCCCAGGTCGATCGCCAGATCACCGGCCAGAGCGCCGGGCAACAAGCGCGCGATATGCATGACACACCCTCCGCCTCATCCGTCTCTCCCCCTCCACCACACCCACCGGTGCGCAATACGAATTTTTAGCATGAAAAATTCTAATAGACAAACTTATTCGAGCTTTGTCGCTTGGAAGAGATCAACTGCCGTCATCCTGGACATTCTGAAAGCACGCTTTGCAAACCGCCGCAGCTTCCGGGACCTGATTGATAAGCGCCACGCGCAGCCGCGTCCGGCCGCGTAAGTCTCGACTAAATACTCGAGCCGGTTCAGCGTATTAGCCAGCACCGATTTTTCAGGAGGATCAGGCGATGACTCCCAAGGCCCCAACCACGGAGCAGCTGGCCCGGATAGCTTGCGGTTTGCACCTCAACCTTTCATCCGGGCAACTCGACAGCTTCCGCGCCATGATCACGGCTTCGATGAGCGCCTACGGCCGACTTGACGAGCTGCCTGAACCCGCTGTGCCCGTGCGTTATCCACGCACCTCCGGATGGCGTCCGAAAGCGGCGGAGAACCGGCTCGGCGCATGGTACTGGAAGACCGATATCAGCGGCGCCTCTGGCGGCGCGCTGGCGGGCAAAACCGTCGCGATCAAGGACAACGTGTGCGTGGCGGGAGTTCCGATGATGAACGGCAGTTGCGTGCTCGAGGGGTATATTCCGCCAGCCGACGCGTCCGTGGTGTCGCGTATCCTGGATGCCGGTGGCCGAATCCTCGGGAAAGCTACGTGCGGACGGCTGTGCTTCGACCTCAACGCCGATACCGGTCCAATTCTGAATCCCTACAACCTCACGCGGCACGCCGGCGCCTCCTCCGGCGGCAGCGGCGCGCTGGTCGCCGCCGGCGAGGTCGATATGTCAATCGGTGGCGACCAGGGCGGGTCGATCCGAATTCCGGCGAGCTGGTGCGGAATCTACGGCCTGAAGCCAAGCTACGGACTGGTGCCATATACCGGCGCATTTCCGCTCGATCCGACCCTGGACCATTTGGGGCCGATGGCGGGCAGTGTCGAGGATGTGGCGTTGCTGCTCGAGGCGATTGCGGGTCCCGACGGGCTCGATAGCCGGCAGGCGCGTAACCGGCTTGCCGGGCAGGCCTACTCGAAGGTCCTTGATGGGAATGTAAAAGGACTCCGCCTGGGGTTGCTGGCCCAAGGCTTCGGCACGCCTGGAGCCGAGCATGACGTGGATGAAGCCGTAACCGAGGCCGCACATGCCTTTGAGCGGCTGGGCTGCGTGGTGGGGCCGGTCTCGGTACCGTGGCATCGCGACGGCACCGCGGTCTTCGGCGCGATCGGAAATGAAGGTATCAGCGCCACGATCATGGGCAATGGCTCAGGCGCCGGGCTGGACAGCCATCACATGATCAGCATGCTTGACGCGTTCGCGCGCGGGCGCCTCGCGCGGGCCGACGATCTGCCCGAGCAAATCAAGTTTGCGCTGCTGATCGGCCAGTACATGCGCGAGGTCTATCACGGACGTTACTATGCCAAGGCCCAGAACCTGGCGCGGGCGCTGCGCGCGGCCTACGACGAGGCGCTCGCCAACTGGGACCTGCTGGTGATGCCGACGACGCCAATGAAGGCAATCGCCCTGCCCCGCGACGGCAATGCCAACGATATGCGCGCCGCCTATAGCGTGGCGGACAACACCTGCCAATTTGACGTGACCGGGCATCCGGCGATCAGCGTGCCCTGCGCGATGTCTGCCGGGCTGCCGATAGGTATGATGCTGGTCGGGCGCATCGGCGAAGACGCCACCATACTCAAGGCCAGCCACGCCTTCGCATGCTCAGTCTTTAGCGCGCCATCACCACCCAAGTTATTCGAAGATCCGGACCGGCCAGACCGCACCTGAATGGTGACCCGCAGGGGGTATGCTCGAAAAATGGAAATCTTATAAAATTTATGGGGCCGCCGCTTCCACGCGGTGGTTTAGCAAAAAATCCTTTCAAGGAAGCGGAGTTTTAAGCACAGAATGCGCACCCAACGATTCACCATCAGATTAACTGGCTTGCTTGCACTTGCTTTGATTTTCACCGCAAGCGCGGCCTCGGCCCAGATCAGCTATGGCGAGGCCAGCTATAAGGAACTGGTTGACTCCAGTTCACCGGACACCATTGCTCCGGGCACCAAAATTACCCTGGACAACTGGCAGCAATACCGTCGCTTTATGCCGGTCGGGATCCAGGCGCTTTACAGCGGTCAATACGGCTTCAAAATCGGCGCGGGTGACGGATTCGCGATCACCGTCGCACCCACGATTCCGATCAAGCTGTCCAAGGCGATGCGGGAAAACACCGAAAAGTACGCGGGCCAGTCCAAACTGCGGCCGCTGGGCAATGGTGGCTATACCATCGACAATTACACCGCCGGAGTACCCTTTCCCGCTCCCGAAGGAGCGGACGCCGGCGAAAAAGTCATGTTCAACCTGTGGTATGCGTTCTATCCGTTCCTGTCCAGCTATCACAGCCATTTCTTTATCAGCGACCGTTACGCGAACCTTACCCCGGAAGAGTCAATCGCCACTACCTGGCAACTTACCCACTTAAGCGACCCACCCTATCCGCTGTCGATGCCCTATGCCTCGGGTTACTATCACAGCACCCGCGACCTGTTGCTGATTCCTGAGCAGAGCAAATACACGACCGCGCTGGATATGCAGCCCGACGATCCGACCAAGGTGCAGGAGACCTTCATCTTCCTGCCCTCGCTGCGGCGCTCGCTGCGGCTGTCGTCGTCGGCACGCTGCTCGCCGATCCTCGGGACCGACTGGATTCAGGATGACAACAACGGCGGGGCGGCCTTCCAGATTTCCAAGTTCCGCGCGGTGTTGCTGGGTCGCAAGAAGATCCTGGCAATCGCGCACGCCGATCTCAGACCGGGCATCGAGGCGGTCAACAGCGCGGTCCACGTCAAGGATAGCGTCCCGGGATGGCCGTTGCCGGCGATGGGCAAATGGGAAGTCCGCGACCACTACGTGATCGATATCCAGCCGATCGATTCCGAGTATTGCTACGCGCACAAGATATTCTACGTCGACGCGGAGGACTGGGGCGGTTCGCTGTTCGAGACCTATGACAAGCAGGGCAAGCTGTGGAAGGTCAATAAGAACTCGCTCGGGTTGGTGACGTTAAGCACCGGCGAGGAGGTCATGGTGCCGGCGGCCACGGAAGACGCAATCTGGGACTTGCAGAATACCCACGTCAGCGTCAGCACGGTGGGCAGCCAATTGGGCATCGACAAGAACGCTCCCGAGGAGTTGCAGGACGGAGCGGTCTGGGCCTTCCCCAGCGGCCTGGCCCGCATCATGCGCTAACCGCCCAAAGACCGGGACGGGCGGACCCGGCTCCGCCCGTTGGTTTAGCTTGATCCGGATAGCTGAAAGCGCCGGACGGGGCTGCGACGCGGCACCCATCCGGCGCTTTCTTTTCGGTCCTCTCTCTCACCGTCTTCCGTGGTAGAGGGCGAGCGGGGCCGACCCCCTTCAGGCAAAGCATACGCACTGACGCGCAAGGACAAGACGAATGCGCGATGACGCTACTGAGCGAATCCGCAGGCGCGGGCGAAGTAGGATCGGGGCATGAAACTGCACCCGGTTGAGGCATCTGGGGTCCGACAAAAGTGCGTATTGTCGCTTTTGGCTACAGAAAAAGTCCCGCACCTGCCAATTATTCAGGCACGCACTATGCTCTAAACGTCCATTTGATGAGCGACCCTGCAACCGCCCGCGCACAGCCGAAGCCAGTGGTGCTTCATGCCCGCGATACCTCGCACCGGGGTCATCGGCCGCGGGGAGGTATCGCCGCCCTGACGGTCGGTGCGATCGGTATCGTCTATGGCGATATCGGGACGTCGCCGCTGTATGCTGTGCGTGAAATTTTCTTCGGTCACGGCGGCGTCCAGCGCACCCCCGCCAACGTGCGCGGATGTATCTCGCTGGTGCTATGGGCGCTGACCATCGTAGTCGCAGTCAAGTACGTGGGCTTTGTGCTACGTGCCCATAACGACGGCGAAGGCGGGGTGTTCGCGCTTTACGGCCTGCTGCACAAGTACAAACGCCGCGGCACTGCGATGGTGCTGTCGGCGCTGATGCTGGGTGCGGGCCTGCTGTTCGGTGACGGCGTCATCACTCCGGCTATCAGCGTGCTGTCGGCGGTTGAAGGACTCAAAGTCGCCACCCCGATGTTCGCCCACGCGGCGGTTGCGATCACGGTGGTCATACTGACCGCGCTGTTCACAATCCAGTACCAGGGCAGCTCCGGCGTGGGCAAGGTGTTCGGCCCGGTGCTGATCTGCTGGTTCGTGGTCATCGGATTGCTGGGCGCCCGTCAGGTCGTCCGTTACCCGGACATCCTGCACGCGGTCAACCCCTTGTACGGTCTGCGTTTCCTGCGCGGCGCCGGGCTGCGCGCCAGTTTGCTGGTGCTGGGCGCGCTGATGCTGGTGGTCACCGGCGGTGAGGCGCTGTACGCGGACATGGGACATTTCGGGGCGCGGCCGATCCGGGTGGGCTGGTTCGGGCTGGTCTATCCGGCCCTGTTGCTCAATTACCTGGGGCAGGGCGCCCTGCTGGCCAGCGCAGCGCCGGTTGCCGGCGGCCAAATATTCTTCAGCCTGGTGCCCCGGACGATGCTCTATCCGATGGTCGCGCTGGCCACGGCGGCGACGGTTATCGCGTCACAAGCGCTAATCTCCGGTGCCTTCTCGCTCGCCTCGCAGGCGGTCGCGCTGGGTCTGTTTCCGCGGCTTAAGGTCGTGCATACCCATCATGCACACGCCGGCCAGGTTTACATGCCATTCATCAACTGGTCGATGTACATCGCCTGTATTATACTGGTAGTCACCTTCGGCTCCAGTTCGGCGTTGGCATCCGCTTATGGACTGGCGGTTTCCGGCGTGATGGTGATCACATCCCTGGCGATGTTTCCGGTGGGGAAGCTGTACTGGAACTGGAGCGTGCTGCGCAGCGCAACGCTGTTCGGCGCGCTGGCGGCAGTCGATGGTTCCTTCCTGGTCGCAAACTCGCTCAAGTTCTGGGAGGGCGGGTTCATCCCTTTTTCAATCGGCCTCGTGCTGTTCCTGGTGATGAGGACCTGGCGATGGGGCCGCAAGGCCACCTTTGCGGCTTATTCGGCCAAGCCAACGATGTCGATGGCGGAACTGGTGCGGCTGCATCGCCGCTGCGAAGCGTTCCTGGAACGCAACGCCCTGCTGATGGTGCCCAAACCGCTGCGCTCGGAGCACGACCATACGCCGGCGCTGCTGCAATTGCTGTGGGATCGCTACGGAGTTTTACCCCGGAACCTGATCTTTGTCGAAGTGGTCCATCGCAAGGTGCCCTACGTCCACGACGACCGCTACGTGGTGACGGTTTTCGAACGCGACCGCCACCGCGGCAGCATTATCAGCGTCACCTTGAGCTTCGGCTTCATGGAGGACCCCAACGTCGAGCGGGTGCTGGAAGAACTGGCCCGCCATCGGGAAATCGACCTGCCGACCGACGCGCGCCACTGGATCGTGCACGTTTCCATAGAGCACCTGCTGCCCTCCAGGGCGATGACCATAGCCCGGCGCTTCCGCTTTCGGCTGTTCGCGCTGCTGCGCCACATCTCGCAACCCGCGCATTACTATTATGGACTGGGCGACGCGGTACAGCTCTCGGCGGAGATCATGCCGGTGCGCCTGAAATGAGCGGTCGAGCCGCCTGCCTTCAATATGTCTCACGCCAGCAGGCTGGTCTGAAAGCTTCTGAAGGCTACCTCGCCCGCGACTGCGGACTCGGTCCGCAGTCGCGGCGCGCTTCTACATTTTGATCTAATTCTCTCCCCCGGGCAGGGGAGAGAGGGCGCCGCTGCGGCGCCCAAGAGAGGGTCATTTTTCAGCGCGCCTTCTGAGGCGCGCGATTAAGAATTCGTCAGCGCTGAATAAGTCGCCTCCAACACATTTGCCGTTCGGCGTTTACCTACTCATTCCAAAACCGCTTCACTTGATAACCTTGCTCGGGGAGATAAGCCGTCTGCAGGGCCTCCTGGCTGTCCGTCTCCTGCATGGTGAGCTGACTGCCGTCGAGTTCGAGAATCAAGCGGCGCACGACAAAACGACACGCTCAAAGTACGGGAAACGCTCGGGTGGGCGCCGCGGCACCCGATTTGGTTGCAGTCGAAGGGGTCGAAGTTGCCGACGGGCTCGGCGTCGCTGTCGCCGACGCAGTGGCCGTCGCCGTGGGCGCCATCGATGGGACCGGCGTCGGGGTCGCCGGTTGGACCACCACGGAGACTTGCGAACTGCCGTCGCATCCGACCCACATGATTGCGGACGCGGCCAGCCCAAGCCACGCCAGTAGCACCATGCGCATGGCGCGCCTCAATTGCCGTGACATACCGCTAAAGTCACCCGGGGATCGGTGGACAGCATCGAGCCGGCCAGGAGCAAATCCGTATGCGTGCCATTGGGAGTGGTGACAAAGGCCAGCGCCGCGGGACTTCCACCCAGGCCCGCCTTGAAGTTGAGCGTGCCCAGCGTGCTGCTGGTACCTGAAACGCAGGTGCCACTGAGAGCCCCGTTGGAGACCACCGTGCCGTTAATGTTGCCGCTCAGCACGCCCGACCAATTTCCTGCCGCGTCGAAGGTCAGGAACCCGACCCGGGACTGCGGCTGACCGTCGGTCTTGGTACCGAGCAGGGCGCCGGTACTGGAACTCTGATAGGAGCAGGTATAGTTGGTGGGACAGGCGGTCGGCGCGGTCTGGGCGCGAACCAATCCCGGACCAATCAAAATCGCACTCGCAAGAAAGACTATCCACCGCATCGCAAACTCCTCGTATAACCTTCTCAGGACTTTTCTCACGCGCGCATGCCGGCCGGAGATTGAGCGAATCGGATGCCGCGCCGGTTCATGGGACAACACCTACATCGGGAAGGGTAAAGGCGCAAACTGCTCGTTTAAAGTCTACGTCTGCACCAGCAGGATGCGAAACACCAAATGCGGTGTTGCTCAAGAAATCTACTTTTTCCCACACCGAGCGGCGAAACTTGAAACGGGTACTTTTTACTCCTACCGGGTTCGATAGTCTTCCGCCGTCGAGTCGATGCCGAGAGCAGTTCAGTTACCAAAAGAGCCGGTCTATTTGCGAAAATTCACTCCGTGAGAACATTGTTTTCCCTGTCATCTTCCGGCACGAACCTTGCGCTCTCCACTACGGTATCTCCCTCGTGGAGGATTTTTTATGATACCCAAAAGCAAAGTTTTCCTGTGCGCGTCGGCCTTTGCCGCGACCTTGGCCGCTGCTTCATTGGTAAGGGCGCAGACTGCTTCGGAATGGGGACAAGCCGCGGTGGACACTGGTGAGGACGCGGTGCGTTCGTCTGAGCATGCATTCCACGCAGTGGCGGATGATCCGATTTTGATGGAGAAGACCAAATCCGCCTTATCCAATGATCCAATAACCAGAAATCAGCCGATCATAGTGTCCGCGGACAAAGGTATTGTCATTCTAAAGGGTGAGGTGTCCACCAGGGTCGCCGGCCGTGCGATCCAGGTAGCGGCTTCTATCAACGGGGCCAAGGGCGTCGACGATGAAATGGGTTATGATGGCAAATTGGGAGCGCGAACCGTCTCTGACGCTCCTCCTCCGCCTTACGCCCCGACCGCCCCGGCCGAGAAAGTCGGTGCTCCTCCTGATCTCAGATAGCGGCCGCCTTAAGCCGGCGCGATCGGAGGGAACGGATTATCACCATCCACAACCCTGTTCAGGCTAATCCGATGTCGGTATATGTTGCGGGACTGCCGAAAAGAGAGGTGCCCGCAACATGGCCGAACAGCTTTCCATTGATCGCGCCCGCTCAGCAGTCCTGATAATGGACTATCAGGCGGCGGTGGTTGAAGGATTCGCGACCGATAAGGAGGCGCTGGTCACCCGCGCCGCCGAAGTGCTGGCGCAGGCGCGGGGCGCGGGTCTCAAGATCATTTATATCGTGGTCAACTTCCGTGCCGGCTACCCGGAGGTCAGCCCGCGCAACGCCAATTTCGCCAGGGTCAGGCAATCGGGACGGTTCACCGGCGAAGCCGGCACCGAGGTGCATCCCGCCGTTGCCCCGCAGGCGGGCGACATCACCGTCATCAAGCATCGGGTGGGCGCATTTTCCGGTACCGATCTCGACATGATCCTGCGGGCCAATGGCATCGAGACCATCGTCATGTTCGGAATCGCCACCAGCGGCGTGGTGCTCTCCACCCTGCGCCACGCCGCCGACGCCGACTACCGGCTGGTGGTGCTCAAGGACTGCTGCTCGGATCGCGACGCCGAAGTGCATCGCGTGCTGGTGGACAAAGTCTTCCCCCGCCAGGCAACGGTGACCACGGCATCGGAGTTCACCCAGGCGTTGCGCTAGCGTACCCACGCCGATCGCACCGGCGCGGAAACTCTGCCGCGCCTCAACCCCGGTCTGGGAACTTCGCAATCAGATCGTTGCCGATCTTCTCCAGGTCGCGCGTCATTTGATCATAGTTGTAGGTCAGCGGCGCCCCGGTCATCACCCGGGTGACCCCCAAGTCCTCGCAGCGCTTGACGGCGTCGGCGGTCGGTTCGCACTGGCAACACAATTCGATTTCCGCGGGATTGCGTCCGATCCGCGCGCATTCGGCCTTCAACTGAGCGAAAATCGGCGCCGCCTCCGCCGCCATTCCAACCGGGATGTAGCCGTTGCCATAGCGCGCGGTGCGCCGCAGCGCGGGGCGCGAATTGCCGCCCACGAAGATCGGAATCCCATTGGGCTGGAGTGGCTTGGGAAAACTCTTGAGCGGAGCGAAGTTGAAATGCTGGCCGGAAAAGCTCACCGGATTGTCGCGCCATAGCGCCCGGATTGCCTGGATCGATTCGTCGGTGCGTTTGCCGCGGACGTGAAAGTCCAACCCCAGCGCCTCGAACTCCTCCTTGAGCCATCCGCTGCCGATACCCAGTATCGCGCGCCCCTTGGAGAGCACGTCAAGCGTGGCCATTTCCTTGGCAATATACAAAGGATGGCGCAGGGGCAGGATGATGACGATCGTTCCCAGCCGGATCCTTTTGGTCACGGCGGCGACATAGGACAGGCACAGCAACGGCTCCGGCCAGTTCATATCCTCGTCGTCGCCGGGCAATTTACCCTCCTGGCGGTAGGGATAGCGCGACTGATAGTCGTGCGGGATAGCGACATGCTCGGGAACGAAGATCGATTCGAATCCCACGCGGTCGGCGGCCTGCGCGTAATGGACGATGGGTTCCGAATCGAACGGGGCCGGGGGAAAGAAGGCCAGCGCGGTAGCGAATTTCATAGCGTAATCCTCCTGCTGCAAAGCTGCGGCATCCGCCCGATGGTCCCGGCGAACAACCGCAGTCGCCAATGGCGCCTTGCACAATACAGAAAGCTGGACCAGATTGTCATCCGGAACCATCCGTCACCTCAGGGGAGGAGAATTGACCTCTATGGCAGCGTCCGCCGATGTCAGAAACAGTGCGCGCCCGGCGATCCTGGAGAAGAGCCCGGAGCCGGACCTGGATTCGCTGCTGATTCCCAAAGAAAGCTACCTCTCGCCGGAGATCATGCGCCTGGAGTGGGAGCGGATGTGGCGGCGGGTGTGGCTGTATGCCGGCCCGCTGGCCGATTTGGCGCAAGTCGGCGACTACTTCACCTTCGAGATCGGACCCGAGTCCGTGCTGGTGGTGCGTGCGGCGCCGGACCAGGTGAAGGCGATGTACAACGTCTGCCAGCATCGGGGCCGCCGCCTGCGGCCCGAGGGCGGCGGTTTCGCCAACAGTTTCAAATGCCCGTACCATCTTTGGCGCTACGATCTTGACGGACGCTTGATCAGCGCGCCCGACGGCGCCTGCGATTTCCCCCAGGGCGACCCGGCGGGCCGCGGCGTGCGCATCCCGCAGGTGCGATGCGAGGTGTGGGCGGGTTTGGTGTTCGTGAACTTCGACCCCGACGCGCCACCGCTGCCGGAGTATTTGACCGGCGCGGTGATGGATCATCTACGCGGCTATCGATGGGCATCGGAATTCCGCCTCAACCTGGACTGGACGGTGGAGTGGCCGTGCAACTGGAAAGTCGGGGTGGACTCCTTCAATGAAATCTATCATCTGCAGGGGATTCATCCCGAGTTGATGGACATGAGTGACGATACTCCGGCCGGATGTCCGATCGACTTTTACGGCCGCCACAGCCGGATTCTGTACCGCGTCGGCGTACCCGGCCCGCGCTGGGACGACGCCATGGCGCAAGGCCGCGGGTACCGCGACCGCAACCAGCTCACCGCCGGCGTCCGGATGATGCTCAAGGCTTACGGACTGGAGGCAAAACCGGAGTGGGAAGGACGGGTCAAGGAGCTGCGGCCGATGCTGATCGGGGCCGCGCGCGAGCGCGCTACAAAACAGGGCATCGACGTCGGCGGGCTGGTCGATGATCAGCTAATCGATGATTTTCACTACTTCCTGTTCCCCAACATCACGCTGAATATCAGCGCTCATCACTTCTGGCTCTTCCGCCATCGGCCGCATCCGCGCGACCCGGAGCAGATGTTGTGGGACTTCCAGCAATTCGTGCGGGTTCGTCCGGGCCAGGACGCGCCGCCCCGGCCCGCTCATCAGCATTACGTACTCGGGGACGGGCACGAAGCCAACTATCCCCATATTGCGTTGGCGCAGGACGAGGCGCAGGCCGGCGAACTGCAGCGGGGAATGCGCTCGGGCGGTTTCAAAGGTCTGTACCTCGCGCATCAGGAGCGCCGCATCCGCTATTTCCATCGCGTGCTCAACGATTATCTGGCGCGTCCGTGAACCACGTTCACAACTAAACAGTGCCGATTGTCCCGGACTGCGCGGGTCGTGGAGTATTCTGTCTTCACCTGGTCCGAATTGAGGGCGATGGAGCGGCGACAAGTACTGTGCGCCGCGCAAGCTCCGCTTTTGAAGAACCGGTTTAGGGTTAATAGTGGCAAAATTTAATTAATTAAATATCTGCTTACTTTCTCTTTAGATGCTATTTTTACCCGCTACCACTTACCATTTGCAAAATCTTCAATCTTTAGCGTAAGGCGGGTGCAGGTGGTTAACAAGGTTTCGCCGCTTCAAACTTCGCCTACGCGTTGCTGCAGGGTTCCGCCTTGGCCGGCATCCCCTCGATCAACTCGATCGACGGCAAGGGTTTGGCCGCCACCAGCAGAGCGTGACCGAACTAAATCGCAGCGGAACGCCGCTGTCGCCCGCCACCGGGTATCTCGGCGGTGGCCTCGAATTTCCCGGTGGTATCGCGATCGATGGCGCCGGCAACGCGTGGGTGACCAACTATCACGGCGAGAGCCTGAGCGAACTGGCCGGAAGCGATGCGCCATCGCCGGGCGCGCCGATTACTCCTTCGACCGGCTATACCGATGGGAGTCTGAGCGAACCCTTCGCACCGGCGATCGACGCCTCGGGCAATATCTGGACGGCCAACTTCGGCAACAATACCGTCATCGAATTCGTCGGCCTGGCCGCGCCGCGTTAAGGTGGAACGCCGTTCCATGATGGAACTCCAAATCCATCTTGTGGTACCTAATTGGGAATGGAGGAATCAGCCATGCGCGGAATATCACATATCGCGATCGGCGTTCGGGACATGGATAAGTCGCTGCCTTTTTATCGCGACGTGGTCGGGCTCCGCGTAGTCGCCGACGAGGTCGAGCGGTTGGGCGGGATGCGCGGCGTCACCGACCATCAGCGGCGCGCCGCGCGGCTGGTGTGGGACGATGGCTCGTGGGCCATTTATGTGGTGCTGTCACAGTCGCCCGGAACGGCTTCCGGGACGCCCTCGAAACTCGACCAAATCGGCATCCACCACTTTTCATTCTATGTCGATGATCTCCGCGACCGCTTCGAGCGCGTAAAAAACTCGGGCGCCAAAGTCGTCCTGGCACCGACCGAGATGAGCGCCGACACCTATGGCGGAGCCGAGGGCGACAAAGTGCTGACCTGTATCTTCGAGGATCCGGACGGCACCGCGCTGCAGTTCGATCAAAAGATTATCGCCCGCCAGAGCTGAGTTCCGGCTCTCGCTCGTCGTGTAATACTTGCGGATCATCGGTCACTTTTACCGGGTTCGCAAAAAGATCATCCCTCTTTCAGGCTGCCGCGTCTGGCAGCACTCTTGCTTCTGATCCATCCGGAAGCCGCCTCCATCGTTAATGCGGAGGCGCAAGCGAAAGAGGTGTGTTATGCCCAAAAAAGCAGCCAGCAAAAAGAAGTATGGGTCCAAGGCGCAAAAGAAGGTCCATCGCGCCATGCACGAGATGAAAGAGGGGAAGCTCAAATCGGGCCGGTCGGGAAAAAAGGTAAAAAGCCGCAAACAGGCAATCGCAATTGGTCTTTCCGAAGCTCGGAAGAGCGGGGCCAAAGTCCCAGCGAAGCGAAAAAGCGCCCGCGGTTGAGGCGGCTTATGCCGGGAACGCCGCTTAGGCAGAAAGGGCGTACTACGCGAGTGCGCCCTCTTAATCTTGCAGACTGAACTTGCCTCGCGAGGACTTAGGCTGACGCTTTCCAGGTCGCGTTCGAGCGGGCGGACCATCGTGGTGGCCGGATTTGAACAATATATGGGCTGCCGTTGGCGCCTCGGCCCCCAGACATCGAAAACTTAACCGTATAAAAAGGGCGACTATTTCATCAACGTCAATGCGCTGCTCCGGGTATAGCCACATGAGTGGACTTGATAGAAGACCCCAAATCGCAAACGCTGCTCCTTCGATATCAGGCTCGCGGTACAAGCCGGCCTCGAAGCCTTCGCCGATGATATCTTCCAGGCACTGCATGAACATCCGCGATTGCTTCGCGATCACCCGGTAGTTGGGGCTATTCAAACTTCTTATTTCGCTGGTCCATAGGAAACAGGTCTGCTTTTTCGCAATTATTCCTCTAACGAACCATTCTATAAAGGCAGCCAAGCGGGCCGCCGCGTTTTCCGCGGCGCCCACCTTTTTCTGCAGGTCGGCGAAGTCTACTTCCAGAGTTTCTTTGAGGATACGAAAGAGCAGGTCTTGTTTGCTCTTGATGTGATAGTAGAGTGAGCCTGCTTCGATTCCCGCGGCTTGTCCGAGTTGGCGCAGTGTCACCGCTTCGTAGCCGCGACGCGCAATCAAATCGATTCCGGCGCTTTTGATCGCGTTATAAGTCGCGATCGACTTTGAGGTGTTTCGTTTCAAAACGATCGAACTGGCAATCTCCGAATCATGACCATGGAGGATACCGGAGCAAACACGCTTTCTCAAGCGCGGATCAGCGCGCAGCCCCATCTCTATGCGCAAATTCACCTAAGCCTGGAAACTAAAGAAAGCGAGCGGCGCGGCGACTGATACTTTCCCGCGCCGATCGCTTTGCGGCGCACGCGGGAGCGCGCTGCCGCGTCGCTCTGGGCAGGAAGTGAACGCCTGAATGCGGCTTAACTCAATCCATAAAGCCGGCGGGCGTTGCCCCCAACGATTTTATCGGTCAAATCCGCCGGCAATTGGGCGAAATCTTTGGCGATCTGCTCTCGGGAATGAGGGAAGGTCCCTTCCGTATGTGGATAATCCGAGCCCCACATCAGATGGTCCGCGTTCAGCAGCGGAAGTGTCATCAAACCCGCGCGGTCGTCTTCGAATGTAAAGTGTACCTGGCGCCAACAGTAATAACTGGGCGGATGGTCGAGCGCCGGCTTCATCCAGCGCTTATGGTCCTCCCACCAATGATCCATCAAGCGCAGCACCGCGGCGACCCAGCCAATGCCGCCCTCGACGATTACGAATCGTAACTTGGGAAATGCATGCGGTACTCCTGAAGCGATGAGACTTCCCAGCGTCCGCACCTGGCCCGCGATCTTGAGACTGACAGTGTATGCCATCGTCCCGCCGGCCTCATTGGGAAACGCGTCGGCACGGAAGTGCTCGGTCGCCGCGTTGTGAAAAGCCACGATCATGTCGAGGTCCTGCAACCCGGCCCATAATCGATTATTGCGTTCGTCTCCGTAAGGAACGTTGGGAAGATCGGAAGGAAGCAAAACCGAGCGGATACCGAGTTTGCGTACCCGTTCGGCCTCCTCCAAAGCCCATTGCGGTTCGCCTACCGGCAGCATCGCCACGCCGATTATGCGGTCAGGAGCAACGGAGCAGTACTCGGCGACCCATGAGTTGTACGCGCGCAGGCATTCGCGCCGGTACTCATGGTCCGGAGCCGCATAAACGAACATTCCCGCGTTGGGATACACGACCTCGGCACTTACGTTGTCCAGGTCCTGATCCAGCAAACGTGCCGCCGGATCCAGGGCGCCCGGACGCATGTCGGAATAGCGATTGTGCTCGCGGTTATCGATCGCTTTGCCCGCGGCTTTTTCGTTTGCCATCCCGCCGATCAGATCCGTCCCGCTAAAGGGTGGTAGCCCCTCGATGTATAGATAATCGGCATCGATCCCGGCCTTGACGTAAGGAGCGCGCCCACGAAACCGACTGTCCATCCTGCTGGTCCAGAGATCCGCAGGCTCCATTACGTGTCCATCCGCACTTATAAACTTACCCGAATCTGTCATACTACGTCCTCCGCTAGCGCGCGCTGTCATCGGTCGTTGGGCCGGCCCCCTACCTCATTACCTGCGCAAGACCGCCCGGTGTGGCGTAGCGCTGCACGTCCAGGTACTGGGCGGGAACGGCGGAATTGGCATCTGCCACCTGCTTTTGAAACACCAGACCCGCGTGGACGTTCTGAATATCGTAGATCGTCGGATTCGAATCCCCCGGCGAAATCGCCGCGCCGCCGAAGCCATCGTTTACGGGAATCGGACCAAACCGGTTAACGGTCACTTTCCAGGGCTTGAGGCTGCTGTCATACAGGTCGACGAACAGCGGCGTGCTGGTCTCCTTGTCCACGTATAGCACCCGGCTGCCGTAGCAGTAGGAGGTGGCCGCGCTGCCGAGCGCGCGGATGTCCAGCAAATATGCGTCGCGGAGTTCCCACTTGCCGGTAACCGGCTTGGACCAACCCGGAAGCCCTTTGCTGGTGAAACTGCTGCGCTGCTGGCGCGTGATCAGGTCTTCATGGACCAGGGCGATGATCTTCTTTTCTCCCAGCAACGCCACCTTGAACTGCGTCGGAATTCCATTGAAGCCATCGCGGTTGTCGTCGTTAAGATAGTCGCTGCCAAGGATTGGAGAGCAGCGCGCCGCGCTCGATAAACGCAGGCTGCGCCGCAGGGAGGGCAGGAATACGTAGAACTCCTCCAGCTTCTTGACATCGTCCGGGAACAGCGTGAGCGCAGTGGTGTACTTCGATTGCTCAGGAACAGTGACCTCGTCAATCCCGCTCTGAAAATATCCTCCCGCCAAAGGATTATTTATTGGTACATTGACGTCGCTGACGTGCATAAGGCGATGGAAGACCTCAACAATCTCCGTGGCGCTTTCGTTCTGATATCTGTCGATCGTAAGTGAACGGTAGTAGTTCTTAAGCACGTGAGGCTGGTAGTGATAATAGAAATTATAGAGAATTTCGATACCCGCATCAGGTCCAGCGGGATGTGGAAACGGCAAACCGGCCACATACCCTTCGATGTCGAAGCCGCCGTTGGGCATGGGATCCAATTTGACCTGATTGGAGTATTTTTCGGTATCGATTGCAAATTGATGGGTCACCGGGATCGAAACCGTCGGACCGATCACAATTGAATAGTCATCTCCTTGCGGCACTTTCCAGGGGTATTTGCCGCCATAGAGCCACTGCAAGCTGACGGGAATAAACTGCTTGTATTGTTGCCAGTTTCCAGCATTTATCGCGGCACCCGGGGCAATCGTGGCAGTGCTCGTGGCGTCTGCCAGAGCCTGGTAGTCGGCGGGATCGAAGGCCTGGGCCGGCGCCACCCCGAAGGCGAAAAGAATCAGTGCGGCCAATAATGGCAGGTGCTTTTTGGGTAGGTGCTTTTTGAATGCAACGATATTCCGAGACATGCCTCGACTCCAAGACCGCGGCCAGGCGCTGCTCTGCTACCCAACCGGTGAGACCTTCCTGAGTCAGAAACGGACGACATCGTGCATGACGTCAGGATCGGCTGTTTGCTATGGCCTGTCGCTCCAGGCGGATATTCCCGGAGGACATTTCGATGTCCGATTGGCGCCGGTGGAGGATGTGCCGCCCCACCCAGGAATCGCTTTTTCGGGCCCCTACAAGAATTCTAACGCTTGTCAGAAAAGGTAGCTACTAAATTGATCGGGAACTTGTCAAGCAGGTATCGCCGGCCGGGCCGGAGGTAGAAAGAAACTGTGCCCACAACCGTGGCTGACTCCGGAGAATTTTGGATCAGGCGGAAGGCCAGGGGTTTATGGCCCAGGCTGCATGAAGGGGGGTGGCCGGCCGCCGCCGCGAATCGCGATTTCCCGAAAACATGCGCTTGCGGCCCGCGTTAGAGCGCCGCTCGCGCACCAGTACAACCACTTCGTGGAAACCATACAGGTCCAGATGCGTGTCGGGACGCGTTGTGTGTCGGCTCTGCCTGGGCCTTTCTTGAACAAGGAAAGGGACAGAAATATTTTCGTTTGCACGAAGCTCAGTGCACGATCTGGGGCAGCGCCGCTGAGGTGCTGCTAAAATAGCTCGCGCTGCCCCCGTACTCCGCGGTGATGGAATGGCTGCCCTTGGCCAGCTTGGAGGTCAGCAAGGTCGTCTTTGCGCCGGCCAGCGTGCCAGTACCAAGCACCGCCCCACCGTCTTTAAAGGTCACCGTGCCGGTCGGAGCTCCCGACACGGCCAGCGTCGCCGGCGTGACCGTCGCAGTCAACGTCACCGGCTGGCCAACCGTCGACGGGTTCGGCGAGGACGCCAGCGCGGTCGAAGTCGCCCACAGCGTAAACGCGCCACCCGGAGCGTTGCCCGTACTGCTGAACGGCACGAACGGCGGATTGAGCGCCTGCACGTATATCGGACCTGGGACTGCCCCCGCCGGCACCGTGAAGGTGAACTTGTCTTCGTTGACGATGGTCAGCGGAATCTTGGCCAGACCGGTCTTCGGGTCGAGACCGCCAAGATTCGCCACCCCGCCGCTTTGCGCGTTGAAGAAGTTGATCACCGTCAGGGTCGAGAAGCCGCTGCCGTTGACCGTGATTGTGCTCTTGTTCTGCATCACGCCATTGGGCGCCGGCAGGATGGTGAGCGCGCTGCCGATCGGCGCCGAGACTGCGTTGCTCTTCTTACTGTACTGACCATCAGGCCCTTTGTTGCTCACCACGAATGACCCCGGCCCGGTCGCCGGCGCCATCGCCCCGGTGGCCGGCACCACGAAGCTTATCGCAGTTTTGCTCAGTCCCGCGCTGCCTGGACCAAACAGGAACGGACCCACTTTGCCCAGCGGGGAACAGGCGCAGAACAGATCGACCGCCACGCCATTGGCCGTATCGAAGACCATACCTCCCAGCGTCACCACTTTGCCGCGCGCCACCACCGTCTCAACGTTGTTGGTCGCGTAGCGGGGGTCGCTGCTGGTGGCCGCCAGCGGCACGCCGTTGATGCCGGTGATGCTCGGGATGCCGGCGGCCGGGTTACCCTGAAGCAGCGCACCGACCGCGTTGGAACTCAGGAAGCCTTTGTCGGTGTTGACCACGACCACGTCAACGAATCCCTGCCCCAGCGGCATCGGGACAACCTTCCCGGCGACGGTGATGGTGGTGGGGACAGTCACCGTGAGCTGGGTCGGAAGACTGCGCGCGGTCGGCGTCAGCGGACCCGCATTGACCGCGCCGCCCGGGGTCGAAACGAAGAAGTTGATGACCGACCCCACGGTGAAGCCGGCGCCCTTCACGACAAAACTGCCGCCGACCAGAATCACCTTGGGAATGCTGGCGATGAACGGGGTTCCTGGTATCAAGGTTGCGGTCGCGGTAGGCGTCGGAGTCTGGGTAGCGGTTGGCGTCGGCGTCTGGGTTGCGGTCGCAGTTGGCCTGGCTGTCGCGGTCGCGGTTGGGGATGGCTTCGGTGTCAGAGCCGGGGTCGGCGTCGACGTCGCCGTGGAAGTGGCGGTCGCAGTCTGCGTCGCCACCGGGAGGCCGACCGGCTGATACAGCTCCGCGCTGGAAAGTCCGGTATCGCTGGCGCTGACCCCGCCGGCGACCAAAACCGACCCGTTCAACAGTGTGACCCCGGCGAAGCGGTAGCGAGGCCGCTGAGCGCCGCGGCCACCGGCTGGACCCGAGCACGATTCGCTTTCTTCCGCCGATCGGGTGTCCGCCCAAGATCATATGCGTGGGGCTCAACTACGCCGATCACGCCAAGGAAAGCCCTTACGAATTGCCGGGCTATCCAACTATTTTTCCGCGTTACGCCTCGACTTTGATCGGCCATGGCGCGCCGCTCATCCGGCCGCTGTGCTCCGAACAACTGGACTATGAAGGCGAACTCGTCGCCGTAATCGGCAAGGGCGGCCGGCACATTTCCCATGAACGCGCGCTCGAGCACGTGATCGGCTACTCGATTTTCAATGAGGCGTCGATTCGCGACTATCAGTTCAAGGCGCCGCAATGGACCATGGGCAAGAACTTCGACTCCACCGGGGCGTTTGGCCCCGCGTTTGTTATCCACGACGCGTTGCCCCCGGGCGGGCGCGGCCAGCGGCTCCAGACGAGGCTCAATGGCCAGGTTGTACAATCGGCCAGTACCGCGGATATGGTCTTCGACGTCGCCAACCTCGTCACCATCCTCAGTGAGGTGATGACGCTGGAGCCCGGGGACATCATCTCTACGGGAACTCCGGCCGGCGTCGGCTTTGGCAAGAAGCCGCCGGTTTATATGAAGGACGGTGACGTGGTCGAGGTGGAGATTGAGGGTATCGGCGTGCTGCGCAATCCGGTCCGGGACGAGGTTCGCGCCGGACGATAAAATCCGCGCGGCCGTGAGCGCACCTGCTCGGAAAAATGTGGGAGGCCAATCGTGCAAGGCATCACCGACATCCATCACGTCATTTACGGCCATCCGGACCTCGACGCCGGCGAACGCTTTTTTCGCGACTTCGGCATGGTCGCGGCGATGCGCGGCGAGCAATCCCTGTATCTGCGCGGTACCGGGCCCGCATCGTACCTCTACGTCGCGCAACGTGCGCAGCATCCCAGGCTGGTCGCGATTGCGTTGGCCGTCGACAGCGCCGATACACTGCGCCGCTTCGCCGCGATGCCGGGAGCTTCGGCGCCGTCGCCGTTGGCGGGGCCCGGCGGCGGTCAGCGCGTCTCGCTGCACGACCCCGACGGTTTCCGCATCGACCTGGTACATGGCATCGCGCCGGTTGCGCCGCTGCCGATGCGGCCCGCGCTGCTTCTCAATACCGCCCATGACAAGCCACGCAAAGGCGCGGTCCAGCGGCCGGAGAAAGCGCCCGCGCAGATTGCGCGCCTGGGCCATGTCGCATTGTTCGTGTCCAACTTCCGCCGCAGCCGGGAGTGGTATGAGCGGACGCTGGGATTACTTACCTCTGATATCCTGTACCACGGCATCCCGGACAAGGCCGTGGGCGGCTTCATGCGATGCGACCGTGGCGATGAATGGGTTGACCACCATACCGTCGCCCTGTTTGAAAGCCCGAGCGTGCATATTCACCACTCGTCATTCGAAGTCCCGATGATGGGTCATGAGTGGATGCGCCAGCAGCATCACAACTTGCTGTGGGGGGTAGGACGCCACGTGCTGGGCAGCCAGATCTTCGATTACTGGTGGGATCCCGCCGGTCATCTGGTCGAGCACTTCAGCGATGGCGATCTGCTGCAGGCCCGGCATCCGGCCGGCTTCACCGCGAATACCGCCGACGCGCTCTGTCAGTGGGGGCCGCCGCTTCCGGACGCCTTCTTCGCATGAGGAAAAAATCAGCGCCCGAGTCTGGTTAACCACCTGGGGACACAATCTGTCCAGGACTATCGCTAACTAGAGGTCTTGCAAATGAGTGTTTTGGATGATGCGCACTTTCCCCTGGATCCGGGAGATCAGGAAAAGCTCCTAGGCGGTCAGAGCGAATGCACCTTCATTTGGAGCACTCGGGACGGATGGCCGGTCGGAGCGACGATGGGCTACCTGTGGCAGGACGGAAAAATCTGGATGACCTGCGGCGGTGGCCGTCCCCGGGTAAGCGCGGTCAAGCGTAACCACCGGGTCTGCGTGGTGGTATCGGATCAGCGCCCGAACAACGCGAGCGTCGCGGTCACGATCAAGGGACACTGCCGCGTTCACCACGATGCTAACACCAAGGACTGGTTTTTTGACCTCGTGACCCGCCGGGCTTTTCCCGATAACGAGCCCGCCCGGCAAGGCATGCTCCAGATGCTTGATTCACCCGCCCGCGTCATTTTATGCGTAACTCCGGAGAAAAGCTTCAGTTACGACGGAGCCAAACTCATCCGCGCCGCCGCAGGGGAAACTTGAAGCTGGGTAAAAGACCCGCGCCGGCCATGTGCGGCGAGAGCGAAAGGAGAAACCGCAAAAACCGATGCTGACGCGAGAAAGAAATGCTCCAGCCAGACCTCGGAACATGATAAGGATGGAGCTAGCGGATACGCCCAGTCAAAGAGCGCAAGCGATCGAAATCAGCATGACCGGCGCTGCCGCCAAGGCGTATAAGTTGAACTGAACCTGACTATATGCGAAGAGAGGCCAAGGTGTTTGCGCACCGTGGCGGATTTCGCACCGTCGTTTCGGGCCGGGACAAAGGAAAAAGGAGAGCGGACCATGCACGACCTCGTAATACGCAACGGCAAAATCATTGATGGGACCGGGCAGCCCGCGCGCAGCGGCGATATCGCGATCGACGGCGGCGTAATTGCCAGCGTCGGCGGCAAAGCCGGCGCCGGCCGCCGCGAGCTTGACGCCGGCGGTTTGCTGGTGACGCCGGGATGGGTCGATATCCATAGCCATTACGATGGCCAGGTGGCTTGGGACCCCTACGTCACTCCTTCGAGCTGGCATGGCGTAACCACCGTAATCATGGGTAACTGCGGCGTCGGTTTTGCCCCGGTCAAGCGCGGGTCGGAGGAATATCTGCTCAACCTGATGGACGCGGTCGAGGACATCCCTACCGCGACCCTGGCAGCCGGAATCAACTTCGAATGGGAGACCTTTGGCGAGTACCTCGATGCGCTATCGCGGATGAAGCGCGTGATCGATATCGGGGCCCAGGTGCCGCATTGCGCAGTGCGGGTCTATGCGATGGGCGAGCGCGGGGCCCACAACGAGCAGGCGACGCCGGATGATATCGCGCGGATCGCGGCGGCGGTCCGCGAGGGGATCGAGGCCGGCGCGCTAGGAGCGAGCACCTCCCGCACCAAGGTGCATAGCACCCGCGAGGGAGAACTGGTTCCCGGCAGCTTTGCCAGCGTCGAGGAACTGATCGCAATCGGCAGGGCTTTGGGCGCGGCCGGGCATGGAGTGTTCGAGGTCATCTCCGATATGGCCGGCGTCGACCGGAGCATGGAATGGATGATCCGGCTGACCACGGAAACGGGCCTGCCGATATCGCTGGCGGCGCTGGGCGACGGCCCCACCGGGCCCGGGATCCGGCGGCGGCTCGAGTTCATGAAGCAGGCCAATGCGGCTGGAGCGCGGCTGGTGAATCAGCTCGCGGTGCGTTCTCCCGGTCAATTGATGGGACTGGAGACCTCGTCCAATCCGCTGATCGGTCTGCCCTCGTACGATGCTATTGCTCATCTGCCACTGAGCGAGCGAGTGGCGCGGATGCGTAATCCGGAAGTCCGCGCCCGCATCGTCGCGGAGATGCCCGCGGAGGATTCGAACCATTTCAATATCCCAACGGCCGGATATGCGACCTTGTTTCCCTTGGGAGACCCGCCCAACTATGAGCCGGTCCGCGAGATGTGCCTGGAGGAGATTGCGCGGCGCGAGGGCAAGTCCCTGCAGGCGGCTTACTACGATACGATGCTCGAGCGCGACGGCCGCGAACTGGTTTACCGGCCATTCAATTATGTCCGCTCCTACAGCCTCGACCCGTTGCGTGACTTATTGATGGATCCGGTTAACATCGTAAGTCTTTCGGACGGCGGCGCGCACTGCGCCGAGATCTGCGACGCGAGCGCGCCCACCTTTCTGCTCTCGCACTGGGTGCGTGACCGTGGCCGCAATGGAACCATTCCCCTGGAGCGGGCGGTCCAACGCCAGACCCGTGAGACCGCGTTACTTTACGGTCTGGAAGACCGCGGCGCGCTGCTTCCCGGTCTGAAGGCCGACCTCAATCTGATCGACTTCGAGAACCTGAATTCGCATGCGCCAGAGATAGTTTTCGATTTTCCGGCGGGCGGCAAGCGGTTCGTCCAGCGCGCGGACGGTTACAAGCACACCATCGTCAGCGGCGAGGTGATCTTTCAAGATGGCCAGCCAACCGGCGCGATGCCGGGCAAGGTAGTCCGCGGCGGCCGCCGCGCGCCAAACTGATTGGCCCGCGCGGGGGACAGGACTTGCGGCATGCGAAAAGCCGGTGGCAGGGAGCCAGCGCAGTCGGCCCCTGCCATCCGCGCCGCGAGCGCCAGCGGCTTTGGAGCCGGGTGCCGGATTCGCACGCCCCGCTGATCGGCGCGGCGCACTGCGGCAGAACATGAGTCCTTAACATGCCCTATAGCCAGTTGCTCTACGAAAAGCTTGATCGGATCGGCCGCGTCACGCTTAACCGCCCGCGCTACCGCAACGCGCAATCGACCGTGCTGTTAAAAGAACTCGACCGCGCTTTTGAGGCAGCCGTGGCGGACAGCGAGGTTAAGGTAATAATCCTGGCCGGTGCGGGCGAGCATTTTTCCGCCGGGCACGACCTCGGTACGCCGGACGAAAAGGATAATCCGGATAGCTACTACAATACCAAGGGATTAAAGAATCGGCATATCAGGTCGTGGGAGCTGTTCCTGGAAAACACCCTGCGATGGCGCGACCTGCCCAAGCCAACCATCGCGCAAGTGCAGGGTTTCTGCATCTTCGGCGGCTATATGTTCGCCTCGGCGATGGACCTCATCGTTGCCGCCGACGACGCGATGTTCCTGCCATCGATTACACAATATTTTTCCGCGCCGTGGGATGTCGGCGTGCGCAAGGCGAAGGAGATTCTGTTCCAAAGCCGCTTTTTTGATGCGCAGGAGGCCTTGCGGACGGGACTCGCCAGCCTCGTCGTTCCCCGCGCCGAGCTCGAGCAAGAAACGCTCGCGCTTGCCGGGCGTATCGCCGAGACCGACGGCTTCACCTTGCGAATGCTCAAGTTTGCGATCAATAACGCGCAGGACGAGATGGGCTTCCATACCGCCGTCCGCAACGCGCATTCACATCATTTCCTCACCCGCGTACAGGAATATGCGCAATGGGACAGGGGCGAGGGACGCGGCCCCAAGCGCATGCCGGGCGTCGAGCAGGCCCTGCGCAAAACCAAGAGACCGCCTGAGTAGTTGGACCGGGAGTTGCCGCTGTTTTGGCTCAGCGCGCCGATCGAATACAATCCTGTCCCAGGACGTCTAAGGGCCAAGGGACGCGCGATGCAATGACCTTAGCAAGACAAAGACGCTTCATCACCACGGCCGCGTTGCTGGCGGCCGGGTGTTTTTGTCTGTTGAGCTTCGCGCAACTTCAGCATCCGTTCCCCGTGCCCTCCGCGGCCACATTTGTCGGCCCGCATCACAGCCTGTCACGTTACGCGCCCGAGGAGGTCAGCCCGCGCGGCGCCAAGTTGCCGGCGCACTACGCCGTGGGACTGATCCCGATTGTGCTGGCGAGTCCGCACGGCCTGACCCCGCGCGCGATGACGCGAGTGACTCCCGGGGCGATAGAGAGTTGGCTCATACACCAGCGCACTTCACCCCCGCCGCCTGACAACTCCGACCCCGCTTGATCGCCCGCAGCCCGGCGCATCGCTTGCGATTTGCCGTGTGCTGCCCGATGTCACTCGTCGTTTGTCGCTGAACATTCTGAAACAGGCCAGTGAATCGGTGCGGGAGCGCCGGTCCGGATGGCCGCGATTGGTGAATCCCTGGAAGGCATGCTCATGGACTTTTATGATCTCAACCGTTCACGATGGGCGCTGATTCTGGCCGGCGGCGAAGGACGGCGTTTGTCGCTCTATACCCGCCAACTCACCGGACGCGCAACGCCAAAACAATTTTGCCGTCTGATCGGGCGAACCAGCCTGCTTCAACAGACGCTGGAACGGGCTTCATTGATTGTCGACAGCCAACACACGGTCACGGCCCTGACGCGTAGTCAGGAACAGTATTATGCTCCGATCGTCGCGCACCTGCCGCCACGGCAACTAATCGTTCAGCCGGCCAACCGGGGAACCGCGCCGGCCATAGTTTATGCTTTGCTGCGACTGAGCATCCGGTCGCCCCTGGCCTCCGTCGCCTTGATTCCTTCCGACCATTACGTAAGCGATGACCGCCTGTTCATGCGGCACGTGGAGCGCGCTTTCCGTGCGGTCAACAGCCAGCATGATCTCATCGTTCTTCTGGGCATACCGCCCAACGCCCCCGAAACGGGCTATGGCTGGATCGAGCCCGGGGCCGGGGCGACCAAAGTGGACAAATCCATCTATCCGGTTCAGGGCTTTTGGGAGAAGCCGACCGCGGAACTTGCTCAACAACTGATGGCTCGCGGATGTTTCTGGAACAGTTTCGTCACCATCGCCCGCGCCCAGACCCTTCTGGGCGTCATCGAGGAGACGATGCCGGCACTGTATCGTGCCTTTGGCGCCGTGCTGCCCGCACTCGATACCGAATACGAAGCGCGAGCTATCCAAACGGTTTACGCCCGGCTGCAGCCCACTGACTTTTCCCGCAGCGTACTGGCCAAGCTCAAGAACCTCGCCGTACTGCCGGTCTCGGGGCTGGACTGGAGTGATTTGGGCGATGCGCGGCGGGTCATGGATACGATGTCTCGAATCCAGATGAAGCGGCAATACGGTCATGGCTGAACCAAACACCGGTATCCGAGGTCACGTTCCTGACCGCCATCCTCTGGCAGCCGCGGCGTTGCTGATTTTGTTCGCCAGCGGGCTTGGCGGACCGGCGATCGATCAGGCAACCTGGGCTCACGAGCCGGTCAGTGAGGGGCCCTGGTTTACTTGCTCGTCTGACTGGGGAACCTGCTCCGACGTCATGGTTCGAGCGATACGTCTGGCGCGCACCACGATCGTGGTCAAAAGCCCCGACCTCGGGCCGCGATCGGTGGTGCATGCGTTATGCTCAGCCATGTGGCGCGGCATCGACGTGGGGATCGTTCAGGATGCCCACGTTTGCGTGGCCGCCAACTCAGGCGTTGGTCCCCAGGGCCTGGCAGTTCAGTGCGATCCCAACTACAAGGTCGATCGTCCGCAAACGATGGTCATTGACGCCACGATGGTGATCGAGTCGTTCTTCTCCTCACCGATGAGTTCCACGGCGCCGCGACCGGTCCGCCATCTGTCGCTGATCAGGAATCGGGTCTCCGCTTTGGCGTACCTAAACACCTGGCACGGCCATTCACAGCCGCTTGGACCAGCACTGTGCCGCGAGGGCGGATCGGCTTCGCGATGAATTGACCGCGCGACTGCGCTAATTAAGGAAACCTATGCGGGAGTTCGATTATGACCTCGCGGTGATCGGTTCCGGGCCGGCCGGTCACCACGCCGCCATCCAGGGCAGCAAGCTGCGCAAACGCGTCATCCTGATCGAGCGCAGGCCCTTCGTCGGCGGCATTTGCGTCAATATCGGCACCATTCCCAGCAAGACTCTGCGCGAAGCGATTCTCTATCTTTCCGGTTACCGGGAGCATGCAATTTACGGCGAGTCCTATCGGGTCAAGGAAAAAATCACGCTGCCCGATCTGCTCTTTCGCGTCGACTCGGTGGTGCGTCATGAAATCGACGTGATGAAAGATCAACTGCTGCGCAATGGAGTTGAAATGGTCAACGCGACCGCCAGCTTTACGGATCCACACAGCTTGCGGCTGGATTCGGGCTCCGGGCACGGTCAACAAGGGGTTAGCGCCGAGCGGATTGTTATCGCGGTCGGCACCGCGGCGGTCCGTGATGCGCGCATGCCGCTGGATGGACGCTTTGTCTTTTCCAGCGACGACATTCTGGAGGTCGAGCAGTTGCCGCGAACCTTGCTGGTGCTCGGCGCCGGCGTGGTTGGCTGCGAATACGCCAGCATGTTCGCCGCGCTCGGCGTGCGGGTGACGCTGGTCGATATGCGTCCACGGCTGCTGGACTTCGTCGATGCCGAGATTATCGACACCCTGGTCTACCATCTGCGCGAGAGACGGGTCACCCTGAGACTGGGCGAAACGGTGACGTCGATCGAATTGTGCCAGGAGGGAGGAGAGCCCCAGGTAAAAACCATCCTGGCCAGCGGCAAACAGATTCTTGCCGACCGCGCGCTGTCCAGTATGGGACGTAACGGTGCGACCGCCACCCTCAACCTGGACGCGGTCGGATTGACCGCTGATGCGCGCGGCCGCATCAAGGTGAACCGCGTTTATCAGACCGCGGTCGGGCACATCTATGCGGTCGGAGATGTGATTGGCTTTCCCAGCCTCGCTTCCACCTCCAGAGAGCAGGGGCGAATCGCCGTATGTCACGCCTTTGGACAAGCCGCCACGCATGCGCCGGAGATGTTTCCGTACGGAATCTACACGATTCCCGAAATTTCCTTCGTCGGCCAGAACGAGGAGCAGTTGACCGAAAAAGGCATCCCCTACGAAGTCGGCAAGGCCCGATATCGCGAGTGCGCTCGCGGGCAGATTATCGGCGACACTACCGGCATGTTGAAGCTGCTATTCCATCGCGAGAGCCGCGAACTGCTGGGCGTGCACATTATCGGTGATGGGGCAGTCGAATTGATTCACGTGGGACAAGCTGTGATCGGATTGAAGGGCACCATTGATTATTTTGTCAATGCGGTGTTCAACTATCCGACCCTGGCGGAATGCTACAAAATCGCAGCCCTGGATGGCATCAACCGCCTGCCTTCCTGAAGGGTGCATCCGCTGGGTATCGCGATTGGCGTTTGGCCTGAGGAGGCGTTGTTTGCTTCCTGTTGATGCGGGCCGGCTGATAGTCCGCCTCAATCCATCGCGCTCATGTCGATAAATAATGTGCAGACAAGGCGCGCGCCTCCGCGCCTTGAATCGTAACCAAGCCGAACTCGTCTATCATAACAGGAGGTATCATCAATCAGTGATTGATGCTGGGTAACTGAATCGTCCGAACCGCGCTCTAAGGCGAGCGACGCTCCAAAGAGGCGGCTGTTCGGATTACCTGGCAACTAACCGATTTGTGTAACAGGGACGCCGGTCGGCGCCCTGAATGCAGGCGCGGCGGTCGCCAAGCCTCGCGACTTAGTCCCCGCTCCGCTCCCATTCTCCCGCCTGCCGACGCATTAAATCCATGAAGTTTAGAATGGTGATGTTAGCTGCGATTGTCGTCTCGGTGCTTGGTTTGGCCGGATGCTTCGCTGGACCCGGGTATGGCTACGGACCTTCTGGTTACGGGTATGGTTCCGGCTACGGCAGCGGGGTCTATCCTTCCTACGGTGGTTATGGCTACGGTTGGCCATATCACAATGATTGGGACCATGACGATTGGGGCCATTGGGGTGGTTGGGATCATGGTGGATGGGGTCATGGTGGATGGGGTATGGTGGAATGGGGTGGATGGGGTGGATGGGGCAATGGTGCAAATCGTTTCGGTGGGTTTCACGGTGGTGGTTTTAACATCGCTCACGGCGGTGGATTCCACGGTGGACATGGATTCCATGGCGGTGGATTCCACGGCGGCGGATTCCATGGCGGCGGTCACCGCTAAATATGAATTCGGCAGCATGGCGGATCCGCGGAGGTGTAGCCGTTAGGGTCAGTGACATGTCTCTTTAGGAGACGTAGCTGAACACATCGATAGCCCTCCCCTGAGGGAGGGCTATCGATGTTCGCCCTCATTGCGGCTGATGGGCTGACCGGTAGGCCCGCAGCCTTCCATTCCGGATAACCATCCTCCAGGCGCAATGCCTGATATCCGTGCTTTCGACTTTCCGCCACGGCTTCATATGAAAGTGCGCAGTACGGACCACGGCAGTACGCAACAATCTGTTGGCCGGAGGGCAGATCCTTGAGCCGCCGCCTCAGATCATTCGATGGGATATTGATGGCGCCGGGCAGATGGCCGGCGGAGAACTCCTCGGGCGAGCGCACATCGAGGATCACGACCTCCTTCGCGCGTATCCGCCGTAGCAGTTCGGTGCGCGACAAGGGCTCCAGGCTGTCGCGTTGGAGAAAGTAGCTCTCAATGAGTTGCCGCACCTCGGCGAGGTTGTTTTCGGCGATTTTCCGCAGCCCACCAAGCAGTTCCAGGACGGCGTCGTCGGCCAGCCGGTAGAGCACCCTCTGCCCTTCCTTTCGCGCCACTACCAGGCCGGCATGCCGCAATCGCTGGAGATGCTGCGAGACGTTGCCGACCGTCAATCCAGCTCGTTCCGCCAAGACTTCCACGGCAGTCTCGCTTTGGCCCAGCAGTTGCAGCAGGAGCAGCCGGTAGGGGTTTCCGAGGGCCTTCGCGACGGCCGCGAAGTGCTCGAACATGGTCACGCTTGGATTGTTGTTTGACATCGGCGTCAGACTTACTATATTAATCTATAGATTACTAGAATATGT
>CAWDWL010000019.1:0-11161 GCA_963805995.1 uncultured Pseudomonadota bacterium | reverse complement strand
TATATGGACTGAATGCAAGCTGATTACCGTCAGTAATGCGCGTCAAGCCGCCGGGCTCCGCCGACCGTCAGCCCGTCAATCCTAACCGTGGGTATGCCGAAGCCGACCGGCACCGACTGGCCATTCTTGCCGCAATTGCCAACCCCGATGCTCGCGAGTTCTAGGTGCTGTCGCCGGCCAGCATAAAAGTATTGCTCATTCGGGGCATCGGGATATGACCGAAACTTTCCCGCCGCCCATTGCCGGTGGGCTTCATGCCCATCAGCCGCGCATTAAGGCGATCCTGGAGATAGCCGCGCAGAATGCCATTTTTAATCAGCACGTTGCGTCGCATTGGAGTGCCTTCGTCGTCGATGTTGAGACTGCCATCGCGATTGGGAATCGTGCCGTGGTCCACCACCGTGCACAGTTGGCTGGCGACGCGCTGGCCGATGCGCCCGCTGAACCTCGAAGTCTTCTTGCGGTTGAAGTCGGCCTCCAAGCCATGTCCGACCGCCTCATGCACCAGGATCCCAGGCCATCCCGGGCCTAGCACCACGACCATCTCGCCGGCGGGTGCGTCCACCGCCTCCAAGTTGACCCCTGGCGCGCCGCTTCGCGAGCGTACTGGCGCCATCGCTCTTCTTCGAGAAAAAAGCCCCCATGCGACCCGACCATGAATCTGCCCAGTACCCTAGGTAGGGCGAACCTCGGATGGGATGGGTCTTGGCACTCGGTTGCGTCGACGTTGTCGTCGGTCAATCGTTGCGGGCAAGGAAATAGAACCGTCGTCTAGCCGGGCGCGGCTTCTGTGCGGCGGATTCTTCCGAGTAGGTTGCACCGCCTCGCCGGCGGATTCGCGATCGAGAAGTGGGGAAGGATACCAGGAGCGAAGAAGATGTCGTCTTTCTCAAAGCTTACAGAGCATCGAGGCAGTAATCCCAGGGCCGTCCTACAAATGGGCAGGTCACCTTCTGAACTCAGGCCATCAGGTAATGGGGACCGTGGGCATACCCTATTCTCGCATTTTATAATCGTCCTATATGGTGCGGATCGGGTAGAAATATTGTGACAGTGAATGCCCGGATTGAGTAAAATGTCTCTGTGTGCTCTGGGAAATCCTGTGAAGATGGCCGAATTAAAACCTGACGCTACCAGCGCACTTCTGGCGGCGATCATAGATTCTTCGGATGACGCCATAGTCAGCAAGACCCTGGAGGGCGTTATCACGTCGTGGAACCGCGGCGCCGAGAAAATGTTTGGGTATAGCGCCGCGGAGGCTATCGGTCAGAGCATAAGATTGATCATCCCGCTCGAGCGACACGCGGAAGAAGATGACGTTCTGGCGCATATTCGTCGGGGCGAAAAGATTGATCACTTCGAGACCGTGCGGCAAGCCAAGGATGGGCGAAAAGTGGACATTTCGCTCACCGTTTCGCCGGTCAAAGACGCTCAGGGTCAAATTATCGGCGCTTCAAAGGTCGCCCGTGACATCACACTACGAAAAAGGGCGCACGAGGATCGCGAACGCCTTGCGGCGATCGTCGATTCTTCAGACGACGCCATCGTCAGCAAGACTCTTGAGGGCATCATCACGTCGTGGAACCACGGCGCCGAGAAAATCTTCGGATATAGCGCCGCCGAGGCCATCGGGCAGCACATAACGTTTATCATCCCGCCGAGCGTCATTCGGAAGAAGATGACGTCCTGGCGCATATCCGTCGCGGGGAAAAGGTCGATCATTTCGAGACCATCCGGCAAACGAAGGACGGGCGGAGAGTAGGAATTTCGCTAACGGTTTCTCCGGTCAGAGACGCCCAGGGTCGAATCATCGGGGCATCGAAAGTCGCCCGTGACATCACGCTACGAAAACAGGCAGAGGAGGAACGGCAGCGACTGATGGACGAGGCCGAAGCGGCCCGCCGAAACGCGGAAGAGGCCAACCGGCTGAAGGATGATTTTCTCGCGACGGTCTCTCACGAACTCCGCAATCCGCTGAATTCGATTGTCGGCTGGGCCGGTTTGCTCAGTGGCGGCAGGCTGGACGAGAAAAAGACTGCCCGGGCACTTGATGCGATATATCGCGGCTGCCCAGGCGCAAGACCAAATCATAAGCGATCTGCTCGATGTGTCCCGCATCATTAGCGGAAGGTTGCGCCTGGATATACGGCCCTTGCGACTCATCGAGGTGCTGGAGACCGCGATCGAAACTGTGCGGCCCGCCGCAGACGCCAAGGAGATTCGTTTGCAGCCCTGCTCGACCCTGCAGCGAGCCCAATGGCAGGCGATCCTGATCGCTTGCGGCAAGTCTTTTGGAATCTGCTCTCCAACGCGGTTAAATTCACGCCCAAAGACGGACGCATTCAAATCCATTCGGAGCGGATCGACTCTCACGTTGAGATTTTCGTTAGCGACACGGGAATTGGGATTGAGCCATCGTTGATTCCCTTCGTATTTGATCGCTTTCGTCAAGGCGATTCCGGCACTAACCGTCAAAGCTCCGGATTGGGATTGGGTCTGGCCATTGTGCGCAGCCTGGTAGAGCTGCACGGCGGCACCGTTTGGGTTGATAGCAAAGGTACAGGACACGGCGCCACTTCACCATACGGTTACCCACGATGATTGCGCCCGGTGCCATCGGACTCGCCTGAGCGAAGGAACACTCATCCAACAGTTGCGGAATAAATCATCAGCGGCCGCGCCGTCCCTTAAGAATTTGAGGGTCCTCGTTGTGGACGACGAAGACTGGCGCTCGCGAGGTCGCTTCCGCGATCCTCACGCAGGCTCAAGCAGAGGTCCGAACAGCGGCAAGTGCAAGCGAAGCACTAAAGATTATGGACGAATGGCGGCCGCACGTGTTGGTGGCTGATATCGGAATGCCGGACGTCGACGGCTATGAATTTATACGCCGAGTGCGCGCCCGTAACGCACAAAGCGGCGGAGATGTCCCCGCCGCTGCATTGACTGCTTATGCTCGAATTCAAGACCGGCTGCGCGTACTCTCAGCGGGCTATCAGATGCACGTTCCCAAGCCGATACAACCAGCCGAACTGGTTACGGTAGTCGCTAGCCTGGCAAAGAGGATCAGATGAGAGAATCACATCGTGCACAAGATCGCTTCCCTCGTTGAAGCAACTGAAAGCGCGCAATCCTCTTTAAGTCGCCTTCATGCCCAGCGTGGCTTAGGAGCTCCAACGCCGGCGTCTTGCCCTTCCTGACGATACTGCCCTGCGTCACAACCTGGCAAATCGAGAAAATGGGCGCAAGGGCGGCTCGATCGAAAGCCGCGAGAAGAGAGCCGCAGCGCGGCGCAACGCCCGGCGTCCCCGGCCAGGTCGTCGGAAGGAATCATCGAAACCGTAATCGCTTCAATCCGCGCCCGATTCGGGGATGGAGCCATTGGTCTGGGCGACCATGGCATCCGTCTTGCCGGAGTTCGATGATTCGGAAGATTCAGTGGAACCAGCTCAGTTGGATTGTTCTGCCGATGCGGGCGGAGATCGGTGGAATTAAGGAGGCGGGGTTGCTGCCGACTGTGTTATGGCCGGTGCTACCGCTCGTTGCGGTTCTTCGGCGGTCTGCGTGAAGTGATTCTGAAGCGTGACAGGTTCCGATGCCGGGCCTGTAGCGCCCGCGCTCGTCTGGTCGTCCATCACCGCAGCGGCGTTAATCGAAGGCGTCGTCTGATCACGCTCAGTATTGGTTGCCATACGCGTGTGCTTTCGAGCGCTTCGAAGCTGGGTACCGGAACTTCTACTTAAACTGAGGAGGGAGAGGCATCCTCGCGAACTGGTTCAGCTCCAACTTCCATTTGGAATCAAACGTCAGGTGATCGTCCCGCAGTCATTCAGCGCAAGCCGCCTGATCCAAGGGGAGGGAAGTTCTCGGGCCGAACTATCGGGAGGGCGCCTTTGCGCGTGCCATTGTGGACAGGCGTTGGATCTGGGTGCCCTCCTACTTGGCGCCTACCGCGACAAAGACCTCCATTTTGTCGGCAAAGTTGGTACGGTTTCTCTCAAGAGACGCTCGCCGAACTCGCGAAAGTGTTTCGGCCACTCATTCGCAACAGCTCGCCTTTCGTTGATGCGCCTCGAGAGAAGAACGTGACCTGGCTTGAGCCGCGGCTGGTCGCGCAGATCGCATTTCAGGAATGGACAGCGGACCAAAAGTTGCGGCAGCCCGTCTTTCTAGGCCTGCGAGACGACAAAGAGCCAAGCGAGTCTGTACTGCCGGAAAAACTACTTTCCGACCACCCGAATACGGCCTCTCCTTCTTGACGGCTGCGCAGTTAAGGTGTCGACGAGGGTTGCGCGGGCGCCCTCTTGCCGCTCGAACAGCAAGTTGAGATGGTTACGCTCCACTGCGAACCAACAAGCTCGTCAACAGCAAGAATGGTTCGACGATAGCTGGCGTTCGAGGCCGCTCCTCATCGAAATATCCCGGGCCAAGTCGTGGCCAATCGATTTGTATTCCTTGAGCGTGGTCTCACACGCGAGGGGCGCATCAGGAGGGAATTTGGTTACCCGTGTCGCAGCAATTACTCACGCGGGATACGCAACGACAAGCAGACCCGATATCGGGTTCTCGGGAGTGATCGCTAGCGCCGGTATTTAGCTACAGCAGTTCGGTCTCCGGTGAGGCACTGTCTTTCAGTGCGGAGCAGGTTGGGATCATATGTTTGGCTTGCTGAAGGAGATTTAGAGTAACCCTGGCGCACCAAGGTACGAAGGCCTACAGCGAAGCATTCGACTGGCTCACCGGCGCGAAGCGGCTGGCCCGAATGCCATTTGGCAAGCCGATCAGTCGCCAATCGATATTCTGCCCGTCCGCCCTGATGAGCTGGGCGCGCAGCGATGGGTCAGCAAGTTCAGGACGAAGGCGAACCGGATTGTTGGGGATTGGGATCGTTTTTGATAATGGGCATTACCAGCGTTTTCAGAAATGCCACGATAGCCGCTTGGTCGGAGTTCGGCAACGCTTCAAATTGCGCTTCCGAAATGGTCGCTTCACCACCATGGGCGACGATTGCGGCGTAAATCGTGTCGAGATCCCCGCGATGCCCGAAGGGCGCCGAGTTTCCGACGTCCCACAGTTTCGCGCTCAGGAACTGGTCGCGCGGCAGTGGCGCCGCACTATCGTCGGGCTGGAGGGGAGAAGCCGGTTCGTTGCAGTAGTGCGGCTTGTTCGCGTCGCAGATTACATGACGCTTGAGGTCGGTGTACGCGTGCACCATTCCGTTGTCCGCAACCCCGGAGGTCTGCCGCAAATCAAAGCAGAAGGACTGAGAAGTGTCGTTAAAGGTCTTGAACGGACCGCTTGCCGGATTGGCTGGATTAGGATCGCAAAACACCGCATTGTTGAGCGGCAAGGCCGGGACGTGACACCCGTTGCACCCGACCTCCGCAAAGAGTCGTTCGCCGCGACCTACGGTCCTTTCGTTTTTATGTGTGCGCACCACAACCGGTACCGGCAGCGCCGCTTGAAACACAGAAGCCGCGGTAATATCCCCGATCGTCAACTCGTTCGTGATGCCGTCTTGATCCGGATCGGTGTCCAATCCGAAGCGCTCAACCGCCTGCATCCCGTGATGTTGGTTGAAGGCGTTGACGCTGAATTCGCGCACCGAGCGCATTGCGCCCTTGCGCGAAAACGGCCTGATGATCAGATCGGGATCGATTCCAACGACCCCGCTGGTATCAACTGAACCATCGGCATGAGCGGTGAGCGAACCGAAGGAGACTCCCTTGGTGAGGAGCGTAACAGACACGTCATTGCCCATGGCGGCGGCTCGGCTGATGGCCTGCGCTTTGAGCGTCGAGAGGTCCTGGGTCATTTCTCTTCCCAGCAGCTCGATCGCGCCCGAACCGAACATTCCCAGGGTATTTCGCTCCGGGAAGGTCTGGCTGAAATCCGGGTTGAGGATGGTTTCGCTGACCGGGATCAGGTTCTGTGCGAGCACGAATACGTTTGCCACGAAGTCGCCGGCGCCGCCGGCTTGAGGCTGGCTGTGACAGCCGGCGCAGGAGTTGGCCTCCGGAGCAGAAACTCGCGTGAAGCGGGGTCCGGTCAAAGGGTCCGAAGTGCGCGGCATCAATCCACCGTTGGTGCCGGGCCGGCCGGCGCCGTCGCACGCGTTGAAATTTGTTACGAAGAGCACTTGCCCCGCCGCAAAGACCTTGCTGAAGGGCATCTTTATGAGGTCATGCTGGTCCAGATGCGCGGCAAGTGCGGGCGTATCATTGATTCCTGGGGGGCACACATGTGGTTCATGCGCGAATGCCCGCGTGGAGCTTGCAAGTGAAAAGAGCGCGCCGGCTAGAAAAGATAAAAGTTCAGCTTTCTGTTTTAGCATCTTGTCGATAGCACTTGCGGGCAAAATCTAAGATTAGTTCATCAGCGCATCGTCGACAGCATCCCGACTATTTGTGCGCTCTGTAGCAGATTGACACTAGATAATCATCTAAGTCAAGAGAAAGCTATTCATCGATGCTCAGTATAAATTAAGCAGGCAATCAGAACCCTAAAAATCATTAGAGGCGAAAGGTGGTCGAAAGTGATATGCGAGACGATTTCACGGCGTTAGGCGTCAGGGGTATCGAGCTTTATCGGCCTGGCTGACCGAACAGGCCCGTGCCACGAACAAGGTCTGGCGTTAGCTAGGCCAGCGACGATAATTTCCTAAGCTGCCAAGACCCCAGCCGCAATATGTCCACTAGTTTCAACGTCAAGGGATCTGGCCAGGGTGATCATTCTGAGATGAGATCAGGCTGCTCCGCGTCGAGATCGTGCACCAGTGCTTGGTTGCTGCCCTGATCCCTGGCAGACGTAACCTCCTTTGTGTTACGTCGATATGGGCAGGGAACAAACGGTTCTTTGCCTTTTCCTTAACGTCAAAAAGTCCCGTTTGGCGCGACCCCGTGGATGGCGCTCACGAGAATACGGCAATCTGAGGAACGGTCCTGCCGGTTCCTAGTGTTAGCTGTTAATTCAGAAGAGCGTTAAACGCTCGAAGGCACTGCAAAGCCGCGACGGGCAGAAACCCGCCATCGAACTCGGTGAAGGAATGAGCGAGAAGATGGCCAACGCGCTCCGCGGCGTCACAACAGGCGCGGAGCGACCTTTGTCAGAGTCCACCTCTTATGAAGGGGCTGATCTTTCAGGCATAGACGAATGCGCCGGCATTTGTCGGAAGCGCAGCGGGATGCGGTGATTGTGGATGAAGGCTCGCCGCAGTTCAACTTTGCGAAATCGTGGAAAGGGCAGGGGCGGTTTTTAGCAGCGGAGGGCGGAAGAAAAAGCCGTCACCGGATGGATCCGGCGACGGCTTTTGGGTACCTCGGGACCGGTTTAATGGCCACCGTGGTTCGACACCCAGTACTAAACTTAATTATTTCGGCCCCGAAGTCCAGAAATCAGTGTCCAGTCCGTCTCCCCAGAAACGACCAGTACCCCAGCCATACGCGGGGAGGGTCTTTACGGCCAGACATAACTAAACGAAGAGATCCGAACTAACCCCACTTGAAGCACACACAACCATGAAACACCCGAAGGGCGCCCTGGACAAGGCGTAGTTGCGGCGCGGTCCGACGGTGCTACAATTTACCTCGTACATCCGGGGGCGGCCCGGCGGCTAGACGTGGTTCGACACCACCTCCTAGGGGGTCCGACACCCCCCGCCTCCACGGAAAATTCTATCTCGTTGGAGGTTTGCTCAATGAGCGATACCACTTTGACTATTGCCGCTTCAACTGAGGCGGCCGAGCCCGCGGCGTCGAAATTTTCGCCCGCGAAAGCCTGGACTCCGGACCTGGCGCAAAAAGGATATGTGGCCGTAGTGCGCCCTTTCCTCGATTACTACAGCACACTCACGCCCTATTCACTGACCTCCGGCGAAGCGCTGTTCGTGATTCACCTGATGCGCTTCAAGTGGGGGGAGGGGGCGCCGTTCCCGTCCTACAAAAAGCTCGCAAGGCTCATGGGCGTGTCCGTGAAAATGGCGCGCCGCTACGCCCAGGCGCTGGAGCAAAAAAGGCTGCTCGTGCGCACCGCGCGCAAGGGGCGGCCCAACCGCTTCGACCTCCGCCCGTTATTCGAAGCGCTTGAGCAGCGCATTGAATCGGAAACCGCACGGCGCCGGACGCGCACCGGCCAACCTGACCAGGTACACCCTGAGTCCGCGCCGCGAGCCGCAGCCTGAAATGGCAGACAACAATCCGTTTCAGACCCGCGAGGCCAACGTCCTCGAAAACGACCGTCTCCGTACGCCGCAGCGCGAAGCCTATGCGGAAATGGTCAAATTCGCCGCCGAGCGACTCCCGCGACCGCGAGGTCGGAATTGTCCTGCCCGTCGGTTGCGGCAAGTCCGGCTGCATCACCCTGACCCCGTTTGCCTTCAAGGCCAAGCGGGCTCTCATCGTCGCCCCCGGCCTTACGATTGCCGGGCAACTCCAGGACGACTTCGATCCCGGCCCGCCCGCAGATGTTTTATGTCAAGTGCAATATTCTGGAGGGCCAGCCTTATCCCGAGCCCGTCGAGATCCGCGGCACCAGCACCAACAGGGCCGACCTCGAGGAAGCGGACATCGTCATCACCAACATCCAGCAGCTCCAGGGCGCCGCAAACCGCTGGCTTCAGGATCTGCCTCCAGATTTCTTCGACCTGATCGTATTCGACGAGGGCCACCATAATGTCGCCGCGAGCTGGGATACGCTGAGGGCCAAATTTCCCGACGCTAGGATCGTGAATTTCAGCGCTACGCCTACACGGGCGGACGGGCAGCTCATGGCTGGCCGGATTATCTACTCGTACTCTGTCTTTCGCGCCATTCAGGAGGGCTACGTAAAGCGCCTCAAGGCTGTGGTGCTCAATCCCCGCACGCTCCGCTATGTGCGACGCCAGGACGGACAGGAAATCGAAGCGACCCTCGAAGAAGTCCGCCAGCTTGGCGAGCAGGATGCGGATTTCCGGCGCAGCATCGTCACTTCGACCGAAACCCTGAACACCATCGTTGACGCCTCTATCCGGGAACTCCAAAAACTGCGGGCCGCAACTGGCGACAACAAGCTCAAGATAATCGCGTCTGCCCTGAACTTTGAGCATTGCCGCCAGATCGTTGAAGCCTACTCTTAGCGCGGCCTGCGCGCCGGTTACATCCATTCCCGCGAAGAAGGCGCCGCCAACGAGCGGGTGCATGCAGAAGCTGCGCGACCACCAGCTGGACGTGATTGTTCAGGTGCGGAAGCTCGGTGAGGGATTTGACCATCCGTATCTTGCGGTCGCCGCCGTCTTCAACCTGTTTAGCAATCTCTCGCCCTTTGTGCAGTTCGTGGGCCGCATCATGCGGGTGATCAAACACGACGCGCCCGGCGATCCGCTGAACAATGGCGTAGTCGTATTCCACGCCGGCGCCAACGTCGCCCGCCGATGGGAGGACTTTCAGCAGTATAGCGAAGCCGATAAGGAGTTTTTCGACCAACTCCTACCCTTGGAAGGCCTCGACATTACTGGCACCGATGAGCTGGAGATCCAGCCGGCATACCTGGCGATGGCGTGGCCCCGATCGAGGTGCGCGGCCAGACCGATGTAGCCTTCAGGAAATCCCGCTTATCGACGACGATCAGGAGGCGCAGGCGGCGCTCAAGACCCTCAAGGAAAAGGGATACAATTCCGACCAGGTGAAACGGGCCTTCGAAAAACTGGATCCTGTTCCCACCACCAAAGCGCGGCAGCGCCAGGCTAAGCGCGCGGGCCTCGATATGCGCGTCAAAACCACGGCCGCTCAGGCTCTCGCTCAACGGGGAATCAATCCCGCGGGCCAGGAACTCGACCGGCAACGGCTCGACAAGACTAACCTCATCGTCGTGAAATCCGCGATCGACCGGGCCATCGCTAAATCAGTGGGCCGCAAGCTCGGGGAGCGCAGCGATTACACCCGCCCGCAGCTCGACCAGATCAACGAGAATTTTCCCGCGATCGTGGACGAGGCCCTGCAGGAGGTCTCAGTGCCCAGAATTAAGTCGCTTCTATTCGCGTCGAAGTGGATGAGGCCCAAAGGGCTCACAGTTGCCAGGCAAATGCCTCCCACCGGTTCGAGCGTGGAGACAGGCGCCTGAAGGTCCGCAATGGCCGGAGCTGGGACCATTACTGCGTCGTATGTGCCGCGCTGATGATCCAACGCGCTATGGCTGACAACCCTGCAGCCGCAGTTTTCCGCGATGCCGCCACCCGTCCCATCTCACAACACCAGCCAGGTCAGAGCGCCTACCGATTGAAAGCGCGGGTGCCGCCGTACCCGAAAAATCGCTCCCCCACCTGTCTGAAATGGCGGCACCGGCTCGGCGGGCTACGCCGGATCCCCCGCTAGACGGCCACCGGGAACCAGGGGGTAATGGGAAGTAGCCATGACGGCGCGCACGCTCACGGAATTTGAGCGTGGCCTGTGTTATAACTGAAGTAGCCAGAGCGGCCTGCCGGGGTTACCCGGCTTCGGGGCCAGCGGGAGGCGGGCGGTAATATCGACGGAGGTGAAAATATCTATGGAAAAACCTATTTTTCCGAAGAAAATTGCCACTGCAATTGAGAAACGCCACCTCGCAATTGTTGTACTGATAAGCCTTTTACACGTCGGGCTAGCTGCATTACCGCGCCTGGGCAAGCCGCTCCGGTTTTCTTAAGAACTCAACCTCAGCGCCGCCTTGGCGGCACACCAAAAGGCTGAACAGCACGTGAGGCCAAACCCATAAGGTGCAAATCCATGCCGGTAACTTACGAAATCAAAAAGCGCGGGCGCAGAGGGCAAGAGAGATACGAACTATGGCGTGCTTTCGATTTTGGCGATGGCTCGCCACTCAGGCTGGAACACCTCGACACGTTCTATGATTATATGCAGGCGTCGGAACGGCGTCGGTTGGAAATCGAAGAAGAGAAACGGACCAACTCGGCCAAGTCTTAAAGCACCAGACATCTCAGCCACAAATTGCCTGACGCTCTTTAAAGCTATCAGCTATCCCGGCACCAGACCGAGCGGCAGCACCAATCCGACCAATTCCGCCTCCGGCGCGGATATCGATCGAATGGCCGGCACGACCGCCGTACCATGCCAAATACCGTGCAAACTTCTACGCCAGTTAATTTGCAAAGTGACAGAGTCCGGCGGCGCCCTACCCCCTTTTTATCTCTCAT
>CAWDWL010000018.1:0-76667 GCA_963805995.1 uncultured Pseudomonadota bacterium | reverse complement strand
GTTACCTTCTGGCTATGGGGCTTCGCGTTCATGTTCTGCCCCGGAACTCCGTGGATCGGTACCACGGGCTTCATGCTGCACGGACTGGCCGCCACCTACGGCACGACCGGCGTGCCTCTGTTGGCCTACTGGGTTTTCCAGTACGCCTTCGCGGACACCTGTTCGACGATCACCTCGGGTGCGATGATCGGGCGCTGCGGTTTTGTCGGCGACCTGCTCTACAGCATCGGCGTGACTGGTTTCATCTATCCGATCATCGGGCATTGGGCATGGGGACCGGACGGCTGGCTGGCGACCATGGGACCGATTCCCTTTCACGACTTCGCAGGTTCCACGGTGGTTCATACCATCGGCGGTGTAATCTCCTTGGCCGGCGCGATCGCGCTGGGACCCCGGTTGGGACGCATCTTCAAGCGCGATGGCGGTGAGCCGATGAAGCCGCACGACCTCATCATCGGCGCGACCGGGGGTCTGATCCTCTGGTTCGGATGGTACGGGTTCAATCCTGGAAGCACCCTGTCCGCGCTCGACATGCAAGGTATCGGACGCGTTTCCTTTAATACGACACTCGCGGCCTGCTCCGCAGGACTGACCGCGCTCTTCTATTCGTACAAGAAAACCAACGGCAAGTGGGATCTCGCGTTGACCGTCAACGGCTTTCTCGCCGGCCTGGTAGCGATTACCTGTCCTTGCTACTGGGTCGATCCCGAAGGCGCGTTCTTCATCGGGATTGGCGCGGGACTGGTCGTGATCTGGGCCATGGATGCACTGGAGTACCTGCGTATCGATGACCCGATTGGTGCGGTCCCGGTTCACTGCGCCTGCGGAATCTGGGGAACTCTCTCCCTGGGCCTGTTTGCCGCGGGCAAGTATGGCGCTCCCACGCCGACGGGCGCCGACGTTAGCACGGTCCTGACCGGCCTCTTTTATGGCGGCGGTGTCGGAGTTTTGGTGTCGCAGGCGATCGGCAGCTTCGCCATCACCGCGGCCACCTTCGTCGCTGCGATGGCCCTGATGTATGCGGTCAAGGCTACCGGAACCCTGCGCGTCTCCACCGAAGGAGAGATCGAAGGACTGGATATCCACGAACACGGTTTCCCGGCCTACCCTGAGTATGTAGTGAACGGCGAGGACGGCTGCCCGAAGACCATCGACGATGTGCCGATCGGCAGGCGCACCGGCACCAGGCTGCCACGGATCGGACTGAAGAAAGCGGGCTGATCGCGGCTCCAACCACTACCCCCGGATGGGCCAGCCCGGATATGACAGCCGGGCTGGCCCACCTCATCCGGGCGGGCGCGGCCCCGCCCCTATTTAACGATGATCCTAACGACGACTTCGAAGCCAAGTGGTAGATCTGATTATCAATAGACTTGCTGGCAAGCTCAAAGGCAGGCGCCCGCGCAATGACTTGGTGACGCGCGTGCGCCGTGCCATCGCGCTGCAGCGCCGCGGCGAAGTCAGAACCGATGGTCTGGAACTGACGGCCCTGACCACGAGCATGCGGGTGGAATGGATTGCGCGCGATATCCATCCGTGGGATCGGAACTTGCGGCGCGAGCGCAGAGAACGTTTGTTCACCCGGCAATGTCTTGATGACACGGTAGCCGCCATCAGCCGCTTGTTCGAAGAGCTTCCGGATCTCAGCACTCTGGAGATTCGCGTTCTCCGCGAAGCTTCCGGACCGCCGCTGCTGGCCGGCGTGGTCGATAGAGATCACGTCGAGCAGGTCCGAAATCTGGCGCCCGGCATGAAATTGAAGACTCTCGGCGTCAGGTTTCAGCTCTTCAACTGGCAACTCGAGCCGCTTTCAGGGCTCGAGCAACAAACCGTATCAGTTTCATAGCATCCCGCGCTTGGCTTCAACCCGGTCAGAATAGACGGAGCGAAACAGTGCCTGGATCCACGTCAGCGGCCACCAACCCGCGCGCAGCCTCCCCCAGGGAAAAGCGGACGCTTACCAACATCCTGGTTGGTCCGCCACGCGATGTACGCGACCCGAAAATTTTTCACAGTCTGTCGCTGGTCGCTTTTCTGGCCTGGGTTGGGCTGGGCTCTGACGGACTTAGTTCCTCGTGTTACGGCCCTGAGGAGGCTTTTCTCGCGCTCGGACCGCATCAATATCTCGCCGTCTTCCTGGCATTGCTGATGGCCATGACGGTGTTCATAATCTCCGCTTCATACTCACAAACCATCGACCGGTTTCCCACTGGCGGCGGCGGATATCTGGTCGCGACTAAATTGCTGGGCAAATATCCAGGCCTGGTATCGGGGTCCGCGCTGATAGTTGACTACGTACTTACTATAGCCATATCGATTGCCAGCGGAGCCGACGCCATCTTCAGTTTTCTGCCTCTTCAATGGCAACCATACAAGTTCTGGCTGGCCGTCGCGATGGTCATTGTGATGGTCGCGATGAACCTGCGCGGGGTGAAAGAGTCGGTACTCGCCCTGCTCCCGATTTTTATCACCTTCGTGATCCTTCATTCGGCACTGGTCATCTTTGCTTTTGTGAGCCGTGGCGCAGAACTTCCGGTCATCGCTCACGACGCGGTCAAACAGGTTCGGCAGGGCTTCAGCACCCTGGGCGTGCTGGGGCTGGCAATCGTGTTCTTCCGCGCCTACAGCATGGGCGCCGGTACCTACACTGGAATCGAGGCCGTGAGCAACGGACTTCCGATCCTGCGCGAGCCGCGCACGGTCACCGGCAAACGCACCATGCTCTACATGGCCTTGTCGCTGGCCTTTATTGCCGGCGGCATCCTGGTTGCCTATCTGCTGACCGGCGTGGAGCCGATCAAAGGCAAAACCCTTAACGCGGTGCTGTTCGAGCGCCTCACCGGCGGATGGAACATCGGCGGGTGGGCGGTTAATACTCCGATTGTGACCATCACTCTTATTTCCGAAGGCGCGCTGCTGTTTGTCGCCGCTCAGACCGGATTCGTCGGTGGTCCCCAGGTGCTGGCCACGATGGCGATCGATCGATGGGTGCCCAGTCGCTTTGCCAATCTCAGCGGACGGCTGGTAACCGACGACGGCGTGCTGGCGATGGGTATGGCGGCCTTGCTCGTTCTGACCGGCACCCACGCCAGCGTCGGCGTGCTGGTGGTTTTATACGCCATCAACGTGTTCGTGACTTTCACCCTTTCGCAGCTGGGGATGAGCGCGCTGTGGTGGCAAGAGCGCAAGCGCGAACCCCAATGGTTGCGGCGCCTGTTGGTTAACGGCGCGGGCTGTGTCTTCACCGCGTCGATTCTGTGTCTGACCGTCACGCTTAAGTTCGATCAGGGTGGCTGGGCGACGGTCGCGATTACGAGCGGGGTCATTGCCGCCTGCTATATGGTCCGGCGCCATTACGAATTGGTGGCCAAGGCGGTGGAGCAGCTTGAAGTCGACATTCTGCCCGCGCTCTTCGCGGCACCCGCAAGACCCCCGTTGCCCAAGGATTCCAGCGCTTCGACCGCGGTCCTGCTGGTCAGCGGCTTCAACGGCCTGGGTCTGGCCACACTCATGAAGCTGGCGGAGCTCTTCGATGGACAATTCCACAATGTCGTCTTTCTCAGCGTCGGGGAGATTAATTCCGGGCTGTTCAAGAGCATCAGCGAAATTGAGCAACTCGAGCAAAACCTGGCTGATGACTTGAGCGATTATTGCAGGCTTGCCGCGGACATGGGCTTTAACGCCGAGCTGCGCCTTGGAATTGGACCTGACGTCGTCCGCGAACTCCGCTTACTGTGCCTGGATGTTGCCAACGAATTTCCGCGCGCCGTCTTCTTTGCCGGTCAACTGGTCTTCAGCGAAGAGATGGACGGCTTTTTCGCCCGCTTTTTGCACAACCATACCGCGCTGGAGTTGCTCCGATGGCTGCAGCTACACAGCTTGAGCCTCGTAATTCTTCCCGTCCGCGTCGCGCTGACTCGCCAACCCCAGCTCCCGATGGCCGCACCCGCAGCGGTCCCAGCCTAGCGTTGGTCGTTCAGGACCAAAGTTCGCCACCGTCATCGGCTCAACCGCCCGCTTTCGTTGGAGTAGCGTTGCATGAAGTTCGGCGTTAGATCGGAGCCGAATTCAATGAGATGAGAAGCCACCGGCCCAGACCGTCACCACCGGGCTTTGACGTGACGGCCGGGGACGGCTAGTTACAGCGTGGTTGAGGTGCAACGTAATGCCGACTGGAAAGCCGATGCTTACCGGCTATCGGGTTTTGGATATCACCCAGTACGTCGCCGGTCCGGCCTGCTGCCGGATGCTGGCCGAGATGGGTGCGGAGGTCATCAAGCTGGAATTGGCGCCCGCGGGCGACCGCACCCGCGGCATGGGTTTCAAGCCCGCCGATCCGGCGATCGCCGACGTGACGCAGAGCACTTATTTCTTTCAGCAGAACCATTCCAAGAAAAGCCTGGCGCTGGATTTCAGCAAGCCGCGCGCCCGCGAACTGATCCGTTCGCTGATGCCCCGAATCGACGTCGTGGTGGAGAACTTTACTCCCGGCGTGATGGCCCGCGCGGGGTTGGGCTACGAGGACCTGCGCCGAATCAATCCGGCGCTGATCATGTGCTCGATCTCACTCGCCGGACAAAACGGACCGCTCAGCGGCAAGCCGGGCTATGATTATATCGGCTCGGCCTATGCCGGCGTTTCCGATCTGTTGGGCGAGCCCGGCCAGGCACCAGCGCATCAGGGCACGTCAATTGGCGATTCGCTGTGCGGCATGACGGCGACGTCCGCCATCCTGGCCGCACTGCTTCATCGCGAACGCACCGGCGAGGGACAGTACATCGATGCCGCACTGATTGATAACTACTTCAATACCCATCAGAACAGCATCCCGCGCGTCGCACTGCAGGGCGGCCAGTTCGTACCTAAACGCAGCGGACGGTTCCATCCGGAGGGGGGAGGCGGAGCCTACCGCTATCGTGACGACCAGTGGATCTACCTAATCGCGCCCGACCATAAATGGATTGGGCTGACGCGCGCGCTGGACGCACCCGAATGGCTGAACGACCCCAGGTTCCGCAACCGGCGCGAGCGGCGGCTCAACGGCGAGGCGCTGGCCGCCGCGATCGAGGAGCGGCTGAGCCGCTTTCCCAGCCGCGAGGCAGCGGTCGCGGCCCTGGAACGCGAGCGCGTGCCGGTGGCGCCGATCCTGACGCTGAACGAGGCGATTGCGCATCCCCATCTGCGCGAGCGCGGCACCGTGCGCAAGGTCAAGGACCCGTATATCGGTGAGTTCGACATCCCGGGGATGCCGGTCAAGATGTCCGCGTGGCCGGCCCAGACTGAACTCAAGGCGGCCCTGCTTGGCGAGGACAACGAGAACGTACTACGCGAGCTACTGGGTTTGACCGACGATGAGATCGCGTCGCTTTACGCGGAGGCGGTGCTGATCCGCGATCCGAAGATCGGTTCCCGCAAGTAAAGAAAAAATGGCGCCAGGAGACCGGAAACTCCCGGCGCCACGCGTTGCGGATGGAACTAATACCCAGCCGCCGGTAGTTCGTTTCCGATGAAGGTCCCGTTTCTAAAGGTGTTCAAACATAACGGGTGGGTAAAAACGCTCGCGCCGTCCACCGAGGAATAGGTTATGTCATCGACCGGGGATCCCCCCGGCGGATTGAGCGAGGCCAGCGTCCGCACTCTTTTCGCGATTTCATGGTCGGTGCAGGAAGTGTCGCCGCTGACACCTAGACCACCGATAACTTTTCCGCTTTTGTAAAGTGGCACGCCGCCGCCGAAGAATATCATTCCGCCGGCGATCTGATTCTTGCCTCCCCAATCTCCTTGGGGCGCGGCCAGGAATTCAGGATTGAACGGATTGCCGCCGCCCAGACTCCATAGCGAATGGCCGGGCTGGGTGAAGGTGTAGAGCCGCGCCGTAGACAGCGCCAAACCGTCCAGGCTAAAGGCGTTCGCAGTGTACGCTTTCGCCTTTGCGATAGCCTGGCTGCCGGGCCATACCTGGGTCGGATCGGCAGTGGAAGTGGTAAAGGCACATAACTCGCCGTTGCGATTAACCACCGCGCCCCACATCAGCTTGCCGTGAAACAAACCGCCGGCATCGCCACCCGTGCCTGGAGCCGCAACGAGAAAGCTTTTCAGTTGTCCGTTACCGGGCAAGCCGGAACAATTGGCGGACCACGCCCGCGCTATATCATAGGTGCCGGCGAGCAAGCCGAGCAGCGCCACGGTCATGATGATTCGACGCCTCATTTCTAATCTCCTCTCGCTAAAATGGTATTAGCTGATACTGCTTTAGCCAAGAAAGGCTAGAATTGTCAAACGACCGTAGAAAAATATTGCCTGAATTTGTCGAGGCGACTTCGAAAACTCACGAGCGCCACCAGCGTCAGCGGGCAATGGCTACCATCCTATGTAATTCACCAAGCGAGCATATCTCATTGTAACTGTGAGGCATGGGTTTGTCCCCTCTGTGTACTCTCTCCCTTGATGTGCACATACGCATTGGGGCAGAGGCGTTTCTGTTCCCTCTCCCTATCCTAGGAGAGGGCGAGGGAGAGGTTACACGCACCGACCTTTGACACACGTTTCGCCCTCAGCCTGTGCCATTTCGCCAAACATCTCTACTGAGTATTCTCGCCTCAGCGCTAGGAGAGGATTGGGCAGAAGTAGCACATCCCGCTTCAAGGACATTTAGACCAGGCCAGCGAGCGCTTTTTTCGCTTCGAAGCAGTGCGGGCGATCCGCGAAGCGCGTATCCCAGGCCCTCCTCTCGGACAACAAGGGGAGGGGACCAGAATTATTCTTGCTTCAAGGAGATGCGGTTGCCGCACCGCATTGATGACGTTGCACCGCGATGTGGCCGCCGCTAAGTTTTTTTCTCACTGAATTTCGCGATCCAGGCAGCATAGCGCTCGCCTTTGACAGTCGAAGCCAGCGCGCCGATCTGGGCGAGGTCATCGGGCTGCAGCTTCACGTCCAAGGCACCCAGATTTTCGTCTAGATATTTGCGGCGCTTGGTGCCGGGAATCGGTACGATGTCATCGCCCTGCGCCAGCACCCACGCCAAGGCCACTTGCGCCGGGGTACAGGCGCGGCGGTTCGCAACCGTTTTGACCGCATCGACGATGGTGGCATTGGTGGCGGCGTGTTCGTTCATTCGCGGGATGGAGCGGCGCAGATCGCCTTGCGGAAATTCCTCGGCGCTGTGGAAGGCGCCGGTCAGAAAGCCGCGGCCCAGCGGGCTAAATGGCACGAATCCGATCCCCAACTCGCGCAGCGTGGGCATTACCTCGGCCTCGATGCCGCGCTCCCACAACGAGTATTCGCTTTGCACTACGCTCAGGGGAAACGTTTGGTGGGCGCGGCGCACGGTCTCGGCTCCGACTTCGCACAATCCGATGTAGCGTGCTTTGCCCGCTTTGACGAGCTCTCCCATCGCTCCGACCGTATCTTCGATCGGAACATTAGGATCGCCGCGATGGAGCAGGTAGAGGTCGATTATATCCACACCAAGACGTTTGAGCGACGCTTCGGCCACGCGCCTGGCGTTGGCCGGCGAACCATCGAGTCCAATGGGCACGTGATTCTCGTCGCGCGTGAAACCGAACTTCGTCGCGATTACCACCGTGTCGCGGCGGCCGCGAATAGCTTGGCCAATCAGTATCTCGTTGGTGTAAGGACCGTAGGCCTCGGCGGTGTCCAGCATCGTGACTCCGCGATCGAGCGCCATTTGAATCGTCGCGATCGACTCGGCGTCGTCGGGAGTGCCGTAAGCATACGACATGCCCATACATCCGAGCCCAATTGCGCCGACTGACAGCCCCTGCGTCCCGAGCTTCCTCTGTTCCATGACGGCCGCCTCCGGCTAACTCAAGTAGCCGATGGCCGATGGCGAGCAAAGCCAAGGGCGCGGGCCCACGCGGACTTAGGCTGCCTTGGCGACGGCCGCCGCAGTCACGCTGACCTGGACCTTCATTCCCTGAAAGTCCGCCGGTGCTCCGGTCCAGCTGCCGGCAACCGGTATTGCCTGGCTCGGATCGCGCACCACGGCGACCCGAATCAAATCGCGATTGCCCACGATTCCATTAGTCGGGTCGAATTCGATCCAGCCCGACCCCGGCAGATACACCTGGACCCACGCATGGGTGGCTCCGCCGCCGACATGGCCGGGCTGGTCCGCGCTGGGGACGTAGAGATACCCGCTGATAAAGCGGGCGGCGAAGCCGAGCGAGCGCGCCGCCTCGATCATGAGCAGCGCGAAGTCGCGGCAACTGCCGCTGCGCAACTTCAGCGTATCCACCGGACTTTGCACGCCCTCGACGTCGCGTGCGATGTACTGGAAGTCCTGGGCCTTCACGAACCCGGTCATCGCTTCGAGCAGCGCCAGCGTTTGCGTTGGTCCATTGGGATTGAGGAAGCCCTTTGCCCAGGTATCCACTTCATGATTCGGATCGGGATAACTACGTTCGACCGAGCGCATCAGGTCCGCCACTTCTTCAGCGGAATAGCTGAACGGATAGGTGGCCGCGTATTCCTCGATTGGATAGTCGGGTTCGGTGCTTTCGAAATGCTCGAGTTGGATCTCGCTTTCGATTTTCAGTTCGGCAGCCGGTGCGCCGAAGCTGGCTATCGCGACCGAGTTCTCAAACACGTCGTGCAACCATCGGATCGATACCGGCGCCGGCGTAATCGCGAGCTTGGTCGACAGGATCCGCATATCGTGGCTGTCGCGCGGCCGGAGCATCATGCGATGCGCCCCGAAAGTGACCGGCTTGGAGTAGCGATACGTGGTTAGATGCCGGACAGTGAGACTACCCATTTAAGCCCGCATTGATCCCATTTCCGAAATTGAAACCAGAGCTGAATCAGATCAACGAGCGGCCGGCACTGAGACGGCCCACGAAGAACCCGATCACTACTGCGCACAAGATCGCCGGCAACGGTTGCCGCTTGGTGGCTTTTTGCATATCGGAAGCGGCTTTGGAAACGGCGTCAGCCGCTTTCCCATAAGTCGCCTGAGCCGTACCGGCGAATTGCCGCGCTTTGCCTTCCAGCCTGGCACCCGGGTCTCCGGTTACATATCCCGCCGCTTCCTCAACCTTACCGGCCACATTCTGGACCGTTCCTTCAATGCGATTGCTGTCCACCATATCTTATTCTCCCATCAAGTAAAAATTTGAGTTGCCGCCAAGAGTCGGCGCAAATCAATTTCGATAGGAATGTTATGCATCTATCGGACCATTCAACTGACCGTCGGGGAGCGAGCAATTAATGAATGCTTTGCACGAAATTGTTGAGGACGCCGTCGAGCAGAATTTCCACATCGGGCATAATTTCACGGTTTGAGGCGGTTAAATAAACCCCATCCGGGTGTCATGCGCGCGCGGGTGCGACTTCATGCACGGAGACGCGCCGGCGATTACGCGCCCGCGATTTAGAATCGGGCTTTGGCCACGGGCACCCCAGGAATTTCGGATCGGGTGCGGTAGATTGCTCCGGTGCGGCCGACGTTGTCGCCGGTGACGACGTAGAGATCGCACAAATCGGGACCGGCGAACACCAGGCTCAGCACCATCCTGGTGGGAACCTTGATGCGCTGGTCGAGCGTGCCGTCGGCGCGAAATCGCACCATTTCATCTCCCGGCGCTGCCGCAACCAGCACGCCGCCCTCGGCGTCAACGGCGAGTCCGTCGGGAACGCCTTTGGGCAGCTTGGCGAAAAGCCGCCGATCCTTGACGCCGCCATCGGCTGTCACGTCATACACCCACACCCCGCTCATCGAGTCGGCGTGATAGAGCAGCTTTCCGTCGGGGCTGAATCCCATCCCATTATTTATCTGGATCGGCTCCCACAGCAGTGTCGCCTTGCCCGGAGGGTCGATTCGATAAAGCGCGCCAGGCACGCATTCCTTGCCCGGCCCTGGGTCCCACAGCAGCGAGCCGGCGAGGATGCTGCCGCGCGGGTCGACCGTCATGTCATTGAAGCGAGTGATCCGCTTGCCGTCAAATTCAGTCAGCAGATCGCGGATTTGGCCGGTGCGCTCGTCCCAATGCGCCACGCTGGGGCCGGTGACGATCAGTCCGCCGCTTTGCGCAAAGGCCATCCCGCCAACGTGAGCGCGATCGGGGATTAGAGTTTCGATCCCGCCGTCGGGGCTGCGCCGGTACACGCCGCCGTTATAGGCGTCGCTGAAATACAGCCGGTTTTGTTCGTCCACGCGGGGACCTTCGGTCATTCCAAAGCCGGTTGCCAGTTGTTCGAACTCCATCAGTTACTCCTTGCCGATCGATTCCAGGTCAGGCTGAAACCAAATAGTTCTTGCAGATGTTTGGCGAACCGCCGGTGGTTGTGGGCGAAACTCGTGTCTTAGAACGGAGTGTGTCACCTCTCCCTCGCCCGCTGGGACAGAAACCGCCTCTGCGCCAATGGTTTTAGCCAGCCTCCGCAGTAACTTCCATCTCACCCGTTAGATTACACCTTCTTTTTCCAGGTCGGCTCTTTCCTGGGCCGGCAGCTTCAACAGCTCGCCGTACACATAATCGTTGTCTTCGCCGTAGCACGGCGACGCGCGGTGAAGTGGTCCGCCCTGATCGACGGTGGCGTTGGCGAAGTGGAATGGCACGTCCTTGATCGGCCAGGTTCCGACCTCGGAGTTGGGCAACGGGATCAGCCACTTCAGATGCTTGAGCTGAGGGTCACGCTCGACCCGATCCTCGCTGGTCTGACACACGCCGGCGGGCACCCCGGCTTTCTGCAGGCGGTCCTGCAACGCGAAGGGCTCTTTATCGCGGGTCCACTCGCCGACCAGGCGATCCAGCTCGTCCTGATTCACGATGCGGGCGGCCAGGCTGCTGAAGCCGGCGTCGCGGCTCCAGGCCGGATTGCCCATTTCCGCGGCCAGCGCGCGCCATTGGTCGTCATTGCTGACCGCGATCGCGATCCAGCGGTCGGTCCCCGCGCATCGATACGCCCCGTGAGGCGCCGCCGGCCGGTACGGCGAGCGGTTGCCGGTACGCTTCCAATGGCGATCGTTGACGAGGTGGTCGAGGATCGCGGTGCCGGTCATGAAGATGCCGGGCTCGATTTGTGAGCCGTCGATGTATTGTCCCTTGCCGGTGCGCTTCTTGTAGTAAATCGCCAGGATCATCGCGATTGCGCAGTAGTACGCTCCGCTCCAATCCATGTAGGAATAGCCCCATCCGGCGGGTGGATGCGGGTCGGGCAGGCCGGACTGATCGGTCAACCCGCTGATGGCCTGGGCGATCGGGCCATACGACGCGTATTTGTAATAGGGTCCTTTGTGACCCCATCCCGATTGCTGCATATAGATGATGTCGGGCTTGATTGAGCGCAGCACGTCGTAGCCCAGCCCCCACTTGGTCATCGCGTCGGCGCGGTAGGATTCGACAATCACGTCGCTGAGGCCCAGCAGCCGCTTGAACAGCTCCTTGCCCTTGGGATGGGCCATGTTCAGGCTGAAGCTGCGTTTGCCCGGATTGTTGTCGTTGAACAATCCGCCGCGATTAACGCTCTGCGTCTGGGTGCGCACCTGGGTCTCGCCTTCCACTGGTATCACCGGCGGACTGTGGCGCAAGAAGTCCAGTTTGTCGCGCCATTCCAAACGGATTACCTCGGCGCCGAGCGACGCCAGCAGACGCGGACCACCGGCTCCCGCAAGCAGCCACGTGAGATCCAGAATTCGGACACCCTGCAATGGTCTCACAGCTTAGCTCCTCTTGTGCAGTTAGATGACGTGCGATTCCTTAAGCCTGCGCAGCTCTTCGCGCGTCAGGCCTAGTTCTCCGCCCAAAATCTCTTGATTGTGCTCGCCCGCCATCGGCGCGCGCGGCCCGGTTTTCCAGGGGCACGTTTCGGCCCGCATCGGCGAAATCCCGTAGCGCAGCTTTTGTCCCAGCTCCGGATGCTCGACTTCGCTGAAGGTGCCGCGCAGGCGCCATTGTTCATCGTCGAGGTTCTCTTCGGGATGGCGCACGGGAACCCAGGGGATGCCGCGATCCTGGGCTTTGCGCCATACCTCTTCGGGACCGAAGGCGGCCACCGCGTCGGCCTGAATTTTGGCGAAGTGATGGATGAACTCCATGCCCTGGCGGCTGGCCGGGTCGCGGTATTTTTCGCTGTCCAGATCTCCCCCCTGCCCCATTTCGATAAGGAACTCCATCATGGTTTCGCGCCCGCCGGGAAACGGGTTGGCCACCGCGTTGGAGTAGCGTCCGCCCTTGCTCTTATGCTGAGTCGCAGGCCCGACGACCGGAAAGGCATGGCGTCCGGTTTGGCGCTTGCATGCCTGCTTGGCGTAGATCCAGTGCGGCACGTCAACTTCGGTGCAGACGCTGACGGCGTGATGCACCGGGATGTCGATCATGTCGCCCGCGCCGGTATCGGAACGGGCGATCAGCGCGCCGACCGCCGCGATAAAGGCCTGGTTGCCGGTGATATGATACGCGTGCCAAACCTGCGGCGCGATCGGCGGGGTATCGTAAGTGCCGTCAGGTTTGGGGTCGTATCCGCACAGCATCATCTCGCCGCCCAGCGCCAGATGGACCAGGTCCGACGCCAGCAGATCGCGCCATGGGCCGTTGCGCCCGAATGGGGTGATCCGCACATAGACCAGGCCCGGGTTGAGCTTTTGCAGCGCGGCCCAATCAAGGCCGAGATTTTCCAAGGTGTCGAGCGGAGAGCTGTCGAGAAAACGGTCGTCTTGCCGATCAGTTTGCGCAGGATTTCGCCGCCCTCGGGCGTTTTGAAGTCCAGTGTGAGGCCGCGTTTGCCGAGATTGTAATGCCAGAAATACAGGCTGCGATCGGGATGCGGCTGATCGTGGTAGAAGGGCCCGATTTCGCGCGTCGGGCCGCCGCCGGGTGGTTCTATCTTGATCACGTCGGCCCCGGCGCCGGCGAACAACTTGCCGCAAAACTCGCCTTTCTCATCACCCAGTTCAAGGACACGAACATCAAACAGAAAACCATCTGACATCGATTTCTCCCCGCTAGAGCCGTTCGGGCTCGGAAATTTTCTCCGGCGGCGCTCGCTCCAACCCTGTTATGCGCGGCGCGCGCCGTCAAACGATCGATGCGCCAACGTTTAACAAAAGGCCGCCGATTTCACCACCCGCCGCATCGGCCGGGTTGGAGCGCGGTATCGGTCATGTGTTTGGCCACGGTGCGGCGGGCGCAAACCCCCGGATCTCGACATACGGATTTCCTGAGGCGGTGGTTTGCCGCCAGCGCATTCTTCTATTTTTCGACCGCTTGTGGCGGAATAATCAAGTTGAACGCCTGGACGAGATGGAGGGATAAACCATGCCCCTGCCAGTTGCGCTTAAGGAAGTAATCGACGGACTTGAGATGGTCGGCGATTCGATCAAGGCCTACATCAACCGCAAGACCGGTGAGATTGTGGAAGGCACCCTGGAACAGGAATTGTCGGCCGAATCGGATAAGCCTTCCGATAATTGGCCTGATTGGCAAGTGGAAGAGTGGAAACAAACTCGCCGGGTCCTGAAATCCAAGGATTTCATAGCTTTACCCAGTCAATTCGAAATTCACGAATGGTCGATCATGGAGCGCTTCGCGCAATCCCTGGAAAATGAGGAAGATCGCGACACACTTCTCGAGGGCCTACATGGACGCGGAGCGTTTCGCAGGTTCGAGCGGAGGATCGAAGGGCTGGGCGTGCGGGAACAGTGGTACAAATTCCGCGGCAACGCGCTGGCGGAAATCGCAATTGAATTTCTGGAGGCAAAGGGGATTCCATATACGCGTGATTGAGTCCGCAGGCCCAGACGGGCCGGGCTGCTCTCGAATCACTGACCGACGCTTGAATCCCGACGGCATCAACGATGAATGACCCATTTGGCGCGTTTTGCAGGCATTGCGAGGTCTCAATTGAAGGCGCGGCCGGCGGACCCCTTCATGGCCTGACCTTTGCCGCCAAGGACAATTACGACGTCGCCGGCTTTGCCTGCTGCGCCGGCAATCCTGACTGGCTGAGAACCCATCCGCCGGCGCAGGCGACCGCACCCGCAATCCGCCTGCTGCTCGAAGCCGGCGCCAGTCTGGCCGGCAAGACGATCCTGGATGAACTCGCCTACAGTGTTGCGGGTGAGAACATCCATTATGGAACGCCGATCAACCCACGGGCGCCGGCGCGCAATACCGGCGGTTCGTCGTGCGGTTCCGCCGCCGCCGTCGCGGGCGGCCTGGTTGATTTCGCTTTGGGCAGCGACACCGGAGGTTCGGTCAGGGTTCCGGCGAGCTTCTGCGGTCTGTTCGGAATCCGTCCGACACACGGCGTGGTGCCGGTCTCCGGCCTGGTTCCGCACGTGCCGAGTGCCGACACCGTGGGATGGTTTACGCGGGACGCGCGGACGCTGCGCCGCGTCGGCGACATTTTGCTCCGTGATCTGACGCGAGCCGATCCGCCGCGCCGCGTGCTCGTCGTTGATGACCTCTTCGCGCTTGCGAGCGCGGACGCACGCAGCGCGTTGACCGCGGCGCTTGAGCGTATCGTCCCGGAGATCGGTCCCGAGGATCACCTGAGTCTGTGTCCGGAGAGTTTCGATCACTGGCGCGAAACTTACACCACGATCAGCCTTTACGAAGCCTGGTCGAGTCACGCCGAATGGATCAAAAGGGTACGCCCGGTTTTCAGTCCCGCTATCGCGCAGCGCTACGAAGCCGGCTCACGCGTGACGCTCGATCAGTACCGCGCGGCCACGCGGGAGCGCGAAAGCGTGCGCGCGCGCCTTGACGCGACCCTGGCCGATGGGGTGGTGCTATGCCTGCCGACTACGCCATTCATCGCGCCGCTGCGCTCCGAACCGGAGACGCCGCAGCGCCGCAACGCCATTTTCACGCTTACCTGTATCGCCTCGATGTGCGGAGTGCCGCAGGTGAGCGTCCCGGCGGCAGAGGTCGACGGCTGCCCGATCGGATTATCTTTGATGGGCGCCCGTCGCGCTGACAAGACGCTGCTTGAATTGGCCGCGGCGCTGGATCTCCAAGCGCCCCGCTGAACCTGCGAGCACGAGCCGTGATATAATTTCTTGGCCAGACCTTGCCGATTACTCGCAACTCCGAGTAAAACGATGCCCATGAGAGCAGCGATTATGCTGGGCGTGTTGTGGCGGCGGCGTCCTTTTCGATCCGCGCCAGTTTTAAAGCGGATTCCAAATATCAACCACTTGGTGCTCGCGGTCCTGCTTTCAGCGCTGATCGGCGTCAGCGCATGCAACGGCAGCAGCAGTGAAACGGTGCTGGTGATTCCCAGTGCCACGGCGTCGCCCACCGCCGCTCCCACGGCCGTGCCAACGGGAACTCAGACGCCGACCGCAACTCCGACCCACCACCCAACATCCACCCCCACCGCCACGTCCACGCCGGCTCCCGGCTCTCACCTGGTTCGCGGGTTGCTCCAACAGCCCAGTTACGGATATGCCGCCGTGGTGCTTGCGTCCGGCCAGGTTCTGATTGCCGGCGGCGCCAACAACCTGCTTGCGGCGCTGCCGGATGCCGCGATTTACGATCCGGTGGCAGGCACGATGCGGCCTACTGGGAGCCCGATGCACGCCGCCCGCCGAATTCCGGCGGCGGTCCTGCTGAAAAGCGGCAAGGTGCTGATAGCGGGTGGTCGCGACCAGAACTTCCATGCTTTGGATAGCGCCGAGATTTACGACCCCGTCGCGGACACCTTCACACTGACCAGCGGAGTAATGTCGAGCGCGCGCCAGAACGAGACCGCGAATCTGCTCAGGGACGGAACGGTCCTGGTGGCGGGAGGCGTGGGCAGCGCTGGCCGTTCGGTGGCGAGCGCCGATATCTACGATCCCGCAACCGATACGTTCACGCCGACAGCGGGGCCGATGACGGTGGCTCGCGCCAACCAGCAAGCCGTCACCCTGCTCGATGGCACCGTGCTCCTCAGCGGCGGGGACGATTCCTCGGGGAAGATCCTCGCCGCGGCGGAACTTTACCAGCCGGCGTCGAAGACCTTCCATCAAACGACCGGACCGATGTTGGACGCGCGCGCCTTGTTCACCGCCAACTTGCTCGCTTCCGGCGAGGTCTTGCTCGCGGGTGGAACGGGCGCAAAAGGCGTGCTGAATTCGGCGGAGCTCTATGACCCGGCCAGCCAGACGTTCAGTGCGGCGGCGAACTTGAATAATCCGCGGATGGACCTGTTCGGCACCACCTTGAACGATGGACGCGTCCTGATCGGCGGGGGGTTTGAAAGTGTTTTCATGGGCACCCTGGGCAGCGCCGAGATCTACCAGCCGCTGGCTGGCAAGCCTGGAAGCTTCGTCCTGACCAAAGGCGAGCTGCATATACCACGCACCGATGCCCTGGCCGTGACTTTGAATGACGGCCGCGCGTTTGTGGCCGGCGGACTTGATGACGGCGGCGCGAGCTTGTCTGGCGGCGAGCTATACGATCCTGCCGCCGACAGCTTTGCGGTCAGCGGCGGTATGAACGCACCGCGCATCGCCCACACTGCCACTGGCTTGCCCGACGGCTAGTGTGCTGCTTACCGGGGGCGAGGACAGCTCGGGGGCCGCGCTGAGCACCGCCGAAATTTACCAACCGGGAACGGAAACTTTCATTCCGACGGCAAATTCGATGAGCAGCCCGCGGGTCGCTCACACCGCCACTCTGCTCGCCACCGGCAAGGTGCTGGTTGCGGGCGGGGGACCGTCGACGCAGGCCGACCTCTTCGATCCCGCCACCGGTAGCTTCGCCCCGACCAAGGGAATGATGACCTCCACGCGCATCGCTTACACCGCAACCTTGCTGGCCGACGGCAGGGTGCTGCTCGCCGGCGGTATCGATGCGCATCTGAAGCCGCTGGCCAGCGCGGAACTATACGATCCGGCCACCGACAGCTTCGCTGCCACCGGAAGCATGAGTACGCCGCGGGTTTCCCATACCGCGACTTTGCTGCCTGACGGCAAGGTTCTAATCGCCGCTGGAGATTCGACCGGCCGCTTTTCCGGGGATCTTTCAAGTGCTGAACTCTACGATCCCGCCAGCGGCAAATTCACTCTGCTGACAGCGACTCTGGCGACCGCGCGGGCCGATCATACCGCCACGCTGACGGCGGGCGGCACCGCGGTGTTGATCGCGGGCGGCAGCGACGTGAAAAGCACGGCGCTGAAAAGCGCCGAACTTTTCGATATTGCCAGTGCGACGTTTCGTTCGGCCGGCGATATGTCAGTCCGCGCACTCGCAACACGCCGCCATCGCGCTCCCCGACGGAAGGATTTTGATCGCCGGCGGCAAACTCGGCAGTGCTACGATCGCGAGCGTGGATCTCTACGATCCGGCCAGCGGGAAATTCACTGCCGACGTTAATATGGTCCAGACGCGGGCGCTTCAGACCGCAAGTCCTCTGCCGGGCGGGCAGGTGCTATACGCCGGTGGAGAATACGTCGTTGAAGCAACTTTCTTCGCCCTCGCGACCGCGGAGGTGTACACCCCTTAGCCGTAAGGCCAAGCTCGGATGGCGGGCAGGGACGCCCGCCCCGGTTGAGACGCGAACCGCTATCCGGGATTCCCTATTCGATCTTCGGGACCACGGAATTTTCGCAGCGGCCCATCACGCCGCGCATCACCGCTTCCTCGCGCTTCGCGTGACGGTAGAAGTAGCGCGTCAAATCCGCGTCCAGGTCCGGTCCGGCCTTGCGCACGAACTTCTCCATCGCGGTCATCGCCGCCAGACGGTTTTTCGGGCGGCGCTTGAGGAACTGCTTCATATCGTCGAAATCCTGCTGCTCCACTTCGCGGCCGTACTCGGTGAGATGGCGGATATGAGTAAGCAGCCTCAGATCCATGTTCAGGCGATAGCGCAGGAATGGGTCCGTTGTCCGGGAAAGATGTTCTTCGCGCAGATTCTCTTCGAGCACATCGAACAGGCGCGACAGGCGCGGGCTCGGTTCGGGAGTTGGAATGACCGGCGCCTCGAGTTTGACGCCGATCGCTTCGGCCAGGCATTCGATAGTGGAACGCTTGGACCACATGTCCTCGGAAATCCATTCCGCATGGGCGTCGCGCGGGTCCACCGCCTGCGCCACGGGCCCCAGCGCCAGGGCGGTGGTCAACATCGCAATTACGCTGTAGTAGCGCAGCTTGTCGAGATCGAGCGGCGTTCCCGAGTATTCACTGTAGTAGTGCAACCATTTGGGCAGATTGCCGGTCGGATACCACATATCACGCGTGCGCATCCGCGCCAGATCGTTCATCGGGTCGCCGATAAATGCCAGCTCCCAATCAATCACCGCGGTGATGCGTCCGTCCTTGAACAGGAACTGGCCGGGGCCGGTATCGCCTTGCGCCAGGACCGGGCGTTTGGGCGGCTCCGGAGTATTGCGGCGCAACCATTGACAGCAGAAGGCGACCAGAGGAACCGGTTCTTTCAGATGGGGAAAGCAGCCCTTTTCCCAAACTTCGAGATCCTGAACCAGGTACTCTTGCGCGTTTTGTGGAATACGGAATCCAATCTTTTCGAATTCCTGGGCCGGGATCGCGTGCCATTGCGCCATGATCTTGCCAAATTGGCGGCCATACTCGTCGCGTTCCGCCTGATCTTTGATCAGGGTGAAATCATCCTCGCCTTCCACAAACTCCAGCGCGACCGCGTAAGGTTCCGCCGATTCCGCGATCACGCGCGGGACCGGGATGCCATGGTGATGCAACAGCTTGATTAACCTGGCTTCACGAACGAGGCTGTAAACGCTGTTGTATTCGAAGCTGGGCCCACGATTTCCGCGAATATAGTACCGCGTCGAGCCGCCGCCATTCTGACAGGTCACGAACCACGCGGGACGCCCGCCGCCATATTCGCGGGCCTGGCGCTCGTGCTTGACGACCTTCGCGCCGACCGCCGATTCAATCCACGCCATCACCTCGGATTCATTCAGCTCGGACATATCCAGGACCTCCCCGAATCGTGAATCAGTACCATACTGCGCATGCCGCAAGTGTCAAACGACGCGGCGCGACGAGCATGCCTATCGACAGTGTCGATGTAACATCGCTCACCCCAGCAGCACGCGTGCGTCGCCGGTTTCCCAGGTGCAGGTGAGCGTCCACTTGCGGATCTTCCATCCGGTGGAGGTCCTCACCAAGGTGTTGCGATAATAACCGCCGACTTCGTAGGGCGGACTCCCCGGGAATTGTGCGCCATTGAAATGCATCGCGCGCAGGTAGGATGTGCAGACCGCCTCGTCCTGACCGAGTTCGATCAGGTGATTGGTTATCACATGTTGGGTGACCGTCACGCCGTTGCTTCTCATTCCGGTGCCGAGGTTGTTAACCCAGTCATCCCGCTTAAGTTTGATGCCGTGGTCAAAGCCGGCGTGCTGAAACAGCTCATGCAGCTTGCCTGCCGACGACGCCTGGATTTCCACTTCATCCGCAAAGCAACCGCGCAGTATATCGAGACTCACGTTGTCGATCCCGGTTGCATAGCGCGTCATCACCTCGGCGATATCCAGCCGGTCGCGCAGCGCTCTCCGTTCAACGTCATCCATGCCTGGCTCCAAAGTCTCAGTCCTTGCACTGCGGCATCACTTCTTCCGCCCACAGCCGCATCGAGTCGATCACTTCACGATGCCCCTGCAGGCCGCCGAATTCGAACCAGCAGATGATGCGCGTGATGCCGAAGCGCTCCTGCAGTTCCTTGATTCGATCGACACAGGCAGCCGGTTCGCCGAACAGCGCCGTATTGGCGGCGGTGGATTCGTAGGTCACCGAGCGCATCCGGTTTTTGATTTTTTCAAGCTGTTCCACATGTTCCGGCGCCTGACTTTGCGGTTCGAGGTACTCGGTCACTACTTCAAAGTAATGGCGCATGCCGGGCTCGACGATTTGACGCACCCGGTTTGCATCGCGGCCGGTGAAGGTCATCATCTGATAGGAGAGCCAGTCGTCGGGCACGCGGTGACCCGCCTCCGCCAAACCCTGCCGGTAGAGCGCCAGGCGCGTGTCCAGGAGGTTGGGCGGATTGACCCCCGCGGCCACGAAGATCGGATGCCCCACGGAGCCCGCGAAGGCAAAAGTGTCGGGAGTGTTGGCCGCGATGCGAATTGGCGGATGCGGTTGCTGCAGGGGTTTTGGAATCACTTCGAGATCGGCGGCGCGATAGTATTTGCCTTCAAACGTCAGCCGCGGCTGCATCCAGGCCTGCCGGATGTATTCCAAGGCTTCCGGCAGACGCTCGCGGCTTTGCTCGATCGGGATTTGATAGCCGCGATAGTTGCTGGTGAAGGAGCCGCGTCCCGCCCCGAATTCCATCCTTCCATTGCTCAGAACGTCCAGGGTCGCGGATTCCTCAGCCAGGCGGGCCGGATGATGGAGCGGAATGAGGTTCACGGCCAGCCCGAGTTTCAGCCGTTGCGTGGCTTGCGCGATGGCCGCCAGCAGCATCATCGGCGCGGGCAGCAGCGAAAAGCGGTGCATGAAATGCACCTCGGCCAGCCACAAGCTGTGAAACCCCAGCCGATCGGCCTCGCGCGCTTCTTCGATCAATTCGGCGTAACGCTGGCCAGAACCCTGACCAGCAACGGCGGGCAATTGGTAGAAAAGATCAAATTTCACTAGCGTTCAAAATCCTGGCTTAGTATCCGCTGAGCGTGGCGACGCGGTCGCGATGGAACACTGGGTCGCCGAAGAACGGATCGTCGAAGCGCGCGCGCTTGAACCACAGATGGATATCGTGCTCCCAGGTGAAGCCGATTCCGCCGTGCATAAGCACCGATTGGTCGGCGGTGCGGCTATACACCGCGCTCAGCCGTGCCTTGGCCATCGAGGCCGCGCGCGAGGCGTCATCCAGCCCGGCGTCCTGTGCGTAAGCCGCATACCACAGCAGCGAGCGCGCCGGTTCGAGGTCGGCGATCAATTCGGCGGCTAGATGTTGCAGGGCCTGAAAAGAGCCGATGGGACGCCCGAACTGCTCGCGGACCTTGGAATATTCGACCGCCATCTCCAGCGCTCGCTCCGAGCCGCCCAGGCAATCAGCCGCGATTATCACAGCCCCGGTGTCGAGCACCCGATCCAGCAATCCGGCGCTCTTCTCCAGGCGGGCGTTTTCCGGCAGCTTCACCGCATCGAACTTCACTTCGCACACGCGGCGGGTTTGGTCCACGTTGTTGAGGATCCTCGAGGTCAGCCCGCTCGCGCCGCCTTCCACGACGAAGAAATCGAGCCCCTCCGGTCCGGGAGTGCTGCGCGCGGCGACCACGATAAAGTCCGCCGCGTGCGCATAAGGGACGAACAGCTTGACCCCGCTCAGCACGAAGCCGCCGTTATCCCGTGCGGCGCTGAGCGTGATATCGGCGGGGTCGAAGCTATCGGCCTCTTCGACTATCGCCACGGTGCCGGTCAGGCGTCCTGACGCCAGTTCCGGCAGCCAGCGCTGGCATTGCTCGCGCGAGCCGCCCAGACGCAGCGCGCTGGCCGCGATTCCGGCCGAAAACGGGAACGGTCCCGGCATCGCCGCGTAGCCACATTCCTCGAGCAGAATCGCCAGATCGAGCATCCCCAAGCCCAGGCCGCCAAACTCCTCGGGAACGATTAGTCCGGTCCAGCCGAGTTCAGCGATTTTCTTATACAGGTCGGGCGCGAGACCGCTCTCTTCCGCCATTACTTTGCGCACGACCGCGCTGGGACATTCATTGCTGAGGAAATCCCGGGCGCCCGTCTTGAGCTGCTCCTGTTCCTCACTCAGACCGAAATCCATTTGCGAACCTCTCTTGCGTCAAAAAATCTTGCGCTGATAAGCGCGATTACCGTCCCTTGGGCATCCCGAGCCCGCGCTCGGCGATGACGTTCTTCTGGATTTGCGAGGTGCCGCCGCCGAACATCCGCGCGATTGAACCAAACCATTGGGCCGACCAAATCCCGCGATCGAAGGCGCGCTGCTCGCCGCGCCCCAGTGTCGCGTAATCGCCCAGCATATCCATCGCGGTCAGCGCCATCCGATGGCTCAGTTCGGTGCCGACCAGCTTGGCGACCACGTTCTCGACCCCGCCCTGACGCTGATGAATCGCGTTGGAGAGCAGGCGCAGCGCATGCAAGCGCATCGCCTCGACGTCGATCTGCAAGTCGGCGATCCGCTGGCGGTAAAGTGGATTGGCGGTCAATGGGACGCCGTTGCGCCGTTGGGCGCGCGCGCGTTCCAGCAACTTGTCGAACTGGCGCTTGGGACTGGCGCCGAGCCAGTTGCGTTCATGCACCATGGTGGTGTTGGCGACCTTCCAGCCCTCGTGCAGCTCGCCCACCAGGTTGGCGCGCGGCACCCGGACGTTGTCGAAAAAGACCTCGCAGAAGTCGGCCTCGCCGTTCATCTGCACCAGCGGACGCACCGTGAGGCCGGGCGATCGCATGTCAACTAACAGGTAGGAAATGCCCTTGTGCTTGGGGGCGTCGGGATTGGTGCGCACCAGCCCGAACATCATGTCGGCGATATGTGCGCCGGAGGTCCATACCTTCTGGCCGTTGACCACGAACTCGTCGCCGTCGAGGTCGGCGCGAGTGCGCAACGAGGCCAAATCCGAGCCCGCGCCCGGCTCCGAGTAACCCTGACACCAGATTTCGTCCGCGGTCAGGATTTTGGGCAGATAGCGGCGTTTTTGCTCCTCGGTGCCCCAAGTGATTAGCGTCGGCCCGAGCATCGAAATCGAGTTGCTGCCGATTACGCCGGGGACGCCCGCGCGCATCAGTTCCTCGTTGACGATCGCCTGGCGCATCGGATCCAGCGCCTGGCCGCCGTATTCCTTGGGCCAGGACAGGGCCAGATAGCCGGCCTGATAGAGCCGGCGTTGCCAATCTTTGGCGCGCTGGGCCCAGGTTTTGCCGTCCACCTCACCCCGCTGATGCAGCGCGACGGGCCGGTTTTGCGCGAGCCAGTTCCGCACCTGCTGGCGGAACTCTTCCTCTTGCGGGGTCAGATTCAAGTCCATTGCTTAAGATCTCCCAAACCTCGCCTGATTCCGCCCTCAGCATAGTCGAACATCCGCGAAAAGCGAGTACCAGAGGAGGTTTGATTGCCGGTCCGCCAGATTGCTAGATTCAAGACCAGAATCCGGCGCTAGCGGAGTTGGAAATAGATGGCGACGACGATCACCACCGAATGCATCAACTGCGGGGCCTGCGAGCCCGAATGTCCGAACACAGCGATTTACGCCGGCGGCGTGGAATGGGACTTAAACGGCGTCACCGCGCCGGCGCTGGCCCAGGATATCTTTTATATCGTGCCGTCCAAATGCACGGAATGCGTGGGCTTTTACGACCATGAAGCGTGCGCCGCGGTGTGCCCGGTCGATTGCTGCGTGCCCGACCCGAATAATCCCGAAAGCGAACAGGTGCTGCTCGAACGCGCCCGCGTGCTGCATCCCGAGCAGACCTTCGGCGCCGACGCGCCCTCGCGCTTTCAAAAGGAAGGCGGCGCGCCCGCGGCCGAGGCCGCGTCAGGCGGTGGAACGGCCAATGGCGCGGCTGCCGCGCCCAACGGCGCTGCCGCGCCGGCGCCCAAGCCGGCGGCCGCAGCTCCTGCGCCCGCCCCAAAGGCGGCCCCTGCTCCAGCGGCGGCTCCGGCTGCGGTCGCGGATTCGGAATTCGATCCGGCGGCCTGGGAAGTGCCGATCGTCTGCCATCTGTGCAACGCCAACTACACCATCGCGTATCGTCATTTCCGCGTCGGGATGGTCTTCTACTGTCCGTCGTGCTCCGCCTCCTTCGTTCCCAACAAGACCATCTATGAAGCGGTCCGCAAGCACTTCGAGGGCTTCTATGGACGGCGCAAGCGCGAGCGCGAGGAATTCGAACGGCGCCGCGCGCGGGAACTGGAGCTGTTCGAGACCCGTCAGGCGGCCGAGATGCAGGCCTTCACCGAGGCGCTCGACAAGATGGCACAGGAAATGAAACCCGCCGGCAAGCTGGTCAAGCCCAAAGGCCTCGCCGCGATGTTCACGTGAGGGCGATTCGACCGGCTGATCGCGGCCATCGCCGAGCCCAGCCGAGCTTTCGGCGATCGGCGCAGATCACGCGGCGCGTTGAGCTTTGATTCGGGCGATCGTTTCCGGCTTCAGATTTTGACGCGCCAGCTTCAGATCATAATGCGTCTGAAGGTTGATCCAGAAATCCGTGCTGCTGCCGAAAAACAGGCCCAAGCGCAACGCCGTATCAGCGGTTATCCGGCGGCGATTGTTCACGATGCCGGCGATCCGATTTGGAGAGATGCCGACCGCTTTCGCGAGTTGATTCTGCGACAGTCCATATTCGTGCAGAAATTCCTTCTTCAGCATCTCTCCCGGCGTGACGGGTGCGAATTCATTCTTCCTTCCAATCTCCTAATGGTAATCAACCAGCCGGACATCAAAGGTATCGCCGGCCTGCCACTTGATACTGGCCTCCATTGATCGTTCACGCGGGCTTTAGCCTGCGGCGGTCATCCGGGCGCGAGTCCTCGACAACACTTCAGGTAGATGGAACATACACATTAAAAATGTGTATTATGTCAATGGGGAGACGGAGGTGTTTGCATAATGCATCGGCGTTTAAACATAACGCTGCCCGAAGAGACTATCCGGCTTATAGACCGTATCGCGAAGATCGGCGGTCGCAGCCGCTTTATCGATCAGGCGGTGCGCGAATTCGTACAGGGGCGCCATAAGGCTACGCTCCGGAAGCAACTCGAAGAGGGTGCCCGGCGCAGGGCCGGCCGGGATCTCGCTATGGCAGAAGAATGGACCTTGCTTGAAGAAGAAGCATGGCAAAGGCACCGCGGGTAGCGTATCCAAGGCGCGGCGAGGTCTATTTGGTCAGCTTCGACCCCTCGGTCGGCGCCGAGATTAGGAAGACCAGGCCCGCGCTAATTCTTCAAAACGATATCGGAAATCGCTACAGCCCGGTCACCATTGTGGCGGCAATTACCTCACAATTTGATGATCCGCTTTATCCGACCGAAGTCCTTGTCAAAGCGGGCGAAGGCGGGCTTCCCAACGATTCCGTCGTGCTTTGCAATCAGATTCGTACCATCGACAAGCGCAGGCTGGTGAAGCGTATGGGCACGTTGAGAGGCGATACCCTACAGCGGGTCGAGCGTGCACTTCTCTTGAGCCTCGGAATTCTGAAGGTGTGACTTGGGGGCCTAAGCGGTGTTTGACAACCTCGTCGCGATGGATTCTACATTGGCTACATGGCAGAGCTTGAATTTTTGGCGGGTGGCTACGACCTGGTCGAGGCGCTGCGCGTTGACGATCAGGGGCGCCTGTACTTCAGCGAGATGTTCCGCGACGGCGGTGTGTTCCGGCGCAGCCCCGACGGCGGTATCGAGCGTATCGTCAAGGAACGCAAGGCGGTTGGCGGGATTGCGTTTCGCGAGCGCGGAGGTCTGGCGCTCAACGGTCGCGGTCTCGCGCTGTGGGACGAGCAGACCGGAGAGTTGCGCGACATCTTCACGCAATGGCAGGGCGCGCCGATTCTGCATCTCAACGACCTGACCGTCACGCGCGACGGCAGCATCATCACCGGCTCCTGGGGATTCGAGTTGCCCGATAGCCACGAGGTCGCCGAGTCGGTGACCGTCGAAGCCACGGAGCCACTCCCGAGCGGCAGCTTGTTCAGAATCGACCCGCCGGGAAAGGTGACCAAGCTCGAGGACGACATTATCGTCAGCAACGGGATGGGTTTCAGTCCCGATTGGCGCATCTTTTATGTCGCCGACACCGGCCGGAACTCGGTTCTGGCCTACGATGTGAGCCCGGGTTGGACGCTGAGCAACCGCCGCGATTTCGCCGCGATGCCGGCCGGCGCGCCCGACGGCCTCGCGATGGACAGAGAGGGCGGCGTGTGGGTGGCGGCCTACGGCGGCGGCGAGGTCGTGCGATTTCGCCCCGACGGCGCTATCGATCGGCGCATCAAGATCCCCGCACTCAAGGCCACGACGCTGGTGTTCGGCGGCCCCGGCTTGCAGGACCTCTACATTTCCACCGGCGACAACGCCGAGGAGCCGTCCCGCGGCGGCAGTATCTATCGGATGCGCTCCGATATCCCCGGGATGCCGGTGCCCAAGACGCGGCTTTGACGGAATAGATCGCTCAAGCTGCCTGGCTGAACGAAGACCCATTATCAGAGCGGCGCAACGGCGCTATGGTGATTGTCCAGCTATGCGAATCGTGATTTTAGGAGCCGGACGCCTGGGCGGCCTTCTGATCGAAGCCTTGAAAGGCGACCAGCGCGAAATCGTGGTGGTCGAGCGCGACAGCCGCGTACTGGAGCGCCTGGAACAGATCGGCGGCGTTGAAGGGCTCAGCGGCGACCTGTTTGATGAGCAGACGTTGGCCGCCGCGTTTGGCAAGCCGTGCGACTTGTTCATCGCGATCACCGGCAACGACCCGCACAATATCCTCGCGGCCCAACTGGCCAAGCGCCGTTTCAAGGTTCCTCGCGTGCTGATGCGGTTGGAGGAGCCCGAACTGGCGCAGGTTTACCGCCAGCTCGGCTTCGAGACCATTTGCCCGGCCGAGTTGGCGCTGGGCGAACTCAAACGGCTGCTGGCGATTTAGGTTCGAGGCCCCGATGTACGTCATCATAGCTGGAGCAAGCAAAGTCTCTTACCGGCTGATGCAAACGCTGCTCCAGGGCGGCCACGAAGTCACGCTGATCGAGAAGGACCGCGCCAAAGCCGACCGTCTCGCGGCTGAGTTCGGGCCGTCGGTGTTGTCCGGGGACGCTACCCAAGTGCGGACGTTGCGCGAAGCCGGGGCCAACCGCGCCGACGTGATGCTGGCCACTACCGAGTTTGACGAGATTAACCTGGTGATCTGTCAGGTCACCAAGGTAGTCTTCGTCAAACCGCGTACCATCGCGATCATCCGAAACCCCGCGCTGGAAGGCCTGTTTGACGACCTTGGCGTCGATCTCACGATTAACACCACCGGCATCATCAATTCCTACGTCGGCGAACTGGTGGAAGCGTCCAACATGCTCACCCCGCTGCTGACGCTTAAGGGCGGGGGCTTCGAGTTGGTGCAACTCGAACTCGGCGAAGCATCTCCCGCCGCCAATCGCACGGTTGAGGAATTGAAACTACCGCCCGACACCGTTCTGGTCGCGATCCAGCGCGCCGATCATATCGCTATCCCGCAAGGTCATACCGTGCTGAAACCCGACGACGTGGTGATCGCGCTGGTTGCCCGCGGACAGCGGCAAGCGCTGCGTCAGTTGCTTTGAGCGCGAGGCTTGGCTTAGCCGCTCTATCATATAAGATCCAGCCCATCTTGCGTTCTTAAAGGCGGGCGGCAAATCGATGGCAGTAGCTGAAACAACCCGGACGCGGCCGCTTCTGGGCGCTCATATGTCGATCGGCGGCGGGGTGGGCGAAGCCCTGCTGCGCGGCCAGAGCGTGGGTTGCGAATGTATCCAGATCTTCACCAAGTCGGCGCGCCAGTGGGCGAGCAAGCCGTATGCGGACGAAGAAGTGAAAGTTTTCAGGCGGCGTCAGGCGGAGGTTGGTATCGAGGTCGTGGTCGCCCACGACTCCTACCTGCTCAACCTCGGCGCACCCGATGAACGATTGCGCCAGCGCTCGATCGGCGGCCTCGTCGACGAACTGGAGCGCTGCGAAATGCTTGGTATCCCGTACCTTATCGCGCATCCCGGCTCGCACGTGGGCAGCGGTGAGGAGACCGGAATCAAGACCATCGCGCGGTCGATCGACGAGGCCCATCAGGTCTGCTCCGGCTACAAGGTGCAGGTCGCGCTGGAGTTGACTGCGGGGCAGGGCAGCAACCTGGGCTGCAGCTTTGAGCAGATGCGCCAAATCTTCGACAGCGTCGAGCGCAGCGAACTGATGCGTCTGTGTTTTGACACCGAGCACACGTTTGCCGCCGGCTACGACCTGCGCACCCAGGATGGGTACGATCAGACGTTCGGCGAACTCGCTGATACGATCGGGCTGGATCGGCTGGTGGCGTTTCACCTCAATGATTCCAAGAAGCCGTTCAAGTCGCGGGTCGATCGCCATGAGCATATCGGCAAGGGGCACATGGGGCTGGAGCCGTTTCGCCGCCTGCTCAACGATCCGCGCTTTGCCGGCCTGCCGATGTGCCTGGAGACGCCCAAAGGACCTGACCTCAAGGAGGACGTGGAGAACCTGACCACGCTGCGCGAGTTGTTCGCGGCATAAAATCGACCATGGAGAAAAGAATTCTGACCGGCGACCGCCCCACCGGGCGACTGCATCTGGGCCATTACGTGGGGTCGTTGCAAAATCGCGTGCGGCTACAACACGAATACGATACCTACATTCTGATCGCAGACGTGCAGGCCCTGACCGACAACTTCGAGCATCCCGAGAAATTGCGCGAAAACCTGTTTGAAGTGGCGCTCGACTACCTGGCGGTCGGGCTGGATCCGGAGCGGGTTAAAATTTGCGTGCAATCGATGGTGCCCGAACTGACGGAACTCGCCACCTATTTCATGAACCTGGTCACGGTCGCGACCCTGGAGCGCAATCCCACCGTCAAAGAGGAAATCAAGCAGCGCAATTTCACGCGCGGCGTTCCGGTCGGCTTCTGGTCCTACCCGATTTCGCAAGCCGCGGACATTACCATCTTCAAGGCCCACCTGGTGCCAGTGGGCGAAGACCAGTTGCCGATGATCGAGCAGGCGCGTGAAATCGTGCGGCGCTTCAACAAACTCTACGGCAAGGTGCTGGTCGAACCGCGGGCGATGCTGGGCGAAGTTGCACGCCTGCCCGGAACGGACGGCGGCGCCAAGATGTCGAAGTCGCTCAACAACTGCATCTATCTGAGCGATTCGGCCGAACAATTGCGCAAGCGCGTGATGTCGATGTTTACCGATCCCACCCGCATTCATCCCACCGACCCGGGTCACGTCGAGGGCAACCCGGTGTTCACCTATCACGACGTCTTCAACCCGAATAAGGCGGAGGTCGAAGAACTTAAGCAGCGCTATCGTCAGGGCACTGTGGGTGATGTCGAGGTGAAGCAGAAACTGTTTGCGGCGCTGGAGAACTTCCTTGCTCCAATCCGCGAGCGCCGGGCAGGTTATGAATCAAAGCCCGAGCGCGTGCGCGAGATTGTGCTCGAAGGTACGCGCCGGGCCCGCGCCGTGGCCCAGGAGACGATGAGCGAAGTCCGCACGGCGATGAAGATCTCGTATTTCGACTGATCACGATCAAGCGTTTTGCGGGATGCGGCCGGGGTCGCCGCGCTCCCGCGCAGCATCGCTACCGGGGTCGCGGCGTCACTCGGGCCACGATTCCAAAAGTCATTATCTAGGTGGAGGTGGGGGCGGCATTTGCTGGCGCCCTCCGCCCCACGGCCCTGGGCCCGCTCCATACCCGCCGCATCCGCCGGGAAGACCCATACCCCAGGGCGGAGGAGGATACTGAACGGCCGGCCCGTAAACCATCCATGGAGGCCACGGCGGCCGGCGATGGTGATGGCCCGCCACGAGAATCGCGATACCGATGAAAAATAGCGCCGCGATCAAACCGCCACGCCACCATCGATCTTCCCACATCAGTTTTTGCTCGAGCCGATCAAGGCGGCGGTTGATATAGTCTTCGTCCCGGCCGCCGGCGGTGGTTGGGGTGTCTTCAGGCATAAGTCCTCCGCGTTGACCGACGGCGCGGTCGTGGCCGGCCAACATATTCAGTGTATGATGAAATTACGCACTGGCCGACTGCTAATGTTCGTCGGCTAGCGTAGGAGCGATGCGAAGGTCATGCCGCGCTCAGTGGATCAGACGTTCAATCGCGGCAAAAGTTGCGCCGGCTTTTTACGATGGGCTTCCGGCCGCCGTGAAAATTGGCGCCAATCCAGTCAGGAGATTTAACCATGGCCGATCACGATACCTCCGGGCAGGCTCTGCGCCCTACCCAAGGTGCGTTTGCGTCGATCAAGATCGCGGATGAAATCGCGCGCCTTAAGGCGAAGCTCGATGCGTCGTCAGGCGATCGCGAGAGCGCCAGTTTGGTCAAGGATTACGGTCTCAATGTGATGCTGATGATGCTCAAGTGCGGCGCTCGCCTGCATGAGCATCGCACCAAGGGGCCAATTACTGTGCAGGTACTTTCCGGCGCGGTCAACTTCGTTGCGGCCAACACGCACAATCAACTGGCGGCAGGAACTCTCTTTGCGCTTGACCGCGAGGTTCCTCATAGCGTTGAAGCGCTTGAGGACAGCATCCTGCTGTTGACCGCGGCGCTCGCCTGAATCAAAACGGAGGGCGAACCGATTTCGGAGCAGCCACTGGTCAGATCCAATCCGCCGTGATGGAGGATGCGCGCGGAATTGCTCGCGCGCGTTATTCGACCGCCTCGTCCGGGATGAAGCCCACCGTTCCATTGGACAGTTCGATTCTCAGCCAATTACCGGTCAATCCGGTGATGTGAACATATCTGCCGCGGCGCAGGTGCGCCACGACCGCGCTTGAAGAATTGGAATCGGTAAACACGTCGGTGTCATGTGAAAGCAGGAATCTGCGGTCCAACGCCATTATCGGTGGGCGGGTCGGCGTGACCGTCGCCGTGGGAGACGCCGCCAGGGCCGGAGTGGGAGTAGTCGTGGCGGGGCCCGAGGATGAAACAGCGGCTGCTGCGACCGTCGGCATCGGGGTCGGGGTCATGGTCGCCCCCGGAGATACCCCGGGCGCGGGCGCGGCGCTCGCCGTTCCCAACCGTTCCCACAGGGTGTTGCCGGCGTCGCTGGCCATTACCGCTCCGCGGATCCTTCCCGTCAATACCAGCGAGTTATGACCGACGAAGGAGTAGGCTCCCTGGGCGCGGTCATCCAGGACGTCTGAAACCGAACTCCACTTTCCGTCACGCGCACTAAATCGGCCTGCGTCCGCGGCATGCGCGATAAAAGTGTAGCGGCCGTCGGAGTCGAATTCGAAGTGCATCTGCCATGCGACCTTGCCGAAAGCTGCATCCCATTCCCATTTTGCCGGTGGCGTTTTCGATTCCGTCTCAGGCTTGCCGGTGGGTACGACACTAAAGGGGTTGCCCGACGGTGGTTGAGCCGGAACGTGGGAGAATCTGCCGATCAAGGTCCACACGCCGTCGGGTACCGCGTCCACCAGATCGGCTGGAATAGGCGGGCTGCTCCCGGCGGCTGCCGGCCCCACGGCTCTTTCCAGACCGTCAGCGGTTTCCAGGTACAACTGTCCGCCGCTGATGCTGACCTTGCCCGATTCCTTGTATTTGGCTTGATAGCGATAGCTGCCGTCATCATCCACTGTGAGCGTGAATTGAACCTTGTCGGGGCCAATGAAGTTGGTGGTGGTCCAGGCGCCGACGAACTGGCGCGGAACCGGACCTCCGTGCAATAGCCACCAACCCAGCACGATCAGAACCACCACCATGGCCAAGGCCGCGGCACCGATCAGGGTCGGACGTAGTTGGGGAAATTGGTTCGCAAGCGAAAATCTCTTTGCCGGCACCGGTGGCGGCGGTGGCGGATGCGGGATTTCGCCGGCTTCGCCGGTGACACTGCGTTGCAGCAGAGCCTTGACCGTCTGTGCGATGTACTCCAGATGCTGCTCGAAGGGCGGCGTGACCGCGTCGAGCCAGTGCGGCGTGCCGAGGAAATACTCCAGGCTCTTGCCCGGTATAACCGATTCGATCCGCAGCGGAATGATGGTGACTTCCTTGTTCAAGGCGCGCTCGACTTCGCGTTCGATTTGCGGCGAGGCGTTGGCGTTGGCAGAGAACAGCAGCACCATCAGACGTGAGGTCTCGATGGCCTCGACAATCGCGGCGCCCCAGGCCACGCCGGGCAAAATGTCGCGCGGCGCTATCCAACATTTGATTCCCTCGGACTCCAGCTTGGCGCATACCGCGTCGGCATAGACCTTGTCCTTGGAAGAATGACTGATGAAGACGTCCTGAGCCATCGAGTGCCAATCCTGTCACGTTGGCAAAAATCCCGCCAGATCCCAATAAAATCTGTCATCTGTGCGAAAGCCGGCGCGGAGCCGATGGAACCGTTGTGGACAGCGGCAAAGACCGTGGAGTTAAATACGCGCGATAGCACATGAACCAATCATCGACCGTTGCAAGCAAGTGTCCCGCGCAAGTCACGGCCGCGGTCACCGCGGAGCGCGGCAGCTCAGGACTGGCGCCGGCGGCCGCGCCTGAAATCGACCCGCGGCTTCCGCTGGTTATCGGAGTCACCGGCCATCGCGACCTGCGTGCCGACGCGCGCGCCGCGATCGCGGGTCAGGTCCGGGAGATCCTGCTTCACTTCAAAGCCACGTATCCGAGCACGCCGCTGGTGCTGCTCTCGCCGCTGGCCGAGGGCGCCGACCGTCTGGTTGCGGAAGTTGCTCTGGAAGCGGGGATTGGGGCGAAGCTGATCGCTCCGCTGCCAATGATGCGGGAGGTTTACGAGCACGATTTCCAGACCGCCGACTCGCTCGCCGAGTTTGATCGGCTGCTGGGCGCGGCGGCGTACCAGCTGGAACTCCCGACGCCGGTGGGGATCGGCGAGGCTCAATTGCAAAACCACATCGCGCGCCAGGATCAATACGCCGCAGTCGGGGAATTCGTGGTGAGACATTGCCAGGTGCTGATCGCCTTGTGGGATGGTAAATCAGGCCAGCGCGGGGGGACGGGCGAAGTGGTCGAACTGAAAGTGAAAGGAACTCCTTCGCAAACAGCGCCCGGGCGCGGGAGGCCGGCGACGGTTGCGCGTGGCCCGGTCTTTCACATCACCGTGCCGCGCGAACGTGAAGGGAGCAGAGATCTGGCGGTCGCCCGCACCACGATTTATCCCGAAAGCGACGATTACGACCCGCCGGCGGCGGCCGATTTTCATCATTACCGAATCTACAAACCGCTTGACGATTACAACCGCGAGGTTGTGGCGCGGGCCGCTCGGGAACGGGCGGCGATCGAGCAGGCCGCGCACGACCTGCTGCCCGACCTCGCCAATCCCGGCCTGGGTGAAGCCGGTGCGCGGATGGGCGTCATTCGCCGCCATTTTGCAGTGGCCGACGCCCTGGCGAATCGCTACGGCACGAGCACCATCGAGACGCTGTACCGGCTGTCGATCGTGGTTTTTATGGCCGCGCTGTCCTTCGACCTGGCGGTTCACATCCTGGTCGATGAACGCCTGCAGGCGCTGAATACCATCTGCCTGTTCGGGTTGCCCATCCTCACCGCGATCGCGATGCTGATCGATCGGCGCGCCAAACGCAGGGACTACCAGAACCGCTATCAGGACTACCGCGGATTGGCCGAAGGATTGCGCGTGCAGTTCTTCTGGCGTCTGGCCGGAGTGGACGAATGCGTCGCGGATCATTATCTGGGGCGCCATCGGCATGAACTGCAATGGATTCGCAACGCCTGCCGCAGTTCGCTGGTGGCGGCGAATTGGCCGCTGGCATCGGGCGGCGACGAAATCGCCAAGGTGGTGTTTGAACGCTGGATCGAAGCGCAGGGTCAGTATTTCGGCCGCGCCGGCGAAAAGCAGGAGCGCAAGCTCAGGCGCTTTGAGCGGCGCATCAAGTCATGTTTCTGGCTGGGCTTCGCGATTGTGCTGGCATTGGGAGTCTGGTCGGCGCTGCTGACCGCCAAGCAGGTGTTTCCTCCGGCGATCCTGGGCCAGGTCCGTGGCCCCTCCGAGCTGCTTCACGGCGTTCTCCTGCTCGCGATTACCATGACCGCGGTAATCGCGGCGCTGACGCACAATTACGTGGAGAAGCTCGCACTCAGCACGCAGGTGCGGATGTACGAGCGGATGAGGCGTCTATACCAGCGACACGGCGAGAAGATGCGCGCCGCGCGGGGCGCCGGTCTGATCGAGGGACTTTTCAATTTGGGGCAGGAAGCGCTGATCGAAAACGGCGAGTGGGTAATGGCCCATCGCGAGCGCCCGCTGGAAGTCCCGCACCATTAGATGACCCCTCTGCAGATGACCACTCCGCGGCGAACTATCTTTATTGAATGACCGCCGTATTGAATGGCCACCGTTCGCCATAGACTCATCCAAGGATACTGCGACCCTTCTCATTGAACTCGTTATTTCCAAATGGCTGAGACCGCGACGCGCTGGCGGCTGATCAACTTCAGTCCCTTGTCCGAAGAGCTGTATGCGATTTTGGTGGCGGTCCAGACGTTGCCGCGGTTGAAATGCTCGGCGAGCCCGGTCATGTATGGGCATCCGCGGTCGTTGCATTGTTTTGAATCCGAACAATCGTAGGGGATGACGATGCCATCGACCATGGCGGTTGTTCCGGTCTCGATTTCGCAGGTCGTTCCGTCCGCGAGTTTTACCAGCCATGGCCGCGGGTCCGGCGGTTCCTCGTGACGATGGTGTGGGCAGCGGCTTGGTCAGTTTGACGATAAAGCCGGGGTTGTTCCTGGCCGGGTCGGCGTCGCAGATGACCGCGCCCTTCAATCCGGGGCTGGTGAAGCAAGGATCGTGAATTTCATTGCCCAGCATGCATCGCCAAACGCCCGACCGCGCCACCGCGATTGAATCAGTCCAGCACTCGCCACTGCGCGGTGGACCTTTCGGCGCCGTGGGCGCGAAAACGCTTACCGCAGTCTTTTGGACAGTTCCGGCGGCCATTGGCAACCCGGGCAACAGCAGCGATGCCAGCATCAAACACGTAAGGGGAGCGAACTGCCAGAAGGCTTTCATTGGGCCGTCAACCTCGAACGTTGAGGTTTAACGCCGTTTCAGTTCGTGCGCAAACTCCGGCGGCGGGTTGTAAACATGCAGAAAGGAGAACGCGGCGATCACCAGCGCGTGAGTGATTTCACCGCTCGCGATCAGCTCCTTGATCGACGCCAGCGGGACCAGCACCACCTCGGTTTCCTCGGTGGTATCCAGCTCGATTTTTTCCCCCGGCTGGACCCCACGCGCCAGGAAGGTGTGACAATAGTTGGCCTGGATCGCCGGGTTGGGATGCACCTTGCCCAGTTCGACTATGTCCTCAGAGTCATAGCCACTTTCCTCTTGCATCTCGCGCCGCGCCGCGGTCTTTGGATCGGCGTCTTCCGCGTCAACCATCCCGCCGGGGATCTCCAGCGTGAAGCTCTCCGTGCCATGCCTGAACTGCCGCACCATCACCACGTTTTCATCGTCGGTCAGCGGTATGATGTTGACCCAGTCGGGCGCTTCCAGCGTGTAAAAGTCGTGATGCCCCCGCTGCTGGTGATGGCGGCGATGATGATGGAGGTCGAAGATCCGGGTCTGGTAAACCTTGCGGCTTTCGACCGTCTTCCAGGTTGCTGGTTTTGGCTTACCGGGCATCGGCCTGCTAGAACAAACGTCCGTATTCGATCGCCGGACAACGATCCATCACCACCGTCATCCCGGCCTGGCGCGCGCGTTCGGCCTCGGCCAGGTTGACCACCCCGAGCTGGCACCAGAGAATCTTTGCGCCCTTGGCGATTGCCTGGGTGACGACCTCGGGCAGGAATTCGGGGCGCCGGAAAACGTCGACGATTTCGATCGGTTCGGGGATCGACTGCAGGTCGGGGTAACAGCGCTCGCTCCAGTGCCTGGCGCAGCGCTTCGGGTTCCAGCACGGGGTTAACCGGGATTACCTTGAAGCCCTTGCGTTTGAGGAGCAGCGCGATTCTCAGGCTGTCGCGCGACGGACTGTCCGAGCATCCGACCACTGCCACGGTGGCGGGAGTGGAGAGAATCCGCCGAATTTCAGCGTCCGATGGATTGGTAAAGTTCATCGCTGTCGCTCACTTCGATTGGGCGTTGGTTTGCGGCTCTTCGGTCATCCGCTCGATCACCAGCGGGATCAGGCGCTTGATCTCCTCGCGGCAGGCCACCCAAACCTCCAGGCCCTCCAGCCACGGATCTTCGATGTCGCCCTGGTCGCCGGCGAATTCACGCAGGGTGTAGATCGGACGCTCGGAGTCGCCCATGAAATTGGCGCGCAGCTCCAAGGCCTGCTTCTCGGTCATCGCCAGGATCAAGTCGGCCTCCTGCAGGAATTCCGGATGCCTGCGCAGCGCCATCGACTTGGCCTCGTCGCTGATATCAATCCCGTCTTCGCGCAAAGTGATGCGGGTGTCGAGCGAGACCAGTGAACCGTCGCGGGCATAGGGCGCGATCCCCGCCGACCGCACCACCACTTCCTGATGCAGGCCGCGCTGTTCCAGTTCGCGTTTCATGATGTATTCCGCCATCACGCTGCGTGCGGTGTTGGCGGCACAAATGAAGAGCACCGAGCGGTAGCGCGGTCTGGGTGAGACCGCGCCATCGCCATTATCAAACACTTCGTCAGCCATCGGAAAGTGCCGCCGTCAGGAGACGATCGACTTGATCACTCCGCCCAGGGTTTCCTTCTTGCTCAGGCCCTTGGCCAGTTCTTCTTTGAGCTTGGCCCCCAATTCGGCGGGATCCCAGGTGGCCTTCTGGTAGACCAAAGACGCCGTGCTCCATCCCTTCATCAGCCACACGCCGCCCAGGCCGGAGCGAAAGACTTCGCCATGCACGTCCTTGGCGTCATCGCTGGCCAACCACGCCACCACCGGAGCGACGTTGGCGGGGCTGAAAGGATCGAATTGCGCCTTTTCCTGGTCGCCGCCGAACATGGAGTTCGGCACGCCTTCCAACGTCATCCGGGTGCGCGCCACCGGAGCGATGGTATTGGCGGTGACGCCGTAGCGCGCCATCTCGCGGTCGATAATGATCGCCAGGGCCGCGAGCGCGGCTTTGGCGGCGCCGTAGTTGCCCTGTCCGGCATTGCCGAGCAACCCGGAGTCGGAACTGGTCATGATGATGCGGCCGCTCAGGATGTTGCCGAGCTTGTGCTGCTCGCGCCAGTAAGCGCTGGCATGCCGCGACATATTGAAAGCGCCCTTCAGATGGACGGCGATGACCGCGTCCCAATCCTCCTCCGACATGTTGAAGATCATCCGGTCGCGCAGGATCCCCGCGTTGTTGACCACGATGTTGAGCTTGCCGAAGTTGTCGATGGCGCACTCGAAAATGCGCTTGGAGGCCTTGAAATCGGTGACGCTTTCGAAGTTGGCTACGGCCTCGCCGCCGCTGGAGCGAATCTCCTTGACCACCTCCTCGGCGGGCGAGCGCGATTGCCCGGTGCCGTCGAAATGTCCCCCCAGGTCATTGACGACCACTTTAGCGCCGTGCTTCGCCATCAGCAGCGCTTCTTCCCGTCCGATTCCGCGCCCCGCTCCGGTGACGATCGCGACCTTGCCTTCCAGAAGTGCCATTGGATGATTCCTCTTCGATTCTTATTTTCGTGCCGGAGCGGCTACGCCCGGCGATCAATCCAGTTTTTCAGACCGGTACGCTTGGGTCTACCCGGCTCCCTTCAGCGTCGATTAGACGCCGCCGGGCGTATAAGTCAAGGTCGTCCGGGCCGCGCTGCGGCTCACGAGAGCGCGGCGCCCGCGGAGCTTCCTCCAGCCTGCGCGGCGCCATTTGCGGACGCGCTGACGCGGCTGTGAAAGCGGCCGTAGATGAAATAGATGATGAGACCAATGACGAGCCAGACGAAGAAGCGGATCCAGGTCACCTCCGGCAGGCTCGCCATCAGGAAGCCGCAAAACAACACGCCGAGAATCGGCACCAGGGGCACCAGTGGGGTTCTAAAGGGACGCTTGCGGGCGGGGTCCGTGTGACGCAGAATCCAAACTCCGATACACACCAGGGAAAACGCAAACAGGGTGCCGATGTTGGTCAGTTCGGCGATCTCCTGGATCGGCAGGAATGCGGCGGTCAGGCCGACCGCAATACCGGTCATGATCGTGGGGATGTAGGGCGTGCGGAAGCGCGGATGGACGCGGCAGAAGGCGGGCGGCAGCAGGCCGTCGCGCGACATCGCAAAAAACACCCGCGACTGGCCCAGCAGCAGCACCAGCTGCACCGAGGTCAGGCCGGCCACCGCGCCCAGCGATATAATCCCCGAGATGACGTTCAGTCCCCGATTCGCGAACGCCGACGCCAGCGGCGCGTTAACGTCGATGGTCTTATACGGGGTCATCCCGGTCAGCACCGCCGCGACCGCGATGTAGAGGACAGTGCAGACCAACAGCGAGCCCATGATGCCCAAGGGCAGGTTGCGCTGCGGATCGACCACTTCCTCCGCGGCGGTCGACACCGCGTCGAAACCGATATAAGCGAAAAAAATTACCCCCGCCCCCTTCATGATCCCGCTCCATCCGAACGGCATGAACGGGCTCCAGTTGACCGGGCGGATATAGAACACCCCAACGACGATCACCACGCCGACCGCAAACAGCTTGATCGCGACGATGATCGAATTCAGGCGGGCGCTTTCCGAAATACCCACGACCAGAACGGCGGACATTACCAGGACAATCAGGAACGCCGGCAGATTCATAATTGCGCCGGGCGCCGATCCGGGGGCCTGAATCAGTGCCGGCGGCAGATTGACCCCGATCCCGCGCAGGATCACATGCAGATACCCCGACCATCCCACGGCGACCGCGGCCGCCGCCACCGCATACTCCAGGATCAGGTCCCATCCGATTATCCAGCCCACCAACTCGCCCATGGTGGCGTAGGAATACGAGTAGGCGCTGCCGGCCACCGGGATCATCGCGGCGAACTCCGCGTAGCATAGCGCCGCCATCGCGCACGCAAATCCGGACACCACGAATGAGAGGGTTACCCCGGGCCCGGCCAGGTTAGCCGCCGCCACGCCGGTCAGCACGAAGATGCCGGCGCCGATGATCGCCCCGATTCCCAGTGCGGTCAGGTCGAGCGCTCCCAGGGCGCGCTTGAGACCCCCTTCATGAGAAGCCGCGTCTTCGAGCAGCATCGCGATCGGCTTGCGATGCAGCAGTTGGGCTTTGAGGCTTGGATGTCCGTTGGCCATGATCGCTATCGGGATTGCAGGGATGCGCGAGGCGCTCCGGTCACCACGACGTATATCCGCCGTCCACCGCGAGCACCGATCCGGTCACGTAGCTGCCGGCTTTGCTGGCCAGAAAAATCACCGCGCCGCGAATCTCTTCGGGTTCGCCGAGGCGTCCAAGCGGAGTTAGCGCCTCCATCTTTTCCTTGTTGCCCCCCTTGGACATCCCGCCCTCGGTCGCTTCGGTCGGAATCCAGCCGGGCGAGATGGCGTTGACGTTGATCCCATAAGGGGCCCATTCGACCGCCAGTTGACGGGTCAGGTTGGCCAGTCCAGCCTTGGCGGCCACATACGGAGAGAGCCGATAGACGGCGCTGGCGCCCTGTCCCAGCACCGAGGTTATGTTTATGATACGCCCGGGTTTGCGCCGCTCGATCAGGCGCTGGGCAACCTTCTGCGACAAGAACATCGGCGCGGTCAAATCCAGTTCGAGCGCGCTGTGCCAGGTGTCGCGGGAAATGCGCTCCGCGCGTCCGGTCGGTGCGATACCAGCGTTGTTGATGAGGATGTCGATCTCGCCCAGTTCGGCCGCGGTGTGCGAAATGATCCGCTCAAGGTCGGCCTCGTCCGTGATATCCGCCTGGATCGGCAACACGCGCACGCCATATTCCTGCCGGATTTCGGCCGCCAAAGTTTCCAACCGGTCGCCCCGTCGCGCGGCGATTACGACGCCGGCGCCCGCAATTGCCAGCGCCTTGGCGCATTCGACGCCCAGCCCGGATGACGCGCCGGTCACCAGCCCAAGGTGTCCGCGCAGCGAAAACAAATCTTCCAAAGAGTTCATGTCCTTAACCTGGTACGGTCGCCGGCTTTTCGCTCCCCTCTCCCGCATGCACTGGTCGCGGACGCCGGCTGAGCCTGACTCACTTCAAGCACTGACGTCAGTCGGCGAAGGCTTCTCCGGCCGCCTCGGCGCCGGCCGAAACGGTCCGATCGATTGCGGGCCGGTCAATCCCGTAATGGGTGACGGCACGGAAGCTATTTGAACCACGCTGGCCTAGCAAGACGCCGCGGTCCTTAAGCGCGGCCTGAAACCGCCGGGCGGCGGCTTCATCGCCGTCGAGTTCAAAGAAAACCATGTTGGTGCGTCGCGACGCCGCCTGTACGTTGACCCCCGCGATTAGCCCGAGTCCCTCGGCCAGCGCGCGCGCGTTGAGGTGATCTTCCGCCAGCCGATCGATCATCGTGTCCAGCGCTACGATCCCCGCCGCGGCGATAATCCCCGCCTGACGCATCCCGCCGCCCAAAAGTTTGCGCATCCGATGGGCTTGTGCGATGAAGTCCCGGCTGCCGCATAGCAGCGATCCGACCGGGCACGCGAGGCCCTTGGAGAGACAAAACGAAACCGAATCGGCGTAGCCGGCCAACGATTCGACGTCGGTTTCAAGCGCGATTGCCGCGTTGAAAATCCGGGCGCCGTCGAGATGGACCGCGACGCCATGGCGGCGGGCCAGCGCGGCCGCGTCGGCCATATGAGAGGTTGCCACCGCCACTCCGCCGCAATTGTTGTGAGTGTTCTCCAACGCGACCAGGGCGGGCTGCGCAAAATGCGCGTCGGGCGGGGTGGCCAGCTCGCGCTCGAGTTCGGTCAAGTCCAGCGCGCCGGTTTCGAGATTGGCCACCGGGGTCATCACGATTCCACCAACGGCCGCGCCGCCGCCGGCTTCGTAAACGTAGGTGTGGGACTTGGAGCCGAGAATGGCCTTGCGGCCGCGGGGACAATGGACCATCAGTGCGATCAGATTGGCCATCGTTCCACTCGCCACCAGCAGGGCCGCCGGCTTGCCGGTCAATTCAGCGGCCATCTCCTGGAGGCGGTTGACGGTGGGATCCTCGCCGTAAACGTCGTCACCCAGCTCGGCGCGTGCAATCGCCTCGCGCATCGCGGCGGTGGGGAGCGTGACGGTGTCGCTGCGCAGATCGATCACTGGAGTTATCCTTCCCGTTGCGAGCGCGAGGGTGTCGGTCCCACAGCGAAACTAAATTCTGTTTTCTTCCCTTGTGAGGCTGTCGAAGAATTGCTGAACCTTACCTCGCCCGCGCCTGCGGAGCTGGTCCGCAGGCGCACGCCGGGAGAGGTCGGCGCGCGATTTGCGCCAGCAAGTCGCGTGACGGGTGAGGGTGCAGGCGGACCTGCAAAGTCATCGTGCATTCACTTTGTCCCTGTGCGCCAGTACGAATGTTTTGCTGGAAGGGTAGCAGTCACCCTCACCCACGGAAGATTGTGGGCGAGGGGACAGAAAGCAGGCTCTCCCTTACGCTACTGTTGGCTCGGGGAAGATCGCCTTGACGACTTCGCCGATTGCGCGCTTGCTTTCAGGTTCGTCAGTCAGCGACCAGGTTACCGCGACCGTGGCGGCGCGCCGCGGATCGATCCCCTGCCCGATCAGTTCTCCCGCATAGATCAGCAGGCGCGTCGAGACTCCTTCCTCAAGGCCCGAAGCCTTCAGGTTGCGCACCTTTTCTCCGAGCAGCGCCAGTTGCCCGGCGATCTCGGAGGTCACCTTCGCTTCATGCTCGACAATTTCCGCTTCCTTGTCGGCGGGCGGATAATTGAACTCAATCGTAACGAAGCGCTGGCGCGTGGAATGCTTCAGATTCTTTTGGATGCTCTGATAGCCGGGGTTGTAGGAAATCACCATCAGGAAGCCGCTCTTGGCATGCACGATCTCGCCGCGCTTTTCGATCGGCAGCATGCGCCGATGGTCGGACAGCGGATGGATCAGGACGGTGGTGTCCTTTCGCGCCTCGACGATTTCGTCCAGGTAGCACAACGCGCCGCGCCGCACCGCCTGGGTCAGCGGGCCGTCCACCCACACCGTTTCATCGGCCAGCAGCAGATAGCGGCCGACCAGATCGCTGCCGGTCAGATCTTCGTGGCAGGCGACGGTAATCAACTCGCAGGGCCCGTCGACGAGTCCTGACAAACGATGGGCCATGTGTTCGACAAAGCGCGTCTTGCCGCATCCGGTGGGTCCCTTGAGCAGCACCGGCAGGCGCGCATTGTAGGCGGCGGTGAAGATCTCGACTTCGTCGGCAATCGGCAGATAAAAGGGGGCGTCGGCGGGATTTAACCGGCGCACCTCGGGGGCTTCACCGAGAATCCTGCTATCGAATGTTTTCAGCTCAACCGGCATTTTAATTCCTTTGTCGTCAGCGGGCCGATTGTAAAAACCCGGCCCGCGATGTTCAAGCCAAGTACGCCCTGCGGCCGGCGTTGGCTCAATCCCGGCGCGAATGCACGACCGTGCCCTGCGGCGTGTCCTTGACCTCAAAGCCGCGCGATTGCAGCTCCTTGCGCAACGCGTCGGCGCGGGCGAAGTCTTTGCTCTTTCTGGCCTCGTCCCGCTCTTGGCGCAAAGTCTCAATTTCCGCCGGCAGCGTGTCGCGCTGCGCCCGCTCGCGGATGCCTTCGAAGTCGATGCCGAGCACGGTGTCCATGGTCTTAAGCGTGTTCCAGATCCGCTTGTCGTTGCGCCGGTACGCTTCACCCACCAGATCGAGCACCACGGCGAGTGCCTGAGGCGTATTCAAATCATTGTTGAGCGCTTCCTGGAAGCGATCGAAGTAGGCCTGCGCCCATTCGCTGTCGGCGCTCTGGGCGGTTTGCGCGGGAACACCGCGGGCAAATTCCGCGAAGTAATCCAGGTTACTCTGACCGGCGCGCACCGCGTCGACGCTGAAGGCGAGTTCCGATCGGTATTTGGCGCCGAAGCAGAACAGTCTGAAGGCAATCGGATCGATACCCGCCGCGACCAGGTCGGCGAGCACCGGAAACTTGCCCGAACTCTTGCTGATCTTCGCGCCTTCCATCCCGACCAGGAACGCGTTGTGCACGAAGTAGCGCACGAACGGCTTGCCGGTTGCGCTTTCCGACTGCGCGATTTCGTTTTCGTGATGGATCGGCACGTGGTCCAGTCCGCCGGAGTGGATATCGATGGTTTCGCCCAGGTACTTCATCGACATCGCCGAGCATTCGATATGCCATCCCGGATAACCGCGGCCCCACGGACTGTCCCATTGCATGAGATGCGTGGACTGATTCAGCACCCAAAGGGCAAAGTCGTGGTTGCTGCGCTTGTCCGACGCGTGCTCCAGGCGCTGCTCCGAGAACTGTTCCTCCAGGCTTTGCCGCGACAGCCGGCCCATCGGGTTGGGTCCGCGCCATTTCTCCACGTCGAAGTAAACGCCGCTGCGCGCCACGTAGGCGTATCCGCGGTCCAGAATCCGCCCGATTAGCGCGATCATGTCGGCGATGTATTCCGTGGCGCGGCAGAACTGGCCGGGCGGTACGGTCGGCTTTTCAATCCGCAGCATTTCCAGGTTTTGGATGAATTGCGCGGTATAGAAATCGGCGACCTCTTTGGGCGACCGTCCTTCCATCCGGGCGGTCTTTTCGATCTTGTCCTCGCCGACGTCCTCGTCGGAGGTCATGTGGCCGACGTCCGTGATGTTCATCACGTGGCGCACGTCGTAGCCGTTCAGGCTGAGCGTGCGCTTGAGGGTGTCGGTGAACAGGTAGGAGCGCATGTTGCCCAGATGTTGCGGCAGGTAAACCGTCGGTCCGCAAGAATAATAGGTGACGACCCCGGGTTTGAGCGGGACGAATTCCTCCACCTTGCGGCTTAATGTGTTGTAAATGAAAAAAGGTTTCACAGCGTTGGCGCTTAAGCTTATCGTGGCTGCGCCGTTTTGAACAAGAAGGGGGCAAGCCCCGCTATCTGACCGGGCAGGATGGGAATCGGCGGAGTCTTCGCGGTGCCGGGACGCGGCGACGCGCCGATACAGGTAATCCGCCAGACCCTCGAATCCGGGGACGCGCCACAGCCAGGAGATGGCCCGTGGCAGGCCGGACTGGCGGCTTAGCGCCTGGCGGATCGCGTCCGCCCCGCGCCAAACCCGGCCGCCGTCATCGACGGCGTGAATCTCTCTCAGCAACTCGTCCGGGCGGAAGTTGGGGAAGCGTTGCGGGACTTGTGGATCGCGAAGGTCAATGGCTTCGATACTCTCCACGGACGCGAGCGCCATGAGTCCATTCATCGAAGCGCGGCATCTGGGGCAGGCGCCGTCGAAAATCAGAACGAGCTTGCCGGGTTGCGCGCGCCCCTGAAATGACGTTGCAGCCCCAGGATTGGCAGACATAAGCCCCACAAAATCAGGAACTGCTAGCGGCTGGACAAACGGGGATTGTCCAGGGTGCGTTTGGTGCGAAGATTTTCCGCGTTAATCCGCCATTCGTAGCCGTCCACCAGCGAGATCCATCCCGCTTCGACGGTATTGGCGGACTTGGCCATCGTGGTCCAGGTCGAGCGGCCATCGGAAAATTTCTTGACTGATACGACTTCGGCCTCGGTCGATTCGCCGCTGCCGTGGGTATAGGTTTCCGTCACTTTTACCGAAGCCAGGACCGGGAAATACTTCAGCAAAGCCTTGCGCAGCGCCATGTCCAGGGCGTGGACGACGCCGACCCCGCGGGCGGCCTCGGTCTCTTCAACATCGCCGATTCTGATCACCACGGTGGCGTCGATGGTCATCTTGCCTTCGTTGTAATCGTCGATTACGCGACGCCGGATAATCTGAAATGGCGGCTCGTAGTCCGCAGTGGTGCGGAGTTGCGCCAATTCGCGCGAAGCCTGAGGCGGCGGCGCTTCATAGAATACTGAAGGGTTGTCCTGCGTAGGCACGATTAAATTATGGTTGCCCCCTTCGAGCCTTTCAAGGGCAAGCGGCCCGAGCGCCGGGGTTGCTTCAGAGCTTTTCCACGTCGATCCGGCGCCAGCGCGCAATTGAAAGCGACATCCATCAACACAGATCAACCGTATCACAAACTCGCGCGGCCGGTGATTCGGAATCTTCGTCGGCCGCTACATCGCCAGGCCGCCGTCGACGTTAATGACCGCGCCGGTGATGTACGAGGCCGCATCGGAGAGCAGGAATGCGGCAATCGGCGCCACTTCGTCCACTGTGCCGAAACGCCCCAGTGGTATCAATTCGAGGCCCTGCTTACGGTTGGTCTCGGGAAGGGTGGCGGTCATGTCGGTCTCGATCAGGCCCAACGCCAACGCATTAACGCGAATTCCGACGCGACCGACCTCCTTGGCCAACGCCTTGGTCAGACCGATCAACCCGGCCTTGGAGGCCGAATAGTTGACCTGCCCCGCCATCCCGACCAGTCCGCTGACCGAAGTGATGTTCAGGATCGAGCCGCCCTTGGCCTTCATCATGGTAAAGATCGCGGCGCGGGCGAAGTTGAACGCGCCGGTCAAGTTGGTCTGGATGACCGCCGCCCAATCCTCCTCGCTCATCATCGCCAGCAGTTTGTCGCGGGTGATGCCGGCGTTGTTGACCACCCCATCGATCTTTCCGAAACCGCTTTTGACCGCAGCGACCATCTCGCGCGCCCCCTTGAGATCCGAGACGTCGGTTTTGAACGCCAGCGCCTTGACGCCCGCGGCCTTCAGCTCCGCTTCCAGCGTGGCCGCCAGTTCTTCGCTGCGGGCGTAGTTGAAGGCCACGTTGGCGCCCTGGCGCGCGAGTTCGAGCGCGATTGCGCGTCCGATTCCACGGGTTGCCCCGGTCACGATGATTCCCTTGCCTTCGAGCGCTGGATTCATACTGCGTCTGCTAAGCCTCCGCCCCGCTAAACCTCGCTGCCGGGGACGTTGTTTTCAAGGATGCTCTTATACTGGCTGATATACGACAGATACTGATAGCCAAACGCCTGCTCCACGGCGGCGTCAAACTTGGGTGGCGGCGCGCCCAGGTCTTTGAGCAGCCAGGTGTAAAGCAGCCATTCTTCGCTGCGCGGCGCCTTGCGCAGGGAATCCCGCCGCAGCATCACCACTTCCCGCCGCACGCCGAGAGTCCGGCTGAGCAGGGTAACCAACTCCCCGTTGTCGTTGGCCATCTCGGCGCGGGCGAACAGGTTGATCGAATAGATCAGCATCGAGGCCAGACAGGCGCGCACCGCATCGACAGTCAGACGGCTGCGTTCGCCGTACAGCGCTCCGGAGCGCGAAAAAGCATGCGCCAGAAACTCGACGTTGGCTTGCAGGAGCGTGACGGCGAAGGTGCGGCCCTGCGGCGTGGCGATGCGGTCGAGCTGATCGCGCAATTCCCTGGCCGCCGGATTCGCGTATCGGCGCGTGAAGCGCAACCGCCAGGGTGAGAGCAGGAATCGCAGGCCGGAGAGCATGTCGGCAGATAGAAGAACAGGGCCGCCGCGTTATCGCAAGTTACGGCGACCCTGAATCGAACTGTTTCGGAAGCCAGCCAGCGTCCGGCTTGCGCAACCGGCAAGGCTCGCGTCTAGCAGGCTGCGGAAAAAGTCTCCGCAGCCTGCTCCTCTCTCTTATCTCCCCCCGGTCAGGGGGAGAAGCTTGAGGAAGGAAGCCATCTTTTATGCAAGAAGCTAAACCCGTCGGGTCGCCGCTTCTTTCTCAGAAGCCGTTTTTCCGCACCTGCTAGACGCTGAAGGAAGAGCCGCAGCCGCAGGTGCGCGACGCGCGCGGATTGTCGAACTTGAAGCCGGCGCCGTGCAGCCCTTCCACGAAGTCCAGCGTGGTGCCTGCAACATAAGGCAGCGAAACCTCGTCAACCAGCACGGTGACGCCATCAAACGCAACCACGGTATCGTTCTCGTTGCGCTCGATGTCGAAACCCAGGGAATATTGAAACCCCGAGCATCCGCCACCCACGATCGTCACACGCAGTCCGTAGGCGTCGCCCAAGCCCTCTTTGGCGCGGGTCTTCTTGACCATCTCGACCGCTTTAGGCGTAAGATTGATAGCTGGCCCGGTGATTTCCTGCGCGCCCGGCGCCTGCTGTGAATTTTCGTCTGAAACGTGACTATGCTCTGCCATTCGCGGCTCCTCAGGGATAACCAGGAATTTGCGTCACCTGATATCAAACAGCGTATCTGTCCGGAAAAGCCCCAGTCAAGGTGATCGATGCCACTACGCCGTTCGCACTATTGCGCCGCAACCTCACGCTTGGTATCCCTTCGATTAGTTCCAGACCCGCAGATTTCACTCCGCTGATGGGTTTTTCTGTGCCCAAAGTTCTTTGAACGCGGGAGGCTGAGGGATCAAAAATGAGCGCCCCATTCGTCGAATCCGCGCGGGAGCCCGAAGTCCTCAGCCCCGAGGATTTGCGAAGCTTTCGGAATCATGTCGACAAATGGAGGAAGGAAACTCGCCTGCTCTCGTCGATAACCAGGAAAATAGCCCACCCCGACTACCTGGCGATTGTCTCAATGGGAAAGAAGGCACTGCCGCTGCTACTGCGGGAGCTGGAAGCACGCCCGACCTATTGGTTTGCCGCGTTGAAGGCTATCGCAACGACCGTGACGAGGGACATACCGGAGGACCAGCACGATTTTGATTCGGCGGTCGCGGCGTGGCTCAAGTGGGGGAAAGAGCGTGGGTACCTCAAGGAGCACCGCTCATCGGGAACTTGAGGCGCTGTTCCCTCATCTGGGCGCAACAGATTACGAAATCACCAGTCCTGAAAACCCACAATACAACTGCATTGCATGGGCGTTTGGCGAAACCGACAGATGGTGGCAATACGATGCCACAACTTCTTTAGGTATTAAGACGTATTGGCCGTCCGAATCCGCCGACTTGCCGCCCGGTGATACCGTCGAAGAAATGGTCAAGGTTTTTGAGCTGCTTGGCTTCAAAACGACGAGAAACCGAGGTCTTCGGCGCGGTTTGGAAAAAGTGGCAATTTATGGAACCGCAGACGGACAATTTGGGCATGTTGCCAGACAAATCGAGTCAGGAAAGTGGTCGAGTAAGCTGGGTGAGCTGCACGACATAGAACACGAGATTCCTGAAGTCCTGGAGTGCGAGGCGTACGGAACGGTCGTACGTTACATGAAGAGAGCGCGGCGAAAACTTCGCCGCGGCAAATGACCTGGTGATATTGGTTTCGGGCGAAGATACAGACGCTGCGCCACCTGAACACAATGACCCAACTTGAGCAGGAAATCAGTGGGGCGGCGCAGGCTCAGGGATTTGTGCTGGTCGGTTTTGCCGCGTTGCGCGGACTGCCGCGCGGTGAGTTTTATCGGCGATGGCTCGACGACGGGCGGCACGGCGAGATGGCCTACCTGGCGCGGGAGCCGGAGCGGCGCTTCGATCCGCGACGCCTCGACCCGCGGCTGCGCTCGGTAATCAGCCTGGGCTATCCCTATCAGGCGCCGGCGCCGGCGAACGTGGATTGGCGGCACGAGATGCGTGGACGGATCGCGTCGTATGCGTTGGGCGACGATTATCACGACCGCGTGATGGCCCAGGCCCGGCTTGTCGCGGCCGACCTCCAGCGTTTGCGCCCCGATGCGTTGACGCGCCTTTACGTCGATACCGGGCCGGTGTTCGAACGCGAATGGGCCACCGAGGCCTCGATGGGTTGGTTCGGCAAAAACACCAACCTGCTCAATCGCACCCATGGCTCATACTTTTTCCTGGCGGAAATCTTCACCGATCTGGATCTGGGCCAGGGTCAGGCGCGCGCACCCTACGGCGATTATTGCGGCACTTGCCGCCGATGCCTGGACCTGTGCCCCACCCGCGCGCTTGAAGACGGCTACGTGATGGAAGCGCGCCGATGCATCTCCTACCTGACCATCGAACTGCGCGGCGCGATTCCGGCCGACTTGCGCCCGCAAATGGGCAACTGGATTTTCGGCTGCGACGTGTGCCAGGAGGTCTGTCCGTGGAACGAAGCGGGGGCCACGCAGGTTTCTGAACTGCAGCCGTATCTGCCCGAACTGCTGGCGCTGGATGAGGCGGAATTTCGCGCCCGGTTTCGCAAGAGCGCAATCAAACGAACCAAGCGGCGTGGATTGCTGCGCAATGTCGCAATTGCGCTGGGCAACACCGGCAATCCCGGCGCGGTGCCGATTCTGGAGCAATCGTTGCGCCAGGAAAGCGAGCCGTTGATACGATCGCACGTGGCCTGGGCGCTCGGGCGGCTGGGCGGTGAGCAGTCGCGAAAAATCCTCCAGGCAGCCAGCGCGCTTGAGCGCGACCCCGCGGTGGCCGCCGAAATCGCCGACGCGCTTTCGCAGGCGCCATCGTAGAGAGATACCCCGATGGCTGCTAAGCTGTTTTCAATGGAGTCAGAGTCTGCGCGAGAGAGGGCCGCGTGATGAACGATGAAGCCCGGCGTGAATTCACTGAATTGGCGGCGCATGAACCGGTTGCGCTGGCCCAGGGGGCCTTGCTGATCGCGAAGGAGGAATATCCCGACCTGAGCGTCGACCAGTGCATGAACCGATTGGCCGAACTGGCGCAGGAGGCCGAGCGCTGGGTCAACGTCGGCGCCAATACCATCGAGCGAGTTCAGAACCTGTCTCAATTCCTGTTCGAGCACCATCGCTTTGCCGGCAATCGCAACAGCTATGGCGACCCGCGCAACTCCTTCCTCAACGAGGTCCTCGAACGAAAGCTCGGGATTCCGATCTCGCTCTCGGTAGTTTACATCGAGGTGGGCCGCCGCTTGGGGCTCAAGCTTGAAGGCGTGTCATTTCCCGGGCACTTCCTGGTCAAAGCCACTGACGATCGGGGCGAGTTGGTTATCGATCCGTTTAATGATGGAGCGATTCTGAACCTCGACCAGCTCCGTTCGCGTCTCAACCAGATCTACGGGCAGCCGGTGGAGCTGCATCCTTCGATGCTGCGGGCAGCGCCCGCCCGGCAGATTCTGAGCCGGATGCTCCGCAACCTCAAGAACATCTACACCGCGGCTTCGGACTGGCCGCGCACGATGTCGGCGCTGGACCGGATCCTGATCCTGGAGCCGCGCTCGATCGAGGATTTGCTCGAACGCGCCAAGTTCTACGAGATGCTCGAATGCTTCCAGGCGGCCCTGGATGACCTGCAAAGCTTCCTGTCGATTGCGCCCGATCACGTCGGCGCCGAACCGGCCCGCGAAGCCGTGATGCGCCTGATGCGCCAGGTGGCGCGAATGAGCTGACGAAATAGATCATGCAGCCAACCGGACCCGACGAATTTTACGCGGCCGCCACCCGGGCCGCCGCTGACACCGAACTGAACCGCAAACTGGAGAACGCCAGCGCCCGCCATTTTGAGCATATGGCCGTGGCCAAGGCCGAGTTTCCTCCCTACGAGACCGAGCGCGACGTGGCGCGCCGAATCAAGGAGGAATCGATCGACCGGCTCGATCAGCTCCTGGTCCAACTCAAGGACAAGCTCGAAGCGCGCGGGGTCAAGGTGTTTTTCGCCGAGGATGCGGCGCAGGCGCGCGATTACATCCTGAAGGTCGCGCGCGACGCGGGCGTCACGCGGGTGGTCAAGGGCAAGTCGATGACCACCGAAGAGATTGCGCTGAACCCCGCGCTGGAAGCGGCCGGCATCGAGGCGGTGGAAACCGATTTGGGCGAGTATATCGTCCAACTGCGCCACGAACCGCCCTCACATATCATCACGCCGGCAATTCATCTTTCCAAGGAAGAGATCGGGCAACTCTTCGCCGAAAAACTCGACGTCGAATACACCAACGACCCGCCCGCTCTTACCGCCGTCGCGCGCGAGCGGCTGCGCGATAAATTTCTCAGCGCCGGGATGGGAATCACGGGGGTGAACTTCGCCGTGGCCGAAACCGGTACCCTGGTGGTGGTCGAAAACGAAGGCAACGGACGCTTCTGCACCACGGTGCCGGAAATCTTTGTCGCCGTGATGGGCCTGGAAAAGGTGATTCCCGCGCTTCGATGACTTAAGCCACTTCCTGGAAATCCTCGCCCGTACCGCTACCGGCCAGCGGCTCACCGCCTATACCAGTTTTCTTAACGGACCGCGCAGCGCGGCGGACCCCGACGGTCCGCGCGAGATGCATTTGGTGATTCTGGACAATGGCCGCACCCGGATGCTGGCCGATCCGGTGCTGCGCGAGGCGCTCTATTGCCTGCGCTGCGGCGCCTGCCTCAACGCTTGTCCGGTATATCGCCATATCGGCGGTCATGCTTACAAATCGGCTTACCCCGGTCCCATCGGAGCGATCATCAGCCCGACTTTGTTCGGCACCGGAGCGTCGGGCCATTTGCCCTTTGCTTCCACCTTGTGCGGCGCCTGCAAGGATGTTTGCCCGGTCAAGATCGACATTCCGCGTATCCTGCTGCATCTGCGCTGGAAAATCAGTGAAGGCGGCGGCGAAAAGGTGGCGTGGCCGCAAGCGCCGGCCCGGGTCAGGGCCGCCGCCGGATGGTTCGCGCGGGGAGCCAGGTATCCGGGCATGATGCGGATTGCGGGGCGAGTCGGCGCCTTACTCTTGAAGCCGTTCGCCCAGGACGGATACCTGCGCTCGATGCCGGGGCCGTTTGGAGCGTGGACGCGCGTGCGCGATTTTCCGGTCCCGCCAACCAACGACGCGCAGCGCGACAACTCCGGCCAGGGATCGTAGCCGGTGGGGCGCTTCGAAACAGTAATCGGGAAAATCCGCCAGGGACTGAATCCCGGCGCCGACGCGCAGCCCGCGAATCATGCTGACCCGGCCACGCCGTCAATTCCATTAACGCCGCCGGTGACTCCGCCCACCAGCGACGAATTGCGGACCAGATTCGTCGCGGCGCTGAAAGCCGCCGGTGCCCAGCCGATCGAGGTGGCGGACGAAGCCGGTGCGGCCCAACAGGCCGCCGAGCTGCTGCGCGCGCTGAACCTCCGCTCGGCGGTGATTGCACAGGGAATCACGACCGATTCCGCGTCCGTCGCCGCCCGGCTGTCGAGCGATGGATACGAAGTCACCCGCATCGGCCCGCATGATGGGAACGCGGTCACTGATTTCAAGCAACGCATGTCCGTGATCGATGTTGGAATCGTCGAGGCCGACTATGCGATCGCTTCGACCGGCACCTTGGCGCTGGTCGCTACTCCAGCGCGTCCGCGCTCGGTTTCGTTGATACCGCCGATCAATATCGTGCTGGTGCGGGCGGCGCGCATTCTGCCCGACCTCGCCGCCGTGCTGCGCGCCGTTGGCCCCGAGACGATAGCGTCGTGTCCGATGGTGCTGGTCACCGGTCCCAGCCGCACCGCGGATATCGAGAAGCGCATCGTGATCGGTGTCCACGGTCCCAAGGAGTTGTACGTCGTGATAATCGGGGATCCCAATGCGGCGGACGTCAATGGAACGCCTCATTAGCCGGTGATCGGATGAACGCAGTAACGCTTTTCTCGACTTGCCTGGGCGAGGAGTTCTTTCCCGGGGTGATCGCCGCGGCCACGACCGTGCTGAACCGGCTGGGGCTCGAAGTGACCGTACGTCCGGAAGCATTTTGTTGCGGACAGGCGGCGTTCAACGAAGGGATGCGCCGCAACGGGGTGGAACTGGCCGCTCGATTCCTCAATACCCACAAGCCGGGGACTCCCATTGTGATTCCCTCGGGCTCGTGCACCAGCATGATCAAGGTTTTCTACCCGGATCTGCTCGCGGGGGAACCCGTGCTGCTCGAAAAGGCCAAAGCACTGATTCCCTGGGTGCACGAATTTTCGGAATTCCTGGTTAACGTGCTCGGCGTTACGGATGTGGGGGCGTCGTTTCCCCATTCAGTGGCCTACCATCCCTCATGCCATCTGCTGCGCGAGCTGCACATCGTCGATCCGCCGCGCCAGCTGCTCGAAAACGTCAAGGGGATCAAGCTGTGCGAGTTGCCGCGCAGCACCGAATGCTGCGGATTCGGCGGCCTGTTCTCGGTCAAGTTCCCCGACATCTCGGCGGCGATGCTGGCCGACAAGTGCAAATGCGCCGAGGCCAGCGGCGCCGAGTTCGTGGTCGCCAACGACGGCGGCTGCCTGATGCAAATCGGCGGCGGCCTGCATCGCGCAAACAGCGGCATCCGCACCCGCCATCTAGCCGAAATCCTCGCCAGCCGCTGAGCGTGGCTCCTCTGGTAGCCGGCTCCTTAAAGCGAGCGCGACCTTGCCATCGCGGCGGTAAGGAAGTAGGTATTCCACCGATCTCTCGCCGAGGAGGAAGCCATGCCGTTCTCGCTTGATGCGTTTTCTTTGAAGGGCAAAGTTGCTGTCGTGACTGGTGCCGGGGCGCGCCAACGGAGTATCGGTGCGGCTTATGCCGGCGGTCTTTGCGCGGCCGGTGCGTCAGTGCTGGTGGCCGACCTTGACGGCAAGGGCGCCGAATCCGTGGCCAAGGAACTGAGCGCCGGTGGCGGCAAGGCCATTGGAACTCAGGTGGACATCACCGATCCCGCGTCGGTCAAGCGGATGATGGAAAAGGTCCACGCCACCTACGGCGGGATCGACATCCTGGTCAACAATGCGGCGCTGATGGTGGAGCTGGCGTACATGCCCATCAGCAAGACCCCGCTCGAGGATTGGAACCGGCTGATGGCGGTCAACGTCAACGGTGCGCTGATCTGCAGTCAGGCGGCCATACCCTACATGCTGCAGCGGGGCGGCGGCAGAATCATCAACCAGGTCTCCGGCGGCGCATATCCGGCGGGGTCGGGCTATGGCGTCAGCAAGCTCGCGCTGGTCGGAGTGACCACCACGCTGGCGCGCGAACTCGGTCCCGCAGGAATAACGGTCAACGCGATCGCGCCGGGCAATGTGGCGAGCGAGGCCGGCAAACTGTCGGCGCCCGAAGCCTTCATGCAGATGCTACGAGCAACAGTGGCGTTGCGCGCGACCGGCGAGCCCGAGGAACTGGTCGGCGCGCTGCTGCTGCTCGCCTCACCAGCCGGATCGTGGATTACCGGCCAGGTCCTGCACGTTGACGGCGGCTGGGTCATCCGTCCCTGAGGATTGAAGCGGCGCGGCACCGGTAGGGCCCGAGTCCACCCGGCGAGATGCCGGAACTTTTCTGGCTGACTATGCGATCGGATAGAAGGCCGGCGCGTGGTGTTTCCTTGAGCCTGTAACTTTGCGGCGGACGTTGATCATTACCCAATGATGGAGCATTCGGTCGAGGATGGCGAGGTAAGTTGTCTGACACTGGGAATGGAACCAGGTGCGAGCTAGCCCTAAAGCGAAAATAATCCTGGGCGGATTTTTCGCGAAATGCCACTGGCTGAGGGCGAAACATGTATCAAGGGTCGGGGCGTGTAACCTCTCCCTCGCCCTCTCCTAGGATAAGGAGAGGGAACAGAAATGGCCTCTGCGCCAATGTGTTCGTACGCTCAAGGCGCAAAATTATTTTCGCTTCAGGGTTAGGAGTGGCGCGGCTCGACAATGAAGTCACCTAAATCGGCCGCGTGCGTCATGTCGTAGAATACGGCGTTGCGATAAGGCGAGTTGACGACGACCCTCCCGCGTTCGTTGCGGTAGTAGGTTTCTATGCCAGGGTGGGTCCAGACCATGTGCGCGTGCGCCTCGTCGATGCGCTGATTGTACGCGTCGTGCACGTCCTGGCGACATTCGACCGCGCCAATTCCTTGATGTAACATCTGTTTCAGCAGATCCATGATGTAACGCATCTGCATTTCAACCACGAACATGATGCTCCCACCGTGACCCGGTTGTAGGTTGGGACCGTATAGGCAAAAGAAGTTCGGGAAGTCGGGAATGGCAAGCCCGAGATACGCTCTTGCGTCGTCATCATCCCATACCTCGCGCAAGCTGCGCCCCGAACGGCCTCGCGCCTCGAAGGTGCTGAGGAATCGCACAACATCGAACCCGGTGGCCACCACTAATACATCGGCGGCATACTGTGCGCCGTCCTTTGTGATAATTCGATCGGGACGGATCTCGACGATGGGATCCGAAACGAGTTTCACGCGCTCATTGCGTAGCATCCGGTACCAGCCGTTGTCCATCAGCATGCGTTTGCCAAACGGCGGATAGGTGGGAACGACTTTATCGAGCAGCTCGGTCCTGTCGCCGATTTCCGAGACGATGTACCGCGTGAAGTAGGCCCGATGCGAGTCGTTCGTTCTGTTCAACGATCGGTCCGCATCGGGCCAAGTGGGGTCCTTCTGCAAGGCCGAGTGGAGCCGGTCGCCAAACGTCCATCCCAGCTGCAGTCGATACCACATCTGATACAGCGGCACTTCTCGCAGCAGGAAACGCAGCGGTTCTGGGATCGGCTTCCGGAACTGCGGATTAGGCGCCACCCAATGCGATGAACGCTGAAAGATCGTAAGCGACGCCACGGTATGCTGAATCTCGGGACCGATCTGCATGGCGCTCGCGCCATTACCGATCATTGCCACTCGCTTGCCCTTGAGATCGAGATCGGCGGGCCACTGGGCAGTGTGAAAGCACGGTCCCGCGAAGCAATCGAGCCCTTTTATACTGGGCATTTTGATCGGGTTGAAGATCCCCACCGCACTGATGAGAACGTTTGCTTTGAGTATCTCCTGCGAACCGTCAGCATCCTGAACGGCAACCAGCCACCGCTGGGTCTCCTTGTCATAGTTGGCTGACTTGACCTCGGTCTCGAAGCGGATGTGTGAACGCAGACCAAACTTCCCGGCGACGTACTCAAGGTAAGCTTGGAGTTCGTCTCGCAGCGCAAAATACATTGACCAATCGTAAGGAGCGAAAGAATACGAATACAGGTGGTTTGGTGTGTCGACGCCGGCGCCAGGATATCGGTTGTCCCACCAGATCCCCCCTAAGGTCGTACTTTTTTCGAGGATGGTGAAGGGAATACCAGCCCTCTGGAGATTGATCGCCGCGCACAATCCGGAGACACCGGCGCCGATAATAAGGACCTCGAATCCGTCCGGCAGCGTCAGCTTCTCCGCAGCTTCGTTGGGCGCCAATGAAAGCTCTGCCGCAATGATCGAATCGTATTCCGCGGGAATTTCCTCCGCCATCGCCCTACTCAGCATCTTGCGCCGCAATTCCGGCGACGGTTCAGGAATTGCTATCGGGCGGCCCGCTCGCCAGGCTAAGATGGCCGTGAGCGCCGCCGTGCGTACCTCGGCTTGGATCGGCTCCGGAAGTCCGCCGCTGTCGTTGTCAGTCACTCCTCGGCCGCGCGTCAGTCGGTATTCCAGCCAGTGGAGATTTCCGGTCAACTGCACCAACACCATCAACAGTGTCGGGATGTTTGCTATCGCGATCGCTTCGGCAAAGCGCTGGGCTTCTCCTTGACCCTGAGCGTCGTTTCCCTCATGCATAGTTTTTTCTCCATCCGCAGCCATTCTGTTTCACGATATTGGAAATGGCACAATACGGGCCACCGATGCGTGTTGGGTTAATCCGTTTGATTGACGCGTCGAACCACTTCGAGTGCGTGGGATACGGAAACGAGGCCCTCGCTCCAAACAAAATGCAAACTAATATTGGCGGCTAGCAGACATCGATCAACCGAAAGCCGAATCGCCCGATGCCAAATGCCTCCCGCGCCGCGTTCCACAAACCGGCGAAGAATTTGACGTGTTCGAAAACAAGATTCGATCGGCGCTCCAGACGATGAACGCTTTAAAATCCGTATTAATCGGGCTCGTGGGTTCGAAGACCCGATGAGGCCAAGGCGGGCTGCGAAAGAATGATCGTTTTTAAAAGCAGACCGTAAGTATAGGTGCTCAGTGCGGTGTTATTTGATTCCTCCCTGCAAAAGTAGAACCTCCCGGGTGGAGCACCACTATCCGGGAGGTTCACCAAATCATGCGCAACCGGCGATCAGAACTGGTTGATCACGCTGATACCGACGTTTTCGAACTTTGACATCTGCTCGATCACACTGAAAGCCTTCTCGATTGGGATGGTCTCGGTGATGAGTTTCTTGGGCTCCAGGCGGCCGCGTTCGACCATTTCCAGCATCGCGGGATAGCGAAAGGACTGCATCGCCAGCGAGCCGATGAACTTGATCTCGCCGAACACGATACGGTCAACCGGTAGCGCGACCTCGCCCTTCTCGCCCTGCGTGGTGAGGCCGATCTGAATATGGCGTCCGCGCTTGCGCAGACTCGACACCGCGTTGCGGCAGGTGGTGGCGATTCCCAGCGCGTCGATACTGACGTTGGCTCCGCCATGCGTCAGATCCATGACCGCCTTGACCGGGTCGGTGTTCTTGCCGTTGATCACGTCCGAGGCGCCGACTTTCTTGGCCAACTCCAGTTTGCGATCGTCGAGATCGACCGCGATTACCCGGGCGCCCAGCGCCGATGCGATCTGAATCGCCGACAGACCCACGCCGCCGCATCCATAGACCACTACCGTTTCATCGGCCTTGACTTCGCCCTGGTCGAGGATTCCGTGGAAGGCGGTGACGTAGCGGCAGCCCATCGAGGCGGCCTCGACGAAATCGACACTTTCGGGAAGCGGCACCGCATTGAAATCGGCGTGGCTCAGCACTCCGTAACGGGCATAGCCGCCGGCGCCCGCGCCGAAGCACTGGTTGGAATGGCCGGTGCGGCAGTCTTCGCAGACGCCGCAACCCTGGGACAGCGGCACCACCACGCGGCTGCCGGCCTTGAGGGTTTTCACGTCCTTGCCGACTTCTTCCACAACCCCGGCGAACTCGTGTCCGAGGATCGCCGGCATCGGCATCTGGAACCCGACCCAACTCCAATCGCCCTGCCATAGATGCCAATCGGAGCGGCAGATACCGCTGCCTTCCACGCGCACGACCGCCCCGTCCGCGGGACACTTGGGTTCGGGAACATCTTTTACCACCATCGGCTTGCCGACGGCTTCCATCACTAAAGCTTTCATAACGATTGGCCACCTCGCTGCGTCTTGGATTTAGAGCGGGCCCCAGGGCCACCTGTGAAGCTAATCACCATACTTCCGGCTTGCGGCGCAAGAGGCTCAGCCACGCATCCGGGCTTTGGCGGCCAGTGGATGCAGGCTGGTGGTGGCGCTCGGACGCGCGGCCACGCGCTCCATCCATCCGGGCAGCCACTTCGCGCCTTCAGGGAGCTTGCGTCCGACCGAGCCGCCAAAGTCGAGCGCGCAATACAGGATGATGTCCGCAATCGTGAAGCGGTCGCCGGCAATGAACTGATTGCCGTCCATCAGGCCGTCGAGCCATTGCAAGCGCTCCTGCACCAGTTCCTTGAGTCCCTGCGCGGCTTCGGGAAGAACCTTGATTCGGGTTTTGAACAACTCGATGCCTTCGCTGTAACGGAAGGAATTGTAAACGTTTTCGGTTATGTTCAGCTCGACCCGGCGCTGCCATTGGCGGGTTTCGGCCCGTTCTTCAGCGGTGGCGCCGATCAGCGGCGGATTGGGGAACTTCTCCTCCAGGTACTCGAAGATCGCCACCGTCTCGCCCAAGCATTTCCCGTTATCCAGCTCCAGGGCCGGAAGTTGACCGCCCGGGTTGCGGTCTGTATAGGGCGGTTTACGGTTTTCGGCGCCCATCAGATCGACCGGCTTGGTCGGGATTGAAATGCCTTTTTCGGCAATAAACATACGCAAAGCCCTGGGATTTGGTCCCAGCGAGTCATAAATCTGCATAAACGGTCTCCTCTAAATGGCGGTCTGGTTCGAATCGAACTATAGATCACGAGGGACGCAGCGGCCACCGCCGCGCGGGGGTGATTATTCAACCGCTGGCTGGGCTGGTATGCTTGGCTGGAAAGGCGAGAAGAAAGCTAGATGAAGTTTTGTCCCGAATGTGGCGCCGCAACTCAGCCTGGCGCCAAGTTTTGCGTTAGCTGCGGGCAGCCGCTCAGCCCCGAGGCGGTCCAGCCGCGGGTCCCGATACGTATTCCGGCTGGCTTTACCGCGGTTTTCCTGGGGGTGTTGCTGGTGGGCTTGGTGGTCGGCGGTATCCTGGTGCGCCAGCAGCGTAAGGTACGGGCCAAGGAGGAGAGTGTTGGGGCGTCGTCGTCCAACCTGCCGGCCGGCCATCCGAAGGTTGAGCTGCCGGCGAAGGCAGTGGAGTTCATCAAGAACCTGGAGAGCCAGGCGCAGAAGCAGCCCAAAGACATCACGGTCTGGAATCGGCTGGGTACGGTTGCCCTGCGCGCCTCATTGTTCGACCAGTCCTATTTCCGCCTGGCCTCCGACGCTTACGGTCACGTTTTGCAGCTTGACCCCGACAATCTCGAAGCGTTGCGCGGCATCGGTAATCTGAACTATGACCGCCAGAAGTATGACCAGGCGATCGCGGCGTACGAACACTACCTCAAGCACAAACCCGATGATTCCGACGTTCAAACCGACCTCGGCACGATGTACCTGTACACCGGCAACGCCGATCAGGCGATCAAGCGCTACCAAAAGGCGCTTTCAATCAAGCCCAACGCATTCGAACCCTATTACAATCTCGGCGTGGCCTATGCCGCGCTGAACAACAACGCCCAGGCGCGCGCGGCGCTGCAGCAGGCGATCAAGTACGCCCCCGATCAGGATTCCAAAACGCGCGTCAACGATTTGCTCGCGAAGATGGCAGGTGGCGGCGCCGGGACGCAGGTTGCGTCATCGGGCGGGTCCGATGGCGGCGGCACCCCGGCTTCAGCGGCGCCTGCCGATTCCTTCGAAGGGCAGATCGAGGCGATGGTACGGGGCTTGCCGTTTGCGGGACCGAAGGTGGCGTCGGTCAAGTGGACTTCAAAGAACAAGGCGACGGTGCTGATGAACAACTTCCCGATGGAAGCGATGCCGCCGTTCGCGCGCCAGAAGTTCCTGGGCGACCTGGCCGACGGAATCCAGGAAGCCAAGAAGACCTATCACGTCGACGGACCATTTGAATTGCAAATCGCCGACGCGGCCAGCGGCCAGGTGATGGAAACCGTATCGAAGTAGCCGCGGCCGCAAGGTCGCGCGTCAGTGCGCGCGCACCATCGCCGACGCGGGTACCGCCTGGATACCCTCGGCGGGGGAGACGGCGAAGGCGGCGATAGCGCCCAGGAAGGTAAAGGCCGCGCCGAGTTCGAACGCAATCGAATAGCTCGCGGTGATATCGAAGATCCGGCCCACGAGTATCGTGCCGGTGCTCAGCCCGACCGTCGCGCCCAGACCGAGCAGGCCGGCAATCGAGCCGAAGCGGCGCAGTCCCATGGTCTCAACCACCGCGACCGGAACCACTGAACTGGTTACGCCCGCGGTCATGCCAAACATGATCACGAAAATGATCAGATAGCCGAGCCACCCCTGCGCATGCCCGGCGCCGATCAGCAGCAGGAACGAAACCCCCATCGTTATCAGTGCAAAGGGCAGCACTCGCCGTCCGGTAAATCGATCCACGATGATTCCAAGCACGGGATTTCCCGGCACACCCACCGCCGTAATGGCGGCCTGCAGCATCGCCGCGTGCGCGGGCGAATAGCCGGCGTGAATCAGGTAGGGGACAGTATGGTAAAAGCAGGCGGCCAATCCCATGTTCGCAGTCAACTGCACGAAGGCGAGCAGCCAGAAGGGCGCCACCTTCAAGGCGGGCTTCAACTCGAGGCCCGGCAGCTTGGCGACCTCCTCGGCCACGCTGGACTTGACCGCTCCCGCCGGACGGGCGCGTATAAACAGGAGGATCATCGGCAAGACGATCACGATGATCGGCACGGCCAGCACCAAGAACGCGGTGCTGATGCCGTAGTTGCGGATCAGGTAATCAGTCAGCGGCGGGAGCACCATCCCGCCGGTGCCGGAGCCCGACAGCGTCGCGCCGATCGCCAGTCCCCGATTGTCGGCGAACCAGTTAGCGGCCACCAGCGCGCACGGCACCACGGTCGAGGCCGCGGCGCCGGCGCCCATCAGCACCCACGCCAACAGCATCGGTCCGAAGGAATGGGTCCGGCTGGCCAGCAGCAATCCGATCGCGATCATTGCCGCTCCAGTGCCCATCACGATACGCGCCGGCGCCCGGTCCAGCAGCCATCCGGCTATCGGCGCCGCCCCGCCCAGCAAGAGAACGAAAACCGTGGGCAATAAAGAGGTCCGCGCGTGGCTCCATCCGTACTGTTTGGCCAGCGGCATGAAGAATATGGGGACGGTCATCGCGGTGCTGCCGATCAAAAACAGCATGACGACGAACAGCGTGGCCAGCACCAGCCATCGTTGGCGTCGATTGGCCGCGTCGGTTTGCGCCGCGGTCGTAGCCGCCGCTGCGGATTCAACAGTCATGCCTTGCCCTCCCCGATTGGGCGCCGCGTTCAGCATCGCTATAGTCTGCGTTTTGGGGTTCGGCAAGCCTGGGAACATCTTGGTTTTCCTGTGTGCTTGCGTTTTGTTACGATTCACGGGGTTTAAAACTATGAAGCTTGATACCGGATTAGCCGCGCGCGACTTGCACGAGGTCAGTGGCCTTGCCCAAGCTGCCGAGAAAGTCGGGTTTGACGCGTTGTGGACCGCCGAAAGCGGCACCGACGCGTTGTTGCCGCTGGCCGTGGCCGCCGTCAGCACCGAGCGCATCAAGCTCGGCACCGCGGTGGTGCTGGCCTTTCCACGCAGTCCGATGGTGTGCGCGTACATGTCCTGGGACCTGGCGCGGGCCTCCAAGGGCAGGTTCATCCTGGGGCTGGGTACGCAGGTCAAAGGGCATATTGAACGCCGCTTCAGCACGCCGTGGCTGCCGCCGGTGGCGCGGATGCGCGAATACGTCGAATCGCTGCGCGCGATCTTCAAGTGCTGGTCCGAAGGCGGGAAGAAACTGTCTTATCAGGGCAAGTACTACAACTTCACGCTGATGACGCCGGGCTTCACGCCGGCTCCGCACGATTACCCGAACATCCCGATTTACGTTTCCGGCCTGAACAAGTACATGTGTCAGCTCGCCGGCGAGATGTGCGACGGCTTCCACATCCATCCGTTCCATACGGCCAAGTTTCTGCGTGAGAACGTGATGCCCAACGTGCAGGCCGGACTCGCGAAAGGCGGCCGCCAGCGCAAGGATATCGCCATCTCGACGCTCGCGTTCGTGGTGACCGGGCGCAATGACGAAGAGCTTCACAATGCGCGCGAATCAGCGCGCCGTCAGATCGCCTTTTACGGATCGACGCGGACTTACAAACCCGTATTCGACGCGCACGGATGGGGCGACGTCACGATGCGGCTTAATGAGAAGACCGCCAAGGGCGACTGGTCCGGGATGTCCAGGGAAATCACTGACGATATGCTCGACATATTCACGGTCAGCGGGACTTTCGACAATATCGCGGCCAAGGTCAAAGCCAACTATGAGGGCTTGCTGGATCGGGTGGCATTCTATTTTCCCTATCGTCCCGGCCAGGACGATGAGGCCTGGCGCCAGCTGACCCGAGAGTTCAACGCCTGAAAAGTTTTCCCGATCGATTACCATCCGACTATCATTGACCATGGAAAAACCGCGGCGTTTGGCAAAACCTGCAGAAACGACGCCAGCCGTGAGCATCCCGCCGGCTCCAACCGCAAAGAGGTGACCTAATGAGAGTGACCGGAAAGATTGTCGCCGCGCTTGCAGTATGCGGCTTGATTGCGGCCGCCGCCCTTCCCGCGATGGCCCAGGGTGCTTCCACCGAGCAGACCTTCACCGTGGTGGCCGAACAGCTTGGCAAGTCGAAGTTCTGGATTCCATCCAACATCATGGTCAACCAGGGCGACAAGGTTAAGTTGGTGCTCAAGAACGAAATTGAAGGCGCGGACGTGACCCACGGATTCAACCTTCCCGGCTACAACATCACCGAGGTCGTCACCCGCGGAGTTCCCAAGACGGTGACCTTCACCGCGGACAAAGCGGGCATTTTCCGCTACAACTGCCAGCTTCACCCGGCCCATATCGGGGGCGAGTTATTGGTCGTCCCGGCCGGCAAGTAACCTCTGCGAGTTGACGGAATCAGGAACCTAATCCACAGCGCCTTCCCTGAGAGGGAAGGGGCTGGGGGTTGGTCATCTCGTTTTCCTACTTAAACGTATCAGATCCAAAGTCGAGCAGTTTTGATACACATCAGCCAAAACCCTCGCAGGCATTTTCACGGAGGAGCCCCGAATGTCTCAAGCTGAAAAATGGGGAATCAGACCGCTTTCGAACTGGGGCCGCTGGGGCAAGGAGGATCAGCTCGGCACCGCCAACTTCATCACGGCCGAAGTTGTCGCCAAGGCGTCGAAAGAAGTCCAGCGGGGCAAAATCATAACCTGTGCGGTGCCCATCGATCGCAACGGCCCGGCGTTCCCTGGACGCCAACCGTGCGTGCGGATGATGTCGCTGCTCAACGTACGCGGGCGCGATGTCGGACTGAAGACCGATTCCGTGATCAGCGACGACGTCATCATCATGCCGCTACAGGGCTCGACCCAGTGGGATGGCCTCTCTCATGTCGGTTACGGAGGCTCTTACTACAATGGCGTGCCGTACACCGCTATCACGACCGAGCGCGGCGCGAGCAAAAATTCTATCTTCAGGCTCGGGGAGAGCCTGACCACGCGCGGAGTGCTGCTCGACATGGTGCGCTACAAGGACGCCGGGGAGAAAGGTCATCTCGAACCCGAATATCCGATCACCGTCGACGACCTCAACGGATGCCTGGCGATGGAGAAAGTCGAGGTGCGCAGCGGCGACGCGCTGCTGCTCCGCACCGGCTGGGTGCCCCACTGGTACAAGCATCCGGGCGAGCGGCGCGGCTATTTCGGCCATTCGCCGGGACTGCATCTGAAGACCATCGAATGGATCTACGATAAGGAGATTGCCTGCGTGGCCGCGGACAACATCAACGTGGAGGTCCTGCCCTCGGGGTACGACGAGGAAAACGTCTTTCACGCGATCGCGATCCGCGACGTCGGCCTGACTCTCGGTGAGATCTTCGATTTCGAGGCGCTGGCCGCCGATTGCAAGGAAGACGGGCGTTACACCTGTTTCTTCGTCGCGCCGCCGCTGCGCTTCCGCGGCGCCGTGGGCAGCCCGCTCAATCCGCTGGCGATCAAATAGCACTGCGTAGGTGAACAGAAGGCCGCACCGTACACTGGCGCGGCGCTTCACGGCTTGGCCATGACCGCCAAGGGTCCCGGTTTCCGGACCTGGAATCCGGAGGTGTGCGGCCCGTTTGTGCCTGCGTCCGGATTGCGGGAGATTTCAGCAGATGCGGGTACGCACGTTCGTGGAGAGAGTGACCTACTGGATCGGCGCCATCTGGGCGCAGGTCGGATTGCTGATCTTATTTCTGATCATCCTCGACGTCGTCGCCGGAATGGCGGTCAGAAACATCTACCGGTTCCGAGCCCGGCCCGAGCCGCTTCCGGCTGACGCCTACCATCCGGCTTCGTGGGTGGCTGAATATTTCAAAGCCCTCAACCATGCGGGTCTGAGATGGTATCCGTATGTTTACTGGAAGAGCATCCCGGAGAGCAGTCCGTACCTCAACGTCGATCCGCAGGGAAACCGCGTTACCTCGAACAAACCCTCGCGTCCGGGCCGCAACGGCCGGACCCCGCTGATTGTTTTTACCTTCGGGGGATCGACGATGTGGGGTTATGGGGTCAGAGACGATCACACGCTCGCGTCGCTGATTTCCAGGTACCTGGGCGGGCAGACCGATTACGACGTCCGGGTCTTCAACTATGGCCAACTCGGTTATGTCAGTACTCAAGAGCTGTTGCTGCTGTACGAGTTGTTGAACCAGGGCCTGCGGCCGAACGTGGTGGTCTTTTACGACGGCATCAACGATACCTTCGCCGCTTACCAGGAAGGAATCGCAGGTTTGACGCAGAACGAATTCCTGCGGGTGCGCGAATTCAACCTGAGCAATCGCTCGCGCCGAAAGACCCTCTACCTGACCGCACTGCGAACACTGCTTTTCAACACCAACGTCGCCAGGTTGAGCAGGCTAATCGCGGGCAAGAATCCGGACCTCGAAATCCGCGATACCGGGGACGCGCGGCAAATACTCAGCTATCTTGCGCCAGGCCCCGAAGCTGCGGAGGCGCTGGAGCACGATGTGGTGAAGCGCTATCTGTTCAATAAACAGATAGTGGAAATGCTCGGCAAAGAGTTCGGATTCCGATGCCTGTTCTACTGGCAGCCGACGATCTTTTTCAAGAACAAGCTGGCGCCACATGAACGCAGCTTCCTTGGCGATCCCGCGGTGCGGAAATTTTTTCTGGCAACCTATCGCGATATGGCCGCAGCCGCGCCAGGCAATGGAGTGCGCGACCTCAGCGGAATTTTCACGGATAAAGATGATGTCTATTTCACCGACACCTGGCATCCAACCGAATCTGGCAATGAGACGATTGCTCAGACCATCGCCACTGACATAGCTAATGGATTTGCGCAAATCGAGCGAAATCGCGCCACCGGCCCAGGGCCGATCGCACCTCCGTCAATTCCCAGCCCGTGATTCGTGCAATCCAACGCGCGGCGCTGAGGGATCTTCGGTTGGTTCAGGTTTACGGTCTGAACCGGCTGTTATGCTACTTTGCGCGCGTAAACTTCCAGAACGTCGGTGCGCGGCAGGTCGTCGCTGTCGGTGCGGCGGTATAGATCCATGCGGTCGTGATAGGCACGTTCCAGGACCTTGCCGAACAGACCGCCGGGCTTCAGCCGCTTTCCGTGGCGCAATGGCGTAAGCGCCGCGGTGACCCATCGCGGGAAGGTCAGATCGCCCGCCATCGCGCGGCAATAATGCTCCAGACCCTCCAGCGCCAAGGTTTCAAAGCCGCCGCGTTCCAGACACTGACGGATCGTTGCGATGCCGAAGTAGGAAATGTGTTCGGGTGGATCGAACCATACGTTGATCGGCAGACCCGCGGCGGCGCCCGGACATTCGCAGTTGGGCGTGCTGAGCGCGAGCACTCCACCGGGGACCAGCAGTTGCGCGACCTGCGCGATGGTCCGCGAGCGGGTCGCTCAGATGCTCGATGACTTCGAACATCGTGATACATTCGAAACGTTCGCCGCTTCCCAGCGCCTGCTCGATCGATTCGTAGATCGGGCTGCGGGTGATCTCGGCGGCACGCTGACGCATTACCGGTGAAAGCTCGACCCCGGCCACCGTCCATCCGCGTTCCTGCGCCGCCTTCATCAGGTAGCCCGACGCGCATCCTATATCCAGCAGCCGCGCCGGTTGTTGGAAGGCGCGGACCCGGTCAAGGCGTGGAATGTAAAAGTGCGCCAGCCGCCGACGCCACAAGGCGTCGTAGTCCGGGATGCCGCATTCGCCGCCGCTGGTGAAGTAAACGTCGTCCTTATAGATCGAGGCGGCATCGTACTCCTGCGGAATCAGGGCAAACATAAATTTGCATTGGCCGCATTGAACAATCCGGAAGCCATTGCGCTCCATCAGGTCCGCCGTGGCCGCCCCACAGAGTTTGCAGGCCATTGAAGGGAGTTGGTTATCGTTCGCAGACCGGTTCGAACTCACTGCTGTTCGCTCCACCGCACGCGGAATAGACCTCAAGGTACTGCATCGCAAATTGCCGCCATGTGTAGCGCGATGCAACCCGCTGCCGCGCGCGTTCTCCCATGCTCATCCGCTCGCCGGGATTGTTCAGCATTTGACGCATCGCAGCGGCCAACTCCGCAGGCGTGTTGTCCTCGACCAGCAATCCGGTCCGGCCCTGATCGACGATTTCAGGCGTGCCGCCGCTGCGGGTTGCGATGACCGGGACGCCGGCTGCCATGGCCTCGAGAAAGACCAGGCCCAGACCCTCAGGCATCCGGCTCGGCATCGCGAAGAATAGCGCATGCCTGTACAGGCCCCATAGCTCGGAACGCTCGACCATGCCCAGGAACCTGACGCGATCGTGGAGTCCCGCCGCCGCGGCCAGAGCCTGGAGGGTGGGCCGATCGGGACCGTCGCCTGAAATCAGCAGATCCACGCCGGAATGCTCATCCGCCAGAATCGCAAAGGCCTGGATTAACGCGTCAATCGCTTTGTGACGGAGATCCAAGCGCGCCGCGCAAAAAACATAGGGCCGCGGATGACCGCAAGGCGCAGCCGCTTCCGCACCGCGAGGATCGACACCACCGAGGATAACTCGCGCGTCGCGCGCGGCAGGGATAAAAGGCTCGAAAAACCGCCGCGTGGCCGCGGACAGCGCCGTCAACGCCGCGGCATTTTGCAGCGAGCGCAGGGCGGCGGCGCCCATTGCGCCTGCGCCCCATGAATCGTAAAGGCTGTGCACGAAAGGAACGCCGGCCTGCTGGCAGGCGGCGGCAATGGCCGGAAACCGATCCCACGACCAGCAATGAGAGCTCACGATATCGGGTCGATAACGGATTATTTCGCCGGCCAGTTGCTTTACCCGGGATGACAGTTGCGGCTGCCACAGGCGTTCCAGATGGCGCAGAGTTACGGGCCGACGGGGGGGAATATCAACGTAGCGGCATTCGCCACCGAATCTGATCGCGCGCGGCGGCCCGGCAGTAGTTGGGGTCGAGAGGACGGCCACCTTGTGGCCCGCTCTTTCGAGTTCGGTCGCGAGATTATCCACCACCTCCTGGATGCCGCCAAGAGCGGGAAATGCCTCGCATATGAGCAGGATACGCACGAAGATGAGGGTTCAGGAAACGGCTTGCATCGCTGTCCGAGCACGCTACTACCATCCGTTCCAACGGGCAACAGAAGATCGGGAAGTGTCTTACTTGGAACTGGCAATCAATCAGCGACGGCACCAATCAAGACTCCTGGTGGATGAGAGTCGGAATCGACTTGAGCTGCCTGGCCAAGCGGCGGCTGGCTTCCCATTCGTCATAGCTGGCCTGCATCCGAAGCCACAGTCCCGCGCCATTTCCAACTAACTTACCGATCCGTACCGCCATATCGGGACTCATCGCGATCTGGCCGGCCATCAGCCGATGCAGCGTTGCCCGGCTCACCCCCAGCAGAGTTGCGATTTCACCGACGGTGTGCCGCTCGCGCAACCCTGGCATAATCTCTTCGCCGAACAGGATGCCCGGATGAGTGGGGGCGCGTTTCATATCCTTTGGCTCAACCAGGTACTCAGCCATAACTTTGACCTTCTTCCAAGTTTCAAATTTTTTAGTGGTATTGTTCCAAATCCACCAGATAGGCGTCACCGTTCCTAAACTCAAACGTGATTCGCCACGGCCCATTGACGCGCATGCTGTAACGCACCGGAGTTGTTGCTTTCAAAGGATGCGTCCCGAAGCCGCTCAGATCGGTTAGGGCCACCGCGTTATGCAAAGCGTCGAGCAGGCGTTGGACACGATTACGCAGGTCTGGCCGGATGGCCGCGCCTTTGTCGGCTTCCCATAATTCTTTCAGGCCCTTGCTCCGGAAGCTCTTGATCGTAGGTCGTATTGTCGCATATCGTGCGACAATTGGCAAGAGGTGCACCAAGTTTTGCCTCGCCAGGCGGCCCATCGTCGCCGGTCCAGACCCGATAAACGTTGGACGATGCAAAAACCCTACCGATGGGATACGCTTTGAAGGCGATGCGTTCACGGATTCTCTACGCGCGTTCGCCGCGGTGCGCCGCACTGCTGGCGCGGGCCGATGAATTATTCGCCTGCGCGGAGTTTCGCGAGGTGAAGAATATCACCAGGAATCGGGCGGGATTTTTGACCACCGCCGAGGGCGCCGTGTTCATCAAGCGCTTCGCGCCCGGATCGTGGGTTAGAGGTATCCTGGAAAGACTGCGCGGATCGCGCGCCGCACGTTCGCTGCGGGCGGCGGAGATGCTGACCCGGGCGGGTTTCCTGGCTCCGGCGCCGCTGGCCGCGCGCGAAGATCTGGCGCCGGGGGTGATTCAGACCAGTTGGCTGCTGAGCGAGGCGCTTACCGGAGCGCAGATCATGAGCCGCTTTATCGAGCGCGGACATGTGCCGGCGCAAGTCGAGAAGGTCAAGCGGCGTGCGGCGCTCAGCGCGGTCGCGGCGTGCGTGCGGCGGCTCCATGACGCGGGGTTGTTCACCTCCGACTTACAGGAGACCAACCTGATGCTCGACGATTCGCAGGGCGCGCTGAGAATCCATTTCGTCGACCTCGACGGATTCCGGCGGCTGGCGCGGGTCTCGTGGAAGCGCCGGCGGCGCAACCTGGTGCAGCTCGACCGCAGCGTCGGCCGGTTCATGAGCCGTCCCGAACGCCTGCGTTTTCTCTATCAGTATCTTGGCGCCGGATGGGATCGACCCGCGGTGCGCACGCTGGTGAGACAGCTGATGCGCGAGCGGGACCGCAAGGAACGTGAGTTTGCGCGCCGGCGCGCGCGCAAACGTGGTAGCCTTGAGGTCGACGCGGCCACTGGCGAGCCAGTCACGCACGAGCTTTCACAACCGCTGTAGCCGCAGAAGAAGCAGATGGCGATTTCGATCCGCAAGCGCGAATACGATCATCATACCGAACAGGTGCACGCCGCCGGCGGCGACCGCGTTCGCGACCTGATGCTGGGGCTCAACGACGGACTGGTCGCGTCCCTGGCCGTTACCTCGGGAATCAGCGGGGCCTTTACCGCCCAGCGCATCGTGATCATGGCGGGACTTTCGGAAATGCTCGGCGGCGCGGTTTCGATGGGGTTGGCGGCGTTCATTTCGGCGCGCTCGCAAATCGAGTTCTATCAAAGCGAGATCGAGCGCGAGCACCTGGAGATGCGTAAATGGCCCGACCGCGAGCGCGATGAAATCCGTTCCATTTACCGGAGCAAAGGCTTCACCGGAAAGCTTCTCGACCAGATCGTCGAGCACATCACCTCCGATCCGCAACGTTGGAGCGATGTCATGATGCGCGAGGAGCTGGGGCTCAGCGGAGACTTCGAGTCGCCCCTGCGTTCGGGTTCGACCGTCGGGCTTGCCTATCTCGCGGGTGCGGCGGTCCCGGTTTTTCCCTACCTCTTCGTCCAGCCCGCGCACGGCGTGGTCCTTTCCGCGATAGCGACGCTCATCGCCTTGTTCGTGGTGGGTGCCGCCAAGACCTTGATCACGACCCGCTCGTGGTGGCGCAGCGGCCTGGAAAGCGCACTAACCGGGGCGGCGGCGGCAGCCGCAACATTCGGCGCGGGCTCGCTGTTCGCGCGCCTGTGATCGAGGTGATGGTGGATGCCTTTTGCGGCGGCGCTTGCGGTAGCAGCTAGCGGCTTTCAGGATGCTTCACGACGGCGTCAACGACGTGATTGCTGACGTCGGTCTCGATAATGTAGTGGTCGTGATGCGCGTTCTCGAACATCAGGAGTTTGCCGCCGGTTTCGCGCAACGGAAAAACTTCGTATGGCTGTCCCAGTTGCGCCACGACCTGATCCAAGGTACGTCCCACCAATGGCATGATGATGGGAACGTGGTCGTCGGGAAATTGATCAATCGACATCTGCGCCCCACCGATCCCGGTCAGGGTGGCTAACCACAGTGCCGCAGTCGCGCTGGTGACCAGCAGAGATGCCATGGGTGACAGGAGATCCTCTTAAAAGCCCAAGCAGAGTCATTATCACTATCTTATCGTCTGTTCGAGGGATCCAGGAATTCCTATCATGCTTGTCTTCGGGCTACTTCTGCCCAATCCTCTCCTAGCGCTGAGGCGAGAATACTCAGTAGAGATGTTTGGCGAAATGGCACAGGCTGAGGGCGAAACGTGTCAAAGGTCGGTGCGTGTAACCCCTCCCTCTCCCTCGCCCTCTCCCAGGATAGGGAGAGGGAACAGAAACGCCTCTGCCCCAATGCGTTTGCGCACATCAAGGGAGAGAGTACACAGAGGGGACAAACCCATGCCTCACAGTTACAATGAGATATGCTCGCTTGGTGAATTACATCGGATGGTAGCCATTGCCCGCTGACGCTGGTGGCGCTCGTGAGTTTTCGAAGTCGCCTCGACAAATTCAGGCAATATTTTTCTACGGTCGTTTGACAATTCTAGCCTTTCTTGGCTAAAGGAGTATCAGCTAATACCATTTTAGCGAGAGGAGATTAGAAATGAGGCGTCGAATCATCATGACCGTGGCGCTGCTCGGCTTGCTCGCCGGCACCTATGATATAGCGCGGGCGTGGTCCGCCAATTGTTCCGGCTTGCCCGGTAACGGACAACTGAAAAGCTTTCTCGTTGCGGCTCCAGGCACGGGTGGCGATGCCGGCGGTTTGTTTCACGGCAAGCTGATGTGGGGCGCGGTGGTTAACCGCAACGGCGAGTTATGTGCCTTTACCACTTCCACTGCCGATCCGACCCAGGTATGGCCCGGCAGCCAGGCTATCGCAAAAGCGAAAGCGTACACTGCGAACGCCTTTAGCCTGGACGGTTTGGCGCTGTCTACGGCGCGGCTCTACACCTTCACCCAGCCCGGCCATTCGCTATGGAGTCTGGGCGGCGGCAATCCGTTCAATCCTGAATTCCTGGCCGCGCCCCAAGGAGATTGGGGAGGCAAGAATCAGATCGCCGGCGGAATGATATTCTTCGGCGGCGGCGTGCCACTTTACAAAAGCGGAAAAGTTATCGGTGGTCTAGGCATCAGCGGCGACACTTCCTGCACCGACCATGAAATCGCGAAAAGAGTGCGGACGCTGGCCTCGCTCAATCCGCCGGGGGGATCCCCGGTCGATGACATAACCTATTCCTCGGTGGACGGCGCGAGCGTTTTTACCCACCCGTTATGTTTGAACACCTTTAGAAACGGGACCTTCATCGGAAACGAACTACCGGCGGCTGGGTATTAGTTCCATCCGCAACGCGTGGCGCCGGGAGTTTCCGGTCTCCTGGCGCCATTTTTTCTTTACTTGCGGGAACCGATCTTCGGATCGCGGATCAGCACCGCCTCCGCGTAAAGCGACGCGATCTCATCGTCGGTCAAACCCAGCAGCTCGCGTAGTACGTTCTCGTTGTCCTCGCCAAGCAGGGCCGCCTTGAGTTCAGTCTGGGCCGGCCACGCGGACATCTTGACCGGCATCCCCGGGATGTCGAACTCACCGATATACGGGTCCTTGACCTTGCGCACGGTGCCGCGCTCGCGCAGATGGGGATGCGCAATCGCCTCGTTCAGCGTCAGGATCGGCGCCACCGGCACGCGCTCGCGTTCCAGGGCCGCGACCGCTGCCTCGCGGCTGGGAAAGCGGCTCAGCCGCTCCTCGATCGCGGCGGCCAGCGCCTCGCCGTTGAGCCGCCGCTCGCGCCGGTTGCGGAACCTGGGGTCGTTCAGCCATTCGGGTGCGTCCAGCGCGCGCGTCAGCCCAATCCATTTATGGTCGGGCGCGATTAGGTAGATCCACTGGTCGTCACGATAGCGGTAGGCTCCGCCTCCCCCCTCCGGATGGAACCGTCCGCTGCGTTTAGGCACGAACTGGCCGCCCTGCAGTGCGACGCGCGGGATGCTGTTCTGATGGGTATTGAAGTAGTTATCAATCAGTGCGGCATCGATATACTGTCCCTCGCCGGTGCGTTCGCGATGAAGCAGTGCGGCCAGGATGGCGGACGTCGCCGTCATGCCGCACAGCGAATCGCCAATTGACGTGCCCTGATGCGCTGGTGCCTGGCCGGGCTCGCCCAACAGATCGGAAACGCCGGCATAGGCCGAGCCGATATAGTCATAGCCCGGCTTGCCGCTGAGCGGTCCGTTTTGTCCGGCGAGCGAGATCGAGCACATGATCAGCGCCGGATTGATTTGGCGCAGGTCCTCGTAGCCCAACCCCGCGCGGGCCATCACGCCGGGAGTAAAGTTCTCCACCACGACGTCGATTCGCGGCATCAGCGAACGGATCAGTTCGCGGGCGCGCGGCTTGCTGAAATCCAGCGCCAGGCTTTTCTTGGAATGGTTCTGCTGAAAGAAATAAGTGCTCTGCGTCACGTCAGCGATCGCCGGATCGGCAGGCTTGAAACCCATGCCGCGGGTGCGGTCGCCCGCGGGCGCCAATTCCAGCTTGATGACCTCCGCACCCATCTCGGCCAGCATCCGGCAGCAGGCCGGACCGGCGACGTACTGGGTGATATCCAAAACCCGATAGCCGGTAAGCATCGGCTTTCCAGTCGGCATTACGTTGCACCTCAACCACGCTTGTAACTAGCCGTCCCCGGCCGTCACGTCAAAGCCTGGTGGTGACGGTCTGGGCCGGTGGCTTCTCATCTCATTGAATTCGGCTCCGATCTAACGCCGAACTTCATGCAACGCGACTCCAACGAAAGAGGGCGGTTGAGCCGATGACGGTGGCGAACTTTGGTCCTGAACGACCAACGCTAGGCTGGGACCGCTGCGGGTGCGGCCATCGGGAGCTGGGGTTGGCGAGTCAGCGCGACGCGGACGGGAAATTACGAGGCTCAAGCTGTGTAGCTGCAGCCATCGGAGCAATTCCAGCGCGGTATGGTTGTGCAAAAAGCGGGCGAAGAAGCCGTCCATCTCTTCGCTGAAGACCAGTTGACCGGCAAAGAAGACGGCGCGCGGGAATTCGTTGGCAACATCCAGGCACAGTAAGCGGAGTTCGCGGACGACGTCAGGTCCAATTCCAAGGCGCAACTCGGCGTTAAAGCCCATGTCTGCGGCAAGCCTGCAATAATCGCTCAAGTCATCAGCAAGGTTTTGCTCGAGTTGCTCGATTTCGCTGATACTCTTGAACAGCCCGGAATTAATCTCCCCGACGCTGAGAAAGACGACATTGTGGAATTGTCCATCGAAGAGCTCCGCCAGCTTCATGAGTGTGGCCAGACCCAGGCCGTTGAAGCCGCCGACCAGCAGGACCGCGGTCGAAAAAGCGCTGGAATCCTTGGGCAACGGGGGTCTTGCGGGTGCCGCGAAGAGCGCGGGCAGAATGTCGACTTCAAGCTGCTCCACCGCCTTGGCCACCAATTCGTAATGGCGCCGGACCATATAGCAGGCGGCAATGACCCCGCTCGTAATCGCGACCGTCGCCCAGCCACCCGGATCGAACTTAAGCGTGACGGTCAGACACAGAATCGACGCGGTGAAGACACAGCCCGCGCCGTTAACCAACAGGCGCCGCAACCATTGGGGTTCGCGCTTGCGCTCTTGCCACCACAGCGCGCTCATCCCCAGTTGCGAAAGGGTGAAAGTCAAGAACACGTTGATGGCGTATAGAACCACCAGCACGCCGACGCTGGCGTGGGTGCCGGTCAGAACGAGCAAGGCCGCCACACCCATCGCCAGGACGCCGTCGTCGGTTACCAGCCGTCCCTGAGATTGGCAAAGCGACTGGGCACCCATCGATCGATCGCCATCGTGGCCAGCACCTGGGGACCACCGACGAATCCGGTCTGAGCGGCGACAAACAGCAGCGCGCCTTCGGAAATAAGAGTGATGGTGACAATCGGAGTATTAACCGCCCACCCGCCGATGTTCCATCCGCCGGTGAGGCGCTCGAATAGCACCGCGTTAAGGGTTTTGCCTTTGATCGGCTCCACGCCGGTCAGCAGATAGGTAACCAGGATGCCGCCGGCGATAAAGGCCAGCGACAAGGCCATGTAGAGCATGGTGCGTTTGCCGGTGACCGTGCGCGGCTCGCGCAGGATCGGAAGTCCGTTGCTCACGGCCTCGATTCCAGTGTAGGTACCGGCGCCCATGCTGTAGGCGCGGAAGAACACGGTTGCCAGCCCCAGCACGCCCAGGGTGTTGAAGCCCTGCCGAACCTGTTTGACCGCGTCGTGAGCGATGACCGGAAGTTCTGCGCCACGGCTCACAAAAGCAAAGATGACCAGTGCCGAATGAAGGATCACGAAGGTGATAAAAATCGGGAGCAGGGCGAGTACCGACTCTTTCACCCCGCGCAGGTTCATCGCGACCATCACAATGACCATCGCGACGGCCAGCCAGAACTTGTATGGTTGCCATTGAAGAGGCAGAAAGCTGAAGATGGCGTCGGCTCCGCTGGCAATCGATATGGCTATAGTAAGTACGTAGTCAACTATCAGCGCGGACCCCGATACCAGGCCTGGATATTTGCCCAGCAATTTAGTCGCCACCAGATATCCGCCGCCGCCAGTGGGAAACCGGTCGATGGTTTGTGAGTATGAAGCGGAGATTATGAACACCGTCATGGCCATCAGCAATGCCAGGAAGACGGCGAGATATTGATGCGGCCCGAGCGCGAGAAAAGCCTCCTCAGGGCCGTAACACGAGGAACTAAGTCCGTCAGAGCCCAGCCCAACCCAGGCCAGAAAAGCGACCAGCGACAGGCTGTGAAAAATTTTCGGGTCGCGTACATCGCGTGGCGGACCAACCAGGATGTTGGTAAGCGTCCGCTTTTCCCTGGGGGAGGCTGCGCGCGGGTTGGTGGCCGCTGACGTGGATCCAGGCACTGTTTCGCTCCGTCTATTCTGACCGGGTTGAAGCCAAGCGCGGGATGCTATGAAACTGATACGGTTTGTCGCTCGAGCCCTGAAAGCGGCTCGAGTTGCCAGTTGAAGAGCTGAAACCTGACGCCGAGAGTCTTCAATTTCATGCCGGGCGCCAGATTTAGGACCTGCTCGACGTGATCTCTATCGACCACGCCGGCCAGCAGCGGCGGTCCGGAAGCTTCGCGGAGAACGCGAATCTCCAGAGTGCTGAGATCCGGAAGCTCTTCGAACAAGCGGCTGATGGCCGCTACCGTGTCATCAAGACATTGCCGGGTGAACAAACGTTCTCTGCGCTCGCGCCGCAAGTTCCGATCCCACGGATGGATATCGCGCGCAATCCATTCCACCCGCATGCTGGTGGTCAGGGCCGTCAGTTCCAGACCATCGGTTCTGACTTCGCCGCGGCGCTGCAGCGCGATGGCACGGCGCACGCGCGTCACCAAGTCATTGCGCGGCGCCTGCCTTTGAGCTTGCCAGCAAGTCTATTGATAATCAGATCTACCACTTGGCTTCGACGTCGTCGTTAGGATCATCGTTAAATAGGGGCGAGACCGCGCCCGCCCGGATGAGGGTGGCCAGCCCGGTGTTATCCGGGCTGACCCATCCGGGGGTAGTGGTTGGAGCCGCTATCAGCCCGCTTTCTTCAGTCCGATCCGTGGCAGCCTGGTGCCGGTGCGCCTGCCGATCGGCACATCGTCGATGGTCTTCGGGCAGCCGTCCTCGCCGTTCACTACATACTCTGGGTAGGCCGGGAAACCGTGTTCGTGGATATCCAGTCCTTCGATCTCTCCTTTGGTGGAGACACGCAGGGTTCCGGTTGCCTTAACCTACATCAGGGCCATCGCAGCGACGAAGGTGGCCGCGGTGATGGCGAAGCTGCCGATCGCCTGCGACACCAAAACTCCGACACCGCCGCCGTAAAAGAGGCCGGTCAGGACCGTGCTAACGTCGGCGCCCGTCGGCGTGGGAGTGCCATACTTGCCCGCGGCAAACAGGCCCAGGGAGAGAGTTCCCCAGATTCCGCAGGCGCAGTGAACCGGGACCGCACCAATCGGGTCATCGATACGCAGGTACTCCAGTGCATCCATGGCCCAGATCACGACCAGTCCCGCACCAATCCCGATGAAGAACGCGCCTTCGGGATCGACCAGTAGCAAGGACAGGTAATGGCTACCAGGCCGGCGAGAAAGCCGTTGACGGTCAACCGAGATCCCACTTGCCGTTGGTTTTCTTGTACGAATAGAAGAGCGCGGTCAGTCCTGCGGAGCAGGCCGCGAGTGTCGTATTAAAGGAAACGCGTCCGATACCTTGCATGTCGAGCGCGGACAGGGTGCTTCCAGGATTGAACCCGTACCATCCGAACCAGAGGATCAGACCCCCGGTCGCGCCGATGATGAGGTCGTGCGGCTTCATCGGCTCACCGCCATCGCGTTTGAAGATGCGTCCACCGGGTCCCAGCGCGATCGCGCCGGCCAAGGAGATTGCACCGCCAATGGTATGAACCACCGTGGAACCTGCGAAGTCGTGAAAGGGAATCGGTCCCATGGTCGCCAGCCAGCCTTCCGGTCCCCATGCCCAATGCCCGATGATCGGATAGATGAAACCAGTCACGCCGATGCTGTAGAGCAGGTCGCCGACAAAACCGCAGCGCCCGATCATCGCACCCGAGGTGATCGTCGAACAGGTGTCCGCGAAGGCGTACTGGAAAACCCAGTAGGCCAACAGAG
>CAWDWL010000017.1:0-24586 GCA_963805995.1 uncultured Pseudomonadota bacterium | reverse complement strand
CGGCTATCACACCGTCTTCCAACGACAGAGAGGTATTTCAGGCGCTCGGGGCGGGGTAGGCGCTCGGCTGTCTGAATGTTCACCACTCGTTCGTCCGGGGATAATCTCTTCTCTGCCAATAGCGCGGAACAGTAGTAATCGTAACCACGCGGGCCAGGCCGCTAAAAGGACCTTGGACGTGCAGATTTAAGCGGGCTTGGGGGATGGCGAAGAGGGTGCAGGAGAGGGCTGCCACCAGGACGCACGGGATAGGGGAGGGCGACAACCGTGATGCTGTGGCGCTGACGCACGGTGGCTATCTCAGCGCCGAGCAACGCGAGGCGGTCAGCTTCATACCGGCGAGCGTTGGATCGAGGCGCTGACGAGCTTCGCCGGGGCGGCAAACGGTGGACATCACTGCAACGCGCGGCGCTTGGCAGGTGGAAAGAAGGCTACGGGTCCTGGGACAAGCGTGTTCAGGATTGCGGCCGACAAACTGCAACGGGGGTTGGAGCTTCGCTCCCTGCAAATTTAACGCCTCCGGGCCCAGTGACGGCTGGGGCGCGTCCCTCGGATCGGTAGCTCTTTATCTCGGTCCGACGGCGTCGGCGTTATTGATCAGCGCCATGGGATCATCCTCCTGACGACATTGCCTCTCTAAAGAGGAGGGCCATACACTTGCGCAGCCGAACCGAGCCCCAGCTTTTTGAGCTGTGCCGCCGCGAAGGGTCCGGTTAGGCTGACGCTTCAGTTGAACAGAGGCTCCTGAACGGCACCATCGGGGAGCCGTAGCTCTACATGAAGTTACGGGTGTGCAGGCTTGAGAGTTCGGCCGCTGCCGCCGCGTCGAACCCTAACGCCATCAGGCGCTTTCTGCGTCCCTGGTCCATCGCGTCGATCAGTTCCATCACGCGCCGGTAGCCCCGGCGCAGCGCCGATGGCTCAAACGTTCCAGCCGCGACCACGATCAGCGCGTCGAAGACCTCGGCGTTAAGTCCCGCCGTATGCCGCAATGCCTCGTGGCGCGCCCGGACCGCGGCGGCCAGGCGGTCGCGCAGCGCGGGGTCGCGATTCAGATGGGCACGCAGATGGCCCATCGCGAAGCCAATGTGGCGTCCCTCGTCCTGCGCCGCCATCCGGGTTGCGGCCTCGGTTACCGGGTCGGGCGCGCAGTGGGCCAAGAATCCCAGCAACGACAGGAAGCTGCCTTCGCCCATCACCGAGAGCAGGAATGACGCGATCGCAAAGTCGCCTTCGTCGATCAGCGTCTTGAGCGAAGCCTGCCCGCTCGCGGTCGAAAGACCCAATTGCGCGCGCCTGAAACAGGCACGCCGACTAAAGACCTCGACGTGCCGGGCTTCGTCGGCGCTTTGCACGGCGAGCAGTTGGAGGACTTCGCGAAAGTGCGGATGGATCTGCGCCAGGAAACGCGCCGGTACGATCAGCGCGGCGGTCTCGTTTTCGACCAGGTAGGTCATTACCTGGACCACTGCGTCTTCGACTTCGGCGGCAAGCTCAAAGGGCGCGCTCCACGGAATCACGCTGCGTGGATCCCACTGCGCGGCCGCCGCCTGCGTATAGAGCCGGCCGACATCGTCGTCCCACACCTCGAGCTTGTCCAGCAACGTGAAGTTGAACTCCGGCGTTCCCGCCTCGACGGTGGCGCCCCGCGCCGCCAGGCCCCATCGTGGTGGCGCCCGATCGACGACAGCGCCGGCTTCATGCGAATCGGTCCCGCCAGCTCGCTGTGCGCGGGTCCATCGTTGGGCCTGCGCTCTTCCGGCGACGACCGCGATCAGGCTCGTGCCAGGTCCCGAGTTGAGCGGACGGGCGACGTGGCCTTCCTGGCGGCACCACACGCTCAGATGGAGGCCAAGCTCGGGCGCGCTGCCGGCGACCCGCAATTCGGCGCCCGGCCCAAGGCGGCGCAACGCGTGCTTGACCATGAGATAGCCGCCTTCCTCAAAGCCCAGGTCGACCAAGTCTATTTCTTCCATTGGTCCACCACCTGGCGAACAAAGTGATCGATCGTGCCGAAGCGCTTCACGGCCGCGCGCAACTGCGCGTATCCGCTGGTGCGTCCGGCCATCCATTGTTTGAGCCCCTCCATATCGAGCAGCGGACGCACGCGCTCATCGGCGTAGCTCATGCCCAAGAGCAACTCGCCGAAGCGCTTCACCGCCGCGCTTGGCAAGTGCTGCGCCATCACGGTGAAGTTGCAATGGTCGTAGGCGGGAGTCTGGGCGAGAATCCGGAGCGCGCCGGGCGGGATCGTTCCCTCGCGCTGAAAGAGCGGATAGTTGGAGTCGATGATGCACGCGGCGTCAGCCTCCTCCCGGAGCAGCGCGCGGACTGCTTCACGCTCGCCCCCAATATGATCGCCGTGTTTGCCCGCCATCAGGTCGAACTTGAGCACTTCGAAGTCATCCCCGGGTACGAGTCCATGGCCGGCCAGGAAGCCCAGCGGAATCAGGGTTGCCTGCGGCGAATCAGCGGCGCCCACTGCGACGCGCCGCCCCTTCAGATCGGGGGTGCGCGGACGGCGCCGGCGCGAACCAGGATCAAAGAAGTGAGATTGCGATCCGTATCGCGCATGTAGAGCGCTTGGACATGATGTCCGGTAGCGGCGGCGATGTTTTCGCTTTGCAGCCAAGCTAGCGGTGAATTCCATGCGACCGTAATCTGTCCGGCGAAGTGCGCCTGCACCTGCCGCTCATAGTTGGAGAACAGCAGGTAGTCAAAATTCAGCCCGTGGGCGGCAAAATAGTCGCGGAAGCCCTCCCAGATTGTGACGACCTTGGGATCGTAGGCGACCGCGCCGAGAATTAACGTTTGGTTATCTTGAGTAGCCATCGCACTAGCCCTGCGGCGACAATAACTTGAAACTGATTTTAAGCGTCTTAAAGGGGATCAGATAGTCCTTGCACCAGAGTGGATTTCGGCAGTAGTCCATAGAGATTATGTTTGCTTCACGGTCAAAACAGGCTCATCCCGCAAACGGTCTTGCCGATGAAGTCGTAGAGCACGTCGGTGGTGGGTGCCATGACGCCCGTCGCGCGGGCGTCACGGAAGTAGCGCTCCACGCCGACATCCTTGCGGAACGCGGCGCCGGCGCAAACCCGCATCGCTAGGTCGAGCACTTCGTTCGCCGCCTCGCCGGCCGCGGCTTTGCATTCCAGCACTCGCAGCATCATGTCCTCGCGCCCGCTCTGGAGCGCGGCCACAGTGTCGTCGATCAGCGTGCGCGCCATGTCGGTCTTGACGCGCATCCGGGCGATGTAGTTGCGGATCGTCGGCAGGTCGGCGAGCTTATCGCCGGTGTGGGCGTAGCGCACGCCGCTGGCATGCTCCGCGGTCCGCCGCACCGCGGCTTCCATCAAGCCCACGGCGCAGGCGGCGTTGAGCACGTTGAACATCGGCAGCACGGCACCCATCATGATGTCGAAGCCCTTGCCGTCCTCACCCAGCATCGCGGCGGCGGGGATGCGCGCGCCGCGGGCGAGCACGGGCGCGGAATCGTTGCCGCGCAAGCCCAGGCCGTCGAAGCTTCCGCTAACCTCCACACCCGGCGTGTTGGCCGCCACCAGCCAGAGCGTGCTCAGCCCTTCGGCGCCAAGCGGCCGCGACGACCACACGTAGGCGGTAGCGGCCGAGGCGGAAGTGACCCAGCTCTTGCGCGCGTCGAGGATTACTTCGCCCCCTTCGGCCCGGGCTGTGCTGACCGGCGCCCAAAAATGGCTGCATGAGCCTTCCTTGCTGAAGGCGAGTGTGCTCAGGTGCTCGCCGGTGGCGGCGGCGCGCCGAACTTCCATCGGCGCCTGCGATTCCAGAACCGCGACACCGCAGTAGTGCATGCACAGTACCATCGCGGTTGAGCCGCATTCCTGCGCGACCCGCCGGACCATCGCTGCGGCGCCAGCGATGCCCAGTCCGAAGCCACCCGCCTCGACGCCGCTCACAGCGCCCAGCAGGCCCGCCTTCTTCAACGCCTCGATCGAGCGGCCCGGAAAGATGGCACCGCGGTCGACCTCTGGCGCGGCCGGGCCGATCGTATCGTTACAGATTTGCTCTAGAAGGGTTTGGTAAGCCTCTGAATGAATGGCCATCAGCACTTCGCCTGCCGCTTGGCTTGCCGGAGCGAGGTGCTGGATTCGCGCCTCGCTACGACCAGCCGCTAGTCAGCCCGATTCCATCGGACCGAATATGAATTCATCGGTAACCAATCATGATGCCGTGGCGATAGCACGAATTTTTGCCGGTCCGCAACCGCGGTCCGCGGGCAGATCTGGGTGCGGCGCGCTTCGATATCGCGGTTAACGGCCCAAGTGGCCATGGACCAACTGGAAGCAACAGGGGCGCCAGCACGGTCGTCATTTCCTTGGAGGTACGTCGGGCGTCGGTTAAGGTGCCGGTGGGCTGAGGCTGTTCGCTGCGCTCAAGACAGCCTCCTTGGTCAAAACTCCAATCGGCTTTGGCAGGCGGTGCCCTACTCTATTTTACCAACTTTATAGCATATAGGGTCCTTTATGCTCGGCTATCGCCGCCTTCCGATGAGGAGAGCGGGGTAGGGCGGAGTCGCCTTCGTCGCCCCTTTGGTTTCGGCGTGCGGCGAGTTAGCCTTTTCGACGCTGCCACTCAGCGGGGTCGCGACTCGCGTGCAGCACGGCAACGACGACAACGATGTGCGCTTCGATAGCGAAGTAGACGGCGTACGGAAAGCGCCTTAAAAGCGCGCGACGAATGCCGCCGCGCAGCTCTTGGTACTTGAGCGGTCCGTCGGCGACGCGGTCGTAAGTTGCGCGAAGCGTATCGAGAAACTCCGCCCCAAGTCCTGGTCGTTCATTCTCGTACCACTCGAATGCCGCCTCCACATCGAGATCGACGGACGGCTCGGAGACCAAACGATATTCGATCACCCCGGCTTCTTGCCCCTCTCGGCGAGACGATCGATGAGGTCGTATGCTGAGCGAGCACGACTCGGGTTACGCCGGTATTCAGCGAGGCGCTCCTCGGCGAGTGCTAAGTGGCTTTCCGGAACCGGCAGCTCTCCCGGCCTCTCGGCAATTCGGTCCCAAAGATCCTGCAGATATCTAACCTGCTCAGCCTTGGAGAGTTCCGCAAATCCAGGTGGCTCGGGAATAGTTGTGTGCTGCATCCCTCAAACCTCGATGCGACGATACCGCAAGCGCCATACGGCTGCCAATGCTGGAGGCTAACGGCTAGCGCTTGAGCCGCGGGCGGGCGCGGGGCGGCTGGTGCGGAGTCGGCCCCAATCTGGAACGGTGCGCTCAAGGTTTCCGCCACGCTCAAGTTACGAGGCACTTTCGTTCGAAGGCGCGACACAGCCGTACCCTTTCAGCAGAGGGGTACGCGGATACTATGGGGCGCAACCTCTAACTGCAGTATGCGGAATGAGGAGCCAAGCGTATTCTCCGCCCTGCCCGTCTTGAGCTGGAACCATTATTGGGCCCAATCCTTGTGGCAGGAGGCCGCTTTGTGCAATGGTTCGGTCCAAATGGGGAAGCAAAACGGAAATTCCGGTTACGGAAATTCCGGTTAAAGGAGCACCTGGGAGTGCGCGCGTGATCGGCTCAATCGGGGTAGCCGTACGCTGACAGCCTGCAGGCTCATGATAGGCGGCACTATTTTGCTGTGCGCCGTTGGGGATGATCAAACATGAATAGCTCGGATTTCACATCTCCAGCCGTGCGGCCTTACCTTTAAGATGTGTCTGGCACCCGGACCTGGCCTGGATAACTGAACACGAAGCGAAGGGACCAGCCGGACCAAGAACCAAACATGGAGGAAAGATTGTGAGATCCAGGCTGCCATATGTCCTATTCGGAGTGGTGCTAGCGTTTGGAATCGCGGCAACAGCCGAGGCCCAGATCAATTTCGATAAGGCGAACTACGACGCGATGGCGTCAGCGGATTCGTCGGACACCATCCCGCCGGGTACTCGGATAACCCTTCAGAACTGGCAGCAGTATAAGAAGTTCATGCCTATCGGCTTACAAGCGATGTTCAGCCAAGCCTACCCTTTCAGGGTCGGCAGCGGGCCCGAATTCACGATCGAGGTCGGACCGACAATCGCTGTGCCAATGGCCAAAAGGCTTAGGGAAGACACTGAGAAGTACGCGGGTCAGGCCAAACTCAGGAAGGCCGATAGCGGGGGCTACACGGTTGACGGCTACGTGGCGGGCGTTCCATTTCCAAAACCGAGCGGGGATCTGGCCGGCGAGGAGGTGCTGTACAACATATTCTTCGGATTTATCCCGCCCATCTACCGCTATGTCACGAACTCCAACCTGGTCGATCGCTTCCGTAACGTCTCCCCAGAGGTCACCGAGGTGGTTTACTGGCGCTTGAGCCATATCAGCGACCCCGGAATGCCGATCAACCCTCCCTACGGAAATGGTTATCTCCAGTCGGCGCGCTATTATGTATTGGCGCCTGAGCAGACTCGTTACACCACGCAATTGGCGCAGCAGCCCGATGATCCTGAGAAGGTACAGGAGATTTACGTGTTCCTGCCGTCCCTGCGCCGCTCGCTGCGCTTGTCCAGCGCGGCGCGATGCTCACCGATTCTGGGCAGCGACTGGGTCCAGGACGACAACTCTGACGGAATGGCATTCCAGATCCCGAATTTTAATGTCAAGTTGCTCGGTCAGAAAAAAGTCCTGTTCATGGTCCATGCCAACGATCCAGCGATGTACGACAGTGGGAATTTTAACCTCAGGAGTTCAATGCCGGCGTTTCCCGAGCCTAAAGTCGGCAAGTGGGAGCTGCGCAACGTCATGATAGTCGATACCAGCCCGATGGCGTCGGTAGGCCGCGGTTACTGCTATGGGCGCAAGGTCGCATATATTGATCCCGATACCTGGACTCAGCTCGGATGGGACTTTTACGACGTCAACATGAGGTTCTGGAAATTCAACTTGATCCCAATGAGGCCGCTGAGAATCGACACCGGGGACGTGACGACTTTCCACTCCGCCAACCTGGACATAATGTGGGATTTTCAAAATCAGCACGTAACGGCATCCATCCCCAACGCACCCACGGAATTCGCCAGCAAGATCAGCGCCGACCTCCGCGACGTGACGACGTGGGCGTTCCCCGGGTCACTCTCTCGTATCATGAAGTAGCGATTCAGCAGTGATGGTCCGGAAAGGGAGCGCCTCGCAATCGGCGCTCCCTTTTCGGCTACACCACGTTCGCTCGCCGGTCCGGCATTCCTCACCGACCGGGCTTGCCGATTTACGGCGCCGCCAAGAGGCTGCGCTGAGCAGGTCATAAGGGTTTTCCGAAAGCCTCAAAATAGAAGCGGCTCTTTCCATTGTACGCGCATTTCTGGAAAAGCTCGACAGGTACGCGCAAGGCACACCTTTACTGACTTTTAACATGAAAATGTATTTTATCAGGTTAGAAAATAGAAAGAGGGGGAGCTTCAATTTCGCGGGTAGATGACCCGTGGATACAACGCTAGAAAAGTGATCCAGTCGACGCTGTAAAAGTGATTCACCGTAGGCCTTAGACTTCGGCAAAGCGCTGGCGCCGTTTAGGGGCGAGCGCGCCGGAGGAAGAGGATGCTGCGGATGGATCAAATACACGTCATACGACACAAGGTTCTGATCGAGGGGCAAAGTATCGGGCGGGTGGCGCGGGAGCTGGGCTTAAGCCGCAACACGGTGAGCAAGTATCTCGACAGCTCGGAAGCGGGGCGGAGTAGCGGGCGGGTGCGCTCGCGACCGGTATGGGAGCGAGTGAGGACACGGCTGGATGAGCTGGTGGAGGAGTGGGGGCCGCGCACAACGGCGAAGCAGCGACTGACGGGAAGCCTGCTTCAGCACCAGTTAACGGTCGAAGGTTATCAAGTGGGCACCAGCTTGGTGCGCCAGTATTTGCGGGAAGTGCGCCGGCAGCGCCAGGAGGTCTACATTCCGCTGATTCACCGCCCCGGGGAGGAAGCACAGGTCGATTTCTTCGAGGTGGTGGTCGAGTTGGGCGGCGAGTGGCTCAAGGCGTGGGAGTTTTTAGTGCGTCTGATGTATTCAGGGCGGGAATTCGCCTGGTTGTACGAGCGCTGCGATCAGCTCGCCTTTCTGGACGGTCACGTGCGGGCCTTCGCCTACCTTGGCGGCGTGGTCCAAGCGCTGTGTCTACGACAATTTAAAACCGGCGGTGCGCCGAATCGTCGGTGCGCAACGAGTGCTCTCGGAGCGGTTTCTGGCCTTGGTCAGCCACTACCTGTTCGAGCCGGATTTCACGCGGATCGGGGAAGGGCACGACAAGGGCGGCGTGGAGAGCCGCGGCAAGGCGATTCGGCTGCAACATCTCACGCCAATTCCGCGCGGGGGAGTCTCGCCGAAGTCTCACAGGGGTTGCTGCTCAGCCTGGAGCAGGCGTTTAGCGCGCGCCGCAACGCTGAGGGCAAGAGCGCCAACGAGCTGTGGGCCGAAGAGCGCACCCGGCTACTGGCGCTTCCGGCAGTGCCGTTTGCGGTGAGCCGGATGGTGTCGGTGGAAGTAAGCTCGCAAGCGCTGGTGAAGGTCGAAGGCGCCACGTATTCGGTGCCCTCGCGCTGGGCGCGGCTGAGTGCGAACGCCTACGTGGGCGTCGATCAGATCCGCATCGTGTGCCTGGGCGAGAGCGTCACCCATTCGCGCGCCCGCTCCTGGCAGCCGCTCGGTGCGCTACCGCTGACTATTCCTGACCGGAGCTGGCACGCAAGCCCAAAGCGGTGCGCCAAGTGGCACCCGAACTGATAGCTGAGCTGGGGGAACCGTGGGGCAGAGTCTGGCAGCTACTCGGCGCAGCACATGGCGAGCGTGAAGCGGCGCGGGTATTGCGCGGCTGTTAGGCGCGGTCTGCGCGCACGGCGAGGAGCAGGTGAGCCGGGCCCTGGCCGCAGCGGTAAATGAGCGCCGGGTGGACCCGCTTGATCTCGCGGCATCCAATTCAGCGACGCCGGAACCGGTCAGCGTCCCGTCGCCGCTGGCATCATATATAGTGGAGTCCGCCAAGGCCTCCGACTACGACCATCTGCTCGCGGCCGAAGGCGGCGCCCATGAGTAACGCGGCGTTGGAGGCGGTCATCCGCGAGCACTGCCGGGAACTCAAGCTGGCGGCCTTCCTGCGCGAGTACCCAGCGCTGTGCCGGCAGGCGCGCGAGGGCGGCGGTCAGCCCTACGAGGAGTTTTTGCGCGAGCTGCTCGAAGCCGAGGTGACCAGCCGGCACAAAGCACCGCCCGCCGGCTGCTGCGCGAAGCGCGTTTCCCCGACGTCAAGACGCTGGACCAGGTCGACTGGACAGCGCTCAAAGGCGTGTCGAAACCCAAGATCCTCGAACTGGCCAGCTGCCAGTTCATCACTCGCGCCGAGACCGCAATCGTTGCCGGTCCGATCGGCACTGGAAAAACCATGCTGGCGATCGCGCTGGGTGTGGAGGCTACGCGCCGCCGCTTCCGCGTCCTCTTCACGCGCGCCGCCGACCTGGTGCACAGCCTGCTCGAAGCCCGCGACGAACGCACGCTCACCCGCCTGCAGCAGCGCTACGAAAAGGTCGCGCTTCTGATTGTGGACGAATTGGGATTTGTGCCCTTCGAGCGCGCCGGCGGTGAGCTGCTCTTCAATTTGCTCGCGCAACGCTACGAGCGGCGGGCGACCATCATTACTACCAATCTGGCCTTCGGCGAGTGGGTCAAGGTCTTTGGCGATGAAAAGCTCACGACCGCGTTGCTCGACCGCCTGACCCACCATAGCCACATCCTGACCACCCGAGGAGACTCGTACCGAAGTCAGCGCGGACGCTCAAATCGTGAACCAACGGCGGCCGAAGGCCGCCTTCAAGCATCCAGCAAGAGCAGGAAGAACACCGCTCCGCCGCCGCTGGCGGCGGAGAAAAGGAGGATTAGACCAGGCGGCTTGTTTCGGATTAACCATGGCCGAAAGTGGATCACTTTTAGAGCGTCGCGTGGATCACTTTTAGAGCGTTGCAACCAACAGACGGAATAGACTCATAGGCGTAGAGCACGGGAGCGATAATTCGAGGCGCCAGATCGATCCCGACGCGGTTCGTCCTATGAAGGAAGCGCATTAACGAGCGCAGCCGTTCCGCCATGTCTTTGAGCGACCTTCGCCTCAGGCCGGCGGCTCGCATCTCGAAGTACGAGTCGATCACTCTGACGTTCAACTTTCGCAGGTCATGGAGGGGGTTCCGCACGGCGAACCAGGACAGGAAGTTTCGGCCCTCCCACATGAGCGCGCGGATGGACTCTTTCGCGAGGCCCCGCTGCACTTGCAGCCATTCCCGGTACTCGTTGCATACCAAGCGGCAAAGGGCTTCAGCAGGACTGGCAGGCGGGTGCTCAGGCGGCCACGGTTTCTGCACCAGCCGCAGCAGTGCGTGGATTCCTGCTTGAGGGATTGACTCCCACCGCGGCGCTGGTGGGCGTCCCTGGCGTTGGCGGAATCTCCGTATGGCGAAGTGGAGATAGCCGGATACGTACTCCGGGGTCGCCGCGTCTACGGCAATGCCCCGCCGTGCCAAATGCTCGAGAAAGTGCTCGGCGCCGCGGCAGTAGTTGTGGACAGCGACTGAGCTATATCGCTGCTCTGTGAGATGCGCTCTGAGCTGATCAATCAGAGCGCCGCGGTCGTGTGACATAGTAGCCTCCTGGCCAGTTTTAGATAAAGGCCAAGGCTTCTATGCCCGGAAACAATGGGCAACAAACCCGCCGCGATCCGGCGGATTACTGTGGCCAGCCTGCGGGCCGATCAGATTTCCTTCACATTGTTTCTTTCTCTGATTATCGAGTTGCCTTCCCGACCAATCGCTGACTTCCGGTTCATCCCGTGCGCAAGGCGCTGTCCCCGGCCGGACCGAGCTAGTTGTCGTGCAGGTCAGCGCGTGATGCTGACCCGATTTGCGTAAGTGAGTGACTTCTTAGCCGTCTTAAAGACGAAATACGAATTTACTTCTTGAACTCGGGCACCGCCGAATACGCTCCGCAGCTTGTTGAGGTACCAAGTCTTCCGCCTGGTCACCATCCACAACGACCCACCTACTTCCAATCTGTTGAATCCCTTCTCGATAAAGTGCTTCGGCACGGAGAACTCCACATGGTACGGCGGGTTGCAGACGATTTTGGTAAATTTGGATTCGCGCAGTTCTCGAAACCCATCGCTGCTCAGCACCCTCACGCCCTCCACACCATCCAGCACGAGATTCTTAGCCGCGTGTCGCGTGGCCTCAGGGTCGTTATCGACCATCTACACACGCTCTGGCCTAACGACCTTCGCGGCATGGATTCCGATTAGGCCGTACCCGCAGCCGTGTCGACCCCCTTGATCGCTTCCGCTACTGAGACCGGATCACTTAGGTCGCCGAGAGCCATCTCTACCGCGTCAGGAAACGCACCCGGCATGCGCTGCCTGCGGGTCAGAGCCCGTATGCCCGCTCCGCGCTGAAGAAGCACCTTGACTAACTCACCTTGCCCGTTGCACCTATAACAAGAACTTTCATTTTTTTTCTCCCTGCGGACCCTTGCCGCTCCTGAATTTGCGTCCAGTTCGATGCCGATTTACTTGCGACCTCCACCGATTCATATGGCCGAGAAGCCGCCGTCGACAGACAACTCCACTCCATTCACGAAGCTCGAATCGTCTGAAGCAAGGAACAGCGCGACCGTCGCAATTTCCTCAGGACGACCCATCTTTCCCCGCGGGATCAGGGATTCGAACAGCTGCCTCGTCTCCTTGTCGATTCGCTGGGAATCCGGTGTGTCGATCGGCCCCGGGCTCAGCACGTTCACCCGGATATTCCTGCCCTTCAGTTCGTTGAGCCACGTGCGTGCGAATTAGCGCTAGGATCTGAGAACGCTTGGGAGGGCGCGGCTTTTGAGATGCCCCAGCCGGGAGATCCAAGTTGATCCCCGTATCGACGAACACTGACTCGTCAGGCGAAGTAGGTCATGCGCTGATTTCGGTGGGGTCTTCGACCGCCAAATGAAGATCGCGATGCGCCTGCTGGATGCGGTTCAATTCCGATGCCTGAACGCGCGCGGCACGCTGTTTACGGTTCAGAAGGCGTTGCCGCTGTTCAACGTATTCGTTGACTTTACGAATCGTTTCGTGTGGTATCGGTCTCGATGGGTCAGGGCCTGGGGCTCGCGGCCATCTCGGAGGCCCGCGCCAGTGCTAGCGTGTCGATATACTCCCGGATGTTCGTCACTTTGCCATTTCGAACGGTAATGGCGAAGACCCAATGGTCCTCGAACGTCCTATTCGTGGCTTTGATTCTCCCCGTAGCGAAGCCGACGACCAGAACCCGGTCTCCCTGCGCTATGAACTCGGGGGGCTCTGGGAAGGAAGTTTCCACCGTTTCGTTAGCCTTCTGAAGTAAATTCTCCAATCCCGCGTGCCCGCGGTGCGTGCCGGCCAGCGGCCAGTCCTCGCCCGGAATGATCCACTCAATATCTTCGGCAGACAACGCCAGCAAACCTTGCTTATCGCGGCGGCCGAGTGCCGCAAGAAAATTCTTCACAATCTGGACATTCTTTTCGATGCTCATCGAAATCTCTCCTTTTCCCTTACATCAAGTGTGTCCGATCTAATCGGACGTTTCGGAACCATCCTTCTCGGGCCAAATCACACGGTCGACGATCGATTACTGCTCCTTCTTGAACAGATCCTGGAAGATGAGCTGACCCCAAGTGCGGCCGCGTGCGTGCACCAGCGCGCCACCCTCGTTGAGCTTTCCCAGCTTGACGGGTGCGAACCCGAGTTGTTTGGCCAAATCCGCCACGGGAGCGATCGCGTCCTCGTCGTCGCTCGACAGAAAGACGACCCGATGGCCCCCCTCGACGATCGGATCGGTCAGCCAGGGTGGCCGCAACCAGGTGATTAAAACCTTTCACGAACTTAGCGCCGGTGAACGACTTCGCAACGAAGGCGGAGGACGGGAGACCGTCCAGCTCCTCAGGTGGAACTGAACGCGTTCATCGCGTCGATGACCGTCTTGCCTTTCCAGCTCGGCAGGGCCTTCGCAACCTCGCGATGTTCCCCGAACGGGACCGCCAAGATGATTGTGTCGGCCTCGAGTGCATCCCGCAGCGACTTGGCGACGACCGTGGGTCCAATCGCCCGAGCCTGCGGCGCCAACGCCTCGGGCGGCCGGCGGCTCGCGACGGTCACGTCGATGTTTTTACGGGCGAAGGCGTGGGCGAGGGCCTGGCCTATCTTCCCGAATCCTACAATCGCATAGCTCATATTGCTTCTCCGATCCGTATTGATATTGATTTGATATTGATTCCATGGCCTTCAACGGCGCTCGGTTATCCGTTCCGCTGTGTGGCGACCTTCGCGTAGACGTCCTGCCGTGAACGACTTCCGCGCGGCCGGGCCGACCGTTCAACGCGGAAGTCGTTCGATCCGGCGCGAATTCAGATGGCCGAGATGCCGCCGTCGACAGACAACTCCACCCCATTCACGAAGCTCGAATCGTCTGAAGCAAGAAACAGCGCGACCGTCGCAATTTCCTCAGGACGACCCATCTTTCCCCGCGGGATCAGGGATTCGAACTCTCGCTTCGCCTCCTCGGTCGAGAACTTGCTCCTGCATCGGTGTGGCGACTTGCCCCGGGCTCAGCACGTTCACCCGGATATTCCTGCCCTTCAGTTCGTTGAGCCACGTGCGTGCGAATGAGCGCAACGCCGCCTTGCTCGCCGAATACACGCTGAAACCAGGAAAACCTTTCACCGAAGCAATTGACCCGGTCATGAAGATCGATCCGCCATCGTTGAACAGCGGCAATGCCTTCTGAACCGTAAACAGCGTTCCGCGAGCATTCAGGCCGAAGGCCGCATCGAAGTGCTGCTCGGTAATCTCGCCCAGTTTGACGGCCTCGCCCGTGCCGGCGCTCGCGAACAGGACGTCGATCTTGCCCTTTTCCCGCTTAACCGTATCGAACAGGCGGTCGAGGTCGTCGAGATTGGCCGCGTCGCCGCGCACGCCGGTCACATTCCGGCCAATCAGCTTGACGGCCTCATCGAGCGCCTCCTGCCTCCGGCCCGTGATGAAGACGTAGGCCCCTTCTTCGACGAAGAGCTTTGCCGTGGCGAGGGCCATGCCGGAAGTCGCGCCGGTAATCACAGCGACCTTATTCTTCAGTTTTTCCATGTGACTGATCTCCTAACAATTGGTTGATGAAATCAGCGTCCGCGGAGGCCCCGCACGAAATCGGCAAGTGCTGCGCCGATCTCGGCCGGGCTGGTTTCCTGGACAAAGTGCACGCCCTTGACGGGCGAGTCGGTCAGCCGGCTCGATGCGCCGTTTTCGCCGAAAATGCTGGCGTTGATCTTTAGTAGTGTCTCCATGAACCAAAATGTAATATTCATTTAGTGGATAGAAAAGTTCAAAAATAAGCCCATATCCATCGAGGCATCCGATAATGACGCCAAACCCTTCGATCTCTCTTGAACAATGGCGCGCACTCGTGGCTGTCGTCGACGAAGGCGGCTATGCCTCCGCGGCCGAGTCGATACATAAGAGCCAATCGTCGGTGACGTACGCGGTGCAGCAGATCCAGAAGTTGCTGGGCGTGAAGGTGTTTCAACTCAAGGGGCGCAAGGCGATGCTCACGCACGCGGGCCAGATGCTCTACTTGCGCGCGCGGGTTCTGCTCGATGAGGCCGCGAGCCTGGAAGGAGCCGCGCATCGTAATTCCGTCGGATGGGAGGCGGAGATCACCATCGCCGTCGAGATCGTTTTCCCGACATGGCTATTGCTCAAATGTCTCGACCGCTTCGGAAGCGAGTCTCCGCATACTCGTATCGAGGTTATCGAGACCATGATCGGCGGAGCCCCTGAGGCGTTGCTGGAGCGCAGGGCGGACCTTGCGCTCACGCCGCGCGTGCCGCCGGGATTCACGGGAGAGTCCCTGATGCGGCTCGCCTTTGTCCCGGTCGCGAGTCCGAACCATCCGCTGTTCAAACTCGGACGGCGTGCCACGATGAACGATCTCCGCAAGCATCGCCAACTCGTAGTGCGCGATACCAGCATCAAGCGCGACAAACGGGGCGCCTTTATCGAGGCGGAGCAACGCTGGACTTTCGGGCACATGGCGACCTCGCTCCAGGCGGCGCGAATGGGCTTCGGTTTCGCCCGGTATCCCGAAGAGAAGATCCGCGAGGAGGTTGCCGCCGGCGAGTTGAAGGTGTTGCCGCTACAAGGAGGCGGCGACATGTATGGTGAAATCTACCTCGTGCTTGCCGACCCTGAGGGCGCAGGCCCCGGGATTAGACGTCTGGCGGAAATTTTACGCGAGGACGTGCGCAGCGAATCCGACAATCCTCGCCCAGGCGCGCGAAAGATGAAGGCCTCTTCACCTATGGGCCAAGCGTCTCAAGCGTAATGCTCAGACCAATCTGGCGACAAAGCGCAGAGCGCTTGAACGCGGTGGACTGGGGACCAAGGCCGACAAACTCCCGCAATGGAGGCGCGACACAGCATCCTTGAGTGGCTCGACTCGCTTTAGTCTGAAACAAAAAATAATGTGAAGGAGAGGAAGCTCAATCGCTGGAAAACCGCAGTAAAAGCCAGTCTCCTTCGCATTACGGTTTCCTGCTGATTAGCGAAGTAATGGCGAGCTCGCCATTAGTTTAACCAGCCGGAAACGTACGCGGCTTGGTTCTGGATAACCGCGTTTGATATGCCGGCTTCGGCGCACAGAAACGTGGCTGAAAGTTCTGCGACAAGCTCCTCGCGGCTATAGACAGGGCTGCCAAACGGCGCGACTTCGGTTATTCCTTCTCGCGCAAGGCGCTTCGCGTGGCCGGTGCTATGGGACATCTCGTGCGCGGTGGTACATGCTTCCTCTTCCGCACTGATGAAAAGCTCGCGGGGAGGAAGGGTGACGCGGTCAGTAATCGGTGAGTAAAACGCTTTGGAGCCGCCGCGTACTATCTCCGGCGGATTGGGCATCCCTGCGATGATGTTCTCAACCGCTTCGATTGGATCATGCTGATGCGTCTCGATCTTCGGAAGCCTGTCGAATACGGTTTGCGGCAGTTCGCATTGTTCGAGGTTGAAGACGCGATAATATCTAAGCAGGAACCGTCGGCGGGTCTTCTCTTTGCTCTCCTCCGTGTCGAGTTCCTCGGCCTTCCCATTCGAGTCTTCGACCTTCCAGAAAACCACAATCGTAGACTCCTCGCCTTTGCGGACGTGCCCACCAAGCTCGTTTGCCTGGCGGAACGTGAGCCAGAAGGGTGAAACATACTTCGAAGCCGAAAGCAGGAAAACATTCACGCCGCGATACGGCTTCTTGCTCACGAGATTGTGCGGTAGTCCGGTTGAGGTCCATGGCTTGCGGTCGGGTAGCAGAAGGAATCTTGCGATTCCTTCCGCCCCCTCAGAACCGGACGTGAGAGTTGCCCCTCATTCGGCTCAAGCCCTTGCTAAGGCTCGGTGAAGAGCCCGGCAGGGTGACGGCTTCTCGCTACGATGAACTTGGCGATGACGGGTGGGATGCAGAAGGGCGAGATTGTCGAGCCGGTCAGAACCGCCTTTCACCTTCCAAATGACGTGATGCGTATGCCATCCAGTTTCCAAGGTGATGAGGTGAGCGCAGACCGGACAGCGGCCCTGTTGTCGTCGCCAGAGAATCCGAGTCCGTCGACCGACGGTTTCGACGATGCGGCGCTCCTCGCGCAGCTCGAAGTACAGTTCCCATCTGGTATCGAACGGATTGGCTTCGGCTTTGACCTTGATGTGCCGTCGAATCGGAACGCGCCTCAGTTTGAACAACTCGCGTCGCTTGCCCGTCCCGGTGGTTTTGGTACTGAACCACCATGCATCGCGGGGATGTACGGAGAAGTATCTCCTGCGAACCCAGCGCTTGCGTTTCTTTGGATGACGCCGCAGCGCCCACCGCCATATCGCCTTCCAAACCTCATGGTCCACTCTTCTAAACACGGCCTTGGCGACCGCGTGCTGGTAGAAATTCGCCCAGCCTCGCAGCAGCGGATTTAAGGTTCCAATCAGGTCCGCTTGCGTCGCCGCCTTGTTTACCTTTATGAGAGCTCGGACTCGGCGCAGGAAACTGATGACACCCTGTCGAGCAGGTTTCGTCAGAACCTTGCCATTCCTGTACTTGCGTACATTGTGTCCAAGAAAGTCGAAGCCCTGCTTGATATGAGTGATGTGGGTCTTCTCTTGCGAGAGTTCCAGCCCTCGGGCACGGAGAAAATCCGCGACCAGAGGTTTGACCTCAGTCTCCAGCAACTCTTTCGAGCGCCCGGTGACGATGAAGTCATCCGCATACCGAACAAAATTCACCTTGGCGGGTTGGCGGAACCTGCGATGCAGTTCTGCTTCCAATCCATCCAGAGCGATGTTGGCCAATGTCGGCGAGATGATTCCACCTTGCGGAGTTCCAGCCTCCGTCGGCCATAGAGCATTCGACTCAATGAACCCAGCTCTTAGCCATTTCCGAAGAACCGCCTTGTCGCTCCACGCCATATGCCTCGATGTCCTCGAAGGTCTGGCCATCTGCTCCCGCCGCACCGCCATTGGCCTTGCAGCATTGGTAAGCAAATAGCCAAAACGTCTTTGCGGTACACCTTGTCGTACAGCGCATAGAAACGGAAGCCGGGCGCTTCCGTCGCTTTTGCGTGTAGCGCTTTCTGTAACTTCTGAACACTTACTGGGGTTGCTAGGTTCATCACCAATCCCGCCATCCCTCGTCACTTCTTGCGCTCGCCTTCAACTGAGGCCCCTTCCCTCCACCGGCGTTACCCGGCTTCCGCGGTACTGCGGGCCTCTCCGCCACCCCACACGGCCCGGCCTGGCTCTCACGAGTTGCCGGTTGATGCGCTGCGATCACCGCTGGGGCTTCCCGTGTTGCGTCTGCTCCCCGTTGCCTGCATGCCGTCGCCCATACCCCGGCAGGACCGATGAACCTGTTCGCTCGCACTTGTTGCAGCGGCGTCGGCCTTCCCCCAACGAGAGGCGGGTCGGCTCCTGCATTACCCGTTTCGAGGCCTGCTCAGCGTTCACTCGCGTTACGGCCTGCATGCTCACCAAGTCGCCATTGCGACCTTCTTCACCGAAGGCTTCAGCGGCTTCGTTACCTCCACCGCTGCTTCGATTGTTACCGGGCGCAACGAACCAGCTCCCGGGCGGGACTTCCACCCCCTGTGGACCAGCGCCTTTTCACGGCGCACTCTCGCCTCACGGCTAACCGCGCGAACATCCCGTCGCTGAAGTCAATTGATATGGTGACTGCCGCCGCAGGCTCAGGACGCTTGCCGTTTCACCGAGTAAGCTGATGCGGCACCCGGGCTGCCATGTTCGTAGATCAGGTTGGCCAACAGCCCGGTCCATCCGGTCTGATGCGAAGCACCGAGCCCGCGTCCACTGTCACCGTCGAAGTATTCGTAGAATAATAGATGATCGCGGAAATTCGGGTCAGTTTGGGACTTATTGTCGTTGCCGAACACGGGTCGCCGCTGATCTTTGCCGCGTGTAAATAGCCGCATCAAGCGCCGCGAAATTTCTTCCGCCACTTCCCATAACGTCATCATCCGGCCTGATCCGGTGGGACATTCAACCTTGAATCCATCACCATAATAATCATGGAAGCGGCGCAGGCTCTCCACGATCATGTAATTGACCGGCATCCAGATGGGTCCGCGCCAGTTCGAGTTGCCGCCGAATGTCTGGGTTTGCGATTCTCCAGGTGCGTACTTCACTTCGTAGCGATTCCCCTTGTAGTCCAATACAAACGGATGGTCCAAATGGTGGCGGGAAAGCGCGCGGATGCCGTAGGCGGAAAGAAATTCGTTTTCATCGAGCATCCGCGCCAGGATTTTCTTCATCCGAAAAGCGCGCGCCACTGACAACAGGTGCCGGTTCCTAGTGCCCGGCTCATGGTAGCGCGAGACCAGCCGTGTCAGATTGGGGCGGACCTCAAGAAAAAACCTGAGCCGGCTCTCGAAGCCCGGCACGCTCTTGAGCAGTTCCTGTTCGAGTACTTCGACCGCGAACAACGGAATCAGTCCGACCATCGAGCGCAGCCGCAGCGGGAGGTTCTGACCGTTGGGCATGCTAAGCACGGTGTAGTAGAAGTTGTCCTCCTCGTCCCACAAGCCGATGCCCTTGCCGGCGATGTCGGTCATCGCGCGCGCGATGTAAAGAAAATGCTCGAAGAACTTGGTTGCTATGTCCTCATAGACGTGATCATGTTGCGCGAGTTCGAGCGCAATCCGCATCAGGTTGAGCGAGTACATCGCCATCCACGCGGTGCCATCGGACTGGTTGAGCAAGCCGCCGGTCGGGAGCGGCGCGGAACGGTCGAACACGCCGATATTATCCAGGCCCAAAAATCCGCCCTGAAAAATATTCCTGCCGTTGGCATCGCGACGGTTCACCCACCAGGTGAAATTGAGCATCAGCTTGTGAAAGATGCGCTCCAGGAAGTCGAGGTCGCCCTTGCCGGTGCGCAGCTGTTCGAGGCGGTAGATACGCCAGGCCGCGAACGCGTGAACGGGTGGGTTGACGTCGCCGAAGGCCCATTCGTAAGCGGGCAGCTGTCCATTGGGATGCATGTACCATTCGCGTGCCAGCAGGATGAGCTGACGCTTGGCGAAGTCGGGATCGATCAGCGCGTGAGCGACGCAATGAAACCCCAAATCCCACGCGGCGAACCATGGGTACTCCCACTTGTCCGGCATCGAAAGCACGTCGCCGATGTTGACGTGGGTCCATTCCTGGTTGCGGCCAAACTCGCGTTGCGAAGGCGGCGCAGGCTGACCCGGGTCGCCATCGAGCCATTGGGAGACGTCGTAATGGTAGCTCTGCTTGTTCCATAGCATCCCGGCCAAGGCCTGGCGCTGCACTCGTCGCGCATCTTCGTCTTCAAGTCCGTTGTGGAGTTCGGCATAAAACTCATCCGCCTCCCGGATCCGATCGATGAAGACTTGCTCGAAATCTCCAAAGCCATCCTTCATACCTCTGCCAGCGCGTAGCCGCAGCCGCACCGTGGCGCTGCTATGCTGCGCAATATCGAGCTGGTAAAGAGCGGCAGCCTTGGTCCCGCGCCGATCAGGATTGATCGCATCCTTGGCGCTGTGAATCAGATATTGGTTAAAACCATCTTTAAAATAGCCCTTGACCGCGGCCATGCCGAACACTTTTTGAAAGTTGGTTTCGTTGTCGCAGAACAGAAACTCTTTTGGCGTCTCGAAATCGATCCGATAGGTGCCAAGCTGCGGATGGACCGCCAGCAAACGCCCGGGACGCTCCTGTGACAAAGCAGGCTTTGGGCTTCGCCGCCAGCTCCAGTTGTTGCGGAACCAAACCTGCGGCAACAACCACAAGGTCGCGGTCGCTGGGCCCCGGTTGTACACGGTAATGCGCATCAGGACATCTTCGACTTCGGCCTTGGCATATTCGATGAACACGTCGAAATAGCGGTCTTCATCGAAAACCCCGGTATCCATCAGCTCGAACTCGGAATTAGCAAGTCCCCGGCGGCGGTTTTCGTCGATCAACAATTGGTATGGGTAAGCGGCCTGCGGATACTTGTAGAGCATCCTGGCATAGGAATTGGTCGGCGTTGCGTCGAGGTAGTAGTAGATTTCCTTCACGTCCTCGCCGTGATTTCCCTGACCGTTGGTCAGCCCGAATAACCGCTCTTTGAGGATCGGGTCGTTCCCGTTCCAGAGCGCGAGTCCCAGGCATAAATGCTGTCCTTCGTCGCACCATCCGCCGATGCCATCCTCACCCCAGCGAAAGGCGCGGCTGCGCGCGTGATCGTGGGGGAAGTAGTCCCAAGCCGAACCATAGGCACTGTAGTCTTCGCGAACTGTGCCCCACTGCCGTTCGCTCAAGTAGGTGCCCCAACGCCGCCACGGCTTGTTTTTCTGTGCTACCTGTTTGAGCCGGGCCCGTTCCGCGTTGATCGAAGTCTGACTTTCGGTCTGGCCTGCCGATCCAATACCACTTGGCATCCCTTCTCCCTCTGACGGCTGCTCTTTTACGCAGGGCAGTGCCTGGGTGTCAACCCGCCGCAGGCGGCGCGGCCACCGCGCGCGCCGCCGTGACAACGATCAAATCGGCATGCGGTAACCATAGAATTCGTGGTCTTCATTGTAACCGCCCTGGCCGGCGCCGAGATGCCTGAAGTCATGAACGAACTCTATCGCCACAATCCATTTGACCTGCTTGAAGCCCAGTTCGTTCTCGCAACGCAGCCGCAGCGGCGCTCCGTGCAGGATGCTGAGTGGCGCACCGTTCATTTCATAAGCGACGATGGTTAGCTCGTGGCGCAGATTGTCGATCTTGTGGACGTCGTAGTAAAGACCGCCTTCAGAGCCCTCCGCGAACGAATAGAAAACAGCGTAGCGAGCTTCGGCGTTGGGCTTGACGATTGCCATGATATCGCGCATCGGAACTCCGCTCCATTTGGCAACCCCGGACCATCCCTGAATGCAAAAATGCGCCGTAATCTGCTCCTGCCTGGGCATCGCCTTGAGCTCAGTGAAAGTCAACCCGCTCGGATTTTCTACAGACCATCCACGCGTAATCGAAAATCGTTGAAATTATTCCGCGCGAGTGTTTCATACTCCATAAAATTGGTAATCATTCATTGGGCCGCAAGGCAGGCGAGTATCCTTCTCCGCAGTATTGAGTCCGGACGTCCCACCACTCGGCCAATCCTTTGAGCGGACCTAACATCAGTTCGCCGGTCTTATAAACCACGCGGGCATCTCTAAGCGTAAGGGCGAGGCCAGCATCCAGGCCGTGAACACGACTAACATCGCGACGCCAAAGATTTCCAGTCCGCGGGCACTGTTGTTGTTGAGTCCCGCGAACATGTGATTCACGTTATGCCGCAGGCCGGTAATGAAGACCATCGTGACATGGATGCACACGAAGAGCAGGAACCAGCACAGCACAAGAAAGTGTATCAGCGGGCCGCCTGACGGTTGAAAAGCCGTCCAAACCAGCCAAGCTTGTTGGAGATCGCCGGCGCCTGCATCAGTCCGGTCAGCACCGCCAGCGGCGCGGCGACAAAGACGGTGGCAAAATAGGTCAGCTGCTGCAGGCTGTTGTAGTAAACCCAGCCGTCATTGGGCGGGAACTTCAGCGACAAATATTGCAGAACCGTCGAAAGCGCGTTGGGAAAGATCTCCCATGACGTCGGCACCAGCCTTTGCCACTGATAGGTTGTGAACAAAGCACGTAGAAAATAAAGCCATTGATCACCCAAAGCAGATCGAATGAGAAGTGCCACCAGCGGGCCAGTCCATGGAATGGCGAATTCCGGGAATCCCAACCATTTCGGCAAGGTTACCGCGTCGTCCTTGGCGGTCCAGAGCCGGTCTTTGGGGACTCGTGTTGAAAGCGAAACCATTCGGTTCCTGGGGTTGAGTCGCGTTTCCAGTAAAGGCGTGGATGGTCGGCCAGTCGGTTCCCGGCCCGCATTATGAACATCATGAAAAACAAGTTGAGAAAATGCTGCCATCGCAGCCACAGCGGGAAGCCCGAATAGTTCGCCGGAGCGGAGGTCTCGTCCCCGGATAACGCGCGATGAACTGCTGAACCGCGGCAATCCGCCGTAGCTCCTGGCCGATTGCGATTCCCGCCACCAACAGTGCCGCCCCAAGCGGTATCGCCCAGAACAATTGAACCACCACTTACCGATGCGGACGTGAGGGATCGCGCCGGATTGAGGTGGTGTCCATTGGCTCAGGCGGACCCGATCGTCAGCCTGGCTAAGTTGGATTTCGAGGGAATCGGGTTGCGGGCTCTGACCTGCGGCCATTTAGTAATCTCCAAAGAGTACCAACCACAGACCTTTGAGCAACCCTGGGCAGCCAATGCACGATCGCGTGGAACGCGCTAGAGCGACAGTTTTTTTCAATTCGCCACGGCGCAGCAAACTTGCGAGAACGGATCGAAAGATTTGCAGCTATACTCATGCACTCTGACGCAAGCGGGCGGCAGCCGGCGCGTCCAGCAGCCAACGCAATTCGCCGTTGGCCGGCTTGATACTTTGCGAGGGCAGCACCACCGGCTGATAAGGTCCGTCAAGCACCCTGCTCAACATGCCGGCCTTGTCGGCACCCGAAACCATAAATGCCACGTTGCGTGAGGCATTGATGAGTGCAGGAGTCATCGTGACGCGCCACATACTCATCACTTCGACGTACTGCGCCATCACCCATATTGACCGTTCAGTCACCGCGGGCAACCCTGGAAAGAGCGAAGCCGTATGGCCGTTATCGCCCATCCCGAGGAGGATGAGGTCGAAACCTGAGTGGGGCGCTCCCGCACCGGATTTGCCGCCAAAGGCGCTCTCGAGTTCGCTGATATACTGCGCAGCCGCCTTTTCCGGGTCATCTTCGCCGCGAATGCGATGAACGTTGCCCGCGGCAAGGGGCACATGGTCGAGCAACGCGCCGCGTGCAGTGTGATAGTTGCTGCGCTCGTCCTGCGGGGCAACACAGCGTTCGTCGCCAAAGAATATCCGCACTTGGGGCCAGTCGATGCGTCCCGCGTGCGGAGCTGCCGCCAGGCGAGCATAGATCGGCCGTGGAGTCTTTCCGCCAGACAAGGCCAGCGTGAAGCATCCGCGATCGGCAATCGCTTTGACCGCCAGTTCCGCTATATAAGCAGCGGCGCCATCGATCAGACTCTCGCGATCAGGAAATATTCTGTTGGACATGTTCTATCTCGCGGGCGTCCCATGGTTGGCCGGCCGGTCGCGCTCCGTCCGTATCATCATGTCTGTGGTGACGCCTGGGGATTGATCCACGGGCCATCGGTGCCGATTAGTTGATTAGCTTCTTCGGGTCCCCAGGTCCCAGGCTCATAAGTGTACACTGGTGTAACATTGCCCAGTATCGGTTGAACGACGCGCCATTGCGCCTCGACCAGATCCTGACGCGCGAACAGCTCGCCATTTCCACGCATGGCGTCGCCCAGCAACCTTTCATACGGCGGTTCGTCCACCTTGGCCTCTTCTTGTAGCATCAGCTCAACATCGCTGCCGACCATCTGTTCGCCCGGCACCTTGACCCGGACACCCAGCGCGATACAGATGTGGGGCTGTCACGCGCAGCCGCATATGCGCGGACTTGCCCGGCACGAGTTCGCCGAACGTCTCGCGCGGCGGGCGCTTGAACTCGACCACGACCTCGGTCGCAATGACCGGCAGTTCCTTGCCGGCACGGATGAAAATCGGCACGCCGGCCCATCGCCAGGTCTCGATAAAGAGCTTGATTGCGATGAAGGTTTCAACGGTGGAACCCGCGGCTACGCCCGGCACCGAGCGATAGCCGTTGTATTGCCCGCGCACCACTGACTCCGGCGTAAGCGGGCGAATCGCTTTCAGCAGGCTGGCTTTCTCATCGCGCACCGCCTCGTGATCCTCGCCGGTCGGTGGATCCATCGTGAGATTGGAGAGCACCTGCAGCATGTGATTCTGGACCACATCGCGTAGCGCCCCGGTTTCGTCGTAGAACCGGCCGCGGTCTTGCACCCCGAACTTCTCCGCCATCGTGATCTGGATGCTGCGGACATAGTTGCGATTCCAGAT
>CAWDWL010000016.1:0-355543 GCA_963805995.1 uncultured Pseudomonadota bacterium | reverse complement strand
CCGCCGGTTATATTTTCGTATTCACCACGGTCAGTGCCCGGCACTGCCCGGCGGCAGCGGTACTGGAACTCTATCGCTGCCGCTGGCAGGTGGAACTGGCCTCAAACGGCTTAAATCCATCCTCGCCACCGGTCATTTAAAAAAACCGATCCTATCGGCGCCAAAGCCTGGTTGCAGGGCAAGCTGCTCGCCGCAGTTATTATCGAAGCGCTGATCGCCGCCGGCGAGCGGTTTTCCCCCGGGGGATACCCATTGCTCGACTCCCCGTCCGCGCTGCCTGTGGCGCGAGACCGCGCTGATGAACTTCCTGCTTAGTGGCGCCGTCAATCCCCAGCTCGCGCTCCTAAACTGCCTGCGCCGCTGGCGTTTGATCGCCAACCACCTGCGCGAGCCCACTCGTCGCAGATCCCTGCAGTTGGACTTGCTCCGCGCCAATCATTTCCCTTAAGTTAGGCGCTTATGCCCGGTCCGGGGGAGACAGGTAAAGGCAAATGCAAAAAATCCCTCCTACTCTCCCCCGGACCGGGGGAGATGGCGCCGCTGCGGCGCTTAAGAGAGGGTCCGTCTTCAGCGCGTCTTGTGAGGCGCGCGATTATGAGTTTGGAAGACGAAGGCGGTCAGGCACAGGTCTCCAACCGCTGAGGGGATTTCTGCGATTGGTCTGAGATCCTCGAGAAAAGGCGCATCTCCCAGCGCGAATCACAGGCTGGAATGGCTTCGCCACTGTGCCACGAAGCCAATTCAATCCTGCGGCGCGATTCCCAGCCGCCGCATATTTGCGCTCGGGATCCCCATGCGTGCGTGAGATTTTTCGCAGTCCGCCGTCGAGGGGCCGCGAATGTTGCCTTCTATCCAGGCCAGCCCCGGGCATCGCGTGCACGCGCTGACGTGCGCGCAGGTCGAGCACACCGGCAGGTCGCGGGTGCGAATCGCGCGGACTTCGCTCAGTTGCGGCGAATGCTTCCAGAAACGGCTCAGCGGTCACATTTGGCTGATAATTGACAGTTCACACTCAAAGTTTGTTCGGCCACTTCTGCGCGCCATGTAGCAGCCGCAGGATCACCACGGCGTCGGGCTCGACACGGTAGGCGATCACATACGGCGTGTTTCCCACCACCAGCTCGCGGGTGCCCTTGACTCGGCCGGGCCGGCCCATGTGCGCATTATCGATCAGATGCCGCACGGCCGCTTCAATGGCATCGCCCATGTCGATCGCAGCCCAAGGGTTACGTTCGCCAATATAAGCGAGCTGGCTTTGACGGTTGTGCTTGGCGACCGGTAGCCACTCAACCCTCACTCGGTTTTCGCACCGGCACGCTTCACCAGCCTGGAGCGCTGCCGGCGCCATTTCGACGAGATTTCTTCATGCGGGATGCGCTTGACCTTGGGGTCGTCGGCCTCATGCATGCCTTGCCCCACTTCGGTGCGAACCATGCGTCATGCTCTCGCGCTGCCCGCTGCTGTCTAACGAAATCCCGCATGAACTCGCGGACAATCTGGGACGCCGGCCGGTGGGTGGCCTCCGCTTCGGCCACGAACTGCTCGCGCAGCTCCGCTTCCAGCTTCAGGGTGAACATCGCCTCTTTCGGCATCACGGCCTCCTTGGTATCAATAACGTATATGCCACGTTGATACCTAGCCGGCAACCTCAGGGGGTCCGTCATGCGCCGAGTCCTGGCGGCGGGCTTTTTTGGCGCCTGGCTGCTACCGGATCTCGCGAGTGAATAGAGCCTCGCCGACTCCTCGATCCAAAGGTCACAGCGTTTAATTCCTGCTGCACGATCCCCAACCGCAGCATGTTCGCGCTCGGAATCCCCGTCCGTGCGTAGGATTTTTCGCAGTCCGCCGTCGATGGGCCGCGCAGGTTGCGTCTCCCACTGGATAATCCCCCCTGATCCTGCGGTGGCACAGGCTTTCAGCCTGATCCCATATCAGGAAATCAGAATTCACTGGCTGAAAATCCTGTGAACGGCAGCCATGCACGCGCGGACCAACGTTTGCCCCAAGGTCGGATATAGCAAGCGCTTCCTGCTCAACGGTGATCATGCCGCGTTCTCTTTGCCCGATGGACGGATCAGCACCTCAACCGAAATGCCGAGACGATCATGCAGGCGCCGGATCATGCTGATCGACAGGCTACGTTTGCGGTTAAGCACCTCCGCAACGCGCGTTCGCGTTCCGATGATAGGTTCCAGGTCCTTGCGGGACAGCCCTTGTTGCTCCATGCGGAACTTGATCGCCTCGACCGGATCGGGCGGGTCCATAGGATAATGCTCGGCCTCATAGGCATCGATCAGCGTTGCCAGCACCTCGAGCCGGTCGCCATTGCGCGTGCCGCTTTTCGCACCCCAAAGACGCTCGACCTCGCGGAGGGCCTTGTCGTAGTCCGCCTCCGTGCGAATTGGCTTCAGCTCATTTGTCATGTTCCACTTCCGTCACGTCGATTCGGTCATAGTCTTTGTGCGTGCCGATCCATTTGATCCAGACAATGCTCTTCTCGAAATCGACCGCCACGACCAGCCGGTATGCGTTGCCCTTCACGTTGAAAACGATGCGTTCGGCGGTAACGATGCTCGCGGTGGCGTAAGACCGCTTCACCTCGGCGGTGCTGGTCCATCGCGCCTTCTTCGCCTCATCGAACCAGGCATCCAGGGCGGCTTTCACCGCCGGCTGATCCTTGTGCCCGGCGAGCGACTCGACGAACTCGCGCAAGGTTCGCCGGGCGATGATCCGCATAGCCCGAATCTATCCTGTGCCCATTTTGGGCGCAACGATTCTTCCTCGGGTGGGCAGCGCGCCGTTGACGGCCGCGCAGGTTGCGTCTCCGACTGGATAATCCCCCCTGATCCTACTGTGGCGCAGTGGCGAAGCCATTCCAGCCTGTGATCCCATATCAGGAAATCAGAATCACAGGCTGGAAGCCTGTGCCACTGGATAGGCGAAAAAATGCCTGTGGTGGCACTGGACGGGCGTTGGTTATGATACGATATCTAACATGACACGGAAATTGCTGGAAGTTTTGAAACAGGCGGAGACTTGGCCCGAGGAGGCCCAGGAGGAACTTGCGGATGCCGCCCTCGAAATCGCTGCGGGTCTGAACGGAGAATACCGGGCGACAGACGAAGAGCTCGCCGGAATCGACCGCGGGCTGGACGACGCACGGCAGGGGCGATTCGCAACGGATGAGGAAGTGAAGGCGGTCTTTGGCAAGTTCCGCTCCGCGTGAAGGTTGTCTTTACCGATGCCGCAGTGGACGACCTCCGCAGCATCGCTGCGTATCTCGCGGCAAATTATCCGAGCGTCGCGGCAACCGTCGAAAGACGCCTACGCATCGTGATCGCGCGGATCGCGCGATGGCCAGCGAGCGCACAACGGGTCATTGAACGCCCAGGCGTTCGTGTCGTCCTCCTCGTTCGATACCCCTACCGAGTCTTCTATCGGATCACCGAAGAAGCGGTTGAGATACTACACATCCATCACACGTCGCGACAGGCTCCTTGGGAGAGGGACGGCTAACGGTCGAGAGGCCTCCGTTATCTCTGCGGCGCGATTCCCAGCCGCCGCATATTTGCGCTCGGGATCCCCGTGCGCGCGTAGGATTTTTCGCAGTCCGCCGTCGACGGGCCGCGCATGTTGCCTTCCATCCAGGCCAGCCCCGGGCAGCGCGTGCACGCGCTGACGTGCGCGCAGGTCGAGCACACCGGCAGGTCGCGGGTGCGGATCGCGCGGACTTCATTGAGCTGCGGCGAATGCTTCCAGATGTCGATAAAGCGCTGCTCGCGGACGTTGCCGCTGGGCAGCGGGAATTGCACGCACGGATAGACGTCGCCGTAGGGCGAGACGTAGCAGGCGCTGTGGCCGGCGCTGCACGGCAGTCCATCCATCACGTCTTCGCCGGCGGCTGGCGGCGGCGCGCAGAACTCCTCGACGCTGCCCACCAGGTTGGGGTCGCGCATCACCTTTTTCAGATCGGCGCGCGGGATGTTGAGCGCGAGCAACGAGCGGTCGCCGTTGATATGCGGGGTGATGGTGGGGTCGATGGTGAATGACGCGCCCAGTTCGGCGGCCAGGCTCCGCACGCCGGGATAATCGGCGCGATTGTCGCGCATCAGCACGTTGGCGATCGTTACCTTCAGTCCCCGCGAGACCAGGAAGCGGATCGCGTTGATGGTTTTGTCCAGCGAGCCCGGCGCCTTGGTGATCGCGTCGTGGACCTGTGGGCGATGGGAATAGACGCTGATTTGAACATTTTCCACGCCCAGCCCGCGCAGTTTCGCCGCCTCTTTTTCGTGGATCAGGATGGCGTTGGTCTTGAGCTTGATATTGAAGGAAAGCTCGCGCGCGCGGCGCAAGATCGCAAACAGGTCCTTGCGCAGCAGCGGCTCGCCGCCGCTGATCGTCAGCAAAAAGACCCCCGCCGCGGCCATCTGCCCGAGCAGGTCGCTTACCTCATCGAAGGTCATCTCGCCCTGGTCGTCGTGGTCCAGGTAGCAATGGACGCAGCGCTCGTTGCATCGGTAGGTCAGGTCGAGATGCACGCCCAGCGGGATGCCCAGCGCGATCGCCTTGGTATTCATTTCCTCCATCAGGGAACTCATGGCCCTCCTTTGCGATCGGCTCGTCTTTGATTTGGATGATCCCATGGCGTGCCAGATGCTCGACAAACTGCAGGGCATCCTGGTAGGCGGTGCGCCGATCGACCTCGAAGCGCGTGACGATTTCGCACTCGACGATTTCGCTCAGCGGAGTCACGCCGTCGGCGGCCTGCCAGATCACGGCGGCGGTCTCGTTGAGGCTGAACAGGGTGGAGTCCGCGGCCGACATGATCATCATCTCGCCGCCCAACATGCGGGCGGCCATGTTCTCGCCGCGGCGAAGATACTTGTCGTTACCGTTGTTATTCATGCGACTAAATCCCATACCTCGGCGTCAGGTCTGAAAGTCAGCTCGCGGATCGCGACGCGCCGCGGCGAATTCGCACGCGGCAGCGAAGAGCGAATCGACCAGGCGCGCATCGTCGGCGAAAAATAAAATATTGCGCAGCAGCGTTCGCGCGGCGCGCGCCGCATCGACCGCGCCGATTTCGTTGCGTGGTCCCTGGCGCAGAAAGTATAACGCGCCAATCGGCGCGGCGATGTCTGCGCCGGCGATGCCCAATTCGCCCGCGAACGGCGTCCCGCAGGCCTGGTAGCCGCGGCCGTTCCGGCGGATGTAGGAAATCTCGTCGGTTAGAAGAGTCGCGTCGGGCGGCGCCAGACGCGAAATCGTGGTTTTGCCCGCCCCCGATACGCCGCAGAACAGAAACGCGCGCCCGTTGCGCACCGCGCTGGCCGAGTGCAACAGGAAGCCGCCGCCGGTTCTGGCCAGCACCAGACTGTGCATGATGCGAATTACGGAGTCCATCGCGTAGGGATAAACCGCCTGCCGCACCGCACCGCGCAGCGTGGCAGGGTCCCATCGCGCCACGAAATCGCCCCGGCGCATCTCCCAGCGGCCCTGTTCGAAGCGGACTTCAAGGTCCGCGTCGGGATCGGCGGCGGGTGCGGGCGGGATCAGCTCGATATCCAGTTGGATGGACTTGTTCTTATTCCCTCTCCCACCTTCGTGGCACCGTGGCGAAGCCATTCCAGCCGGTGAATACTTGATGAACTTGCCATAGCGCTGTTCCAGCATCCCGATGAATTTGCTATTGGCACAGCCGATCTGAATAGGCAGTCCGCCGATCGTGATGGTCGCTTGGTGTTTCACCTGACAGACCTGACCCTTTTTCTGAAGAATGGAGAGGGAAGACCACAGGCTGGAATGGCTTCGCCACTGTGCCCGAGCCAGCTCCATTAGTTGAATTGTCTTCATTTTTCAGTGGCACCGTGGCCCCCGGCCGGTGAGTCTGAATGCGGGACCACGAAGGTGCTTCCACCGATGTATCCGCAGCATCAGCCGGTGAGCCAGCCCTGAATGCCGGATCGCGAATGCCGCCAGGCGGTGCCGGATCGGGTACGTCTCGCTCAGCCTATGCGCCACGCCGTCGCCGCGAACTATTGCGGTGACGACTCCGAGGGTTTCCGCCGCATCCAGGGGCGGATCGCACTGCGGCAGCGCGTCGCCGCGAGTGATCAGGCGGCCGCCGCGACGGTTCACCACCCGATGCGCAAAGAGCCGCTCTTCGCGCAAAAAAAGCACTACATCCCCGCGGCCTGGCGCGGCGCCGGTCAGCGGCTGGACCAGCGCGACCGCTCCGGGCCAGAGCGCCGGTATCATACTGGTGCCGCTCAGCCGCAGGCGGACCTGGTGGCGCGCCCGCAGCGTCTGGGCGATTAGCTCACATCCAATTCGGTCGCGATGCGCTGGCTCCATCTTGCCCTCCGCCTACGAATTTTTACGGTTGAACCTGCACGAACCCTGCGTTGGGCCGACCTTGCCGCAGCTCAAAGCCATAGTCTCGAAAATCCGCTCGAACCGGAACTCGGGTTTTTTATAGGGCTTGCGCCGGCCGATGAATCCTCGTTCCGGGTGGAGCTCTTGTCGACTTGTCTCATATACAGACTCTTGTTTGCGGGCGACTCTAGCTCAGTTTTTGCGCGATCTTTTAGCCAATCACGATCCCGGCCGCCGGCTTCAGTTCAACCCCGATTGAGCGGCTGGTATTGCGCAGCCGCCGACGCCACCGCGACAGTGCCGGAGGTCGCCAAGATGCCACTGGTGTCCCCAGGCTTGATGAAGGGCTGGCGTTAACTACCGTGACACTTCACTGCAACCCCGCTTGCGAGGCCTGCACGGCGCAGCCGCCGCTGCCGCAGGTGCCACAAGTGCCGTAAGAGGTCGAAAAGTAAACCTGCGATGCGCCCGCCGAGGTCGCCGTATTGTCGATAATGATTCCGCTGGTGCCGCCGGTCTCCTTAGCAGCGGCATTGACACTCAACGCGCCCTGGTTGGTCCAGACCAGGGTGCCGTCGCTGTGGTTCCGCCGGTAGTTGCGTTCCAGGTGGGTTGGCTGGCGCCGGAGGTGCCGGCGGTGGTGACCTTTTCGATATTCAGGTTGCTGTCGAGGATCTCCTGATTGATCGTATAGGCGTTATTGGTCTGCCAGGCGGTGACGTTGAAATTCATCGCGCATCCGCCGCTGCTGCAGATGGCTGGTGTCCCGCTGGTTTTCACGCTGAGGAAAATCCAGTCAAGGGGGCCTCCCGAGGCGTTGGGATTGTAGATTTCGGTGACGGGAGAACAGGTGGTATTGGTGGTGGCGACGCTCGGCCCGGTATGGACATTGTTGGCGGGGAAGGTTCCCGCACTGATGTGCACCTGATACAGCGTCGGATTGCCGCCCGCATTGCCGCATACGTAAAAGTTGCCGGTCGCGTTGGATGAGTTGTAGTAGGTGTTGTCGAAGTCGCCGTCGTAAACGGGAATTGGGTTGGTAGTCGCAAGACCCACTTGAGCCTCGCTGCCCACTGCCGAGTTGCCGAATCCCCGGCTGAATAGAAAGACCCCGCTGTGAACACCAACGCCGTCATTGCCGACCGCGACGTAGATCTTCCCGGCAACGGAGTCCACAACGGGGGCGTCTGCGATGTCGACATCCACGTTCTGGCCTATCGCTTTTGATTTGGTGACAACAACAGTTGAGGTATTTATGTAGGCAAGATAACCGCCATTGCTACCCGAGTTGACCACTCCTACAAAGACCACCGGTGGCGAAACGCCGCTATCCAGCACCGGGCTGGTCAGCAAATCGCCACTTTGCACCCCGGCCCAAGGACTGCCCGAAGAAGTTACCTCGGCCGGCGTACCCTTGAAAGCGCCGGTAAATTTGTGAACGAATCCATTGTCGTCGCCGACATAAATTACGTCGTTGGTGTAGTCATAAAACGGGGCGGATTTGGTGTCGGATACATTGTTGACGAAAGTCAGAGTCGTCATGCATGGCGCGGTACAACCTGGATACAAAGCGTTGGTCACTGCCGTAAGCGTGAGCGGACTGGTCACGCTCTCGGTGGTAGAGGGCGCCCACTTCAGCAGCACCAGGCTAGCGACACCGGTAATGCTGGGTGCCTGGATGAATGCGACTTGCGTGCCGTCGCCGGAAAGCACCACCGACGTCCCAATCAGGGCCCCGGTGTTGTACGCCCAGTACACCGCGGGCACGCCCGACGTCCCGCACGCGCCAGCCCCGGAATACAGCTTGTTGTAGGCGACGATGCTCGCTTGTCCGCTCGTTCCCTTTTTGCCGGTATTGAAGACCACGAAGTCATTGGTGCAGTCCGGAGCGCCGATTGGGTTGAACGAATACTTCGCCGGATACATGCCCGCGCCCACGGTGGCGCCGCTGCCCAGGCTCACGCTCCAGTCGCTATGCAATCTTCTTTTCGGACGCCCCCACAAGGGGCGGCCCCATCCGAGCGGAGCGGTCCGCCGCCCCGGCGCGGACGCTAGTTGAACGGCCAAGGCGTCCAGCGTGCGCATCCGCGCCTCGACCCCTGCGGCGCCGGCCTGGCTCGCGCGCCAGGCCTGCTGAATCCGGAAGCGCGGCTCCCGCTCCAGTTGATGCGCGGCGGCCGCCGATTGCGGCCGCGAGAAGATCAGGTGCCGATGACTCCAGTCATGTGGAATCCCCAGCGCGGCTGGCGGGTGATGCGGAATCTGCTGCGCGGCGGTCGCGTTCGCCATTCCCGCCGCGTCCGGGCTGTCCCCGCATCCCAGCAACGCAACAACGGCGATTGCGATCGAAAAGATCAGCGTCGCGGCCGACCATAGCAGGGCGCGGAGCCACCAAATGCGGTGTTGCCCACGATAGTTACTTTTTCCGCACCCTGCCGGGGTGCCATTTGCCTGAAGCGTCACTGGAAGTCCCCCTTCACATAACGCCGCGGTGCTGCTTCAGTTGAGGATTGCGGTCGTGGTGGTTTAGATGACCGGGGCCTCGGCCGGACCAACGTTGAAACAGAACTCGAAACGTGGCGTGTAGCCGCGCCCAGGCGCTGACCCGAGCCCGGTTACGCGTGGGAGCCGGCCCGTCGCTCAGGCCCCGGGCTAACTCCCACCAGCGCATCCGTTTCCAGCGGGCCACATGGTCATTTCCCATGAGCGTCCCCCCCGGGATGCTGAATTAGGAAAGAAACATAGCACCGCGAAGCCGGATGTCAAGCTATTCTTGGCAGAAACTATGTATATTATCTAATACTAATCCAATCTAATCCTAGCTCATCATAGACATCCTACGGCTATCGGTAGTATGACAAGTTGTTAGATTTAGATCACAGGCTGAAAGCCTCGTGCCACGCAGCCAACAACCTCAGCCGGTTCGGCGTGTTTCAGGATGCGGGCCGGGGCGGGCGTTTCCGCCCGCGCGCAAACGCGGTATAAAGCGGACGGAACAGGAGGATTATCGTTATGGCATCGGATTACAGCCGTTATCAATTTATCAAGGTCGAGAAGGACAACGGGCTTTGCACGCTGACGCTCAATCGCCCCGACTCACTCAACTCGATCGTTCCGCAGATGCATCACGAACTGGAAACCATTTGGGTGGACGTGTCCGAAGACAGCGACGTCAACGCGATCCTGCTCACCGGGGCCGGCCGCGCCTTTTGCGCGGGCGCCGACGTCAAGGGCTTTGGCAAGGCTGGTCCGGACGGCACCTCCCATCGCAAAGGCCCGTTTCCGATGAACGCCACCGAAGCGCGGCGGATCATTCATAATATGCTGGACGTCGAGCAGCCGATCGTGGGGGCAATCAACGGCGCGGCGGTGGGTCTGGGATGCAGCCTGGCGCTCCTGTGCGATGTCACTATCTGTGACGAGACCGCGAAGCTGGCCGACACCCACGTCAAGGTGGGGCTGGTGGCCGGCGACGGCGGCGCCATCATGTGGCCGCTGCTGGTCGGTCCGTCGCGCGCCAAGGAGTACCTGATGACCGGCAACTTCATCAGCGGCGCCGAGGCCGCCAGAATTGGGCTGGTAAACTACGCTGTGCCCAAGGATCAAGTGATGCCCAAGGCCCGTGAACTAGCCCGTCAGCTCGCCGACGGCCCGACCTGGGCCATCCGTTGGACCAAGCTCGCGGTGAACAAGACCATCAAAAGCCTCGCCCTGATGAGTGACGATGCGGCGTTGGCCTACGAAACCCTCACGATGTACACCCAGGACCACAAGGAGGCGTCAGCCGCCTTCGCGGAAAAGCGCCAGCCGAAGTTCACCGGCAAGTGACCGGAAAGCAGGCTGCGGAAACCCCGGTTTCGCAGCCTGCTCCCTCATTGCGGTCTGTGCCGCAGGAAAGCCGCGCTTAGCTATGGTTGCGATGATGGCGATGCGAGGCCGACATCCGGGCCATGTAGTTGCCCGGATTGCGCTCCATGTCCTGCTGCATCCCGGAATTCGCTTCGAAAAGCTGCTTGAGTGGAGCATGGTGGTCGACGAAGCTCTGACTGCGCATCAGCCGCGGATTATGCTTCATCTCCCGCGCGAGTTGGGGATTGCTGCTTTGGAAGTCGTCCCACGCTTTGTACCGCGCGGCGTTCAGGTCGGCATCGGAGGCGCCGCCCGCCGTGATCGTGGTGTTGCCCTCGGTCACGGATCCTGAACTCGCCATCCGGCTGTCGGACGATGGAGCGTTGGACTGGGCCAGGACCGGCGCGGCCAAAAGCGCGGTCAACGTTCCTGCCACGAAAGCATAAGCGATCCTTCGCATAATGAATCTCCTTGACCGGCATCAGCCGGTGCTGAAGTCAGGTGCGAATCCCATGCCATAAATCGGTGGCGTCCAGGGACGGAATCTGTCGCGGCGCCTTGTAAGAGGGAAATATTACATGCCGATTCAGGGAGCGCCGGTCGTGTTAGCGTCCAAAATCGGCGCTTTAGGACGCTTGACGAGTGCGTCGCGACGCGCATGAAAGGTCCGATTGTGCTGGCGTTGCGGGCCAATCCTAGCAGGCTGCGGAAAAAGTCTCCGCAGCCTGCACCCTCTCTCTTATCTCCCCCCGGTCAGGGGGAGAAGATTGAGGAAGGAAGCCATCTTTTATGCAGGGTGCTAATCCCATCGGGTCACCATTGCTATTTCAGAAGCCGTTTTTCCGCACCCTGCTAGCGACCCGATTTGGCCGCCCGCCGCAGTTTGTTTGGCTGGCGGAACAGTGATATCCAAGCACAGGGTTGGCGTTTGCAGGCCGTCTTCCAATGGTCAAGATAGAGTATCACAGAGGCTTTATTTGCCACTTTGGGCCTGGCGCCACTGCCCCGGCGGTTAGTCGGAAATCCGGGCCCCGAATCGAGGCGGCCGCTTCCGATCGACGAGAGTCTGAAATGAATTGGCGCCGGCCATGCGCGGCCGGCCCGACGTTAATGATTGCGCGCAACGCGCGGCGAAGGAGCGAGCTAGATGGCATCTGAATGGCGAGAAGAGAAGGTCCACGTGGCCGGAGCGGACCTGACGTTTATAAAAGGTGGCAAGGGCAAGCCGCTCCTGGTCCTGCACGAGGAACTGGGCCATCCGGGATGGCTCCAATGGCACACCGAATTGGCGCGCGATCACGAGGTGCTGATCCCGCTACAGCCTGGCTTCGCCAAAACCGAGCGCGTCGACTGGATTGCGAACATCCGGGATCTCGCGGGCTTTTATGGCCGGGTCGTACGCGAGATGAAACTGGCGCCGGTTGACGTGATTGGCTTTTCCACCGGCGGCTGGATCGCGGCGGAAATGGCGGCGCAAAACTTCCAACAACTGCATCGTATGGCGCTGGTCGCATCCGCGGGTATCCGTCCTCCAAAAGGCGAGATCATGGACATCTTTACCGTGACCGCCCGCGCCTATCTGGCCGCTACGGTGCTGGACCAGAACAATACTCCCGAGTTCGGCAAGCTCTACGGCGGCGAACGCACCCCGGAGCAGTTCGAAGCGTTTGAAGACGCGCGCTCCGAGATCGCGCGGCTGGCCTGGGAGCCGTATTTCTTCAGCAACAGTCTGCCCAAGCTCCTGGAGGGGGTCAGCGGACTGCCGGCGTTGATAATCTGGGGGCGCCAGGATCCGGTCATACCGGTTAGCGCGGGAGAGGCTTATAACAAGTCGATTGCCGGCTCCAAACTGGCGGTGCTGGATCAATGCGGGCATCGGCCGGAGATCGAGAAGACGGCGGAGTTCGTGAAGTTGGTGCGGGACTTCTTCGCCTGACCGGGGAAGAGTGAGGCTTTCATCCTCTTTTCCGACAGCTTTAGGGAAGAAGAAAAATCACAGGCTGGAATGGCTTCGCCACTGTGCCACGAAAAAGCAGGACCAGAGCCATCGCTTCTAAATGATTGAGATGGCTTCGTGGCACAGTGGCGAAGCCATTCCAGCCTGTGGAGCGCGGTTCGTGAACCGCCCGTTGACGGTGAGTCCACTGAGGGATTCCTAGTCGCGCGCCTGAAGCAGGCGCGCTGAAAAAGGACCCTCTCTTGAGCGCCGGAGCGGCGCCATCTCCCCCGGTCCGGGGGAGAAAATTAAGCAAAATGTAGAAACTTCGTGGCACAGTGGCGAAGCCATTCCAGCCTGTGGAACGCGCTTGGAAAGGCCCGCCGAGCAAGGACCCTCTTTGGGGCGCCGCAGCGGCGCCCATCTCCCCCGGTCCGGAGGAGAAAATCAGACAATTTATTCCGTCGTTAGTGCGACCAAATACACGGACTTGTCGGGCAGGCGGAATGCGTGGGTGTACGGTTGCCAGCCCGAGACCCGCTCAATCAGTTGCGGTTGGCCGTCGATGGCGTCGAGGACTTCTTCCCAATCCTCGATTTCGGTTTCAGGAATCCGATGGTAGCGGCCGTTGCGGCTGAAGACCATTATGCATCGCGTCATGATGATTTCCGCTCACCAGCCCATAGCACGACGGAGGCGGGTGGAATAGCACCCGCGCCAGTTGGGTTTGACGGCCGGTCTCGCGCCGCGCAACGCCTGCCGCGTCGCCGCCGCGGCTCCGGATGCCGTCGCGTCAGGCGCTGAAATATTTCCCCTGCCGCGGTTCGGGATGCAGCAACAGCGACGGCCTTTACCGGTCCGCTCGACAGGATTTCACGATTTCACTGGGACTGGCGCTACTCGACGTCCTTGAACACCGCGAAGCTGGTCGGCGTGTTCCCCAGCCGCGGAAAATTAAATCCGCACTTGGGACAGGGCTCGGCCAGCACTGCCTGCTCCTTTTTCAGGTCGTAGGACTTATCCTGGAATTGGCCGCAGGTGGGACAGATGCGCAGCAGCCTGGTGCCGGCCAGTTCGAAGTTGGTGATGATATCCTCCATGATCGCCCCGGATTGGGCGGCCCAGGTCTTGGCATGCTTGTGGTAGGTATTCATGTGCCAGTCATCGAGGGCCTGTTTGCTGGTCCAGAAGCTGACCTCGTTGTACCAGGTGGCGTCGTCCGGATGCAGCCACCAGGTCAGATGCATGAACCCGGGAAGCGTCTGCAGATGGTTGCGCACGTCGGCGAAGACGGTTTTGAATTTCTCATATCCGTCCTGGCTGGAGAATCGCACCCGCTGCATGCTGAGGTAGATTGCCATCGTTCCTCCTCCCTATAGCGCTGTCATGCGCCCGTTATTCGACTGCAATCAGTAGGGCAGGCCACGGCCAGACCTGCTCACTGAAGCAGAAGTGATGCCACTGCGTCCAGCCAATGGCTAATTGATATTACCGGCCGCCAATAGCCTGTCGGATGCCCAGGTTTCGGGCTTATGCCTCAAGGGATAGGCAATCGGAGGGTGCGGCAAAAAGCAGTTTGGTGGGCGGCAATGTCATAGGGTTTCGCACCCGCTACGGGATGCGGCTGCTTTCCTGGCGCCATGGCGCAGCCGGCTTCGCGGACCCGGCAGCGGTCGCATCCAGCGCCGTCTGCTCCAGCCATTGCGTGAGAAATTTGGCGCCGAACCGCTTTAGCGAAAGCGTCCATCGCGCGGATTCGGCTCTGAGCACATTTACCTTTAATCCTGGCGTTGCCCCAATTTCACAGGCATGGCCGATGTACCATCGCTCCAACCCCTCCGCGGTTACCTCGGGGTGAAATTGCAAGCCCAGGACATTGCGGCCCACGGCGAATGCCTGGTGAGGATAGACCTCGGTGGAGGCCAGCAGGGTGGCTCCGTCCGGCAGATCAAAAGTATCGCCATGCCAATGCAGGACGGGGGTTGATTCCGGTCCCAGATGCCGTAACGCACTGTTACGGCCGGCCGGGGTCAGAACCAGCGGCGACCATCCGATTTCCTTGCGTCCGCCCGGGTATACTCGGGCGCCCAGCGCACGGGCTATCAGTTGCGCGCCCAGGCAGATTCCCAGCGTCGGCTGATCCGCGGCAAGCCGCCGTTCGAGCAGGCTCAGGACCGGCTTCAGCATCGGATAAATGTCATCTTCATAGGCCCCGATCGGTCCGCCCAAGGAAACCAGAAGGTCCGCATCCAGCGGATCCAGAGCGCCAACTCGATCGCCGGTCACATCTATATATTCGATCCTGAATCCATTTTCCGCCAGGACCGTTTCGAAGCTCCCCAAGTCTTCGAAATGTACGAAACGAAGCGCAATCGCTGATTTCATTTTCCCACGCCTCCTCCGGCGCGATGCCTGAAATTGTGGCGCAACGCTGTGCGCGGTCCGGGCAGGTGCCCGCCCGCATAGCAGATCGCGATGCTCCTGCCGCACTTTGCAACCGGTGCATGGCTGAAATTGCCAAGTAATCCGATGGCCGCCAGTCTGTTGCCCATAGGGCACAATGATTGCAAATCGTTGCCTCTATGGCAACACCGCGACGTTATCGTCGCAGAGGAGCGATTATGCAAAAAGTGGAAGAATCCAAATCCGGCCTGAGGGCGAATTGCCTGGGCTTCAACGGACTCACGGCGATGGCGATCGCGCTGATCTCTCCCACCATGACCGCCGCGCTGATCGTGCCCCTGATGTACAGCAACGCCGGGAATGCCAGTTGGCTGGCATATCTGTTCGGTACGCTGATGCTGCTATTCGTGGCGCTTAACCTGAATCAATTCGCCAAGCGTTCGAGCTCCTCGGGCTCGATGTACGCATACACCGTGATGGGATTGGGCACTACCGCCGGCAACATCTCGGGCTGGTGTCTAATCTGGGCATATCTCTTCATTGGGACCGCGGGAATGACGGGCTTCACGATCTTTTCCAGCACGCTGCTCGAGATGGTGGGCATCCACGTGCCTCAACTGCTGCTGTTCGCCGTCTGCGCATTGAGCATTTGGTTCCTGGGCTACAAGGATATCCGGCTCTCGAGCGGGCTGATGCTGGTGCTGGAAGGATTGTCGTGCGCGCTGATTCTTTTGCTCTGCGGGATTGTCCTGTTTGGGCAAAAGTCAGTCGTTGACCTGAGCCAAATCAAGCTGCAGGGAGCCTCGTTTTCCGGAATCAGCCTGGGCGTAGTCATCGCGATCTTCAGCCTGGTGGGGTTTGAATGCGCCACCGCGTTTGGCGACGAAGCGATGGATCCGCTGCGCACGATTCCGCGCGCGGTAATCGTAAGTCTGCTCCTGACGGGGGTTTTCTTTATCGTCGTCTCCTACACTGAAGTTCTGGGCTTCGCACACTATAAGACGACGCTCGACAAGATCGACGCGCCGCTCAATGTGCTCTCCGACATGATGCAGGTGAGCTGGCTCAAGGCGCCGATTTCCGCAGGAGCGATGCTCAGTTTCTATTCCCTGGCTTTATCTTGCATGAACTCGGGGGCGCGCATTCTTTACCCGATGGGACGGCTCGGCGTGTTTCACCGCTGGGTGGGTAATTCCCATGACACCAATGAAACCCCGCACGTGGCCGTCACCATTATGGCGATCCTGATATTTTTGTCGCCCACGATCCTGACCCAGGTGTTCGGGCTTCAGATCCTGGACGCTTTCAACGACGCCGGAACCTTCGGCGCCTTCGGATTTCTCGGGGCCTATTTCCTGATCTCGGTGGCGGCGCCGGCGTATCTCAAGAAACGCGGTGAGCTTTCCGGCCGCGAACTCACGCTTTCGGTCGCCTCGGTCGCGCTGCTGCTGGTTCCCGCCGTTGGCAGCGTTTATCCGGTGCCGTCGTGGCCGGTCAATGTATTCCCGTACATCTTTCTCGGTTATCTGGCCATCGGATTGGTATGGTTCATGATTCTGCACCGCCGGCCAGACTTCGCCGCCGGCCTCAAGGATCGGATTCATGCCGAGCACGGAGGCACGGGCGACCTCAGGCTCGCGTCCGTGGCGATGGATAAGCCGCAGAAGCGGGCACTGGCTTAAACGGCCGCCCTTCCCCAGCAACGCGAAGTCATTGCACTGGGCAAGCACTATAAAGGAGATCCGATTTTGACTATCGAACACGATGCGGCAATTGGCTCGATTACCTCGCTGTGGCGCTATCCGGTCAAATCGATGATGGGCGAACAACTGCGGAGCGCCTACTTCACCGAGCAGGGGATGCTGGGCGATCGGGCATATGCCTTGATCGACCGTGCGACGGGAAAAGTCGCCAGCGCGAAGAATCCACTGAAATGGCCGAATCTATTCCGCTTCGCCGCTTCATATAGCAAGCCTCCGCTGACCTCGGGCGCAATCCCGCCGGTGGTAATTGAGCTGCCCGACGGCAATCGCGTCAGCAGTGACTCGCCGCAAGCGTCTACACTGCTAGCGGGCGCCCTTGATCGCGAGGTAGCGCTGGCCTGCGCCGCTCCCGAAAAGCCGTGCCTGGAGGAATATTGGCCCGACCTTGAAAGCCTGGCGCATCGCGACGCCGTGACTGAGGAAGCGATGCCCGCCGCTACCTTCTTCGACTGTGCTCCGGTTCACCTCCTTACCACCGCCACGTTGGCGAAGCTGTCCGCCTTTTATCCCGGTGGCAGGTTCGAGCCGCGGCGCTTTCGCCCCAATATCCTGGTCGCGACCGGCGCCGATGAGTCTTCTTTCGTCGAAAATGCCTGGGTCGGCAGGACTATCGCGGTGGGCGCTGAAGTTCGCATCAGGATTACCGGCAACACCGGCAGATGCGTCATGACCACGCTCGCACAGGATGGTTTGCCCCGCGATTTGGGCATTCTCCGAGCGGCGGCGCAATCCAACCACAGCCACGTCGGCGTGTATGGAGAGGTCATCCGGCCCGGTACGGTGCGCGAGCGGGACCCGGTGAGCCTGGTCGAATAAGCGTCGGGGAAACTCGCCCGGGCCGGCCCCACGCGGAGCGTCGCCGCGCACTGCGTTGAGGCCGGCCGGTGCGCGCCAGGGTTGCCATACTGGCAACCCGATGGTAACAACCGGGAATGGCACCGAGTTCCGGATCCTCGATCGAACCCGACTCATCGATTCTCGCCGCACGGCTTAATCGCCTGCGCATCGAGCGTGGATGGACCCTGGCTGACCTGTCAAAGCAGACCGGGCTGTCCAAGCCCTACCTCTCGCGGCTTGAGAGCGGCCAACGGCAACCGTCACTCGCGGCGCTGCTGGCGCTGGCGCGCAGCTACGATACTCCGCTGCAATCCCTGCTTGACGCGGGAACGCCGGCGGGAGCGTCGCCCGTGGTCATACAAGGCAACCGGGCGCAGATTCAGCGCGGCAACGGGCTGCGATACCGGGCAATCTCGGGCGGCGGCGCGTTGGTGAATCTGAGCGCGGTGCACGTGACGGTGCCGCGCCGGCGGCGGCAAACGGCGCTCGCGCGCCACGACGGCGAGGAGTTGTTGTACGTGCTTTCAGGTACTTTGAACCTGGTCTTCGAGCACGAAAGCCACGTCTTGAGTCCGGGGGACGCCGCGCATTTCAACGCCCGCATGCCGCATCGGCTCAGCGCGGCCGGCACGGGCGACGCGGAAGTGCTGATGGTGGCTTATGTGCCATCCGGAACCCCCGCCGACCATCAGCATCGGGCCCAACCGGCGGCCTCGCGCCAGCATTCCACAGCAGCCAAGGCCCCCTCCCGCGGTACGTTGGCGGTGCCGATCTGCGCGTCTTTGCAGGACGCCTCCGGTTGAGTTCAAGGGTCGCCGTCAAGCCAGCAGTGACGGCGGCGAACCGCACAATGAAGCATCGGTGAGCGCCCGCTAACCGCCTCATTCGCCCGATTGGCCGAGACGGCGGGCAATCCATTTGCGCAACTCTTCCAGCGCCAGCATCGCGGCGGCGAAGGGCAGCACAAAAAGCCACACGGGTCTGCCGATCGGCGCGGTCCCGAGGATGAGATTGCCCCACGGCGTGTAATCAATCAGCGCAATCAGTGCAATCTCGACGATGACTCCGCCGATGATCAGCGGATTGCCCAGCACGCCGGTTGAAACCACCGAGCGGGTGGCGCTGCGGCACATGAACACGTTCACGACCTGCGTGACGATGATGGCGCTCAAGCAGGCGGTGGTGGCCTGGCGGTAGAGCGGGTCATCGGCCGCTACGAATTGACCGTAGCGCCAACCCCCGCGGTGAAGCACGAAAAAGAAAGCGGCCATCGAGATGGCGGCTTCGATCAGGCCCAAAAACAGATAGGCGCGCAATGCCAATGACCAATCGAAGAGCCGCTCGTGCTGGGATCGGGGAGGGCGGCGCATCGCCCGCGGAGAGGGACTTTCGACCCCAAGGCCCAGGGCGGTGAGCGAGTCGGTGCCCATGTCGACCGAGAGCATTTGGATGGGGGTCAGGGCGAGGGGAATCCTGAACAACGAGAAAGCCAGATAAGGAATCAGCTCGGGAACATTATGCGCCAGGATGTAAGTGAGAAATCTGCGGATGTTGCTGAAGACGGCGCGGCCCTCTTCGATCGCGTTCACGATGCTGGCAAAGTTGTCATCCAGCAGCACCATGTCGGCGGCCTCCTTGGCCACGTCCGTGCCCGTGATCCCCATGGCGATGCCGATATGCGCGCTCTTGAGCGCCGGAGCGTCGTTGACGCCGTCGCCGGTAACGGCAACCACGTGTCCTTTCTGCTTCAGGGCCTCGACGATGCGCATTTTCTGGTCCGCGGCGACGCGGGCAAAAATGATTTCCGGCGCGTCCAGCGCGAGCCGCAACTGGATGTCGGTCATCGCGCGCAGTGTCTCACCCGTGATCACCGATGGATTATCGGCTCGCACCAGTCCGATTTCCCGCGCGATCGCCTTGGCGGTATAGGGATGGTCGCCGGTGACCATAATCACCCTGATACCGGCTTCGCGGCATTTGCGCAGCGCCTCCGGTACCTCCGGACGGGGCGGGTCTTCCAGGCCGGCGAGGCCGGCAAAGACCAGGTCCTCCTCCAGCGCCGTGCCCTGCCATTGCGCTTGGAGCGGCCGGTAGGCCATCGCGATGACGCGCAAGCCCTGCGCGGCCATACCCTCCTGCGCCTGGTGCACGCGCGTACGCAGCTCGGAGCCGAATGGCAGCACCTTGCCGTCGGCGAGGATTCGGCTGCATAGCCCAATGACCACTTCGGGCGCACCCTTGCAGTAAAGCGTCGGACCTTCGGGCGTGGAATTTACCGTCGACAGCCGCATGCGGTCAGCGTCGAATGGTATTTCGTGCAATTTCTGATAGGCGGGGAGGGCGGGCAGCACCTGCCGAGCGCTATCGACCAGCGCGATCTCCATCGGATCGCCCAGAAAACGCGCGCGTCCATGCTGCTCGCCTTCTCTGAGATCGTGGCATAGATGCGCGGTCAGGAAGAAGTTCCGGTAGTTCTCCGCCAGCCGCGGTCTGAGCTTGGCGGCGGGTGGCGAATCCAGATCTTCTCCCAGAAAAAGCCTGCGCACGGACATCCGGTTCTGGGTCAGGGTGCCGGTCTTATCGGTGCATATCACGGTGGCGGAGCCCAGCGTCTCCACCGACGGCAGGTAGCGGATCAAAACATTTCGCTTCGCCATCCGCTGGGTGGCGAGCACCAGCGCCAGGGTCAGCGTGGGCAGCAGGCCTTCGGGTACCATCGCGACGATGATGCCGATGGCGAAGATAAAGCCTTCCCAAAAGCGGACGCCAATCAGCCGGCTGATCACGAAGAAGATCAGTCCGATCACGACCGAAAGAATACCGATTAGCCGGCTCAAATGTGCGACTTCCTTGCGCAACGGCGAGACCGCCTCGCCGCTGGTTTGGGTAAGGTGCGCGATCTTGCCGAATTCGGTGTGCATTCCGGTGGCAAAGACGACAGCTTTGGCTTCTCCCGACACCATCGAGGCGCCGGCGAGCAGAATGTTTTTGCTGCGGATCAGGTACTCTTCCTGGGACGGGTCCGCTTCCCGCGCTTTGGGCAATGATTCACCGGTAACGGTCGCATTATTGACCCGGACGCCAAAGGCCTCGATCAGGCGGCAATCAGCGGGGATGTAATCCCCTTGCTCCAGCAGGACGATATCTCCCGGCACCAACTGTTCGGCGAGCAGTTGTGCCACTTTGCCGTCGCGCGATACTTCGACCTGCTGCGGCAACAGTTCGCGTAGCGCCTTCAGGGTTCGTTCGACGCGGAATTCCTGCCAAAAGGAAAAGAGGCCGCTGACCAGAATCACCGCGACAATCGCAGAGCCGACCTTCGCCATGCCTTGGCCGGGGTCGCTCCACTCGGCCAGGAATGCCAGTCCTGCCGCGAACCACAGAATCAGTGAAAAGAAACTCGTAAACTCCTTGAAGAAACGCAGTACCGCCGACTCGCTGGCGACTTCTTCCACGCGGTTGGGCCCATACTCGTCCAGGCGGCGAACGGCCTCGGCAGATGACAGCCCTTGCAGGGTGCTGTGAAGGCTCGCCACCGCATCGGCGCTGGGGAGCTGGTGAATCTTTATCCAGGCGTCAGGGAATGCATTCACCCGGGCCCCCGTATTGTTGGAACTGGAATGCATGCTTGCAAGAGAACCCGCGCAAGAGCTGTATCGGTTTTAAGCACTGTGCACCAGGATCTTCCCAATATCGCTAAATTCACAGTGCAGAGGCCGCACAAAACCTGCTGTAAAGGCCGGGAATCGGATCGAAGCTGGGCTTTAACTGATCGCTGTTGTATCGAATCGGTAGACAATATGGGCTATTGGAGGCTGCCGCTGCGTTTCTTCGCCAAGATCTGGCCTTCGCGCGGTCCGTTGCCGCAGTTTGGCACGAATAGTGCTGTGCTACGGGCTGGCCGATGGATTTTGCGGCCCGGAAAAAGGCAGGCTCATGAAAAAGACGATTCAGTTTAGTGACGATGGCGATTCAACGCGATCATCCGCAAGGGACGGCAGCGATGGAGTTTGCGGCGGAGCAAACCAGAGGGAGCCGACTTTGCCCTTGCAATACTTTTCGCGCGCCGCAAGCCAGAGCGAAGTGGACGGCGAACTCAGGCTAATGCTGGCGGTGCTCAAAGACGGTATCGACTGCTTTCTCAACGGTCACCTGCATGATGACGGCGGCTTCCTCGAAGCACAACAATGGATCATGGCCGGCAACCAGGCAGGGCCTTTTGCCTACGACAACATCTGCGAGACGCTGGGGATTGAACCGCAATCGCTGCGCGAACGGCTGAAGTCTCTGCGGCGTCTGCGACAGCAAGCCGGAGTGCGCTCCAACTGGCCGGTATATTTTTCGGGGCTTGGATTCGCCCCGCAATCCACCATCTTCCACTGAATCACGCACATGACTCAGTGCGGTGCGAACTGAAACTCGCGGTCAGGAGAAACTCGCGGTCAGGATGTCTCCGGCGCGATCGGCGAGGGCCATGATCGTGCCGACCGGATGAGCCGGCACAATCGTCGGGATCAGCGACGCATCGACCACCGCCACGTTGGTTGTGCCGCGCAGGATCAAGGTTTTCGGATCGACGCCACCAGCGCCGTCGCTGAGCGCGGCGGTGCCGCCGTAGTGATTAATGATCAGGCGGTTGAAATAGACGCCGTCCACCGGCGCCGGTCCAGTGACGTACTCACGGATGTCGGCCAGACTGTCGGGATTTAGATGAGGATGGCTCGCGCCGCCCGGGCCGAACACGATCTTCAGTCCGGGGTCCTGGGCGAACAGCGCGATCATATCGAACACCGCCTGGGCCATGAGGGTCGTATCCGCATCTCCATCGGGCGTGTTGGGCAGGTAGATGCTCGGGTAGTTCACGTTGCCCTTGGGGTCGAGCGTGATGAGGCCGCGTGCTTTCGGATTAAGCAGCATCAGGAAGGCCGACAGGGTGTTTGGCCCATAGTACGGTCCGCCCGGCGTGCCCGCGCCGTTGGGATTAAGAAAAATTTCCACGTTGGGAATATCGCCGCCAAGCTGGTAGTTCAGAATTGATACCGGCTGATACTGCGCGTAGGGCCCCGCGCCGCTGGCGAGGTAGCGGTCCAGGTCCGCCGCATGCCCGGCAGAGTCGCCATAGTTGTAGGCCTGGTACGGCACCGGTCCATCGTAACTGTAGGTGACCATCGTCATGACGTGGTCGAACACTCCGACTCCGACCAGGGCATTGTCGATCGCGAATGGGGCCGGCGATTGACCGGGAAAGATTTCCGCCTCGCGGCCGCGCGGACCGACGCCGCTCAGTAGCAGCAGCCGCGGAGTGACCAGCGCTCCCGCCGCCATCACCAGCAGTCCACCCGGGCGCAATTGTGCCGTGCCGGACGTGCCCGCTTGCGACTGGTCTAGCGCGGTGCGCCGCGTGTAATGCACCGCGGTCGCGGCGCCCGTGGTATCGAAGTCAATTCGATTGGCCTTGGAGAATTGCAGAATCTCGAGTCCCGATGCGGGCATCCCGCCCGGAGCGACTCCCAAAAAGTATCCACTGATTGGCCCCGCGCGATGGCCTTTGGTCGCCGCCACGTAGGGGCGGCTGTATACGCCCGGCCCGGTAACGGGCTGGCTGGTATCGCCTTCCACCCAGCCGGCGCGGGCGTACAGCGGGTGCGCGATCATCGCCGGACCGGTGAGTTGTGGAGCGCCGTCGGTCGACGGCGTATTAGTTACCGGCACCCGGCTGCGCACGCGGTCGAAGTACGGTTGCATGTCGGCCCAATGCCATCCGGCCGGCCAGCTGCTGTCGAACACCGGTGGCGGATTGGTCTGGAACAGCATGCCGTTGAACATGGAATTGCCGCCCAAGCCGATGCCTTGATAGGTGAATCCGGTCTCGGTCAGTTGGTACGGCTTGCCTAGCGGCATGAACGCCATCTGCGAGTATTCGCCCGGCACGTCGAAAATCGTGAGGTCGGTGCGGCCCGGCGGCAGCCACGGCGGGAAGTCGGTGCCGCCGATCGCCGCGCTGGTCGGGCCGCCGGCTTCGATAATCAGGATGCGCTTGCGTCCGCCGCTGGCGGTTTGCAGCTTGGTGGCCACGATGCTCCCCGCGGTGCCGCCGCCGACGATTATCGCATCGTAGCTGCCGGTGGACGTAACCACCGATTGCCCGCTGCCCGAGCATCCCCACAATCCGCCTAACTGCGCTCCGATACCTACTGCCAGACCAGCTTGACCTGCTTGACGCAAAAACTCGCGACGGCTGATTCGTGCCATGTTTAAAACCCCGGCTCCTTCTCCTCACCCTTTTTCACGATCCGCTATCCTACCGTTGTACTCCACAAAATTGAAACCTGCGAAAGCCGCCTCAATGTCATGTTTTACGAAATACAAAGTATCAGAGCCGTTGCCGGCGCTCTCGCCTTGTGCCTCGGCGTCAGCAAGGGGACCGAGTCTCAATGCGACAATAATTCTGAGCAGTGATGTTGCGCAAAGGTCAGGGGCCGTACGCGAAACCGGTGTCGTGGACCGTGCGTGAGACCGCTCCTTCGTTCTCTCCTGGTTAGCCGTTACGGAGCTTCGTTGCTGAATATAATCGTGCCGCTGGCGGCGAACATTCCGCCGACCCCGTGGGCAATTGAGATCTTTGCGCCGGGCACCTGTGCCGGTGCGATTCCTCGCATCTGGCGCACGCTCTCCTGCAACGCATACATGCCGTACATGCCTGAGTGCATGTAGCTCAACCCGCCGCCATTGGTGTTGACCGGCAGCTTGCCGCCCGGCGCCGTATTGCGCTCCCAGATGAATGACGCGGCCTCGCCCGGCTTGCAGAAGCCCAGGTCCTCCAGGCCATAAAGCGGCAGATGCGCGAAAGCGTCGTAGATCATCAGATGGTCGACATCCTTGTGGGTGATGCCGGCTTCGTCAAACGCCTTTTTGCCCGAGACCCGGAACGCCTTGGAAGTAGTGAAGTCCTCCATCTGGCTAATCATCCAGGACTCGGCGCTTTCTCCCGGTGCCGAGGATATATACGGGCTTGCGCGGAAAGTCCTTCGCGCGCCCGGCCGAGGTCAGGATCAGCGCGCCGCCGCCGTCGGTCACCAGGCAGCACATCATCAGGCGAAATGGGTATGCGATCATGCGCGAGCTCCAGCACGTCGTCGACGGTGATCGGATCCTTCATCGTCGCGCGCGGATTTTTGGCCGCCCATTCGCGCTGGACAACGGCGACCATCGCGAGCTGCTCCTCGCTGACCCCATAGTTCTTCATGTAGCGCAGGACCGGGATGGTGAAGGTCGAGGTCGGGCCGGCGATCCCGAACGGCACTTCGAACTGACCCTCCAGGCTGGCGCGATTACCTGCAAATGCGCCGACGCCGACGCGCGATCGGCCGCTTTCGCCGTGGGTGATGAGAACGGTATTGCACAGCCCCTCGTTGATTGCCGCCGCGGCGTGGCGCACATGCAGCATGAAGGAGCATCCGCCCACCATCGTACCGTCCACCCAGGTCGGGGTGATGCCGAGGTAGCTGGGCCAGGTTCGGCGTCCATTCGGGCGTGGTGGCGAGGCCGTCGATGTCCGACGGCTTCAGCCCCGCGTCGGCCATCGCGTTGAGCGCCGCGTCGGCGTGGAGCTGGATCTGGGAGAGGTCGGGAATAAGTCCGAGTTCGGTGGTTTCGGCGGCGCCGACGACCGCAATGGATTTCCGTTTCATCTCAGGCACCTGCCGGTTTGAAAAAGGGGAGGGTGATCTCGTCGTTTTGTTTTTCGAACACCACTTCCAAGTGCATGTCCAGTTGCAGGGCCTCAGGCGTCTGCGGGCATTCGACGATATTGGTCATCATGCGCGGCCCTTCGGCCAGTTCCACCACGGCGATCGCATAGGGTGCGGTGAAGCCGGGTGCGGGCCGATGGTTGATCACATAGCTGTAGAGTATCGCGCGTCCGCTGGCCTTGAAGATCGACACCTTGCGCGACGCACATTTGGGACAAAACGGCCGCGGCGGAAAATATGCGTGGCGGCATTCGTCGCAGCGTTGCAGGCGCAATTCGCCCGCGGCGGTCCCGGCCCAAAAATGCTTGGTCTCGGGGGTTGGTTTGGGAAGGCTTTTTTTGAGCTCGGCCAAGGTTAGATCTCCCGATGGGCAAAAATCCCGGTTCCAATCCTTTTGATTACTGGCCCTTGGGCAGTCCCAGCAGGCGCTGGGCGATGGTGTTGCGATGAATCTCGGAGGTCCCCGCCGCGATAGTTCCCGCGCGCGAGCGCAAAAATCCCGTTTGCCAGCGGCCGGATTCGATTGCGTGCGGAGAGTCTTCCACCAACTGGCTGCCGACCCCCTCCACCTGCATCGCAAAGTCCACCATCCGTTGGTCAAGCTCGGACCACTGAAGCTTGGAAATAGATCCTTCGACTCCGGGCGTGCCACCCCGCAGGAGTTTGGAAAAACTGCGGTAGAGTCCGAACTTCAACGCCTGCAGATCGATATAGAACTGCGCGACCTGCTGGCGCGCCATCGGATTTCGCTCCGGGGTGGCGAGGCGCCGGCACAGGTTGGCGACCTCGTTGAAGGTATTCTCGAATCGCGCCGCCAGCGCGAACGCCATCGTTCCGCGTTCGTTGGACAGCGTGGTCATCGCGACGCGCCAGCCGTCGTTCAATGCCCCGACCAGGTTGCTGCGCGGCACCCGTACGTCTTCGAAAAACACTTCGTTGAATTCCGACTCGCCGCTGATTTGGCGCAGCGGACGGACGGTGATTCCCGGGGTCTTCATATCGACCAGCAGGTAGCTGATACCGCGATGCTTGGGCGCGGTGGGATCGGTGCGCACCAGCAAAAAGCACCAGTCGGCAAAGTGCGCCATCGAGGTCCACACCTTCTGACCATTAACCACGAACTCGTCGCCCTTGAGTTCAGCGCGGGTCTTGAGCGCGGCCAGGTCGGAGCCGGCGCCGGGTTCCGAAAATCCCTGGCACCAGAGCTCTTCACCCGACAGCGTTCTGGCTACATGTTGTTTCTTCTGCTCTTCGGTGCCGTGCACGATGAGCGTCGGCCCCGCCATCGTCAACCCGATGATGTTGAGCGGGGTCGGCGCGCGCAACCGGGCCATTTCCTCGTTGAAGATCGCCATTTGCATCTGGGAGGCGCCTTGGCCGCCATATTCCTTGGGCCATGACAGACCAAGGAACCCGCCCTCGTACAGACGGCGGTTCCAATCGCGCATGAACTGCAGGTACGCCTTGCCACGCAAAGGGGCAGAATCGGGCGTCCCCCAGCCCGGCGGCAGGTTGGTCTTGAGGAACTCACGCACCCGCTGCCTGAAGGCCTCTTCTTCCGGGGTATAGCTTAGATCCACTTGAAGTTACTGCCTCCGTTCCGCATCGATTCCCTCAACCTAGCCAAAAGCGCGGCAAAAGGCCAAAAGCGGCGAAGAAATCGGTGCGGGCGTTCATATCAGGTGTTCCGCCTCAAACCCGCTCGATGTCCGACGCGGCGCGGTCCAGCACCGCGGTGATGGACCGGATTTGCTCGCTGGTCAGCGAGCCTTTTCCGACGCGCACGGTGAGCGCCATGCGCAGGTTTTGCATCGCGCGGATAATTTCCGGTGCGGGACCGCTGCCATAGGCGCGGCTCGCCTCGCTCAGCCGCGCCATCGCGGCGTCGGCCTCGGCCTGGTTGGCTTTGAGGTACGCAGAGCCTTCCGGCGTAATACCGTACTCTTTTTTGTTCCCCACCGGCGTTACGCTGATGTAGCCCATCTCCTCGAGCAGCGTAAGATTGGGGTACACCACACCCGGACTGGGACTATAAACGCCACCGAGCTGATCCTCGATCGCTTTTATGATTTCGTAGCCATGACGCGGCTTTTCCGCGACCAAACTCAAGATGATGAAGCGTAGATCGCCGGAATCGAGGATTCGTCCGCGCATCCATCGGCCGAAATGCCGATGGCGTCCACCATGGCGTCCATGGTCGAAATCGAAAGGAGAGCGCATGAAGCGCCGGTCGTCAGCTTCGCTGCTGCATCGATGTCGTCCAAACATTTTGGAACCTCCAATATGAGTAATAACTTCGATATATCGAAATTCGCACGACCGAGTCAAGCAATTTCGATTGCGGGTTCTTCCAATTGCAACGTTTGCCAGGATTTGACGGCGGCATGGGTCGCGCCATGAGGCGGGCTGTTACGGCTTGGAATTTCGAGTTGCCATCCGGCGCACAGCCTTGGTATAGGCCCTTCAGTAGGCGCAACGCTCACGTCAACGCAGTCGCTCGAAGGAGTGGTATCCGATGGATCCAGAGATCGTGCGAATCAAAGTCCAGCCTCTTACCGCCGAAGGTTTTGAACCCTACGGGGTGGCGATGGAGACCGGGAAGCACCTGATTTTCCCCGAGGTCGATGAAGGAAGCCGGGTCGCGCTTGAGTTCGTGCCGCTCAAGCATCGTATGGAACGGGTACATCAACTGAATCTGCATTTTTCCTACAGTCAGGCATTTATTCCGGTCAAAGGCACTCTGATCCTGTTGGTCGCGCCGCCGCCGCGCAACGTCGACGCCCCGCGTGAAAACTATGAGTTCGACTGGGAGAAGGTGGCGGCTTTCTATTTCGAGCCGGGCCAGGCCGCGGAAGTCGCCAAGGGCACGTGGCACACGCTGTTCAACCTGGGCGGAGGGGCGGACACGTTGTTTGTGAACGTCACTCGCAGGAAAGCAGGGCAGGGCGCCGAGCATCCCGACCGCCTCGAGCCCGACGTTGCCTGGGTCGATACTCTGAAGCGCGATAACAAGGTGCTCGAGCTGGCCCTGGTATAAGATTTCGAGAACTTTGCGCACCTGACATTTTGATAGTCTTCACCTGCGGCAGTTTGACGTGCCGCTAACCCTTGGGTAATTGCCGAGGGTCCGCTACAGCTCGGGGAGGGACGAAGCATGTCAAATGAACCGGGCATGGTGATGGCGTTTACGGGCAACCTGGCTCCGCAGCAAAGATTTTCCGTCTGCCGCGACGAAAAATTCCTTAAGGTCGTGGAGCTGCTCCGGAGCGCCGATGTCAGTTTCACCAACCTCGAGTGCTGCATCCAGGATGGTGAAGATTTTCCCGCCTATGTAGCCGGCAACGGGCGCGGCGCGACCTATCTGCCGGGTCCTCCTCACACGGTTGAGGAAGTAAAGTGGATGGGAATCAAGATGGTTTACGCGGCCAACAATCACGCCGCGGATTTCGCCGAAGGCGGCATCCTCACCACCATCAAGTACTTCAAAGCCGGGGGCCTGGCTTACGCGGGAATCGGACGCCAGCCTGACCGCAGCCACGGCTCCCGGTTACCTGGAAACGCCCAAGGGCATGGTAGCCCTGATCGCGGCGGCGGATTGGGGTCCGCGCGGCAGAATGGATCTGCCCTACCAGATGCCCGCGGCGGTGATGGCGGCGGATGAAGGGCCGCTGTTCAAATCCCGTCCCGGCCTGAATCTCATCCGTTACGATGCTGTTACTAAGGTGGACCGAACCACTCTCGACGCTTTGCGCAGGGCGAGCCACGAGCTGGGCTGGGAGCAAACCAAGGCCACGCGGCGCCGGGGCGGCGGCCGCGATGAGGCGCTAATTGGCGATTCGGTATTGGGCGGAGAGCAGGACAGCGATACCGAATTTCACTTCATGGGGAGAAAATTCGCGCTGTCAGACCAGTTTGACTTCACCACGGCGCCGTATCAGGTCGATCTCGAGCGGAATTATCGATGGATTCGCGAAGCTCGAAGGCAGGCCGAATTTGTAGTGGTTGCGTTCCATGACCAGGGCGCCCGGCGTCCGGTCGAGGAGGAGTACACGAGGATTTTTGCCTACGGTGCGATCGATGCCGGCGCCGACGTTTACGTCAACACCGGATGCCGGCACGGCGGCATTGAAATCTACAAGGGCAAACTCATCCTTCACGGACTCCCCGCATTTTTCATTCAGAATGAGCAAGTGCGGCAGGTGCCGAAACAAATGATGAGCCGCTGGGGCCTGGACCCGGAGAACAGCACGCCTGCGGACTTCCTCGACGCCCGGGACCATGGCGAAACCCACGGCCCCAATGTCATGACCAGCTTTCGCAACACCGATTTTCGGGGCAGCGCCGTCCACACCGTAATTTACGATGAGAACCGGAACCTCAAAGAGGTCCGCATCTATCCGCTCACCAAAATCTCGGCTGGGCGCCGTTCTCAACTAGGACGCCCGCAATGGGAGCCCGAGACCGAAGAGGCGCAGCAAGTGCTGGAAAGAGCGGTGGAGCGATCCAGCCGGTTTGGGACCAGGATCGAGAAGGAGAACGGAATCGGAGTGCTCCGGATCAAGTAGCGCTGAAGCGAAAACAAGTCTGTTCCCTTCCCGATCTTGTGAGAGTGCCGGTGAACTCCTGGACCTTACTTCGCGGTTGCGGTCTGGCCGGCATATAGGACCTTTGGCCTATATCTTTCAACGTGCAGAATTGACATCGTACGGACGGCTGGTCGGGCCGAACATTATCTGGTCGTTGCTCAAGCCTCGTCGCCGGAGCCGTCATATCAGGTAATCGGGCGGTACGAAATCGATGATGCTGCGCTAATGGATCTACGAGGAGAAAGGCAATGGCAACCGGGAAAGCTCCAAACATACTAATCATCTTTGGTGACGATATCGGCACTTCGAACCTCAGTATCTTCACTAAGGGTATGATGGGCTACCGGACGCCCAATATCGATCGAATCGCCGAGGAAGGAATCCTGTTCACCGATAGTTACGGGGAACAGAGCTGCACGGCCGGACGATCGGCGTTCATCACGGGTCAGAGCGTCTTTCGCACGGGGCTGAGCAAGGTGGGATTGCCGGGAGCCGACCTGGGCTTGCGCGCGGAGGATCCGACTATCGCGGAATTGCTGAAGCCGCTGGGCTACGCCACCGGACAGTTTGGCAAGAATCACTTCGGCGACAAGGATGAATTCCTGCCAACCAACCATGGATTCGACGAGTTCTTCGGCTTTCTCTACCACCTGAACGCGATGGAAGAGCCCGAGTTGCCCGACTATCCTCCGGCCTCCGATTATCCCAACTTCAAGAAGAACTTCGGCCCGCGCGGAGTGCTTGACTGCAAGGCCAATCCGGACGGCACGCAATCGATCCGGGACACCGGCCCGCTGAACATCAAGCGGATGGAGACTATCGACGATGAGGTCCTGGCCAAAACCGAGGATTTTCTCGACCGCGCAGGTCAAAGCGGACGAGCCATTCTTTGTGTGGTTTAACACGTCCCACATGCATTTCCGCACCCATGTCAAGCCGGAGATCCGGGGCCAGGCGGGACGCTGGCAGTCCGAATATCACGACGTGATGATCGAGCACGATCAAATCGTCGGCAAGCTGCTGAAAAAGCTCGACGACCTCGGCATCGCCGACAATACCATCGTCATGTACAGCACCGACAATGGACCGCATATGAACTCATGGCCCGACGCCGGCATGACGCCGTTTCGCAACGAGAAGGATTCCAACTGGGAAGGCGCTTTCCGGGTGCCATGCATGGTCCGCTGGCCGGGCGTGATCAAACCCGGCACGGTGTCCAATGAAATCATCAGCCACCTGGATTGGTTGCCCACTCTCCTGGCTGCCGCAGGTGAGCCGGACATCAAGGAGAAACTCCTCAAAGGCCATCAGGCGGGCAAGAAGACCTTCAAGGTGCACCTCGACGGTTACAATTTCCTGCCCCACTTCAAGGGCTTGGAGAAGTGCCCGCGGGTGGACTACTTCTACTTCTCCGATGACGGCGACCTGATGGCGATGCGCTATGACAACTGGAAAGTGACCTTCATGGAGCAGCGCATGCCCGGCACCCTGCGGATCTGGCAGGAACCGTTGGTCTCGCTACGGTTTCCGAAGCTCTTCAACCTGCGCACGGACCCCTATGAGCGGGCGGATATCACCTCGAACACCTACTGGGACTGGGTAATCAATCACATCTACCTGTTCTTGCCCGCGCAGGCGATCGTCGCGGAATTTCCTGAAGACTTTCGTGGAGTTTCCCCCGCGCCAGAAAGCGGCGAGCTTCACTATCGACCAGGTCCTGGAGAAGCTTCAGCGCCAAGGGGGCAGCCATTAATGAGCAAAGGATGCGTCCGAAACCACTATGCCGTCAGTTCAACCGCACGGCGAACGCCGAAACTGCTCATCGCGCGGATCCACGCCGCCGCGTTGAAGGTTAGTTAGAATGGCCGCCGCCGTGTCTCATGGATTCGCCGGAGCGGGCAGATGGTTACGCAAGGAGTTCGTCGCGGCGTGGCCCGTCTTTCTCTTTTTTCTGATCGGATTCCTGCTCCTGATTTCGCTGATCAAGCTGGCGCTCGCGGAATTCTCGGTCGAGATAACGGTACTTTCCAACGCGGTAATTGGGGCCCTGTTGGCTGCCAAAGCGGCGCTCGTGCTTGACGAGACGCCGCTGGCGCGCAGCCTTGAGCACTATCGCCGGATTGTCGCCGTTACGGTGAAGACATTTTTGTACGGGGTCGCCAGCATGCTGCTCCTTTGTGTCGAACGATTGCTGGAGGCGCTACATAAGGCTCACCACTTTGACGCGGCCGTCGCATACGCACTGGAACACGCGAGTCGATATCGGGTCCTGGCCTGGTCACTGGGAATAAGTATCATATTTGCCTTGTACTTCGCGTTCGCCGAGATCAGCAATCGCATGGGCAACGGGGCGTTACGGAGATTGTTTTTCGAGGCCCCTAAACCTGCTAACGATTCGGGCGGGCATTCGAACATTAGTGCCGGCAAGCTTCGGGGCTGAGGAGAATAGCTTTCGTGGTTCGTGCGACGAACGACGAGGACTCAGATGACGGACCAGCCAGCGCATAGCGCACCCGCACTTGATCTCTCCACCAAGCTTGCCTTCGATCGTACCTGGGTCGCTTATGAGCGCACTATGCTCGCCTGGGTCAGAACGGCGACCTCGCTGATAACCTTCGGCTTCAGCGTGTACAAATTCTTTCAGATAGTAAGGGCGGAGGGTGGCCGCGGCAACCAGTTAATCGGGGCGCGGCAGTTTGGGTTGCTACTGGTGAGCATCGGCCTGGCTTCGCTGGCGCTGGCGACGTTGGAATATCGGCAGAATATTCGGAGGCTGGGATCTCAGTATGAAGGCCGGCCGCGATCACTGGCGGTCATCGTAGCGGGCTTGATCTCGGTCCTCGGCGTGGCCGCGTTGACGGTGATGCTTTTTCGCCGATGAGCCACTGGTGCCGTGCAAACTCCAGTCCGCGCGCCGGAACCAGCATCCGCCTTCCTCCCGGGCGATACCCCCGCGGAGAAATCGCAGGAACGATAGCGTAATCTGCTGGGCCGCAGCGAAGGAAAGGTGCTGTGGCATCCGGTGTTTGAGGACTTTCGCGCGCCACTACTACGGTTTCACGCCGCGCGCCTCTCGTCCGTTCCGCTCGCTTCACCAAATCCTCCGTTTCGTATGAGCCTTGGCAACCTCCATATCCTCAGGACCTACCCGGGGAGCTGATGCCGAGCTTGCCCGCCATTTTCACGAGGTGCGCGAGCGAATCGGCGCCCATCTTATCCATCACGTTACTGCGGTGAAACTTGACCGTTTTCTCGGCGTTGCCCAGTTCCGCGGCTACCTGCTTGTTGAGCAGACCGGCGGCGATCAAAGCGAACACCTGCCGCTCGCGCCGCGTAAGCATTTCGTAGGCGCGTCTCAATTGCTCGATTTCCACATGCTCGGCTCTGAGGATTCGGCTGCGCTCAATCGCCCGGCCGATGGCAGCCAGCAACTGTTCGCTGGCGATCGGTTTCTCCAGAAAATCGACCGCTCCTGCCTTCATCGCCTCGACGCTCGCCGGCACGTTTCCATGCCCGCTGATGAAAACGATCGAACTGCTGGGAGCGGCGCGCCTCAGTTCTCTCTGCAGTTCCAGCCCAGTCATTACTGGCATCCTCAAATCAACCACCAGGCAGTCATGCCGTTGCGGGCCGGCGCGCCCGAGAAGCTCCGCCGCCGAAGCGAAGGGCTCAACTTCGTATCCAGCCGAGCTGATAAGTCTTAGCAGCGATCTGCGCACCAGTTCATCGTCGTCGACGACGGCGACCAGGGGCCTGCTGGGCAACGGCGGCAAGCCCAGCGGTTGACGCCTATTCTTGTTCTCCATGGACTGGAAGTCTGATTTCGAAAGTGGCGCCGTGCGAACTGCTGGCCGCGAGCCGCATGGTGCCGCCGTGGGCTTTGACTATAGATCTGCAGATGGCGAGTCCCATGCCCACCCCGGTAGGCTTGCTGGTAATGAAGGCGTCGAAGATCCGGGCAGCGACCGAAGGTTCAACCCCCCCTCCCGTGTCAGAAATCGTAATCGTTAACCAGGCGCGATGCTTTTGGAAGCCGGCAATCTCGACTCTGCGGGGACGCGCGCCGTTATCCGCCATCGCGTCGAAGGCGTTGGTCAGCACGTTGGTCATCACCTGACAGATCTGCACCCTATCGACGAGGAGCGGCGGCAGGTCGGTGGCGAGATCGATCCGAAGCTCAATCTCGCGCGACACCAGCTCAAGCTGCAACAGATCCGATACATCAGCCAGAATCTCCCTCACGCTCACGGTCGAGCGCTTGGTCTCGGCTGATCTAAACAGGCTCTGGATTCTTCCAATCACCTCGTTGGCACGCGTTACGCTGCACTCGATGTCACTGACCGCCTCGAGTGCGCGGCGGAGGCCTGGTTGCGGCGCGGCGAGGAACCGCTTGGCGGCCTCGGCGTTTGCAATAAGAGCGGCGATGGGCTGGTTGATCTCGTGAGCAACCGATGCCGCCAGTTCTCCAACCATCGAAGCGCGCCCGACGCGGCGATATTCGTCCAACAGGTTGCGCCGTTCAAGAACCGCGTGCTTGCGCATCAGCGCGTTAGCGAAGACGGAGGCCACCAGCTTGAGCCGGCGCATCTTAACCGTTGTCCAATCGGGCACTCCGACTAGCGAGGCGAAGGCAAGTCCGCCCAAAGCGCGCCGGCCAACGAGCAGCGGCACAATCACATGAGATCTAAGCCCGTGCCGCCGGTAGCTTTCCCTGTCCACAACCGCGCTGCAGGGGATATCGCTAACTGAGCTCAGCTGGACTACCTTTCCCACCAACACTTTCGAGGCTATCCACGGGAAAGCCTTAAAAGCATCGAATCGTCTCAGTGTCGGGATGCCAGGCCGGGACCAGTGGTGAGTGTTCAATAAAGTCCCTGCCGGGTTGTCAACCTGGAAAAGATTTGAACGGTCGACCTCCAGCTCTGCCACCATCCGGGCCATCCAACGCTCGATTTCCCGGTCGATGTCGATCGCGCGGCAGCGCACGAATATCGCCAGGATTTCCCGCAGAAATTCCTCGAAGCCAGTTGACTCACGCGATCCGTGCCGCACAGTGTCCGCCCGAACTCCAAGCAGTGGTCGAGATGCCAATGCCTGTCCGCTCATCGAGCCCGGACACGCAACATATCATTTCGTGCCAAAAGAAGCTAATTAACCACTTTCATGATGCTCCCGTGTCATACGAAACGGGTTGCTGCGAGAAAAGCCGGTCGGTGAAGTATTTTTAGGTTCTGCGTTGGGGGCCGAAACCGCGATTCCCCTCGCGCCCTCGCGTGAACGGGATGGAAAATTCGAAGACCGCGTCAGCCGAGCCAGCGGGTTCCACCCGAAGCGCTCCGCCGTGAGCCTCCACTATCAAGCGCGAAATGAATAGCAGGGGTTTGGTGTCATTGGTGGCGGAGTAACTATCAGCGTACAAGCGGTCGGAAAAAAAGGGCAGAACATCCTTCGCAACGACGGATACTACGAGCTGACGCCCGGCGCGTACAAAGGCCTTGATAATCACCTCTCGACGGTCCGAAGCGGTTTGGCTGACCATCTCAAAAGCGTTGACCACGAGGTTTACGACGACCTGCTGAAACTGCACTCGGTGGACAAGCAAGGCGGGCAGGCCCGGCTGCAGGTCCGTTGTCAGTACTATACCCCTGAAGTTGGCATCGGCGCTCAGCACGTGCATGGCGCTGCGAATGGTAGCAGCGGGATCGGTGTCCGAACGCTCAACCGCATACTTGCGCGCCAGCGTGCGAACCATCCTGCTTGCCTGCGCGAGTCGGTTGCCACTTTCCATTATGTCATCCAGCGCGGATCTCACCTCGGCCAGCTCAGGTTGAGGATGCGACGTCATCCGCTTGATTGCCAACGCGCTGGCGAGAGCGGCCGCCAGTGGCTGCCTGAATTCATGCGCCAGCGAAGTGGTCAACTCACCGAGCATCGCGATCCGCGCCGCGTGTGCGGACTCGGCAAGCAAGCGCTGCGACTCGCTCCACTCGCGCTTGCGTTCAAGCGCATTTGTAAAAACCTCGCTGATAATCCGCAGCCGCCGCAGGATCTGGGTAGGCCGTATGCGGGGCCGGCCGCCTGCGTAGAGCACCAGAATGCCGATTAGCTGGCCGGATACGGCCATCGGTATAGCAACGCCGGAGCCAACGCCTTGCCTGATTGCGTTCCCGCAGCTTGCCGGAGGCGCCTGCCGATGGTCGTTTAGTGAGCAGATCTCCCCAGCCTGGATGCGCGAACTGAGTGACGTCAGCCAGGCATCCGTGACGGGAGCTTGCTTGGAGCCGCGCCGCCGCCATTGATGGGTGGCCGTAAAGGTGGCCCGGTCGGGCATCCATTGATACAAACTGATGCCGTCGAGATCCAGATGCGCGCCCAAGCGAGCGAGCCACCTGCGGATCTTGGAGTCGACGGCCGGGGCGAGTGCGCGAATAAAATCGGTCGAGATATCCAACAGGAGTTGCTCGAAATTGGGACGCCTGGAACACGGGGTTCGCTCGGGCTTGTCCGGCTTCGTGGCGCGCTCTTTGGCCTTCGTTGCCATGAGGTATTCTATGCCACCCGCGACCGCCCGAAGTTAATCGCAGCAGCGCTCCGTTCTTAGCCCGATGATGCCGCAGCCACTGAACAGCATGTCAAGCGCCGCAACCACCAGCAGAATTACTCCTTGCAAGCGGAGCTGTAGGTATGCGGGTAAGAGCCACCACCAGTGCCACAATGACAAGAGTCGCGAAAGCGGTCCATCTTCGCTAGGTTCCTGCGGCCAGCCCCGTGGCTCTTGCGATAGTTTGAAGGAGTTCGGATTCGGCAAACGGCTTGTAGAGCACCGCTATATGCTCGATCTGATTGATTAGCCTTTGGCTCTGTTCGTCCTGGCGGCCAGTGATGAGCACCACCGGCAGTTGGTTTCCGGCTGCTCGCAGATTTCGGAAAAGCTCGACCGCATTTATTTTGGGCATGAACAGGTCTAGTACGATGCAGCCTTTTCGCTTTGGCAGCCGAGCCCTCAGAACGTCGCCCGGACGGTTGAACACGATCGCCCTGAAACCCGCCGAGATCACCAGACGCCTGAGCGCGCGGAGCAAGAGTGCATCGTCGTCAACCAGCACTACTGAGGTCTTGGTTTGCTTCAATTCCTGAACACACCGGTTTGTGTATGATCAGGATCGGGTATTTTGAGCCCCGTGTAAACTGGACGTTGGTCCCATAGGCCTTGGGACCAACGTCCCATTTTTCGCTTTTGTTCATCTTGGCATAGTCAGTTCCCGACAATGGTCCGGACATCAACCGGGATTGCGCGCGGCGAAGGAAGCTTTGAGGCGCAGATATGGTGTTCCAAGCGACGACCAGACGGTTAAGGAGAGATAGCCATGTTCGTGGTCAGATCAACGCGCAGGCCCATCGGCCAGGAGACGAGAAGAAATTGTATCTTCCAGGCGTTATTGGTCGTGTTCCTTTTTGCATTTACCGCGGCCGCTCAGGCGTCAGACAAGTTTGAGGGACCTCCGCTCTTGCCGGCTCAGGTGCTGGCGCCGGCGCCACTGGTGGCAGGAAGCGGCTTTCGAGTCGACAGTCCGGTACCCACGGATGGATTGATGGCGCTTTTTACGATTCGCAGTAACGTTGGCAACTTCAACGCGCCAGGCCTTGAGATGCTTAGGATTCGCGTCGCCGAACTGCCGGCGATCGCGCAACTGCGGCAGACCAGCAAGACCGGAGTCTTCGCGCAGTCGCTGGCCAAAAACGCCGTGCGCCCGGTCAAAGCGGCCGGCCAAATGCTGATGAACCCGATGGAAACGGTGCAGGGCCTGCCCGGTGGCGTTCAGCGCTTCTTCGGCCGGGTCGGCCACGGAACGCAGCAACTCGCGCAATCCGCAACGGACTCGGAGCAAAGCGGTGCCGAGCGCGCCGGCGCGGTAGCCTCCCGCACCGGCAAAGCGGCGATGGATATCCTGGGCTACGAGCAGGAGCGGCGGGAATTGGCCAGGAAACTCGACGTCGACCCGTACACGACCAACCCGGTGCTGGCTCCGCTGCTTGATGAGATTGCCCAGGTGGCATTCACCGCGCATGCCGGCGTGAACCTCGCGATGTCGGTGGCGGTGCCGGGCTCAATCGCGATCACCGGCACGACGATGGTTGCCAACTGGGTGTGGGACACACCCCGCGCGGATCTCGTCGTACGCGACCAGAACAAACTGAAAGAACTGGGCGTTCCGGATGCGGCCGCCCGCGCGTTCATGAGCAATTCTGCGTTTCCGCTCAGCGTGCAGACCAATTTCGTGGAGAATCTAAGCCGCCTTTCCAGCGTTGCGGGCGCGGTGGACATGGTCGCGCTGGCGAGCACGGCTCAGTCCGAAATGCAGGCCCGCTTTCTCACTGCCAGTGCTGGCATGCTGGCCCGCTATCACTCGCGCAGCCCGCTGTCGTCGATCATCGCCAAGGGCACCGTGATTGGGCGCGAGCGCAACGGCACGATCGTGGTTCCGGCGCCGGTGGACTACGTTTCGTGGACTCAACGGATTTCCTATTTCGCCCATCGGCCCGACCTCAAAGCGCCCAAGCGCATCGCGATGCTCACTGGACGGATGTCCCCGATGGCGAAGCGAAACTTCCAGAAATTGGGCTGGACCGTCTACGAGGGGATCGCCCTTTAGCCGAATAAAGAGAGAAGGGTAGATACGAAGCATGAGACTGAAACTAATTAAACAGGGCCTGATTGTGCTGGCCGGGGCGGCTGGGACAATCCTCGCAGTTGCCCCAGCACAGGCGGCGGCGGACAGGAAACCCAACATCCTCGTCATTTTTGGCGACGACATCGGCATGTGGAACATTGGCGCTTACACGCACGGCATGATGGGCCGGACACCGAACATCGACCGCATTGCCAAGGACGGCATCCTTTTCACGGACCAGTATGCCCACCCGAGCTGCACCGCCGGTCGCGCGGCCTTCATCACGGGGCAGTATCCCAGTCCGCACGGGCCTGACGACCATCGGCATACCTGGATCGACCCGAGGCATCCAGGAGGAGGATCCGACCCTCGCGGAGGTCCTGAAGTCGGTCGGCTACAACACCGCGCAATTTGGGAAAAATCATCTGGGAGACCGCAACGAGTTTTTGCCGACCGTCCATGGCTTCGATGAGTGGTTCGGCAATCTCTATCACCTCAACGCGGAAGAGGAACCGGAAGAGCTCGACTATCCCGGCCAGAAAAACCCCGCCTACCTGGCGAAGTTCGGCCCGCGTGGCGTGCTCCACACTTGGGCAACGAACCTGGACGACCCGACGGTCGATTCCTAAGTTCGGGCGCGTCGGCAAGCAGAAGATTGAGAATACCGGGCCGTTGACCCGCAAGCGCATGGAGACATTCGACTCCGAGGTTCTCGCTCAGACCCTCAAGTATCTCGACCGCAAAGGCAAGGACCGCAAGCCGTTCTTCATCTGGTTCAATAGGACGGCGACTCACATCTGTCGCATCCGCAGAAGAAATATGTGGAGATGGCGGTTGACGAAGGCCGGGCGGAAACCGATGTCGTTCGGGCCAAAATGCTCGAACACGACGAACAGATTGGCGCGCTGCTCCAGAAGCTGAAAGACCTGGGTGTGGACGACAACACAATTGTTATTTACACCACCGACAACGGCGCCGAACTGATGTTCTGGCCGGATGGCGGCTATATGCCATTCCGCGGCGAGAAGGGCACCACTTGGGAAGGCGGCGTCCGGGTTCCGATGCTGATTAGCTGGCGGGGCCGTATACCGGCGGGCCGGGAAGTCAATGGCATCCAGTCCCTCGAAGACCTGTATGTAACCCTGGCGGCTGCCGCCGGGTTGCCCAACCTCAAGCAGGATCTGCTCACCGGCTACAAGATGGGCGACATGACCTACAAGGTTCATCTCGACGGTTACAACAACCTCGACTACTGGACGGGCAAGACGAACAAGTCGGCCCGCCGCGAGTATTTCTACTATGATGAGACCGATCTGATGGCCATCCGTGTAGACGGCTGGAAGATGTGTATCGGGGTGAAGCCTAACGGCCTCTGGTGGGACGAGAAGTATTATCCGAGCGTTCCCTATCTCTTCAACCTGTTGATGGACCCAATGGAGAAGATGGATCCAGAGTCGCACGAGTGGGGCTACATTGGACGCAAGTTCTTTGCCCAAAAGATGTGGGCTCCGGCGGCCGCATCGTCGTTCCTGGCCGCGCATCTGAAGAGTCTGCAAGAATTTCCGCCGCGCCAGGGTGCCGACTCGCTTAGCTTGAAGAAGGCGATTGACCAGGCGATGAAGAAGATGGAGATGCCAAACGGTAGCAGTGATTAGTCAGACCACCTATCGACCGATTGTTTTCTATGACAGGTTGTGAGCCAAAGATTCCCGCAGCCCGAAGGGAAATAAAGTCGAGATGACGAAAAAGACAATTAGCCTGGCTACGAAACTTACCGCTACCTTGGTCGCATTTGCTGCCATACTTGTGATTCAGCCTTCCATTGCCACTACTCAGGAGACGTCGCACCCTGCAAATGCCGGGTTTTCATTCGCGGTGTACGGTGACTCGCGGTCGATGATGTATCTTCCGTACAAATCCGATCAGGAGGCGGATGCTCGCCGACTGATGGTCGAGATGTTTGAACTCGTGCTTTCCAGAAAAGCATCTGAAGCGGTAGTCAAAAAACATGTCAAGCTGACCTATGACCCGGCCTCTCACGAGCTGGTGCAGATGGTGATGCCGTTTATGACACCGAGCGAAGTAACCACCTTGATGATGCACAAAGGCTGGGTTACCGAGGCTTCGGTCGAGGACATAAAACTACTTCCAGGCGTTCACCGCACGATGTACCTGAGCCAAGGCGGTGACTGGGTCGCGCGCGAGATCGTGAACGACGTAAAGAGCGGACGGGCGAAGTTCGTTCTCAGTACCGGGGACTTGGTCTGGGGTGGGATGCAGGGGTCCACGCCCTCCGACAACCCGTACTGGAAGCTGGTGAACGACGACGTAGTGAAACAGTTGCCGGCCCCGGATGAACAGATGCGCGCCGCTGGTCTGGGAGGTCGCGTTTTCCCCGCCGTCGGCAATCACGAGGTGTGGGGTGACTCCAAAGCGCAAGGCTTGCTCCATACGTTCCCATACCTCAAGGAGCTAGGCGTTTCCGGCAGGAACCTCATCTATAAGTTCGATTTCGACGGTGCGCGCTTCATCTTCCTATGGACCGGCAAATTCGACGAGGCCTTGCCCACGGCCTGGGGTGCCACCCGGCCATCATATGAAGAACAGATGAAACAACTGAAGCTGTGGCTGAATGAGGCCAAAGCAGCGGGCATCCGCAAGATCTTTGTCGCTTTCCATAACCCGGCCTTTGCCCGCTCCGGTATGGGCGCTATTCCCGAAGCACAGAATCCGCACAAGATCCTTTCGTCGTACGCCAAGGACCTGGACATCGTAGTCTTCAATGGCCACGTGCACACGACCGAGATTTACGATGTAGACGGTGTGAAATATCTGCTCTTGGGTGGCGGTGGCGCTGAACAGGACCCGATTCTCCCGGGCCGGACTAGCATCAAGGTGCCTGCGGACTATCCGCCCGATCTCTATTGGAAAGGCCAGCCGCCAAAGGAGGAGTACAACTACGTCCTGGTAGATGTCGAACCCGGGCAGAGCACGAAGTTCACGGTCCATCGCTTCCGGCCGTGGTCGGCCAAGCCGTTCGAAACCGTGGAGCTGTGGAGGGACGCCAAATGAAGGTTCGCAACGCCGCCTCCACGAACTATGGGAAGTACTAATCTCATGGTCTCAGCCCACGGGCCGAGCGGTTCAATCAAAGGAGAAGCCGGTTACGGGCGAAATACTATATGGCCAAAGTGAATATTCGTACGACTGCGGACCGTCGGCAGGCGGGTAAATCGTTGCGGAAAAAGTGCCCGCGCGCGTCGCATGGCAAGGTTATCCTTGGGCAAGGGGAAAAGCGCGACATCGTCACGCTGATCGAAGAGTCAAACAAGGACCGGCTGGAGGATCTGATCCCCGTTCGTCATGGGAGGATGCTCCAGTCTCGCGTTTGCGTACTTTCGAGGCACAGCCGCGATTCAGGCATACGACCTCGCCGGCACGCCGGCGAGCGGGATAATTGTTCACGCCTGCGGCGACTGCCATCTGGTAAATTTTGGCGGCTTTGCGACCCCTGAACGAAACCTGGTCTTCGACATCAACGATTTCGACGAGACCCTACCAGCACCTTTTGAATGGGATATAAAGCGGCTCGCCGCGAGCTTTGTCATCGCTGCGCGTTGGCGCGGATTCCGGCCCGATCAGGCAAGGGAAATGGCGGTCCAGGCCGTCTCGTCATACCGGCAGTCGATGAAAAAACGGGCGGGGACCGGCGTCCTCGAAGCGTGGTACTCCAGGATCGCTCTCGAGGACATGCGTGCGGCAGCCGGCAGTGACACCGAGTGGCTCGGCCGCATCAAGAAAGTGGTTGGTGAAGCGGGCAAGCAAACCCAGGAACACGTCTTCAATAAACTCACCACCCCGGCCAAAGGCCAGCCGCGCATCGTCAACCAACCCCCGCTGCTCTACCACGTCGATAAACGCGAACTGAACGAAGACATGATCACAGCCTTCTTCAAGCGGTATCGCGAAACTCTCGCGGAGGAGCGTCGCATCCTTTTTGATCGGTTCAAAGTGGTCGACGTAGCGATCAAGGTCGTGGGCGTAGGACTCGGCAAACTTCGAGTCGGTCCGTGATGCTCCGGCGGTGCTCTCGACCATTCCGGCGGTCTTGGGTGGCGCGATGGTGATGCTGCTGCTGACCGGTAGCACGCTCAACATCGAGTCGTTTTATGGGTGCGATCATGGCGGTGGGCGTCGCGGTCGCCAATGCGGTGCTGCTGGTCACCTTTGCGCGCGCGCGGAGAATGGCGGGAGCGCGTCGGTTGCGCGCGATTATCGAGGCCTCCGACCGGCGGCTCAGGCCGATTCTGATGACGACGCTGGCGATGGTCGTGGGCATGCTGCCGATGGCATCCGGGCTGGGCGGCGGCGGCGCCCAGACCGCACCACTGGGGCGGGCGGTGATCGGCGGTCTGTTGGCCTCGCTGTTCGCAACGCTACTGGTGTTGCCGGCGGTATTTGTCGCGCTTACCCCCGACCAACCGGCGCGTTCCAATTCCCTTGACCCTTACGACCCACAAGGCAAGCACTTCGAAAGAACATGAATTGTTTAACCCGCACTCCTTTGAATTCCTCTGGTAAGGATTATGCCGCCGCTCAGCCGCAGCCAGCGGGTGCTTGGGCTCGTCGTCACGTTGATGTTTGCCGTGGGCGGCTGCAACTATTTCCGGCCTTTGGGAACTGCGGTCGCCGCTCAGCGCGGAGGAGCAGAGCAATCCGAGCCTTCGTCCCAAAGAGTCTCAAGAATTCGACGGAGAAATCCTGTTAAGAGCAGGTTTCGTCCGCCTCTCGCCGACATTCCCTACGCCAGCAAAAGTCCATGCCGAACCAGCGCCGGACCCACGAAAGTCTCCGATTACATATGAGACAACGTTCCATGATGCTACTTCCGTTTCTATCTCCGACGATCTTCGTCCACGCTCGTTTTCCGCGTTTTCTCAGAAGGCTGACTGGGTGCGGTACATTTGGGTTCTCACTTCGCCACGACGGGAGTATCTAAGGTTGGTCCAACACTCAAAAGATCATGTCCGGACCGCAATTGCATTCATCGAGAAAACTGCCACAGCCTTGGCAACGCCCCGTCGTGTTCGATTTGATCGCCGCACGGTAACCCCTCTTGTCAGTTTCACGACTGGACTGGTCAGTCGTTAGTTCCGGCTGCGCGTTCGTACCCCAAATTGTAATGTCCACCATCTATTTCACCATCAGGCAGCCACAGTATAGGCGCCGTTTATAACGTTCCCAATTCAATGACCGCATACCGTGCTGAGCCGTGCCACCAAATTTAATGATCATGCAGTCGAATGCACCAGAACCTGCCAAAGCTTGTCCGTAAGAACCGCAACACGACGGACCAAACCCCACCGTCGAATGCGTGAAGAGGGTTGATCAAAAGTCTTGCCACAGTTTCGCCGTGCACTTTTTAATTCTTGGCTTCAGGCTCCCGAAAGACGGTCAACCGCCGCTCACGACAGGGCCAACACACTGTTACTTCTAACCGCCGCAAACGGGCTGGTACTGTCGCCGTCCGTTTGCCGTAACGCCCGCATCGGCACTGCCATTGGTTTTCTCAAAGAGCATTCACTCTCAGCAAACCGGCGGGTCTCAATTTGCTTGAACACTTGAAACGGGCGCCCTACTCAGCAGCGAGAACCTTTTTCTGTCAGACTGGAATTCCTAGTAATTGCCACAAGTTTCGAAGAATCACCAAGTAGTCCAGATCGCCGCGTAGCATACCCTGGAAGTCGGTCCAGCTATTCTCGGGGCCCAGACCCATTCGCGGAATTTTAAGCGGGTCGAGATTGTTGGGAACCGGAGTATGGCGCACAGTAACAGCGCTTTCGTACCCAAGCTCTCTTACCCAGTCAACGTTTTTATCGTTGAAGTATCCAAAAGGATATGCGAAATGTTTGCACGCGGCGGAAACCTTCTGGCTGATGATGTCCTTGGCACGGCCCAGTTCCTGCAAACCGGTCGCCGGACTCAGCTTTCTCATGTCGAGATGATGACACAGGTGGGAGCCGATAGTGATGCCGTCTTGACTGATTTCTTGTACTTGCGCCCAAGTCAGTGTCGGCTCGCCGGGGAAAAAACCTGGAATTTCGGCACGATTCTGAGGACCGTCCAGATCGAGCGCCGATGTGGTCACATACACCACCGCTTCAAAACCAGCGTCGCGGAGAATTGGATACGCGTAGTCGTATACACCGGCGTAACCGTCATCGAAGGTTATCGCGCAAGTAAGCGGTACCGCAGCATCGTGATAGCGGCCGCTTAAAATAGTATCCAACGATACCACCCGCGCATGCGCCTTGAGGTACCGCATCTGAGCCTCAAACTCCTTGGGGCATAAGCCATAGGGCGAGTTCCCGATGGCATGATACATAAGAACTATAGTTCGCGTCTTTTGACGACGCGCGGCAAGGCGGCTAACGGCGCGCAATACACTCCTAACAGCGTGCCGTTTGCGGGATATGACTCTGGCGGACCTGTTCAGCGGTAAAGATTTAGATGGCATGGTGTTTATCTGAACCGCTAGGCTGCGGAGAAACGGAGATGCCGATCCCATGCGGTTTGTGCACTGTACGTCAGCGTAAGACGATGCATTTGTCCCGACCCCGGCTGAAGACCGAAAAAAGTTCCCAAAGTCTGTGCGATTTGCGGCCCCGGCTCGTGTTCCAAGCCAATGTCTTCCCAGAAAAACTCAAGCAAACAGCCGGCACCGTAAATGGCATTGGCGAGCGAACCGGCGGACAAAGCTGCCTTCATGGTGCGAATACTATACGGCGTCAGATGGCGCAGTCCCCGGTCGCGGACCAAAAGCCTCATCCAATCGCGGATACGCTGGCTGGCGGTCTCCAGACGTCGCAACCGGCTAATCACGAGTCGCCAGTCCGAGTCACCTGGGTCAACGTTAAGCATTTGCGCGGTCTCCCAATACCAAATCCGAGAGGCAGCCCGCGCAACCTCGTCGAAGCGTTGGTCAACAGGCCCAAGCATCCGAGGGGTCTGACCAAACTTGACTGCCATCGCCTCCCGTAGTCGACTCACCAATAGTTCGCTGAACTCGCTTCCGAATATTTCTGGCTGCGAACTCAAGAGATTCTCAATGGCGGTCTGCCTTTCTCGGTAGGTGGTGCGATAGCAGCCGAGAAAAACCGAAAGCGATGTCGCTAGCTCGATCCAGAATTTATTGATTGCGTACTCCGCCGAGAGCGGCTCCAGGTCTAGGGCTTCCTGCTTCATGCGCGCTGCGATCTGCTGTATCGTCCGATTGTTGAGCAGGCGTAAAGCGTCACGCTTGGGTACTTCCCGAGTTCCGTTGACCCACCATAGCGGCATCGGCAGTGCCGATGGGGTGCCCCACAAGAGTTTTGCGTGTTCCAGAAATTCGCGATTGAATATAGACGTGCGCAGACGCCCGAGCTGAGAGGCCGTCATCCGGGTCAAACCCGTCTTGAGTCCCCGGCGCTGCTCTGTGAAATCCTTGTTCAGTTGCGTCTCGACGATGTGAAGGATGCGGTCGATTCGCTGAGCGGACGTGCCCGGGGGCACGATCAACGAGCACTCCATATCGCCCAGCCAGCGACTCCCAGTGGCCGGGTCGGCTATAAGGGTACCTTCGCCGCGGGCAACGCTTCCGGTCAGAACCAGACCCAGGACGGGAATGGATCGTGTGGCTTCGCGTACATTCCTTGATACGTGCTCCAGATCACGCACTGCGTCAGCCTGGAACCGAGAGTCCACACATAGCGGAAAACAACCGGGGGGATTTACCACGAACATGGGAATTTTGCTCCGCAAACTTTAGAATGAAGGGTCGATACTATCGATCGCGCCCACTGATTTTGACGATTTGGAACTCTCTACGGCTGGAACGGCTATTTGGCACCCCTTCGTCCGCCATTTCTGCGGGCGCGTTATCGTTCCGTTCGTCAGGTCGCGATACAATGCCATGGTGCGTTCCACCTGGAATCGGACGTCAAAATTACGTTCAACGAAGAGGCGGCCATTCCTCCCGAGTCGAAGTCCCAGAGCGGGGTCGCTAAGTATGCGATGCATCGCGTCGGCGAGAGCGGCGGAATTGTTGGAGGGGATAAGTAGACCGGTCTGCCCATCCAGTACTACTTCCGGCGTTCCGCCCACGTCCGTGGCAATGATTGGACGTCCGGCGGCAAGGGCCTCGACTGCCGCCAACGGTAATCCTTCCGAAAGCGACGGCAAGACCACCAAATCTGCCGCAGCCAGGAGTCTCTGCAAGTCCTGCCGATAACCCAGAAAATGGACCCGGCCGCTCAAGCCGGCAGCTTCGCATTGCGCCTTCAGCTCCGCTTCGAGAGGACCAACACCAGCGAACATTGCAATCAGCGAGGGACGACGGGGCCCGAGCGCCTTGAGTGCATCGAGCAACAACGCGTGACCCTTTTCCTTGGCGAGCCGCCCCAACAACAGAACCATCTGTTCATTGCGCAAGCCAAGTTCAGCTCGCGCTTTAGCAGTTTCTTCTGACTTGGGCGGCATCACCGAGGTTAGGTCCCGGCCGTTGCGAATAACCACGATCTTGTCTCCGGGAATTCCTTTGGTTTCCCTCAGGAATCGCGCGGCAGCCTGGGAGACGCCAATAAATCGGTCGACGAAGCGGCTGGCCTGGCGGTCGAGCCAAAAGTTGCCCTTTAATCTCTTTCCCTCCCGCCAAAACTCACGACCGTGGCAGGTCTCGATTATCGAACGTCCCCTAAATATGCGCACTGCAGGAATAGCAAACAGACTCCCCAGAACCGAATGGCAGTGAACGACGTCGATTCTCTCTCTTCCGATCATCGACGCCAACCGAGTGATAAGACGAGTCCGATGAAAAGGCCGCGATGGCGCGTCAACAACCATACTGCTCACTCGGAGCGCGGCCAGTTGCGGCGCCATGGTTTCCAATAGAGGAGCCGGCGCGGCTACGAATGGCGTGAACCCATAGTTCCGAAGCTCGGCCAGGAGCGAGAGGGCATGTTCTTCTGCGCCCCCGCGAAACGGAGTAAGAAGAAGGTGCAGAATCCGCGCACTCTCACTGCTCGACCGATGCTCTCTCCCACGTCCAGCGCCAGCTAGCCGACGATTCGGCGCCCCGGTGGCCGTTCCGAGCACCGGTCCGACCTCGAAGCCGCGTGTCTCCACACTGCCCGTGGCGTTTAGTAACCTTCGAAGGGTCGTCATTGATCTCTATCCAGGGATCGACGCTACTGGGAGAGCCGAGTCCGTTTCATCAAAACGAACTGAGGACCACCTGTCCGCACTTGCTAAAACTTACCACGTGTAATTTGGACGTCTCGTCCTGGGCTCCTATCCTCTTGGATAGTATCACGCTCCCGTGTGGTCACTTTTCACCAGAAACGTCAAAGAGAGTCGTCAACTTTGGCAATCACACCTAGGCCGATTGGACCGGCAGATGAAATGATATTCATACGAGAAGGCATTAAGTGTGCGCCCCGTGCTCAAAAATCTCTTCGCGGGTCTTGAACTATGCGAAAGTATTCTCTAATTATGCTTTAGCATGAACGCAGCTGCGTTGTTGACTACTAAAGTGAATAATTATCCATCGTCTTCGTAGTGAGAGACTTAGTAATACATCAAGTAGATCGCTGACCTCCTGCGAACGCGCGTTCCGATGGATGGCGACGCTGCGATTGATGATGGTTTTTTGGCCCTATTTGTAAAGGAAAAAAGCGATGCAACCTAAAAGAATCGGAAGCAACCAATTTGCGACCCTTCAGACAATGCCAGGCGACCAATCCTGCGTTCTGGAGGAGCCTGATGGGATACCAGTTTTCGACGAAGATCCCGATCCACAAAGTCCAAGTAAAACAGGCACGAAGCACCACTTCGTCGAATCTGACGGTGAAATGGAACCCGACGAACCTCTCGATGAAGCGCTTAACGGCCGATCGCAGCTCGACCCGGTAAGTCTCTATCTGCGCGAGATCCGCAGCCTGACTCCGTTAACACGAGCCGAAGAAATCGAGGTCGCCAAGAAAATCGAGGCCTCCGAACGCAACCTCGACGACCTCTTGCTTAGCGTGCCAGGAATATTGGATTGCGTGATCCGAGTGTCGGAGCGTATCGAAAGCGATCGTGCCGACCACCAGGATGCGGATCAGGACGATAGTCTCGACGCAATCGAAGCTAGCCTGCTACCTGACGAGGCACCTGCCAAAGGGCGCCTGGCGTCGGCCAAGTCCATGAGATTGTGCCAGGAGCTCAAATGCCTCGCAGAGATCCTCCAACGCCGCAGCCTGCAAGCGGCAGATCAAGGAGAAAGCAAAGCCACGGAAACGGCACAGAGTGATATCACGTCACTCAGCCTTTCGCCCCATGCACGCGAATTGCTCATCGGCGAGCTTCGGGTCTACCTCTCAAAACCGTGCAAAGCTCAGCTCGACGACATCGGCGATACCGAAAAACAGTCACGCGGCTTTTATCTGAAGGCGATCAAAGAGACTGAGGGCAAGATAACCCGCGCGGTCAAAGAGCTGACTGAGGCCAATCTGGGGCTCGTAGTGACCATCGCAAGGCGCTACTGGAACCGCGGGATTGCCTTCCTGGATCTGATCCAGGAGGGCAACATTGCACTCATCAGAGCCGCTCAACTGTTTGACCACCGCCGCGAGGTCAAGTTCTCGACCTATGCCACCTGGTGGATTAAACATGCGATGGTCGCGGCGATAATTGCTCACGGACGCACTATCCGAATACCATCGCACATGATTACGGCGAACAACCGTTTGATACGCGCCAGAGCTCTCCTAGCCCATCGTCTCGGACGTGAACCGATGCCCGCAGAACTCGCGGCGAGTACCAAAATGTCCCTGGAGCAAATACAAAGATCGTTGAGCGCGGTCGAAACCATCTCGCTTGAAGATCCGATCGGCCCAGACGGCAACAAGTCGATCGCCGATCTTATAGCGGACGACGCCACATGCTCTCCTTTGGAGGCGGCGCTTGAATCAGATCTTCGCGACGAGATCAGACAGTTGCTCACAATATTGTCTCCACGCGAGCAGCAAATTATCCGCGCGCGCTTCGAGATGGGATCTGACCCGGATCGTGCGGGTCATCCCGCGACCCAGCCAGCGAGTCTCAGCCGGGCACGCGTTCGCCAGGTTCGAACCCGGGCGTTGCGCAAACTGCGCGTGCAATCCGTAGACCTGTTCGACGCCAACTTCAGGAGATCATAACTGGGCGTGGGCATTTCTTCCGCTGCAATGACTCGAATGGATGCTGCCCCGCCGCATCTTGACACAGGAGCCGTCAGCGCTGGAGCCGGGGACGGAGCCGCCGGTTTACCAGACACGCGCCATCAGCCAGTCAGCGGACTAAACTCGGGGACGACCGACAAACTTCGGTGTAGGGCGGCAAAGTGGAATATCGCACCTTCGCTCAACTGGCAAACCTGATGATCGAAACGGATGCCACTTAGCGAGCCCCAATCAGCCCGCACCGACGCTACCTGAAGAGCCCCTTCCCCTCGCAGGCCGCCGTTGCGGCACTCGACCAACGAGCCCGACACCATTTTCAAAGCCTTTCGTCGCCGAGCGTCCTCAAGAGCGCAGCTGAGACTCGCAAATGCACACGAGTACTTTCCCGGGCAGTTTCCACTGCCCAGGGCCTTAAATGATGCTATCAATCCTGAGTGCCCCGCCGCACACTGCTGTTTCCCCTAAGGACTAAATAAAAACAGCGAAGTGGTGCTGAGATCGCTCCAGCGCGATGCCAAGTTCTTGCTGCTACGATCAATCCTGACTTAACCGCCGAGACCGACCCGCATCACTCGGACGCCGCCGAGCAGGGATCTTACTGGCTCCAGTTCAGCGCCCGTACCATCCAATCCTCCGCTGCTCTAGACGGTAGTGGTCCCTCGCACGCCATAAAAGTGGTGCCACGGCAAGAAAGTCAGAAAATAGTCTTATTGTTGTCTTTGAATCCCATTTCTCTCCAACTTTACGATCGTCTCACCCTCTATTCGTCTTAATTCTCAGAGCTAGGCACCACTCCGATTAGCTCCACAGAGCCTGCTACCCCTTCACAGGTTCAGTCTCACATAATGTATTGTGTACCTTCGCACCTGACAAAATCCCGGTAAAAAAGGGACTCTATCTCAACGCTACCGCGCGATATACTTTTTCAATCCTACAGTACGATATTTTCATAAACGACCACTTTCATTAGAGTTGCTTGTATATTCACGAGAACTCACATACCCAAACTTACCCGACTATTGACCTATCCTCGTCTAATGCTATTTTGAGGACCCTTGGAAGAATTCGTCGAGTAGCCGCATTTACGTGACCTATTTCACCGAGGTCGGGCCAGGTTGTCGCTAATTTTAGCAGTTCGGTCTACAGAGAGCCGACACAAACCAATGTCGAATGAATCGGCAGGGATTCACAGTTCCATCCCCTTTCATCAGTCGAGCACTGTTTGGAGCAACCCTGATCCGGATGGCTCCGATAGATGGATGGCTTGGCTTTAACGCCTGACTGGAAGTCATATGATTAAAGCGACACACCATGAAGCGCAACAACGTCTAGTCGACGAATTGGCGGCTTGGAAGCTGCCCCCTGAATGCGTAACCGAACTGATCGATCACAGCCACTGTGTTTCTTACGCACCGGGAGCGTCGATTTTCCTCAAGGGGTCAAGCGCCGACGTTATCTTCTGGGTTCTCAGCGGCCTGGCTAAGGTCTCTTATCCGAACGCCAACGGTAGCCGCGTGGTGGTCAAACTTGCTGGTCCCGGCGACATCATCGGCTTCGCAGCCATCGGTGGCCCCGGAGGACATCACACCCAGGCTTTTGAATGCGACGCGGTCACGAAATCTGCCGTTGCTCTCTTCACGCGCGACCACGTGATGAGGGCACTGCAGCGGCTGGCTCCTCAAAGGCTTATCTCCTTAATCGAGCTGCTCAATTCTTCATGGTCCTCTACATATGCGTACTATGCGCGCTTTCTTGGCTTGTCCTTTAAGGAACGTCTGGAACTCATCTTCCGCCAGCTCGCCGATCGCTTTGGGGTCAAGGATTCCAGGGGTATTCTGCTGACCCATGAACTCTCTCATGAAGCATTGGCCGAAATGATTGCGAGTTCCCGTCCAATGGTGAGCCGGCTCATTGCAGAGATGCTCGATCAGAACGTACTCGCGCGCCAGGGCAAGCATTATATTTTGCTCGAGGCGTTGGCCGCCCAGCCACATAAGAACGGGGTCCGCGACGTTAGAACCGCAACCATCTTGCGTCAGACTTCACCGACCCCGAACACCATATCCAATACTGTCTCGAACTCATGGTCGGCGCCACACTAGTGGCTTGTAACATTGAAGTTGGGAGCGGTATTTTGCTAGTCGATAGAGTGTGAAAGAAGCGAGCATCCGGCTGACGTCTGCGGAACGAAACGAATTGGTGGAGCGGACGCGTTCGCGCAGTGCGCGGGCCGAGGATGCGCGTCGCGCGCGGCTGATCCGGATGTTGGCGGCGGAGCGCTCCTACAATGGGATCCGCCGCGTCTTGGGTTGCAACGCCAGCTACAATAGCCGCTGGAAGGGACGGTTTTTGGCCGAGCGTCTAGCGGGACTTTATTCGCGCCACGCAGGCCGGGCGGTAGACCAGCGCACGCCGCGCTTGGAAGCCAGGATTCTGAAGTGGACGCGCCGCGGGCAATATGGCTTCCGACGATCCGGACTTCGAGGCCAAGGCTACCGCCCGAGTCCAGGAATTCCTCAGTACCCATAACAACGCTCACATCCACTACACCCCGACTTACTCTTCGTGGCTTAATCAAATCGAACTGTGGTTCGCTAAAATTGAACGCGACGTGATTGCCCGTGGAGTCGTATCCTCGGTCAAGGACCTGGCGCGCAAACTCATGCGTTATATCCGCCATTACAACCGTAATGCCAAGCCCATTAAGTGGACCTATCGCAACCACAAACACCGGATCATGCCTGATACCATTTTAACGGTTACAGGTAACTAGTAGACGGTTGGAGACATGTCCATCAGAGACCGTCGAGCTATTTAGGAGGCGGGACCAGCAACTGTAGGGCTGCCCGCTGGAATGGAGGCGGCGCCGGACCCGATGTGTTGACAGCTAGCCTCAAAGCAAGAATGCGCCGTGAAAAGGCGCTGGTCCACAGCGGGTGGAAGTCCCCCGGGAGCTGGTTCGTTCCGCCCGGTAACAATCGGAGTAGCGCGCAGGGTGCCGCTGTCACGCGCCAAGGGTGCTACCCCAACCAGGACGGCGATTTGCTTGCGATTAAGACGGGCGAGCTCGGGCAGGGTCGAAAGCATCGTGACGCACAAACACCGTGCCTACTCCGGGAACGCTCTTAAGCAGGTCCTCCTGTTCGCGCCACAGAGGCGAGGTGCGCAGGGCCTGATCGAGGTCGTGGTCCAGGCGATGAAGCTGCTTGAGCAGCCAGTCGATATGGCTGCGCAACTGACGCTGCACCACCTTGGGCGCGCCGGCCAGGCGGTTGCGCTCGGCGACTATCATCTCAATCACCTGGCGGCGCCGTACCACCAGCGCCTTGAGTTCCCGCTCCTGCTCAGTGGGCAAGGTGCGCAGTTCGGGACGAATGCGTTCGCCGAACAGCGCCAGCACCCGCGCGTCGAGGCGATCGGTCTTGGCCAGCTGCCCGATCGCACGTGCGAAGTCACGCACTTGCCGCGGGTTGACCACCACCACCGGCAATCCCGCCAAACCGAGCTCGGCCACCACGGCGGTCCCCAAGCCCCCACTGGCTTCAACTACCACGCGGGCAACCCCAAGCTTACCCAGCCGTTGGATGATTGCCCTAATCCCCTCGGAGTCGTTGGCCACGCTGAACAATTCGCCCGGCGCGCCCAAAGCTACATCCAACCCTGCCTTGCTTACGTCGATGCCAACACCTACCTCGGCTTCCATCCGGTCCCCTCCACCTTTAGGCCGTGCCCTGCCTTGCGCGATTCGGGCTCGACTGCGCCTGCGTGCTGACATCTTCTGCCTCCTAGCCCGCTTGTGGCGGGAATTTTAGGGGGCAGGATGTACCTTAGCCAGCTGTCGAAATTTTGGGGCCACCTCAAGTCTCGATCGCTCACTCGATCTCATAGTGTCAGTAACAAGAGTGTCTCGGGTGTCAAAAGTGTGTCTATCGCACTGTCGGAGGGTCTTTCGGCGCGTCTGGCCCAATGGACTGTATTTTTTAGCGAGACATAAACGCCCATCGGAAACCCTTTAGAAAAGCGCCGGTTGAGAAAGTTTGAAAATTGGTTCCGGACATTGAGGGGCACATTCAACCATGGTGAATTGAAGGCGTGGTTCTAGGGCTTGTTCTTGCGATACGCAGCTCCAAGGCCAGGCAGGATCACCGCATTGCTAAAATTATCTTGTTTGTCGCCCATCTGCGTTATTAAGGGTTAAAGTGCTTTCCTCTCGTTACCACAGAAAAGTCGCTAGACGTTTGAACCCACTGCAGTCGATCGTGCTTCGATTGGATTAGCCTCCGCGGTCGTACGGAGTTCTATCGAAGAACGACTCGCCTGCACCCAATCGAACCTCTGGGTGCCCATAGCAGGTAGCTTGTCGTCCCTAGCGAAGAACTCGTGGACTTGCTGACACCGCAGATCGTCATGCGCTTCAAGAGATGGTTTCGATGGGAGAGTGTATCAATTCCATAGTTGCCCTGCTCGCGCGGCATGGCATGGCGGACGCGTGGTCAAATCAAACACTCATGATTGCTGCTCTAAGTTGTGAATTCGATGCAACGATTCGACCTGCGCCTCTCTGCGTTGGAACCGGGCGCATTCGTTTCAGACGACCATGGTGGGTCGTCAGAGAACCCAACCTTGCAGACACGATGTCAAAGGGTTTGGAGACGTGAGATGAGGAAGATGGAGACATACCAAGACCACAAGCGCCGGCGCGGTCAACACCGACGCTTAAGTGCCCGCGTGCTTATGGCCGTTGTCTGTGCGGCTGGGATGACGTTGAGCACTTTGGGATGCTTTGGGGGCAAGCCCGTGCAAATGAAAGTCGTCGAGCTTCCCGATCAATCGGATCCGGGTCCATATCGAATAGGTAGAGGGGACTCTTTGGACGTGTTGGTTTGGGGGCACGATCAACTGAGCGGTCGCTTGCACGTGGCCGACGACGGTACGATTACGGTACCGCTCATCGGTCAGACCGAGGCCGCGGGCCTTACAACGGATCAGCTCCAAAAACACATGAGCGGGAAGCTGTCGCGCTACCTCCATGGCCCGAATGTTACGGTGCGTGTCGCCAATCCCGGCAGCCAAATCTTCTTCGTGCTCGGGGAGGTAAAGCGGGCCGGTAAGTACCAGTTGTCATCCGGCGAAGTGTTGTCACAGGCCTTGGCAGAGGCTGGCGGACCGACTGAGTTCGCCAACCTACGCAAGATCAAAATAATCCGGCACCTTGATGCTAAGCCGTTAGAACTTACCGTCAACTATAAAATGGTGGCATCCGATGGCGATCTGAGCGCCGACGTGCCGATCAGCCGCGGCGACACCATTATGGTGCCTTAACAGTCAGTGTCGGAAATCTAAATGGATGCTGCGACCCCAGGAGTGTTGGCGAGGTCTAGGCGCAAGGCGCGCAAGATACCAGGGAGCGGTGCCGAAGGGAATGCAGTGAACACTAACACGTCTAGAATGTTGTCAATCGACGAACTCGCAAAGCGCCTTAACTGTCACCCGAGCACCATAAGGCGGATGGCTAAGCTTGGACGGCTTCCAGCGCTGAGGGTCGGAGCGCTTTATCGATTTGATTTTGAGGCTGTCATCAAGGCCCTTACGCGCGAGCGTGGTTCGGTTTAGGTGGGACGAGGTGCTGACCGCCGGCGCGGTGCCTTGCTTCGCCTCGGGATTAACCAGTTAGGCTTTCCGCCTCTGAGTGTTCGTGGCTTCCCCTTAAAAGAAAACCGGTATCCTGGGCAGACCCAGTCAGGCCGAAAGCGGCTGGGTCATTCGCAAGCCGACGAATGTTGCATCAGAGGCCTGCAGTTCTTTGATCCCGCAGACGCGCTGCGCCGAATTCCAAAATCTTTTGGCTTAGAGGCAACCAGTGGCACCACTAAGGGAGCACCACAAATGAAGCGCAAATTGTTTGCGGTGGTGGGGATGCTCCTGGTTTTGGTGCCTGGCTCACCGTTCGCGATGGAGATTTCAGTCTTTCCCGCGGCCGAGTTTGACCAACTTTACAACACCAACGTGGGAGTCACCGCAAACAATAGGAAGGCGGATTGGATCACTGCGGAACTTTTTGGGGCCAAGCTGGAAGCGCAATCTCCCAAACGCGACTTTTATCTGAATTATTCGACGTATCTCTCAGAGAATGCGTCATATTCAAATCTCGACCAATTTGCCCGCGATCACTTCATACAGGCGAACGATACCGAAAACCTGTCCCAGGCTGCCACGCTCAGAATTTCAGATACCTTTCTAAGAGGGAACGCCACCAGCGCGCAGTTTTTTACCGATAGCACCGAGCCGTTAGGCCCACAGTTGATGGCGGCTTTGCTGTATAACTCGGCTACCGAGAGCAACAATTTTTCAGCTCAGCTTCAGTATCTACGCGGCGACAGCCTTATCTTAACTAGTGAGGTTCATCAAGATTGCTTCTCCGCCAATTCGAACTCCTCCAACACCAACACGACGATCACCGGGCTTAGCTTCGATCAGGGTGGTTCGTTTGCCGTCGATCGGCTCTGGGGCGAGCGTTTCACGGTTGGCGCCGGATATCAGTTCGATGACTTTCGCTTTAGTAACAACGTGCCTTCGTCCGAGAGCCAGATGCCCGCGCTTCGCCTCGGATGGGGAGGTGGAACGCCATTCTCCCTGGAAGCGTCGGCTGGACCTCGAATCACGTCCAATTCGTCGGGAATCATTGGCACCTCGGTGTTTTCAAGCAGCACCAAGATCGAACCGGGTTTTTTGTTGACGGCAAATTACACGGGAGAACGTTTGAACTTCAAAGCTTCGGCTGGAGAAACGTCGGGACTCAGCGCCGGCATTGGGGGTCAGACCAACAACATTACGGTCAGCTCGCTCATTCAATACCGACTGACGCGCCGTACCACCCTGTTCGCTAATATCGGCTACTTTAAGTTTAGCGGCATTGGAACTGATGGTTATACCTTTTCCTATGCGGCCGGCGCCAGCTACAGACTAACCCGTCACATCTCAATTACCGCCGAATACTATGGGTTCCGTAGTCTCGACAATGGACCCGCCGCCGCGACCCTAATGGTTTCACCGGGACAAACGGTCATGACGAACGTCTTTCTCATCGGCGTTGCCTTTCAGGCCTCGCCACTGAAGTGGGTGCTAGATTGACCGAGTACAAACCGTTCAGCGTCGCACCTTATAGTTTGACTCCCCATGTGGATGTTCTATACCGGCACCGGCGCGCAGCGCTGGGGTTATTCGCCTCTGGTCTCAGTATCACGGTATGCCTGGCGGTGCTGCTTCGAAACGTGTACGTCGCTTCCGCTGCGATTATGATCGAGCCTCCCCGGGTGGAGTCTAACTATGTGTCTGCCGCGTCCGAGCGGCCCGACAATTTAAAACTTGCCGACCAACTCGAAGAAGTAGCTCAGACCGCCTTTACCGATGCTTGGCTGCAACAGCTCATCGTTCGATTCGGCCTTTACAACGTGCAATCGTCAGCGGACCACTCACGTGGATCACTGGACCGGTTGGTTCGGTACATGCGGAAGAAGATGACACTCGTGGTGCCGCCTGACACGATACAGTGGGATGGCAACCACTCCCAAGGAAGGTCACCAGTAGTGCTCACCATCTCCTTCGAATACTCGGATCGTTATGTCACTCAGCGCGTGGTCAGCGAACTGGCAAGACGCTTCATCGAGGAGGGTCAGAAGGAAACGAGGGAACGGGTCACCGAAGCTGCGCACTTTTTGGAGACCCAAGTTAGCCAACTGCGCGCCAGGCTTGACCAGAAGGCGGAGCAGATGAGGATTGTTGAGCAGCGATATCAGGGCAGCCTGCCGGAGGACCTACCGGCTAACCTTGAGCAACTCGACCGGCTCGAGGAACAGCTGAGGATGAGCGATGAACGGATGGCATTGAATCCCTTGGCCACAATCCAGAATTCAAACGAGGTCGGCCCGGAGCAACAACTCGCGTCATTGGAATTAAAGCTGACCCATCTCAGGGCCGAATACAGCGACGAATATCCGGACATTGTAGAACTGAAGGTGGAGATCGCCAGTCTCAAACTTAAATTAAAGTCAGAACCTGAAAGCAACAAAGGTAAAAGCGTCTCGAATGAAGGTACCTCGCCCTACCAAGCTCGGCTCGAACAGGAAACGGCCGCGATCAATCAGAAAATACAATACCTTCAGCACAATATAGCGGTCACGCCCGAACATGCCCAGACTGTCGGCGCGCTCAGCCGCGATTATGACGCCCTATCGGCCGAATACCATCAACTGGGGCAGAAGCAGATGGCGGCTGAACTTCGCCGAAATCTTGACAAACGTCAGCAGGACGAGCGTCTACAGTTGCTAAATCCGGTCAGCTTGCCGCGCACGCCTAAATCCCCAAATCGCATCGTCATCTTTGCTGCGGGAATACTGTTTAGCATGGCTGCGGCTTTGGCGCTGCCGTTCGGTCTTTTCCTGACCGATACTTCTTACAAGACGCCCGAGGAGATCGAGTCCGACTTCGGGATAGCCGTGACCGCCGCCCTTCCGATTGTCGATGAGGATAAAGAACAGCGCCAAGCTACCATTCAAGCCCTAGTTCTTTCGTGCGCCAGTGTGTTGATAATCGCCGGTTCAGCTCTCGCCTATGCCACGTGGTTGCGAAACTAATGGCAGTTTATGACCACTATTATCATTGCTCTCGTGAGCCGTTCAGGTTAAGCCCTGACCCGAGTTTTCTTTACGCTTCAGTACCGCACCGTGAGGCCCTTGCGCAACTTCGTTACGTCGTGCAGGAGCGAAAGGGGTTCGCAGTTCTGACCGGCGAAGTTGGAACAGGAAAGACCATGCTGCTGCGAACCTTGCTTGAGACGGTCGATACCAACATCCAGAGCGTCTTTGTTTTCAATCCACCGCGCAGCGTTGGCGGGCTATATAGCGCGATTGCCGATGATCTGGAGATCAATCTTGGGACCGCCACCAGCCCGGTAGCCCAGCTCAATCGACACCTCCTCAAGACGTTCGACAACGGTAGCACTGTGGTTCTCGTTTTTGACGAGGCGCACGCTCTTCCCTTCGAAGTCCTGGAGGAAATACGCCTTCTAACCAACATTGAAACGTCTAACGCGAAACTGCTCCAGGTAATCCTGGCGGGGCAGCCTGAGTTGGACGCAATGCTCGAAACCCGGGAACTACGGGCCCTGCGCCAACGCCTGGTATTCCGCTACTCGCTGAGTCCCTTGTCACAGGCGGACACGAGTCGCTACATCACGTCGCGCCTTCGCCAGGCAGGAACGCAGCATTCCCCGTTTACGCTCGCCGCATGCGACCTCGTGTATCGCTACTCCGAGGGCGTGCCGCGATTGATCAACGTTCTTTGCGACAACGCCATGCTCGTGGGTTACGCCAAGGGAAGTCTCACGATCGATCGCCCTGAGATCCAGGAGGTCGCCGCGGACCTGAGGCTCGTCAAAGCTGCCAGTCACCCTAAAGATCCAAGACCGGCCGTATTTTCAGGTTTTGCCCATGCGACCAAAAGACATCAACGCCGACTTACTTTCGCTGCCATCCTGACCGTCACGGTTGTCGTTGTCATGCTCGCGACACTGGCAATAGCGACCGATCCGCCCTCCTCGCTGACGCCGCTGATGGCCCGGGTCGCCACACTTTTCTCTCATTCACTGTCCTGGCTGACCGGCGCCGGCGGAACACAAACATCTGTGATTTCTGGCGTAAGCGGCGCGGCCTAATTCGCCGCCAGAGAGTTCACACATGAGCCGAGTATACGAAGCGTTAACGAGGGCGCAGAACCAACCACCCGACCCGAACGAGACCTTTGATCGTAAGCATCAGAGGCCTGAAAAGACTGGGGAGCGTGAGAACCCGCTTATCCCAATTGTCAAAGCCCGTCTATCCGACAACATCTCGGCGCCTGACCATCCCGCCCTACCAGCCTTGGAAAGTGCCGATCCCTCTTCGGCCGCGCACGTTCGCGGACCGGCTCTGGTAGTTGGCAGATGCGATCCCAATTATCGAAAAGTGGTAGAGCAGTTTCACCTATTTGCGGTCGGAATGCAAAACTGGGCGACGAAAAATCACAAGTGTGTCTTCATACTGACCAGCGCCGTCAGCGGAGAGGGCAAAAGCTTCACGGCCATCAATCTTGCTGCAAGCCTCGCGCGCATCGGTAACCGTGTCATGCTCATCGACGCTGACCTGCGGTCCCCAACTCTGCATCGGGCCTTTAATCTAGCGCCGATGCGGGGACTCCTCAGTTACCTGACCGAGCAAGTGAATTTTAGCAGCTGCCTGCATCCTACGCAGATTCCGGGACTCTTGCTCGTTCCCGCCGACGGCGCCAGCTATACACCGATAGAGGCCTTGGCAGGTCCCCGGATGCGGGAGTTCATCGGCGAGGCCCGTTCGCTGGCGCCACCGCACTTTGTGATTATCGACGCTCCCGCAGCGGCGGCCGTTCCTGAGTCGCAGATTCTTAATGGTCTTAGCGACGCCATCGTGTTAGTCGTTTCGGCCAATAGCACGCCACGTGCTCTTGTCCGGCAAACGATCGACAAAACGGCGGGAACTCCGATCTATGGCATCGCCTTCAATCGCTTCGAACTGCCGCGTTCGGCAGTCCGGAGCTACTATCCAGAAAAGTACTCGCGATGCTGACCCAGCAACCATCTCGATCGTCCTGGTCGTCAACGCCACAAGACACACCACGATGTATCTTCTTTACTTAATGCTCTTTCTGAACCGATTCCACAACGATCCAAGAGTGGGAAGCGTGCTTTTCCAGTTGGGACCATTGGTAGTCACCCCGGTCAAGATCGTAGGGTTGTCGGTCGTACTATTTGCAATCGTTGCAAGACGTCATTCAAATGAGCCCGGTCAGAGGTCGGACTTTCTTTCTGTTCTCTTTCTTGCCTTTTGCACGATTCCCATTATTGAAGTGCTGGCGCTTCAGCTCCCGTCGCCGGCTGAGTCGATCTCCTCCCTGATTTCTCTCGCGTTACTTCTGATTGCGATGCGACTGCTCGTAACCAGCGAAGACCGAATGGTCACAACAATTCGGGTTCTCATTATGATTTCGGCTTTCGCCAGTCTGTGGGTCTACAAAGAGCACTTTTTGCAACATTCCACCAATCCTGCCGGCCTGGAACAGGACTCAAACTATGAAGCGCTGACGCTTGTTACGGGAATTCCTTTGGCTACCTGGCTGGCGGGCAATGAGATCGGCACTTTGTGGAGGCGCCTTGGCCTCGTCTGCGCAATGTTGATGGGCGTCGCAGTGGTACTTACGGAATCCCGCGCCGGTCTTATCGCCGCGGCCATCATGGCTTTGAGCGCCATCGTGTACTCCCACCGTAAGGCTCTCACAATCGGTGCGGTCGCTATGGTGGCCACGTTGATCGTGTTGTTCCCGCCCGCGGGTCTGTTAGAGCGCTTTCAGAGCATCAAACTCACCGGCGAGGCGACCAATGGCGCTGAGAACTCAACCCGCACCCATGTCGAATTGGCGCGGGCGGGCTGGAACATGGTTCTGGCGCATCCGCTGGTTGGCATCGGGCTGGATCGGTTCAAAAGCGTCGCGCCCAATTATAACCCGGATCTACTCAGCACTGCCGGACGAAGCTATATAGCTCACGATACCTACGTCCAAATCGCAGCCGAAACAGGAGTATTTCGTCTCCTCTTGTTTCTCGCCATTGTTGGCCTGGCCATTTACAACTGTCGAGGCGCACGGAAGAGCACCAACGAACGAGTGGCAGCTCTGGGCTTAGCCATGCAGTTGGCATTAATTGCCTTCTGTGTTGCGGCTGCCTCGGTCACGGCTCAGTACGTGGTTACTTTCTGGATGATCCTGTTTCTCTCTCACAATCTGCGAACAATTGCTGAGCTTGCGCGACCACAGTCCGCGGTTGAGCCCGGTCGGGCCCGTGTCACTGGCGAGGTGTATCGGTCCCGGGCGTACTTCGATCGGAGATTGACTTACCGAGCGTGCACTCCTTCGGTGCCTCAAATCCAAAGCGTGCGACTGACTTCACGCCAAATGCGAGAGAAGCCTTAAAGTTCGACGCTAAAGAAGACCCTGACGCCTGGGCGACCTGACATTCTTTCCTCTGAGACCATGGAAACAGTCTTTATTGCAGGAGCGTTGTGGCTTTTTTATATCTATGCCGGTTACCTTGTGCTGCTGGCTTTGGTTGGTCTTTGGCGCAAAGTCCGCCCGGTGCTGTCCGAAGAGCCGGTTCCGTCGGTTTCGGTACTCATCGCTGCCCGCAACGAAGCGAAAGATATTGGGTGGAAGATTTCCGAGACCTTGGCCTGGGATTATCCACCAGACAAGCTCCAGATTCTGGTCGCATCGGACGCGTCGGACGACTCGACGGATGAAATCGTCGGGGCGCTAACCGGTCCACGCGTTAGGTTTGTCCGGATGAAGCGAAGGGGAGGCAAGAATCGCGCACTCAACACACTGGCTGAACTTGCCCTCGGAGATATCCTTTTTTTCACAGACGCAAACGCTCACGTGGACGCGGCCGCGTTGCGGCGAATGGTGCGTCATTTTGCTGATTCGCGGGTTGGGTGCGTAACCGGAGACTCACGGCCACTTGAAGAAAAAGACAATCCCGCGGTTGCAAACGGGGCCACTGTCTACTGGAGTTATGAGGTCTTGCTAAAGAGCCTGGAAAACCGGCTCGGTTCCGTATTGGTGTGCGATGGCGCAATCTTCTGCATGCGGACATCACTGTACCATAAGCTATGTCCGGATTTGGCGAATGACCTGGAGTTACCCATTCGGCTGGGTGCTTCAGGCTGGTGGGTAACCCACGAGCCCGGCGCTCTCGTATTCGAGCGCGACACCAACTCGCCCGTCCAGGAGTTTCAACGTCGACGTCGGATTTGCGCGCAGGGGACCTTGGCGATGTTTAAGTTGCCGGGCGTGCTTACCGGGCTCCGCGGCTGGCAGTTTATCTCCCACAAGCTAATGCGGTGGCTATCCTTGATTCCGATGATGCTGATGTTATACGCCTCCCTGCACCTGGCTTCTCAGTCTCTGTTCTTCGCGTCGGCCCTCGTTTTGCAAATTGCATTTTACGGTTTGGCAGGGATAGGTTTAGCAATGGCTTTCACTGGCCGGCCTGTGTCACGCCTCCTCGCCGTCCCTTTCTATGTAATGCTTGGCGTCGTAGGAGCCATCGTCGGGGTTGTCGAATGCCTCGTCGGAAAACGCTTTGACGTGTGGGAGATTCCCACGCTCTCCCGCGGACCGGTGAACTGATCCTACAGTAAAGCTCTCCCCGCTCGTTTCATTAATAGTGTGTCGACTCCTTTTGGGCTTGAGTTCACGTCGTTCAAAGGGTTTATACGGTGACCTTACTTAACTCACTTAACTCTGAATCCGTTCCGCAGTGCGTGTTGTCAATCGATGTCGAGGACTGGTTTCATGTTCTGGACCTGGATTCGGCGCCGCCAATTAGTGCCTGGAGCACTCTACCTTCGCGGGTAGAGCGCAATTTCCTCCGCTTGCTGGCACTTGCGAGCGAAAGCGGCGTGCGTTGCACATGTTTCTTCGTGGGATGGATCGCGAAACGATTCCCAAGCTTGGTGGTGCTGGCAGAAGAGTTGGGCCACGAAATAGCTTCTCATGGCTGGTCACACAGCCTGGCGTACCAATTGACCCCCAAACAGTTCTATGAGGATGCTTTGCGGGCCAAAGATATTCTCGAAGACATTTCTGGAAAGCAGGTTCTCGGCTATCGTTCAGCGGGATTTTCCTTGACTGAGTCAAACACATGGGTGTTTGACGAGCTATTGAGGGCTGGATACGTGTATGACTGTTCCGTGTTTCCTGCGCGCCGCGCGCACGGGGGATTGCGCAACGGCCAATACTCTCCATATCTGATCGCCACACCCTCGGGAACTCTGGTTGAATTTCCGATGACCGTCAATGAAGTCGTCAAAACGCCGGTGTGCTTTTTTGGGGGCGGCTACCTACGGTTGTTTCCATTGTCACTGATTCAAAGAATGGCGCACAGCGTCCTTCGTCAGGGCAGACCGGTTATATTCTACGTGCATCCCAGAGAAGTCGATCCTGCGCAGCCTCGATTGGAAATGAACCGCTGGCGCCGCTTCAAGAGCTACGTCAATCTTGACACAACGGAAGCCAAGCTGCAGAGCATCCTGCGGACGTTTGAGTTCACGACTTTCGAACGCATGGTGCAGGATGCGGCTCCCGGGCTTTTGCCGTCGGAACCGCGCTGGAAGAAAGCCGTATGAACATTGAACAAACGACGCAGTCCGAAGAGTGGGACGAGTACGCCCGCCGGATGGCTCCAGACAACCTGTATTATCGCTGGGTCTGGCGAGATATTATCCAGGAGACTTTCGGGCACGAGCCCCATTACCTGATCGCCGTCGACGACGGCACAATATGCGGCGCCCTTGCGCTGATCTCGATTCGAAGCCGCCTTTTCGGCAATTCGTTGGTGTCGATCCCGTTTTTTAGTTCCGGCGGAGTGCTCGCCGACAGCACAGAAATCCGCACAAATCTGCTCGACTACGCGGCCGAACTCGGCCGCGAACTGAATGTACGCCATATCGAGTTGCGCCAGGGGGATGCCTGTGGAATCGACTGGGTCAGTACGTCACTTAAGGTGAAAATGGAGATCAGTCTGCCGGCTACCATCGACGACTATCTCGCGCGGCTGAGTTCGAGCAGACGTAAACGGATCCGCTATAACCTGAAGCATGGGTTGCGTGCTGAATGGGGCGGCCTTGAAGCAATACCGACATTTTACGACATTTTTGCCACCAACATGAGGAATCTTGGCACACCGGTGTACCCTCAACTATTCTTTGAAAGTCAGCTACGTCGTCTTCCTCAGAACATCCGCATTCTAACCTTGTGGGATGGTACTAAGGCCGTCGCCGCATCCTTCTTGACATCCCATGGCGCTACCCTAGAACTGCCATGGGCGGCATCTTTGATGGAATCGCGAAAGAAAGAAGCGCCGATGGTTATGTACTGGATCATCATTCAGCGCGCAATCGAGGAAGGTTTCAAGAACCTGGATCTTGGCCGCTGCACGCCGGGCAGCGGCAACCACGTATTCAAACAACATTGGAACCCGACCGAGCGCCCATTGTATTGGTATTATTGGCTGGCCCCGGGGGCTTCAATGCCAGAGCTTCGACCCGACAATAGCAAGGTTAAACTGGCGGTCGAATTGTGGAAGCGCTTGCCGCTTAGAATCGCAAACGGCCTTGGCCCGCATGTTGTGCGGTCGATTCCGTAGGTACGAAATGGACCTTTCAACCAGTTTAGGCTGGCAATTCGGGAATTATGGAAAAGGGTCTCGCCTCAATGTGTTTGTTTTGATCGACGCGTTAGGCTGGGAGATCATCAAGGAGCGGTCATTTCTAAACGCCGAACTGCCGATCCGTCAACCACTCAAGACCGTGCTGGGATACAGCTCAGGCGCGATACCCACCATCCTGACGGGACTTCCACCCGCACAAAACGGTCATTGGAACATGCTCTATTATGATCCAAACGGCTCGCCCTTTCGATGGCTTCGTTGGCTCTCGTTTCTCCCCGATGGCTTGGTGGACAACCGGGTGTCCCGCAAACTCATTAAAGAATTGGGCAGGCGGCTGCTAGGTATGGGACCCTTGTTCGAATGTTGCGTGAGCCCAGGCCTGCTGGCTAAGTTCAACTGGGTCGAGAAGCTCAACATATATGCAGAAGGAGGAATTCCGAACTCGGTGTCGATCTTCGACACCCTTCGACGCCGCGCCATATCGTATCGTTCCTATTCGTATCACACCCGGACCGACGCTGAGATTGTGCGCCAGGCCGGCGACGATATTCAGTCCGCTAATATCGAGTTTCTCTTTATATATCTGAGCGAGTTCGATCGTTTCTTGCATGGTTACCGGGATAATTCAGCAGCTGTGACCGAACGGTTGGCGTGGTATGATCATCACCTGCGTGAAGTATTTAATGTGGCAATCAAGACAGACCCTGAAGCCAGCTTTACTATAGTGTCGGATCATGGGATGACGGAGGTGCATTCGCGATACGATCTCCTCGGCAAGATTGACGGTCTGGGCTTCAAGATGCCGAAGGACTATCTTGCGGTTTACGATTCCACGATGGCGCGTTTCTGGTTCTTCAATCCGGCCGCACGAGCGTCGGTCGTGAGCGAACTTGAAGAAACATCATGTGGGAGAATTGTGGACGACGAAGAACTCGAACGGCTTGGAATCCTCTTTTCGGATAGGCGTTACGGCGAGGTGATTTTTCTGCTTGATCCAGGTTGGCTGATGGCTCGCAGCGATTTCAATGGGGATCACTGGAAGCCGGTCGGAATGCATGGTTTTCACCCGTCCGATCGTGACTCGGACGCGATTTTCCTAAGCAATAGATTACCGCGTCATCAGATGCGCAGCATCATAGACATCTACAATTGCATGGAGGAAGTGGTTTTAAAGAAATGAAACGTGGTCCCATCATTGTCCTGCACTTCGTCGATACGCACTGCCGTGGCGGCGTCGAAGAGCAGATGTTGACGCTTCTGACGCACTTGAACCGCCCGTTGTTCCTTCCGATGCTCATCGCACCCCCGGAGCTGATTGAAAGGATGCGCCCGGATCTGCCGTCCGACGTGGCGGCAATAGGACTCACGCCTCGTGTCATCGATTATCAAGCCTCGGCCTGAAAGCTTTGGCGCCTGCTGAGGGCTAACCGGGTCGGTATTTTGCATTCGCACACCTTCCATTGCAGCAGGTTTGCGGCGCCGCTGGTATGGATGGCGCGAGTGCCAGTCCGCGTCGAGACTATCCACGTTCCTCAGGATCGGAGTCGCTTCAGGCTAAACGCGAGTTATTTCCGGGATCGGATTGCGTCCCGCGTACCGTCGTTCCGGTCTGTGTGCGGGAGCGGGAACTCCCTCTCACTTGGACTTACCGCTGGCCTTCGAAGATCACATTATGAGCCAAACACTGTCACTACCTCTCGTTAGCGTCATTATCGTCAACTATAAGCGCCGTGACGCCTTCCTGCGAAGCCTCGATTCGGTGCGCAGGCAAGCTTATCCGAATATTGAGATCGTCATTGTAGACAATGCTTCAGAAGACGGCATTCGGGACTTGCTCACAGTAACAATGCCGGAAGCTCGGTTAATCGAGCTACCGGAAAATCGCGGCGCTACCGGAGGTCGGAATGCGGGGATTGTGGCGGCGCGAGGTGAGATCATCATAACGTTGGACAACGATGTCTTCTTTGACGGCCCACTGGAGATAACCAAGACCGTCGAGGCCTTCGCCCGCCGTCCCGAAGTCCACGTCCTCGCCTTTCAGCTCGGCGACGAGAAGACCGGCGCACTTCGCATCCGCGAATGGTGTCATCCCCGGAGCTGGACCGAATATGGCGAAACCGAGTTCGAAACAAACTATTTTGTTGAAGGGTCATGTGCCGCGCGGTCTGAAGTCTACCGGATCGTCGGGGCATACTATGAACCCTTCTTCATCGGCTGTGAGGGCTGGGACCTGGGTCTTCGCATGCTTGACAAGGGCTTCCGGATTCTTTATGCCCCGCATATCCGCGTCCGCCATTTGATGTCGGCGGAGACTCGCACCAATGAACGGCCTTATTACTTTTGGACGCGCAACTATATATGGATCGCATACAAGGATTATCCGCTGTCTGCCGGGGTTCGATTTCTCGCGTGGAAGCTTCTGATGATGCTCTATTTTGCGCTTCGCTCCGGCTCGGGTTGTCTGAAAGCCTACCTGCGCGGGGTCAAGGATGGGGTGATCGGACTAAAGCAAGTGCGGCCTTACCGCAAGCCCATTCGACCCGAAACAATAAACTACCTCAGACAATTGGAAAGCTGTCGGCCTGGCCTTTGGGTGCGTTTGAGCCGGCACCGTGACGCCGTTCAACTGTAATCGAACCATGAATACTGACATAAGTCCGTACGAATCGAGGCAGAGCCTGATCAAAACCAAGTGAATGTGCGGCCCGGGCCGCGACAATCCTCGTTTGTCACGCGCTGACGATGCCCCAAAAGATGGATCCGACCAGCAGCACTATCGATAACATGTCCAATAACCCCGATGCCGCCTACGCTAGCCTTGGCCAAGTGCCCCTTGATCAACGCGATTCAATTCTCTCCGGGATGCGTTGGTCAGTCTGGCTTTCGGTACTTGCAGTACCGTTCAGTGCCGGCGCTAACCTCATTTTGGCGCGTGTTGGTCCGGAGACCATTGGAACGTATGGGCTCCTTAGCGTGTATATCGGCCTGGTGAGTGCCATTGTTTACTTCGGCGGCGACACCGTGGTCATTCGTTTCATACCCGAATGTAAACTGTCTTACCGGCTCGCGTTCACGTCTTCCTATTGTCTGGTCATCTTCGTCAGTATGGCATTTTGGCTAAGCTTCGCATATCTGTACCCGGCTGGAATGCGGCTGATATTAGGCACGACCAGCGGAGATCGTTTTCATTTTGTAATTCTCTGTCTTGCCCCGGTACCAATTCTATTTTCTTTGATTGTTGCGTCGTTGAAGGGAATACTGGACATCCGGTTTGCACAGGCGCTTGTCAGGTTGTTACCTATTATTTCCTTTTTTGTATACGGCGCAATGTTTTTGCTTGCCCGCCCATTGCTATCCAACCATCCAACCGCTGTTGTCTGGACTCTTTACCTGGGACTTACGGCGCTCTTGACGGGGATAGGCGCCCTTCGTCTAATCCGGCTGTGCGGACGGCCGGAGACGCTCTTTTATCTCCCACACGGGTTCTGGCGCTACTCTTTCGCCACTCAGCAAGTGAGCATCGTCTCGTTTCTGCGCGCTCGGATCGATTACGTTTTGATCCTTAACTTTGGAGGTCTAGCCGCCCTCGGACGTTATGTCGCAATAATGACCGTCGCCTCTGTCGCCCCGATGGTCAGTACGTTCTTCATGGAAACCCTCCTCCCCTCGCTGGTCAACCTGCTCGCCGCCCGTAACCAATCAGGAGCTGTGCAAGTGTTCAGGATGCATATGCGGATTCTTTTTTTGGTAGCGACGGCGGTCAGTTGCGGCGTCATGCTCCTCGCTGTACCCGCAACTTCGCTGATGGGGACCAAGTACCTGTCGATTCGATCGCTGATAGTTCTGATGACGTTGCTTCAAGGCGTCGGAAGCCCGGGGATGTTCGGCGGAACCCTGCTTGCGAGCGTCGGGCGACAAGACCTCGCCGCCCGTGTGGGTGTGCTCCACTTGGTCCTTTTCACCTTGTTGTTCGTGGTTGGCTGGCATCAATGGAACCTGGCCGGCGCGGTCCTTGCGGCTGGTCTGGCACTTCTTGCTTCGAACACGATTTTAATGGCGGTTTCGTTGCGGACCGCCGCCGTTTATCCTTCGATTTTCACTCTTTGGTTCAAAGCAGCAGCAATTCAGACCTTAGTCGCTTTCATCGCGTTGCGGTGGATGCCACTCGGGATCACCAGTGCCATCGCTACCTGGTTAGGCTCGATAATGCTGTTTCTTTTGCTTGGCGGCTATGGCAAGGAGGAGTTTCTGGGATTAGCGGAGACCTTTCTTCCCACGCCCCTATGGAAATTGAATCCCTTTTTGCAGGCTGCAACTCCCGTGACTGCCTCTTCAAATCGTTGATCGAATTATTTCAGACGTGGGAAAGAGCCGGTAAATGACGAGAAATCGTAGCGGCTCTGGAAGTTCGATGGCTGTTATCAACTGCGATCGGTGAAGGACGCGAATTATCCACGTGGATATTCGGCGTTACACCATCAGGGACAGGAGACCCAACATGTCTGAAGCCATGAAAGTGTGCGTAATTATTCCTACTAAGAACCGGCCCGACGATCTTCAGCTGGCGGTGCGCAGTGTTTTTGCACAGACGGTCAGGTGTCTCACTCTGCTGATTATCGACCAGAGTGCGGACTTGGAGAGCCGTCGGCGCGTGGAAACGGAATTGGAGGACGCCAACACTCGCACCGGAGGGAACTGGACTCTCAAGTATGTGTATGATCCAAACATTTCCGGGGCCGCGATGGCCCGCAATCGGGCCATCGCGGTTGCGGAGGGAGACATCTGGCTGTTCCTTGACGACGACGTCATCCTGGAAGTGGACTTCGTCGAACAGCTCCTGGAGGTCTATAGGGGCAATCCAGCGGCAACCGGAGTCTCCGGAATCATTACCAACTACCCGCTCCCTCCGATACCATACCGTCTGTGGAGGGCGCTGTTCGTGCACGGGTCCTTTCGCGACGATCGTCAACCACTTTATTGGAACGCGGACCGGTGGCGCAATTCACTTCCTGTCCGGGTGACACGTTTCGGCGGAGGCCTCATGAGCTTTCGTGCGGACGCTATACGAGGGAGCTATTTCGACGAAAATCTGAAGGGCGTCTCTGACGGCGAAGACGTCGACTTCTGCGCGCAGATGGGCTCGAAGGCGCTGTTGCTGATCGCCCCACGCGCCCGGTTAGTCCATAAAAGCAGTCCCATCGAGCGCCTCCAGGACCATTGGATGCGTCGGTACGCTCGGGGAAACCTCTTCCTTTATCATAAGCACTGGAGTAAAAGCCTCTCAAACCGCCTTTGCTACATATGGCTGTGGTTTGGCTTTTGTACGGTGGCCACAATAGCTTCCGCTCGGAGATTCTCACTCGAGCCGTGGCGTGCGCTTCTTATGGGCGCCTTTGAGGCTCGCGAAGCGATGCCACATTCATCCCGCTCCAAATTACAGCCGATCACCGGTAATGGAACTCCCGCCTGCTAAGTCTCGCGACTATTTCACCCCCTAAACCTGCCCCAGGAAGCCACGGTAAGTGCCGGTCGAGGTCCAAGCTAGCTTGAAGCGCCCGCCAGTGGAGCAGGCTTCAGGCCTTTGCTTTCGGCCACGAGCGCCATGTCGATCCATTTGTTCGCGGCCATCACCGCAGACAGGAAGTCTCCGTAGCTAGTGTTTTCCCCGCCCGTCGAATAGCCCCACGCGTCTGTGCCTTCCTCCTCGACCGCCTGCACGCCATCATAGGCGTTGTCCCGAGGGGTCAACAGTCCCCAGTTAGTCTGCTCTCGACGCATATCGTATAGATCCCACCACTCAAAACCCACAATATGATAAGTCCCATTGCTGTCCATCGTATTAAGCAGCCCTTCCATCATTTTCTTGTAGAGGTCACCCCGCTGGATTTGGGTCGTCGCGTATGAGGGCTTGACGGATACCGCAGGCGCCCAATAGGAATCGGCCTGTGCGGGGAACCCCTCCCAATTGAGCCAGGGCTTGTCTCCACCATACCGCGCCACGAAGGCGATTCTCTGCTGCACGTCGATGCAATTGGAGCAGATAAACGGCGGGATATTGCCGAGCGTAAGAACGTCCAAATACCGTGACGCAACCTCCAGGATCTCTTTCCTCGGCGGCGCGCCCCACGACCCAAGCGGGGACGACCCAAGCAGCAAATACCCCGGCGCTTTCACGTTGAACGCCTTCCTGATGATTGAATAGTACCGGTTGGCATAGAAGGACAGAAGTGCGCTCATGTCCGCCTGCATCGCTCTGGTCTCGCCCGCAAGGCTCACCGCGTTGCCTATCCAGCAAACTGAATTGCCCCGTGAAGGACACGTTCCGTCTTCGTCCAACAACCCAGTTCCCAGGCCGAAGCCCCCAGCACTCCCGAAACTCGTGTATCTGGATCCCCATGCAACATTGAGTGCCGAGATGTTATTCCGGTAACGCGCCGACAGCCACCTGATAGTCGCCAGTTTACTATAAGTCGTAGAATCCGCGTACTTTTGGCTAAAGTGTGGGTTGTTGGCCTGAGTCGAAGCCGTCGCGAGAATCATCCAGGCAATATTCGGATTAGCGTACCCAGTCGAAATTCCCCCAGAATAAGATGTATCCACGGTGGGAAAATCGGGACCGGCGCCAAATCCCTGAAGATCGTCGGTCTCATCGATATCGAATCCTACCAGGTATTTCCGGTTTGGTGACGTGTATGCCTGCACAATTACAGTGTCACTGAACTCATTTAGCACGAATCGGGAATAGTGTGGATCGAAAATGTCCGGAATTTCGGAGCGCCAGCCGGTATATGCCTTCGTGGTAATCCCATTGACTAAATCCTTAACGGGCTGGCCGCCCCAATTGTTGAGGTTCGTATACGCATAGTAAGAGGGTCGGATCTGCACCACGAATGGCAGCTTGTCGGGTATCGCAGAATCAGGGGTGTTCCAGCGTGCGTCGGTGTTGGTAGCCCAGGTGTATGAGGATGAATATTCACTGAGAGTATTGAAGCCCCACGACTTCAGCCGCCGTACCTGGGCGAGCGCCCAATTCAAAGTGGAATTGGACGTGATCCCATTGCCATACTTGACAGCAATAGTATTGGCCAATGACACCCCCTGATAGTCCGGGCTCGAGTCCGTGTAGGTAACGTTGTAAACACCTTTCATGAAAAAGCCGTTGCCATCAGGCGTGCAGAGCCACCATCTGTGATGTCGCTTCTCGGTGTAAAAGTGTGGCTTTTGACCACCTGCGCATCGGACTGATATTATGCCTCCATAAGCATCCAGCGGCTGCGCATTGGCAAGTCGCGAGAGAATCAACAATATCGTAAAATAGCAGACTGCACCAAGATAAAACTGCCGCGCCATCATATAATAAGACTATTCGCCCATGATAGAGTGTGCAAGACGAGAAGAGACTTTGGGGCTCGGACCGCTCCCGGCGGAGCGGAGCCAGAGCAAAGGGTGCTGAGGATGAGACCTCGCCGCGCAATTCTGGAGAGCTTTTGACCGAATTCCGCACCGCGACTCAATGGGGCGCGGGAGCAAGACCGGGAAGCGACCGGATCCAACCCTTGATTTCGCGGGAGTTCCTGAAAGAAAACGGGCTCTGCGTCAAAGCAAAAACAATTGTTTAGCGACGAGTTGACGTCTTCGGAACTCAGCCGGTTGCAACTTGCTGGTGACCCGTCATGTCAGATTTTGTTTTGGTGAAACTAAGCAGGAGATGAGCTCTCGATTAACTGTCACTCAAAAAATGGGCATCAAGCAGCTTGGACCGGTGGGACCTGGTTCTCCCCCCATCGAGTATCTCGCGCGAGTTCGAAAGGGCGTGGGTCAGCGTTGAAACGCAGAGGCTCATCTCAGAGTGGTTTGGAACCTTGAGTCCGACCGACAGTTATTGACCTGCCAGAGCCTGTTCGATCTCGAGTTTCGTCACGGTGAAGGTAAAGTTCTGGGTCGCTCCATCACCGAGCTCAGTGCCAAATTCAATTCCCGCCAGCCACCAACTGTTACCCACCCCGCCGGTAGCAGCTCCTTCCTTCATAAAGTCCAGCAAATTTAATCGAACCTCACCTGAAGTGACCTGCTGAGCGGGTTGCGCGTAGAAAAAGACCGTGTTGCCCCCACCGGTCCCCGTGGAATATTCGTCAAAGCTCATGTTGGTGGCTGAGCCGTTCACCGTTAGGGACTCCGTGAAAGTTTTGACAAAATTCCCTGCGGGACCGTAGGCGAAATTGAAATAGGGCATTACCATAACTTCCAGGGAACCGCCCATTCCGCCTGTGTACGTGGACGCGGGAATGAGCCATTCATCGTAGGTGATATCGATATCTTTGCCCGGCGTTCCCGATAGGGAATAGGCAGTGTCTGCTATTAGAGAACTCATGGCACTAAGTTGCGCTGGAAACCTTGGCGGCTGCCCGCCGATCTGGTCGCCCCAAGAGTCACCGCCATAGAAAATAAATGGGAAAGCGTTGACACCCTGGTTATCGATCCCGTTGAGAGTTACCGTCGTTGTGATCGAGCCCTTACCCGAATAGGTCATGTTGATCGTGCCGCTTCCAGAACCAATGGCAAAAGGATCTGGAAATAGTTCCCACAGCTGATTGTTGGAATTCGTCTTCGATGTCACTAGTGCGATGCCTGAATCTGAACCCGGTGCAGTATATTTCACTGAAGCTGCTGTTCCGGAGTTCAGGAAAGAATCAGAAGTCACTAGAGCCGCCGAGGTCGGCGTTGGAGTGGAAGTGGGAGTTGACGACCGCAGTGGCGGGGTCACAGTTGATGTCGGGATATGAGTCGGAGCCACCGTCGGAATGTGAGTCGGAGCCACCGTCGGAATGTGAGTGGGCGCCGTCGAAGCTATCGGTGATGGTCTCGGCGTCGAAACGTGCGTGGGCGCCACTGTTGGAACTGCGGTGCGTGCCGGCGAAGGTCTCGGTGATGGACTTGACGTGGGAGTTGCGGTCGACGTCGGCGTCGGAGTGGCGGAATGCCTGGACCTTCTCCTGTCCCTTCTTCTATGCCCCGACAGGTGAGATGGACGATCCTGAGCGTAAGCCCGACCGCTGTTCGTTATGGGCAAAATCAGGAATGCCAGAACCACTATTAAAACGCCGCGCAATCTTGCGGTCTTCTGAGCGAGGGAAGCAAACGCACAAATCGATCGACGTACGACTGCCGTTGATGGCGATGCCAAACAGGCTTTGTGCCGCATCATCCAGCCACTCCTCCCGAATCGTAGAAGACTGCCGTTTTAGCAGTGTTCGTGCCAGGGTGCGCGCTTTCGTGCACCGATAGTGAACTCTAAGAATTTTCTGCCGACCAACCTGATTGGGTGGCCATTTATCCGAATAATTGAGCTGACTCGCCAATCGGCCTGAAACGGTCGCGGCTATTCCCATCCGCGGGGTTTGCCTCCATTGGGAATGCATTCTGCAGTTTTTTCATGCACGATCGCCAGATGCTTGGTTCTCTCAGACTCTTACTCCATTGGGAAGTATCCGCTGTCAGATCTTAGCAAAAAATCGGCTGACACGGGTTCAACGGGCGTTAATGTCGGCCTCTCGCTTGAATGACCAATAGTGGACTTTTGCTCGAAAACATACCGGGCCGGTTTTAACAGCCTTTTTTGCTGCGGGCGGAGCGAACATTTAGGGAATGACCGCTTTTCAGCCCTTGCTGCCAAATAAGTGTCTTCACTCCAGTCCGGTTTCGCCGACTACTTCCGCCGCGGCATTGGTCCATGCAAAGCCAATCTCTCCCTCCGCAGGTAGATGCCGATTAGTGCCGCGGATCACACGTGGCCCAGCTACTACCTGCTGTAAAGGTCGCTGATTAAGATGAGGATGCTACAAGCAAAAGATGCCAAAGGTTAAACCTTTGAATTGGGAACAAGAGCCAGAGTAGATACGCTGAAATTGTTAAGAAAGGTACGCCTGACATTTAGCGGGCAAAACCTGTGGGAACGTCCTTCATGCTTATAGTAGTTTCCAAGCCCGTGCGATTTTGGAAACTTCCGCCGCTCCCAGGCTGGGCGATCCCAGAAAGACTAAGCGCTAGTGGCGCAACTGGCGCCGAATAAATGTCTTGCTTCACGTATTTTGTTTCTGCTTCTGTCTGCACGCCGTAATAAGTGCTCCGCAATGAAGGCTAAATAAGATTGGGAGTCATTCCTGCAACAGCCGTGGCAGGGTACGGCGCTGGGCGCCCAAATCCAATGCGTGGCCGCCCGCTGTAGCATCGGGGCCAAGGTCGCGCGTGTCTTTCGCAAACATGTCCAAACCGGTCACGCTTACCCGCTCATAATAGTAGGAGTCGGCGCCGGGTCGGGGTCGGTCTCGGTGTCCGCGTCGGTGTCCGCGTCGGAGTCCGCCTCGGTGTCTGCGTCGGAGTCCGCGTAAGTGTCAGACTCGCGCTTGCCGTCACGGCAGGACTGAGTGTCGGTGTTGCAGTGGGAGCTGGCGTCGGTGTTGCAGTCGGAGCTGGCGTCGGTGTTGCAGTGGGAGCTGGCGTCGGTGTTGCAGTGGGAGCTGGTGTCGGTGTTGCGGTCGGAGCTGGTGTCGGTGTTGCAGTGGGAGCTGGTGTCGAGATAGCCGTAGGTGCCCCCGTCGGGACGGGAGTGTCGGTTGGTGTCGGGTCAGATTGGGCAGGCTGCAGGGCTATCATCTGGGCAATCATAGCATCGGTCGAAAGCCCGTTGACGGTCGTGAAAGCAAAATCCCCGGTCGCACCGGCGGCGACCTGGGTCTGGGCACCTGCGGTACTGCTTAGATAGTCGGCGCTGGAGTCGGTTGCACTCCAACTGGGCGTGGCAGTAAGTGGTAGTCGAACGATAACGCCTTGGCCCCAATTCGTTTCGGCGCTCATAGCGGCGCCGATTATCAGATCGCCGCTGGTTTGAGTCGTCAGCGAGGGCGCGCTTGCGAGCGTTCCGTTGGCGACGGCACCCGTGCCGTTGGGCGCACCGGGATCAAGTGGTGTCGTAGGATTAACGCCAGCGTAGCATCCGATCGCCCCTTCGAAATAAACTTGTCCCCCACTTATGGTATTCCAAGTATAACTTACCGGCTCATTCGCAGCTGAGAGATGCCAGTAAAGACCAAGCGTGTCGTTGTAAGAGTTTATATCCTCTCTGATTGTCGACCAACCCGCCGGGACCTGAAGGTTGTTGGGGCCGCTTAAGGCGATCTCCGCTATGCAAATATCTCCGGCGCCTACCGCCGCCATTCCGAGCCCGATAGTCGGGGTCAACGTGCCGCCACTACTGCTCTGGGCAGAACTGTCGAGCACTATCGAACCAGCCGGGACTGGGGTTGGGGTCGCCGTTGGTGTTGGGGTTGCTATCGGCGAAGATGAACCGGCCGGTTGCAAAGCAACCTGTTGCGCGATCAGTCCATCCGACGCACTTCCATTGAGCGTTGTAATGTTGAGATTCCCGGTAGCCCCTGCGGTGGCTTGGATCAGGTCGCCGGAAGCACTCGCGGTGTATGGCACGTGGACATCCGTAAAACTGGAGCGACTGGTCAATCCTGGTGCCAGGTTAATGAGGTCGCCTTCGCCCCAATTATTTTCCCCCACCATGAAGGCACCGAAGACCAGGTCGCCCGCACTTAGAGTCGTGATGGATGGCGCGCCAATAGCGGTACCGTTGATCGCAGCGCCGGCGCCCGTAGGCGCGCCTTGATCGATCGGCGTGTTCGGGTCTACCCCATAGTAGCAACTTATAACGCCTTCGAAGTATCCACCACCATTAACCGTCCAACTGTACTGTGGCGGTTCGTTGGCTCCCGTCAGATGCCAATACAAACCCTGAGTGCCCTGGGTGCCAATCCTATCCACCCGAATCTCATTCCATCCCGTCGGCGGCGTGATTACGTACGAACCCAGGATGGAGAGGTCAGCCAGACAAATCGAGCCGAAAGGAACCGCGTACGACGACGGCATCTCCAGGGTGGGGGTATCGGATGGGCTGGCGCTGGAGTTGCTAACACTCGAAGCAAGGTACGAAATTCCCGTACCGGAGGGCGGCGGCCCCGTACCCGGATCGGCCGGCTGCAAGGCGACTTGCGAGGCTATCAGTGCATCGGTGGACAATCCATTATCGGTCGTTATCGTTAGCCCGCCGCTTTGGCCATTCGACGCCAGCGTTAGGTCGCCAGCGGTGGTGTCCAAAAACTGCGCATCAGCGTCGGTGAAACTCCAACGCGCCGTCAATGCCGCCGGTAGATTGATCGTGGCACCCTGTCCCCAGTTGGTTTCGGCAAGCTGGAAAGCGCCGATCACCAGATCTCCGCCGGTCTGTAACGATATAGATGGAGCGGTAATTTCCGTTCCGAGCCCAATGGCTGCGGACCCATTGGGCGATCCGGGGTCGATCGGGGTCGTCGTATTAACTCCCGAATAGCAGGCGATAGCACCTTCGTAGAAGATATCACCACCGGTTGACCAAGTGTAACTTGCGGGTTCGCTATTTCCGGTCAGATGCCAATACAAACCCTGGGTGGAATCGTGGCCATTGATATCTTCCCGAATCCGGGTCCAACCCGAAGGCATCACCATGACGTTGTCGCCTGATACGCCAAGATGCGCCAGACATATCAAACCGGCGGCGACCGGCGACGGCATGGCGAGAGTCGTGTTGATGCCTGACACCAACAAAGAACCGCTGCCAGTTTTGGCCAGTCCTTGCAGGGTGATTGAGGCACGTACATCACGCTGCGTCGCAGGCAAGAGGCCTAAGATAAAGGCTACGGCCAGTATTCTGCTATATGCTAAACTGCGCGGCATTCTTTTTTTCCCTTAGTTCAGTCAGGGGCGATCGACGTTGAAGACCCTGGTATGTGTATCAGACACGTCTCCAGATCCTCTTTCACGGCCTCATAATTCTTAACTGAGTCCCGAATATTTCGGAAGTAACAGATAACCTAAAAACGGGGATAATATGTCCAAAAGAACAAAACCACATCCACGATAATCGCCCAGGCGCCAGAGCCAACGCGTATTTCCTCCAGGACTTCGAAGGGAAGAGCGTGCGCCCCCTCCCAAGGCAACGAACGCCAAGGCGATAAAACATCTGCTCCCGCCGACCTCGGCTTCCAATGCGCTTCGAAGGCTTGATAGTGGCCAGCATTTGGATTTAGCCAGAGCGCGCCTGTCACTGCGACATTTTGTTCACTTCCATGTGGAACTCCGGCACTGCCGTTGGTCGATACTAGCCGTTGAAAGCGTGCCTTTTGGACGAAAGAACGAGGGCTCGTGGATAAACTGCCTTTTCGGTTTTCGCGCCGAGTTTTCGCTCTGTATGAACCCGCTCCGTTTCAAGCAATTGTCCAGCCGGCATTTGCGCGCGGTCCAGGCATTGCTGAAGTTTGTACGCAAGGCTTCGGACGTTTGGGTCCGCGATAATGTCTTCATGATTCCACGCAATCTCATGAACCTCGATCCCTCCGGCAGCCAAGGATCTCCAATCTGGCACCGTATCCACGAGGCTCGGCTCGAACATGGTCAGACGGCGAAATAGGGTGATTCGACCGCTGTAAGGTTGGAAGAGATACCCAGGGACCGCGAAAGAGTTTATGTCTTGAACCCCGCCGAACCTTGCCGCTAGAAAGTCCCTGAGGACGGGATCCCGGCGATCGGCAGATTTTGCAACGTGGCGCCTGATTCGAGCCCGAAAGGATGCGAACAACCGCAAACCAAAGACTAGCCTCTGAACCGTCTCTCGATACCTTCGGCGCATGGGACCGTCTTTCGTGCCTGTTACTTCAAGCGATAGCTGAAGGCGAGGTGGCGAATCCAACAAAGCAAGTAGGGCAACTTCGTCCCCTTGCGCCAAAAGCTGTCGACCCATTTCGAACGTAACCAAGCCACCAAAGCAATATCCCGCAAGGAAGTACGGACCTTGCGATTGTGCATTCTTGATTTGACGGACATAGTGAGCGGCCATGTCCTCGATCCGCGTTAGGTAAGGCTGGGAACCATCCAACCCGGGCGGCTGGAGGGCATAGACGGGCTGTTCAGGGTGAAGCAGTCTCGCAAGATTATGGAAACGCACAATATTACCGCCGAGGCCCGAGATTATGTATAACGGCGAGCGTGCCCCGCCTCGTCGTAGCGGTATGAGGGAGCTGAACATTCGGGGACCGTCCTCTCCGCGAATTATTCTGGCTAAACCTTCGATCGTTGGTGCTTGATAGAGTGTCGCGAGTGAAAGGGTTTGTTTGCAAAAAGTTGCGATTCTTTCAAACAAGCGCAGAGCAAGGATCGAGTGACCGCGGAGATCAAAAAAATTGTCGTGGATTCCGATTGGACGGACCGCAAAAATCTCCTCCCACAAACTTAACATTTGCGATTCTAAATCATCACGCGGGGGTGCCACACTTCGATCCATCTCTGATTTGGCAGCGTCCACCGGTTCCAACGAACTCAAGTCGACTCGTCCATTTAGGTCACGCTTCAGGGCACTGCTCAATACGATATTGGCTAAATCGGGATACTCGGGGGCTTGGCTGTTCGCAAGTTTACGAAGCTCGCGTTTGAGTTGAGCCTTCCTTTCGACGGTTAGAAATCGGTCTGCTTGTGGGTCGATTACTACGTGGACATCCGGGCGCCGGCCCTGAAAGGCAGCTTGCGTCGGAACTGCGATAGCCTCCATTACGGACGGGTGACTAGTAAGGGCGCATTCCAACGCCCCCAAATGAAGACGAAAGCCGTCGACGTTAAGATGCCGTCGGGTGGAGCCCTGGAATTCCAGCCGCCCATCCGGCGTCAATCTACCCAGGTCGCCGCTTCTGAACAGTCGGGTGCCATCTCTTGGGTCGGTAACGAAGGGGGAGGGCGTCAACTGCGACCGGTCAAGGTAGCCCTGACAAACGCCCGGACCGTATACACAGATCTCCCCATAGACTCCAGCGGGGACTGGGTGCAAGCGTTTATCCAGAATACGAATGCCAAAGCCGGCGGCGACTTGATCCAAAACCACGGCTGCGCAGTCATGGCCATTAAAACCCAGCGCCCGCGATGACAGGGCGACTATATTGCCGGCTTCCGGCTTGCCGTAGCAGCTGATCAAGCTGGCGCGGTGTCCCAGCAATCTTTCCGCGTTTTGCAGGTATCGAGAGGGAAGCGGTTCACCCTGGAGTACGATCAGCCGCACACTCTCAGGCACCGTGTTTTCATCTTGCTCACCATTAGTTGCCGACTTCGCTAAGGCCGTCCGGTCGAGACAAAGAACGCTACAATATACCTCTGAAATAAGTCGCCAAAATTCAAGGCGCAAGCCCTGTGGATTTACGGGAGTAAGGACAAGGGTCGCACCACTAGTCAGGCACGACCAGATTTCTTCCTCTGCGTTGCTGGAAGCAGCCATCGCCACTCGGTCACCGGCTGCAAGGGAAAGGACGTCCCGAGTTGCACAGACCCGAGCAATCAACGCCGCATGGCTGATGATCAGTGCAGCAGGTTTACCCGCTGGGCCAGCGGTAAGTCGGACGCAGGCTGGAGCCTCCGGGCTGTGATGTCGAGTTCGTTTCACCGCTGACACAAGCGTCTTAAGGGTGGTGTATTCATCAAAAAATAATGGATGAATGCCGCGTTTTCGAAACCGCTGCTCCTCGCGCTTGGCAGTGACAACCGTCTTCAGGCTGCGACCGAGACATTCAAAAACTGATTCTCTTTCCGATTCGACGGAGGGAAGCGACAGATACGCTCCACCCACTTTCGTGACTGCCAACATCCCAATAATCCAATCGCGCGGGTCCTGAGAGCAAACGCCTACTATAGTGCCCGGTTCTACACTGGCATTTATCAGGATTTGTGCGAGGGCCTCAGCTCGGCTGTTGAGTTCGCGATAACTAAGCTTGTGAGCCTCATTGGCGACCACAATAGCGTCGGGAGCGAGCTCAACCTGTTGTTCAAATAGGTCAACGACCGACCTGATATTTGCTGTTTTCGCGTTTCGTGTCGCACACGAGCCGCCGTGCAACTTAAGTTCTGCGGTCGTTTGCATCGGCAGTTCCGAAATTCGCATTTCCGGATTGGTAACAACGGCTTCGAGAACTCCACAGAACTGAGCCAGCATCCGACGTATTGTGGCCGCTGCGAACATCTCCGCGTTATACTCGAGGCCAGCTACCAGCTCGCCGTTTCTTGCTGCGGTGCTCAGACGCAGGTCGAAAGATGTTCCGCCGTTGATCAGGGTGGCTGGACTCCAAACGATAGCCCCAGCTCGCCTGGTTTGGATGGACGCAGCCTCGTGCTCGAAATAGAACTGAAACAGTGGATTACGTCCCTGGACTTGCTGAATCTCCAATTCATCCAGTAGACGGGCGAAGGGCAGCTCCTTGTGGATCAGAGCCTCCATCGTGATCTTACCGACTCGATGGATCAGTTCTCTGAATGTCGGCTCGCCTGAAAGCTTGGTACGCAGGCAGATCGGATAGGAAAAGGGTCCGAGAATCCCCTCCGTGTCCGGCGGTCGGCCCGCAACGGGCGACCCAATAAGGATATCGTCCTGTCCCGTATACCGGTAAAGGATAGTGTTGAAAACTGCCAGCAACAGCATGAAGAAAGTCGCCTGCTCACGCTTGCAGAAATCTTTCAGACTGGAGACTAGTTCGTTTCGTATCGACAGCGTCTCCGTCTCGGCCCACGAGACCAGCGCGCCGCTAGCCATCCGGTCGGCGGGAAGGTCAAGGACTGGCAACTTGCCTTCCAACTGCCGTTTCCAATATGAGAGGTCATCTTCAAACCGCGCAGCCTTCATCCATTCGCTCTGCCACTGCGCAAAGTCACTAAATTGGACCTCCGGCTCGGTTAGCTGCGATGGTGTCCCTTCCGCGTAGGCTTGGAATAGCGCCACAAGTTCGCGTTCCAAAATGCGACACGACCACCTGTCGCAAATGATCTCAGGCATAGCAATCGCTAACAGGTGAGTACCATCCCCTAGTTGCAGCAGCTTGGTTTTAATGAGAGGCAGTCTGGATATATCGAATGGATAGCAGACACTTTCCCTCAAACATTCTCGTGCCTTGAGCTCCCGCTCCGACTCTGGAAGCTTCCTAAGGTCGGACACCTCAAGATCAACCAGAAGCGATGGATGAGTCACCTGGACGGGTTTACCATCAACAATCGTGAATGTGGTACGTAATATCTCATGCCGCCGGACAACCTCCGCCAGGCATTTCCTCAGAATGCTGATTTCCAGACTACCGGTTAGCCTAGATGTCATCTGGACATTCAGCCGAGGATGTCCTGGGGCGAGATTGCCTGCAAGCCACAACCGCTCCTGACCTAACGAAGCAGGAAGCGGATAGATCTCGTCTGTGTCCTCGCTGACAATCTCTGCTTCACTTCTGGACATTGCGGTGACTAGCATCAACTATTCAGTCTGTGGTTACATCGCATCATGTGCCTAACCTGTGTTGACAATTGAAGGAAAGGCTAACAGCTGCGCATTGCAAATAATTCCCTCTGTACAGCACTCGTCGCGCTCGAGCGTTCGGACACCTTGTCGCCTCCGGGTTGCTAAGCCCCATGCTTGCGTGAAAGGAATTCTCGTCGTCCCGTGCCCGGAGGCTTAGGATTAACCGTCAAAATCCCGATGCTTGCTGCGGACGTGCGGACCTAGCGCTTTTCGTACTTCAGGTTGGTTTCGCCCGGGAAGCGCATTCGGCGACTCATGATTATGTTGATGCGCTTTAGGAGCAGGGTTTCAGCATCGGATTCTCACGAAACTGAGGTTGATGGCTGCTCGTTTTCACCAAGAACTATGGTTGGCTGATTTCGATAGTCTGAAATGGCTCAGTTCGACCGTCCGATTTGGCCCATCCCCAGGGAATGAAAGCATCCTGCCGAAGAGGTAGGAGGCTTTCATGGAGAGGAGAGCCAAGGCGGAGCTGTTCGAACATATTCGTAGGGAGTACGAATTCTGGCGGGGACGATCAGTGGGGTGGCGCGTAAGCTGGGCGTCCACCGCCGAATGGTACGGCAGGCGTTGGCTGATGCACGACCGCCGGAGCGCAAGCGAGCACAGCGGCAGCGACCAGTGCTTAATGGGCTTATCCCATTCATCGAGGGAGTGTTGGAAGCTGACCGCAAAGCGCCGCGCAAACAACGCCACACCGCGCATCGAATCAGGCAGCGGATTAGAGCCGAGATGCGGGGCCAAGTGGTGGCCGAGTCGGCGATCCGGGAATACGTGCGCGAAAGGAAGGGGCAGTTGGGATGGTCAGCGCGTGTGACCTGCGTGCCTCAGGACTATGCCTTGGAGCAGGAGGGCCAAGTGGATTGGGACGAAGCCTGGGCGGAGTTGGATGGCGTACAGGTGCCGTTGCAGGTGTTCTCGATGCGCAGCATGGCAAGTGGGGCAGCGTTTCACCGAGCATACTATCGAGCGACGCAGCAGGCATTCCTGGAAGGCCACGAACAGGCGTTTGCCTAGTTTGGTGTTTCTTTCAGGACCTTGAGTGTGACAATTTCCGAGCCGCCAGTGAAGGAAGATCATGCGTGGATTCCGCCGGGAAGAAACGTCCCGTTTCATTGCTTTCCGCTCGCACCGGCGATTTTCGAGCGAGTTCTGAACACCGGAGGAAGCGTACGAGAAAGGCGGCATTGAGGGGAGGCCGGCCGGCTATTTTCGCAGAAACCACTGGGATCCGATGCCGAAGGCCCATGACCTCGCGGACTGGGCTGTTCAGCCCGCTGGGCCCGCTACGATCTGATCGCAATCGATGAGGTCGGATACGTGCCCTAAGCGGAAAATGGCGCGGAATTCCTCTTCCAGGTCATCGCCGAGCGCGCCGAAAAGGCAGCGGTGATCCTGACCACCAACCCGCCGTTCTCGGAATGGACACAGGTCATTCCCAACCCCCGGCTGTGCAAGGCCTTGATCGACCGAATTACCGACCGAGCTCACATCATTGAGACCGGCACCGAGTCCTATCGCTTTCGCCGGACACTCGAGAAACGCCGGAGCCGCAGTTCACCAGCAAACAAATAACCGCGCCGCCGCCAGCGGCGGGAAAAATGGAGAATTAGAGGATCGCAGGTAGGGGATTCTTAAAGCTGCGCACGCACATAGGGTGGGCCAAATGTAAGCGTCGAAATGGGCCACGCCGGATTGTCAAAATCAGTTGGCCAAGGCAAACACGCAGCGGTGGAATGCGCCACGATGGGAAGGCAAAAGATTGCGGGTGACAAGGGGCAAGGCTGACAGACTTGCCCCTGCTTTTCCTCGGCCGAAGCTCGGCTGGTATCTGCGGTGCGGCAGAGGCGTCCTCGCAATTGAGTCAAGCTCAAACGAGCACGTAGCGGATCGTATGAAGGATGAAGAGAAAATCCCTTGGAGTCCTTACCTCACCCAACAGGGCTATCGCGGAAAGTGCTTGCATCTCTTGCTCGGAGATATTGTGAGTCTTGCAAAGGGTTTCGTCTCGGCAAAAGGCGTTCCACGCAGAAGAGCCATAGGATTCTTGATTACGAGAAATGAGGCGTTCGGTTTCCGGATTGGCCAAAAAGAAGAGTTGCCGTGCCTCCAGACCGAGCACTTCCGCAAGCCTTGTAATGATCTTTTCGGATGGATGGCGCTTTCCAGTTTCAAGATGGCCGATGTACGGAACCGAAGTTCTGATCCGACTTGCAAGCTGTTCTTGGGTCAAATCAAGTTCCCGTCGGCGTGCACGAATGGCAGCGCCAAATTGTTGAAAGTTGGAATGTTCCACCGTTTCATTCCCCACAAGATGGCTTGACAAATCCCTTTAAGCATATTGCACACTTTAGACGCAAGAGGACGACAAAAATTTGACAAGGGCCGGAATGAAGTGGATTTGACGTTGTCACGATCATTGTGATCCCTGGAATCTAGTTTAATGACAAAGATTCAAAGATGATCCTCGGCGTCGATTATCGGCAACGATCAGGCTCGACCTACGGTTCCGCCGCCTGCGCATCGCTCTTGTCGCGATCAAGCGCCGCCTTGAGCTGTGCTTGGCGCGCAAGCAATTCCTTAAGGCGCGCGGCATGCACGAAGGGTGGCGACATGGAGATTGAACCGCCACGGCGTGCTTCCTCTGGTATTGCCGTAGCAGAGTGCCGGCGTGTCTTTCGGATCATACGGACACGGATTGGTCGCGAGTACCGGCCAGATGCTGGTCAGCGGCATGATATCGGCGAGATTGCGCGTGCTGACCAGGGGTTTTGCGCCCGAGTTCATTCCATGTCGTGTCGTGGGTCTCCGCGCGGGCGCTGCTCACGAAAGCGGCCCGCGCCCCCGGCGTCAGGAAATGGGCCCCGAATACATTAGCCCTGCTCGATCGCGGCTCGCCACGACGAAGTATTTTCGCTTCGAGGCCACGCTACCATGACGGTCAGAGTCGAAGCTCCAGAAAGCCATCAACCACGGAGATGCGCGCTGCACACGTGGCCGCCAAATGCGAAGACGCACCTTATCTCAGAAGGCGCACCCTATGTGAGAGGTGAGCTTATATGAGAGGCAACCGGGCCCCGCAGGGAGCATCAATCAAGCGCTTGGCGAATCGTTTTAAGGATAAAGAGAAAGTCGCGCGGAGTTCTTACCTCGCCTAACAGCGCTACGCCGGAAAGCGCCTGCATCTCCTGGTCGGTGATGTTGTGAATTTTGCGAAATGTCTCGTCCTGACAAAAGGCATTCCACGCGGAAGCGCCATTGGACTCCTGATTTCGGGAGATGAGGCGTTTGGTTCCCGGATTGGCCAGAAAGAACAATTCCCGTGCGTCGATCCCGAGCACCTCCGCAAGCCGGGTAACAGTCCGTTCGGACGGATGGCGCTTTCCGGTTTCGAGATGACCAACGTAGGGAACAGACGTTCTGATTCGACGGGCGAGCTTTTCCTGCGTAAGGTCGAGTTGGCGGCGGCGTGCGCGAATGACGGTGCCAAATCGTTGGCTATTGCACGTTTCCACTTTTATCCCCCGGGATTCAAGCTGAGCAAATATTTACAGCGTTTAGCACACTTATAAAAATAAAAGCAAGACGACCAAAAGAATTTGAAAAATATCGTGTAAAGGGGTCGTTTGATACTGATCGAACAATATGGCCGTAATTAACCGATTAGCAACACTGATGAGGATTTAACATACCATCGGGAGCCACTGCCTCAGCCGAGCAAGTGGAACGAGCGTTTCCAGCATTGTCGGGGGCAGTTCCATATCTCCATTCAGACTCTCTAACGACTCCAAGCCGCACGGCCACCTGAAAGAACAGGACGTCGAAGCCTTGGAGTGAGCTAATTGACGTCAAATGGTCGAATTCGTTGACGGTATGCCCATCCAAGCCACGCCCGATACGTCAAAAGCGTTAGGACTTGGGCCCGGCCCGGAACCGACAGTATCGGTTTGAAAACGGCTATCTCGGGGCGTAGGGGGGAGCGCCTATTTCCGCGTGCGGCTCGGGATTCTGTGGCTTTGCGCCCGGAGAGCTAATCGCGGCTTTTCGGCCCTGTGGCTCCGCGCTTTGGCAGCAGCGCAGCTTTGGCAAAGGAACGGCCAGTTCGTCTCGAACAACCGGTCGCCCAACCTTCCTGCATCGATCCCAAGCAGTCCGCTAAGGCCGCTGACCGTCAAATCGTCTATACGTTCACGCATATGACACCAATCCTCAGTCCGACTTCTGCAGATCCAATCCTTCGTAGTCAAAATTCGCCAAGGCTTGATTCCCATCTTTTCCATTGGGCGCAGCAACTGAAAAAACAGGGCTTGGGGAGACAGGGTATGAAACGAGGGCTCTTTGGAATCGTATCACAGGTATTGAATTGATATGCGTTGTATAGCGATGTAAAGCTATATTATGGTCGATCGCAAAGGACTGAAGCGCCGTTAAATCCTCTTCCGCCGAATCCTTCTGAGCGACTAGGATCTCTTCAAAACCTGTCTCCTCGTAAACACGGTCGATATCGGAAATTCCCCCCAATACGAGATGGCCCCGCACCAGCATACGATGCTTGAAAAAATCATTATCCAGGAATCCAACCAGCTTCAAACGACCATCACGAAGCAGTTCCCGTGCGGCGCTCTCGGCGATTGATCCGGCTCCCACCACCACAACCTTGCGTGCCGGGGCAGCAAAGCGCGCGAACCAGGCCCGCAGGATTCGAAAGGACATGCGTGTCCCCAGTAGAAGATTGAAAAGCAGGATGGCGAACAAGATCGGCATCGAAGCCGGGACATGCTGCCCTCCGAGCGACAGCATCGCGGCCGCCAGCATTCCCGCAAGGCCCGCTGCCAATAGGAACTGTAGTGCCGCTTCAATGCCGGTATATCGCCACATCTGACGATAGATCCTGGCGATGACGAACGCCGTGTACGCCGCGGCAGAGATCATTGGCAGCCAACGCGAATAATACGTGACGATCGGCCATGAAGGCTGGAAGTTGTGATGGATCAGAAGCGCCCCGTAATAGGCCGATGAAATCACCAGGAAGTCGAGCGCAAACTCAACCGCCCGCTGCCGGTAGGCCAGGCTCAGGATCAAGCGGCTCAATCGTGGCATTGTTGTATAAAGCCGGCCGGGAATTTCGTGCTCAAAGGAAAGATTGGCCAGGAACATTCCGATTGTGGCGAACATCAGAGCGCACAGTGGTAGGATACTGGTGGTCACAGGCCCAGCGGCTACGGCCAAAAGCACCGCACACAAGCCGCCTAGCGCGCCCAGCATCCACAAAATAATGGCAACAGTCCGGTGTGAAATTCCCAGGTTATGAAGCCGATGATGGCAATGGTCGAGACCGCGATTGGAAATCGCGCGGCCGGTCGCAAGGCGGGTGACCGTTACTATCGACGTATCGATAATGGGTACTGCCATAAGGAGCGCGGGGATGGCGACGATGGACAGCTTCGGCGCGCCGGGATGGCTGGCCGCGTCAAGACAAAGAATAGCCAAAATGAAGCCACAGGGTAGCGACCCCCCGTCGCCCAGGTAAATCGAGGCCGGACTGAAATTGTAAATCAGGAAACCGGCCAGCGCGCCGCAAAATAACAGCGCGATCAGGACCAGCCCACGGTCTTGATGAACTATGCCGATAATCGCGATCGAAAGCGCGGCGAGCCCACCCAAACCGGCCGCGAGTCCGTCGAGCCCGTCGATCAGGTTGAACGCATTGATCGCGGTCAGAACCCAAAATGCGGCAAGCGGATATTGCAACCACCAAGGCAGAAAGGGAGGAACGGGCACCAATGCCGCCGCCGTCACTGCGAAGGGAATCTGGGCCAGTAATTTGGTCCGCGGAGCCAGGTTAACGATGTCGTCCAGCAGCCCGACCCCGCACAAGGCTACGGCTCCCAGAACAAGCCAGGTCGGAGCACCGCAAATCCAGCCCACCAACGCAAAGACCACGACTACTACCACTCCGCCCAGCAAAGCCACGGGAGCCTTGTGCCATCGATCGCTGGCGGGCTTGGCAACCCACCCAAAGTGCCATGCTACACGTTTGGCGACGGGAATTGCCCCCAAGGTAAGAGCAAAGGTGATAAGTGGGCTAAATAAGCGGACTACCACAACTTTTTCAGCCTCCGTTGGATCCCTACTCGTCACCGGATAAAGGCCGTCTTAACCGCGTCTCTGCATGAAGAGCGGAGGCCCAGGCAGCATTCCGGGATTTGCACTTTCATGTCCGCCCGCGGCGACGTCCTTCCAAGAGCTGACTTTTAATTTGACCTAATTCCGACATCCCCGAGCCAGAACTGACCGAGAGATGGGTGCCTGCCGCATTCCTGACGGATAGAATCGGATTTCAGCGTCAAGGGGCTTGGCTCTATCCGGGCTTCAGGGCCATCCTGTAACGCTGGTAGCGCGTATTCCCGCCAATATTCACATGAGTGCGGGGCATTCTTCAGTGCTGTCTTCGATTTAGTCCGAGTAAGCGGCGTCCGGATGCGCGCTGCGCCCGCCGGCCTGGGTCGGGCTTTCAGATCGCCCCGGCGGCTCAGCACCGGATTCCGCGAGCCAACCGCGATGCTGTCAATCGGAACCGAGTGAATCCGTCTATCGGTACATAGGTACTCCGGGCAGAAGCTTGATGGTCAAGAGTAGCCCCTCGCCACGATTTTTTTGCCCATGTACATCATTGATGGACCAGTCCCTTGGGAACAGGTATGCCCCGGATGGTACGGACACAGCTTCATGAGCCTGGTGGTTGTAGGCGCCGTCGGTTACGACACGATCGAGACTGAAAACGGCAAAGCTTTCGACGTCTTGGGCGGTTCTGCGACTTACTTTTCGCTGGCCGCCCGCTTCTTCGCGCCCGTTAGCCTGGTGGCGGCGGTGGGCACGGACTTCAAACCCGCGGACCGCCAGCTCCTTCTCGATCGCAATATCGATCTGCGCGGACTGGAAAACCGCGAAGGGCTGACCTTCCGTTGGCACGGGCGTTACCACGAGGACCTGAACAAGCGTGATACCCTGAACCTTGCGCTCAACGTGTTGGCCGATTTCGCACCCGCCCTGCTGCCCGATCAGCGGCATGCCGATTTCCTGTTCCTGGCCAACATCTCTCCGGAGTTACAGACCCGCGTGCTCGACCAGATGGACGGGCCCGCGGTGGTGGCGGCCGACACGATGAGCTATTGGATCGAGCACTCGCGTCGCGATCTGATAAAGCTGATGAGCCGCGTCGATATCCTCACACTCAACGACGAGGAGGCACGAATGCTTTCGGGCGAGCAGAACCTGGTCAAGGCGGGGCGGGCGATCCTCAGGATGGGGCCCAAGACGGCGCTGATCAAGCGAGGCGAGTACGGAGTCCTGCAATTCAGCGAAGAAGGGTTATTCGCGGTTCCCGCCTATCCGTTGGAGGACGTGCACGATCCGACCGGGGCCGGCGACGCGTTTGCCGGCGCTTTCATGGGCTATATCGCCCGTAGCGGCCATCCGGACGAGAGCGCCCGCCGAACCGCTGTGGTCTATGGCAGCGTGATGGCGTCCTACGTAGTGGAGCGCTTTTCGGTGCAGGGGATTGTGGACCTGACTCGAGCCGACGTTGATCGGCGCTATCGCGCTTTTCTGGAACTGACGGATTCGCGATGACCGGTTTCTCTCTCAATACGCTGAGACATGCCATCTCGACGGCACCTCTTCATACTTAGGGAAGTTCCCAGCTCTTGATGAATTTCCCGAACGTCCAAAGCGCCTGATCGACGCTCCGATCCCACGCCCTGGGAGCAACCTCCTTCGGCCGCTCGCCCCGAAACCGCTCGTAAAAGGCGAAGTACGATGCAAGGTAAGCCTCCATCTTCTGATCTTCCGCGACAGGAATCTCGTCCTTCCGGCTCGTGAGTAGCAACATCATTGCCCGATGAACATGCTGGTCGTAAACAGGAAATGTCTGGCGAACGCAGTGTAACCAGAATATCCGCCAGACCACGCCGCCGCCGCTAAACAGTTGGAGAAATTCCCGAGCGCCCCATTTTTTAGGCGAATTATCGAGTTTTCCGATCCGATCAATAAAGTTCCTCTCGACTGATCTGAGTTTTTGTCCAGACAACCGGCTGCCGTTTTTCCACACGAAGAGCTTTAAGATCCGTTCGCGGGTAACCTCGCCGATATTCTCGGTACAGGTCTTTTCATCGTAGCGCTTCGTGTCGTATCGCTGCGACCAGAACGAAACGAATTCCTCCTTATTCACTGCTTCCGGCCTGTAGACAAGCAGGCTATGGCACCAAGTCTCGGCACAGCCTACTTTACCGATTTCCCGGTAATTTCCCTCCTTTAATCAGCCTTAGCGCTCAGCGGCTTCTCAGCTTGCCGCGTCTCCAGCCGACACTGTGGACATGCACATTTTGTGCGGACTTTGGGCTCCCGGAGTCGTGGTAACCTGGTAGCCGGGATAGAGCGTTGCCAATCGCAGTCTCATTCTTAAGCTCAAGACCGGGAGGTTGGTTTGCTCGGCCCCGAAGTTCTGGGCCTGCGCCTGCGCCGAGGCCAGCGCGCCATCAGAAGCTGACCCGCGTCAATTAGGTCGGGGCCGAAAACTAGATTTTTCTGCAGTGGCCGTCCTGACGGCGGACCCTTGAAATAGAGGATGGAGGAGCTCCAACTGGATACTCAGACCATGGCGACGGTGTCAACGGAAATCGACCCATATTACGCCGATCACCAAAAGTGTCCGATAAACAAGATGAATTTGGAGGTTGCGAGAGGGGGGACTTGAACCCCCACGCCTTGCGGCACTGGATCCTAAGTCCAGCGCGTCTGCCATTTCGCCACTCTCGCTTATTAGCAAAAGTAACGAAAATCAGGCCGTCTTTGAAGGGGGTAGCATCATGGTTTGTCCTTGATGGACGAAGCTTTGACTGAAACTGGATCGGTTCGTTTCGGCGGATGCGGCGCGTTTGATTATTTTCCAGCATCTGGCACACCGCGTGCTTGTTGCACCGTCAGCAAGTCCAAGTGAAACAAAAGGTTGGGAGAAATCAAGGAAGCGACACACCCAGAGTCTTACCGCTGTAATAAAAACCTATCCACCCTCCTCTAAAAAAACGTCCTCAAGGTGAAAATGGAAATTAGCAAGAAATCTTTATCGATAGCCGCCCTCGGAGCGTTCGGATTGGCCTTTAGCGCGTGTTCCTGGATGCCGGCCTGGATGCAGGGCTCGCAATCGGCGTCCTCGACTTCCGCGAGTAATTCGGCCACGCCGTCTGCCCCTCAACCCGAAGTCATCGCGTCGCAGCAGACTGCGAACGGCCGAGAGTTGCCGGTGATGGGACAGGCGCCGGCCCCAGCCTCCGTGCCTCCAGCGGCGGCGCAAGCTCAGCAAGAGACGCCTCAGGCGCCTCCGGCCACCGAGCCGGCGCCCGAGGCGACGCCCACTCCCAAGCATCATCACCACCGAAAGCACCACCATCGCCGGCATCGCCATCACAAGACCGCGGGAACGCCCACGCCGGCAGCGAGTCCGGCGCCTGAAGCGAGCCCCCCGACCGAAGGTGCTCCGGCGCCCGCGCCAGAGGCTACAGCTCCCACACCATAAAACTCGGCAAGTTTGATCTACATAGGGTTGGCGCCCGCGGACCAGTTCCGCGGGCGCGAGCTTTGGCAAGCCCGTGTATGGTCGATGCGGTTTCGGGTCCGGATAGCGCTGCTTTGTGGTTATCCGTTGTTCCCTCAACGGTTCCTGTTCCTCGTCGCGTCCTGTCGATCGAGTCGGCCGCCCAGCGCAGCCACACGAGGGCAGTCGGCTCCATCCATGCAAAATCGAGCGGCGCCTAAAGCGGCTGGCCCTCTGACTCGCGGGGTTGGAAGGCCGCGCCGCCGCCGTTTCAACCCAGGCCAAGGAAGACTCGCGCTCGCACTTGGTGGAGCGCGTCCGGTTTAAGCGCCTGGCAACCTTACCGGTTTGGCCGGGGATTGCTTCAGATGCGTCCACGTAGCCACCATTGAGCGCGTCGCAACGGCGAACCGTTTCCGAAACGACCCCTTGCAAAAAGCCGCTTCGTGATATTGTAGTCAAGCAGCGCGTGCGGTTTACGGGACAGGCCATCGGAATCAGGAGGCCCTTATGTCACGTTGGTTTGAAGACAACTCAAAATCGATTGGGCGCACGCCGCTGGTGCGGCTCAACCGGGTTATCGACGGAGCGCCGGCCACTGTGCTGGGCAAGATTGAGGGACGCAATCCGGCTTATTCGGTCAAATGCCGGATTGGCGCCGCGATGGTTTGGGACGCCGAACGCCGCGGCCTGCTAGGCTCGGGCAAGGAACTGGTGGAACCGACAAGCGGCAACACCGGCATCGCGCTGGCGTTCGTCGCCGCGGCCCGCAACATTCCGCTGACTTTGACCATGCCCGACACCATGAGCATCGAGCGGCGCAAGCTGCTGCTCGCCTACGGCGCCAAATTGGTGTTGACCGAGGGCGCGCGAGGGATGACCGGTGCGGTGGCGAAAGCCGAGGAGATTGCCGCGTCCGATCCCGGACGTTACGTCTTGCTGCAACAGTTCAAGAACCCCGCTAATCCGGCCATCCACGAGACCACGACGGGGCCGGAAATCTGGGACGACACCGAAGGTGCGGTCGATATCTTTGTTTCGGGCGTGGGAACCGGCGGCACGATTACCGGAGTCGCGCGCTATATCAAAAATACCAAGGGCAAGCCGATAATTGCGGTCGCGGTGGAGCCGGAGGCAAGCCCCGTCCTGACGCAGAAACGGGCGGGACAGGCGCTCAAGCCGGGACCGCACAAGATTCAGGGTATCGGTGCGGGATTCGTCCCCGAAGTCCTGGACCTCTCGTTGGTTGACGAAATCGAACAGGTTACCAACGAAGAATCGATTCTTTACGCGCGCCGTCTCACCCGCGAAGAAGGTATACTGTCAGGGATTTCGTGCGGGGCCGCGGTGGCAGTGGCCGCGCGCATCGCCAGGCGTCCCGAAAATGCGGGCAAGACCATCGTTACGATACTGCCGGACTCCGGCGAGCGGTATCTGAGCACGGTGCTATTTGAGGGCATATTTGACGCCAAGGGGCTTGGAGTATGAGTGTACATCCCAGGGAAAACAACGGCAGCGGGATTGCGAGCTTGCATTGGGATCTCGATCAAATCGTGGCGGACCTCCGGGTGTCGCGGGCGCGGTCGGGGCAGAACTGCGAATCCGGGGCCTGCGAGATGCCCTCCCGGGAGAAACTGCGTACTATACTGGACGGCCTTTCTGCCGCATTGTTTCCGGCTCACCTGGGACTGCCCGACCTGACCGACGAGGGAGTCGATTACTTTGTCGGCCACACGCTGGATGCGACCCTGCGGTCGCTGCATAAACAGGTCGAGCGCGAATTGCAATTTGCCGCGCAGAACGAACCCGGAAGTGGCGGACGCGAGGGGCGGGCGCTTGAGATCACCCGTGACTTCGCGGCACTGCTGGGGCACGTGCACGCGCTGCTTGAAAGCGATATTCAGGCGGCCTACCAGGGCGATCCCGCGGCCAAAAGCGTTCCAGAGATTCGCCTGTGCTACCCCGGCATCACCGCCATGTTACACCATCGTTTGGCGCATCAGCTCTATTTGTTGGGCGCACCATTGCTGGCCCGCATCATCGCGGAACTCGCGCATTCGGCCACCGGCATCGATATCCATCCGGGTGCGGAAATCGGCGACAGCTTCTTCATCGATCACGGCACCGGCGTGGTCATCGGCGAGACCGCGATCATCGGCCAGCGCGTGCGCATCTATCAGGCGGTGACGCTGGGCGCCAAGAGTTTTCCGGTGGGCCAGAACGGCAAGTTGGTAAAGGGAATCCCGCGCCATCCGATCGTTGAAGACGATGTCGTCATCTATGCCGGCGCGACCATCCTCGGGCGCATCACCATCGGCCGGGGCTCAACTATCGGCGGCAATGTCTGGCTGACGCGAAGCGTGCCGCCGGGGTCTAACGTCACCCAGGTGCAGGCGCGCAGCGAAGTGTTCGATGGCGGCGGCGGGATTTGAGCCTCTGTCCAATGCCTATCCTGGCCAACGGTGAGGCCCTCACTGAGCACCAACCCCGCAACGCTCCGGATAACGGCCGAATGCAGGACGTTGAGGCGTCGAGGAAGAACCGCTCGCACGGTCCCCGGTTCGGGACGACTCATCCACAGAATGTATAAAAAGCTTATAGGACCCGCAGAGGCCCGCATAGCAATGGGGGCTCCCGCTTTGCTGGCGGAGCCCCCATTGGCTTCTCACTGGGTTGGCCGGCTTACGGATTCGCCGAGCGCCACGCATCCCATGGGTCAGGCGAGCCCACCGATTCGGGCTTGCCGTGCGACGCCAGCTTACGCGACCCCGGCTTGACCTCGAACGGCGAGGTCAGGTTGAACTCCCGGCCGAAGTCGCGCACCGCGGGCATCACCTCTTTGGATAGCAACTTGAGGTTGTTCTCGCGGTCCTTGCGCGTGATAGGTCCGTCATTCTGCCACAGGATGAAAATGCCGGGCCGCAGCGTGTCCATGACCACGCGCAGCTTGGGGATGACGGTCTTCGGAGTACCGCAGATGATACCGAAGGTCTTTACCACTTCGGGAAAGGAATCGAAGATCGCCTTGCGCGTGGTTTCGACGTCAACGCTGGCTTCCTGCCAAATCCGCGAACGCTGATCGACCTGGGCGCTGGACACTCCCGCGCGGGCCTCTTCCTTCCCGCCCGTAAGCGGAGAACTGGCGCTTGGCCCGCCCTGGAACGGAGAACTGCTGCGCTTCTTGTTGGGATCGGAGAATTGCACCGCTATGCGCCGGGTGGCGAGCTTTGAGTTGTACCCCGGTGGAAAATTGAACGCCGGCTGAGCGAACAGGCTGTAGCCGGTTCCAGCGCCGCCGAACATGTCGTATTTCGCGATCTCGTAGGCCTTTTCCTCGCTATCGGCGACATAGACCTTCTGCATATAGCCGAAGTTCTCCGGTCCGACCTGGTAGCCCTGTTCGGCGGCCCTGTCGCGGTAGATATTCCACAACTCCAGAGTCGGCTCCAGGAAGGTCGCCAGGGCGATATACGGATAACGCTTTTCGGCGCACCACAACGCGGTTTCGGGACTGAGCAGGCCCGGAATCCACATTTGCGGATGCGGCTTTTGCATCGGCAAAGGCCAGGGATCGACGAAGCGGTAGTGGAAATGCTTACCCTCGTAGCGCCAGGGACCGGGCTGGGTCCAGGCCTTGACAATGAAGTCGTGGGCCTCGTTGAACAACTCCCGGTTGTAGGCCGGGTTGGAGTTGAGCGCGAACTGCTCGCTGCCCGCGCCACGCACCCATCCAGCGACCAGCCGGCCGCCGGAAATCACGTCGATCATGGCCAGCTCTTCGGCCAGCCGCAGCGGATTGCCCAGCGGCAGGGGGTTGCCGATCAGGATGATGTTGACCTTTTTGGTGATGCGCGCGAGAATCGACGCTTCCACGTCCATCACTCCGCCCATCGTAAACGGCGTGTCGTGATGCTCATTGAGCGCGACGCCGTCGAATCCCAGCTCTTCGCACAGCACCTTTTCGTCCAGGTACTCGTGGTAAAGCTCGTAGCCTTTGGCCGGATCGAAAAGATTGTTCGGCGTTCCGAAATAACCCTTTTCGACCACCCGGTCCATCGGTGCGTAGCGGTAGGGACGTTCGGTAAAATAGGCTAAATGCACTGCGATTCCTCCCTGTGGAGAGTTAGCTCAAAAAACCTTTGACCTCGCGGAGAAAGTCCGCGTTCTTCTCGATTTCCGGGCGATGGCCGCATTGGTCCAGCACCGCCAGCTTCGAGCCGGCAATCGCCTTATGGTAGGCTTCCCCGGCGCTGAGCGGCGACACCTTGTCCTGGCGTCCCCAGACCAGCAGCGTCGGCAGCTTGTCGATCACACCCAGCAGATGGGGCAGGCTGGGGTTGTGCAAGTACGGCACCCAGGCCAGGCGCGCGGTTTCGGCGCGGGCGTCTTCCCACAGTTCGAAAGCTGCGGGCCCGATTCCGCCATAAAGGTTATCAAATTCGGGCGTGTGTTCGGGATCGAGCACGCTGGCCGCCAACTGCCCCGGCGCCATCAGCTGAAAGATGTCCAGAATCTCGCCTTTACCTTCGGGAGGGCGGACTCCGACGGCGCCGACCAGCACCATCCGCCGGAACTGTTCCTGATTATTCGCCGCCATCTCGGCCGCGACCCAGCCGCCCAACGAAAAACCGATCACATCGACCGGATTGAGCTTCTGCTCGCGGATGAAGCGCGCATAAAAGCCCGCCAGATCGCGGATGTTCCAAATCCATTCGGCGCGCGGCGTGGCGCCGAAGCCGGGATGCAGCGGGATAATCAACTCGCGCTCTTTGGCGAGTTCCGCGTGCCATTTGAGCCAGCCCGGATGGCCCATCTCTTCATGCAGTACCAGTAGCGGGCGGCCTTTGCCCCCTTTGATCACAATCAAGTCGCAACCGTCGGCGTGGACGGTCTCCTGACGCCATTCCTGCGCTTTTTCCGGCATTACACCTTCCCCATTATGCGATGACTTGTCAGCGCCGCCGCGCCCGTACTCCTCTTATTCGGCGCACCGGCATCGGACCCATCGACTTGTTTAGCGCATTTCACGCCACCATGAACAGCCCCGACCTTGTACTGCCGGCATCCTGCGCGGCGGCCGCGAAGATTCTCTGGATTGCGGCGGCGGTTTCCCTATCGTCAAAGCATTTGATTCGCGGCGCAAGGCGCAGGATTCAAGAGAGTCCTGAGAGCAGGTGTGGAAAAAAAGCTTGTCAGCGGCTTGCTACGGGAGGTAAACCCAGGCCCCGGCAAAGCCGTTGGCTCCGCCAGGACGATACATCCATTTGCCCCCGCGCGGGGGCCGGTAGGTTCCCTCTTTCATGTTCCACACCCCGCCCATGTCCGAGCGCGGTGCATCGGCGGGCGGCTCGCCCTGGACTATAGGATGGCCGTAAATCGCTCCCAGATAGCCTTTGGGCAGAGCGTCATGGGCAATATGCGGCTGTGGCAACTGGCTCGGCGACATGCAGCTCCCCGTTGCCCCGCCTCCAGCTCCCGCGCAAATCAACCCTTGGGGACAATCCGCATAGGTCGAGCATCGCCGCGCAGCGGTGGTTAAACTCGCGCCGGACTCCTGTGCGACGGCGGGAGAGCCGAGTGGCGCGGCGATACATCCGCACAGAATCGAAAGGAGGGTCACCGCAATCGCGGGCAAACTACTCTCGAGCCTCATCGATTTTGATTTTACGCTCGAATTCAATGTCTTCAATAATTGAGGTTCACTTCAGCGTGAACGAACCGCCAAGTGCGTTGCGCGGGCCGCCCATCATCTGAAAGGAGTCGCCCCAAGGCGCTCGCAAGGCTTGGGCAATCGCCTTGCGGAGGCCCCGATGCGCATGGAGCAGCCGCGCCAGTGCGGCCCTCTCGCAGCCGCCGTCAAAGAACCTGTATCGTGCCCAATGCCGCGGGCAAACCGCTGACGCTTACCGCACCGCCGGAGGTGAAAGTGGCCGTGACTCCGGTGACCGCCTGACTGGAAGAAAAGATTGTGACGCCATTGCTGCTGCCACCGCAGCCCAACTCTGTCGCGGCCAGGGCGATTGCCAAAATCGCACCAAATACGATCCGCCGCCGCCGCGGAGCCGGCGTCGCCGTCAGCACCAGGCCGAGCAACAGCAACCCCGCGACCATCGGCAATTCCACCTTGCCGGTCAGCGTCGATGCGGCGCCAATCGTTATGCCCGCATATTTGATTCCCGTTTCCAGCCTCACCGGGTGGGCGGCAACGACGGCACTCAGTGAGAAGGTAAGCGAAGCGCCCCCCGCCAGTCCAATTGGGGCAAGGCCAAAGTGTGTAGTGGCGTTGGGGACTGAAACGGTGACGCTTTGTCCCGCGCCGCTCAGGGTGAGCGAGCTGAAGACTCCCGGATTACTCACCGTGATGTCCACCGCACTGACCGTCTCGGCCGTGCTGGTGGTGTTGCTGACAGTCACGCTACCGGCTGCGACGCTCGCGCCGGGTGCAGCCACATTTGATACCGACGTACTGGTCACGCTGGCACCGGACGTCGCGGTTGGAGCGGCGGTCGGCGTCGGTTTTGCGGTCGGTGTGGGCGACGCCGCCGGGGTGGCGGTGGGGGACGCCGGCGACCTCAAATCAAAGGCGCCACGGCCGTGAGTTCCCGCGAAGATCAGACCATTTTTGTTTTGTTCGAGGTCGAAGACCGGCACCGCCGGAATGGCATCCAGATTGAACGCGGCCCAAGTGCTGCCAACGTCGGTGCTGCGGAAGACGCCGATGTCCGTGCCTGCCAGCAAGGTCTTGCCGCTGGTATCGGTGTTATCGACCAGTACGCGCAGAGTGGGAACGTCGGGCAGCGGCGATGATCCGCCGGCGCCGTCCATGCGCGCCCACTTCTTGCCGAAGTTGGTGGTCTGAAAGATATGCCCGATTCCGGTGGCCGCGGTGAATCCTGAAATCGACAGATAAGCCACGCCATTGCGGCCCGGATTCGGGTCAGCCGCGATCCCGGTTGCCTGCGTCAGCTTGGAATCAAACGGCAGGTTGGCGGTGACGTCACTCCAGGTGACCCCCGAATTGAGGTTGGCCTGGTCGGTGTTCGAGACCGTGAACCCGATCGCGGCACTTTGCATGGAAAGGGCCCACGCCATGGTCGTGTTGGGCACAAATTCAATATCCTGCAGCGCGCAGTTGCCATTTTTGATGGGGCAACTACCGGTCAGATTGTCGCTCTGGAGCTGCCAGGTGATCATGCCGTCGGTCGAGACATAGATGAAATGACCGCCGATCATGACCCGGCTGCCACTGCCGGGATCGGCCGCCAAGGGCGGATAGAAACCGAAAATATCGCTGCCGATCACGGCTCCCAAGCCGTTAACAGCATCGGTCGAATCCCAGGTAAGGCCGCCGTCGGTAGAGCGCGAGGGCTGAGGTCCGCCGCTGGTTGCGAAAGTGTGATAGGCGAAGTTGGGATCGAGGGCGTCGAACAGCGCGAATCCACCGTCGCCGGTCTCTACGGTGTTCCATCCCGGAGCGCCGGTGTATAGCTGAGTGCCATTATCCTGAAAGCCGGCCAGCAGTTTGGTGTTGTCGGTGGGATGGGGCCCGATTCCCTGAATCTGACCGCTGCTGATGGTGGCGTTCTGATTGTTGCTGAAGAAAGCTGTCCAGTTTCCTTTGGCGAGGTCGTAGACATAAAAGCCGCCGTCGTTGCCAAGGTACAGCTTGTTCGGATTGAACGGATCGATAGCGGAGGACTGCTGGTCGCTATGAGTTTCCTGCACCGTAGTGTTGCTGACGGATCCGCCGATGAAACTCCAACTCGCCCCCGCGTCGGTCGATACGTAGGGCCCAACCGCACCCAAATAGACGTTGTCCGGTTTCCCCGGTACTACTGTCACGGTCTGGTCATAAGATGATTGGCCGTAGGGGCCGACCCCCTTGCCGTCGCCATCCAGGGTTGCGGTAAATGCGCCGCTTTTCAGAACCTCGGAAGGGATAGTCCGCGCCTGCCAACTGGTTCCCGAATCGGTGGATAGAAACACGCCCCGAAAGTAGCGGCCGCCTTCCTTTCCCACGCTCGCATATACCGTGGCCGGATCTCCCGCACCAGCGCTGGTCACCGCCAGATTTGCGCGCCCGATTTGATTCGTCGTGCCAGTTTTAATCCCTGGAAACTGCGCTTCGGACCAACTGGAGCCGCCGTCGCTTGAGGTAAAGACGTTGACGAAAGAAATCGCCGCGTAAACGCGGCTGCGGTTGTTGGGGTCGACGACGACGTCGGTGGCCGGGCACGGATCGGTGGTTCCGAATAGGGTGCAATTATTAAAGCTCGCGCGTCCACCGGTCAGCGTGCTGTTGCCGACCTGCACCCAGGTCGTGCCGCCATCGGTGGAGCGCCACAGCCCGTCATTGTTGACGTCGCTCTCAATAAAGGTCGCGTCGGCCCTGCTCAGGCTCGCGGCATAAGTCGCGGCGGCGAAGATGTGCGGGGGAGTACTGGTATCCACCGCGATCCGGCGAAACGCCGCATGAATGAATGGACTGCCTGCCCCGCCGGTGATTTGGGTCCAGGTCCCGCCATGATCGGAAGACATGAAGATGCCTTGGCCGTAGTAGGAATCGCTCTGAACACCTTCGCCGGTGCCAACCCAGACGTTGCCCTTATGATCCACGGTGATCGCGCCGATTGCCTGGGTCGGCTCATTGTTGAATACCGGCGTGAAGGTTCCGCCGCCGTCGGTGCTGCGCCATACTCCGCCGCCGGCCGCACCCGCATATACCAGATTGGTGGTGATGGGGTCGGCGGCAACTGCTGCCACTCGCCCCTCCGACGTATTCAACGGAGGTCCAGTGAAAAACCCGGCGAAGTTGGGGAAATTGTTTAGCATCGGTTGCGGCCCGATGGCGCTCCAGGCAAACGCTCCGCCTCCGAGGGCCGCGGCAGCAAAAGACAGCGCCTTCGCTTCGCTCAAGGCACGCTCATAGGCGTGCTCCGGAACGCCGAATTGCAACCCTCGTTTGCTGGCCCAGTAGGCGGCACGGGCGTTGCGCTGCTCCACGGTAAGCGGCGCATGGGGCCGTGGTTGCGGCGCCTGCCCACCGACACTTGAGCCTTGGCCCGCGAGCAGCATCGCCAGCCCGGTGCCCGCAGTAATCGCTATCAAGATCCGCATGTAGAAACGCTGAACGTTCATTCCCGAGCACCCCTGGTTTCTTCAGTCGATCCCCTTACCGCCGCTGGCGCTGGTTCGCGTTGGACGCGCCTTTGTCCATTAACCGCGCCCAAGGCGAACGCGCCAGCCGCCGCTTCATTGAGTTCTTCACCGCCAACATCCATAACCGCAACACGCGCATGGCGTCTGCGCGCGCAATAAAGCACTTCTTCGACTGGTGTGACAAGCGCAACAGTGAGCTGGAAGAGATCGCTCCCCTCAGCGTCGCGGCAGGCGCAATGGGACCTGTAGGTGCCCGCGGCCCGGTTGGTAACGTGGCTAGCTGGACGGCGTACCGGGTCATTAGGTTTGGTCGCCATTCGGCGGACATCTGGCCGTCCCAAGAGGGCACGGTGTCCGAAATCGCTGAATACATGGCGAGCAATCCGTCCCTCCAGATCGGAATCGACGGAACCGACCCAAGTAACCAGGGGCTGGGCGACCGGCGTGCAAGCTCGGTTCGTAGTGCGCTGATCCAGGCTGGCGTTGGACCTTCCAGGATCCAGACCGGCGCGTTCGGTGACCCGCAGCTCAGGCGCAAGGGCCAAGTCGAGGTGCTGATCAGCTCGGCACCCGTAACCAGCCGGCGCGACTAGGCATTATGCGGTCGTAAATCCGGATGGTCGGGGAATCTCCTTCGCGTTGTTTTTTACGCGAAGGAGATTTTCCTCACCCTCGTATATGATGTACTACAGTCAAGAACGAAGCGCTCATATATCTCGCGTGCAAGCCCCGCAACCTCGGAAACCGCGCCGTTGGTGGTTCCGCACCCTGCATAAAAGCTGGCCTCCTTCCTTCGCTTCTCTTCCTCCGGGAGAGATAAGAGTGAGCGGAGCAGGCTGTGAAAAAGCGGAAATCCTTTTTTTGGCGGCCGGCCTGGGTCGGGACGTGCAACCTCACTCTCGCCCGATATGGAACGACCTGTGGACGGGCTCCTACGATAAAGAAAGGAAACAGAAACGTCTTCTGCCCCAGCGCGTTCTTCACCCGATGCGCAAAATATCGCCGCTTTGGGGCTGGCTCGGTCACCCGGGTCCCCCCATTTTCCAGCTGTCTTTTCAGACCCTCACCGGCTCCAGCGTCATCTTCAATCCATAGCGCGGACGCGGCGTGGCCAGCGGCTGCGGCTCGACCCGATGCCCCGGGACCATCCGCAAGCGATACTTTTGCGCTACCGACGCCAGGATCAGTTTCGCCTCGGTCAAGGCGAGAAGGTTGCCGATACACTGGCGCGGGCCGCCGCCGACGGGAAAGGCTGGGCGCAATGGACGGCCGCAGGTATCTCGCCGGTCGAGATCGCAGGTGTAGGAAGAAGCTTCACTGAAGTGTCTGTCATTTCCAAACCGGACAGTCTGTCTGGAATTAAATCAAAGAAGACGAGCCATAATCAGCATGGGCAAGCTTTTTCAGCTGGCGCTACGTGAGCCAGGAAAGCTGTCTAAGTCGCCTCACTTTGGGGATTTCTGACCCTCGCACGCGCGCACAGCATCAGTGTAACAGACTCCTTCGGAAGGCAGAACTCTTCGACGTGCATTGGTTCCCTGTGTAACCAAGCCGGAAGTGGATGCCATCATCCGACCGCTCTAGTTGTATCCTGACGGGCATCCGCTCGGACGCACGAGAATCGATGCCAAGCCGGACCGCGGCTTCGGCGGACAGAGGGGATTTGCGACATTTGCCAGCGTGGCATTGGGCCTGCGGCTAATCGAGCTTTTCATTTTTCAAAGGAATCCAACTTCGGCGCCCCGCTTTTCGACGCCGCCAAGGAGGAATCAACTCGATCCCGGTACGGATCAGAAGACAATGGCGCTATCTGAGTCATCCCAATTCTTCCACGCTGGCGCGTTTGGACACAGCTTTTGAAAAAAGGTCTTTGCGATTTCCCGGATTTCCCGCGACGCGACACGCGTATGCGCCCTCGCTTCGATCCAGCCCCCCAACCCAAACGTCTGGTTCGGCCTCTGTAAAACTTCCGACCCGGACGCTTAATGGAAGAAGCAAGCAACTTTTGATGTGCGCTGATCTCTCCGAGCCTCCGGCCGATCCAAAGGAGCAATACCGGGTAACCCGTCGGCTACGTAAGCGCTCCGCCCGGTCGGATTCTCCCTATTGTGGTCCTCGCACGCCTCGCCTCACCTTTGGCATGCGTAATGCGTAGGAATGACACGCGTGATGCCGTCGAAGCAATTCGAAATGGATAGAATATCCGACATGGGGCCGAGCGCGACGATTCGAGCCAGACCGCGACGTCCGCATATCTCGAAGGCCGGAAGGGTCGCTGGGAACCCCCACTGCCACCACCCGTTGACTGCTCTTAAAGGGGCATAAATCTGATGAAACCGCTTATCTGGTTCGGTGCACTCCTCGCTCTTTTGGGGATTCTTGGATTGGCGATCCCCGTATTTACGACGTCACAAACCAAGGACATCGCAAAGTTGGGCGGCCTCAAGATTCAAAACACGGAGCAATCGACGCATGTGATACCGCAAGGCCTGAGCGCTGGGGCACTCGTTTTAGGCGTCATACTCATTGGAGTCGGTGTTTATGCAAAGCGAGCAGCATGAGGAATCGCACGATACCATCTACGCATCGAGATATTGTAGGATGCGTTGCGCGCAAGATCCGGGACTATGCATATGACTTTAGTGAATATCGTAGTCATTTTGGTCGTAGTCGGACTGGTGCTGTGGTTGATCAACACCTACATTCCCATGGCGGGTGGGATCAAGAGCCTGCTTAACATCGTCGTTTTCATAGTTGTGTTGGTCTGGCTCCTGCAGTTGTTTGGCGTAATTGGGCCTTTACGCGGATTTCATATGCCCAGAATGCCGTGAAAATTATCCAGCGGCTAAAGCCCTAAGATCATGATGATAGCTTTTCGCGCGCGCGTCACGGCCGCCGCCATAGGGTGCCTCGCTTCAGTGGGAAGTAAAGACGTTGGTCGTCTCTGCTAGCGATGAAGCCGTGGGCGCCGGCTGATTGCAAGCACCCGTGGTGGAACGTGACCACGGACGAAAGTCCATCGGAGGTTATGGGTTGAATGTTGTCACCGACTATTTCGCTTCAAACAAGCACCCTTGGGCTAGTTGCATTGTTGCTGTTCGGCCCGATGGCCCATGCGGGGACTAACGCTGTCGCACAAGGGCGAGTTGTTTATCTGGATTACTGCGCGTCTTGTCATGGGGTAGACGGCGCCGGCAATGGTCCCGTGGCGGCGGCACTATCAACGCCGCCAGCGAACCTGCGTTTGCTTTCGGAGCGCTACGGAAATCCGCTGCCCGAGGATCAGATCGCCCGCTTTATCGACGGCCGCGCGGACGTCAAGGCGCATGGCCCGCGGGATATGCCGGTGTGGGGCGAACAAGTTTGGAGATATCCTGAGGATAAGGGAAACAAAAACGCAATTAAAAGTGAATTCACCAAACTTATCGCGTATTTGCAGTCAATTCAAAGAGTCGAACAAAACGCCTCATTGAAGTAACCGCCTGGAAAGAATGCCTACGTCATCATCGCCAAGGTGACGATCAGCGGATTGCGGCTCGCTCAAACTGTGGTGCGGGCTCTGGCGGGCCGGGAGCATTCCGAAGACTTCCAGTGGCAAGCTTCAACGCCGTGCTTGCCAATCCAGCTTCCTGAGTGAGAGTCTGGAGAAGTTGTGAGGTATGAGTTGACCGCGAATTCCACCAACCGCGGCTTTCCGCACTTGGCCGGCCGAAAACAAACGTGATGGGCAGGCAAATTCCCAAATGGATTCCGGGACCGCAGAAGTCATCCAAGCCTGGTTGGTCTCCAGGTTTTCTGAGTTGCTCGGCATCGACCCTCAGCAGGTGGACGTCAGGGAGCCATTCGCCAGCTATGGTATGGGGTCGACGGAGGCGGTCAGCCTCTCCGGTGAACTCGCTGAGTGGCTCGGGCGACAACTTTCTCCGGAACTGGCGTACCAGTATCCCAAGTATCCCACCATCGAGACTCTTGCCCGGCATCTAGCTGGGTCATCCAACGATTCGAAGTCAGCCACCCGGGTTGAGCAGGGTGGGACGACAAGTACCGAACCGATCGCCATCATCGGCATCGGCTGCCGATTTCCTGGTGCTAACGGCCCGGAAGCTTTCTGGCAGTTGTTGCGCGATGGGGTGGACGCCATCGCAGAAGTTCCAGCGCAGCGGTTTGACCTCCACGCCTTTTACGATCCAAATCCACAGGCCCTGTGCAAAATGAACAGCCGCTGGGGCGAGTTCCTTGATCAGGTGGACCAATTCGATGCTCAGTTCTTTGGCATCTCGCCGCGGGAAGCTTCGCGCATGGATCCCTAGCGACACCTGTTGCTGGAGGTGGCCTGAGAAGCATTGGAAGATGCCGGGCAGGCGGCGGAGCGTGTGGCCGGCAGCCAGACCGGTGCGTTTATCGACATCTCGAACAACGACTATGGCCGGATTCAGTTCAACGATCCTGGTCGGATTGACGCCTACGCGGGGACCGGCTGGTGAGGATGTAAGAGATGCGGGGCGCGGATCACCAGCAGAGCGGGATATTCAGTTACATATCGGCGGGTGCGGACCTGGATGAAGTCCAAGCACAACCACGGACCGTTCTCCTTTGAATTGCTGTGCCAGGAGTTCGGCATCGAGAGCGCACGGGTGCGCAACGCTCTGGAAAGGCGGCTCGCCCTGGCACAAGTAGCGAAGGGAAAGACCGTGCCGGCGAAAGCGGCGAGTTCCCGGGACCTGCACAGTTAACCGCTTCACGAGATCCGCGCCCCAGAATAAATTCCACGCAACCAAGATCAAGCGGCAGCGATCGCTAAGCCTCGCTGCGCGCCGTGGACAATGGTATTGGAGCGTGCGCTTCCCAAATACAGGCGCTCGGCGTCTTCATCGGATACCGCCACCCGCATCAGATCGCGACGCCGGATCTGCCACACGCCGCCCACCATGGGATGGCGTCCCTCGCGGTAGCTGAAAAAGTAGTAGCTGAATTGTCGGAGCACCGCGCAGCGTGCCGCGGCAGACAGGCCACGGCCACCGGACATGGTGAAGATGGTCTTAAGCAGTTGCCACGGCGAATAGAAACCCGTGAACGCCTCGCGATAGGCGTTCATCCAGGTTGTCGGATCGAGCCGGTCGTGCTTGAGCGTGACATGCTGGGAGTCGAGGTTGTTGAAGTCCCAATCGATAATCCGGTCCTCTTTGGCGTAGCGAATCTGATCCTCAGTGCCGGGCAGCGGCGTCATGATAAAAAACGACACCATGTCAAAACCGAGTTCTCGCAGCGTCCGTGCGGCGACCCGGCCACAGTCGGGTCCGTCGAAGGGGAAGCCCAGCATATAGCCAGCGTGGACCGAGATGCCCACGCGATGCCAATTGTCGACCACCCTGCGATACTTTTTGATCACCCTGGCGCGGGCCTCCTCCGCGGCCACGACTTGCTTGCGATCATCGGTGTTCTGATACTTGGTCGCCCAGTTGAGATTGTCAGGATTGAGCGACTCGATACCGACGAAGGCCTGATAACAACCTGCGCGGGCCGCCAGATCCAGGAAGCGCCGGCTGCGGCTGTGCTTGGCGCCGGGCTTTTCGCCCTCCGCGACATTGCCGTAGCAGGAGGCGTCCACGTCCACCTGCATCATGAACCTGAGTTTGGGAAATTCCTTGCGGATCTCCGCCATCCCGGTCAGGATCTCGTCCCATCGCGGGCTGCGGAAGAAGTCATCATCGACCAGAAACAGGTCGTCGATACCGTGGTTGGAAACCGCATCGCGCACCCAGTTGAGCACTGACTCCGGGGCGCGCGAGCGCATCGTTCGGCCCATTACGTTTTTCACCGAGCAGTAGGAGCAGGTGAACGGGCATCCGCGCGAGGTATCAATCGTAGTTTGGGTGCTATTGAAGAACCGGGTCAGGTAGCGATCGTCGATTACCGGCAGTTGAGCATCGGTGATCAATGGAACCAGAATGTCCCCGATTCCGGTTTTGGCCCGAATTCCGTCAGTTACGATGTAGTTGGGCTGGAGCCCGCCGCCGAGGAAATCCTCTATTATGGCAATCCAAAAACTTTCGCCTTCGCCGACCGCGGTACTGACGCCGCAGCGATGGAGAAATTCCCGTGACTCCGGGCAACCGCTGACGTGGAAACCACCCATGATAGTGGTCATTCCGCGCGCCACAAATTGCAAGGCCAAATCGCGGCCACGCGGATACTGGTTGGATTGCACCCCGGCAATTCCGATCAGCAATTCAACTCCGTCTTGCGCCGCCCGATTACCAATCGCTGCGATGGTCTCGGGACCGAGCGCGCCGTCGCAGATCTCGTCCCAGACGATCGTTTCCAGAAAGACGTTGCGCTCGTCCGCGTGGCGTTGGTTGAAAGAGTCGTTTAGCGCCGCCAGTACGGTCAACGTATTGTTGGGTTGAACGCCCCAACGGAAATACTCGACATAACCTTCGTCGTCGTAGCGCGAGGGCTTGATGAAATAGACCCTGACCCTTCGACGCGGGTCCGGTTTCACAATACCCGAGCCAATAGCGTCGCCACCCGCGGTGAGCCGCGGTTGAGCGCGCGAAGCCATTTCCCCGTAACGGTTGCGGCCCACCACCAGGCACCCGATGCCGATGCTGGCGATGACACCGCCAGCGATGAGAGCAAGGAATACGATCATCTGATAACGCCTCTTGACCGTCTGATTTTCACGTCAGTTTCGGCACCTGAATCCCACTGGTGACCCCTCACACCGGACCTGGCTGAAGGTGATTTCACCGGCATCTTCTCTATTTCCAAATCCTCTGAGAATCCTCGCCATATCGCGTAGTCCGGCGGGACGAGCATCCATCATGCCCGCGGACCGGGTTCGAGCCTTGAACCGGCAAGGAACCTAGTGCGCCAGCCAGGCACGACGCCTTAACGGCGGTAGCTCTTTATACGATGGCCGGCGGATGCGCCAATTGCGCGCGCCAAGCTTCTCATCGACTTCGGCCATAGCGGGCTGCGGAAAAAGTCTCCGCAGCCTGCTCCCTCTCTCTTATTTCCCCCCGGTCAGGGGAGAAGATTAAGGAAGCCATCTTTTATGCAGGGTGCTAATCCCATTGAGTCGCCACTTCTGTCTCAGAAGCCGTTTTTTCCGCACCCTGCTGGTGTCCCGGAGACTTTGGCGTGCGTCATCCGGTTCAGTTTCCGTTTTGGAGATCCGTTGTCCCGTCGTTATGGGTACCGGCATGATTTCACCATTTGGAATGGCGTAAATGCGGCCCCTTCTAACGCAAGACTTTGTGGCGTGTCTGCCAAGGTCCTCGCCAGCTACCAGCCTATCCGAACCCAGGCGAAATTTGAACAAAATCAAATGTATCTCAGAGAACAATAGGGCTTCGATGTTCCGTAGAGAACCACTTTCAAGAAACCTGTTGCGACGGCCCGTCGTTGCGCCGCGCTTTTCCATCGGTCCCTGCAGGGCGCTGAACTTTCACAAGCATCCAATGTGCATAATCCGGGACGATTGTTTAACTACCCGCATTGCTACGGACCTCGCGTTTAAGGCTGATAAGCGATCGGAGGCGCGATTGATCGAAGGCACGCGCCGCCTGTCGTTCTCTATAGAACCAAATGGAGCGGGTGGCCATGGTGTTGGCCTCACCCTCGATGTATTGTGAAGGGGTCGGTATCGACACAGGAATCGAGGCCGAATTTGATCCAGCCCGACGGCGGCCCTTCCACTCGCCTTTGACCGCGTTGCGCTAGACCAACCCCCACGCTCCGATAAAGGCCTGACGAGGCCCCTTATGTTTCTTCCGATTTCTCTTGGAGGCGTCGTGACGATCGTGCTGGTGCTCTGGCTGCTTGGCGTAGTTTGACCAAGCGGCGAGGCCGAGGCCGCGGTTCGATGTTCTCAGACGCCGCTTGCAGCGCAAGCTGAGCGGCCCAATAAATAGGAGGTCCTTTGGTATGTTGCTTCTGATTATCGTGTTGTTTTTGCTGTTCGGCGGCGGTGGATTTTATGGATACCGCAGCGGCTATTACGGATCGCGGGGAATGGGCGTGATGGGCCTCCTGCTCATCGTTCTGGTCGTCTTTCTCTTGATCGGTGGCGGCTTCGGACACCGCATGTTTATTCAGTGATCCTTGACGAACTGTGTCGCTAGCAGGCGGTCGGGCTGGTGCTTTCAACAATTAATCGCAGGAGGTCTATGTGATGAGTGGTACGACGGACAAGATCAAAGGCCGTGTGAAGGAAGCAGTTGGTGTTGTGACGGACAATCAACGGCTTAAGGACGAAGGACGAATCGACCAAGCCACCGGTAAGGTGAAGAAGGCGGTGGAGCGCCTGATCGATTCAGCAAAGCCCAAGCCTAAATAGGCGACAGCCCCGAAAAGAGGGGTATGACCGACAGGTGTCGGTGACCGGCCGACCAGGTCCGGTTTTTCTTTTCCGCGCCCCGGCAGCAGGCCGGACGAGCACCGTGCGGGACGTGTGTGCCCGGCGAATGCACGCGCCTTCGCTGAGACGAGCCCGGCTGCTAGCCTCACGACGTTGTGCTGATCGACACCCACCACGGCGCCATCTGGGTTATTAGCGCGCTCGCCACCACCGGTAGAAGTTCCCCCGGTCTGGGACTCGTTGTGATGCCGGCCGCGCTTCTTCTTGCGGCGGTTGCGCTGGTGATCATCGGATGAGCGGAGGCCTCGACCGCGGCCGGAGTCGCTTCCGGCCCGCGTCCCTCGACGCGCTGAACTTTTTGCTCGCGGATGTGCGCGGGGCGCTGGGCCCTTATCTAAACGTCTTCCTCGTTACCCGGCGGCACTGGAGCCAGTCCGAGGTGGGCCTCGTGACCGCTGTGGGCGGATGGCTCGGCCTCGCCGTACAGACGCCAGTGGGTGCGGCGATCGACGCCACGCGCATGAAACGCGGGGCGATCGTCTTCGCGCTCGCGGTGCTGGCCGCAGGTGCCCTATGTATCTATATCGCCCCGCGCTTCTGGCCGGTGCTCGTCGCCAACACGTTGATCGCGATGGTCGGGGACGTCTTCGGCCCGGCCGTGGCGGCGCTGACGTTGGGTTTGGTGCGGCAGCAGGCGCTGGCCCGGCGCCTGGGTCGCAACGCCGCTTTCGATCATGCTGGGAACGTCGCCATCGCCGCGCTGGCGGGTGCCGTCGGATGGATTTTTTCGCAGCGGGCCGTGTTCCTGCTCGTCCCAGTCTTCGCCGTACTGGCGGCGGCCGCCACGTTGTCGATCCCGTCCGCCGCAATCGACGAGCGGCGGGCCCGGGGCGCGCGGGAGGCTCACGACGGGGAGGCAACGGACGACGCCGCTAGTCCCCTGGTGCTCCTGGAATGCCGCCCGCTGGTCATCTTCGGCTGCTGCGCGATGCTGTTCCACTTTGCTAACGCGCCGTTGCTTCCCCTCGTAGGACAGAAACTCGCCTTCGCGCATCAGGCAGCAGCCACCGCGATGATGTCGTTGTGCATCATTGCGGCCCAGCTCGTGATGGTGCCGATCGCTCTCCTGGTGGGCTGGCGGGCCGACATCTGGGGGCGTAAGCCGATCCTCCTGGTCGGCTTTACCATCCTGCCGATCCGGGCCGTGCTCTACACGCTGTCAAATAACAGCGCCTGGCTGATCGGGATTCAACTGCTCGACGGGGTTGGCGCGGGTATCTTTGGCGCCCTCACGCCGCTGGTGGTGGCCGACCTCATGCGCGGGACCGGGCGCTACAACCTGGCCCAAGGCGCGATCGCCACTATGCAGGGCATCGGCGCTTCGACCAGCGGCCTGGTCGCCGGGCTGATCGTGGATCACTTCGGCTACTCGGCGGCGTTCCTGACATCGGGCGCGGCGGCTGCGGTCGCCCTTGCCGCCCTGGCGTTTGCGATGCCCGAGACCGCACCGGAACCAGCGGTGGCCAATTCACGACGTTCGCCCAACAGCGCGCGAGCATCCGACCATAGCCACACCATTTGACAATCCCCTCGGTGCTGTTCGAAGTGGGGATTGCTCGGCGTTTCTCCATACCAAGTTCCTCGGGACGAGCGCCACCATTTAGAAAATCCTTCGACCGTGCTGGATGATATAGGAAATCCTGTCATCCGCGCGAATCGGGTCCGGTCGCGCGATATCCTTCACGCCGCAACATTTGGGCCACGGTGTTCCCTGCCGCACCGCCGTCTGCAATCACCACGTTCCCCGGCATTTCCGCACCGGCCGCTGCCCCCCTAGCCCTAAAGCGGAAATAATTCTGCGGCTTGAGTGCTCGAAGACCTTGGCGCAGAGGCCCTTTCTGTCTCCTCTACTTCTCTTTAGGAGACGGTGAGGGAGAGGTTACACGCTTCGACCCTTGATCCACGTTTCGCCCTCAGCCAGCGGAATTTCGCCAAAAATCTGCGCGGAATTATTCTCCCTTTAGGGCTAGGATAAGGAGAGAACACGGAAAAGAGCCTCTGCCCCAACGCGTATGTACTCCTGACACGTAAAACCATTCTCGCTGTGAGGCTAATTGGCGACCTTGGTCAGCAGGTTGGCCAGGTCGTCGGCGTGCTCCTCCTCCATCTTCAAGATCTCCTCGATTAGCCGCCGCGTCGTCGGATCGTCTTGACCAATCCAGCGCGCGATCTCCGAGTAAGATTGGATCGCAATGCGCTCGGCCACCAGATCTTCCTTGATCATCTCGATCAGATTGGAGCCTTCCTGGTATTCCGAGTGGCTGCGCGAGGCCATTCCTTCCGGGTTGAAATTCGGCTCACCGTTGAGCTGGGCGATCCGCTCGGCCACCCAGTCGACATGCTGCTGCTCTTCATTGGCATGTTGCAGGAACTCGGCCTTGATTGATTCGGAGTTGATTCCGCGCGCCATGAAGAAATGGCGCTTGTAGCGTAAGACACAAACGATTTCGGTCGCGAGCACGTCGTTCAGCACCGCGAGCACCTGCTCACGATCCGCCTTGTAATCGTCGGTCACGGCGCCGGCCTCCATGTGCATGCGCGCCCGCTCCCTCATCTTCTTTAGGTCCGAGACAAACGGTTTCATTCCTTTCTCCTTCAAACTGTTGCGTCACGTTCACTTGCAGGTTTTAACTACGCAGCTCCCGATGTGCGACGGCGGTGACCCTCACTTTTGGAACCTTCAGCGCGCTTCGGGCAGAGAAGGGCCCGGAACGATTTGCCCGGCAGCCTCATCGACTGGCTTTGATCAATATCAGCTTCCCTGACCGGCGGTATCTCTTCATGTCACGGGCCTATCTCAGCCCGCTGCGGAAGCACCAAACCTTGCATTGCCCGTGAAAACTCCTGTTTCCGAGCCCTGCTAGAGCGAAGCCTTGGCACCTCCGCCGTGCCGAAGCTGGTCGATTTTGGCGGCGGTGGCGCCCAGCGTCGCATGGAGGTTTCGAAGGTCCGCCAGGATCCCCGTTACCGGTTCGTAATTGGGATCGGCCCCGCCCACGCTCTGTTCGAAGAACTGAATCAGCCGGTGGAGCGCGTCGCCGATAACTTGAAGGCGTACCGAAACCGTTGGCACTATTAGGCTGTGACACAGATATGCCTCCATAGATCAGGCGCAAGCCGCCACCGACTGCTGTCAGAAAACGGCTCCTCAAGATCAGTACTAACGCCCAGTGATGCTCTATGGCAATCTGGAAACGCCCGCTTTCTTGCGGAACCCGAAAATATGTAACGCGCAGAACCAGAAGCCTTCTTCTCGTGCGTCGCGCGAGGCGTGTTGAACTGAATAATGGGTATATTAATCCTTAAGCAATGCTACTTCAGGTGACTACAAACGCAAAACACGAACACAACGCGAGAAGTCTGATTCGGCTCGCACAGAGGACGCTATGAAGAACGCTTTTGGATTGAAGATAATTGTACCGGCGTTGGTGCTGGGGATGGCCCTGGCGGCGCCGGCCTTCGCACAGGACGACAACGGATCAGCCAGCCAGTCGATGCATCGGGCCGGAGAGTCGGCCGAACACGCGGCGTCCGATGCGGGTCAGGCGATCAAGCACGCCTATCACGGCACCGCGACCGCGGTGTCGGATTCCGCGATCACCGCAAAGGTCAAAACCGGCTTGCATGAAAATAAGATCACGACCGGCAGCGATATCCACGTTGACACGGTGGCAGGCGTCGTAACCCTCAAGGGGACGGTCGCTTCGGCCGACGCCTCGTCCAACGCGCAACAGGTCGCGCAACAAACCAACGGCGTCAAAGAGGTCAGGAACGAGTTAACCACGGTCCCCACCGCGGTGCAATGACCGAAGCCCGTGATCGGTGCCGCAAATAGGTAATAATACCAACGTGGCGGGTACAGGACCGATTGAACCTTACCCGCCACGCGTTGTGGAATAACATCTAACGCATTCTCAATCTTCCGCAGGCCAGGATTCCCAAGTTGCGCTCCGCGCATCCCATAGGGGATAGGGCGTCAAGGAGCGTCAACGCCGAGCGTAGGCGCCAGGGCGCGGCCCGGTTTTGAATGCGGGCATTCATCAGCTTTTCCCCGCTGCTCAGCGACACATCCCATCGCTACCAAGCTGCGTTCCCGGCGGGCACGTAGTGGTTGTCGTCACCGTGGTCTGCCGCTGCGGCTGCTGCGGAGGAGACGCCATGGGGAAGCAGCCCGCCAGCAACATCGCGGTGAGAACCAACGCAAACGTCTTAATCATGACGGCACTCCATTGGTTACCCACATTATCCGCCACCTTTGCGATCAGCGGTCAGGGCACCTTCGAGGCACTGTTCCAAATTACAACCGCCCAGTGAGAAGCAACACGACGAGGACAATGAGGATGATTCCGCCGATCCCGATTCCGCCGTAGGGTCCGTAGGCGTAATAACCACCGCCGCCACCAAACAGTAAAAGTAGGATCAAAATTAGTACCAACATACGAACCTCCTGGCTGACTAGTTGCTGCTCTTTTGGGTCGTGGACTTCTCGGTGGTGGTCTTGCTACCGGTATCGGGCGCATTGCTGCTCGTGGTCGAAGTGGTGGATTCGGAGGACTTCTCCGACACCGCCGGCGCAGCAGCTGCACCTGTTGCACCCTGCGGTCCCGGGGCGCCAGCCGGTCCCGGCGTCTCTCCCTGACATCCGGCGCCCAACGTGCCTACCAGGATTGCGAGAGCCGCGAAGGCGGTGTAAGTGATTGCGTTTCTTTTCAGCTTCTTCATGAGGACCTCCCCGCTATGGAATCCGTTGTTGTTGGCGTTATTAAAGAACAGGACGTTAGTAGCCATTTTCGAGCCACGACCCCAGACGGGCGGACGTCAATTATGCGTGGCTTGATGGAAGTGGCCGTCGCGCGCGACACCGGGACCGGAAAATAGGTGATTTCTCGGGGAACGTGCCTGCAGGCGGTCGGTAGTGAATGCTTCGCCATCCGCGCCGGGTGGCGGGATAGTGATTGCGATCCCGATCTCATCGACGCGCACAATCAATTGACGGCCCTGACGAATTACCAGGTGCTCGCGCTCCAATTGAGCCAGGTGCTCGGTGACTCTGGGCCGCGAAGCGCCGACGAGATCGGCGATGTCCTGGTGACTGAAAGCTGCTCTCAAAAGCGCGCCGCGCGATTCTTTGATTCCGAAGTCGGAAGCCAGTTCGAGCAGCGTGATGGCGATGCGTTCGTGAAGATCGAGGTTCAGGAAACTGGAGCTGCGCAGCAGCAGCCGATACCATTGCTGCAAGTCGTTCTGATGAAATTTCCTGAATGCCGAGTCCGAGCTGTTCAGCCGGATGCCGCTGAAATCAGTCCAGCTCAGGCTGCCGACCCGGCAGTCGTTGTAAGCCTCGCAGCGAAAATCGAAGCGGCTAAGCGGCAGCGAAGGAAACTCGGGGATGGGGCCCGGCGGAAGTAGCGCGATGGTCACCCGCTCGCTGCGGGCGTTGCGGCAAGTGATGCGCGCGATGCCTTTTAACAAAATGTGAGCGTCGGACGCGAGCGCGGATTCGGGAAGGATTATTTGAGGCCGTTTGAAGTCGGCAAGCGTGAGCGCGTTTGCCAGCAGTCCCAGCTCTGAAGCGGAAAGCCACGACAGAGCTTTTAGCCGGCTTAACTTGTCGAGATCACTGTCTGGAGAATTTCTGGTTCCATTCAAAGTCGCACCTTATAGAGCATGCAACAACCCTATGCGCTATAGAGGCAGGGCGCAAATGAAATGTTACGCTAAGAACAAAAGCCGTGTCTTGTAACAGCTTTTCCCGCCGGCGCGGTCGGCCAAAAGCCGGAGCGCCGGGAAAGTTATCGCGCGAGGCCGTTTTCATATTCGCGGCGGCTCGCGGACGCATGTCTTTGAGCGAGAAAGCTCTCCAAGCGGTCGCGCCTGACAATCAATTGACGGCCATCGCGTACGATTAGACGTTCGCGCTCAAACAGCGCGAGATATTCGGTTACCCGCGGCCGTGAAGCGCCCACCAGTTCAGCGATATCCTGATGCCGCGCCGCCACGGTCAGCCGCACTCCTTGTTTATCCGCGGACGCCGAAATTCTCGCTCAGCTCCAGCAGGATTAGCGCCACTCGTTCCTCAAGCGTGCAGCTCATGAAATTCGCGCAGCGCAATTGCACCAAGTCCCAGCGTCCAGAATAGCTGGCGGCCATCCGCTTGAAGTCTGCCGAAGCGATTCCCAGTGCGATTTCGATGAACGTTTCCAGCGCGACCGCTCCGATCTGGCAGTCGGTAACCGCCTCGCAGCGGAAGTTATACCTGATCCCGGAAACCGGCGGGGGAAAGCCCGGTATCATGCCGGGCGCGACCATGATTACCAGGGTGCGCTCGCCCTTGCGGTTGCGGCAGGTGATGCGAGCAACTCCTGACAGCAAGACATACGCGACTTCAGGAGAGTGCCGCTCATCGAAAATGATCCCGTGCTTTGCAACCCGGGTCACGGTCAGCGCAGCGGCAAGTCGGTTGAGGCGGCGAGACGTAAGCCAGGAAATGTTCTTGAGACCCCGCAATTTGCGGATTGCTGATACTTGCACTGTGCGCATGACATCAGTCTAACAGAATCCTGGATACGGCAGAGTTCCGGTTCGACGCCCTTGGTTCTCCATGTAACCAACTCGCATCGCGGCCAGATGGCTCCGGAACCCACGGCGTTCTGTACGCGCATGTCAAAGGCGGTCGCGATCGTGCCCGCCTCCTTATAGCCTCCGCCGGGTCCTGCCGGAGCCGGCCGCGATCATTGGTGGTGCGGTGTTCCGCTGCGGTTGGGTCTCACGAGTGAGGCTCAGGTGTGACCTTGATCACCCGACGGACGGCCGGGTGGCGACGCCGGCGGGAGAGAACATATCGACCCAGGAAGCATTCGGCCGGATTCTGACGGAGCTTTCCCGGGTCGAGCCCCAATTGGCTGAGCATATCTCAGGACCTCTCCGGACGTTATGATGTCTACCAACCTGGGCGGATGGGTAAACCGCCGTAAGACCTTCAGCATCAGGGCGCGCCATGATGCTTTCAAGGAACTGGGCCTCGCCGCGATTCAGCGTTGGTCGAGCGCAGGGTGCGGAGTTCGCCATCGTGTGCTGCGCAGCCGCGGTCAGCGAAGCTATGGAGGCCTATGAGGCGATGCGTGAAGAGGTCCGAGGGAATGGGTGGGGAGGTATCCATTGGAGCTGTCGTAGCTGGGCAGCCTGCGCGGCCAACGGGTCCGGCCCCTGGGAGAAATGTGGAGACATTTCCCGACCTTACCGCGAGTATCGCATCGATGCCCAGGCAATAACCGAGGCCGCGGCCCACGCGTGCCTGGACACCGCCGGCTGGCAAGCAGGTCGCTGATTCACGCTGGCCGAAAATTGCCCTTCCAATTTGACATGGTGGATTCGTATGATAATTGTCGCGCCACTGATTATTGAACGAGAAGCCCAATGAGCAGGGTGAGATTTATTGATAGTGACAGTCATCTCCCGGAGCCGAATAATATTTGGGAGCGGTACCTGGAGCCGAAGTTTCGCTCGGAGACGCCGCGGATCTATACGGGCTACTACCAGAGGGACTCCAAAGGGACACACAACGAGCTGGGCTTTTTCAACGACGTGAGCGTGGGCGGTTACAACATGCCTCTGGAGGGGGCGTTCGGTAAGCCGATCATCATGCCGGGTCTGGGCGAGGCCTATGACGCCACCCGATACGGCCGCACTGAGGGCGCGGTTTAAGTGCTCAATGATTTCTGGCATAACAGGACGGGTCGGCGTGCGTCGCCTGCAATTGTCGCTGCGTCGGCCGCTGTCACAAAAATATCTGGAGGGTTTAGACAATGGCGGTTGAGAAAGTAGCTTCCGGAATTGAGCGGTTGGTGTCGCTGAACGCGGAGATAGAATGGCTGACCAGTGGGTATGGAGGGTTCTTCGAGGACGGAGGAATCAAGGGAGTTGCCGAGGGACCGGTCTGGTTCCATGAGCACAAATACCTTTTGTTCAGCGACAACGCTAATAACAAGCGCTATAAATGGACGGCTGACAAAGGCGTTTCGCTACATCGGGAGCCCACCAACGACGCGAATGGCTTGACCCGCGACCCCCAGGGCAGGCTGTTGGCGTGTGAGCATGCCAGTCGCCGGGTCACTCGTGAGGAACCCGATGGCAGCATCACCGTAGTGGCGAACAACTATCACGGAATTCGCCTGAATCGTCCCAACGACATCTGCGCCAAATCCGACGGCGGAATATACTTCACCGATCCGATTACATTAAGGTTGGAGACGGACCTTGATTTTGCCGGCGTATATCGCGTCTCGCCCGATCTATCCAGAATCAATTTAGTCGCCAGGGACTTTCTTCTTCCCAATGGAATCGCGCTTTCGCCCGATGAGGACACTCTCTACATAAACGACAGTCTGCGGATGCATATTCGTGCGTTCAACTTCGACACCTTCAACAATACCGGTCTGTTGAATCTCGCTTCCGATCGCGTGTTTTGCACAATGAGCGGAAAGCTCCCCGGAGCACCGGACGGAATGAAGGCGGACAGCGAGGGGAACGTGTGGTGTACCGGGCCGGGGGGAATCTGGATCATGGATCCGGCCGGGCGGCATTTGGGGACTATCCTGGCGGGCGACAAGCACGTCACGAATTTCTGTTTTGGCGGCGATGATCTGACCACCCTGTTTGTCACTGGACTGATGGAATTCGGGCGCGTCCAGGTAAAGGTTCCCGGCCTGCCCACGCCGCGCGCGAAGAAGTAGTCCAACGGGCAATACGACGGCGTGTGACGCGGCCTGAGGCGAATTGAAATTCACTGGGCCCGGCCGTTCTCTTTTGATTGGATCGTCGGAAAGAAGTGACGGAAGGAAGGGTGATGGAACGATACGACGTGATTATTGTGGGGGCGGGATCGGCAGGTTGCGCCTTGGCGGCGCGATTGTCGGAGAACCCTGACCGCAAAGTCCTTCTGCTCGAAGCGGGACCACACTTCAAGACCGTGGATAGTTTTCCCAACGAGTTGAAATATGGCGGGATCCTGAGCTCCATGGCTCCCGATCATCCCAACAACTGGGCCTTCGCGGCGACCCTCAGGCCCGGTGTGGAACAGATCGTTCCTCGCGGGAAAGTCGTCGGTGGCTCCAGCGCATTAAACGGCACGCTATTCACTCGTGGCCTTCCTGAGGACTTTGACGGTTGGGCCGCGGCAGGCAACGACCAGTGGTCGTTCCACAAGGTCCTGCCGTATTTCCGGAAACTGGAAACCGACCTCGATTGTCACGACGATTTCCATGGCTCCAGCGGTCCAATTCCCGTGCGACGCGCCAAACGCGAAGAATGGGCACCCGTCGCGCACGCCTTCTTCCAGGCCTGCCTGGACGCTGGATTTCCAGAGGATCCGGACATGAATGGCCCTAGGTCGATTGGCGTTGGCGCGCTGACGGTGAACAACGTCAACGGGATCAGAATGAATACCGCCATTACGTACCTGCAGCCTGCCCTCACCCGGTCGAATCTGACTGTGCAGGGTGATGTCGTTGTCAATCGGATCCTGTTCGAGGGAAAAAAGGCATGTGGGATTGAAGGTTTCAGCCACGGCCAAAAACTAGTATTGGGGGGTGATGAGATCGTACTCAGCGCTGGCGCGGTCAAGTCACCGCATTTGCTGATGCTCTCGGGCGTCGGACCGGCGGATCAATTGCGCAAGTTCGATATTCCTGTAATCCAAGACTCCCCATACGTCGGTCAAAATTTCAGCGACCATGCTTCGATATCAGTCAGAATGGACGTCAAGAAGGATGTGAAGATTGATCCTTTGAAAAGTTCATGGGCCCACACTGCCCTTCATTACACCGCCGCGGGTTCGGACATTTATAGTGACATGATGCTACTGCCGTCCTCGATACCGCTGAATACGGCGATACTATATAACCTCTCGCTCTTCGGCCGGGCCAGATTGCTGTTTGATACTCTGCGCACCATGTCGGTCACTAAAGTTGTGGACCAGGTGCTGCACGGTGCGGACCAATCGATCTCGGTAATAATGATGCAGGCCAAGGCTAGAGGTGAGATGAGGCTTACCTCAGCCAACCCGGCTGACAAGCCTCAGTTGAATTATAACTATTTTGACAATGAGGTGGATCTTGAGCGGGCGCGGGATGGCATGCGACTCGCCGCCCGGCTGATTGAGAGCCGGCCATACCGGGAAATTGGCGCCAAGCGGTTCTCGCCCACCGATGACGAGCTCGCCTCCGATTCCGCGCTCAACGACTTCTTGCGTGCTCACGTGGGTACATCGATCCATATGTCAGGAACCTGCCGGATGGGTCCGGAGTCCGACAACACCGCGGTTGTGGACCAGTTCGGCCGGGTTTGCGGCGTCGAAGGAGTCCGAGTGGCGGATACGTCGATTATGCCGCAGGTAGTGCGCCGCTGCCCGGCTAATACCGCGGTCATGATCGGCGAACGCGCCGCGGATTTCTTCACCTGAACGGCGCATTTAAACTAGTGCGCTTCCGGGTTCCAGGCGGATGGTCGCCTCCCTGCCGACGGCCAGCACGACTCAGGCGAAACTATGCCTGCTTGAATTAGCGCTCAAAATATTTTGTAGGTCGTATCTTTACGATGTAAGAGAAGAAGAGTAACGCGTACGGCTTGCCACCACCTGCGAAACGTAAGCTTGCTCATGTACGCTTGTTTTGGGGGAAATCGGAGAGCAAAGGCGATTTATGGATCTCAGCCTGTTCTTTGAAATCGAAACCCCTGATACGTCAGCGGTCAAACGTTGCTACGCCGAGTGCATCGAGCAGGTGATGCTCGCAGACGAACTGGGATCCCGTACGGCATGGTTCCTCAAGAGTCATTTCATCCCATTCGTTTCATACTGTACGGCGCCGGAAATGGTTCTCGCTCATCTCGCGGCGAAGGCGCGAAAGATTAGACTTGGGCACGGGATCCCTTCTATGATCGCCTATGGGCAACTATTTCTGATCTCAATGTGCCGCTTGGCATCCACGTGGGGGGTGAACGATTGTGAGACGCTGGTCGATGATTACCTACCGGGAAATCCCGCGGCGGGTATTGCTGCCTTCAGCATCGGCAATATACTCGTGAGCACCGCGCTGATCTCTGGCGGAGTTCTGGAGCGTCATCCCAACCTCCGAGTAGTACACCTGGAATCGGGGGCAGGGCGGGCGGCTTTTTGGATGTATCGTCTCGCCGCGGGCGTTCAGGGCGGCTTCAAGGGTCTTCCCATCCGGGCCTCAAGATGCTTCCAATCGAATACTTTCAGGGTCAGTGTTACATATCCGCCGATCCGGACGACCCGGCCATTAAACAAGTAATTGATGCAATCGGTGACGACAACTTGGTAGTCGCGACGGATTTCGGACATCCTGAGGGACGCCATTACACCCACGCGGTCGAGGAGGTGCTCAAGCTATCTGGTGTCTCGGATGCGAGCAAGCGAAAGATACTATGGGACAATGCGCTTAAGGTTTATCCGATAGAGGTATGAGCGAGCCTAAATCGGGGAAGGGCAATGGGAAAGGAGGGTTTGACATGGAGTCCTCACAGAGCAAGGTGCTGCAGGATCTTATCGACCACGAAGAGATTAGGCAATTATTTTACCGCTACGCATTTGGGTGTGACAACAGTGATGCCGACGCGATTCTTTCGGTGTTCGACGATTCTTCTACCGTGGTACTTTACTCCCGGGATGGCGGAGCCCCGGAAACCCTTGCCGGCAGGGGGGCGGTCGACAGGTTTTTTAGAGTGGACCTGGTCCCCTTCAATAGCACGAGAATTGTTCGGCATCGCATTACCAACCAATTGGTCGACGTTGACGGGAATCACGCTAGAGCCCGAGTATACTGGGACGAAGTGAGGGAAGTAAAAGAGCCGCGCAGTCATTTGATCCTGGGCGGCGGCACCTATGTTGACAAGCTCAGACGGGTGGGCGGTGAGTGGAAAATCAGCGAACGGGGCGTTTATTCCAACTATTGGATGACCTTGTTCGACGACGTCGAGCAAGCATTGAAGTCTGGACAGGTGGTATTGACACCAAGGATAAAAGGAATTTGGGGGCCAATCCCATAATCCGGAGGGGTCGGTTCGCAGGTTCATTTTTGCCGTCTCGCCTTCGGGTGGCTCACCGAGGAGCAGAGAATCGAGCATTGTGTTATCGAGGCGGGCTTTGATAAATACGGAGACATTCTGAGTTTAGTGCGAATGCGAAATCGATGCTCACTGAATAATCGAGGCCGGCTCCGATCCACGCTCGCTTCACTGGACGCAGGTTGGCGAGCGAGCCGCTGATTCATGGTTACGGAAATTCTGCTTCCGAAGCTTTCTGACGAAATGGCTTCGGCTACGATCGTGCGGTGGCTTAAGCAGGTTGGCGAAACGGTGATCGAAAGCGAAGTGATCGCCGAACTCGAGACGGAAAAGGCCGGTGTGGACCTCGAGGCGCCGGCCAGCGGCGTCTTGGCGAGCATCCTCGTTCCAGAAGGCAGCGAGGAGGTACCGATAGGAACGGTCTAGGCCACCATCGAGTTGGCTGGCAGTTACAAACCTGGCGAGTCGCCACAATCTGCAGATGGCATGCTCCCGGCGCCGGAGCCAACAGCACGACTGGCGGCCCACCAATCAGCTATGAGTACCGCGGTGTCAGCTCCGGTGCGAATGGCGGTTTCCATGGATCGAGCAACCGCGACAGAGCGGAAAGCCGGGCATCCGAGTGCGTCGACGCCATTGGCGAGCATGATGGCTCAGGCTCAGCTTGCGGGGCTTGAGGTCTCTTCGATAGCGGCCGGAAGCAGCGGGGCCGTTACGAGACGGCAGGTGCAGGAACCGCCGGGCTTGCACCAGCGGCCGGCCAAACCGGGCGAGAGTGAGCCAGACACTGGCCAGACGTTTCCCACGCGGGCGGTGCCGCACAACACGATCCGTAAGCTCACTGCCGCACGGATGACCGATGCAAAAGAAAAGATCCCGCATTTCTATCTGGGTATTGAATGCGATGTGGCGCGGGCCACAAGCTTTCTGAAGCGGCTGAATAGCAACGAACCGGAGACTCGCTGACGTTGACAACCCTAATCATCAAGACGGCTGGAGTCGCTTTGCAGCGTGTGCCGTTGCTCAACGCCGAGTTTACGCCGACCCACATGGTGATGCGGGACGTAAATATCGCCGTCGCTGCGGCAACACCCGCAGGTCTGGTTGCCCCGGTAATCAAAAACGCCAACGAGAAGATGCTACGAAGGAGTGCCGCAGAACTGGAGGAACTAGTTGAACGGGCGAAGGAGACGCGTCTGCGGCTCCAGGACAGTGCTGGAGGCACGTTTACCGTCTCCAATCTCGGAATTTTTGGTTTCACCAGCGTGGTGCCAATAATCAATCCGGGTCAGAGCGGCGTCCTCGGTATCGGCGCTTCTCGCGAGGCCCCGGTCATTCCAGACGGAGCAGTCGTGGTGAGCAAAGTCATGACAGCGACATTATCGGGCGACCATCGTGCCCTTGATGGTGCCCAAGGCGCCGAGTTCCTGCGAATCTTCAAGGAACTGATCGAAGAAGCCGCGCGCTTGATTTTATAGGAGTTTTGGTATTGTTGGAGATGATGGAGTCGGTTATTAGATAAAACACGCTGTGGTGAAGTGACCTAGGTGCGACTGGGGGCCTTTCCGAGCTTTTCACTGGTGGCGTGAGGGCGTCTGGGCGCTTCAATAAGTGTGTTATAACTCGAAGAGCTAAAGGCCGGGTGAAGGTATTGAAGGAGAAGCCCAATGAGCGGCGTGAGATTTATCGATAGTGACAGTCACATTCTGGAGCCAAATAACATTTGGGAGAAATACTTGGATCCGGCGTTTCGCTCGGAGATGCCCCGGATTTACACGGGGTACTATGAAGAGGATTCGACCGGGAAGAGCAATGACCTGGGATTTTTCAATGATGTGAGCGTGGGCGGCTACGATATGCCATTGGACGGAGTGTTCGGCAAGCCGATCATCATGCCGGGCCTCGGTGAGGCCTATGACGAATATGCGCGTCAAGGATTTCCGCCGCGTTCTTACGTGGATGCGATGGAACGGGTAGGGATCGAGTACATGGTCGTTTACCCGACGGCGGGGCTTTACTCGTGCGCGGCGCCCACTCTTAGCGCGGCGGGTGCGGCGGCTATTCGCCGGGCATACAATAACTGGCTGTACGATTTCTGTACCGAGGCTGGAGAACGGCTGGTGGGAGCGGGTTCGTTGGATCTGCGCGACCCGGAAGAAGCGGCGAAGGAAGCGACGCGTAGCGTCAAGGAACTGGGCTTTAAGGCGGTGCACATCAATCCGGTGCCGGTCGGAGAGCATCGGCTGTACGAGCCTTACTACGATCGTCTGTGGGCGACGATCGCGGACCTCAATGTCCCAGTCGGGATACATGTGGGAGCGCTTAACGCCTGCGACATGATGCTCTACCATTACCTGCCCGGCCTGGGCACGGCGGAGAGCATCACGGCCTTCAGCATCGGCAACATGCTGGCCAGTGCGGCGTTCATAATAGGTGGAGTGCTGGAGCGCCATCCCAAGCTGCGGCTGGTGCATCTGGAATCGGGAGCCGGGTGGGCAGCGTTTTGGATGTATCGACTGGCAGCCGGGGTGCAGGGCGGCTTCAAGGGTTTGCCGATTCCGGGGCTGAAGCTGGCGCCCGTGGAATATTTCCAGCGTCAGTGTTACATTTCCGCGGACCCCGATGACCCCGGCATCAAGCAGGTAATCGAGACTATCGGCGATGACAACGTGGTGGTGGCAACGGATTTCGGGCATCCCGAAGGGCGACACTACAGTCGGGCCGTGGATGAAGTTATGAGTCTGCCCGGGGTGTCGGAGGCGAGCAAGCATAAGATCATGTGGGACAATGCACTGAAGCTTTACCCGATCAAACCTCACTGAACGGAAAGGTAGTCTGGCAGGAGAACCAATTTATGGCCGCTGAGAAATCGACGCCTGCTTCGCAACTGATCGTGGTAAGCGAAGCCAAATGGCAAACAGTATCACCTGCGCTGAAGTCCAAAACCCTGTGGTCCGACGCGGCGACTCAGCGCCAGGCGCGGTTAGCGCGGTTCGATCCCGGAGCGAACTTGCCGCTGCATCGGCATGTGGGCGATGAACTGGTCTACGTTATCGAGGGCGCTATAGCTGACGAGTTCGGCACTGTCATGGCGGGTGGCATCGGCTACCGGCCCAACGGATGTGTGCATACGGTGACAAGTATGAACGGTGCGACGGTGCTCGCGTTGATTAGCGGTGGAGTCGAACCGGCCACCGAAATTGGTAATGCACCGCGCTCGCAGGTGATCATTCCGAGTGAAATTGAATGGCAGGAAGCAATGCCTGGAATGCGCCGCAAAGCGGTATGGAGTCACGAGCCGACCAAGCGCCGCGCCGACCTGCTTCGCTTTGAACCGGGCGTCCAGATTCCGCTCCATCGCCATCTCGGCGATGAACTGATTTTCATGATTGAGGGCTCCAATGCCGACGAATGGGCTGAGGTCCTTCCCGGCAATATGAGCTATCGGCCCGACCGATGCACCCACACCGTGACAACCAGGAACGGAGCAACTCTGCTGGCGTTCATCAGTGGTGGAGCTGAGTTGGTAAAGCAGCCCTGAAGCGTGATCGGCGGCGGCCGTCGCGAATCCGGATCCGGCGTGCCGCTATAGCGGTTTGCGAGCTTGAATTCGACGATCGTTTCGCGAAATTTCGTCCAGATAAGTTTCGCCTTGAATTTCGCCTTGGCATCTCGCCGCCAATCAGAGGTAGCGCCGTGAAAATTGCCACATTTACGCATTCCGCCAGTACAAGAATTGGGCTGGTCCTGGATGATTCGATAGTTGACCTTGCAGCCGAAGCGCCAGAACTCCCGCGCGATATGATCGCGTTTCTGGCCGAAGGGGCGCCTGCAATGGAGCGCGCTCGCCGGGCTGCCGGTGGGAGGCGGCGCATCCCACTCACCGAGCTCAAGCTGGAAGCACCGATCTTACGGCCGCCGGAGTTCCTTGCCATCGGCTTGAATTACGCCGACCATATTGCCGAGTCGGGGACCAAGCCGCCAGAGTTCCCCGTCTTCTTCAATAAACAGACGACTTGTGTGACCGGGCCATACGATCCGATTCATCTGCCGCGAGTCTCGAAAGCGCTTGATTACGAGGGCGAATTGGGATTCGTGATTGGCCGGCGCTGTCGTCACGTGCCGCGCGCCCGCGCTCATGAAGTGATCGCCGGGTTTCTCGTGGTCGATGACGTAAGCGTTCGCGACTGGCAGATGAAGGCCCCGACTCACACGTTGGGCAAGTCATTCGACACGCATGGCCCGATCGGACCGTGGTTGGTCACCCCGGACGAAGTCGGCGACCCGCATTCGCTCGAACTCAAGACCTTTGTCAACGGTGAACTGCGCCAACATTCAAACACTCGCAACCTGGTGTTCAACTGTTATGCGCAAATCGAAACGCTCAGCACGGCATTTACACTGCTTCCCGGCACGATCATCTCGACTGGAACACCATCGGGTGTGGGCGCCGCGTTGAACCCGCCCCGTTTTCTGAAAACTGGCGACATCGTGCGCATCGAGATCGATCGAATCGGCCATATCGAGAATCGCGTTATCGACGAACCGAAGGAGACCGATGCCATCTGACGCACAACAAGTATGATCAGCATGATCTCCACGCCGTTCGATTATCTATGATGTCCCAAATCTATAGTGAGCTCTCCCAAGGATTTGAAAGTGACCGGACAGCCGCCTAACGAAGATCTAAACCCCGGGGCGCGTTTACCGATGGCATCCGACAAGACTACCCCGGGGCCCTCGATCCCCAAGATTGTCGGACCGTAAAGCCGTGCAAGATGCCTCAAGGCAAGAGTCCCGTGACAGTGATTCCTTCGCCTACAACCTGAATGACCTGATGCCGGCCCAATCTATGATGTCATGGTGTAGAAAAGATAAGCGGCATTATGGGACCCACGGGCCGTAATTTCAGGCGGTTTATTGCTGCCGTACTTTGAACGCGCATAGGAATTGCTCCGAGGCGTTAGTTAGAAGGACGGATAGCAAGAATCCTGCTTGACTCTGCGACCCATCTGCGTGATGTTTGTGGGCGCCGGCCAACCGTTGGGCAGCGCGAGAAGGAAGAAGGCTATGCAGGCGACGCCAATAATTTCAGCAGATTCACATGTCTTTGAGCCCGCTGATCTTTGGGAAACCCGTTTAGACAGGAAGTTCCGCGACCGCGCTCCCGAAGTCATCGTCGAAAATGGCCGCCTGTTTTTAACAGCCCCCGGCGGCATAAAAGCCATTGTTTCTCCGTTCTCTGCGGTCGGAAAGAGAGGGGCGGAATTGCAAGAGCATATGGCTGGCGGATTCGATACCGTTCGCCGCGGTGGATGGGATCCGCTCGCTCGTTTGAAAGACCAGGAAACCGATGGGGTGGCGGCCGAAATCCTCTACACGAGCCACGCCATGGCGCTGTTTGGACTTCAGGACGCAGAACTGCAACTAGCTTGCTTTCGTGCCTATAACGACTGGCTCGCTGAATTTTGTTCAGCCAGTCCCATGCGGCTCCTCGGAATTGGACTTATCTCCGTTATGGATTCTCGTGCCGGTGTGATGGAACTTGAACGCTGCATAAAGATGGGTCTCAAAAGCGGGATGATTTCAAACGACCCTGTTATCCCTTATGACGATCGCGTCTACGATCCTCTTTGGCAAGCGGCTTGTGCGCTGGATATACCATTGTCCATGCATTCCATTACCGGAGGTAAGCCCCGGGACATGGCAGGTGGCAATTTCAAGGTTGCGCCAATGCTGGACTTTATTCATGACAGTCAGCGCACCTTTGCCATCATGTTGCAAGGCGATTTGTTCGAACGGTTCCCGAAGTTGAAGGTGGTATCGGTCGAGAACGACATCGGTTGGATCTCATATTTTCTGCATATGCTCGATAAGAATTACGAGGTTGGCTTCAGCTCGCAGGGAGCCCCACGCAAGCCAAGCGAGTACGCGCGAGACCATCTCTGGGCTACTTTCCAAGACGATCCGAACGGAGTTGCGCTGTGGAAAAACTTCGGTCAAAACAACTTCATGTGGGCCTCTGATTTTCCTCATGTTACATCAACTTGGCCAAAGTCGCGTCAGGTGATCGACGAGAACTTTGCCTCGGTACCCGACGAGGTCAAGCATAAGATAATTTGCGAGAATGCCAAGCGGCTTTACCGCATCGAGCTGCCCCAGTCTTGAACGATCCAACCCCACGGGAGAAGCAACATGAAGTTACGCGAGAATAAGCTCAAAAAGCTATTGCAGGATGGGCGCGTGGCACTGGGCTGTGGGCTCCAGGGGGTCAGGGACCCTGACATCGTATACAACATAGCTGACGCCGGAGCCGACTTTGTCTTTATTGATCTCGAGCACGGCGCGTTGGATCTGGAAACCGCTGTGGATTTGTTGTTACATGCGTATGCGGCAGGAATCACGCCAATGATCCGTATCCCGGATCTTCAGTACGCATATGTTACGCGGCTTCTCGACAATGGCGCCAATTGCCTGCTCGTGCCCCATACCAGGGAGCCGGCGGAAATACACCGGCTTATCGAACTGGCCAAGTATCATCCCGCCGGGCGGCGCGGCTGGGCGATGGGCCAGAACGCGGGCTCAAATTACCAAAACGTCAGCGATATGGTGGCGGGAGCCGCGTGGGCTAACGAACATCTTCTACTTGGACTTAATATCGAGACCAGGGAAGCGGTAGAGAACCTCGATGGAATGCTGATCCCAGGCATTGATTTTATCATTGTCGGGTTCGCCGACCTCTCGCAAAGCTATGGGCTGACGGGCCAGTTTAATCACCCGTTGGTACAAGAAGCGAAAGCCAAGGTGCGCAAGCTGTGCAAAGATCGGGGAATATACATTCTGGATGTTCCTTTCACGCTCGATCAGTTCAAACCGGCGATCGACGACGGAGCACGGTTGCTCTTATTCGGAGGGACCGTCGGCTTCATTCGTAACGGAGTTGAGCAAGCGGCGAAAAAACTGCGGGAAGTCAAAGGGTGAGGTCCCTCTAGCGATTTCAGTTTGGCAGAGTTCCATTGGTTCGGCGCCAATCGTGGAATCGCCATGGGCATAGTTATTTCCGGCTTGGCGCTTGGCCCGATGGCTATGACGCTGGTATCGACCTACCTGGTGTCGCGTCTTGGGCTGGGAATGCATACCTCGCTCTGGAAGTTCCGATCCTCGGGGTCGCTCTGCCGACCCCGGCGTTGCTGATTCGCGGGCGCTCGGCGCTCGCCCTCAGAGGTCGAAACAGTCAGTAGCCGAGGCGCCAGGACTCGAAGTAAATTCGGCGCTGAGAGTACGGTCGTTTTGTCTAACTCCCGTGACCCTCTTCACTTCGGCCTGGCCACGACGGCTTGGTCTTTTCACACTATTCCTTACGTAATCAAGTCGGGCTACAAGCCCGCTTCGGCGGCTCTGGCGATGAGTATAGTGTTTGCCTCGTCCGCTCTCGGCAACGTTGTGATGGGCTGGTTTAGCGATCGAATGAGCGCCCCGATCGGCACTCTATGCTTGGGTACACTGACCGCCTCGATGAGAGCTGCCTTTAGGATTGGGCTGACTCCTTACCCTTCATTGCAGAATAACAACGAGACGGAAATTCAAGGGCGTGCCGGACATTGCCCGATGGATCGAGCCCGGGGACTAAACCAAAGTCATATCGCCGAATGACCTTGTCTCAAGACCAGAGCGACCTGCGGGGCAGCGGCCCCGTCAAACTGGGCGGGACGCATGACCATGCTAAAGTGGATCAAAGAGGCTGGATCATCGATGGAGAGATGATCAGTGCAGTGGTCGTGATCCGGGGCAAAATAGCCGGTCGATCTTGTCCGTCATGATGCCCTCTTCGGAACCGCCATTGGACCGACCAAGCTTAGTCGATTACACTGCCGGATAAGTCAAAGGCAACCTACGGGAGCATTCCATGGATCTAAGTACGGTCGATCACTTGCTTACCACTACCCGATGCGTGAGAAAGCGGCTGGACTTCAGCCGCAAGGTCGAGCCCGCCATTATCGAGCGATGCATCGAAATCGCGATTCAGGCGCCGACCGGTGGCAACGCACAAAACTTCAATTTCGTGGTAGTGATGGAGGCCGACAAACGCGCGGCGATCGCAAGTATTGCCCGGGAAACCTGGGACGCCTTCGATTCCGGGGGCGATCCGTTAAACCCCTACCCTGAAAGCGACCTGCGTCATCGCCAATACGGGCGCACGCTTGACTCGGCCCGGTACCTCATCAAACACCTTGCAGAAGTTCCGGTGCTTATTTTCTGTTGCATTGAGTCCCGTCCAGGCTTGGATAGCCCGCCCGTACTCTGGGGCTCCATCTTGCCCGCTGCCTGGTCGCTGATGCTGGCGTTGCGCGCCCGCGGACTGGGCTCAACCTGGGTCACCGGGATGCTGCAACGTGAAAGGGACTTGGCCAGATTTATTGGGATTCCCGAAAATGTGAAACAAGCGGTCGTGTTTCCGGTCGCGTATTTCAAGGGGGACGACTTCAAGCCGGCCAAACGCTTGCCGGCGCGGACCTTCATCCACTGGAATACTTGGTGAGAGCACTCCGGCAGAAAGAGTTCTTTGCGGCCTTTTGTCTATAGGCTGTGTCGTTCGGCCGCCAGGTAATAGTGTCTCACCAATAAGTTATAGATTCTGCTGAATTCTTTTTCTTACGGGGGAGGTGGGCTCGGGGATTGATCTGTTTGATCGGACTATACAAAGCACTCAAACCGCTGCTCGGCATTGTGCAAGAACTCAGACCTAGACGCGGACCAAACAACCAAGAGGCTCGTCGGACAACGCGATGCGATCCGCATCGCGTTGCGAGGGCGTATTCAACGAACTTAGGCCGCTGCTTAAAACATCCGAAATTCTCTTTAGAGGTCATTCCCAAGGGCCTAAAGCCCTGCTTTGGCAGGTCGTGATGTGTAGGACGCCACAGAGGGAATATTTTTGCTGGTAACGGCCAATCGGAAACCATATTTGCAAGTTTTGCGCTTCACGGCCCGGTTAAACCTCCGCATCATAGCGCTGCAAAGCGGTGAAAACACGAAGGGGAGCAACAACTTTCCTGTCAATCAGCCGATGCCCAAGGCTGGGTTCTTGGCGGAAAGGCTGCTCTGGCGGAATTGCTTGAGGCGATTTTGCACCTCGCCGAAATCGTTGCTCTGCTAAGGATAAGGCATCAAAGCAAAGGAGACTGAACATGTCAGTAGGGGAGCCGAAACTGCGGAAAGATTTCTCGGTATTCGACTGCGACGCGCACATAAACGATCCTCTCGCTATCTGGGAGAAGTTCGTAGAGCCCCAGGATCGGGAGCTAGTTCAGCAGTCATACTGGGTCACTGCGGAAAACGCCCTCCTGAATGGCCGCACCAAGGTGAGCGGTGGCCATGACGGGGTGAGGGACCTCATCAAGATCAACGGCATCACTATTGGCGGTCCCGGGATGAATAAGAAGCTCGAGCGGCGCCTGGCGGACATGGATTTGACCGAGGAACAGGTTGATTACCTCGATCATAAGGGAGCTTATGATCCTCATGCCCGCGTTAAGGAGTTGGACCTGATGGGAATTGATCAGGTCCTGATCATTCCCACCATGTTGGTCGCCAATTATCCTTTCATCGAAAACGCCAACGGCGCCTATGCGTTGGGAAAGGCCTACAACAACTGGGCATACGACTTCTGTCAGGCTTGCCCGGACCGTCTTTACGCGGCCGCGCTCCTCCCGATCCAAAATCCGGTTTACGCGGCTCAAGAGGTGCGGCGCGTCGCCCAGACGGGCCGCTTCCCGGTGGCACTGATCCGTCCGATCGATGCCAATGGTAATTATCCGAACAAGATTTTCATGAGTCGGGACAAGCTCAATTACTCGGGTACCGGTATCGATCTGCTCTTCAAGACACTGGAGGAGACCGGTGTGGTGCTCGGGATGCACACCTTTCCGGCCTTGACCTACTTTGGCAACGAAAAATTCTACTCACCAGGCGAGTTGGTCGAGAAAACAGGTTCGGGCACGGGCCGATTGGTGGTCAACACCAGCTTGAGTTTCATCTTCGAATCGATGACCTGGCTTGCGCAGGTGCTGCTCTCAGGTTTTTTGGATCGCTATCCGCGCCTCAAGATGGCGATTTTTGAGTCCAACGCCTCCTGGCTGCCGGAGTTGCTGGAGCACTGTGACCTGCTGTTCAAGCTGTACGCCAACGAGCGCAAGCAGCCAGCCAAGCGCCTGCCCAGTGAAGCCTTTTATGCGCAGTGCATGATTTCCTTCGAGAGCGATGAACTCTCGGTGCTGCGCGACTATGAAAAATTCGGCGATGTTGGCGTGTGGGCCTCTGACGTCTATCATCACGACGCCGCCGATGCCTGGGCGACGATGCGCCGGATGGACGAAGCAGAGGTGCCCAAATCGGTTCAAGCCAAACTGATGGGTGCCAACGCGCGGCGCTTTTATGGGATCGAGCCGAAGACCTTCGTGACCGAGGAGCGCGAGATCCAACGCCCCGAGTGGTTCCCCAAGCAGGACGGAGAATTCGATAAGTGGTGGGAATGCGAGGCGCATCCCACCACCAACGCTGGAGCGGGCAAATAAGGTCTCCGGGACAGAGCGCAAAAGGTCAACTGTATGAATAAACAACGCGCGGTTATTATCGATGCGGACAGCCACGTTTTTGAACCGCAAACAATCTGGGAGCAATACCTGGATCGCGATTACCGAGTGCTGGCACGGTCGGCATTCTACTACTTTCAAACCGAAGCTGGTGAAATCGGCACAGTAGTTAATGGTAAGCAGGCTCCCCCCATGAATCGGAGCAAGCTCAACCGCCAGGCAATCTATCGTCCCGGAATGACGCCCGAAGAGATCGGTTCCCTGGATCCAACCAAGTCTCATCCCATCAGTGCTGGTGCGCAGGATTCGGAGCGACGGCTGCGTGATATGGACGCCATGGGAGTGGATAAGGCGGTGCTGTTTCCCACCCTTTTTGGCGAATATTTTCCGGTGATCGAAAATCCCGACATGGCTACGCGCTCAGCCGAGCCTACAACGACTGGATTCACGATTTTTCCCGGCGCGATCCGAAACGCCTCTTTCCCATGGCAGTTTTGCCCTTGCAGGAGGTGTCGCTCGCGGTCAATGAGGCCCGGCGCGTCCAGCGATTCGGTTTTAAGGGCTGTTTCCTGCGTCCTTCCTTCGTCGAAGGCCGATACCTGAACCATCCCTACTACGACCCCTTATGGAAGAGCTACAGAACCTTGGATTGGCGGCCGTGATTCATCCTTCAGTGGGCAATACCAACCCGGAGGGAACCTCTCAAGGCTCTTTTGTGGAGCGCGTCTCGGAGGCGATGCAGATTGGCCATCCGATTGCGGAGTCGATTTCCTTCAACATGGACGCCGCTATGATGCTGATTGCTTTTGCGAGCTTCGGACACATGGAGCGGTATCCCGACCTCAAACTGGTTTTCGCTCATAGCGGCATTTCCTGGGTACCGCTGACGTTGGAAAAGGCCGAGACCTATTTGGCGCTGTTCTTGTTTAATGATGTGACGCTTGAGCCTGAGAAGGTCTTTTACCAGCGCAACTACCTGGTCAACCTGGCTCCTTGGGAGCGCTCGATTGCGCACTGCTATGATCAAGTTGAGAACATTGCGGCTTGGGGCTCGCGTTATCCATATCACGACACCACGCCCGCGCCCGAATCGCGGCAAAGGCTGGAGCGGCTGGGCGTGCCCAGCGACCTCATCACAAAGTTCATGGGCGCTAATGCCGCCCGGCTCTATGAGATCTAGCAGGCTGCGGAAAAAAGTCTCCGCAGCCTGCCCCTCTCTCTTATCTCCCCCAGGTCAGGGGGAGGAGATTGAGGAAAGCAGCCATCTTTTATGCAGGGTGCTACTCCCATCGGGTCACTACTCCTATCTCAGAAGCCGTTTTTCCGTACCCTGCTAGTGTGGTGTCCCGTAAATAACGTTATGAACCGCGGGACGTATAAACAAATCCTTCTCTGTAAATTTGAGCCTTCTGAGCATCGACTTATTAAAGTAATTTGCGGGACGCCACACTAGAGTCGCGCTTGCAGATTAATAACTACCGATGTGCGGCTGAAGATAAGAAATTGGTTAATGGTTCTGACGGGCGAATCATCAGGGCCATTTTCGATACCACGCGTCTGGAGTGGATTATTATTGCTCGGATGGCCTGAAGGGTAAGCATATTTACCAGATTTTTAGGTCGCTCCGGGCATTGTAGCGATATTACCACATGAAAGCGCTGGCACGGCGGAAAAAGGCGAATGAGGACTGAACCAAGCGGTAGCTGTTGCTCGGGATCATCGGCAAAATGCGGCTCTGAGGCCTGATCAGCCAGCCTGAATTTAAGCGACGGGACATATCGATGAGACTCGCTAACAAGATTGCGGTTATACGTTCGCTTCCGACCAAGGAAGTCGGGCGCTGTTCTCGCTGATCGCGCCAACCATGGCGCTTGACGCCGCTCGGTCACGACTATACCATTGGTATAGTCGTGACCGGTTCGCAACTCCGTGCTATCAGACAGGAGCTAGGCCTGACGCAAGCCGCGTTGGCCGAGGCTATCGGCGTGCGGCCGAATACGGTGGCGCGTTGGGAGCGTGGCGAGATCGGCATCTCGGAGCCGACCGCCAGGCTGGTTGAAAAAATCGCCGCAGAGCGAAAAGGCGCCAAGCGAGAGTAGATGAGCGGTCATATTAAAATGATTGACGACAGGCGTTGGCGTATCGATTATCGCGATGGGCAGGGCAGGGGACATCGAGCCACGTCTGATACGAGGAAAGAAGCAGACAAGGCGCTTACGGAGATCAAGACTCGCATCGGAAGAGGAGAGTACGTAGCTTCGAAGCTGATTGCCAAATTGCGTGAGATCGCCGAGGATTGGTTTCGAACGAAGAGCGATCGCGGGCCGGGAACTGTGGGTAATTGGCGGGCTCAACTCGATCTTTACCTGCTCCCGAAGCTGGGCGATCTACGTCTTGACCGGATCGACGTTGGCGTCATCGAGAACCTGCGCGATGAGCTGCGCGCGAGATTGAGCGCGAAAAGCGTCAATGCCGTATTGACCACGACTGCGGCAATCTTCAAGCTAGCGGTTCGGCGCAGGCTCGTTTCAGGCAATCCCGGGGCGGATGCCGAGCGCGCGTTTATGGGCGCCGTGGAGCTAAAGGAAGAAGGAGCGAAGGAGCAACGCGGGGATGGCGTACAGCCGCTCAGACCGGAAGAGGTATTGGACCCCAACGAGGTCCGCCGGATGCTGGAAAATGCTGAACCGGGTTTCCACCGGACGCTGTTTCCGACCGCGTATCCGACCGGGATGAGAAGTGGTGAACTTTTCGCGCTGAGATGGTCCGACATCAGCTCAAGGCGACGGAGCCGGAGACCGGCTCGGAGTCCGGGCGTGGGCGTATATTCGTCCGCCGGTCGCTTTCATCCGCGCGCGCGCAGCGTGAGGACGGGCCAGTTCGACCGCGTTTCTTCCCACCCAAGACCAAGGCGGGCGTCCGGACCTTGCCGATTCCGGCCGAGCTGGCCGGGGGGCTGCGACGCTGGAAGCTGCAGTGCCGCTGACCGCGAGCACGACCTGGTGTTTCCGATGACCGACGGCCAGCCCATGCACCGCAGCACAGCGCTGCGCTATAGGTTGTGGCAGGCGCTTCGCCGGGCCGGTCTGCGGCGCGTGCATACGCATTCGCTGCTGCATTCGTTTGCGTCGGCGCTGGTCATGGCGGGAGCGCCGGTGACCGAGGTTCAGGGGCTGCCGGGACCCTCCAGTCCGGCGGTGACGTCGAAGGTCTATTCGCATTGGTTTCGAAACATCGAGACGGATTCAGTGGACAAACTGGCACGGACACTTTTGGCAGGCTCCCAAAATCCTGGACCCTTTTTGAACACTTTCAAGGGTGCCGGAGAAGGGAAAACCTGAAAACCCTTTGATTTTATTAGACGGAGAGGTGGCCGAGTGGTCGAAGGCACCAGATTGCTAATCTGGCGTACTGGCAACGGTACCGAGGGTTCGAATCCCTCCCTCTCCGCCATAAATAGCGGGGTTTTTAGACGTTTGAAATTAAAAGCAAGCTGCCCCGGATTGAAAAAATAAGCACATAGTAAGCGCTAAAGCGGGCTGCATCTTATCGATGCGAATTACGCAGTTGTTGGAACGGTTCCAACGCGCTGCGTTCAACCCAGTTATGATAGAGCGTTCCATCTTCTCGCACTGCCCAAACTGCGGTGCCGGTGAAGGAAATGGGTTGTATACCGTTGTTGTTCCCGGTAATTCGCCATCTGAGGCAACTCGGCTCCCATCCTCATTCTGGAACGTTTCAATCACCTCAAATTGAAGATCATTGATCTTCGCCATGAAGGCAGCGGCCCATTCCTTGAACTTTCTCCTGAAAAAAACATCGACACCGCCGGTGGTATTTCTCGATCAACGAAGTCGTCGATCGCGGCGGAGTTACGAGCTTTCCACACGCGTTCCCAGAACTCCTCAACGATCTTGACTGAATTCATCGCCCTTACACGCCCTTTCCCCGTTTGTCGCGAAAATCAGCACACCGCCTGAAGCGCTGAAGCGCTTTGGATGCGCGACAGCCGATATCGTCACGGCGTCCCCCGATTTCAGCGAAACGCGGGGATCACCTCGGATGCGAAGAGTCTCGAGATGCGTTTGAGCCCATCGTGGCGGCAATCCAGGCGGTAGCGTCCACGAATAGAAGTGGGTGACTGGGACGTTATTGGTGAAGTCCCGAATCATGCTTACCGCCCTGTCGGGGTCGACCACCTGGAGAAGCCCGCTTTGCCGCAACTGTTTGCGATCGCGCAGATGCTCGGAAAGGGGACTGAGTCCGGCCGCAGAAAGCCATGCTGAGTAGTTGTTCGCCTGATAGATGATCTGGTCGGCCGCTTCGGCGAAGGCCTTCTCGGGATCCTTGGATACGATCAGGCACCAAACGGCGCTTGCGAATCGAATGTTTTCGCTGGGCCGATTCTGCTTCTTCAACTCGGCCACATAATGGTTGTATACGTCGCGGGTCGCGCCGGGCACAGTGAAACCATCGCCGTAGCGGGCGGCGCGGCGCAGGGCAGCCGGGGTGAAGCCGCCCAGCCATACAGGCGGAGGAGGTTTCTGAACAGGTTCGGGCGTCACCTTGACGTTCTTGAAGTCGAAGAATTCGCTCTTGAAGGTAACCGTCTCTCCGCTGAGCAGACGAATGATTTCGAGTGATTGATTTGTTCGCGGTCCGCGTTGCTTGAAAGGCCCCCCGAACCCTTCGAACTCTTCGTGCTTGAAGCCGACTCCGACACCGAGCTCCAAACGCCCGCCGGAGATCACATCGACTAACGCAATGTTCTCGGCAAGGCGAACAGGGTTACTCCGATGTTTTTGGAGGGACGCCGGAATCGCAAATTAGCGAAGCCTCAATGCAGGCCCCCAGACGCGTTGATTCTCTCGCCCGTCAACCAGGACGCATCGTCTGACGCGAGGAAAACCACAACCGGCGCAATTTCCTGCGGCTGTCCAAACCGGGCGCCAAGCGGAGTAGCCGCTGCTCCCGCATTTCCCGCCGCGCTTCCGACAAAGCCACTATCGCGATTTCCCTCAGTGTCGACCAGACCCGGAGCGACGATGTTGACTCGTATGTTCCGCGGCCCCAGCTCCTTTGCCAACGCCTTCGAGATCGAATCGATCGCGCCCTTGGTTCCGGAGTACAGAGCGGCATTCGGCACCGGATTCGCGCTTGTGATTGAACTGATGTTGATGATGCTGCCACCACTGCGCGGAAAATGCTTCAGCGCTTCCTGAGTGGCCAGAATCGTTCCCAGTACGTTGGTGTCAAACTCGCGATGGAACTCCTTCTCCGTGATGGCCTCGAACGCGTCGAACTGAAAGACTCCTGCGTTGTTCACCAGCACATCGACCGAGCCAAAGGCTTTCTTCGTCTGGTCGAACAGACGCTTCACATCGTCCGCTTTGGAGACGTTAGCCTGGATCGCTACCGCCTTGCCCCCTTCGCGGGTAATCTCCGACACGATCCGCCCCGCTCCCTCTTTGTCTGCGGAATAGTTCACCGCGACCGCCGCTCCCGCGGCTGCCAGTTGCTTTGCGACCGCCGCTCCAATCCCTTTGGACGCGCCGGTAACGATTGCCACTTTGCCTGCAAGCTTGCTCATCACGATCTCCTTTCCATTCTGATTCGATCAACAGTGCGTGGTCGTATATTCGTGAGCGTTCACGATCTGCTCGTAGAAGCCAGAAGACTGCCGATGGCGGACGCTTTGGGCGATAACGGCCACAGTGCGATTAGCACCGCAGTTCCTATTTCCATGAAGCCCGGCATGGTCGAGAATGAGATCGTACATCCAGCCACCAGCGGGCTGTGGGAGACAAGCGGCTCAATACCCGTTGCTTCGTACGTCGTGAACTTCATGGCGGCGATCCATGCAAGCAGGAGCACCAGGCCCCATCGCACTATCGCCTTGCCTATGCCTTCAATGTTAACGACCCGTTCAACGCCGGTGCGCGCGCACTATTTCTATTGATATAGAGCTCATTTGTTGCTCCCTTGGCAGTGATTTCATCTTCTCCTCGGTTGGGCACCGCATCGGTGCACGTAAATCGCTTAAATCGCTTCAAGCCGGCGTTCGCGTGCCCCTCGCCGGAACGTTGGCCAACAGCTGGTTCAACCCTTCGGACATCGTGGGATGCGTTAGGATCGCGTCGCGCAGCACCATGTACGGTAGGTGACCGAGCATTGCGGTCTGCATCGCGACCATCAGCTCGCTCGCTTCGAATCCGAAAGCGGTGAAGCCCAGAATCTCATCGCTATCTTTGCTGACGAGCACCTTCATGAAGCCGCGCGGCTCGGAGATCGTTTTCGTACGGAGCACTTCGGCCATCGGCAGCTTGGCCCGCCGATATTCGATGCCGTCGCGACGGGCTTCGACTTCATTCTTACCGACTCGCGCCAGTTCCGGGTCGGTGAACATGCAAAAGGGAATCAGGCGATTGCGGTTGGTGCGATTGCCGCCGCTCAGGTTCGCGTGAACGATGTTGTAGTCGTCGAGGCCGACGTGCGTGAATTGTGGACTGCCCGCGCAATCGCCCATCGCCCAGATGTTTTCCGCGGTGGTTTCCAGCCGCTCATTAGTCTTGATGTAACCGCGCTCGTCGAGCTGAACGCCGGTTTTATCCAGACCGATTCCGTCGCTGTTTGCCTTGCGGCCGGTCGCGACGAGAAGATCGGTGCCCTCGATAGCGCGATCGCCGCGCGCGTCATTGACGTACACTCGAACGCGATCGCCTGAATGTCCCTCGACGCGGCGAGTCTTGGCAGTCCAGCAGGACCTCGATTCCCTCATCGACGAATAAGTCCTTGAGCGCGGCGCCGACGTCAGGATCCTCGCGGCTGGCGAGCTGCGGACCATGTTCGATCACGGTCACATTCGAGCCGAACCGACGAAACGCCTGCGAGAGTTCAAGGCCGACGTACCCGCCGCCGAGCACAATCAAATGCCTGGGCAAGCGATCAAGCTCCAGCACCTCGACATGCGTCATCGGCGTAGCCTCGGCCAGGCCGGGCACTTGCGGAATTGCTGCGCGCGAACCGAGGTCGAGAAAGATGCGGTCTCCCTGGATGGTTCTCGTATCGCCATCGCGCAGCTCGATCTCCACTGTGCGGGGAGCGACGAATCGCGCAACGCCATAGATCAATTCCGCGCCGCTGGCTTCGGTGTGCTCCTCGTGTGCCTTGCGCAGCTCTCGGACCATCGCGCGCTTGCGGCGCTGGACGGCCGCCATGTCGACGCTCAAGGAATCGGTCTTGAGGCCGAACTCCATGCCGCGCCGGGCCAGGGAGATTACCTTGGCGGACCAGATGATGTTCTTGCTGGGCAGACAGGCGACGTTTGGACACGCGCCGCCGAGTAGCCCGCGCTCGACGATTGCCATTCGACGACGGCTATCGCGGGTCCATACGGTGAATTTGCCGGCGATTCCGCTGCCGATAATGAGGTCGTCATAACTTCTCAACGTTAGCCATTTGATTCGCCTCCCTGACCGGATGTCTCGCGAGATTCCTTATTCGGAAAGTCGATTGGGACCCGCGCGACGTGGCTCATGTAATTCTCGAAGATATTCAGCGCGACGTTCGCGACCGTCTCGACGATTTCACCGTCACCCAAACCGACGGCGCGGGCGCGCGCGAGATCCGCGTCCGTGAGTTCACCACGCTGAACGACGATGCTGCGCGCGAGTTTGAGGATGGCATCGGTTCTCGCGTCGGCCGCGCTCGCGCGAATCGCATCGTCGATTTCGGCTTGATTCAGTCCGATTTTCGCAGCCATTGTCGTGTGCGCACTTAAGCAGTAAGGGCACAGGTTGCTCTCGGCAATCGCCAGCGCGAGCTGCTCGCGAGTTTTTTCGTCGAGGGCTCCGCGGGCGAGTGCTGAACCTAGACCCATGAGTCCTTCAAGCGCTGCTGGCGCAGTCGCGAGAACGCGAAACAGATTCGGCACCAGCGCGAATTTCGTGCGTATCTCCGCGAAGAGTTGCCTGATCGCGCCGGTTGCATGATCGGGATCAACTGGCTGGATGCGATTCTGGTCTCTGGATCCGCTCATCGTCGCCTCCGGCCGATTGCCTGAGACACAAACAACACCTTTCGTGCCAAACGACGCGTTGTCGAAAAGCACGTCCATAGGACAGTTTCCGGGGTTGCTGACGAGAACGCCGCCTACGAAGAATCGTAAAATTACGATTCTTCGCCAGCCGGGCGCCGCTACAACATCGCGACGTGAATTTCGTGTCTCGCCCGGATCACTCGATGAATCTCGACCCGATGTCCGCTGAAGGCACCTGGCACACTTCAGTTCTCCCGAACCATTTGTAACGATAACGGACTATGAACCGGTAGCAAGCATCACGGACTCGGCGGGGAATGATCCGTAGGAATGTGATCCATGAGCAAGGCGGGCCGAGCCGAGCAAGGATTTGGAAGATCGCGTCAGATTCGGTGTAGATCGTGTTGACCTCGATCAGAATCACGCTGGACGACTGGCCAGCGCCGCTTATGCGGGCTTCGATTATTGCCCGACCGGTCGGCGATTGCTGTGCGGCGAATCGAAAAATACCCGTTGGATCGCGCCGGTATTACGAATCTCACCCAGCCGTTGCACAGATTGCAGACCCCGTCGAACAGGATCAGGGGCTCTCGCACTGAGACCAGCATCGCTCGGGCCTCACACGAACGGCGCTCGGCTCAAGGCCACTCATCATCCGCTCTCGATGCCCGAGAGGTTGCTCGCCACGCTTTCTCGGGCGATGCGTTGAATGTCGGTCTCCAGCCGAGGTTGGGTCACTCTTTGCTTCGCTGGCAGACCGACCTCCGGACGGGGATGAACATGTTTCGTGCCACGCGCGAAGGTTGCTCGAAGTGCTGGAAAGAAAGAACATTGAGAGACGACGTCGACAACCGGCAGCCACGACTCCGCGACCACGCCCCGCGGCGCCAGCCGCTAGTTGGTCGGGCGGTGATGCGATGAAAACCGCACTCCCCGAGAACGAGGCTGAGCGCTTGAACGCGCTCCGGCGGTACCAAATCCTCGACACGCCGCCGGAACCTGCCTTCGACCGTATCGCTGAGATGGCGGCGAATTTCTTTCACGTGCCAATGGCTGGCGTGAGTCTGGTCGACGAGGACCGCGTCTGGTTCAAGTCTCGCGTCGGCATTAACGTCCATCAGACGGCGCGCGACGCCGGGTTATGTTCTTCGGCGATGCTCTCGCAAGGAGTCTACCACCTGAGCGACGCTGCCCATGACGAGCGCGCACTCCGCCATTCGTTCGTTGCAGATCTCGGCATCCGCTTCTATGCGGCTGCTCCGCTGCGCAACCACGAGGGCTTCAATCTTGGGACCGTGTGGGTCCTCGACCAGAAACCGCGTGAGCTCGCATCGAGCGAAGCAGAAACGCTCAGGATGTTGGCGGCGCTCGCGATGAATCAGATGGAATTGCGATTGTACGCGGAGAGGGTCGCTCGGCTTGAGCGGACTGAACGAACGATCAGCGAGCAACTGCGTGAGGCGAACCAGCGGCTGGCCCAAAGCGAGGAACAATTCCGTGACCTTTTTGAGGAAGCACCCATCGCGTACGTCCATCAGGCTGTCGACACCCGTATTTTTCGGGCCAACCGCACGGCGATGCAGATCCTGGGCGTCAAGCCGGACGAAATAGTCGGTTTGCTCGGGACCTCGTTTTTCCCTGATACGCCCGAAGCCCAACGCCGCCTGCGTGATGCGCTCCCGTTGTTGGCCCGTGGAACCGATGCGAGTGGAGTCGTACTCGAACTTCGCCGCAAGGACGACGGCAGGCCGTTGTGGGTGCGGTGGTGGTGCAGGCCGGAGCCCGGAGAAGGGTATACGCGCAGCATGTTCATGGACATCACCGATCAGGTGCTGATAGAACAGCAAAAGGCGCGGCTCGAGGCCCAAAACGCTTACCTGCTCGACGAGATTCGCACCGAACAGAATTTCGGCGACATCATCGGAGGAAGTTCCGGACTGAGAAAGGTGATGCAGCAGGTTCAACTCGTTGCGCCCGACCGATGCTACCGTCCTGATCACCGGGGAAAGCGGTACCGGAAAGGAGCTCGTCGCGCGGGCCATCCACGAGCAAAGCGCGCGACGCGAACGCCCTTTGATCAAACTGAATTGCAGCGCGGTGCCTGAAGGTCTTTTCGAGAGCGAGTTCTTTGGGCACGTAAAAGGAGCGTTTACAGGCGCACTCAAGGACAAGCCGGGCCGTTTTGAACTGGCCGATGGCGGTACGTTATTCCTCGATGAAATCGGCGAAGTGCCGCTCGCGATGCAAGCCAAGCTGCTCCGCGTGTTGCAGGAACAGGAGCTTGAACGGGTCGGCGACACCCGCACGCGCAAGGTTAATGTACGCATCATCGCCGCATCCAATCGGGATCTAAAGAAAGAGGTCGACGAGGGTCGCTTTCGCCAGGATCTTTTCTACCGTTTGAGCGTTTTTCCTGTTGAAGTGCCGCCGCTGCGAGAGCGGCGCGAGGACATAGCGCCACTTGTCGCGCATTTCGTCAGACAAAGCGCGCGGCGCATGAATCGTCCCGAACCGCAGATCAGCAAAGCGGCCCTGGACCGACTCGTGTCCTACCCCTGGCCTGGCAACGTGCGCGAACTTCAAAATACGGTCGAGCGCGCCATCATCTCGTGGCGGGAGGGCCCGCTCACTTTCGATCTACCCGCCTCGTGGCCACACGAAAATACCGGCAAGCAAGCGAAGTCGGCGGCGAAGGCCGCGTTCCTTACGCGGGACGAGTTAAAGCAGCAGGAACGCGAGGGCATCATAAACGCTTTGAAACAAACCAACGGAAAGGTTTCCGGGCCGGGCGGTGCAGCGAAACTGCTGGGCATGAAGCCATCGACCTTGGCATCGCGCATTTCGTCTTTAGGCATCAACCGCAGGACGCTCTGCTGAGAACTAGCACCTTCCGGTGGCGTACCGATTGCTTGCTACAGTCGCCCCGAAGCGAGAAGTCCCTCAGGGACTCCTTTAGATCCAATCTAGATCAAACACGCTTCTCTGGTGGAACACAGGTTCGCCGAGCGGAACGGACACTGGCCAGAAACTCCTCTGCGACAAGGAGATTCTTCCTTTTGAGTCTCAAGCGCCCTCACGCCGTGAAACCGCCCGTTCGGATTGCTGGCGTACTGGCAACGATACCGAGGGTTCGAATCCCTCCCTCTCCGCCATAAATAAACGTTTGAAATTAAGGCAAGCTGCCGCGGATTGAAAAAATAAGCACATAGTAAGTGCGACCGGTTGAAGATCACGACTTGCCCTTTGGCCGGCGTGTGCAGGTGGGCGCGCCAGAGGAAGTCGTGGGCGGCTTCGACCTTACTGGGCTGTTTGGTAACTGGGTGACAAACCCCACCCGGGTAAAGGCTGCCAAGCTGGCACGAAGTGTAATGGAAGAGCTCTCGAGCAGCGTTGATCGACCACTCCGCGGCTTGCTCTGAGAGCACCTGCTCCTTCCGCCGTCCGCGCAGGGTATGGTAAAAAGTCGGGGTCACAGGAGGCCCGATGCGCTGCCCGTCCTGCAACCACGACAGCCCTGCCGACGCCTCGTTCTGCGAGGAATGCGGAGCGAAGCTGGAGTTGATTTGCCCAGCGTGCAAAGCCTCGGTGAGTCTCGGGGCGCGATTCTGCAAGAAATCTGGGACTGCAATTGGCCCCAGAAAAGCCGCTACTTCGACAACCCTTTCTTCGACTAAATCGCAAATCATAGTGGCCGCCGATAGCGCGGCGTCTGAAGCAATCGAGGGTGAGCGCAAGACGGTCACGGCGCTGTTCGCGGACATCAGGGGCTCGACGGAGTTGATGGAGGACCTCGACCCGGAAGAGGCGCGCGCGATCATCGATCCGGCGCTGAAGCTGATGATCGACGCCGCCCATCGCTACGACGGTTACGTCGTGCAATCGACGGGCGATGGGATCTTCGCGCGGTTCGGGGCGCCGGTCGCGGATGAGGATCATCCGCAACGCGCGCTGTACGCCGCGTTGCGAATGCAGGAGGAGCTGAAACGCTACTCGGCGAAAGTAGTCGCCGATGGTGGAGTGCCGATCGAGGCGCGCATCGGGGTGAATACGGGCGAGGTGGTGGTGCGCTCGATCATGACGGGCGATGGCCACACGGAATATACGCCGATCGGGCATACGGCCAATCTCGCTTCGCGGATGCAAGCGATAGCGCCGACCGGCTCAATTGCGATCATTGAGCACACCCGCCGCCTGGTCGAGGGCTACTTTCAGCTCAAGGGGCGCGGGCCGACGCGGGTCAAGGGTCTGAGTGAGGCGGTCAACGTCTATGAAGTGACGGGCCTGGGACCGTTGCGCACGCGCCTGCAAGTGCTCGGTATCGACTCCACTGGGACGCGCACGACATGCCCGCTACGCAAGACGATCTCCAGCATGGGTGGCACGATCGGGCTTCTTGCTACACGCGGTACTTCCGTAAAGACCGCCGCGTCGCTGACTGGTACGCCCGTGGACGCCGCGTTCACCTGCTCGCCCGCACGCCGGAAGACCTGCCGCCACCAGGTCAGCGTGCTCACTGGGATTCCGCGCTACTGCGCAAACTCGCGCAGCGTCAACCCGCTACGCTGCCAGCGCGCCAACATCCGGCGCATCTGGTGTGCTCGCACTGATGTCGTCGACCCTGATCTCCCCATGGATTCGTACCTCCGAACCCATTTTGCGCTATCGACCGTTCGCCGGAGGAGATGGTTTTGGTCACACGGTTACGCTGTTTGAAGCTGGAAACCAACGTCCCCTGCGGGTTCATGGTGGTGAACACGTGGCGCACCACGCCGTCCTTGCCGCCGGCGTCGAGCGCTTGCAGGACGACCAGTAGTGACTTGCTGCCGTCGGCGTACAGAGATACTGCGCCTTGGCCATGCGCTCGACAGGTTTCTGGATCTCCGGCGTCGCGCTGTCGTGCGATTCCTCGTGCTGGTCTTTGAATCCCGGATCAATCTTGCCGAGCCGGACCTTGGCGCCAGGCTCGACGACGAAGCGGTTGCGATAGTTCATCGTCGCGGTTTCTCCTCTTGCTTGGCGGTTCGGCGCACGCGGGAACGGCGGGACATAGGGTTGAAGCGAATGGTTCACCACCTTTGAGGTGGTGTTGGTATGGTAGGCGGCGAATCGCCCGGTGATCAGCCCGACGCCCGCCGGCCAAGGACGAAATTCAGGCCACGCGGTACGGCCAGACCGTGGCGACCAGCGTCCCACGAAATCGGCTCCGGCAGCCGATACTTAGATACAGCCGATACTTAACTAAGTTTCTAAGCGATTCTAAGGCGACTCAATACCGGGAATTTCGCCACATCCACAACGCATGCAAAGGCAACTGCTGCGGCCAGAACGCCGGCCACAACGATGACTGGCAAAGCCGTCATTACGATCCCGCAGGCGGCCAACGTCGAAGCAATCAGGATATCTGCTACGGACGACACAACGAGCCAGCGGCTGGGCATGGACCACAGGCGTTGGCGTTCCCGGATGGCGTAGAGTGACGCCTCATTGCCGAACACAACAGCCAGAAAGGCCAGGGTTTGCAGGGCCTCGACGCCCAGCCCCAGCCGGAATTTGCCGATGGCCAAAACGGCGGTGCAAAAGATCAATTCGCAAACTCCCACAACGATCCCCGCGATCGTCAAGTTGCTAATTCGCCAGGCATTGGGCAGCGGAGACGGACTTACGTTGTCGGTCGTCAACGACATTCCCAGAAAGTCGCCGGTGAGCATAATAATGACCATCAACATGGGGGTCAGGATCGCGTGTCCAGTCACGACCAGGCCAACTGCGAGGAAGAGGACCTGTACGATCTTTTTGATGACCGAGCTCAGCGTATAGGTCAGGATGCGCTGAAAGGTCACGCGGCCTTCCTTAATCGCGGCTACGATGCCACCGAGTCCGGGCTTGGTCAGCACTATGCCGGCCGCCGACTTGGCAACGTCGGTCGCAGTCGATACTGCTATTCCCATCTGTGCCTGGCGCAAGGCCGGTGCGTCGTTGGCGCCGTCGCCGCACATCGCAACATTGTGTCCACCCTGCTGGAACGCCTTCACGAGCTTATATTTGTCCTCCGGGAGAACGCCGGCAAAGACCGCGAATTTCTCGGGCGTCACGGCGTCGGGAATCGGCCCGGGTGGACAGACGGCTCCATCGAGGCCCACCGCATGAGCCACGATTGCGGCCGTCGCGGGCGCGTCGCCGGTCACCATCACGGTGCGCACGCCCAAAGTGCGCATCTCCGTGACCAACGCCGCCGAGTCAGCCCGCGGCGGATCACTCAGCGCGATCAGTCCCGCCATGCGCATCGCCGCGGCGCTACCAGTCGCGACGGCGAGCAGTCTGAAGCCTTGCGCCTCCAGTTCCTTTGCCGCGCCCGACAACTCCGGCATTGGTGGCGCAAGGGCGATCACGGCGGCATAAGCTCCCTTCACGACCCGCATGGTGCCGCCCCCGCTTGGATCCACCGCCGTCGCCTCGGACGTCTTCTTGGCGGGATCGAAGGCGATGAACTTAATCAGTTTCGGCAGCTTGGCGCCCTTACTCGAGGCGGCGGAGCGAATGGCTGCATCGACCGGATCCTGCCCGCCGTCCGAGCTCGCCAGCGCCGCAAGGCCCAGCAAGGCGGTTTCGTCGAAGCCGGGCGTGGGATGGACTGCCGTCACCGTCAATTCGTTGCGCGTCAGAGTGCCGGTCTTATCGGCGCACAAGACATCTATGGTTGCCGCTTCGTCCACTGCCGACAGCCGCGTCGGCAGCACGCCCAGGCGTGCCAGCGCGCGTGCGCCCAGCGCCGCCGCAACGGTAAAGGTGGCCGGCAGCGCCACCGGGATCGATCCGAGGATCGCGGTCAGCACCAGCGGTATGATCTCCGCCAGCGGCATCGCGAGCCTGTAGGCATACGCCACCAGCATGACAATGATGACGCTGTTGAAGATCGCGAGATTGCGCACCACGCGGAGAACCGCCTTCTGCTGCGAACTGGTGACATGCGCCGTGCGGACCAGCTCCGCGGTGCGTCCAAACTTGGTGCGCGTTCCGGTCGCCGTGACCTCCGCAACCGCCTCACCGCGCCGCACCATCGCGCCGGCATAGGTCTGCAAGCCCGGACCGGCTTCTATGGGCATGGATTCGCCGGTAAGCATGGACTGGTCGAGCAAAACTGACCCCTCGACCAGGCGCACGTCGGCAGCCACCACGGCACCCAGAGACAGCTTCACGATATCGCCTGGCACCAACCCGGCTGCGGGCACAATCGCCCAAACACCGCCGCGCTTGACTGACGCGTTCAGCGCCAGCCGCGACTTCAGCGCGGTAAGAGTTGCCTGAGCGCGCGACTCCTGAAAAAACCCGAGCGCGGCGTTGAACACCAGGAGCCCCACGATGATCGCGGCCTCGACGTACTTGCCCAGCGCCACCTCAAGCACGATCGCAGCCTCGAGCATCCATGGAACTGGCGACCAGAATTTGCTCAGCGCCGAACGCAACGGATGCATCGCCGTGTCGGGCATCGCGTTGGGGCCGAACTTCTTAAGCCGGATAGCGGCCTCGTCACTCGTAAGGCCACTCAGTGAGCCGTCCGCCGCCTTACCGGTTGATTTATCAGGTGAACCGGCTGCGGCCGGTGACGCCGCCCCGGTTTGGACTCGGCCGGTGAGGGAGGATTCAAAGATAGATCGGACATGAATTAGCCATTCCCTATTAATTCAGATTGGAAATACGTAGTCTGATTAACCTATTCTGCGCCTTATGATGTGGTAGTGTCGTGACCCTTAAAGATTACCCGGTGAGTATGCCTTGCGATCGTCAGATCTTCATTGGCGGGTATGATTCTAACCAAAAGCGCGGCTATCACGCCGGCTGATCACATCAGCACTGGCACCGTTTTGTTCGCGATCAAGCGTGATGCCCAGAACACGCCTGCGATAAGGGCCGGGGTTCTGCCTGGGATTGGTTTGAGGTGGTCAGCGCCCTGAAAGCTTTCAGTGTAGATTTTGTCGATAAAGGCCGGTTCCGAAAGCGCATGAGGGTCCATCCCGAGGAAGGGCTGACCCTCGATCTCGTGCCTTTTGCGATATCGGCAAATCGCCTGGGTGATGGCCAGAAGGTGGGCTTCATTGAAACTAAGCTCGAAGGCGGAGCCCCGATGTCCCGAGGTCCCCAACGGCACAGGTTGCGCGGCGATCGACGGATCGGGTCGTTGCGCATAGTACGCAGTCCTCAGTCTGGGAACATTCACCAGCATCGAGGGCGGGGCCGGCTTTCCTGCCAACGCGCTCACTTTCATGATTGCGATTGAACCTCTTCCAGTCCGCGGTGGCCGCCACGGGGTGCTTCGCCAACCTGGCTTACGTCATCCAATACGACGCGCACCGGATGGATCGCGCCGTCATCTGACAGCGGGATCAGCACCGGATTTCCTTGCAGCAACTTGCCGTCGAGCTCGACGCGCGCAACGCCGCGGCTAACGCCGTGAGGATTCTCGACCGCGATGTCGTAGCGCGCGGAGTGGTATCGGAAAACGATTTCGAAGTGCCGCCAAGCCTTCGGGATGCAGGGATCGATGAGCAGCGTCGCGCCGCGCAGACGAAATCCGAGGATCCACTCGAGACCCGCCCGATACATCCATCCAGCCGAGCCGGTGTACCAGGTCCAGCCACCGCGCCCGACATGCGCCGGCTCGGAATAGACGTCGCCGCAGGCAACGTACGGTTCAACCTTGTAACGCTGAATGCCGGCGCGAGTGCTGGCGTGATTGATCGGGATTCAAAAGGGCGAAAACAGCTCACCGGCCTTGTCGCCCGTCACCGAGCATCGCGAAGGCGATCACCGACCAGATCGCGCCATGCGTATATTGGCCGCCGTTTTCCCGGATGCCGGGCGGATAGCCCTTGATGTAGCCGGGTCAGGCGATGCTTGATCGAACGGCGGGGTTAAGAGCAGGTGCAGTCCGTCATCGCGACGGACGAGATGTTGGTCCAGCGCCGCCATCGCGGTCGCGGCGCGGGCCGGATTCGCGGCACCGGACATCACTGCCCACGACTGCGCGATCGAATCGATGCGGCATTCGCTGCTCGAGGCGGAACCCAGTGGGGTTCCGTCATCGAAGAAGGCGCGCAGGTACCAGTCGCCGTCCCAGCCTTCTCGCTCGAGCGATCCGGCCAGCGCAGTCGCATGCTGCCGCCAAGCGGCGGCGCGTATCTGCTCGCCGCGGCTTTCCGCCAACTTGGCGAAAGCTGAGAGCGTGGCGTGAAGGAACCAGCCGAGCCAGATGCTCTCGCCCTTGCCGCCAGCGCCGACCAGATTAAGACCGTCGTTCCAGTCTCCGGTGCCGATCAGCGGTAGGCCGTGGCTACCGACCGCAAGGCTTTGGTCAAGGGCTCGCGCGCAGTGTTCGAAGAAAGTGGCGTGCTCCTCGGAAACCGACGGCTGAAAGTACGACTCCAGTTGCTCGTCGTGCAGAACCGGCCCGTCGAGGAAGGGAACCATTTCGTCGAGAACCGCAACGATCGCCGGTGACCTCGACGTAGTGGGCGGCGGCGTAGGCCAGCCAGATGCGGTCGTCGGAGATGCGCGTGCGGACTCCCTGGCCCGACGGCGGATGCCACCAATGCTGCACGTCGCCCTCGGCAAACTGCCGCGACGCCGCGCGCAGTAAATGTTCTCGCGTCACCTCCGGCTTCGACACGCTAAGCGCCATCACGTCCTGGAGCTGATCGCGAAAGCCGTAAGCGCCGCTCGCCTGGTAGCACGCCGCTCGCGCCCACACCCTGCAAGAGAGGGTCTGGTAGAGGAGCCAGCGGTTGAGCAGAAGGTCCATCGCGCGATCGGGCGTCCGCACCTGAACCGTGCCGAGGACGTCATCCCAAAGCCGGGTCACCGCGCGCAATACCGCATCGAGATCGGCGGTTCGGTAGCGCGTGATCAAGGCGACCGCTTCCGCGCCTGCGTCGATGCTTCACCGAGAAAGAAGACGACCTCGGTCGCCTCGTCTGGCGCGAGCTCGAGCCGGGCCTGGAGAGCGCCGCACGGGTCGAGACCGGCGCCGACGCGATTGGAGAGCGGCGCTTCGCCCTCCAGTGCCGCGGGATGATCGAGCGTGCCGTTGCGCCCGATAAACTCCGTTCGGTCACCGGTCCAGGCAGTTTGGCGTCCAGCGAGGTCGGCGAAGGCGACGCGACTGCCAAACTCGGCGCGCCAATGGTTCCGCGCCAGCATCGCTCCGGTTGCCGTATCGATCTGCCGTCGCGACGAACGGCGCGGAGGCGGCGCGGGAAGTTCCCAACACCCATTCCACGTATGCGGTGACCGAGAGCCTCCGTGATCGCCGCGACTGATTATGAATCTTCAGCCGGGAGATCTTGATCGGATCCTCGAGCGGTACGTACTGCAAAAGTTCGAGCGAAATGCCGTGCGAAGCATGCTCGAAACGGCTGTAACCCTGGCCATGCCGGACGACGTAAGGCGAAGTCTCTTCGCGAATCGGCAGAGCAGTGGGACCCCAGAGTTCGCCACTATCTTCGTCACGAAGGTAGAAGACCTCTCCGGGCCGATCGCTGACTGGATCGTTGGACCACGGAGTGATCTGATTCTGCTGGCTATTGATCGACCACGTGTAGCCGCCGCCCTCAGCCGATACCTGGAAACCGAAAGACGGATTGGCGATGACGTTGATCCACGGCGCTGGTGTCCACTGCCCTTCGCCGAGGATGGTTACATATTCACTCGCCGCCGGCCGCGAAGCCGCCAAGGCCGTTGAAAAATTCGAGTTTCGGCAAAGGCGCAGCAGTTGCCGGCGTTGTCGGTCGTGGGTCGGCGCTCGGGCAGCGCGGCGGCGGGTGCGGCGGATTCCTCCAGACGTTTGACCTGTTGGAAGAGGCTGCCGCGCCGGCTCCAGATCACCGCTCGAGCGGCGCTCTGGAGTAGGCTGCGTGTCTGCGGCGAAACCAGTTCGTCGCGAAGTATGAACACTGCGCCGCGCCGCACTCTTTTGCCTGATGGCCGATGCGCCTGGCTGGCTCCGAACCATCGTCTCCAGAGCGGTCTGCAAGATCCTGAGCGTAAGAAGGGGGATTTTCGTTCAAAATCACCAGGTCGACCGCCAATTGCTTCATCCGCCAGTATTCGTGGGCGCGAAGTAACTGGCGTACGGTTTCCAGACCCTGGCATCAGCGATTCGAACCAGAACGATCGGCAGGTCCCCGGAGATGCCATGCGCCCAGAGCGCCGCTGGCCCACTCTCGCTTTGTTCCAGCACTGCGGACGAAGGCCGCAGCGCCGGGGTTGGAGTACAGCACATGACCAGCCAGGCGTTGGAATAGGTTGGCCTCGTCGGAATCGATGCCGAGATGGTAAAGCTGAACTTGCGCTTGGGTCCACGCCAGGGTGATGGCGCGCTCGAAAGCCGCCGCTCATGGTGCTTGTCGGCCAAATCGAGGACTTCGCTGCGTGAGGACGCGACCATCGTCCAGAACGCGATTCGCGCCGTGGCTCCAGGCGCAAGCCTGATGCGGCGGCGAAGACTGAAGATCGGATCGAGGACGGCGCCGGCGGTGTTGGAGAGCGGCTGGCCGTCAATCACCGCCACTGGCGTTCGGATCCCGCGTCCTCGTCCCAGAAAACGCGCGCGATCGGTCTCGAATTGGGCCGGGCCCACTACCTCGCCTTCGACGACTGCGATATGCGCCGCCCACAGCGGCAAGTCGCCGGTCGATCCGCGGACGCCGTGTGGCCAAAATAGCGCCGATGCTCGGCGACGAACTCCGTTTGTACGAACAGATTGGAGAAGGCCGGATGAGCGGCGTCGGCCGCATCGGGCGCGAGCACCACCTCGGCATACGAGGTGAGCTCGATCTCCCGCACTGCTGTTCCGAGATTGGTGATTGAGACTCGGCGAACCTCAGCGTCGTCCTCCGGCGACACTGCGATCTCCGTCTTGGTCTCGATCAGCCCGTCGCGCCTGACGATCTCGGCTCGATCCTCAAAGAATGTCGCCTCGTAGCTATCCGGTTCGGCGCCGGTTGGTTGGTACCCTGCCGACCATACTTCGCCGCTGCCCGCATCGCGCAGAAAGACGTAGGTGCCCCAGGAATCGCAGGTAGCGTCCTCCCGCCATCGCGTGACTGCAAAATCGTGCCAGCGGCTGTATCCTGAGCCCGCCGCGGTGACCATGACCGCGTACCTGCCGTTGGAGAGCAGGTGAGTACGCGGAACCGGCTGGTGAGGAGATTTGAACCGGCGCGGCATCGGCGGAACGAGTTCGCGAACGTTGGCCGTAGCCGCCACCTCGTCAGCTCCTGGGTGAGCAACCAACACGTCGCGCGGAATTCGTTCCTGCAGCAAAAGCTGGGTCGCCTGGATAATCGGCTCGGCGTGAAAGCGGGCGCGCATCGCGCCGTCGTGGAGCGCATCGGCGATCGCGATCAAGGTCATCCCTTGATGATGCGCCATATAGGAGCGGACAATCGCAACCTTGTGGCCCTCGGGAAGCGCGCGCGGGCGTATAGTCCAGCGCCTCATACCAGCCATACCGGCCGCGGCCACCCGCCTCGGCCAGCCGCGAGAAATTTCGCGACCGCGGCTTGCGGGTCGACCATGGCCGCCAGCGCCTGTGGCGTACGGAGCGATAACAGCGTCCTGGCTGAGCCCGCGCTTGAGCCCCAGGCCCGGGACGCCGAAGCTCGAGTATTGATAGGTAAGCTCCAGATCGCGAACATTGTACGCGGATTCCGATATACCCCATGGGAGACCAAGTTCGGCGCCATATTCGATTTGCCGCTGAACGACGAAGCGGTTGCTCTGCTCCAGCAGGCTTCCTGCCGGCGCGCGCATAACCAGACTTGGCATCAGGTACTCGAACATCGATCCGGACCACGAGACCAGCGCCGAACCGTAGCCCACGGGAGTCTCGGTGCGCCCGAGCCGAAACCAGTGCCGAGTCGGCACGTCGCCCTTGGCAATCGCAACGAAGCTCGCAAGGCGCGCCTCGGAGGCGAGCAAGTCATAACAGTTGGAATCGAGGCTGCTGTCCGCAACCCGATACCCGATCGCGAGAAGTTGGCGCGCCGGGTTGAAGAGAAAACTCGAACTCCATCGCGTCGAACATTTTCTTGGTCAATTCGCCGAGCGCTTCGAGACGCTCCCTGAACGAGCGCGCGGCGCTGGCAGAGCGCTTGAGAGCGTCGACCAGAGCGTCCAGCTCGCAGCTTGGAGCGAGTCGCCCGCGGCGATCGTTTTGCGCAGCCAGCTCCGACTGGCGCCGGGTCACGATGCGCAGTGCGGCCTGCGCAACGATCGGGCAGGTCGGCCAAGGTCGGGACCGAATCGAAGATACGCGCAAGCGCCTGCTCCGGAGAAAGTCGATAGCCGGATTTGCTGTGTCAGCGAAGCGGGCTTCAGTCAGCGAGGAGCTTCGCCCAGGGCATCAGCTGATCGAAATCGCGCTGATGGCTCTGAAGGGAAGCATTTGACCGCCTCCGCCCAGGCCAACACTTCAGCGCTGGCATCGTCGCCACGTTCCGCACTCAACGTTCGCGCAATGTCCGCGAGCGTGTCGGCGCGCAGCGCCAGCTCCGCCAGACGCCCGACGAGACCTGCCGGGGTCGCCGGAGCCGCCCGAACGATTTTTCGTTACCGCGTCCGCTTTCGGCCTGAAGGCCAGGATCTCCAGCGAATCTGAGCGAAGCTGACACCGCGGTGGAAAGCGCATCCAGGGCGTCCTCAAGATGCTTTCGAGTCACGCGTTAGGGTCCGTCGATCATCCGGGAGCCCGCGCAGGGACTCGCGCGTGATTTCCAGCGCGTCGTCGATCCCAGCGAGCCATTCGCAGCCCGGTCACGGGCGCGCCCACGATCTCCCGGCAGGCGTTTCCGAGCACGATCAGGTGAGCCAGCGAGATTGCCGCTGTCCACCGAGGAGATATATTTCGGCTCCAGCGGACGAAGGTCATGCGTGTCGTACCAGTTGTAGAAATGCCCGCGGAAACGCTCGAGCCCGTTCATGGTCCCAAGCGTGGCCTCCATCCGTTCCGCCGTTTCAATCTTACCCAGCCAGCCGAAATCACAGGCGGCGACCACCGACAGCAGGTACAGTCCGAGGTTGGTAGGGGAAGTCCGATGGGCTAACACCGGCTGCGGTTCTTCCTGGAAGTTGTCCGGCGGAAGCATGTGATCGTTCGCGGTGACGAAGGTTTCGAAGAAGCGCCAGGTCCGCCGTGCGATGAGCCGCAGTGCCCGTGCGTCCGTGTCCGCTAGCGGATTAGAGCCGGCCATGGCAGGCGAAAGACTCGCCCATCGTGCGATGGCCGGCGACGACCATCCACAGGATCACGAATGGCGCCGCGACCGGCCATGCCCTTCGCCCGATACATGCGATCACGACCACCGCCGCCCCATGAGCGCGATGCCGCCAGCCATCCACCGATAGTATCCGCGGAGATCGAGCTGGGTGCTGAGCCTCGTTTGAGCGGCGGTTACCCACTCGAGCAACCGCCGGTGCCTGACGAATAGACGAAAGAAGGTTCGCACGATTGCGTCGGTCATCAACCACGCCTGATGCGCAAGGAGTGTGACCAGGAGTGCTACCTGTGACACCGCAAGGGCGAAATCCGCGCCGACCGCGTGCCAGTGCCTGCGCTGGGAGAGCCCGAACCTTCGCGGCACCATCGCGATAAAAGCCGGCAAAAGAGTGGGAATCGCGAACGTCGCGACGACGAACCCGCTCCAGACCGCGGCGGCCGCCAAAGGCAGGGTCCATCCCACCAGCAACGCGAGGAATGCGGCCGGCGCCGACAGCGTCCGCCGCAGGTTGTCCATCATCTTCCAGCGGCCGATCAGGGGAATCGCGCGTTCGGCGCTGATCGCCGCTGGAATCCCGCCCACGGCCAAAAATCCAGGGCAGCAATTGCCAATCACCGCGCGCCCACCGATGCTGGCGAGCCGCGGCGGCGTCGTAGCGCGAGGGAAACTCTTCGACCACCTCGACATCAGAGGCCAATCCGGCCCGCGCGAAGATTCCCTCCAGAAGATCGTGACTGAGAATGACGCTCTCGGGGAGCCGGCCGTCGAGGGCCGCCTCGAAGGCGTCTACATCATAAATTCCCTTGCCACTGTAGGAGCCTTCGCCGAAAGATCCTGGTAGACGTCGGACACCGCGAAGGCATAGGGGTCCAGGCCGCTCGGACTGGTGAAGACGCGCTGGAACAGCGACCCCTCACGGCCGCTCGGCAACGACGGCGTGACTCGCGGCTGCAGCACCGCGTAGCCCTCGACCACCCGGCAGCTATCCGGATCCAGCCGCGGACGATTGAGCGGATGCGCCATCTTCCCGATCAGGCGTCTGGCGGTTCCTCGCGGCAGCCGGGTATCGGCGTCGAGAGTGATCACGTAGCGGACGCCGGCAGGTACGAGCGGAGAGCGGCCGTCAATCGCCACGAAAGTGGTGTCGGTCGCGCCGCGAAGCAAGCGATTAAGCTCGTGCAGCTTTCCGCGCTTGCGTTCCCATCCGATCCACTTTCCCTGCCCCTCGTTCCAGATCCGCCGGCGATGGAGCAGCAAGAAACGAGCGCCTTCCGGCGCCGATCCGTAGCGTTGATTCAAGCGCGCGATTCCCTCGGCGGCTGCGCCGAGAAGCTCGTCATCGCCGGGCGCATTCTGGGTGGCGCAGTCGGTCCAGTCCGAGAGCAGCGCGAAGCGGAGATCGCCGTCCTGGCTCGCCAGGTAATGCACCTCCAAGCGCTCGATCTGCTCTTCGAGTTCAGCGCGCGTCGTCAAGAGCGTCGGCACCACGACTATCGTGCGCAGGCTCGCGGGCACTCCGTCGGCAAGCTCCATGGCCGGCAGAGTTTTGGCTCCGAAGGCACTTGGTAACGCCGCGGTTGACCAGCGCCACCGCAGCATCCGACGCCGGGATCACGGCGAGAAGCGCGAGCAGCGAAGAGAATCCATCCGCTGACCCCGAACTGCCGCCACGCCAAGCAGCGGCAGGACCAGAATGAACACGCTGATGATCGCGATCGCGCCTACATAGCCCAGGATTCCCAGCGGCCGCGTTGGCCCGAACCAGCCATTCGCTTATCGGAACACGGAATCCCATCTCCTTCTCGATGGCGCGCCGCCCCTTCGAGATGAGGTAATAGCCGGGCTCCTGCTCGGCGCCTGCGGTCTCGGAGCCGCCGCTCCGCGGCTCGGCTGCTGCGCGCTTGGCGGCTGCAATCGCATGACGGGCGACTTCGAGTTCCGGTTGGCCCGAGCCTCGCGCCAGCTCTTCTATCGCGTGCCGGTAGCGATCCCGCGTGGGGAAATCCATTTCGGCGAAGTCGCTGTCGGCGCGCAGCGCGGCATCGACCAGGCTCACGCTCTCGAAGAACTCCGCCCAATCGACCGCGGATATCATGCGCATGCTCGTGATCACGTTGCGCACGGTCACGTTCATCGCGCCCTGGGTCTGATGCTCCGTCGCGGACGGCCTCGTCGGCGGTCGTTCCCATCGAAGCCAGACGTTCGTCCAACCAGGTGAGCGCCGGCGTCACCTTCGGATCCTGATCGCGCAGGCGCTGGACCAGCTGAACTGCGAAGGCCCTCGGCACCGGTTTCTCATTGAAGCCGTCGCAGAACGACCTCCGGTGCTTCGGTCTCGCGGCCGCCGGCTCCCAACAGCCGGTCGGCCAGCGCGTCCGCCGCCTGGCGCGCCGCCCGCTCGTTCACGATCCGCTCCGCCGCGCGCCGCAAATTCTCCACCAGCACGATCCGCAGCGTTATCGCGACCGCCCAGAGCTCGCCGATCGTCAGAGGCTGCACGCGCTGATAGGCCTGCACGAACCGGCACAACATCTCCGGCTCGAAGCGGCTGTCGGTATGCGCGACGAACGCCCACGCGACTCCGAACACGCGCGGATAACCCTTGAGCGGCCCTTCCGCAAGTTTGGGCAGCCCGCGGTAAAAGCCGCGCGGAAGATCCTCGCGGATCTGACGAATCTGTTCCTGCGCGACATAGAAGTTATCGATCAGCCACTCGGCCGCCGGGGTGATCGCGCGTTCCTCCCGGATCGCCTTGGCGGTGGCGCGATATGCTTCGAGCAGCACCCGGCCGTTTTCCCGCAGCCGCTTCGCCAAGCCTCGGCCGGCGCCACGCCTGGTCGTGATGTGCTGAGCCTCCGCGAGGCTCTCGGCATGTTGCTCGAGGCGTTCGATGCTGAACAGTTCCGCGCGAATCGGTTCGTCTGTTTCCGGAGGGAAGCTCGCCGATACACCCTTGAGCGCGCGCAGGACAGAATTTTCCACAATTACCTTAGACGCGGCGGACCCGCGCGAGATTCGCCGAACCACATCTTGGTCAAGCCTCTCATCTGAAATCCTTTCTTAAGAACATCGTAAGGCGCAGGACTGGTCGAGAGGACGATCTCGCATTCAAGCCGCTCGCTCCCCAAAGGCCAAGCTTATACACACTCGGTGGCGACCAAAACCATGACAATTGACTATCGGCATCTCTCCAGAGTGTAGTACTCCCCAGAATTATCGCCGGAGTCTACCCAGGACCAGCCACACCCCTCTTTGTAGCCTGCCGCCTTCGGCCACGTCAGTCATCGACAATCTTGTGTCAGTCGGCACCTCCGGCTCAAGAATAGCTTGGCGGCCGGTAATGCGGTCGATATGAATGCGGTAGAAGACCGGTGCCAGTACACGCTCTGTCCCGTGGACGATGGTCCTCGAGTAACCAGGTTCCCACCACATCCGGTATCGTTGGAGTACCTTCCACGCAACTTCACGCTCGGACCGCCATTCGGGCGTGTCCAGCAACTCCTCATAGCGACCGAAGACGATGACACTCACCCACTTATGCGCGCTGACCACCTCGTCGACCTCAACGCAGACCAGTGGGTTCGAGCGCATCCACTCGATCTTTTGCCCTACCGTGGAAAAGCTATAGAGATAATTATAGTGGTAGGCGAAATAAAAAGGCACAACGTAAGGTTGGAGCCCCTGAGCGCACGCCAATCTGCCCAGACGCGCACGGTCCAGCAAGTCCAGATTCACCCGCATGGTCGTTTCTTCGATTAACACGCCAATTGTCTCGTCCCAACTATCCCGGGTCCTCGCCCTCGACGCTTGGACCGCGTTATCCTCATCCCGAATTATCGCAGATGCGTGGATACAACGTCTTGCCAGCGCCGAATGCTCTACCAGTTATCTCCCCGGCGCCTTAACCAAGCCGCAGCGACTTTCGTCTGTTTGATAGCGGCTATCTGGCCGGCAGCCCGGCGGAGTGTGCTTCGCCTTCGCTCCCGTGCATTGCAAGCTCCGTCGGCTGCGTGGTCTGCATGATGTCCCGGGCTTTGGCCACTTCGGCGGACGTGCCGTGAGCGACGACAATGAATTTGTCAGCCTTGAGCGCCGACTCGTATTTGAGCACGCTGTCTTTAGGAATGCCGATGCTGTACAGTCCCGCGCCGACCGCGGTCAATCCGCCCACCACCACCGCGCCTTCGAGAGCGCCGACAATCCACGCGACCAGAGGACCAGCTACCAACACGGGCCCGATCCCCGGAATAGCGAAGAAGGCAGCGCCGAACAGAAGTCCCCAAAATCCACCCCACAAGGCTCCGAGCTTGCCCCAGTACTTCATCCGATCGCCGATATTATAATACCCTGTCACGTGCTCTTCGGAGTGATAGTCCTTTCCAACGATTGACAGGTTTTTCATATCAAACCCGGACTTCTGCAGGTTCTTTACGGCCTCTTCTGCCTGGGAGTGGGTATCGTAGATGGCTACAACTGATTTCGTGTCCGACATGACCTAAACTCCTCATCTGTCCCGAACGGTGTCATTACCGTTGTTCATTGTACTCTATCGTTCTCAGGCCCGAGCGGCGAGGCTCATGCATGTTGTGACTAATGGCCTGGCGCTTGTCTCAACTGGCCCGCGCGAGCCTTTTGCTGCGGCTCTCGATCTCGCTTCCCAGGTCGTTCACGTACTGTTTAATCGCGTCGGTCGTGCACTTTGCGCTGCCTTCGGGCGTGGCATCCAGGGATCGCGCTCATTTGTAACTCGCTTGGGTTGTGGGTTGCAAAACTGGTTTTCAAGCCATGCTGATTAAGAGCTCCGCAGGCCGCTCTTCGTCTTCAATGAGGATTCACGTTGCTGGCTCGCAGCTTCGGGCTTGAGTGCGCCGCAGATACAGTAGCCGCGAGGTATTGGATTGTTCTGTGCGCGCCGGTCATGGCCGGCGAAGAACCCGAGTATTCTTGACAGAGCTTTTTTCATAAAGCTGTTATCCTTCCACCAACCGAATCGTTTTGTGACGAGTCACAGCCGCCGCCCGTGGCCAAAATCTCGGGGCGCAACGCTTCTATTGATTAACAACTTTATGTTGGGTGTCCTTGCGATGCCATCCAGACCCAAGGGCATTGGTTCCGGGAAGAACGAATCGTGTCGATCGCGGACTGAGCCTGACACCATAGTCTGTTACGATAAGCGTGCGAAAGCGCTCTGTACCAGCACTGGATATGTCTAGTTCGAGGGTGATTGGAAACTGAGTCGGCTTCCAGTTTACAAATGATGCTGTGGTAGGTCCGGAATTTGCGTGGCAGGTAGCGAAAGTGTCAGGCAGGATTGGGATAGACGCCTTTGGACGCAGGGCCTGGAGGTTTTGTCGGGCTGCGCTACACCACTTGGCCCGGGCAAGAGTGGTGGGTCGGGTGTCAGACTCGGGGAAGGGGCGCTGGGAGGGGGTGCCGTGGTACCTGCGCTCCGGCAAATACCGGCCCGCAACGGCGACCGAGGTCATAGTGGAGTTGAAGCCGCCGCCACAGAGGCTTTTCGCCGACTCGGCACCGAGGACCAGCCGGTCCAACTATCTGCGCTTCCGGCTCTCCCCCAGCTCGGCCGTCGCCTTTGCCGCTCGTGTAAAGCTGGCAGAGAAGGAATTCGTCGGCGGCCAGCGCGAGCTCTATCTGCTCGAAGAACAGACGGGAGAGGAAGCGCCCTACGAACGGCTTTTGACCGACGCCATGGCTGGCGACGGAGCCCTCTTCGCCCGTGAGGACGCGGTTGAAGCCGCTTGGGCGGTGGTCGACCCAGTCCTTAAGATCCACCGCCGGGCTCGCCCTTACCAGCGCCGCAGCTGGGGGCCGAAAGCGGCTGACGCGCTAATCGCTTCAGACGGCCGTTGGTACAACCCCAAACTCGAGGAGGCATCCCGATGACGGGCGTGGCGTGGCCGTGTGTTCAGGGATGGACTGTCCTCAATTCGCTATCTGGTCGCCGACACAGGAAACTGGCTTACGGGCAGGCAGGTATTGATCTCCCCGTATGCGCTGGTCGCTGTGAATAAGAGAAGAGCAATACATCGCCATCGATTTGACCAAAAAACAGATTGAGGACAGTCCATCCTTGGACAGTGACAAGCCCGTCTCGCGACAATTCGAGGAGGCCTACTACGGGTATTATGGATGGCCGATGTATTGGAGCGGCCCATACATGTGGGGATCTTATCCCTACATTGTGCGTGACCTACAGCAAAAGTGGAGAGAATCCACCACAAGGTAAGAAAGCGTGGGATCCCCATTTGCGCAGCACTCACGATGTGAGTGGCTATCGACATCCAAGCCACAGACGGCGAGATTGGCCACGTCGAAGATTTTATCATCGATGACGAGACGTGGGCGATTCGTTATCTGATCATCGATACACGGAACTGGTGGCCGGGGAAAAAGGTCCTGGTTTCACCGCAATGGATCGAGCGCGTCAGTTGGAGCGAGTCGAAAGTATTCGTCAATCTTCTCCGCGAGACCATCAAGCAGTCACCGGAATACACGGAAGAGTCTTTGATGACGCGGGATTATGAGACCGGACTGCATCGACATTACAATCGCCAGGGATACTGGGTCGATGAACTGGCTGCCAAGGAGCATTCTCATTGAAGCGAACACGACCGAAGAGGCTTTTGTGACTACGGATTACAACGATCGCTTGCCGGCGAGCCAATTTCAGTCTTCGCTTCCTGTCCTGCGCGACGGCGGCGGTGGTCGGGCGGCCGCGGCGAGAGTGCGTGGAATCGAACCTGAAGAACGCGAACGCGGCGGATGAGGGCGTATTTGGCATGGCGGCCAGTTGTGTTGTCCGCGGCCTTCGCAAGCACCAAGAACATGCTAGCCAGGGCCGGTTGTCACGTTCCCGGCCTTGGCTGAAAAAGGAAAATTGAACCATGAAAACAGAAACCCTTTCCCCGGAACTGCTCCACAAGATGGATGCTTACTGGCGCGCCGCCAACTATCTGTCGGTCGGCCAGATTTATCTCTACGACAATCCGCTGCTGAAGGAGCCGCTGAAACTGTCGCACGTGAAGCCGCTGGTGGTCGGACACTGGGGCACGACGCCGGGCCAGAACTTCATCTATGTGCATTTGAACCGGGTCATCAAGAAGTATGACCTGAATATGTTCTACATCGCCGGTCCCGGTCACGGCGGCCCGGCGCTGGTGGGCAATACTTATCTCGAAGGCACCTACAGCGAGATTTATCCGAACATCAGCCAGGACGAAGCCGGGCTGAAAAAGCTGTTCAAGCAATTCTCGTTTCCCGGCGGGATTTCCAGCCATGTTGCGCCGACGACGCCGGGGTCGATTCACGAAGGTGGCGAGCTGGGATACTCGCTCAGCCATGCCTTCGGGGCCGCGTTCGACAATCCCGGCCTGATCGTCGCCTGCGTCATCGGCGACGGTGAAGCGGAAACGGGTCCCCTGGCGACCGCATGGCAGTCCAACAAGCTTCTCAACCCAATTACCGACGGAGCCGTGCTGCCGATCCTGCACCTCAATGGCTACAAGATCAGCAACCCGACCGTTCTGGCGCGCATCGAGCATGAGGAATTGGAGCAATTTCTACGAGGCTGCGGCTGGACGCCCTACTTTGTGGAAGGTGATGAGCCGGAAAAGATGCATCAACTCATGGCCGGCACTATGGAAAAGGTCATCGAAGACATTCGGCAAATCCAAAGCAATGCGCGGAACAAGAACGACACCACTCGGCCGCGCTGGCCAATGATCGTCCTTAAGTCACCCAAGGGCTGGACCGGACCGAAAGTCGTCGATGGCCTGCAAATCGAGGGCACCTTCCGAGCGCATCAGGTGCCGCTGCTGGTGGATCCCGAGCATCCCGATCATGTCAAGCTGCTTGAAAGCTGGATGAAGAGCTACAAGGCCGAGGAGCTGTTCGATGAGAATGGCCGGCTGATACCGGAATTGGCCGAGCTGGCGCCGAAGGGCGACCGGCGGATGGGCGCCAATCCGCACGCCAACGGCGGCATTCTGCTGCGCGATCTGCGCATGCCGGACTTCCACGACCACGCGGTGAATGTGCCTTCGCCCGGCGCCGTCAACGGCCAGGATACGCTCGTGCTGGGCAAATTCCTGCGTGATGTGGCCAAGCTGAATCAGGATCAGCGTAATTTCCGCATCTTCGGTCCCGATGAGACGCTCTCGAATCTCCTGGGTGCGGTTTTTGAAGTCACCAACCGCCAGTGGGACGCCCGCGAAGTAAAAAATGATGAATTCCTCGCGCCTGCAGGACGCGTGCTGGACTCGATGCTCAGCGAGCACCAGTGCGAGGGTTGGCTGGAAGGATATCTGCTGACCGGACGGCATGGGCTGTTCAACAGCTATGAGGCCTTCATTCGCATCGTCGACTCGATGTTCAGCCAGCACGCCAAGTGGCTGAAGGTGACGTTGGAACTGCCCTGGCGCCGGAAGATCGCGTCGCTGAACTATCTGCTCGCCTCCCACGTCTGGCAGCAGGATCACAACGGCTTCACGCACCAGGATCCCGGCTTTCTCGACCACGTCATCAACAAGAAGGCCGATATCGTGCGCGTCTACCTGCCGCCCGATGCCAACTGCCTGTTGTCGGTCTTCGATCACTGCCTGCGCAGCCGGCATTACGTCAACGTGGTGGTTGCAGGCAAACACGCACTGCCCCAATGGCTGACGATGGAAGCGGCGGTCGTGCATTGCACGGAAGGAATTGGCATCTGGCAATGGGCCAGCAACGACCAGGACGCCGAGCCGGACGTGGTAATGGCCTGTTGCGGAGACACGCCCACGCTGGAGATCCTGGCGGCCGTTTCCATCCTTCGTGAACATTTGCCTGATCTGAAAATCCGGGTGATCAATGTCGTCGATCTGATGAAGCTGCAGTCTGCGAGCGAGCACCCGCATGGACTGAGCGAAACGGATTACGATTCGCTTTTCACCAAAGACAAGCACATCATCTTTGGCTTCCATGGATACCCCTGGCTGGTCCATCGGCTGACCTACCGCCGCACCAACCGCAACCTGCACGTCCGAGGCTACAAGGAAGAGGGCACTATCACGACAGCCTTCGACATGAGGGTGCAGAACGACCTGGACCGGTTCCACCTGGTGCAAGACGTAGTTGATCGGCTGCCGCAGTTGGGAGCCAAGGGCGACTACCTGAAGCAGATGATGCGGGACAAGCTCATCGAGCACAAGCATTACATTGATAAGCATGGCCAAGACCTGCCGGAAATCCGGAACTGGAAGTGGAGAGGAGCCGAGCATCAGCAACGTCTCCCCGAGACCATTCGTAATGGCGCCGGGACGGCTGGGAACTAATGAATAAGATAAAGCGCAGTCATCACCAGCACGCAGGTCGCAGATAGCGATAGTGCACATCATGGCTTCCATCGTCCTTACTGGAAACATGCGCATCATGATTGGCGTTTAGTGGTCGCCGTGTTTTTGATGTTTGTGGCCGTGATTATCTATCTGATGAGCGATGACCTGGCGTGGCGGCCTCGCAGCCAACCGCAGCCGCCGCTTTCAGGCCCCGTTGCGAAATAGCAGGGCCCACCAACTTCTACGCCGAAAGAATCATCGATTTGGCAAGGCGAGGAGGCCCACGTGTTGGCGGCAGAGCAAGAATTTATATTCATCGTGTCGGCATCAGAAACCTTCACGTTTTCCACGAGTGCAGAGCGAAACCGATGACAGGTAAAGGCGAGCGTAAAGTCTTCTCTTATTTGGGATTAGGCGTGTGGCTTGTCTATGGCCTCTTGGGCGCGCGGGGGTATTGGAGAACGGCCGCATGCGCAGGATTGGTGATCATGCTGCCGATCGTCGCGAGCGAGGTTCGTACCCGAAGCGTCAAGATAATCGATTGCACTTCGCTCGGGTTTTTCCTCCTTGCGATGGTCGAGCTCGTCACCGCGGGTGAAGGGTATTTCAGCCGCTACCAGAGCATCTTCGGGTGGGGCTTATTCGCGGTCGTCGCATGGATAACGCTGATCATTGGCGTTCCTTTCAGGCTTCAGTACGCTCGAGAGAGAGCACCGCGTGAGCTGTGGAACCAGCCACTGTTTCGCCGGGTTCATTTCCGCGTCAGTGTCGCATGGGCGATCATCTTCACACTCGATACCATTTTGGCAGCTATCGCGCTCAGCGTCGGCCACCGATTGCTGCTGGTCGTGATCATACCGGGTGTGAGCATGCTTCTCGGCTTCGCATTGACTGTGCTCTATCCGGCATACTACCGGCGTGAGTTCGGTACGCATATGAATGCAGGGGTTCCCATCACTTCAAGGTGCAACGGAGGACCTCGCGAACTTGGGTTGACGACGCGCTGAAATGAGTATTGAGGTTGCGGGGGGTAGGTAGTAAAGAGAGAATGATTCCGGGCAGTTGTTTCGCGCAAGATCAGTGCATGATCGGTTTCCGAGTTAATCGGTTACCGAGAAAAAAAGCAGTTCGGTTACCTGGATAACAGATGATGCCAATCGCGCGCTGAGTGCAACGCCGAATATGTTACTATTCGATGGTGAAGCTCTGGTGCGGCACCGTGAAGGTCCGGTTCGGATCGCGATGGTTTTCGCCAGCAGCGAAACAGTTATCCTTACCGCAATGCCCAGGCGTGACCCACGCCTGCCAAGCTGCCAGACGGAGCCGAACTTCAACCAAGTTTCCGACCGGGTCGAGCATGACGATGCGGCGTCACGAGTGGTCCTGAAGCGGACTGAAGGGAAGAACCGAAAGCCCGCCCAGGATCTCTCTTAGGCAAAGGTGCGTCTTCGCCGTATGAAGGAATTTAGCAGGAGTTAACAGATGGCTACCGAGAAGAATTCCGAAGAAGATGCGAGAGACCTTGGACGATTCAAAGAACTCCGCGCGAAACGGATCCAAGGCAAGTGTTGCCAAGCCCAATGGGTCGAAGCCCAGCGCGGACGAGATTCGTAAGCGCGCCTACGAAATATTCCAGGCGCGCCAGGGCGGAACTGAGATCGGCGACTGGCAAAAGGCAGAGGCTGCAGCTTCCGCGGATGCGTCCAGGGCTGATGCGTCCAAGGCCGATGCATCCCTGGAGGCACAAAGTTGATGTCGCCAACCCAAATGGCGCCAAGGCCGATACTCCCAAAGCTGACGCGGCCAAGCCGGATTTACCCAAGGCGGATATAGCCAAGGCCGAAGCGACCACGGCCGATGCACCTAAGACTGATGCCGCCAAGGCAGATAGCGTCCAAGGTTGACCTACCCAAAGGTGCGAAGACTCCAACTGATACCGGGACCATCCAGGAGGCGCTCACCAAGTTCAAGTCGAATATCGAGCGTGGGCTGACCCAGGAGGAAGCGGCGAGCCGGCTCAAGAAGGACGGTCCGAACGCGATCGAGGAAAAGCACATCAACCCGCTCATGCGGTTCTTGAAGTTCCTTTGGGGACCGATCGCGTGGATGATCGAAATTGCCGCGATACTCTCGGCCGTGGTGCGGCATTGGGAAGACTTTGCGATCATCTTTTTCATGCTGGCGTTGAATGCGGTGGTCGGCTTCTGGGAGGAGTTCAAGGCCGACAATGAGATCGGGGCGCTGAAAAAGCATCTCGCCCTGCATTCCCGAGTCCTGCGCGACGGCAAGTGGAGCGAGGTCGAGGCAAAGACTCTGGTCAGCGGAGACATTGTCATGGTGAAGCTCGGCAATGTCGTCCCCGCCGACCTGAAGCTGGTCGATGGCGATTACCTCAGTATCGATCAGTCGGCGCTGACCGGAGAGTCACTGCCGGTGGACAAGAAGAAAAATGACGTCGCGTATTCAGGATCGATCGTGCGAATGGGCCAGATGAATGGACTGGTCGTCGCCACCGGAATGAACACGCTCTTCGGCCGCACCGCGCGGCTGGTCGAGAGCGTTCAGACCGTTTCCCACTTCCAGAAGGCGGTTCTCAAGATCGGTAATTTCCTCATTCTGATCACGCTCGGCCTGGTCGCATTGATCCTGACGGTCGCGCTATATCGTGGCGACCCGCTGGTCGAAACCCTGCTCTTTGCACTGATTCTTACCGTAGCGGCAATCCCGGTCGCGTTGCCGGCCGTCCTGTCCGTCACGATGGCTGTTGGCGCATCCGTGCTCGCCAGAATGAAGGCCATCGTCTCCCGCCTCGCCGCGATCGAAGAGATGGCCGGCATGGATATTCTCTGCTCGGACAAGACCGGTACGCTCACCAAGAACGAGCTCAAGTTGGGCAGTCCGGTCATCTTCAAGGCGAGCAACGAGCAGGACCTGATCCTGGGCGCGGCTTTGGCCTCGCGTAGGGAGGGCGGAGATGGCATCGACGAGGCCGTCCTCAAAGCGCTCAGCGATCAGTCGGTGTTAAAGACCTATCAAGTCGCTCATTTCACGCCTTTCGATCCCGTCAGTAAGCGAACTGAGGCCGAGGTCAAACACGACAACGCCACTTTCAAAGTCTCGAAAGGTGCGCCGCAGGTGATTCTGGATCTGGTCCATCCCGACGCGGACGCGCGCAAAAAAGCTGAACAGCAGGTTAACGATCTGGCGGCCAAAGGCTATCGCACCCTCGGCGTCGCCCGCACCGAGGCCCAGGGAAAGTGGGAATTTCTTGGACTACTGTCCTTGTCCGATCCTCCGCGCGACGATTCCGCCTCGACCATCGAGGCCGCGCGAAAAATGGGACTGCAAGTTCGGATGGTCACCGGCGATAACCTTGCAATTGCCCGCCAGGTATCGCTCGAACTCAAGCTGGGACCGAAAATAGCGGTGGCCAGCGATCTCTTTCCTGACGGCAAGGCTGAGGACAGTGACAAGATCGGCGCGGCCGACGGCTACGCACAGGTTTTTCCCGAGCATAAGTTCAAAATCGTCAAGGCCCTTCAGGCTCGTGGACATATCGTCGGAATGACCGGTGACGGCGTCAACGACGCTCCCGCGCTCAAACAGGCCGATTGCGGAATCGCGGTAAGCGGCGCGACCGACGCCGCTCGTGCGGCCGCGGATCTGGTGCTCACGGCGACAGGGCTCTCGGTCATCACCGCCGCCATCGCGGAAGCGCGCAAGATATTCGAGCGCATGAACAGCTATGCAATCTACCGGATTTCCGAAACCATCCGCGTATTGCTCTTCATGACGCTGGCGATTGTGGTGTTCAACTTCTACCCGGTAACCGCGGTCATGATCGTTCTTATCGCCGTCCTCAATGACTTCCCGATCATGATGATCGCCTACGACAACACCATCGTAGCTCCACGCCCGGTGCGCTGGGACATGGAACGCGTACTTACGGTCAGCTCGGTGCTCGGCGTGATGGGAGTTATCTCCGCGTTCGGCCTTTTTTGGATCGCGGAGAAATACTTTGACCTGCCCCGGCCCCTCGTTCAGAGCCTCATGTTCCTCAAACTACTGGTCGCCGGGCACCTCACCATCTACATCACGCGCAGCGTGGGAACCTTCTGGCAGCGACCATGGCCCAATTGGCGCCTGGTCGTTGCCACGGAGACCACCCAGGTCATCGGAACGCTGGCCGCGGTCTATGGATGGGGCATGACGCCACTGGGATGGAAGTATGCGCTCGCAGTGTGGGGTTATGCGCTTGCATGGTTTGTCCTAAATGACCTGGTGAAGGTCGAAGTTTACCGTCTGTTGCATCTGGGCACCGCAAGCCATCAGCGCCACTTGGCCAGAGTCAACGCCAGCCTTCATCCGGCCGCAGTCCCCGCTAAGGTGGCGGCTACGACCGGGAGCTAAGGAGACGACCTGACGCTGGATCGCAATTTATAGAAAAGAAACCCTGGAAACATCCGAACAGAAGCGCACAAAGGACGCGCGATCGGCTTGCCGGCTGCAACCGTGATAATGCTTGATCCGAATCAAGATCTGACGGAGGCGACCACGATGGCAGACGACGCGCATGAGCGGGGGTTTAAAAAGCGGGCCGAACTTTGGGGCGAGGAGCATGTCCAGCGGACCTGGGACTATTTCAAGAAGTTCGATGAAGGATTCGCGCACCTGGTCAACGACCAATGTTTCGGCGAAGTCTGGAGCCGGCCGGGATTGCCGACCAAGACCCGCTCCATGATCACGATGGCGGCCCTGCTGGTGCTGGGGCGCGCGCCGGAGCTGAAGATTCACATGCGCGGCGCGCTCAATGTCGGGGTCACGCCCGAGGAGATCAAGGAATTGATTATCCATCTCTCGCAGTATGGCGGTATCCCGGTGGCGGTAGAGGCGATTCGAACCTTTCGCGAAGTGACCGAGGGCAAGTAGTATGGCGGCAGAGGCAATCGGGTCTGACTGCGGCCCCGAATCCGCACTGAAGGTGAGCGGCAATTGCCGCCGTCATGCCGCGCCGCCGGAGCATCGGCGACGCGTTGACAATTTTGGCTTATCGGGCGATACAAATTATAAGAGCCTGCTCAGGAGGAGCTGACATGGGACGCACATTTTTCACCGCCGCCAACCTTATCGACGGCGACAATCCACCCAAGCCCAATAGCACGGTAGTGGTTGAGGACGGATTCATCACTGCCGCGGGCGCGGGCGGCACCGTGCCTCAGCCAGCCGCGCGCGATACGGTATTCGATCTCGGTGGCAAGACGCTGATGCCCGGGATGGTTCAATGTCACTTCCACGCCGGCTACATCAACATCAACAGCATCGAGGATATCGAGCTCAAGTATCCGCCGACCTACCTGGCGCTGGCCGCGGCGAAGAACGCGGATCTCCTATTGCGCTCGGGCTTTACCGGTGCGGTCGGTGCCGGGTCGCCTCACAACGTCGACGTGGCGCTCAAGGATGCGATTCGCGACGGCCTGATCCAGGGTCCGCGGTTGGTGGCCTGCGGCCATGACGTCGCTACGACCGGCGGCCCAATCGACGTCCATCCTGATTTTTGGAAGCTCGGTCTGGAGGGACTGGCCCGCGTGTGCGACGGACCCGACGAGTTTCGCAAGGCCATGAGGCAGGAAGCCAAGGCGGGGGCAGATATCATAAAGCTGTATGTCAGCGGTGGTCACGGCTTCGACTTGCCGGCCAACGAAGTATCGATGACGCCTGAGGAAATCCAGGCCGCGGTGCAGGCCGCTCACGAGCGCAACCGGATGGTGCGCGGGCACGTGGTGTCAAGAAAGGCGATCATGGACTGCCTCGATGCGCACATGGACGTGCTCGACCACGCCGACGCCATGGATGAAGCCTGCATGGAGCTGATGGTCAAGCAGGGGACCTACGTCACGCCGAGCCTGTACTTCAGCGCGAAGACGTTGGAGCTGATGCGCAAGAGCGGCCGGACTCCCGCGGAGCGGTTGAGCCAGGAAGAGCGCTGGCTCGAGCAGGGTTACCGCTCGGTGGAGAAGGCGAACCGGGCGGGCGTCAGGCTGGTAATCGGGGACGATTTCGGCACCTCCTGGATGCCGCACGGCACCTACGGGGCCGAGTTGGAGTTTTACGTCAAATACGCCGGCACCTCGCCGCTAGACGTGATCCGCTGGGCCACGCGAAACGGCGCCGGACTCCTGGGGCACGGGGACAAACTCGGCACCATCGCAGCCGGCAAAATCGCCGATCTGCTGGTGGTTGACGGCGACCCGATTCGGGACATGGCCATCCTTCAGGATCGCACTAAATTCGATGTCATCATGAAGGCGACAGTTGGTCGACTGCCGCGCTGGCGGCCCTCAGATTCTGCCGCGGTCACAAGCGGCGTAACCAGCGATCGCGCACCAGGCGGCGCAACCCCGAAGCGATAGGTCGGAGCAGTTGTTGCGCGGCTGGGTAAGCTCAATCGCCGCGCGTGAAATGCTCTACAGCCTGCGCTCGTGTTGCAGCGTGTGCCGCTGGGACGCTCACTTGTCTCCTTTTCTTCTTCGTAAGTGGCGGTGGTTTTTTTCATGTGGTGCGAAGCGTGTGCGCGATCGGAAACGCGCTCACCTCGCCCTTTCCTTGGACAAAGGAGAGGGGGGACCGAAAGGCGCCACCACGCTCAGCTTGACCTTCTCCTTTCTGTTCGCGCTTATTTCGCTTGTGCCGCACTCCCGGCTCCCCCGCCTCCCCTTCCGTCCCCCCTCCCCCTCCCCCCCCCCCCGCTCCCGCACGATGTAAAAGCTTGAGACCGCTGCCCCCAAGACCTTTGGGGCGTGGCACGGTGCGGCCTCCTCTTTGCCACCCTTGCGTTACGGCGATCCCCGACGCTGCTGCCCCGCACTCTAGACTTTGACCGATCCACTCCGGATGGCGTCAACACGGCAAGGCCGATGCACGCCCGGCCGTCCCTCAGCTGAGGGCGACGTGCGGCCCCGGTCTCCGGGCTGTCCGTGCACTCTGCGACTGGACCGCCCTGCGCGGCCCGTGGCGCCATGGGCCGGGCAGTTTCACCGCCGGGTCGAACCCTCACGGAGCAGAGCAGGAGTCATTCCGCGACGGTCAGCAGGAAAGTTTCGACGCGCTGAAGTTTTGCTCGCCGCGCGACGGCGGTCTTCTCTACAACTGAATCGAACCACTCTTTGGCCGATAGCGACGTGTAGTGGCATTGGGGCGGTCCAGATTCGGGCATTCGTCCGGTATGCGGCCGCCGCCTACATCACTGGTGGCAGGCTGACGATCTCGCCCTGCCGATTCGCTTCGACCATCCCGCCGGCACCGATCCGATGCACTGGCGAAATATAAGCTTCATGCCGCTTGGGATGCAGAGTTGTGGCTGGCCAGTTCTTGGCGGCTGCCGGCAAACGCCACCATTGTAGTTCAGGCCACCACTCCGATTCCGTTGCCCCAACAATATCAGGAGGACACGAGAAGTATTCAGCAGTGACTCTGATGAACTCCTCGGTGGCTATGGCATCCAAGACTACTTGGCTGCCCCGCGGATTCCCAAGCCCCGCGGTCCGCTAGGCGGGTTTAGATCCTTCACGCCGAATACTACGCCTATACCCCCTACGTGATTACCACCTATGCGCACCTGGGGTTCGAGATGGACCAGTATGGGAGCAAGTCATGACCGAGGTTCCGAGGTGAAGTTCAAGCTGAAGCATCTGAGTGATTCGGCAACCCCTTCGATCTGCCGCGGGTTGGCGACGTCTTTCTGAAGCAGAATAACGTCATCTGGGAGCCGGAACAGTCCAAGTACGTGAATTCTCTGCAGATCTTTCACGACAATCCCGCGACCTTCCGGACCCCTATGTGTCTTCCGTCGCTGCGCCGGTCGCTGCGCCAACCACCGCCGTCACGCTGATCCCCTTGGTGGTGCAACTACGCGCAGGACGACGAGCTCTCGATGAATGCAGCCGCCGATTTTCCAATCGCGCTTCCTCGGCTACAAGAAGATGCTTGTTGGCTATCCTCTTCCCGGCTACACGGATATCAACAACTACTACAAACCGTTGTATTTCCGGGTGCGAAAGCGGTGCCCTAGAATTGCGCCCGGTCGCGGTGCTGGACGTCCGGCGGGTGCCGTCAATGGCTGCTGGCTACTGCTATGGAAGCCGGATGGCCTATATCGACCGGGTAACCTGGCAGCCGATCTGGATGGATCTCTACGATTCCGCGCTGCAACCTGTGGAAGACCGGCCCTACGATCTACAAGCCGATGACGTCTCCGGGGACGCATGGCGACGTCGCCACACGGGCTGGCGGTCCTCGAGACGTCGTCTACCCCTTCTGGGACGTACGGAATAACCATTGTCCTTGGACATCCAGACGACGCACAGATTAACAACGATGCGAAGATGTTCCCTACCGACTACAACCGCTGAGGCAACCCGCGCGCGATGGAGCAGCTGACCGAGTGAGGCCGACCTCGACATCGAGGCAGCGTCACTAACGCAGATACGGCGCGCTGTTTCAACTACACGCCGGCGGCTCATGGCGAACCGCTGGGCGAAGAAGAAGTGCGCGGCGCCAAACGCAATTACGGATGGCCCGAGGACGCCAAGTTCCTGGTGCCTGACGACGTCCACCAGCATTTCGCCGACGCTATGCGCAAGCGCGGCAGCGAGGGACGCAAAGCCTGGATGGCGAAGTTCGCGGAATATGAAAAAGCTTTTCCGCGCTGGCGACGAAATGAATCGGATGCAGCGGCGCGAATTGCCCGCGGGATGGGACGCCAGAATGCCGGCTTTCAAGGCCGATCCCAAAGCTATCGCCAGCCGCGATTCCTCGGGCCAGGTGCTCAACGCGATTGCGCCCCGCATGCCCTGGCTGATTGGCGGTGCCGCCGACCGGTGATTTCGAGCCGGATAGCGTCGGCCGCAACTTCCACTTCGGGATCCGCGAGAATGCGATGGCCGCGATTCTCAACGGCATGTCGCTTAGCAAGGTCCGTCCCTTCGGATCGGGTTTTCTGAATCTTCAGCGACTACCTCAAGCCCGCGCTGCGGCTGTCCAGCCTGATGGAGATCCCGGTCATCTACATTTTCACTCATGACTCGATCGGTCTGGGCGCAGGACGGTCCCACTCATCAACCGATCGAACAACTGGCGACCCTGCGCTCCACGCCCAATCTGATTACCCTGCGTCCCGCCGACGCCAACGAAGTCGTCGAGGCTTGGCGCGTGGTGTGCAGGGTGCTACTCCCATTGCGCAACCAGTCGGTATCTGCACCCTTCCTTCCGCGCCTCCAGCGCCAATCAAGAGCTTCACTCGCCGCGCCACTGCGGTTTGCGCTTTTGCGCGAAGGCCCGCGGGCCTTCCTGGATATCGTGCGAGGTGAGCAGTTTTTTCAACGCGGGGAATTGTTGGGCGAGCGCCTGTTCCAGCGGCAAATCCAGGCCCTTTAGTGCCGCTTCCTTGGTGGCACGGATCGACAGTGGGGCGCATTCCATGATCTCGGCGGCCCATCGCTCCGCGGCGGGAATCAGATCCGCGGAGGGCACGACCTCATTGACTACTCCCAGGCGGCACGCCTCCGCGGCAGTGATTTGCCTGCCGGTCAACATCATACTCATCGCGACCTTCAATGGAATCTGGCGCGGCAGGCGATGGACGCCGCCGGCGCCCGCTATCAGTCCGACGCGCGGTTCGGGCAATCCAAACCGCGCATGCTCGGCGGCCACCACCAGGTCGCTGGCCAGCGCGAGCTCGAAACCGCCGCCCAGCGCCAGACCGTTGACCGCGGCGATGATCGGCTTGTCGATATCGAAGCGGGCGGTGAAGCCTCCGAAGCCGCCGGGCGGCAGTTCAATCGGCCCCGGATGCGCGGCCGAATACTTAAGGTCGTGGCCCGCGGAAAACGCGCGGTCACCGGCGCCGCTCAGGATTGCGACCCACAAGTTGCTGTCGCCGGCGAAATCATCCCAGATTCGATGCAGCTCCCAATGGCACTGCGGATGCAGCGCATTCATGACCTCTGGACGGTTGATCGTGATGAAAGCCAGATGGCCGCGTTTTTCATACCTGATGAACTGAAGGTCCATGGGGTTGCGCTCCTCTCCAAAATCGGAAAGCGGTTGCGAGTCAGTCAGGCGATCGCTTTATTCTGCGCGCAGCCGTTGGATTTCTTCACTTGAAAGACCAGGCAAGTCTCCAAGCACCGAGTCCGTGTCCTGATAGAGCGTGGGGGCGCAGCGCATCCGCGGTTCCTTTTCACCGCCTATGCGTCGGCGATGGCCGGACCAGCAAAACGCGGCCATCGCCGACGTGCCGCTGGACCGGCCTATTCGAACATCAGGACCGTGCGCGCGACTTCGCCCGCTTTCATGGCGCGGAACGCCTCGTTGACGTCCTCCAGCTTGCCGCGCCGGCTGATCATCCCGTCCAGATCGAGTCGGCCCTGACGGTAGTAATCGAGGTAACGCGGCATGTCGATACGGAACCGGTTGGAGCCCATCAGGGAGCCCTGGATTTTGCGCTCGGTCAGGAAAGCGGCGCCGTCAAGCTCGACCTTCTGCCCGATCGGGATCATTCCGATAATCGTGGCCGTGCCTCCCGCCTTGAGGCATTCGAAGGCCTGTTCGGCGAGCCGTTTGACCCCGACCGCTTCAAAGGAATAATCCACTCCGCGGCCGCCGGTTAAAGTGCGGATGGCTGCGACCGCGTCGCCTTGCGAGGCGTCCACGGTGTCGGTGGCGCCGAAGCGCTTCGCCATCGCCAGTTTGGATTCGAATTGATCCACGGCGATGATCTGCCGGGCGCCGGCGATGCGCGCTCCTTGAATCGCGGAGATCCCGACGCCGCCGCATCCGAATACGGCGACTCTGGTCCCCGGCTCGATTTTAGCCGTGTTGAGCACGGCGCCCATTCCGGTCGTGACCCCGCATCCGATCAGTGCCGCGCGGTCCAGCGGAATCTCGTCGGCGATCTTGACCAGGGCGTTCTCATGCACCAGCATCTTCTCGGCGTATGTCGAAAGGTCGGCAAACTGCTCCACCGGCTTGCCCCCCATGGAGAGGCGTGGTTTGGCGCCGGGCTCGCGCCGGGTGGCCTCCTGGTTGGAGCATCGGCTGGGATGGCCCGACATGCACTCCTCGCAGTAGCCGCAGAAGACCGAAGGGCAGGAGATCACGTGGTCACCGGGCTTGAACTGGCTTACCGCCGCGCCGACCTTTTCGACCACCCCGGCCGCTTCGTGGCCGAGGACGGCGGGCGTCGGCCATTGCCACAGGCCATCAACGAAGTGCAGGTCGCTATGACAGACCCCGGAGGCCGCGGTGCGGACCAGGACTTCGCGATCCTGCGGGTCGTCGATTTGAACTTGCTCAATGCTGAGCGGTTGGTTCGGACCATGGTAAACAGCGGCTTTCATCGCGGACCTCCTGGGGTTTTGATTTGCCGGTCAGGCTTTCCTGCGCACCGTGCGCAACCTTGTCACGCGTCCCTCGATATCCATTCATTACCTTGATATCCATGTTGGCAAGCGGGCATCCGTTCGAAAACGGACCATAGCACCGCGGGGCCGTGGATCCACAACGGCCTGATGAGCCTGACGTTCTGATCAGATTGATGGAGCTTTTTGTTTCGCCGCTGGCCCGCGCGCAAGCCGCCTTGACCGCTGGGTTTGGAGTGAAGACAATCGCAACGGCAATGGATCTTGGGTTCGCGTCGGGAGAAGCGTAATGGAGCGCGTGGCAGAGAAATCCGAGGCGGCGGTTGCGCTGACCAAGCCGGCGGCCCTGCTTCCAACAATAAGTATTGGTTTTAACTACGCCATCAAAACGCTCGGAGACAGCCTCAAGGACGATCTCGGTTCGACCGTAACGAAGTGGCTCATACCCTTGATCGGCGGCGCCTTCGCATTTATATGGCCGGCGGTGTCCGGGATGAGCCAACGAGTCATCGCAATCAAGGCGTGGCAGGCGGTGGGCATCGTGGCGGGCGAAGCCGGAATCATCGCCATCATTGCTTCATCGCTTACCTATCGGAGAGTCCGCAGAAAGCTGACCAAACTTGAACGCAGGATCAGGACCGACGACCTCACCGGATTTATGGCCACGAGTGCGATTGAAGAAATTCTGCCGCTGGATTTTGAAGAATCGCGCAGCACTGAAAAACCGTTCTCGGCACTGATTATCCATCTGGATGGGCTTGCGAAAGTCCGCGAGAAATGGGGCGCCGGTATCGGTGAGCAGGTGCTCAAAGAGACCGCCGCCATGTTGAGAAGCACGTCCCGATCCACCGACCAGATCTTCAGATATAAAGATTCCTCTCAGATTCTCATTGTAGCTCCCGCAACCGCGGCTGACCCCGGCGGGCTGATGTTCGCACAGCGGCTGTGCAAGGCCTTGCAGGCGCATTCATTCAAAAGTGGCGATGAAGAATCCACCATGAAAGTCCATGTTGGTATCGCGCAATCCGATCCCCTCAGGAAGCCCGACGATACCCCCAATGCCTTGCTGGCAAGGGCTGACGAGGCGTTACGCGAAACCTTCATCAAGGGCACGCTGATCGAAGCGCGCTAATGATATTTCGCGTAGGCCATCCTTAAGGCGCCCGCGGAAGCGGCATCCGATAACTCCCGTATCCGGGATAGATTGTGGTTTGACGAGACGCTGGCGGCGGTCCTGAGGTTCAGGCCGGCGGCTGGTCTTTTCGCGTTGAGGATGTGCCCGGTGCCGCTTCATGATCAAGTCAGCCCAACCATTCTCCTCTGGCATGGCATCGCTATCAGCAGATAGATTTCTGTAGAGAGGGTTTAATCGATGCCGCGATATAACTTCGATCTGATCACGATCGGCGCCGGTTCGGGCGGGGTGCGCGCCAGCCGGATTGCCGCCGCCCATGGGGCTCGCGTCGCGGTGGTGGAAGAACGCTATCTCGGCGGCACCTGCGTTAACGTCGGATGCATTCCCAAGAAGCTGCTGATGTACGCGTCCGAGTATGGTGCGGCCTTTGAAGAGGCGGACGGTTTCGGCTGGACGGTGACGCCCGCCCGCTTTGACTGGCCCCACCTTATCGCCAACAAGAACCGCGAGATCGAGCGGCTCAACGGAGTTTACGCGGAGCTTCTGACGGGAGCCGGCGCGACGATCATCGATGGCCGCGCGGTGTTGATTGACGCGCATACAGTCAGCGTGGGCGCGCGGCGGTTGACCGCGGAGTACATCCTGGTCGCCACTGGAGGCTGGCCCGTCATACCGGTGATTCCGGGGGCGGAGTACGCGATCACTTCCAATGAGGCATTTTTTCTCAAGCAACTGCCGCAATCGGTGATCCTGGTGGGCGGCGGTTACATCGCCGCCGAGTTTGCCGGAATCTTCCACGGACTCGGCGTCAAGGTCACCCAGCTTTATCGCGGTACGCTGTTTCTGCGCGGTTTCGACGATGACGTGCGCGCGCAGTTGGCCCAAGCAATGCGCAAGCGCGGCGTGGATCTTCGTTTCAACGCGGACGTGAAAGCGATTGAGCGATCCGGTGCCGGCGTGCGCGCATCGCTTAACGACGGCACCGAGCTTTCCGCCGGCCTGATCATGTACGCCACCGGGCGCGCGCCCAACACCCGCGGAATCGGGTTGGAACAAGCCGGGGTCGAACTCGACGCCGAGGGCGCGGTCGTGGTCGACCGCTACTCGCAGTCCTCCCAACCCAATATCTACGCCGTCGGTGATTGCACCAACCGCGTGATGCTGACTCCGGTGGCGATCGCCGAAGGCCAGGCCGTGGCGGAAACGCTGTTCAATCGCAAGCCGACCGCGGTTGATTACGCCGCCGTGCCCTCGGCGGTTTTCAGCCAGCCAAGCATCGGTACGGTCGGACTGACCGAAGCACAGGCGCGCCGCGATCTCGGCGAGATCGACGTGTACAAGAGCAACTTCCGGCCATTGCGGAATACCATCAGCGGTCGCGACGAGCGGACGTTCATGAAACTGGTGGTAGATCGCAAGACCGATCGCGTGGCCGGATGTCACATGGTCGGCGCCGACGCGGGTGAGATTATCCAGGGCTTCGCCGTGGCCCTCAAATGCAAAGCGACCAAGGCGGATTTCGACGCCACGATTGGAATCCATCCGACTGCAGCCGAAGAGTTCGTCACGATGAGGACCAAGATCTAGATTCAGCAGAGGTCTAGCCGGGTCTTGAAGAAGTAAGATTGACCGCGGTTCAAACGATACTCGCGCTCAATTCAAGGCGCCGATAGCGCTGCCGCGGTAAGCCCTCAATTTCACCTTGCGGGCTCCGGCAACTCGGAGTTATGTTGAAGCGGGCTCCCAAAGCGGACAGGCGGAGGTGAGCACGATGTCTCCCAGAGCGGCCCGGGGCAGTTCTGAGCCAGGTCTGCATTATCGCTATCATGGGTTACTCGACCCGCGCCAAACCTTGACCAGCGAACAGCATCTGATGCTGGCGGTTCTGACCGACGCGATTGATCTGATACTCAGGGCCGATCCTTGCGAACATCAACCCGCCGCCCAGGCGTGGGATTGGATTTTGGGCTTCGGCCCAGCGTGGATTTCCTTCGAAGATGCCTGCGATGCGGTCGGGCTCGACCATCACGCGCTGCGCAAGTACATCAAGCGCACGCTACGCGCGGCTCCGCGGGCGCGCGGATCGATGCGCTCATAGTGAACAACGCACACTTTCACCGACGCTCTAGCTGCGGTAACCAATATGTACAGGGGTTAACTCAATCAAATTTGACAGGCATTTTTTAACCGAAATGCCTGATAAATCAAGGGATTTAGAAAAATGGGCTTGCAGCGTTATTAAAGACTTGACAGAACGTTTCAATTTGATACAAAGAAAAACCGATGGTTAAAGAACGCGGTTACCAAGGGTGGAAGGCTTGGTCCGCGCTCGCGACTGCCAAGGTTTGGGGGGGAGGTTCGCCCGTGTTAGCGATAGCATCACGAAGCCTCCCGGGGACGTAGGCTACCGCGTATCAGCTTTAAGTTGTGGATGCCGGTTTCCTAAGACTGGTCCGAAAGCTCTTGCAGCATGGGCGAGCCTGTTCTCGCGGAGTGAACGAGAATCAGGGAAGGTGTGCCCTCGCGGGGGGCGAGTGGAGAGCGAGGTCGGCGCGCCGGCGCAGCAACTTCAGCCGGTATTGGCGGCATCGCCACTGGTACTCATGAATTCGCCACAGTTTCCTTGAGAATAGATAGTTCTGTGACGCGCCGATCAAAATTGCGCTGCCCGCCGTTTTCTCGCTCATCATAAATATCGTCCAATTCCTGGATGGTGGCTGCTGAGATGCGCACGATACCGTCGCGGTTGACCACGAACGCGTCGGTCATCTTGCCCACGCCGCCAGCGGCTTCCGCGCGCTTTTTGGCCTCGAACGCGACCCATAGCGCTTCATTCAACTTGAACGCCCGCGTATAGCGGTACCACGCAAACACCCCTTCGACATGCCGATTACCCATTCCCGCATAGGCATGCGCGACCATGTCCCAACTGGTCCAGATTCCCGGGTCCTCGATCACCATCACATGGCCCTGGCCGTCGTAACCCGCTAATAACAGGGTCAGGCCCAGCGCGAAATCGGCGATCCTGGCGTTGAGTTCCATCAGCACGCCTTCATGCAGGGTGGCCTGTTTCTGATGATATTCGGCAAATGATTTGATCCCCGCAAACGGCCGCAGCAGTTCGTCTTCGATTCGCCGCTCCCGGATATTCTGATACTGCTCCTTGAGTACGTCGGCGATGTCGCGGATGCGGTCCTTGCCCCGAATGAGCTGGCGCGCGTCATCAATCAGGTCGGGCTCATGCATCGTGCCCGAGGTCAGTAGCACTGCGTTGGGTGCGATGGGGATCGCCTTGCTGCGGTCGGGCTCGAAAGTGAGCGTCATGTCCCCGGTTGAGATCATGCGGTCGGAGACCGTTAGCACAGTCTGGCCGCCGTCGCAGATAGCCGCGATCAGTTGAGTCATTCGCCTCCTCAAGTGGCGGCATTGACGGAGCGCGTCCGCCACCCGTTGGTGTCACTGCAGCATTATTACATTAGTTCCGAATTTGACCGAAGCATGCGCGATGAAGGGGAGAGCGGTTGCCGCTTCCCAAGTCAGCCCGGGAAAAAACGCACTTCTCCAACGCGGCCGGTCGCCTGTCCAGGGAGCTGGAGGAGCAGCGCGAAGCCCGACCCTGGTTAGTCAAGGTGCGGCGGTTATGGGCATGGTAGAACGATTGTTCTGGGGCAGCTTGTCCCCAGCTTTCGGGATGACTTTGGGGTCATCGCGCGGGTAAACCCTTGCTGCGAGAGCACCGGAAGGCAGCCAATCAGGCCGGTGGGAGATTGGCCCGATTCCGGTCAACTGTACCTACTAGGTTACACGATGGGCGGAGAGTGCTCCGCTCCGCCCATCGGTAGATGTCATTTTACCAGCGACCGGATCCGCGCCGGTTGAAACCGCCGCCAGCGCCACCGGCGCCGCCACCACCACCGCTGCGATTTCCGCCGCCGCCACCGCCACCGCCGCGACTACCGCCCTCGCGCGGGCGCGCTTCGTCTACCCTGATGTTACGTCCCTTGAGCTCGGTCTCATTGAACTGCTCGATAGCCTTGGCAGCCTCTCCTGCATCGGACATTTCGACGAAGCCGAAGCCCTTGGATTGGCCTGAGAATTTGTCCGCGATTACGGCCGCACTCTCGACTCTTCCAGCCTGCGAGAACAATGCTTCCAGATCAGAGCTGGTAACCGAGTAGGCCAAGTTGCCTACATATAACTTAGTGGGCATTAAGTGCCCTCCCATCGTAATTGCCGGGAAGCAGCAGACAGAAAACCCCTCGTGCGGGCTTAAAGGAAGGTGCGTCCAAGCTTCAGTTAAATTAATCCTAGTGCGATCGATTGTAAAGCCGTTAGTTGTCCTCCCTGAAAGCGATCTGTGGGACTTCTTCTTACGCTCTGAATGGCCGCAGGTTGAGAAAGGACGTCGAATAAGTTGGCGCGATATCGGTTCTCAAAAACCGGCATCGAAACCGCGGGTTCCCTTAATCCTTTCTCCTGCTGGGAGTTGATAAAAGTGGGAAAAGCGGCCGCTTATCAGGAGAACTCCAGCCTTGAGAAATATTGTTTGATTTCGACATAGGAAGGGCGCGCAGGCCCGCAGCCGCGCTCGGCGTCCCGCGCAAGCCCTTAACCGGTGCGACAAGAACGGCTTCTGAGACGGGAGGGGTGATTCGATGGAAGTAGCACCCTGCACGAAAGATGGATTCTTTCCTCAATCTTCTCCCCCGACCGCGGGAAGATAAGAGAGAGGGAGTAGGCCGCGGAGATTTTTCCGCAGCCTGCTAAAGCTGAAGTGCAACTTTAGGCCGTAAGTGGACCGGGTGCAGCGACTTTACGGATGCGAATTCCTTGAACCTTCGTTGGTTAACGACGGCAATTAAAGTACGCGGCACCCTGAATCCCTATTGTAATATTGAAGATTAGGGGTCGGCGCCAAGATTGATCGTATGGTGAAAAAAAACGTTATACGTCTGCTTGCAGTGATTGCCGGTGGTCTCGCCCTCGGTTTCCTTGCGCTTTTTCTCCTCGCGCCCAGTCTAAACTGGGGTGCTGCCGCTACGCCTGGCGCGATCGAAAAAAGCCTTGCCGGGTTGGTCCTGCGCCAATGGGTCCGGCGCCAGGCTGCCGTGCAGAACAATCCACTGCCCGCTAGCGAGCAGAATCTCAAGACCGGCCAGCGCGAATTCGGCGAGCATTGCGCCGTCTGCCACGGCACTGACGGCAGCGCGCACGATTTGCTCGGAGCAGACTTTTATCCGCCTGTTGCGCGGCTGCAGAAAGGCGCGCCGGGCTGGTCGGATGGCGAACTGTTTTTCATTATAGACAATGGCATCCGATACACCGGGATGCCCGGATTTGGCGCCCACCATCGCGCCGCGACCATCTGGCGGATCATTCTATGGGTACGCCATCTGCCCCATCTGAGCGCGGCGGAAAAGGCTCAAATCCAGGGCCGGGGCGAATTCATGGAGCACGAAGAGGGCGGCGCGCACACTGACTGATTTCGCGGGTGTTCCGCGCTCGCCCGTACCCGGTTCTGACCGGTCCGCGCTGCCGTGGAAATGCCACTGCCTGGAAAGGTCCGATGCAAGAGCCCTCCTTCGGACTTGCAGCGCGGCCCACAAGTTGGAAGTCTGTAGGCTGGATGCGCGGGTGAAGCCCCGCGATCGTTGATGGAGAAAGAGTGGAGCTCAAGGGAAAAGTCGCGCTATTGACCGGTGGGGCGCGCATCGGACAGGTGGTGGCGATGGCTTTGGCGGGGCGCGGATGCGCACTGGCGCTAACCTATCGCAACTCGCGCGCGGCGGCGGAGTCCACTGTCACGGCCGCCCGCGCCGCGGGCGTTGAGGCCGCGGCGATCCGTGCCGACGCGATCGACGAGGCGCAGATCAAAGCCGCGGTGAGTGAGACGGTCCGCTTGCTGGGCCGGCTCGACATCCTGATCAATCTCGCCTCCATCTATGAGCGCACGCCCGATCCCGGCGCGCAGGAGTGGGCAAGTTCGATGGATTCCAACGCCCGCAGCGCTTTTCTGTTTGCGATCCATTCCGCGCCAGTCATGAAAAAAGGCGGCGGGCGGATTGTGAATTTCAGCGACTGGCTGCCCAGAAGCGGCCGGCCGCATTACCGGCATTACACCCCCTATTACGCCTCCAAGGCCGCGGTGGCCGCGCTGACCGAGTCGCTCGCGCTGGATTTGGCGCCGGAGATTCTGGTCAACGCCGTGGCCCCCGGACCGATTCTGGCGCCCCCCGACATCACGCCCGACGAAAACGACCAGGTGCTGCGGAACACGCCGCTTGCGCGATGGGGTGGCGCGGAGGAAATCGCCAAGGCCGTGCTCTTCCTGATCGAGACCGACTTCGTTACCGGCGAATGTATCCGCGTTGACGGCGGCCGCCATCTGAACTGACCGACTCCGCGGGTTGGATAGAGCCCGAATCAAATCCGAGCCGCGACCGTCAGGGAGCAGCCTCGCCGTGTGGCGGGAATTGCAACAGCGAGAAGCCGCTCGCGCACGCTCGCGGCTCTGAGTGCAGGCCGGAGCCTGCGATCTCCGGCCGACACCCGAGAACCCCAACCGAAGGTGAGCGACCATTTACCCCGTCGTGAGTTACGACCTACTTGATTACACCGGCAGTGCGCAGTTCTTCGATCTCGGCGCGCTCGATACCGCTTTCGCGCAGGATCTCGTCGGTATGCTCGCCCAGGCGCGGCGGAATCCGCCGCATCTGCATCGGGGTTTCCGAAAATCGCGCCGAGCAGCGATTGGTTCGCACCTGGCCGACGCCGGGATAGTCGTACATGAAGAAGGTTTGATTGGCGATAATGTCGGGGTCTTCGAACAAGGTTTCGTAGGTATGAATCGGCGCCGAGGGCACGTCCTGCTCCTTGAGCGCGGCGAGCAATTCGGCGCCGGATTTTTCCTGGAAGACCTGCGCGCTGTTGCGCAGGATGGCGCGTACCCGGTCCATCCGTCCCACGCTCTCGTCCCACCATTCCGGATGCCCCGCGGCGATCGCCATGCCCTGGTACTGGGTGTCGGTAAACGGTCCGCAGGCGATGTATCCGTCGCTGGTCTTGAACGGTTCCATGGTGACGTTCCTGGGCATCTGGTCCTTGAACTCTTCGGGCGGCTGCAACACATACGGAAAGCCGGTGTCGTTGAAAGTGAAGGCAATCATCGCCTCCAACATCGGCACCCGGACGTACTGGCCGACGCCGCGGTTGCGTGCGGCGTGCAGCGCGCTGACGATACACAGCGCGGCGGTCATGCCGGTGACCTTGTCGGCCATCGCCATCTGCACGCCCATCGGGCGGCCGATGCGTGCGCCCTGCAGATGGGTCAACCCGGAGTAGCCCTGGATCAACGGATCGTAGGCGGGAGCGTTGGCATTGGGACCGTCGGGCCCGAAACCGGAAATCGAGCAATAGACGATCTTGTGATTGATCCGGCGGATATCCGCGTAGCCCACGCCGAGGCGATCGGCGACGCCGGGGCGGTTGTTCTCGATCAAGGCGTCGGCTTTGGCGGCCAGCCGCCGCACCAGGTCGCGCCCGCCGTCCTTTTGCAGATCGATAATGATGCTGCGCTTGTTGCGGTTAAAGGACAGGAAGCCCACCGACATGCCGTTTTTCTGGGGCCGGCTGAAGGTGCGCAGGGTGTCGCCCTCAGGCGATTCGATCTTGATGATGTCGGCGCCCAGGTCGCCCAGCAGCATCGTGGAAAAGGGTCCCGAGATTACCGAGCTCAAATCCAGGATGCGAAAGCCCGCCAATGGTCCGTCCGTCATTTCTTCCGAGTTCCTTCCCGCGGTGAGGATGCGGGAACAGAAGTACCACGGCGTCGCTACTTGCGCGAGTATCAGCCGCGACATTTCCGGGGAGCGGCCCGATTAAGTCCGGGCACAGCTTGAAATAGCCGTCGCCGCCAGTTAAACCATCTTCCTTCAGGTGGCCGGCGCCATGTAGAATCGTCGCACCGGCTTCCCGATCTGCCCGACAGCGAGAGTGGCGGAATGGCAGACGCGCAAGGCTCAGGACCTTGTGAGCGCAAGCTCGTGGGGGTTCAAGTCCCCCCTCTCGCACCAGGATTCAGCGTCCCGGCGGATTCGCCGGTCCTGACGTGTGTCTCGACATCGGTTGAATCCTCCATCCGCACCTAAATATGATTGCGCCATTATGGGCGCTTCGGCGGCTCTGAATCATTTCCCCTGACGGGCTGATTTTACTTGGAACTGAGCAAAACATTCGATCCGAAAATCGCCGAACGCTGGTACGAGCGCTGGGTGGAGCTGGGTTATTTCAAAGCCGATCCGGCGCGGCCGGGTCCGGTCTTCTCGATCGTGATTCCGCCGCCCAACGTCACCGGCCAGCTCCATCTGGGGCATGCTCTGAACGTGACCCTGCAGGACATCATCGTGCGGGCGCGCCGGATGCAGGGCTTCAACACGCTGTGGGTGCCGGGTACCGACCATGCCGGCATCGCCACCCAGAACGTGGTCGAGCGTGAGATCGCCAAGGAGAACACCAACCGCCATCAACTCGGACGCGAGGCCTTCGAGCGGCGCGTATGGCAATGGCGCGAGACCTACGGCGGCCGGATTTTGCATCAACTGCGGATGCTCGGGGCCTCGTGCGACTGGAGCCGCGAGCGCTTCACCCTGGATGAGGGCCTGTCGCGGGCGGTGGTCGAGGTCTTCGTGCGGCTCCACGAGCAGGGGCTGATCTATCGCGACCGCACGCTGATCAACTGGTGCCCGCGATGCGAGACCGCGCTGTCGGACCTGGAAGTCTCGCATAAGGACGCCGACGGACAGCTCTATTTCATCCGTTATCCGCTGGAGGACGGCTCCGGCGCGATAACCGTCGCCACCACGCGGCCCGAAACGATGCTGGGCGACACCGCGGTGGCGGTGAATCCCCAAGACCCTCGCTATAAAGATCTGATCGGCAAGAGCCTGCGGCTGCCGCTGGCCGCGCGGATTATTCCGATTATTGCCGACGCCTCGGTGGACAGCAGTTTCGGCACCGGCGCGGTCAAAATCACTCCGGCCCATGACTTCAACGACTTCGCGATCGGCAAGGCTCATGGCCTGGACGAAATTGCCATCATGGATGCGACCGCGCGGATGAACGCCGCCGCGGGCGCCTACGCGGGGATGGATCGCGACGAAGGCCGCAAGGCGGTCCTGCGCGACCTCGAGGCGCAAGGGCTTTTGGAAAACACCCAGCCGCATCGACATGCCGTGGGCGTGTGCTCGCGCTGCGACACGGTGCTGGAGCCGATGCTTTCGGTGCAGTGGTTCGTGCGCGTCAAGCCGCTGGCGGACAAGGCGATCGCGGCGGTGCGCGACGGACGCACCACGTTCCATCCGAAATTTTGGGAAAATACCTACTTCAACTGGATGGAGAATATCCACGACTGGTGTATCTCGCGCCAGCTATGGTGGGGGCATCGGATCCCCGCTTACGATTGCGGCGACTGCGGCCATACCACCGTCGTGGCGCGTCGGCCGTCAAGCTGCGAGCGCTGCGAATCGGCCAACCTGGTCCAGGTGGAAGACGTGCTCGATACCTGGTTCAGCTCGGGGCTGTGGCCCTTTTCGACTTTGGGATGGCCCGACGACACGCCCGACCTGCGCCGCTATTATCCCACGACGCTGCTGGTGACCGGCTTCGATATCATCTTCTTCTGGGTCGCGCGGATGATGATGCTGGGGCTGTGGTTCACCGAACAGGTGCCGTTTCGCGACGTTTACATTACGCCGCTGGTGCGCGACCAGTTCGGCAAGAAGATGACCAAGTCGCGCGGCAACGTGGTCGATCCGCTCGAGATCATGGACACCTACGGCACCGACGCGGTGCGCTTTACCCTGGCCCAGCTTGCGGTGCAGGGACGCGACCTGATCCTGAGCAACGACCGGCTGGCGGCGTCGCGCGCGTTCGCCAACAAAATCTGGAACGCGGCGCGCTTCGTGATGATGAACCTCGAGGACGCGCCGCAGCCGATTACACCGGTGCCAACCGAAAAACTCGGACTGGCGGAACGTTGGATTCTGAGCCGGCTGCGCAATGCGGTCGCCGACGTCAGCGCCGCGATCGATGCGTACGAATTCAACACCGCGGCCGCGCGCCTGTATCAGTTCATCTGGCACGAGTTCTGTGACTGGTACATCGAGCTGTCCAAGGACCCGCTGCGGCGCGGCGGCGAGGATCAGCACGGCGCGCGCTTCGTGCTGGTCCATTGCTTCGATCAACTGCTGCGCCTGCTGCATCCGTTCATGCCGTTCATCTCCGAGGAGCTATGGCAGGCGCTGCGCCCGTACATCGATGAACCGGGCCTGAGCGAGCATCTCGCGATCGCCAGCTTTCCGAAAGCGGATGCGGACGATCCGCTGACCGACGCCGAGCGCGCCGCGATGGCGCATTGCCTGGAAGTGACCGACGCAATCAACAGCCTGCGCTCGCTGCTCGGCTACCATCCGGGACAACGGGTGACGGCCTTGATTCGCCATCCGTCGGACGATGGCGACGGGAACGGTTTCGCGGCGGAGTTCGCGGCCTGGAAGCCATATACGATGACGATGGCGAAGGCGTCGAGTCTGGACCTGCTGGAGGGCTCCGCGCCGCGGCCGTCCGGGATGGTCGCGTCGGTGCTCGGATGGGGCGAGGTGATGGTCGAGGCGCCCGCGGGCTTCGACGTCGAGAAGGCGCGGGGCACTGTGGGTAAAAAACTTGAAGAAGTAAATACCTACCTCAAGCAGCATCAGGGGCGGCTCTCCAACCCCGACTTCATCGCCAAGGCGTCCGCGGAAACCCGCGAGCAGATGGAGCAACGGGCCGAGGAACTGTCGGGCCGCAAGCAGTCGCTGGAGGCCCAACTAAGGCTGCTGGACTGAGATGCGCCCGACCGCGAGGAAAATGGCTTACGTCAAGAGTTCATTCTTATCTGTCATCCCGAGCGAGCCGAGCGCATCGCAGTGGCCCTTTCTGTCCCCTCTCCTTATCTTAGGAGAGGGCGAGGGAGAGGTCACACGTCCTCGATCTGAGGCACACGTTTCGCCCTCAGCCACCAGCGCCTGCATCACGACCGTGAACCTGGCCGATCAGCTAGCCCTAAGCGGCCTGCTCGACCGCGCGCTGGCTGAGGACATCGGCCTGGGCGACGTCACCACCGCGGCCACCGTCCGTCCCGACGCGCGCGGCCGCGCGCGAATCACGGTCAAGGAAGAGCAAATCGTCTTTTGCGGCGGACCGCTGATCGCGCCGATCCTCGCGCGATGCGGCGCGCAGGCGCGAATCGACCAGCTGGCGGCGGAAGGAGCGGTGCTGCATCGCGGCGATGTCGCAGCCGAAATCGAGGGTCTGCTCGCCGGCCTGCTAATCGCGGAACGAACGGCGCTCAACTTCATGCAACTGATGTCAGGTATCGCCACCAAAACGGCGGAATTCGCGCGCGCGGTGGCGGGCACCAAGGCGCGCATCGTGGATACCCGCAAGACCCATCCGGGATTGCGCGCAGTGGAGAAATACGCAGTCCATATCGGCGGCGGCTACAACCATCGCTTCAGCCTCGACAGCGGCGTCCTGATCAAGGACAACCACATCGCAGCCGCCGGCTCCGTGAGCGCGGCGATAAAACTGGCCAGACAATCCGCGCCGCACACCCTGAAAATCGAAATCGAATGCGAAACCCACGCCCAACTTGAAGAAGCAATCGCAGCCGGCGCCGATATCGTCCTGCTCGACAACATGAACCTCGACAACATCCGCCGCGCCGTCCAAATCGCGGGCGGCCGCGTGATGCTCGAAGTCTCCGGCAACGTAACCCTCACCACAGTCGCCGAAATCGCCCACACCGGCGTCGACCTGATCTCCGTCGGCGAACTGACCCACTCCGTCCGCGCCGCCGATCTTGAGCATGCGCATCGACGCGTTCTGACTGGGCAGTGGGGGAGCCGTAGGGACGGTTCGTGAACCGCCCGTTGACGGTGAGTCCACTGGGGGATTCCTAATCGCGCGCCTGAAGCAGGCGCGCTGACAAAGGACCCTCTCTTGAGCGCCGCAGCGGCGCCATCTCCCCCGGTCCGGGGGAGAAAATTAAAGCAAAATGTAGAAACTCGAGGGGCGGTTCGTGAATCGCCCCTACGGAGGGCCGGCGTGGAAAACAAGGGTGAGCGTGCGCGAGAGGTTTGGCACTTTGCCCCAGGTGCGTTGCGCCAGTTCCTTAAGGGAGCTGGGATGCGTGGCGGCGAATCGTTGCGAGTAAGGCGCGGTTGTTGTGGGTCGGAATCCGGGAAAAGCTCTCAAATGAGCCGGCCAGGTTCAGCCGAGGTCGAGCACTTCACGCAGCGCGGTGGCGACGCGCTCCATAGTTAGTTTGTCGAGCCGGATAAGCGGGCCCTGGAGGAGGCGGCGGTTGTCGATCGCGCGCAGTTGGTCAATGAGGAGATCGGAATCCTGACGCAGCGATGACTGGGCCGGCACGCGGATGCGGAGAGGCTCGGCTTCGTCGATCAGATTGGTGGTCAAGGGCACTATTAGCGTTGAAGGATGCCCAGCGTCGTTAAGCGCCTGGGCCTGGACGATCAGTACCGGGCGAGTCTTGCCCGGTTCGGTGCCGCGGCGGGGATTCAGGTTGGCGAGCCAGACCTCGCCGTGCTCAATCATCCGGATCGCGCTCGATCGCCGCGAACTCGGCATTCACCCGCATGCTTTCCTTGCGGACCCGGTGCGATGCGGCTGCCATCCGCTCCGCGCGGGCGCGGTCCAAGGTCTCGCGGTTCATCCGCTCGATCGCGCGACGAATATATTCGGCGCGGGGGATGCCGAGCGCGCGGGCACATCGATCGCTGGTTTTCAGCAGATCCGCGGGCAACTTCAAGGAGATGGATTCCATGTGCTTGCGCCTGAATATCTCTATAGGATATCATCAACCGATATGTGCCGCAAGGCCTGGGTCGGTGGCATTTCTACTGACGTCGCAACCTTCCGCGCTCAGATGGTTCGATGCGCATGCTCAAGTACAGCGCCGCCAAGCTTGATCGGTGACGCTCAGGAGCGCGGATATGGGATGAGAGCAACCCCGCCCTCGACGAAAGTGTTTTCTTCGTCGCCCACCACCACGTTTATCGACCACATTTCGTTGCCGGCGTGATCGGTCCATTTCCGGCCCTCCACGTAGTTAGGGCCCGGTTTGAAGTGGATCAGCTTTTCGGCTTCCAGCAGCCGCTTGAAAGCTTCCTTGGAGGCTTCCTCAAGTCCCATCGTCGAAAGGAAAAAGGTCAGAAACGAAGTCTGATCCTGGCACCAATACTCGACTCGATAGGCGCGGCCGTCGCTCAGAATCCCTTCCTGCCAGGCGAGGTCGAGAGCCTCGTTTTCGGGCGTCTTGCTGAAGTTGGGCTCGAAGCCTGAGCGATCCGGTTTTGGATATGGCGCTGCCACTCAGCAAATATAAGCCTGGGCATCAACTGTTAAAAGTGGTTCTTTGGCGCTTGACGGTGAAGTCCGCAATGCGGACGGGGATTGCCATCCCGTGTTGCCGCGCGGATTGTATAAAAGTATGAACGACAACCCTTACCTTGCGATCGAACATGGCGGGCCGGGGACGATCGGCTGGCGCGTCCATCATTATGCCGAGGTCGGCTCGACCCAGGAGGTGGCCGAGCAGTTGGCGCTGGACGGCGCCGCCCACGGCACCGTGGTGATAGCCGAATCCCAATCAGCGGGCCATGGGCGTTTGGGGCGCGAATGGTTTTCCCCGCCGGGAGTCAATCTTCACGCCACCGTGGTGCTGCGGCCCCTGATGGCGGTCAAGGAGGTGCCGGTCCTGGGCCTGGTGGCAGGCGTGGCGATGGCCGAGGCGGTCGAGACCATAGCGCCCGGCCTCCCCGGTCTGAAATGGCCCAACGACCTGTGGCTGCGCGGCAAGAAGGCCGGCGGCATTATCGCGCAACTGCTGTCGGGCGCGCCGCCGTGCGTGTTGCTGGGGATGGGCCTCAATCTCAATCTCCGGCCGGAGCAGGTGCCGGAGGAACTTCGTGAAATCGCGACCTCGGTACTGATCGAAACCGGCCAAGCCTGCGATCGGGTAAAGTTCGTTGCCACCTTGTTCGCCCGCCTGACGGAGCGGCTTGGGCAATTGCAGGAGCTCGGCTTTGCGCGGATTGCGCCGCTGTGGGAGCGCTATTCGATCCTGACCGGCAAGCGGATTACCGTGTTTGACGGACAGACGCGCCATCGCGGCACGGTCACGGGAATCGACCCTGGCGGGGCGTTGCTGCTGGTCGAAGGCGCCAACGTGGAGCGGATTCTGACCGGCGACGTCACGGTGGAGAAGATCGAGGGGTAGGGCGGTAAACCGGGAATAGTTCCGGGCAACTTCGAGGTTCGGAGATTAATGGATGTCACCCAGGTCTCCGGTTTTTTGTGTAACCCATGTCACCGCTTGCCCGGATACGCCTCGAGTTACACATTCGCGCTGGCGCACAAGGACAACCTGAAGGCGCGATATCTTTGCAGGCCGCCGGCACCCGCACCCGTCACGCGACGGGCTGGCGCGAATCGCGCGCCGGCCTCTCCCGGCGCGCGGTGGCCGACCAGGTTCCGCAGCCGCGGGCCAGGTAGGTTCAAGAGCCTATCGACATTAGTCAGGGAGAGGACGTCAGAAGACCCGCGCCGTCGCGCAAAAAGAATTCCGTGGAACTCTGGCACAGCGGCGGCTAAAGTAGTATTTCGACCTCGTCGGAATTAATTCGAGGTGACATCTTATGGCTGTCGCGGATATCGGCCGCTTGAGAAGCGTTGCTTTGGTCGGACAAGGTGGCACGGGCAAGACCCAACTTGCCGAGGCGGTGCTGTTCACCGCCGGCGCCATCACCCGCTTGGGACGGCCCGATGACGGGACGGCGGTGATGGACTTCGAACCGGAGGAGCTTTCCCGGCACGAGTCGATCAGCTCCGCGTTCCATCATCTGGACTGGAAGCGCAGCACCGTGATCATCGCCGATACTCCCGGGTATGCATCGTTTCTGCCCGATACTTTCAACACCCTGCACGCGGTCGACGCAATCGTGCTGGTGGTCAGTCCCGGCGCCGACCTCAAGGTTGAGACCGAGAAGATCTGGGATGCGGCGCAGGCGGCGAACCTGCCGGTGATCGCGTTCGTCTCGCGTCTGGACCGCGAGAACACCAAGCTGGACAATGCGGTAGCCGACCTCAACCGGCTGGATGCGAAGCCAGCCGTCCTGACCGTGCCGATTGGGACCGATAACTCGCTCAGTGGCGTAATTGACGTGCTCAATATGAAAGCGCTTCGCTATGCCGACAACACCGGCAAGCCCAAGGAGGAAGACTTAAGCGGCGACCTTTTGGCGCTGGCCGAAGACGCGCGCGTCAAACTGTGCGAAGCGGTGGCCGAGTCCGACGACGCGCTGCTGGAAAAATACCTGGAGCAAGGGCAACTCGAAAACGGGGAACTGCGCGAGGCGCTGCGCAATGCGGTGCTGGCGCGCAAGATCACGCCGGTGCTGTGCGGTTCGGGCAGCCGGAATATCGGCGGCGGTCCCCTGCTTGACGCGATCCTGGAGCTGTTGCCCTCGCCCAAGGATACCCCGGCCGGAAAAGGACATAACCCGAGCACCGGCGAGGAGATCCAGCGGGCTCCGGATCCGGCGGCGCCATTTGCGGCGTTGGTGTTCAAGACGGTGGTTGATCCCTTCGCCGGCAAGCTGTCGATATTCCGCGTGATTTCGGGCAGGGCGACCAGCGATACCGCGGTGCTGAACGCGACCCGTCAGACCAAGGAGCGCTTCGGGCAATTGCTACGCCTGGAGGGCAAGAAGCAGGCCCCGCTCGACGCCGCCTTGCCGGGCGAGATTGCTGCCGTGGCCAAGCTCAAGGAGACCACCACCGGCGATACCCTGTGCGATGAAAAAGCGCCTTTCATCCTCGCGCCGCTGCCCAAGGCCAGTCCGGTGATCTCTTTCGCCATCCGGCCCAAGAGCAAGGGCGACGAGGAGAAAGCCAGCCAGGCGCTGGCGCGGATGCTCGAAGAGGATCCCTCCCTCGAGATGCATCGGGATCCGCAGACGCACGACATCATCCTGTCAGGGACCGGGCAGCTCCATATCGAGGTTGCGGTCGAGCGGCTCAAACGAAAATATAATGTAGAAGTTGAACTTCAAGCGCCGAAGGTGCCCTACAAGGAGACCATCAAGGGCAAGTCCGAGTCTCAGGGCAAGTACAAGCGCCAGTCCGGCGGCCGCGGGCAATACGGCGATTGCTGGCTGAAGATCGAACCGTTACCGCGTGGGGGCGGATTCGAATTCGTGGACGCGGTGGTCGGAGGTTCGGTGCCGCGGCAATTCATCCCGTCGGTGGAAAAAGGTGTGCGCAACACGCTGCCCGAGGGCTTTCAGGCCGGTTATCCGCTGGTCGATCTTAAAGTGACGCTTTTCGATGGCTCCTCCCACGCGGTGGATTCTTCGGACATGTCGTTTCAGATCGCGGCTTCGATGGGGCTCAAGGCCGCGCTGGAAAAGGCGCATCCGATACTGCTCGAACCGATAATGTCCCTGGAAGTCGGTTGCCCGGATGAATGCATGGGCGACGTGATCGGCGATTTGAACTCGCGCCGCGGCAAGGTGCTGGGGGTGGACCGCAAGGGCAACGGCCAGGCGATCAAAGCGCTGGTGCCGATGTCCGAGATTTTGAAGTATGCGCCCGATCTGCGCTCGATCACCTCGGGCCGCGGTTCGTTCGAGTCGCAATTCTCGCATTATGAGGAGACCCCGGCCCATATCGCCGACAAAGTCATCAAGGACGCCAAGGAGGCGAAAGAGGCCGCCAAGGCCGGCCACGCGCACGCCTAGCAGGGGGCGGAAAAAGCAGTCACGTGGGCACGACCGCATCGGCCCCCTGCCGGCAGCAGGGTTGGGCAGCCTAATCGACGATGCTGGCGCCGCTGGGGAAATGGCTGGTCGCGATGGGTCTTATCCTGGTTGTAGCGGGCCTCGTGATGTGGGGATTAGGCAGCCTGGGATGGTTTGGCCGGTTGCCCGGTGATATCTACGTGCGCCGGGGTGCAGTGACCTTCTACTTTCCGCTGGCGACCTGCGTTCTGTTAAGCATCCTGGTCTCTCTTTTGCTGATGCTTTTTCGGCGTTAAGCGCGGCGAAACCACCGTCCGGACCCCGCAGGCGGGCAGTGAAATAGCGGAATAAAGGTTCTCGCTTTTTTCACCCTGCTCCCTCGCTCAGTTCTCTCCCGGAGCAGCGAGGATGTATCCTTTGCGCCGTGTGCACAACCACGAAAGACGCTGTACCCACGAAACTTCCTTTTTCCGCGCCCTGCCAGGTGACCGCCTTGGAGGCGGCATCCGGCGGTTTTAATTCGGGAGTTTCAGAGTAGTATTGACGGCTGAAGCAGGGCAGGGCCTTCCCTGCGACGACCGTATGCTGGAACAAGAAGCTGCACTTGCCCGCCTGTCAGAACACAAACGCCGCCGCCGCGAATTGCTCGCAGTGGCGGTCGCGGGCCTGCTCCTGGGTGCTTTCGCGCTGGCCCAGTTTACGCTCCCGCCCCTGACCAGCCATACCTCGCTGCTTTCCAACCTGGCGGTAATCCTGCTCTTTGACCTGAGCTTCCTGCTGCTTGGGCTGCTGCTGTTTCTGGTCGGCCGCAATATCGCCAAGGTGTTCTTCGAGCGGCGGCGCGGTCTTATCGGATCCAAGCTGCAGGCGCGCCTGGTAATCGGTTTTATCGCCGTGGCCCTGCTGCCCAGCGGGTTCCTGTTGTACGTGTCGGAGTCCTTCCTGCGCGCCGACATCGATAGCTGGTTTAACCCCGAGTATAAGAAGGTGCTGGACGATTCGCTCGATATCGCCAAGAGCTATTACCTGGATTCCGCCAACGACGCTCTCCACTTTGCGCGGGTGCTGGCCGAAAACATCGGCAAACGCGACCTGTTGGTGCCCGAGCATCGGACTGATTTACGCAAGTTCGTCGAGAACAAGCAGCAGGAATACCGGCTTGGAACTATCGAAGTCTTTTCGCCCGACCGCAAGTTGCTGATGTTGTCCCTGAGTCCGCAAATCCCGACCGGAATTGGGGTATCACCGCATTCCGGGCTGCTGGTACAAACCCTGGCGGGTCATGCCACCAGTCGTACCGACTCTTTCGGCCGCTCCGACGTGATCCGTGGTACCGCGCCGATTTTTGTCTCGCCCGAGTCCGACAAGGTGCTGGGAGCGGTGGTGGTGGATTACTTTGTTCCCCGCAGCCTGGCCAAACGCGCCGCCAAGGTTTCCGAAAGCTTCGAGGATTACGTGCAGTTGCGTGCACTCAAGCAACCGATCATGCGCAACTACCTGCTGGCGTTGTTGATGATCGGCCTGGTCGTGGTGCTGCTCGCCAGTTGGTTCGGGATGTTTTTGGCCCGCGGGATTACGGTGCCGATTAAGTTACTGGCAGAGGGAACCCACGCAGTGGCCGGAGGCGATCTCAATCATGAGATTCCCGCCGTTCGCGACGATGAAATAGGCCAGCTGGTCACCTCGTTCAACCAGATGACCGCGGACCTACGCACCACCAACGCCGAACTGGAGCAGCGCCGGCGCTACACCGAAACCCTGCTGCGTAACGTCTCCGCCGGGGTGGTTGCGCTCGATCGTGCGGGCCGCATCACCACGATCAATCCGTGCGCGGAGCGCCTGCTGGGTCAGACTGCCGCCGACGTGCAGGGCCGTCACTATGCCGTGGCGTTTCAGTCGGCGCTGGCGGCCGAGTTGGCGCGGCTGTTCGATGGCGGTTTGCCGCGCGAGGGCGGCACCCGTTCGGTGACCCTGGATGAGCGCAGCGCCAGTGAGCTGATGGTGACTGCGACTCCGCTCAGCGAGGAAGGGCAGGACCATCTGGGGACGGTGCTGTTCTTCGAGGATGTGAGCCAAATCGCCAAAATCGAGCGGATGGAGGCGTGGCGCGAGGTCGCACGGCGTATCGCCCACGAGATCAAAAACCCGCTTACCCCGATTCAGCTATCCGCCGAGCGCATCCGGCGCCATCCGGTGGCGTCAGGCTCCAGCCTGGTCGATGAATGTACCCGCACTATCATCAGCGAGGTCGAGGATCTGAAGCATCTGGTGGATGAATTCTCGATGTTTGCCCGGATGCCGCATCTGAACCCCGTGCCAGGTGACCTCAACGGTTTGACCGACGAAACCGTGGCCAACTTCCGCGCCGCCAATCCTGGAATCGAGTTTGCCGCCGATCTCGATCCGAGTCTGCCCAAGATCGCGATTGACCGCGATGCGCTTAAACGCGCGCTGGTAAATCTGCTGGAGAATGCGGTTGCGGCAATTAATGGAGCACCGCGCAACGGCGGCGGCGCGCCACGAATCGAGACCCGCACCCGTCTGGATCGAACCAGCGGGGTGGTGACGCTGGAAGTGTGCGACAACGGTCCCGGAATCGATCCGGCGTTAAAATCGCGGATTTTCGAGCCTTATTTCTCCACCAAGGCGCAGGGGACCGGGCTCGGCCTGGCGATTGTTTCGACCATCGTTTCGGACCATCATGGGTTCGTCAGGGTGCGGGACAACGATCCCCGCGGAAGTAGATTCATCCTTGAGTTTCCGGTAAAAGAACAACAGTTTGCGCGAGTGTTAAGTTGACGTTTAAAACGGCTGCTGATGTCTTCGACGCACACTGTGAGGGCTGGAACGTGGGAGAAACCGTACTGGTGGTGGATGATGAGGAGCGGATTCGGTCTTCGCTCAAGGGAATATTAAGCGACGAGGGTTTCAGGGTCCTGGACACGGGCCGCGCGCCGGCGGTGATGGATATCGTCATGCGCGAGCATCCGCGTCTGGTCCTGCTCGACGTCTGGATGCCGGACATCGACGGCATCGAGTTGTTGCGCCAGATCAAGGAAACCGCGCCGCAGACCGAGGTCATCATGATCTCGGGCCATGGCAACATCAACAGCGCCGTGGCAGCGACCAAGCTGGGCGCCGCCGATTTTATCGAAAAACCGTTTTCCGTCGATGGCCTGTTGGGTTCCATCGGCCGCGCCCTGGTCCACGACGGGATCGAAACGCCTCCGGACAGCGGCAGCGTCAAGACTAACGGCCAGTCCCAGATAATGACCACGGCGGCCTGCGCCACGGTTGCGCAGCGCACCATCAAGCGGTCGATCGTGGTGGGCGGCCAGGGGCTTCATACGGGGCTTAAGACCGGCGTGATTCTGTATCCGGCCCAGCCCGGTTCAGGCATCTCGTTCACCTCGCTTTCGGGTGACGTGATCGCGCCGGCGCGGCTGGAGAGCGTCACCGACACCGGCTACAACACCACGCTATCCAACGGCGCTTATGTGGTGCGGACGGTCGAGCATCTGATGTCGGCGCTGCATGGTTTCGGGATCACCAACCTGTTGGTCAAGACCCAGGGCGAAGTGCCGGCGCTCGACGGCTCGGCGCTGGAGTTCTGCCGCCTGCTGGCGGAAGCCGGGGTCCAGGAGCAGAAGGCGCGGGTGCAGCCGCTGCATGTCGATCAGCCAATCGTGATTGGCCAGGAGAAGGAAGGCGGCGAATATATCCGGGTCGAGCCGGCGGACCATCTGATTATCGATTACACGCTGATGTATCCGGCGCCGATTGGAGTGCAGCGCGTGCATTTCGAGCTGACCAGCCCCGACGACTACGTGCGTCAGATCGCTCCGGCGCGGACCTTTGGCTTTCTGGCCGAGATGCGCAAGCTGTCCGAGATGGGATTGGCCAACGGCGGGCGGCTGGACAACGTAATCCTGGTCGACGATGAAAAGGTGGTGAACACCAAGCTGCGTTTCCCCGACGAGTTCGCCCGCCACAAGATTCTCGATCTGTTGGGCGATCTCTACCTGTTAGGGCGCCCGATCATCGGTCATGTGGTGGCGTCCAAGACCGGTCATTCCGACAATCTTGCCCTGGTCCGGCGTCTGTCACAGGCGGCCTGAGGCACCCGATCCCGGCGCCCGCTGGTTCCAATCAGTCATGGAATTAAGCGGCAAGGTCGCGCTGGTAACGGGCGCGGCCCGACGCGTTGGTAAGGCGATCGCGCTGGCCCTTGCCGCGCGTGGCGTTACCATTGCGGTGCACTATCGCAACTCCGCGGCGCAAGCGGCCGACACCGTAGCCACAATCGAGGCAAGCGGCGGGACCGTGCGGGCTTTTCACGCGGATCTGGAAAAAGTCAGCGACATCGAGGCGATGGTAAGCGACGTCGCCACCGCTTTCGGGCGACTGGACATCCTGGTCAACTCAGCGTCGGTGTTCTATCGCAAACCCCTGGAAGAGCTGACAGAGCGCGATTGGGACCTGAACCTCGATACCAACCTGAAGGCGCCATTTTTCGCCGCCAAATTCGCTGGCGCGACGATGCGCCGTCAGGGCGCGGGGAAAATCGTGAACATCGGGGATTCGGCCGGAATTCGCCCGTATAACAATTACCTGCCTTATACCGTTTCGAAATTCGGACTGATCGGACTTACGCAGGCGCTGGCCAAAGCTCTGGCTCCGCAAGTCCAGGTGAACTGTCTTGCGCTCGGCTCCGTGCTGCCCCCTGAAGATTACCGCCCCGAGCAAATCGAAGCGCTGGCACGCGCTACGCTGACCAAGCGGCTGGGCAGTCCCGAGGACGTCGCGCGCGGGGTTCTGTTCTTGTGTGAAACGGACTTCGCGACCGGCGCAACGATGGTCCTCGACGGCGCCGGTTGATCCTGTAATCGTGGTTGCCTCTGACTCCGTATAAAGCGGCATGACTAGTTCATTGCCGGCGCGCCTGGTCTTCCCCAGCTTTCCTGGTCAGAAGTCGCCATCAATTGCGCGCCGGCCACGATTTGATCGTCACCAGCATACATGCTCATAGTTGCGGAAAACGCGCCCGGAACCGCTTGCATTACGTGTAACGATATCATCACAAAAAATCCGAAACTTCTGTTTGACAAAGCGTAAAGGAAAATATAAAGCCTCACCATAACTCTAGTTAAGGGGCTGTGATTGAAGATGAGAAACTTGAGTCGTGTGTTGTATCTGGGTGGCGCCATCGCGGCCTTCGTGCTGGGGATGGGAGGCATAGCCCTTGCTAGTCCGGTCCCCGAAATGGATCCGGGGACCGCAACCAGCGGATTGACTCTTTTGGCAGGGGCGATCCTGCTGCTGAGAGAGGCCTACCGGCGGCGATAGTTTCGGCCCCATCGCCAGTTATCGGCAAAATCCCTCCTCGTAGGATGTTCTGCCGTCGAGGCGACATCCCCTAACTCGTGACCGGCTTCCAGGCAAAGAGCCTCGATACCATTCGGTATCGCCGGACGCCGGGCCTGAGCCCCAACTCTCGCTTTGACAATAGCTGAAGAAAAAGCATAATAGCGGTTCATAACCTAATCAGGGGTACTACGATGAGGAACTTGGCGCGTATGTTGTATCTGGGTGGTGCTGGCGCGGCTTTCGTGCTGGGAATGGGTGGCGTAGCTTTTGCTCAATCAGCAGTTCCTGAAATGGACCCGGGGACCGCAATGAGCGGTTTAGCTCTTTTGGCCGGAGCGGTCATGCTGCTGAGAGAGGCCTACCGGCGGCGCTAGTTTTGCGTCCCCTCATTTGCTCTCTATCCCTCCATCAAGAGATGTTCGTTGCTGAGGCGACATGCTTCGCGGCTGACCGCTTCCTGGGGAAGAGCCTGGTTACTGCCTGGACCATCGTCGGTTGAACGGCGATGGTCCGGGGCGGGTTCTATTGAAACCGCCTTTTGGCGAGGAACTTTGGAATAGCCGGTTACACCGCGGCGCTCATTGCTTGATACACAGCGTCGTGGCAGGCGCGATGTTTGATCGATTATGCAGCAAGCGCCGGCTTTCGCCGCTCCAGACAGCAGTCAACCGCCCTCAGTGCCCGATCTGACCGGCTGGATAATCCGTGCCGCCTGCCTGATCCTGTTGTTGACCGCCGAATTGATCGTCCTCGCCGCGGTCGACTGGAAGCCGCAACTGAAGACGACCGGATGGCTGGTCGCGCCGATTCAGTATCATCGCGCGATCTTTGCCGGCCTGATAGCCGGCGGCGCGGCAACCACGCTTCTGGGTTGGCGCACCCTGGATGAGGAACTCCGCCAAGCTTCACGCGGCGATGCGCTGCACAGGACAAGTTGGGCATGGCTGGGCCTGCACGTCGTCGCGTTCGCCTGCCTGGTCAAATGGACGTGGGTAGGAATCGGCGGCGGAATGGAAACCTCGTCGCACGGCTTCTTGTGGATGGCGGTCTGGCTGATGTTAGTGATCCTGGTGCTGTTGGGTTGGAGCGCGGCCGTGCTTCCGCCGGCGGTGTGGGGCCGCTGGATTGCCCGCAGCCCGGAAGCATTTGTGGCCGGGGCCGCAGTCGGCATCATCGCCCGCATCGCCGGCAGCTATACGCAGCAATCGTGGCCAGCGCTGGCGAAGCCAACGTTCTTTGTGATCTCCATGCTGCTGTGGCTGGCCGGCCAGAAAGCGGCATTCAACTACCAAACCGGAGTCATCAGTACTCCAAGTTTCTCCGCTTACGTTGCTCCGTCATGTTCCGGCCTTGAAGGGATCGGGCTGATCGCGGTCTTCCTGGCGATTTACCTCTGGTTTTACCGCAGCGAGCTTCGCTTCCCGCAGGCCTTCCTACTGTTGCCGATCGGAATCGCGACGGTCTGGCTACTGAACGCGGTCCGGGTTGCGGTCCTGGTCGAATTAGGCAGCTTCCAGGAACAGCTTGCCGTCGGAGTTTTCCATTCTCTGGCGGGATGGCTTTACTTGAGCGCGCTGGCCTGCGCGATGGTCGTGATCAGCCATCGGCTGAAGTTTTTTACCCGGCAGACCGCCCCTGAGAAAACCTCGGCATTATCCAATCCTGCCGCGGTGTACATCGTTCCGTTGCTGACCATTATCGCAACTTCGATGATCACCGCGGCGTTTTCGAAAGGCCTGTCAAAGGACTTCGACACGCTATACCCGATCCGGGTGATCGCCGCGGCCGGCGCCTTGGCGCTGTACTGGAAGCAGCTTGGCGAACTTGACTGGACAATATCCTGGGACGCGGTTTTGATCGGGGCCGTTACGTTTGTGGTTTGGATCGGCCTGCAGCGCGCGGACATTCCCGCCGACCGCGCGTTCGCCGCCGGTTTGAGCGCGTTGTCAGCCGCGCAAAAATTTGCCTGGCTGATGTTTCGAACCGCCGGAGCGGTTTTGACCGTGCCGGTCGCGGAAGAACTGGCGTTTCGAGGCTACCTGATCAGAAAACTGGTCGCGTCCGAGTTTGAGACCGTGCCCGCCGGCCAATTCACGTGGGTTTCCTTCGTCGCCAGTTCGCTGCTGTTCGGATTGCTTCATCAGCAATGGATTGCCGGAACCATTGCCGGCATGCTCTTCGCGATTGCACTCTACCGCCGCGGGCGCATTTGCGATGCGGTGGTTGCGCATGCCAGCGCCAACGCGATACTGGCCGCCTATGTGCTGGGAACCCATCAATGGTCGCTGTGGAACTGAACCGGATTCCCGGCTTTGGCTCGGACTTCCGCTTTAAAGGTCAACCGCCTGCTCGATGAGGGAGTGGCCTGTGATGCTACAGCCCGATTCCAAGACCCGCATCGGCATTACCTACCTCCAGTTTATGAAGTAACAATGGCGTTCCAAAGTCGCTCGGCATGCGACCTTCGGGTCGGAGTCGTCTTTGGGGTCGCCGTTGTCAGACCTTCTGAGGTTGGATAAATGTTCAGCAACGGGAATTTCTTAAGACCTATAAAGAGGCGCTGACGACAATGGCGGACTTCTTCGATCGCAGACTCGGCCGCCAAATCAATGGTCGGCTGCCGGGAATCCGGGCTTGATCCCGACCGCGTGCTGATCCTGTAATCCGTGGCTGCGCATCACCCTCACAACTCCCGCTTCGCGATGAGCGATTATCGGATAAAGCCGGTGCCGCGGGCGCGTCGCCGTGCTGGCCAGCGGCGGTCTGGATAGCTCCGTGATGCTGGCCCGTTTGGCGCAACGGCGCGCGGAAGTTTTCCCGATTTACATCCGCACCGGTCTGGTCTGGGAGACCAATGAACTCGCGGTCCTGCGCCGCTTCATCAAGGCGATTAATCTGAAATCGATCGCGCCGCTGGCGGTGCTCAGGGTCCCGATGGACGACGTCGCGGCCGACCATTGGAGCATGACCGGCAAAAAGGTGCCGGGATACAAAGCCGCGCTTTCGTCCAACTACATCCCCGGACGCAACCTGACGCTGCTGTCCAAGGCCGCCATCTTTTGCGCGCGCAACCGGATTGGCGAGGTGGCGATGGCGCTGCTGGAGGCCAATCCATTTCCCGACGCGCGTCCGGTGTTCTTCGACGCGGTATCCAGGGCGGTGGACCTCGGCGTGGGCCTGCGGCTTAAGATATCAACCCCATGGATAGGCAAGTCCAAGCCCGAGGTGATCGCGCTGGGACGCGGTCTGCCGCTGCAACTTTCGGTGTCGTGTATCAAGCCCCGCGGCATCATTCATTGCGGTCGATGCACCAAGTGCGCCGAGCGCGTCGAAGGCTTCCGGCTCGCGGGGATTCGCGGACCCCACGCGCTACGCGAAGCCGCCAGCCGGTTCGAGTCGAATCCTCAATGGCTGACGAAGTGGCAGGGTTTCGGCTCTCTTGCGCCACAATCGCGTCCGCAGGCAATGGATAGCGATGGATCAGTTGCGCCGGGTCAGTACCGTATTTGCGGCGGTCGCCTTCGTCCTTGCCGCGATCACCGGCGCGATGCTGTTTTTTGTGATTGAGCCGCCGTTCCTGGTGCGGATTTTCGTCGCCCTTAGCGCGATTGCGATCGGATGCTTCGCGTTGGCCGGAATCGCCGCCTACTTCGAGGAGTGACAGTAACCTCATCGGTTACGGCGCGCTTCGAGTTCGTCCAGCGTGCGCGGCCAATCTTCATGCATGAGGCGCGACAGGGCGCGGTCGGCCAGCAGCCGTCCGCCAGTCTGGCACATCGCGCAGTAATTGGTCTCATTGCTGGCGTAGCGGATGCGCTGGACCTTGGCGCCGCATCGCGGACAAGGTTGGCCATAGCGGCCGTGGACGGCCATCTGAGGCCGGAAACGCGGTGACCTTCTTCCGGAAATTCGCCGGCCGCTTCGGCGCGCAGCCGCTCGACCCATTCCGCCAGCGTCGCGCGCGTGGCGTCATACAGCCGCTCGATCTCCTCCGCCGTCAACTTGTGCGTCATGGCGATGGGCGAGAGTTGCGCGCGATGCAGGATCTCGTCGGAATAGGCGTTGCCGATACCGCTGAAGATGTGCGGGTCGGTCAGCGCGCGCTTGAGCGTATGGTTGGCGGACCGCAGCGCGGCGCTGAAGGCGGCGAGGTCCACGTCGAGCGGTTCGATACCGCCGGCGCTCAGCGATTGCAGGCCGTCTTCGCCCGCGACCAGGTGCAGCCCGGCGCGATGCTGCGTGCCGGCCTCGGTCAGCCACAGCCATCCATTATCGAACTCGAAGGCGGCGAGCACTTTCCTGCCGCCCATCTTGGGTGCGGTCGTGTTCCAATGCAGCCGTCCAGCGATTTTGAGATGCAGCACCAGCCACAGGCAACCGTCGACGCCGATCGCGATCTGCTTGCCCAACCGCCGCACCTCGTGCACGGTCCGGCCGTGGGTCGCGCTCAGCGGCGGGTCGGCCGAGCGCAGCAGAAACGGTGACCGCACCAGGGCGCGAATCAATTGGTGACCCACGACGCGTTCGCGCAGCGCTTCAACATAGACCGTGACATCAGGTAGTTCCGGCATCGGAATTCATTGCGCGCCGACCGCTTGTCGTCGCGCCGCCTATGTTAGATTTACCTCAAAGAGGACGCGCGATGAACTACTTTCTGGCCAAGACCGACCCCGAGACTTATTCCATTGACGATCTGGAGCGCGACCAGCGCACCGCCTGGGACGGTGTTGCCAATGCCCAAGCGGTTCGCTTCATCCGCGATATGCGCCCCGGAGACCGGGTGTTCATCTATCACAGCGGCGGGGTTTCCGCGATTGTCGGGATGGCCACGGTGCGCTCGGAGCCGCGCGACGATCCGAAGAATCCGAAATCGGCGGTGGTCGACGTCGAGTTCGCCGGACGCCTGGATCCGCCGACAACGCTGGCGGAAATCAAGCAATCAAAACTGTTCGACGATTGGGCGCTGGTGCGTCAGGGCCGTCTGTCGACCATGGCGGCGCCGGAGAAGTTCGTGGCCTGGATGCGAAAGCGCTATCCGAACGCCAAGATTTAAGCGCGCGGATGGGAGCCGGGAAAGCCGTCCCGCTATGACTGGATTGGCTCAGTGGCACCGGCTTCCAGCCTGTGGCCTTCGATTTTTTATGCTCTACCGAAGCTCCCCGGACGCGCCGACACCTGGCGCCGCGGCCAGCGCATACTTGGTGGTGCACGGCGGGCCGGGAGCGAAGAAGTGCTCGATGCGGCCCGACCCGGTAATAAAGATCAGGCTCGACTCGCGGGTGCCGTAATCTCCCAGGTGCAGACACAAGGAGTTGGGCCGGCCGGTGCGCGGGTCAAGCTGGGTTGAATGATCGGACAGCAGTTCGGCCAGCCGCTGGCGCATCCGCGACGGCTCTGCCGCCAGATCGGGCTCGGCCGCCAGACCACTAAAGCGGCCGAAGGAGCGGCCGATGCGCGGGCATTCGAAGTCATCGACGTCGAGGTTGGTGAGCAGATGAGTGCCCGGCGCGAGTATGGTCGTGTCGATCCTGCCCATGCGGTTGTGGGCGACTGCGGCCTGCTCGCGGGAGGCCAACAACAGGTTGAAGGGATTGTAGTTTTCCGGGTCCTGGCTGGTCACGAAGCGCAGCGCCTCGTCGATGCTGCGATGCTTGAGCGCGTCGAGGCAGAGCAAGCCGCGTGAGCGGCGGTCGGCGTCGGCGGGTAGATCGGAGCGGCGATTTAGAAGCCCCGCAATCATCCCGAACTCGTTGATGGCGAGCCAGGTGCCGCCGGCCTTCAGGTCCTTGCCGCCGATTATCAGCGGCTTCTCCCACAGCGTCGTCGGCGCGACCGCGGGACGCGCGAGGTATTCGTCGCGATTGGCCGCGACTATAACCGGAAACTCCGGAAAAACCCGCAAATAGATTGCCAGTGTGCACATCTGCTCGCCCCGTATGAGGTTCCAGTAACAACGCCGCCGCAATTTTCCAACTTGGCAGTAGTCCGCCGCGCGGGCAAGGGCCTTGGCGCATCGGCCGGTCAGCGGCGCGCGCCTGGACATTCAGGCCGATGAGTGGCTGGGAACGCCACCGGCTCAGATGATCTCTTCAAGCATCGCTCTCATGGCGGGAGATATGCGATCCAAACCGAGCGCGGTCGCGCGCTTGACCGCGGGGCGGCCGCGCATCTCACTGAACCAGCGGGAGACGTTGGGAAAATCCGCCAGATCCTGACCGTGCCAGGCATGGAAGGCGACCCAACCCCAGCAGGCCATGTCGGCGATACCATAGTCACCGGCCAGCCACGCTTCCTGTCCCAGCCGGCGGTCGAGCACCCCGTAAAGGCGCGCCGCCTCCGTGGTGTATCGCTCGATCGCGAAGGGAATCTTCTGCTCCATGCGGCGGAAGACATGCGCTTGCCCCGCCATCGGCCCCAGCCCCGCCATCTGCCAGAACAACCATTGCAGGGCCTGGGTGCGGCGCAAGCCCGAGGGCGCCAGGAAACGCCCGGTCTTCTCGGCGAGGTACACCAGGATCGCGCCTGATTCGAAGACGGGAACCGGATTGGCAGGATCGTCCCGGTCAACGATCGCGGGCACGCGTCCGTTGGGATTGATGTCCAGGAACCACGGCTGCTTCTGCTCACCGCTCTGGATATCAACGAATTGCACCTGGTATGGCAATCCAAGCTCCTCGAGCATGATGCTTACCTTCCAGGTGTTTGGCGTGGGAGAAAAATAGAGATCAATCATGATTGGAACCCCGGGGGCCAAGCCGGGCGGCGAAGCTCCGCGCGCACGACGGTCTTTGCCGCTCAGTTAATGTAGTTGCTGGCGATTTGCTCCAGGATTCGATGGCCCTCACCGCCCGGCGGCAGAATCACGTCGCCGATGAGGAGCCGATGGCATCCCGCGTCTTCGTAATGCGCGATCAATGCTTTGGGATCCGGCGTCTCGGGCTGCATCAGAACCACGGAAATTTCGAGCTTGCTGAAATCGCGCCCGGCTTCATCGCACATCCGCTTAAGGGTGGTCAATTCCTCCTTCAGCCGCTGCGGACTGAGATACACCGGCATCCATCCGTCGCCGATCGCCACCGTGTAGCGCAGGGCGCGGGTGCACGACTGCGTGAATCCGCCGGCGCCGATGTGGATGGGAGGGTAGGGTTTCTGGATTGGCTTCGGATAGCAGTAAACCGGTGGGAATTTGACGAATTCGCCGGAAAAACTAGCTTGCTCCCTGGTCCACAACTCGCGCGCGGCCTTTAGGTACTCCAGTGTCATCGGCCATCGGCGCTTGAAGTTGCCGCCCATGATTTCGGTTTCCTCCGGCAGCCATCCGGCGCCGACGCCGAAGATGAAGCGGCCGTTGGAAAAATAATCGATACTGGCGACCTCCTTGGCCAGCAACAGCGGATGCCGCTCCGGCACCAGGCAGACGCTGGTGCCAATCTTGATGGTCTTGGTTTTCGCCGCCGCCACCGCCAGCGCCACGAATGGATCGGGAAAGCGTTTGTAGCGTTCAGGCATCTCGCCGCCGTCGAAAAATGGAGTTGTGCGTTCGACCGGGATAATCGGATGCTCGCCCAAAAAGGCCGACTCGAATCCAAGTTCCTCGCTGGTGCGGAAGAATTCTTCGACGCTGATGGTCTGGTCGGTGATACCGGTTATCACGCCGATTTTCATGCTTCCTCCAGAGTCGCAGTTTTTGGGTCGAGATGTTTGCTTATAACGTGATTCGGCCCTGAGACCAAAAGCGCGCTTCTGGTTCGACGCGCAACGCATGAGCTGGGCCGTCATGAAAGAGACTTCCGGCGTGTTCCCGCGGCGCGGCCCCGTGCCGGTTTCCTTTCTCCTCCTGCGGCGACGATTTGAGATTCACATCAGCCGCGACGATGGTAACGTGATGCGATGAAGTTCAAAGTCACCATTCTGACACTCGCCGCGATCGTACTGACCTTGGGATCGGCCCGCGCACAGAGCGCGAATCCGGGTGCCGGAGTGGTTCACGAGCTATTCCGCCAGCCTCTCCCTGAGAAGCCGGGAATGGACGTGGTCGTAATCACCGTCGTGTATCCTCCGGGCGGCACTACCCCGCCGCATGAGCATCCCGGATTCGCCTACGCCTACGTCTTGAAAGGAGCCGTGATGTCCGCACTCGGCAATAGGGCGCCAAAAACCTATACCGAGGGCCAGTTCTGGTCCGAGCAGCCCTTCGTACACCATATGATTTCCAAAAACGCCAGCGCGACAGCGGATGCGGAGCTGCTGGTATTTTTCGTCGTTCCTCACGGCGCCAAGCTCGTCATACCGATCGCGTCCAAGTCACATTGAGCCTGAAATCAGGTTCGGTTTAGGGATAGAATAAGATTCGTGGAAAGTGGGCAAAGCGAGCGCTATGACGTGGCCATCATCGGCGCCGGAATTATCGGCAGTTCGGTGGCGATGGCGCTGGGCGAGCGTGGGCTCAAGGCCGTGGTGGTCGATGTCGATTTGTCGGGACGGCTTAGCTCAAGCGAGCGCAACGCCGGGGGCGTGCGGGCCACCTGGTGGCAGCCGGTCAATATTGCGCTATGCCGTGCGTCGATCGAGTACTACGAAAAAATCGCCGCCGAGGTGGGATTCCGCCAGAAGGGCTATCTGTGGCTGTATGACGATCAGAGCTGGGGCGGCGCCGTAAGCCATCTGGATCTGCAACGTCAACTCGGTCACCAGATCGAGCAGCTAAGCCCCCAGGAGGTGGCTCGCAGGGTGCCCGAAATCGACCGGCTCGAAGGTATCGCCGGCGCCACTTTCTCTCCGCGTGACGGACTGATCAATCCGAATCTGTTAAAGCAGCATTATCGCGAGCGTTCGCGGACCCTTGGGGCGCGTTATATCGACCGCGTCTTCATCCATGCGATCAGTCCCGAATCCGACGAGGTCCGGATCGCATGCTGGCAGGCCGATGAAAACCTGCCTGAAGAAGGGCTCATGCGCCTCATGGCGCAAGACGCGCGTGAGACCGAAGCCGAAACCGGACATTTGTTCGAGTTGCGGGCCGGCGCGCTCGCGATCTGTTGCGGCGCATGGTCACCCAACCTGGTTAAGCTCGTGGGTGTCGAGACGCCGACCGAGGCGGTGCGCCGGCAGATTTGCCTGGTGGACAATCGTGAGACCAATCTCGCCGCTTACGGCATGATCGTGGATACGTCGGGCGTTTACTTTCATAACGAAGGGCCGCACATCCTGGCCGGTTACTCGCCGCCCGAAACGCCGCCCGGATATTCCTTCAAGTACGACGGCGAAGATTTCTTCCTGAAAGAGATTTGGCCCCGCCTCTACGCCCGGATGAGCGGTTTCGAGCGCTTGCGCCACGTCACCGGGTGGGCCGGCCTATACGCGGTCACTCCCGACCGCAGCGCGATTGTGGGACGGCTGGCCGCGCGGCTGTTCGAGGCCCATTCGTTCAGCGGCCGCGGAGTGATGCAGTCCTATGGCGCCGGACAGGCGCTGGCCGATTTGATCGCCACGGGCGGGTATGAAAGTCTTGACGCTAACGCGCTGGCGCGCGAGCGTTTCCAGACCGGCAAGCTGATCCCGGAGGCACTGCACATCTGAGAGTGGAGCATTTGTTCAGGGTTGGGCGGCATACCGCCCGCGGCAGCGTGGCCGATTTCGCTGGCTTCGATTCGCCGTACAAGGTATTGAAAACAGGGGAAAAGTAATCAGGATGGCCCGGTTGCCCGACGCCAAGTAACCTGTAAGGCAGGCGGGAATAGCCAGGAGGGTAGATGTTCTCAACGATCGAGGACGTAATCGAGCAGTTCGCCAAGTACAACTATATCGCCAGCCGTCGGATCGCCACCGTGATTTATCTCGCGAGTGAGCTCAAAAAGCCGGTACTGGTGGAAGGTCCGGCCGGAGTGGGTAAAACCGACCTCGGCAAGGTCCTTGCACAGGCCGTGGGCCATGATCTCATCCGGCTGCAGTGTTACGAAGGGCTGGACGAGAGCAAGGCGTTGTACGAATGGGAGTACGCCAAGCAACTGCTGTATACGCAGATACTCAAGGACAAGATCGGCGAAGTATTGCACGGCGCCCGCGGCCTGGCCCAGGCGGTGGAGCGGATCGCCAGTGAAGACGACGTCTTCTTCTCCGACAAATTCATTTTGCCGCGGCCGCTGCTGCGCGCGATCCGCAGCGAACAGCCCTCGGTCCTGCTAATCGACGAGATCGACAAGGCCGACGCTGAGTTCGAGGCGTTTTTGCTCGAGCTGCTGTCCGACTTCCAGATCACGGTGCCGGAGTTGGGCACGCTGAAGGCCAAGCACATCCCTCTGGTGATCCTGACCTCGAATAACGCGCGCGAAATGTCCGACGCGCTCAAGCGCCGCTGTTTGCACCTTTACATCGACTTTCCGGACAAGGTGCAGGAACTGGCGATCATCAAAACCAAGATCCCCGACGTCAGCGACAAGCTGGCCGAGCAGGTGGTCAACGTCGTGCAGTCGTTGCGCAAGCTCGATCTCAAGAAGACTCCCGGGATCAGCGAAAGCCTGGACTGGGTCAAGGCGCTCACGCTGCTCAACGTCAAGTCCCTGGACGAAGCGCTGGTCAACGAGACGCTGGACACCATCGTCAAGTACGAGGGCGACGTGCGCAAGGCCCAGGAAGAGCTCAAGGACTACGTGGAAAAGAGCAAGGCGCGGCGCGGTGGCGGAGTCACTCCGCCAGGAACCAGCGACAAGGATTTTCTGAACTAAGCCCGGCGCGGACCAATCCCTCCGGCGGGAGCAATCGTCAATGGAAGAAAAACTGGTCGAGTTTGCCAACCTGCTGCGCCAGAATGGCTTGCGCGTCTCGGTCGCGGAATTGCTGGACGCGTTTAACGCCAGCGACCTGACCGGACTGGGCGAGCGCGACACCTTTCGTTCGGCGCTGCGCGCCACGATGATCAAGCGCGCCAGCGAAGTCCCGATTTTCGATGAGCTGTTCGACCTCTACTTCTCGGGGCTGGGCGAAATCATCAAACAGGCGGGGCAGGGCGTCCAGAATGCGATGTCGATGTCCGACCAGGAGTTCCAGCAATTCCTCGAGCAGATGGAGGAAATGCTGAAGAAGCAGGGCAAGGAACTGTCGGAACTGGCCAAGGCCCTGCTCAGCAACAACAACGGGCAGTTGGAAAAGATGTTGCAGGAGGCGGCTCGCAACGCGCGCCTGGGCAATATCGAACGCACTATCGAAGAGAGTTATTTTGCCCGCGCGCTGGCGCGCGAGTTGGGATTGGATCGCCTCGAGCGCGAGCTGGAAGAGTTCCGCGAGCAACTCGACAAAAATGAGCAAGGCGGCGCCCGTGCGCGGATGGAAGAATTTCTGCAGCGGCGCATGCAGGCGCTCAACGAGATCATCCGGCGCTACGTGCGGGTCGAGCGCGAGAAGCGCGATCTCAAGACCCGGGAAAGCGACCGCTTACAGCAGTTGAGCGAGAAGAGCTTCCTGTATCTGACGCCGCAGGAAATCGAAAAGATGAACGAGGCGATTACCCGCCTGGCGCAGCGCCTGAAAAACATCATCTCGGTGCGCCGCCGCCTGGCCAAAAAGGGCCGCTTCGATATCAAGAAGACGCTGCGCACCAACCTGGCTTACGGCGGCGTCCCGTTCAAGCTGCGCTTTGACCGGCGCAAGAAGGAAAAGCCCCAGGTCGTGGTGTTGTGCGACGTGTCGGATTCGGTGCGCAACGTGTCGCGCTTCATGCTCCAGTTCATGTACTCGTTGCAGGACCTCTATTCCAAGGTCCGCAGTTTCATCTTCGTGGCGGAAATCGGCGAGATCACCGATCACTTCCGCGACAACGACATCAAGGACGCGCTGGATATCGCGCTGCGCGGGGACCTGATCAACATCTACGCCCATTCCAATTTCGGCTACGCGTTTCGCACCTTCGCGCAGGACCATATCGGCGTAATCAATAAAAAAACCACGGTCATCGTGCTGGGCGATGGCCGCAATAATTACAACCTGCCGCATGACTGGTGCCTGCGCGAGATCCGCGGCCGCGCCAAGCAACTGGTGTGGCTCAACCCGGAAAGCCGCAATACCTGGGGTTTTGGCGACAGCGAGATGGAGCGCTACGGGCCGCACTGCGATATCGTCGAGGAATGCCGCAACCTGAACCAGCTCTATCACGTTATCGATCGCCTGGTGGTGCGCTGACGCCGGGGTTTGGGCGGCGCACCTTGGTTGACCATCGGCTCGTGTTTGGTCCACAATGGGCCTTAGACAGGTGCGTTTCTTCTATGGTATTGAGGACCACGACGTAGGGAGTTACTCCGCGCGGGAAGCCCATGGCCGGTCATAGAGAAGAATTTATATTGATGACGGTTGGCGCACTGACGCTCGACCCCAACACCAAGACGCCGATCGTGGTGCTCAAGGATCCCGACAACAAAATCAACCTGCCGATTTGGATTGGCTTGCTTGAGGCGGCGTCGATGGCGACCGAGCTGGAGGGGATCAAGCCGCAGCGTCCGATGACCCACGACTTGCTGCGCAACATGCTGGGCGAATTGGGCGGAACCGTTGAGGCCGTTGAAGTTACCGAGTTGCGCGACAATACTTATTTCGCCCATATCCAGGTCAAGACGCGCGAAGGCAAGCTGGTGCAGATAGACTCCAGACCAAGCGACGCCATCTCGCTGGCGCTGCGCACCAAGTCACCAATTTACGTCGCCAAAAAAGTCCTGGAGGTCTCCAGCGAACTCCAGCAATCGGCCGAGGCGGATTCAAAGGAGCAGAATCTGGCCGGGGTCGCACGCGACAAATGGTCGGAAATCCTTGAGAAGATGGGCCCCGACGATTTCAAGTACAAGATGTAAGGAACCCGGTTGAATCCGATTCAATCGCCGGCTGCCTGCCGCTGACGCAGAGCAGCCGCTTTTTTATGGCAACCACCATCCGCCAACGTCCAAAAATCCGCCGCAAGGATCTCAAGCAGCCCGATGAATTCATGACCGTGGCTTACTCGGTCGAAGATTTTGTCGAGCATCATTTGAGAAAAGCTATCGCCGGCCTGGTTACGATCCTGATCGTGGCAGCCGCGATCTTCGCCATCTACCAGCACGAACTCAGCATCAAGCACGAAGCCGCGGAGCGGTTTTACGAGGGCTTTTCCGCGCTCAACTCCAAAGATTACACCGGCGCCGAACAGAAGTTCGACGCCCTAATCGCGCAGCACCCTTACAGCGAGGCCGCGCACCTGGCCCGTTTCTACCGGTCGCTCGCCTACCTTGGCGCCGGCGACTTGGCCAAGGCCCGCCACGGCCTCGAGGACTATACGCAGGGTGCCGTTCCCGCATCGATGCACGAGCTGGCGCTGATGGATCTGGGCGTGGTTGACGAGCAGATGGGCGATTACCCCAAGGCGGTTGAAACCTATCGGCGTGCGGCCGCCCTCAACGGTCCCGAAAACGCCACTGCCCACTTGGCCGTGGCGCGCGCCCTGCAGCTCGCGGGTAAGCGCGACGCGGCGATCGCCGCCTACCAGGACTTTCTCACTGCCAACCCCTATTCCGCGCAGCGCGACACCGTGGTTCAGGCGCTCGCTGATCTTGGCGTCAGCGCACCGGCGTCGGCCGTGCCGATGCCTCCGGCACCGTAGCGGTGCGGCGCTATTTTTCCATTCCCTTGACTGACTGAGGCAGCAATCAATCGAATCACAGGCTGGAAGCCTGTGCCACGAAGCCAATTTCTGGATCAGTGGCAGAGCTTCCAGCCGTTGATTTCCTTCGGGCTCATGGTTTGAACTTGCCCTTTGGAATTGGCAGTCCTGGGACCTCGGCACGCGCGCGGTAGAGTGCGCCCTTGTCTCTGCTGGTTTGCACGGTGACGGCGTAGAGATCCATCAGATCGGGGCCGCCAAAAGTCAGGCTGACAACCTTCTTTACCGGCAAGGTGGCCTTTTTCAGTATCGTGCCGTCCGGCTTGAAGCAGACCAGATTGCTCGTATAGACGACCGCCAACCAGACATTGCCGTCGGCGTCGAGCGCCAGTCCGTCGGGTATCCCGACGCCGACCCGGGCAAAAACGCGGCGGTTTTTCAGCGTGCGCGCGGGGCTAACGTCATAGACGTAAACGACCTTGGCGCCGGAGTCGGAGTAGTAGAGCAGCTTGCGGTCCGGGCTGAAGCCCAGGCCGTTGGAGCCCATGATTCCTTCATCCATTTGCGTTACGGTGCCGTCGGGATCGATGCGAAACAGATCGCCTGCGATCGACTCGCCGGAGTCCGCGCTTTTTCGGCCGACATCCCCGGACCACACGCTGCCGTAGTCGTCGATTGTCAGGTCGTTGAAAACGCCGAGTGGTTTGCCCGCATATCCGTCGACCAGATTACGCGTCCGGCCGGTCTTTTCTTCCCACAGCGAAATTGACGGACCGCTGACGATCAGCCTGCCGTCTTCGTTAAAGGCGATTCCGCCCACGCTCTTGCGATCCGGCATCAGGGTGTCGACGCCGCCGTCGGGATTGCGGCGAAATACACCGCCGAACAGGTTGTCGGAGAAATAGAGCCGGTTGCGGTCGTCAACCCTGGGACCCTCAATCAGGCCCCATCCGGTAGCCAACATTTCAAACTCCATCGGCTTCTCCTTGTTGCCGGGTTAGTGATGCCGCGATGCCAAGCTTTGGCCAAACTAGGCCAAGTCGATGGCGCAAAGCCAGACCGCGACGCGGTCTATCCTTGACGATACCAATCGCGCTCCTGCGCTGCCGGTTAATAATCCGCGTGTATGGGTATAGAGTGCAGGGGCAGAGGACGCGCTCGATGAGCAGAACGGCAACGGCGAAGTTGTACGACCGCGATTATTACACGTGGGCCTTGAAGCAGGCTGAGGCGCTGCGGGAGCGGCGCTTTGAGGACCTCGATCTACCCAATCTCATCGACGAGGTAGGGGACATGGCGAGGAGCGAGGCGCGGCAGCTCGAAACCAGGATGGAAGTGCTTCTCCTCCACCTTCTAAAGTGGGCCTATGAACCCGAACTCAGATCGAAAAGCTGGCGATTGACGTTAGACGAGCAACGCCTTCGGGTGGGTAAGCTGCTTAAGCACAATCCGGGACTAAAAACCAAAACTGCGGAGATCACGCGCGACGCGTATGAAAGCGCACGTCTTCAGGCCGCACGGGAGTCGACGCTGGAAAAAAACGACTTTCCTGCGACCTGTCCCTGGATCTTTGAACAGGCAATCGACGATGGTTTTTGGCCGGAAATCGCTCCGGAGGGAAATGGAAAGCACGTGGCGTCGCCGCGCCAACGGCGTGGGCGCGGACGTCCTTAACAGGGTGCGAAAAACGGTTATCGTGGGCAATCCAACGTTTGGTGCTTCCGCAGCCTGTTAGCCCGCTTGGCGCTTCTTTAATTCCGAGTTGATCACGTAATCGAGCACGTCGGGCTCCGCCCCCATCACCGGGATGCCGTTGACAAACAGCGTGGGCGTCGACATGACGTTGGCCTTTTGGCCGTCCGACAGGTCCTGGGCGATGCGCTGGTCGGCGCCCTGGCCCATCATGCAGGCGTGCAAAGCCTGGGAATCGAGCTGGTTATGCTGCGCGAAGTCATCGATGTGCTGGGATAAGTTGTCCGGTGTGATCGTGGCCTGATCGCGATAAATGGTCCGCGCAAAATCCCAAAACGCGCCGGGATTCTGCACCCGCACGCATTCGGCCGCGACCGCCGCCGCGTGCGCCCATTGATGTCCCGCCAGGGGATAGTTCTTGAACACCAGCCGGATCTTGCCGCTATATTTGCTCTCGACCGCGGTCTCGACGATACCCATGGCATGGGCGCAATGCGGACACTCGAAATCCGCGAACTCCACGATGGTGATCGGGGCGTTGGCGGGCCCCATCGTGGGGCGGTCATCCAGATGCATCGATTGCAGGTCAACCCTGCCCCACGGATCGGAGTTGAGGTTGAGAATCTCGCCGACGATTACATCGCTGACGCCTGGTTCGACAAAAAGGACCGCCTTCGCGCTGGCTCCCTGATCGTTGGTAATGGTGACGTTGCGGCTCATCACTTTGGAAAACGGAGTTTTAATCGGCGGTCCCAGAGTGATATTGCGCGCATTGGGCAGACGGAAGCGCTTTTGCAGAAAGGCGATGAGTTGGGCGTCGGTATACCCGGCGGCGGCGCCCGGGGTGGGTCCCCAGATCATGAGGATTGCCGTCGCAAGCACAAGCACGGCCGCGCATCTGGTGGCGATGGATCGAAGTTGGTTCATAAGCACCTGGGTGTCGGTATTGGCGCCGGCTGCGGCGCGCGATTGCGGTTGACCTGCGGGCATCCCCAACATAGTCGAACTTTAGCCGCCGAGGGCGTCAAAAAGAAGAGCCCTGCACGGGGCATGGTCTTGCCCGGCGGCCTCGGGCTATGAACTATGTTACACGCGACGTGCTCGCGATAGCATAGGCGCTGTTCTAATCATGATTCGACCAAATCGGTTGCGCAAATCGGGCTACGCAATAGTCTTTGCCCTCGTGGCTGCGGCGATGGTGCTGGCCGTGGACTCGGTCTGGGCGGCGTCCGCGGAGCCCCAGTCCGGCGATGGCCGCATCGTTGGCGTGTTCTGCGGCGGCTTGCTGCTGGTGCTGGTAGCCTATTCATTTTTCCTCTATTGCAAACCGCTGTTTGAAGACGAGGGTGAAGGCCTGGTATGGGCCTTTCTGCTCCTGCTCGGCATCGCGGTAATCAAGATCGCGCTCCTGCCGGTGCTTCCCGGCCTCGGTATCGACGTCGGCAGCTACCAGGCGTGGGCGTTGCGGATGGCCCAGGTTGGTCCCGCGCGCATGTACGAGTCCGGTTATTTCCTGGATTATCCGCCCGGCTACCTATACTTGCTGTGGGCTGCCGGGGCTGCGGGTCATGCCCTCGGGCTGACCGGCGACATGTTGCGGGTGATGGTGGAAAGCCCGGCGATCATCGGCGATCTGCTGCTCGGCGGATTGATTTTCGCGGTGGTCAGGAGAGCTGCCCCGGCCTCGCTGGCCTATGGTGCGATGGCGCTGTTCGCGCTCAATCCCGCGCTGCTTTACGACACCGAGGTCTGGGGTCAGAGCGATTCGATTCCGGCGCTGCTGATGCTTCTGTCACTGGTCACCTTGTTGGACGAGGAATACGAGCTGGGTTGGGGCTTGGCGGCGCTGGCGGTGCTGACCAAGCCGCAGGCGCTGGCCCTGATGCCGGTGCTCGGGCTGTGGACTCTGATCAAAGGCGAACGACCGGCATGGTTGCGATCGGCGCTGGCCTTTCTGGCTTTTGCGATGGTGGCGATCGCGCCCTTTCAGATCGGGCATCCATGGAGCTGGCTGTTCGATCTGTATTCGTCCACCGCCGGCTACTATCACGAGACCGCGGTCAATGCCTTCAACCTGATGGCGCTGATTTTCGGACTGCGGCGCGACGATGCCACCACGCTTGCGGGCGTGTCGTGCTTCACCATCGGCATGGCCCTGGTGGCTGCGCTCTACGCCTTTGTCGCCTACCTGCTGTGGGCCCGGCCTGATCGCAAGGGCCTGTTGATTGCGGCCTTCATCGCGATTCTTGGATTTTTCGTGCTCGCCCCCCGCATGCACGAACGTTACCTTTACGCGGCGCTGGTGGTATTGATTCCGTTGGCGATCGAATCGCCGGTCGCGTTGGGCATGTACGCCGGCTTGACCGTGACCCTCATGTTCAACCTGGTGTACGTCAAGAAGGTGCTGGATACCAATTCGTTTCTGGACGCGCGCGACCCCTGGGCGATGGCGGCCTCGGCGCTCAATGTGGCACTGTTGGGAGTCAGCTTATGGTACGGGTGGCAGGCGATTGCGCAGTCGCAGCCAGTTGGGAGGTTGTCCGACATGTGGCGCCGCGTGGAGCTTCTGGTGACGGAACGCGCACCCGCTCGTGAGGCCGCCATCAGCGCCGGCGAGAGCAGCGGATGTCCGCCGTGGGTCGGGCTGGATACCGTTATCCTGGTCGCCTTGCTGGTGGCGGCGGCTTTCCTGCGTTTTTACAAGATTGGACACCCCAATGAGATCGTCTTTGACGAGGTGCACTTCGTCGGACAGGCGCGCCATTATTTGCACGGCGAGGACTTTCTGGATCCGCATCCGCCGCTGGCCAAGCTGTTGATTGCCCTATCGATCGCGTTATTTGGCGACCATTCGTGGGCCTGGCGCTTACCCAATGCGGCGTTGGGCACGGCGCTGGTGGGGATTACCTATCTGCTGGCGCGGCGGATGTTCAACTCGCGCCTGGTTGGCGCGCTGGCCGGTCTGTTTGTGCTGTGCGACGGGATGTACATCGTCGACTCCAGAATCGCGGTCCTGGATATCGTCTATGTGACGTTCGGGGCGTTATCCTACCTGTTCCTGTTCCGCTTCATTCAGCAGCCCGACGGTCCCCGCCGCCGCTGGACGATGCTGTGGATGGCGATCGCACTGGGCCTGTGCTTGAGTGCGAAGCTCTATGTCCCCGCCATAACCTTTTTGGTCGTGGTGGGATTTATGGTGTGGGTGCTCGTCCGGGAAAGGATGCCGCAGCCGATGTCCGCGCCGGCGCCGGTTCAGGCCCCGGCCGCGCGCCGCAACCGGCGCAATCAGCCCAAGGCCAAGGGCGGCGGCGCCCCGCCCGCCGCGCCGAAGAATAACCGTGCGTGGGACCCGCTGCTGGAGCGCCGTATCGGTGGCGCGGTGGCGCTGGTCGGGGGAGTCTCCGCGATCGTTTACCTGGCCGTTTTCCTGCCGCATTTCCTGCTTGGATGGTGGGGCGGCATCGCCGACCTCTTTGCTTATTATGGCAAGGTGGTCTGGTACGAGCAGAGCGTCGCCACCGCCACCCATCCTTATGCCGCTCCCTGGTGGAGTTGGCCGCTGATGCTGCGTCCGATCGCCTATTGGCAGGACTTCCCGCCCAACGGCAACATCGTGGCGACGATCTGGGGCGGCGGCAATCCGGCGTCATGGTGGGGGGCGCTGACCGCGATCATCATCGTTGCCTTTCAGGCGATCGAACGTCGAAGTCTGCCACGCGCTTTCCTGGTGATTTGTTACATCGGCTACCTGGGGATGTGGATACCTATCGGCCGCACGCTGTTCCTATACCATTACATGCCGGCCGAGTACGTCGGCTACATCGCCCTGGCGGCGGTCCTGGCCGAATGTTGGGAGGGAAAAGCGCTACTGGCCGAAAAATCGGCGCTGCTGATGACCTTGATTCCGGCGGTGATTCTGGGCTTCGGCACCGGCGTTGGTATCGTGATCACGCTGGCGATGCTCCTCACTTTCCTGGCATTGCTGGGGGCCGAGGGATATGACGGCAAATTTGTGTGCGCGCTGTTCGTCGGCGCAGTAGTGGTTCTGTTCTTTTACTATGTCCCCATTTGGCTGGCATTGCCCATTCAGCGCACCGGCTATTACGCGAGAATGTGGTTGCAAGGTCCAGGGTTGAGAAGTTGGATTTGACGATGAGTCGTGGACGGACCCGACGGCTTGCCGGGCTTGCGCTTGCGGCCATTGCCTGGTTGTTGGCGTTTGCGTGCTTTGCGCCTTTGCCGGGTTGGTCCGCCGCGGCCGGAAAGAATCTGCTGGCTAATCCCGAGCTGGTCAAAGGCGCGGGCAACTCACCCGACGACTGGCAGACTCAGGCTTGGCAAGAAGGGCCCGAGTACTCCAACTATGAATGGACCCATGAAGCGGGCAAATCGGGCGAACTATCGGTTACCAACATCAAGGCCAACGATGCGCGATGGGCGCAATCGCTCAACCTGAGCGGCGGATGGTACCATTTCAGCGCCGAGTTGCGCGCCGAGAACGTGGGCAAGGACAACACCGGCGCGTCGCTCAGCGTCATGGAAGACAGCATCACTTCTCCCGACCTCAAAGGAACTACGGATTGGCAGAAGGTCGGCTTTTATCTCAAGGTCGGGAGTAAAGGCGCTGACCTCGAGGTGGCGTGCAGGGTCGGAGGGTATGGCAGCCTCAACACCGGCGCCGTTCATTGCCGCAACATCCAGCTCGACCGCGTTGCGGCGCCCCCGGCGACCGCGCCGTCGCAATTCAATTTCGATCTCGACAAGATTCGCAAGGACTCTGCTGAGGTGCCGATCGGCAGTCCGTGGACGCTGGTCGCCACCTTCCTGATCCTGCTGGGAGTCTCGGTTCTGGGCTGGCGCACCTTCGGCCAGACGATGGCCCCGCGCCCGCCGGAGGAGCAAACGGTCAAGCGCACCCCGGATCGCCAGGTGCGTTGATGCGGCTCCGCCAAGGCGCCGCATCATAAGACCAAATACCTACTATTGCCGAGGTTGACGGTATCAGGATCATGATGTTCCAGCGGGACCACAATCCACCTCATTCCCACGCCTTCGGAACGGTTTTTGAGGGCTAAGTTCCCGATTCATGAACTATCGGTGATGGAAACGCGAGATAGCGTGCGCGGAAGCGATGACGGCCGGTGGCTGGAATGGTCCGGGGAAGTCGACATCTGCGCCGACGACATCTGGTATCAGGCCCATCCGGAAACAAAGGTTGAAGGACTCGAACTAACCTGGAAGTAGGTCGCTTCTAGCAGGGTGCGACAAAACGGCTTCTGAGATAGGAGTGGTGACCCGATGGGAGTAGCACCCTGCATAAAAGATGGCTGCTTTCCTCAATCTTCTCCCCCTGACCGAGACTGTCGATAAACGACTCAATGGCAGACCAAGGGTGCTTGGTAGCGCGGTCGCGCAATGGGGGCTTGGTTCTGTTCCCTCGCCCACATTCAGTTATGGGAGAGGGCGAGGGTGAGGTTCTGATACACCTCAAGTAGGCTAAACGCATTGGCGCACTGGGAGATTCTGCCTGCGTGACACATCCTGGCAGGGCCGCCTGCACCCTCACCCGGCGCGTGACTTGCTGGCGCAAATCGCGCGCCGACCTCTCCCGGCGTGTGGCTGCGGACCCAGTCCGCAGCCGCGGGCGAGGTAGGTTTTGGAGTTTATCGACAGTCCCTGACCGGGGGGAGATATAAGAGAGAGGGAGCAGGCTGCGGAGACTTTTTCCGCAGCCTGCTAGAGCCCCGCGAACGACCGGTTTTCCGGACCCCAGGGCGGCGCGAGACGGATCGCGTCGAGGACTTCGGTTGGATTCTCGACCAGGCTCCACATCTCCGCATGCCGGGGATCCATGAAGCGCTGCTCGATACAGCTTAGGAGCAGGTCGATACAGGGTTTGAAGAAGCCCAGCGTATTCACCATCACGATCGGACCGGAATAAAGTCCCAGCCGCTTCCAGGTTATCGCTTCGAACAGCTCCTCGAGCGTGCCACATCCACCCGGCAACGCGATGACGGCGTCGACCTCCGAAATCATCATGCGTTTGCGCTCGTGGATGTCGTTAACGACCCGCAGTTCGGTCAGGCTGGTATGTCCCCATTCCAGCTCATGCATGAACTGCGGCAGGATTCCAATTACCTTGCCCCCGTGAGCCAGGGCCGCATTGGCCAGGGCGCCCATCGAACCGACCAAACCGCCGCCATAGACGATAGTTACCTGGTTGCGCGCCATCTCCCGGCCCAGTTCATATGCGGCGTCGTGATAGGCGCCGTCGCATTGACGGCTTGAGGCACAGTAAACGCATACCTTTTGCACGCTCATATTTTCAGGGTAGCGAAGCCGAAGGTATCGCGCGAGAACGTCAGCCGGACTCGGGCAGCTTGAAGACCGGGCGCTTCTCCCCGGTCGCCTGGTCCGTGATCTGTTTTAGCAGGCGGGCTTCCTGGCGCCCCGTCGAAACGCATTCGATATCCCGGGTTGGATGGAAGGGGGCGTTACCCGGCGTCGAGAAGGTGGCCTGAATCGTGACGTTGGTAGCCTCCGGACCGTCGGGCTTCAGATAAAAGTTATACACCGTCGTGGCCTCGTCAGTGGGCTCAGCCGGTACTTTGCCAAGCGGTGTGCCGACGATGCCGCAATCCGCATCCTGAAGCGTAAAATGCCGGCCCTGGGCCTCGATAATGCCGTGAACGGGATCCTGGGCTTGTACTTTGAGCTCGTTTTTCTTGATCACCGTGATGGCCGCGTCCCAGACCAAATCGTAAGCTACGGGCACGTTGTTCTTCTCAGGTTCGGGTTCATGCCTGGCGATCGCCGGGTGGAAGCACCCTGCGGCAGTCAGAGCTATAATTGCGGACAGACCGGTTGTGCTAAGTCTCATTCTCATCCTGCGTCGCAGCGCGCTGATTTTCGGCGGAGGCGGTTGGCGGCTTGCTCCCGCTCGGCCACAGGTTATGGTATCGTAAAACCCTTACAATTTCGCAAAGGCTAATGTGACATGTCAGGCCATTCCAAGTGGAGTTCCATCAAGCATAAGAAGGCAGCCACGGACGCCAAGCGCGGCAAGCTCTTCACCAAATTCATCAAGGAAATCACCATCGCAGCCAGGCTTGGCGGTGGTGACCTGAAAGCCAATCCGCGTTTGCGCACGGCGGTGGCGGCCGCCAAGGCCCAGTCGATGCCCAATGACAACATCGACCGGGCAATCAAAAAGGGGACCGGCGAACTCGGCGGCGCCGCGCTCGAAACCGTCTTTTACGAAGGGTACGGTCCCGGCGGGGCGGCGATTATCATCGAGGCGATGACCGATAACCGCAATCGGACGGTCGCGGAAATCCGTTTCCTCCTGGGCCGGCATGGCGGAAGTCTGGGCGAAAGCGGATGCGTGGGCTGGATGTTCAAGAAAAAGGGCATGATCACGGTCGATAAGGGCGGCGTCGACGAGGACAAACTCTTCGAGCTGGCGATTGAAGCCGGCGCCGAGGACATGAACTCCGACGACCCGGATAGCTTTCAGATATCCACCGCACCGGAGAATTATCAGACCGTTCGTGACGCCCTGGAACAGGCCAATATCCCGATCGCCCATGGTGAAGTTGCCCTGACCCCCGAAAACACCGTCCGGGTCTCTGGTCACGCCGCTGAGCAGGTCTTGAAATTGGTCGATGAGTTGGAGGATCAAGAGGACGTTCAGAACGTGTCCGCCAACTTCGATATCGACGCCGAAGAATTGGCTCAAATCACGGCTGCGTAGTTGCGACGCGGCCAGGGCTCGGGATCGACGGGAACTTGGACTTAGTTGGGAAGTCCGCGCAGCGGGCTGGAGGTCGCGGATGCGGGTGATTGGAGTGGACCCGGGCAGCGCCGTAACCGGGTTTGGGATAGTTGAGGGGCAGGGCGGCCTGCTGCGCCATATCGCGGCGGGCGTTATCCGCACCGATTCCCGCGCCATTTACCGCAACAAGTTGCTCACCATCCACCAGCGCTTGGGCGAGCTTATCGACGAGTACGTGCCCGACGCCATGAGCCTGGAGCGCAGCTTCGTTGCTACCAACGTCCAGAGCGCTTTCCGCCTCGGCGAGGCCCGCGCAATGGCGCTGCTGGCCGCGGCATCGCATCAATTGGATCTTTTTGAATACGCGCCCGCTCACATAAAACTTACGGTGGCGGGGCACGGACGCGCCGACAAATCCCAAGTCAAGTTCATGGTGCGCCGCGCGCTGGCCATGGATGACACCGCGCCGCTTACCGACGATGCCGCCGACGCGCTGGCGATCGCCTTGTGCCATCTGAGCATGGCGCGTTTCCCCGCGCCGGGACCGCGCCGCGTCGCGAGCCGGGGAGCAAACGGACGCCTATGATTGCCACCTTGAGCGGCAAGTTGCAGCTGCGCGAATCGGGGCGCGTGATTGTCGAGACCGCCGGCGTGGGCTATGAAGTCGCCATCCCGCTGAGCACTTATTATCGCTTGCCCGGCGTGGGCAGTCCGGTGATGCTCGAGATTCGCCAGGTCATCCGCGAAGAGTCCTGGCAGTTGTATGGGTTTATGAGCCTGGCGGAAAAGCGCGCCTTCGATCTGCTGATGCTGGTCCAGCACGTCGGTCCCAAGCTGGCCCTGGGGGTGCTCTCCAATCTTTCTCCCGACGAACTGGTCGCCGCGATCGGACGCGAGGATGTGGCTCGGCTCGACGCGGTCCCCGGAATCGGTACCCGGGTCGCCGAGCGCATCGTGCGCGAATTGCGCGACAAGGCTGCCGATCTGAAACTGATTGCTCCGGTAGAGGCGATGCCGGCGGGGGTCGCGGGCGGCCTGATTGATGACGCAATGTCAGCCCTGATCAATCTCGGCTACAAGCCGGCGCAAGCCAAGCGCGCGGTGGACTCGGTGGTTCCCGAAAACGGCGCCGAGGAGATGGGCCTGGAGAACGTGATTCGCGCAGCCCTGGCGGTGTTAGCCAGTGAAAGATGAAAACCAACCCGGACCGAAGCCGCGCCGGCAAGCGGTCACCGCTCCCGCCGAGATCGAGGAGGAGCAAAAGCTCGACCTGTCGCTGCGTCCGCGCACGCTGGGCGATTTCGTCGGGCAGGAACGTCTGAAGAAAATCCTGGGCATGTCGATTCAGGCTACGCGCGGACGCGGCGACGTGCTCGATCATGTGCTGCTTTCCGGCCCGCCCGGCCTGGGCAAGACCTCGCTGGCGCATATCATCGCGCGCGAATTAAGCGTGAACTTTCGTCAGACCTCGGGGCCGGCCATCGAACGCGCTGGAGATCTCGCCGCTCTGGTGGTCGATTTGCAAGACGGTGATGTGTTGTTTATCGACGAAATCCATCGCCTGGCGCGGCCGGTCGAAGAGGTCCTGTATCCAGCGATGGAAGACTTTCAGCTCAATATCGTGGTTGGCAAGGGTCCCGGTGCGCGCGCGATGCCGCTGGCGGTCAAGCCCTTTACGCTGATCGGCGCCACCACGCGCTCCGGGATGCTGAGTTCGCCGCTGCGCGACCGCTTCGGCCAGCACTTCCATCTGGAGTTTTACAATCGCGCCGAACTCGCCGAGATCATCGGGCGCTCGGCGCATCTGCTCAAGATTGACCTCGACGCCGAAGCTGCCGCCGAGATGGCGTCGCGCTCGCGCGGCACCCCGCGTATCGCCAACCGGATGCTGCGCCGGGTGCGCGACTTCGCCCAGGTCACCGGCGCATCCAAAGTCACCCGTCAGGTCGCGCTTGAATGCCTGGAACTGCTCGATATCGACGCCTTTGGTTTCGACCAGATGGATCGCGCGATCCTATGCGCGATCATCGACAAGTTTGACGGCGGTCCGGTCGGCGTCGAAAGCCTGGCGGCGGCGATCGGCGAGGAGCGCGATACCATCGAAGAGGTTTACGAGCCCTACCTGTTGCAGGAAGGCTTCATCGCGCGCACCGCCAAGGGCCGCATCGCCACCGCCCGCGCCTACAATCACTTCGGCCGCAACAAGCAGGGCACATTGCTGTAGGGAGAATGCGGGTGGACTGCGAGACTTACGTGGGATCCGCGCGCGCTGGACTCGGGGATGTGAGGTGTCTTTGTGGCGCCTCTCTGTTTGTGAATCTGCCTGGCGGATTTCTCAACTACTCCAGTCAGCGCTTGAAGCTGTGGGCTGTTCGGGAAATCGTCGGCCGGCGCTGCTCAATGCAAGAAGAAATTCACCTTGTTGGCGAAAGTCTTCTCCGCTGATCCAGCTTTCCGATGTGCTGCTCATGTCACCTAACCTCTACTTGCGCCTCCGGCCCAGAAAACCAACAAAATTTCTCTCCTAAATTGATCCCCCAGCCCCGAGGGCGCTCGTATAAGCGCTGATTTTCGCTTATATTTTCGCCAACGGATGCTTCTCGATGCTAACTGTTGGCACCGGTCAAACAGGGGACGGTGGGCCATGGGAAACGACAATCAAACAAGACGCCAAGACCGATTCCAGATAATCCGCTACGACCCGGAAAGACCTCATGCGCTATCGAGTCTCCGGACCAAACTCTGCTGGGAAAGGTATGACGGCGCATCCACCAATCGCCGCGAGATCAATGACGTGGCTGGCTATGCCATGTCCGATCTCGGCACATTCTGGAAGTGATGACCAGCCCATCAAAGACCCGACATATCCGGTTACTGACCGAGCGCCCGGTCGAGCAGTTCTTGCTGCGTCTCTTTCTCCGCGACGCGGACATGCGGTCGCTTTGCATCGTGTCACCGTTTATCTCCTCCATGGCCGACTGCCGCTTCTCGCTGTGCAGACCTGCGGCGCAAAATCGAGCGAGAACGCATTTGCACCTATGTCATTACTCGGCAACCCGAAGAGGAGTACCAGGTCGGAGGCCATGACGGTCCTACTCGGATCGCCTTGGATCGAAGTTCGCTACAACCCTTTTATCCACGCGAAAGTCTATGTTGCGATGTCAAGGCGAGAAGCCGACTCGTTTGGGCTGTTCGGCTCAGGCAACCTCACGGCTGCATCGTTCCAGAGGAATATCGAAGTCGCCATGATGCTACTACGGAGATGGACTCGGCAGAACGCTCCTGCACGAACTTAACTACTGGGCTAGTGGGCAGCTTCGAACCCTACGGGAAAGCACACTTGTTCAACGGATTACAGCAGCAAAGGAAATAGCTATGGAATTTCAAGAACTGGTTTTGCCTCAAGGACCGCGAGAGCTTCACGATTGATCCGAAGATCAATCCCGGCCGACGCCAGGTTCTATTTCGGGCGCGCACAGCTTGACCAACGCATGAAGAATCAGATCAAGCGGGCGTTCATCGACCCTCAGGTGCCAAAGATGATGGTCTGGGGACCGTATGGCTGCGGCAAGACCCAGACGCTTTATTATCTTGCCTACTGGATGGAGCACGACACGCCCGCATCCTGCAAGGGCAAACCACATACCGTGCATGTGGAGATTGAGGTGCGCAGCAAGTCCACTGCCGCCGAATGGCACCTTCAAAACATGGAGGCCCTCGGCATGGCCGCGTGCAGGGCTGGCTGAAAGAGTTGTTCTCGAAGTCCGCCGACTTCGACGCCGAACTACGCAAACTCACATCCGACCCGAATGTCGTCCAAGCCTTTAGCCATCTCCGCGGTGGCGGCGATCTTGGGTTTCGCGCGTGGCGGTGGATCACGGGGCAGGTGCTATCGTCCAAGGAATTGCAAGAGATCAAGGTCACCCGCAATCTTGGCTCTGTTGGCGTGGGCGATCTCGTGGCGTCCTTCAAGCCTGCGGCTCGCTCGCAGTGGCTGTCGGGCATCGCCTGGTGTTCTTCATCGACGAGATGGAGGAACTGCAGAACGTGCGAACCGGCGACGCGGCCGAGTCGTGGCATCAGTACATCCGCAAGCTTGCCGACAACGCCAACTCTACCGTCGGGTTTGTCATCGGCTTCAAGGCGGACACGCGCGACGATGCGCCCGAGATGCTTGTCCGCGGTGACGTATCGTCGCGAATCAGCCCCAACAACTACATCGAACTGGAAACCCTCGCCGCCCCGGCCAACGTGCAGCAGTTCGTCCAAGAAATGCTGGCACACTTGGTCGACCAGGAGGAGGCGGAGAAGCGCATCCAAGCGACAAGTCTGTCCTCTACGAAGGACACCTATCCGTTCACGGCGACCGCCTTCGACTTGATGTGCGATTACGCCTGCCAGGATGTAATCAAGTCCACGCCGCGCAACATCATCCGCACCATCAACGAGTGCGCGATTGCCGCATGGGACGCGCAGCAGAACAGTGATCGACGAGGAAATCGTGAACGAGATTGCGCCGATCATCTTCGGCTAGTCCTGAGAGAGCGAATATGAAGAAGTTCACCACAAGGCCGCGGGTCTTTCGCTCGAGTCCCGGATACGCCGGGACACATAGCGCTGAAAGCAAAGGCTGGGTCTATCTCGGCCGGCTTGGCCGAGGCCGGGCCGCTTACCGATGTTCGGTTCGACACCGACTTGGCTCACGTGGTGGCACTCTTCGGGAAACGTGGCTCAGGTAAGTCCTACACGCTCGGCACTCTCCTTGAGGGCCTGTGCACGTCACAGCCCACTTCAACCATAGCTGAGAATCCCGGGAAATCGGCAATTCTGCTGTTTGACACCCTCGGCGTATTCCAATGGATGAGCATTCTACTTCAAGAGGACTCGCAGAAGGCCAGTGCTCAAAGAACAGTTCGCGATTGCGACGCGGGTGGTCGATCAAGCCGGAGCCGCTTGACGTGGCGATCTGGATTCCCAAGGGCACGCGAACGCCGGGCACGCCCGCGGACCATAGGGAGTTCACTATCAACTGCTCCGACTTCGCCGCGGAAGACTGGGGTTACCTGTTTGGCCTGGACATTTACCAGGATCGTATGGGGCAACTGCTGAATGACGCGTTTATCAAAGTGACCCAAGAGGGCTGGAATGACAGCCAGCGGCGGCACCAGGCAAACCCGCAGTATTCGCTCGACGATCTCATCGCTTGCGTCAAGAACGACCGCGAGTTGTTGGAGTCCTACCACGACGAAACACGGCGGGCCGTGCTGCAGCAGTTGATGACCTACCACCGGAATCCCCTGTTCGAGGACCAGGGCACCCCGCTGCGTGACTTCCTTGATCCGGGGCGGATGAGCGTCATCGTGATGAACAAAATGTCCGATGAGCTTCGCCTGATCGTGGTCTCGGCTCTCATGCGGCGCCTGATCGCCTCGCGAGTGCAGGCGTCGGAAGCCGAGAAGCACCTGAAGATCATCGAGAAGCTGGCACCGGCCGAAAGGCAGGCATTGGAAGACGTGTTGAAGATCGCGGCGCCGCCGACGTGGGTCGCCATTGACGAGGCGCAGAACATTCTGCCATCGGAGCGGCGCACGTCGGCAACGGATGTCATCGTGAAATACGTCCGCGAAGGCCGCAACTATGGCCTTTCGTTCGTGGTCGCCACGCAACAGCCCACGGCTATTGATCCCCGCATCCTCGCCCAGGTGGATACGTTGATTGTCCATAAGCTTACCGTTCAAGGGGACATTGATTACATTCGGAAAAACATCAAATCTAACCTCCCGGAGGAGGTCAAATACGGCAACGTCGTCCTCGGGCTTTGACGAACTGATTCGGAGCCTCGACGTGGGGCAGGCGCTCGTATCCAACACCGAGACGGATCGCGCGTTCATCATGGATGTTCGGACCGCGGATCAGCGTGCATGGAGGATTTTGATGGCGAGCCGCATCAGGGTTTTGGATTCCGCAAAACGCACGATGCAGCGGTTGGGCTTTCTTAAGGCTCTCGCTGCACTGGTGAACGAGATCCGAAACGAGTAACCTGGAAACCCTCGGGAAGCGATTCGTTACACGCGTCACTCAGCCGCGTTCAAGCTCACGCCACCTTACGACGACGACCTCAAGGAATACGCCAAGACGCGGCTGACAGACGGGGCGTACAGGGAGCTGCGGAAGAAGATCATGGAGGACGCCGGGCCAGCCGGCGTCGAGCTTCAGGACGTTTACCTCGCCGACAAGTCGCTGCCTTCCTCCACGGGAAAGCTGGTCCAGGCGAACTGGAGAGCTACCCGTACCTTGCCACGTCGCTTGGAGATTGTCAAGAAGGGAACCTATTCGGGTCTCACGCGAAGCCTTGTGCTTTTGGCAGTCACACCCAAGGAGGAACTCGCCGCCTTCGGCAACCTGGATAAGCAAAATAACCCGCTGCGCATCAGCGATTGCCAGGCCGCAGTGCTGCTTTACTGCCTGCTTGGACAATGACGCGGCAGTTGCCCTGCCGCTACTTGCGAGTCGTTGGTCGATAGTGGCGAGCGCTTTGATGAGCGCTTCGCCGGAGACATGCTCCCCGATATTTTCGGGAAGCTCGTTGCCAGCCACGCCAAGAGGAGCCTGCCCGCGGAGGAGAAGGATCGACTCTCGATGCTCGGCAAGAATCGCTGACCAGCATCGCGAAGTGGAAAGGTCAAGGCATATACGGGAAGCGGCGCGCGGGAAGAAGCGATCCGTGTTCGGCTAGAACCCTACTGCGACCTTGGTCTGCTTTCCGAAGCCGAACCGGGAGAAATTCGAGTACGAGCCGACGATTCCGCCAGAGCGCTCATCGATCCACTACGGCAAGTTCGCAGGACATCGACGCGTTTCTGCAGAACGGCTTCTTCGAGGCCATTGCTGCTTGCCGCGGAATAAAGCAAGACAAGGCCGAACGACGACGAGGCCATCAAGGCTTTAGCGAAGCAGGGGAGGGCTCAAGAGTCACCTGGGTTACACACCGACTCAGCGACGTTGGTCTTCTGGCTGGCACACGGCTGCTTACCGAGCAGACTGCATCCTCGAACTCGGCCGCACCTGGAATTGCTTAAAGCCACTCCAGAAGCAAGACCCGAATTTCGTCCGGTTCACCGTGGACCGCATGGGGACGCTAGCCTATGTCAAGTTTCTCAAACGGAACCGAGGGTCGTAGTCAGTGCAAGGCACCGTTCCAGGCTGTTCCAGAGATTCGTCGAAAACTGGCGGCCGCGCCGGATCGCTACCCTCTACGCCCATTGAGAAGATCCAGCCCGCCGAGGGCGACTCAAAGGCCGCTTGGCACACTGTTCTCATTCACGGCCGGCACGATGGCACGGACAGCCGCTCGCCGTGGTCCTGATGACCGTCCCGTCCCAGGCTGCCGACGCGCCCGGCCGTCCTGGAGTTTGTGGTTCGCCGCGCCCGCGGCACATAAGCACCATACTTCGTCACCTGGACCCTCCGCGATGCCGTTCTCTGGCGCACGCCCAAGGCCTGGCACGCCCGCTCGCGCGCGACGCAATGGAGAAACTCCGCGACTACCCCGACCTTTACGAAATTGGCCAAGCTGGATCAGGGGCCTCTGGACGAGCTGACGCAACTCAAATTGCTCGCCCGCGGCGACGACATCCTGCGTGACCTGGAGCGACTGCTGAAGGACGAGGCTCTTGAACTCGTCAAGATCGACGCCACCTACTTTGTCAACCGCCTGCTCGACGCCGTGCGGCACCTGCTGCCGATGGTCACGCGTCCCTCCTCGACCGGCTGACAAACAACGTCACCTTCCGGGGCGAGATTACGGCTGGGCGGTCAAGCAGGGGATCGCCGGCTCCCCCGACGATCCGGAGTTCGCCGAGTCCATCGCGCGGCAGATCATCTACCGTCTGCTGGGCAAGATGCTCTTCTACCAGAGCCTTCGCCGCTCGGCGCGGCAACTTCCCAAAGCTCGATTTCGATAACGTCGATACCGCCCAGGTCCTGCCCAAGCTCCGCGTCGCCTTCGCGGAAGCCCGCAAGATCGACTACCACGCGGTGTTTGATGAGGCGCTGCCCGACCGCATCCAGTGGCCGTCCGAGGCGTCCCATGCGTTGGCCGACCTCGTCCACGACTTCAATACACGCGACTTTGCCAGCCTGCCCCAGGACGTGATCGGCACCGTTTTCGAGCGGCTCATCCCGCCGGAAGAGCGGCACGGACTCGGCCAATACTTCACAAGCGAGAACCTCTGCGACCTGCTCAACGCCTTCTGTATCACCGCGCCGACCGACAAGGTGCTCGATCCCACTTGCGGCACCGGCACGTTCCTCATCCGCGCCTACGACCGCCTTCGCTGGCTCGGGCAGCATGACCACTCTGACGCTGCTCACGCAGCTTTGGGGAATCGACATCGCGCCGTTTCCCGGCAGAACTGGCCACGATCAACCTTTTCCGCCAGAGAAATCGCCGAGCATGGCAACTTCCCGCGGGTGCTCTGCCAAGACTTCCTTCGGATCAATCCCGGCGACAAATTCCGCTTCCCGCCGCCCAAGATGGACCTTGAGCACCCGGAGGAGATGGAAGAACCCATTCCGCAGTTCGACGCCATCGTCGGCAACTTCCCCTACATCAGCGCCGACCAGATCGAGAAACACGAGGCCGGATACCTGGACATTCCTCCGGGATCGCCTGATCGCCGATTGGTTCGATGACTACCCGGACGTGTTCCGCTACCGAGAACAAAGAGGAACAGGAACTCTTTCAGAAATACATCGCCGTGGGCCGGCACAAGGAGTCGGATCGCAAGACGGTCCAGCACCGCATCTCGACCTACGCCGACCTCTATATCCACTTGTTCTTCCACGCGGCGCGATTCCTCAAGCCCGGCGGACGAATGGGCATCGTGACCTCGAATGCTTGGTTGGACGTCAATTACGGCTACGAACTCCAGAATTCTTCCTCAAGCGATTCAAGATCATAGCCATCCTGGAGAGCCGCTGCGAGCCTTGGTTCACCGAGCCTCCGTCAACACCGTCGTGACCATCATCGAACGCTGCGACGATCCTTGCCGAGCGCGACAACCACCTGGCCAAGCTTCGTCAAGGTCAAGAAGCCCCTTGCCGAGTTGATCCCTGGCGACCCGGTCATCGAAGCCTTCCCGCGGTTGGTCGCGGCTGCGTGATCTGGTAGCCCTTGTTGAGACAGGCCGGGCGCAAATACATCAAGACTCATCCCCTGGGGATGGTAACGGAAGAGGACGACAACTTCCGCATCCGCATCCTCCGCCAGAGCGAGATGCTGGCCGAGGTCCTTAGAAGGAACGCAGGTGACGTGTCAAGTGGGGCACGTATCTCCGCGCGCCCGCAGATGCTTCTTGATATTCGCGAGTATGCATGGCAAACTTTGTACTCTTGGGCGCATCTTGCCGAAGTCGAAATTTGGGTCAGCAAGACGCGGCATCAACGAGTTCTTTCATGTGTCACCCAGACGGCCACGCAGTTCGGTATCGAAGCCGGAGTACCTTTGGCCGCTCATCAAAGTCCGCAGAGGATACCGCACACAGATTAAGCGTTGATCCTGCCGACCTCGACCTATGCGCGTCTTTGTTTGCCGGCGAACCAAGGCAGAACTCAAAAAGCTCGGGCATCACTGGGAGCGCTTGAAGTACATCGCAGTGGGGCGAACAGCAAAAGTACACGACGGGCAAGCTCGCAGGGCTGACGTGGCCGCAGTGGCACTCGGGTTACAAACCGCAGACCGGCTGGTACGCGCTGCCCAACGTACGGAGATTATTCAGGCACGATCTTTCTGGCTGAAGGCGCTCCGACGACAGCCTATATCCAGCGATTACTGCGAGATGGACCTCATGCCGGACAAGCGACTCTACTTTCTTGACCCAAGTGAGGGCGTTGGACGCTCGAAGTTGCTGTCGGCTGTCCTTAACAGCTCCATCTGTGGCGCTGTGCTCTGGAGATCATCAGCAGCGAGTAACGACGGGCGATGGCGTGTTGGGAGTTACGCTTCGAGGACGCTCGCGACTCATCTTTTGTTCCCGGTATCCTCGCCAGATGACCGAGCGCCAAAGAGAGGTAATCTTAGAGGCCTTTCGACCAGCTTCAGACAGCGCCCCATATTGCGCGTTTCTGACGAAATCAAGAAGAGGGACCGTCAAGCGTTCGACTCAGCCGTCCTGTAAAGCGATCGGCCTGGACCACGAGAAGTACCGCGAGCTGATCTATGAGGGCCTTTGTGAGCTGGTCCGCGAGCGGATCGCCCTGGGGCAGATGCGGGGCAAGGCACGCAAGACCAAGGCCCGCGGCGTCAAGGCGGAGAAGAAAGCGGCCGAGGAAGTCCTTGACGAAGATGCTGCCGGATGGCCCCAAGCGGTTCCCGGACGACTTTCTCTCTGGAGCGGCGACCGCCGCCGGATAAGACGCCGTCGAGCTACCGGAAGCGCCGCTGACCTTCGACAACAGCCCACTCTTTTCCGAGTGCGTCTACACCGCCGACAACAGTTTCAAGCCGCCCGGTGAAGACGTCCAGCCGAGGGTAAGTTCCTCCTGTACGCGCACGCGTTGTGGCCATCGGACGGCCGAGCTGCCAGAGAAGAGTCGTCGAAGTCACTCGAACTGTGGCCAACTACGAGCAATATCTGCGCGAGCTCGTAAGCAGTTCTACGAGCCTATTACCGGCGGACGCTCGATACGCGCACGGCGGCACGGCTGACCCAGGCGGCTTTCGACCGTTTCCACTTACCGAATGTGGAGGGATGAATGCAGTCGTGCCGGTTCACTTTTCTTCCCTTGATCGCAGTAGCCGAGCGCGTGCTCGACCATCTGTCGCCAGAGGACACCACACGGCGCTGGTTGGGCAGCCCTGGCTGCGGCATGACCACCTTCGTCAGCGATCTCCTTTGGCTGACCGTATCAGCGGAGATGGCTTTATCGGTCAGTCGCTTTGACGGCCGAGCGCAAGGGCGTGACGGAGATTCGCGCGAGAATTGACCGCGGAACGGCCGGAGCCCGCGCAGCCGCGAAGTGATAGTGCTAGACCATGTTGGGCGGCTGCTCCCCGACGACTACCGCCGTCCGGTGACCGTCACGGCGGAGAGCGCCACGAAGACGGAGACCTTTGTCTTTGGTGCGGCAATCTCGACGCGCGGAACGCCGACCGGCAACTCGGCGTGAAGCTCTGCTCAGTGCCTAGCGCCCATGTGTCGTTCCCGATGTTGACGCGCGACGAACTACTCGCGGGATATCGCGCCATCGCAGACGACCGCGGCTGTCGCTGGGGCGATGCTGTGCTGTACCTGATGCTCGATCTTTGTGGCACCGACATGGCGCTGGTCAGGAGCGCGACCGAGTACCTGCCCGGCGACTGGAGCGATCGACTTTACGATGAGAGCGTCTGGGACCGTGTGCAGGAGTGGCTTGATGACGACGATACCGTTGACGCTTACCGCGCCCGGCTTGGCGCTTTGCCCAAGAGTTGCGAAACGACGCTGGCCCTGATCCGTTTCGGCGGCAAGCCGCAGTGTCTTCGCGCCGAGCTGATTGAGGAGGTCGATGATGGCCTGCGCCGGCTTTGCCTGGACGGTTTTGTCATCCCCAACCTTCTGCCCGGCTTCTATCAGCTCCGCAATCTGGTCGTTCGCTTCCTGCTCGACGAGTCGATTCAGCCCGAAGTGCTCTTCCGGCGCGCCGCCAATGAGCGAGCCGCGTGCGCTGCTTCAGGACGCCGAGACGATGTTGCGGCAGGTCCTTGCAGCCGTTTTCGCACGGATCGGCCTGGATGCTGCCCGTGAAAAACTGCAGGCAATGCCGCAGCCGGGGGAGGTCATCGACAAGGAATTGAATCGGACGCTCCTGGCGTGGGCCAAAGAGAATTGCCAGCCCGATGCGGTGAAGGAGTTCAACGGCCTGCTTCTGAAACACCGGGAGGAGTTCAAGAACAAGAACTCCGTGTGGGAAACGGTCAATACGATGATGCGGCGTGAAAACGTTGATGACGATGGCTTGCCTGCACATTAAGGGCCTCGACTACCTGACGTTGGACCAACTCGGCCGGCTCGTGCTGATGCTGATGGACCAAGTGTTTCCGCATTTACCAGATGAAGTGGCGGCCAAACGAGTGAAGGAGGGATGGCAGGAGAGCGTTGGCCAAGGTCGCGCGATTGCGAAACCAGGTGGCGCATCTCCGCAATGTTCGGTTTCAGGATATGGAAGACCTTGCGCGCACCGCTGGATCGGATGCGGCGCGATGTCATCGACTACGGCGGCTGGAAGCTGCCCGCCTGCCTCGCGGACGCTCCTGGGCCGATCTGTACGTCCAAGATATGCAGTGAGTGAACGGATATGGGCACCGAAGCAGATAGCGTCATCGGCACCATCCAACTGACTCGGACAACGAGTCTGGTGTTCTCCGTCAGGCCGTGGAAGGGCCGAATGCTCGCTCATGTCCGCAAGTTCGTGTCCGGCGAGAAGTACGAAGGCCCGACCAAATCCGGGATGGCGATGGGCGGCGACGTGCTCATGTCCGTCATCGACGCCTTGACCCGGCTCAAGGCGGAGGCTCCAGGTGCCGAAGGAAAAGCAATTCGCCAAGGTTCATAAGGCCGGCGACACCGACATCATCGTCACCGTAATCCCGCCGGACGATCTTAAGGCGCTGCCGAGCGTTGATGTGCGGGAGTACGTGGACAGCGAAATCCTATACCGGCCCGACGAAGAAGGGCGTTCGCTTCGCCTGGGACAAGCTCACGGAGTTCATCGGCTTGCTGGAGACGCAAGCGCGGCATTTGGGATCGGACGAAAAGGCGCAACCGGTCCTGTTTACCGACGCTCATCCGAATCTGGGTAAAAGACGCCGAAAAGGCCGGCACCGACAAAGGGCACGGCAGCGACTCGGTGCTCCAGGAATTGCTGCCACAGGGACCGAAGGCGTTTCCCGGCGAGTTTCTGGACGGCGTGAAGAAGACCGATGAATCTGGAGCTACCCGCGGAGCCAATCTCGGTGGTCGTGTTACCTGGCGGCAAGTCACGCTGTGCAGTCGGACCTTGGATTCCGCCACGACGTGAGAAACCCGACCGAGGGCAACTTCATCTATTATGCCCATCTCCGTGGGCTGAGAACCGTGCCGATGCCGACAGTGATGATCGAGGTCTTCCGAGCCGTCAAGGCATACGAGAACTATGTGCGCGATCTGCGACACGCGCTGCTGAAAGCATACGAGCGCAAAGAGCGGGCACCGGCCGATGGCCGAGCACCAGACCAGAGAGGCGTTCAAGTCCTATGGGCTGCCTTGGGTGGAATGAGCACCGGCCTGAAAGCTGAGCGGAACTCTTCCATCACAGGAAGGGTTCATCGCGCGCACCGCCAAGGGCCGCGTCGCCACCGCCCGCGCCTGACAATCACTCTCGGTCGCAAAAGGCAGGGGACCTTGCTGTAGGGATAATCAGAGCCCGCTACGGTTCTGGCCAGAAATCGTCTTCCATCGCCTGGTCAAAGGACCAGGGACATGCCGCCGGAAAATTCTTCTTCGGGAGGTTGGTTTCTCCCACCACCGCAGCCAGCGCGTCACGATATGCCTTTGAGAGGAGCTCGGGCAATTCGGACTTGAGACTTGGATTTTCCTCGATTAACTCGCGCGCGCTGTCGCGCGCGTGTTCGATGGTTGCCCGCCAGCTATATTCGCTGGAACGGCGGCGTTGGGGCTGGTGCGACCACTTGAGCAAATGCGCCAGCAGCCGGGCCAACTGACTGCGCAGCGCCCGCCGCTCGCTCTTCCCCATATCCTCCAACTCCTCCGCCACGTTCGCCCAGTCGACATCCTTAAGGCGTCCCTCGCGGATTGCGCGCGCGTTGTGCTGGATCCAGCCGTAATAGTCATGTTCGTGAGAAACGCGGCCTTTGGACCGGCCGATGCTTTTCGCCGTTACGGACATGTCCTAGCGTTGCACTTCTTCCAATCTCATGTCTATGCCGTGTCGCCTCGTACGGCGGACCAATAAACCGGGCTAAATTGTTCGCCAACTGACGGTGGCTGAGGGCGAAGGGTGTGCCTTAGAGGAGAGTGACACGCTACGGTCCACGACACAGATTTCGCTAACGGCCACTGACCTTGCGCGAAACAAAGTCCAAAGACACGCACAGTGCTAATTTGAATCGCAAATAAAAAAACAAAATAAATGAGTTTCCTGGTGCCGGGGGCGGGACTCGAACCCGCACGGGGTTTCCCCCAGAGGATTTTAAGTCCTTTCGGTTTATCCATAAGTACGTGAAATCATTGAGTATTATTCTTCGCTCATGTGAAAATGTGTAAGTTTGTGTGTAAGTTTGAAGGGCATCTGGTTCGTCCTAAATTCCTATTAGGCCGGTTTGCGGGCTCCGGAGGCGCGGGGTAGCCATCGATGCGGTGGCCCGTTCGGTTTGGCCTTAGGCGGTCGCTTTGACGTACATAAATTCTTTCCCATTCTATTGATGAGCGGACAGTGGGAAATCTGCTTGCGAGTTCTTCCGCACACCGGGCATGGTGACGGCTTAAGTTTCAGCAAATCGCGCACGGGCTACAAGACTTCGGTTCTAAATTCGTGGCAGTGAGTCGTCATGCTGACGAGCGCCCCGATGGCGCTGACGGTATTCTTCAATCCCCTTTTTGAAGTTGCCACATATTGGGTCGCGTTCGGGGGGGTTGCGGTTTTGATTTTCCTGGAACGAGCAAACAATGCCGGAGAAAGGAAATGACGGTGATAGGCAGAAGGTTGTGTGAGGTGGTTGCGCTGCTTTCTCATTCGCGCGAGAGTCTTTCGCGCGAAGAAGGAGGAATGGAGATGGGTCTGAAGCCGAGCGTTCCTAATCTGGGATCGGCAGGTCGATTCACAGTCGCCGCATTTGCCATCTCAGCCCTTCTGTGGGCCGCGAGCGCTTCCGCCGACAGCATTGAAGGTCAGGTGCTTGGCGGCAGGCGCACCGATCGCAAAATCGACAGTGACGCTGTGGTCCGCGAGTGCGGACGCGCCCAAGCAATTGGCTCAAACTCAAACCGGCGACGACGGCCGATTTACTTTGAGCGCAGAACGGATCGCCTGACAGCATCCTCTATATAGTCGCCAAAGGCGGAGTACCGGCTGGCAACAAGGGCGGCGGAGACAATCCGGCGATTGCGCTCTCTCGCGGTCGTCGGCAGCAAACCGCCGGCACACGTAGTAATCAACGAGATTACGACGGTGGCGTCGGTATGGACCAACGCGCAGTTTCTCGATGGCGCCGAGATCAAAGGTAACGCGCTTGGCCTTCGAATCGCGGCGAGCAACGTGCCGAACTTCGTCGATCTTGAAACGGGTGGCTGGGGATCGGCGCTATCCAAGATCCGCTCAACGGTCCGCAGACGCCAACGATGGCCAATTTCGCGACACTGGCCGATGCGCTCGCGGGTTGCGTCACGAAGGTGACAGCTGATGCTTGCGACAAGCTCTTCTCATCCGCCACGCCGCCGAAGGGCAGCGCCCCGAGTGACACGCTGACGGCAGCCCAATCGATCGCGCGCTATCCGTGGTACCACCCTGAACGCGTTTTCGCCCTGATCAAGGCCTTCTATCCGATGCCGCAGGGCAAGAACCTGCGGCCCGTTCCTTATATGCCGTACCTCAATTGGCAGCCGAGCGCATGGGTTCTGCCACTGAAGTTCGACGGCGGCGGGTACCGCGCGGGCGGCAAAGCAGGATTCGACAGCGACGGTAACTTCTGGGTCGGCGACAATTTCTCGATTGGCTGGCAGGGCCAGGACTCGCTGTGGGAGGGCCATGCTACCAAGTTCGCCCCGGACGGCAAACACTTTCGCCGATCACCGACGGCTTCAGCGGCGGAGGGATGGAAGGCGGCACCTTTGGCGCCGCCGTCGACGCAAAGGACAATGCCTGGTTCTCAACTTACGGCAGCAAAGCGATCGTGGTGTTCGACAAGAACGGCAAGCCGCTGACTCCACCCGACGGCATCACGTTCGATGGCCGGTTGGGGCTGATGCAGGGCGTCATGGTCACTCCAAGCGGCGATGTCTGGGTCCTGGGGGTCGAGAAAAGGCAACTCGTCTACTTCCCAAAGGGCGATTTGACTAAGGGACGAATCGTCTGCGAAGGCGATAACGCCGAGCCTTGCAAGTCGTTCCTGGCGCCATTCCACCTCGCCATTGATAAGCAGGACCGCATCTGGGTCTCCAACAGCGGAATCAATCACGTCACCCGCTTCCCTGCATCTGATCCGAGTAAGGCCGAGAACTTCAAAAGCGGCTTCAGCACCAGCGGTCTAGCCATCGATAGCCAAGGCAATGTCTGGGTCACCGCACGTTTTGGCAACAGCCTGGTGGGCATGATGCATCTGGTGGATATGGGTTTACGCTTGAAGCTCCATGGTGTGGCGAAGGCCTCTGACTACCTGACAAAGACCATGTCGGAACAGAAAGGCGGGCGCGCAGGCGGCAGCATGATCCTGCTGCGGCCGGATGGCTCCCCGTATCCGGGTTCTCCGTTTATTGGCCGCAGCCTGCCGGGGCCATGGGCCGTTGCCGTCGACGGCGACGATAACGTCTGGGTCTCCAACTTCGCGGGAGCATCCGGCCAGATCGCACACTTGTGCGGCGTTAGAACTGAGAACTGTCCGCCCGGCTTTAAGACTGGCGATCCGATCTCGCCTCCCCTCGGCTACGTCGGAGGCGGCCTGCAGATGGAAGTAGACATCGACGTAGACCCGGCCGGAAACGTTTGGGTCACCAACAACTGGCAGGACATCGACAGCTGTATCGGCACGCCCGCAGAGGGACTTTCGACCCGGTGCGGCGGACAGGGTGTCGTCGTGTTTTACGGCATGGCCAAGCCGGTGCGCACGCCGCAGATCGGCCCACCACGCGGCTTCCAGAACAAACCTGGCTAGAGCAACGCCAATACTTATGGTGCCGGGGGCGGGACTCGAACCCGCACGGAGGTTGCCCTCCAGAGGATTTTAAGTCCTCTGTGTCTACCGCTTCCACCACCCCGGCGTCGCGCTTGCGGCCTGGGTCGCCCTTAAGGACCGCGCAATTCCGGTATTGTGCCAGAAAATGGGGTCCGTTGCCGCTAGTTCAGCGCACGAAGTTTCAAGCCTCAAAGGTTGAATCGGCGGCTAGGCTGCGCCTGGGATTGATGAAACCTGCCGACGCCGAACTCGCACTGAAAGCAGGCGCGTTGGCCGGCTTGTCTGCCGCGGCCCTGTCGAGCCTACGTGCGACTGCCTGCCATGGGAGTCCCGAAAACCTGAATCCGCCTGATCCGATTGCTGGTATTGCCTATGTCCTGGACGTATAAGTTTCGCGGCCATCGCGATTAGGAGCGGCGGTGGACGACCGGGAGCATCGCCGCGGAAACAAGGCGCTCCAAGGAGAGATGGATAATGGCAAGGACGAAAAGTTCCGATTCCGGAATCAGGCGCACGTTATTCTGCCCGGTGCAATGGCAATCCGGTTCCCAGTCCGACCTTTTACGGTGGAGTGTCGAGCGGCTTTTACAATATGGCGCTGGGAGACTTTCCATACCTGCTGTCGCTGGCTCAGAGTTACGCGATCAGCGACAACTACCATCAGGCGATAGCGGGTGGCACGGGCGCCAATCATCAGATGCTGTTTACCGGCGACCTGCCATTTTACAGCGATGGCAACGGAAATCCGGTGGTGCCGCCGGCGCAACTCATAGAGGATCCCGACCCGGTTCCCGGCACCAACAACTGGTACAAAAACGACGGCGACGACGGTGGCGGGAGCAGCGCCGCCTTCGTCAAATGCGCCGACACGACGCAGCCGGGAGTCCTGCCGATCATGGCCTTCCTCGGGGCGCTTCCCTACAAGGTCTTTAACGGCGGCAATTGCGCATCGGGAAACTATTACATGGTCAATAACGACCTGCCTGCGTATACGACTGTCGGCGGCGCCACGCCGGCTTCAGCATGTCCGGCGGGAATTCCGTGTATCGTGCCGCCGTCCTCCGTGCCGACCATCGGCGACGAACTCTCGGCCAATAATATTTCGTGGAAGTATTATGGCGAGGCATACAACTTCGCCAATAATCCATTTCCGCCCGATCCTAGGGGATTGCTCTACTCGTACTTGAGCAACGCCTTTCAGTACTCCAAGTCAATCATGACGACCGCGCTGAAAAACAACATCGAGGACATCGAACCGTTCTTTACCGATGTGGACAACGGCACTCTTCCAGCGGTCTCCTTTGTCAAACCTGACGGGTTGCTGGACAGCCATCCGGGCACGTCGACCGCGCCCCTGGCGGAAGGCTTTATCCGCAAGGTTGTAGGTGCGGTCCAGGCCAACTCCGACCTCTGGAGTCATACGGCGATCGTTGTGATCTTCGACGAAGCCGGCGGCTATTACGATTCGGGTTACATCCAGCACCTGGATTTTTTTGGCGACGGTCCGCGGGTCCCGCTTATCGTGATTTCGCCGTTCGTGAAACCGGGCTCGGTCGATCATACCTACACCGACCATGTCTCGGTGCTGAAGTTCATCGAATTCAACTGGCGGCTCAAACCGCTCACAGCGCGTAGCCGCGATAACCTGCCGAACCCGATGGCGGGGTCAAGCCCCTATGTGCCTGCGAATTCGCCGGCCATCGGAGACCTGACCACGTTGTTCAGTTTTTGAGCTGCGAAGTGATCGGGTGCCTCCCCGGGCCAAGCCCATGGAGGCATCGAATATGCTGAAACCAGCCGCACTGGTGTGCCCGCGGGATTGATGCGCGGGCCGTCGTTTGGTTACCCGCGGCGGGGTTGCTTGTGGTAGCTTTTTGCCAGACCAGCCCAAAGAGGAGCGCGAATTATGGAGTATCGTCCATTTGGCAAAACCGGAATTCAGATTTCCGCGATCGGGATCGGCTGTTGGGAAATTGGCGGCGGGTACGGCAGTATCGAGGAAACCGATTTCATCAAGGCGGTCAACCGTGCGCTTGACCTCGGCATCAATTCCTTCGATACCGCGGAAGCCTACGGCATGGGAGCATCCGAAAAATCGCTCGCGAAAGCGCTCGGCGGACGGCGCAAGGAAGCGGTCATTACCACCAAGTTTGGCGTCGGCTACCCCAACACGCCCAATTATCGCGAGGCCAACCGCAAGCGCATCATGGCTTCGATCGACAAGAGCCTGGGATTCCTCAACACCGACCATGTCGATGTCTACATGGTGCACTGGCCCGACGTGAACACGCCGCTGGAAGAGACCATGACCGCGCTCGACGAGGTGGTGAAGGCGGGAAGGCGCGCGCGATCGGGATTTCCAACTTCACCCTGGCCCAGATTAAAGAAGCGTCGCGCACGCGGCGCGTCGACGTCGTGCAGTACTGCTGGAATATGTTCGACCGGCGCATGCGCCAGGAGATCTTTCCGTATTGCCGCGAAAATGGAATTGGCGTGATGGCCTATGGGTCGTTGGCGTACGGGATGCTGAGCGGGACCTTCAGCGCGGAGATGAGTTTCGACGAAAGCGACTGGCGCTCCAAGCGCGGCCGTCTGGGCGGCATCAACCTGTTTCAGCATCTGTTCGGTCCCGAGCAGTTCGTCAGAAATATCCACGCGGTGGAAGAACTCAAGGCGGTGGCAAAGCGCTATGGCAAGAACCTGCCGCAACTCGCGCTGCGCTGGACCACGTCCAATCCGGTGATCAGCACGGCGCTGGTCGGATGCCGCAACGAAAAGGAAGTCAACGAGAACGTCGGGGCGCTGGGCTGGACGATTTCGGACGCCGATATGAAGGAGATCGACGCGATCTTTGCGCGCCACAAGGTAATTACCGAACCTGATATGTGGTTGGAGTGAGCGCCGCGGTTGAGCGCCGAATCGCCGCCTGACCGCATCAATCGCCGCAGCCAAAAGGAGAACGCGATGACCGACATCGAACGCTTAGCCGCCGTGGAAGAAATCAAGCAGCTCAAGGCCCGCTATTTCCGGTGCATGGACACCAAGCAATGGTCCGGGTGGGAGGAGGTGTTCACCGCTGACGCGACGATGGATGTCAGCGAGGAGCAACCGCCGGGCAGCACCGAGCGGATGTCGATAGTAAAGGGCAGGGACAACATCATACCGTTCGTGAGCAAGGTGCTCGATGGAGTCGTGACCGTGCATCACGGGCACATGCCGGAAATCGAAATCACCTCGGACACGGCCGCGCGTGGTATCTGGTCGATGGAAGACAAGCTCAGATGGCCTGACGGCAAGACCACGTTGCACGGCTATGGGCATTATCACGAGACCTATGAGAAGGCCGGCGGCAAATGGCGGATCAAGACGTTGAAGCTGACGCGCCTGCGCAATGATCGGACCTGAAGCGGTCCAATCAATGCGCAACGGTCCGGGCGCGATTGAAGTTTGATCGTATTGGTATAGACGCAAGATCGATTGCACTGGGGAAATCCATGGATCAAAAAGGAAAAGTAGCGATTATCACCGGCGCCAGCCGCGGGATGGGAAAGCAGATGGCGCTGCGGCTGGCCAAACGTGGCGTCAACGTCGTGCTGGCGGCGCGCACCGTCAGTGCGAATGAAAGCGAATGGCCCGGTTCACTGACCGAAACCGCCAATGAAATCCGCGCGCTCGGGGTCGACGCGATCCCGGTCAAATGCGACCTGACCATCCGCAAGGATGTCGAAAACCTGTGCCACAGTGCGTTGGATAAGTACGGCCGTGTGGACTTCCTGCTCAACAATGCGCGCTACGTCGGGGAAGGGCACTTCGATCCGTTCCTGAATATCAGCTTCGACTTGTGGGACAAGTATCTCGCCGCCAACGTGATGGCGCCGATCATCGCGGCGAAGATCTGCCTGCCGGTGATGGCGAAGCAAAAGAGCGGCGTCATCATCAACACTACCTCCGCCGCGGCCTATTCGGACTCCGGCCTCCCCGGCGGACGCGGCGGCACCGGTCCCCATTATCCATTGACCAAAGCGGCGCTGGATCGTTTTACCAAGGCGGTCGCACTGGAGACCGAAGAGATGGGTATCCCGGTAATCGGCCTCGATCCCGGCGCGACGCTGACCGAGCGGGTGCAAATCCAGACCGCCAAGTACGGCTTCGACATGAGCATCTTCCACTCGATGGACATCCCGGCCGCGGCGGCGGAATACCTGTGCACGTGTCCGTATCCGTTGCGCTACAATGGTCAGACGGTGGTGGCGTCGGTAATGGTGAAGCAGTTCAATCTGCTTTAGGCGGGAGCCAAAGCACGCAGAGCAGTCCAGGCCGGTAAGCCGCCACGCCTTCCGGCCTTGACCTCGCTGGGAGCCTGTGCTGGTGCCAGGCTGCAATGGTGCGTGTCATCTGAGCCGCGAGCGTGAGCAAGGGGTTGTAGGCGGCACCGATAGATGAGGTACTTGCCAAGAGATGGCGTTTCCGTACTCCAAAATCCTGTGTCCGGTGGACTTCGACGACAATTCGGCGTTTGCGCTGGACCGGGCGGCCGAACTCGCGCGTCACTTTAAGGCGTCGATTGTCCTGGTGCACGTAGTACCGTTCGTGGTGCAATTCGGGGAGGTCCCAATACTTCCGGAACTCAATGAGGCTCAGCACGCGGAAGCCAAGGCTAGGCTGGCCGATATCACAGCAAGGAAGCTTGGCGGAATCGAGCATCACGCGGTCATCTATACCGGAGACATTGTCGGAAGCATTCTGCAGGCGATCGACAGACATAATCCTGATCTCGTGGTGATGGCGACCCACGGCCGAACCACACTGGCCCACCTGATTCTCGGCAGCGTAGCCGAGCCCGTGGTACGCAAGGCGATGTGTCCGGTGCTGACCGTTCGAGGCCCGCACATAGAAGCCTCCGGCGAGAAGAAAAGCTAAATCGCAGCCCGGCTAGCGCACCAGCACGCGTCGCAATAAAAGCCGCGAAGGCCGATTGACGAATTGACGCTTAGATCAGCGATGCCTCTCTGCCATACTGGGCCCATAGCAGTGGCTCAATCCACCAATCGCACGCGGAGCACATCCAATGGACCAGGCGTCAGAAGCAGAAAGTCGCCGAGTTGTTCGCGCAGGAGCATATGGCCGTAATTGTCACGCAGGGAGAGCAATGGCCGACCGCCACCTTTCAAGCCTTTGCCGAAACCCCTGAGCTCGATCTGCTATTCATCATGGGCGACACGGCCGAGAAGTTTCAGAATCTGCTCAAGCGGCCGCAGGTCACGGTGATCGTGGACAATCGCGACGTGGGCGACGTCGCCAAGTTTCAAATCAGCCGGACGGTAGTACAAGGAATCGCGAGCGAGGTTCCAAAGGGCGCTGAGTGGGACGCGCTGAAAGAAATCTTCCTTAAAAAGAATGCCTTTGAAGCGCCATTTTTCGGCAACCCCGCGCTGCGAATGGTACGCGTCAAGCCCAGGCGGATTTCCTACAATGGCGCTGACCGCCATGCGTTCAAGGTTGATCTCTGACCGGGCATCGGCGAGGTCTGGGAAAAAGGTCCGGCACGGAGGCCGGCGCTCCGTTAGAATTCAAACCATACATCAAAAACGCGGCGCGGCCAGATGCATCTGGCCGCGCCGCGTTTAACTTCGCGCTCCCCGCTTGCGTCAGTAGCGCGTTTAATCTGGATTACTTGCCGGGGCGGTGCTCTTGCCGCCGTTGGCCGGGGGCGTTGCAGTCTGACCTTGCGCCGCCATTTGCTCCATCAGTTCCGGGCTGTAGCCCCAATGCCGCACCATCGAGCCGTCGGCCTTGTAGGTGTATTCCTCGTTGTACCAGGGCGTCTCCGGCTCTACCCGCCGCTTCATCACCTTTTCGATCACCGGCGCCAGGCGTTCGGCTTTCTCTTTTTCCCGCTTCTCCTGACGCTCCATGAATTCTGGCAGCACGGCCTTGCCGAACAGTTCCAGCGAGTCGCAGACGTACTCATGAGGGACTTTGCCGAACTGCACAATCAGGATTAACTGGTCAACCCCGGCGGCCTCGTATTCCAGCATCACCTTGCGCACCTCGTCGGGTGTGCCCACGGCGTTGGCAAATGGATTGAGCCGTTGCTCGGGCGGCATCGCCTGTTGCATCTCCCACAGATTGGTCAGGCCGGGCTTGTGGACACCATCGACATAGTAATGCCGGCCCGACAGCCCAAAGGCGTTCTCTTCGGCCATGCGCCGGGCGCGGTCGCCGTCGCGATCGCACAGCGTGGTCATCAGGAAGCCGACGTTGGGGGTGACGCGATAGGTCAGGGGCACGGCGTCAGCCAGCACGCGATAGTAAGACGCGGTCCAGTTGCGGGCGTCTTCGGCCGATACGAAGCCGAAGGTCAGGGCGCCGATGCCAAACTTGGCCGCGGTCATGATGGTCTCCTGGCGCGAGCAGGCTACCCATACCGGCGGATGCGGCTTCTGGCGCGGCTTGGGAATCACGTTGCGCGGCGGCATGGTGAAGTATTTGCCCTGCGCGCCTTTGAACGGCTCCTCCACCATCATGCGGCAAATCACGCCCAGCGCTTCGCGCCACTGCGCGCGCTTTTCCGTGCGTGAAACGTGAAAGGCGTCCAGTTCGGTGAAGCTGGTGGACTCGCCGGTGCCGAACTCGGCGCGCCCGTTGCTCATCAGGTCGAGTGCCGCGACCCGCTCGGCGACGCGCGCCGGATGGTTGTAGTTGGGCGGCAGCAGACAGATTCCGGATCCGAGACGGATGCGCTTGGTGCGCTGGCTGCAGGCGGCGAGGAAACTCTCGCCCGCCGAAGAGTGGGAGTATTCCTCGAGGAAATGATGCTCGATTTCCCACAGATGGTCGATTCCGATACGGTCGCAGAGCTCGATTTGCTCGAGCCCGTTATTCCAAATGTTATATTCCGAATCGGCGTCCCACGGCTTCGGAAGCTGAAGCCATCCCATGAATCCGGTTTTCATCGCTGTTCTCCTTCACACCCCGCGGGGCGCGCGAATTGTGTTCCCCAAACCCGGCGGCTGCCGCCCTCAAGCTGGCGGACGTTGGTCGCATTTGCCGAACCCGCTTTGGTCAAAACAAGACAAGCTTGAGCGCACTGGCGACAACCTCTGCCTTAAATCTAGCACCTAATCCGTGATCGCGTTAGGAGTCAAACCCTATCGCACGTTTGTTCAGCCGCGGTGAGCGCCCCGCTCAGTCGAAAATCACCACCGAGCGAATTACCTCGCCGCGCTTCATGAACTCGAAGGCCTCCAGCAAATCGTCCAGGCGGCAATGGCGCGTTACCATCTCGTCCAGATTAAAGCGTCCTTGACGATAGAGATCGATATAGTTGGGCGCGTCGATAACGAAGCGCGTCGAGCCGAGGATCGAGCCCATCAGCTTGCGTTCGCCCATCAGCAGCCCGTACGAAATCGGCAAGGTCGTCTGGCGGCCGCCGATAGCGCCGATAATTACCGCGGTGCCGCGAGTCGCGGTGCATTCGAAGGTCTGCCGCGCGGTCTCGACGCTGCCGATGGCTTCGAAGGCATAGTCAACGCCGCCGCTCGGTCATTTCGCGGATGGCCTTGACCGGGTCCGTGGAAGCGGCGTCGACGGTGTCGGTCGCGCCCAGGCGGCGCGCGGTCGCCAGCTTATTTTCGAGTACGTCCACCGCGATGATTTTGCGCGCGCCTGCCAACCGCGCCGCCTGGATTGCCGACAGGCCGATTCCGCCGCATCCGAAGACTGCGACCGTGCTGCCCGCCTTGACTTCGGCCGTACGCAGCACCGCGCCGGCCCCGGTGATAACGCCGCATCCGACCAGCGCCGCGCGATCCAGCGGCACGTCGTCGGGAATCTTGACGAACCCGTTCTCGTGGCTCAGCACCTGTTCGGCAAACGAGCCGCCGTCGGCGGTTGGGGTGATTTTCTTGCCGTGCCACGCGGTGCGCGGCTTGTCGCCGTCGCGCCGCCGGCTGGCTCCGGGATTGGTGCATAGCGTGGGGTAGCCCGAGATGCATCGGGGACAATGGCCGCAATAGATCATTGGCAACTGGATGACGTGGTCGCCGGGTTTGAAGGCGGTAACGTCGGCCCGACCTCTTCGACGATTCCAGCAGCTTCATGGCCGAGAATGCAGGGATTAGGCGCGGGAAGATTACCTTCGTAATAGTGGAGGTCGCTATGGCAGACGCCGGTGGCCTTGATTTTGACCAGCACCTCTGGCCCTTTGGGCCGGTCGATTTCGACTTCTTCAATACTCAGTTTGCAGGGACCCTGGAGGACCGCTGCTCTCATGGAATTGGCCTCGACTGTGGTTAACGGGCTGGCCGCCCGGCGGCCCGCAAGACAGCGGCCGCAATCGCGTCGCGTTGGTTGCGATATCGGATCAAATTGAACCGCCCTATTTGCGGTGTTTGCGGATTTCCGGGAGTTCGCGGTCCTCGATCAGAATCCCCGCCGCCTGGAGTTCGTCGAGTTGCTGCTCGCTGTAACCCAGCAATTCGCTGAGAATCGCGCGATTGTCCTCTCCGACCATCGACAGGATCGGCTTGAATTCCACCTTGGTCTCCGAAAACAGGTAGGGAACCTTGGGCACCGGGACCTCCCCGTAGCCCGGAACGTCGAGATTTTGCAGTGCCCCGCGTCCTTCGCCCTTGATCATCTCGACGGTTTGGCGCAGGTCCATCACCGGCGCCGCCAGGTAGTGGCGGTCGAGCAGGAACTTGAGCACTTCTTCGCGGCTGCCCAGCGATTGGAACCATTCTTCCACGATCGGTTCGAGCAAATGGCGGTTGTCCCAGCGGATGTAATAGGGGTTGAAACGCTCGTCGGTCAGCAAATCGGGTCTGCCGATATCCTTGGTAAAACGCTCCCAGTTATGGTTGAGCACGGTGAACACGATCCAACCGTCGCGGGTCTGGAACAGCCCGCACGGCGTGGCGCCGGGGCGATGGCGTCCGGTGGGGCCCGGATTGTAATCGCCGTAAGTGAACAGATGCTGCATCAGGAAGACGTCGTGGATATGGAAGACGCATTCGTAAAGCGCGACGTCGATATACTGTCCGACCCCGGTGCGGTCGCGGTAATACAACGCGGCCAGTACCGCCGCCGCGCCGTTGACGCCGCCGCCGCCGTCGGCGAGGTACATCCCGGGATAGACCGGCATGCCGTCGTCAGTGCCGGTCAGATGGAGCAAACCGGAAAGCGCCTGCGCGGTCATGTCGTTGCCGGGCAGGCCAACCCGCGATCCGGTCTGGCCGAAACCGGAAACCGAGCACATGATGATCCGCGGGTTCACTGCCTTGAAAGCTTCGTAGGTGAGCCCATACTTGCTCAGCACGCCGGGCGTATAGTTTTCGATTACGACGTCGAAATGGCGCGCCAGCTCGACGACGATTGCGGCGCCTTCGGGACGTTTGAAGTCGATGCAGACGCAGCGCTTGCCGCGATTGTAATAGATGTAGTTGGGCGATTGTCCCTCCACCCTGGGTGGAAAACCTCCGCGGCGCGAATATTCGCCCCCCGGCGGCATCTCCAGCTTTACGACCTCCGCGCCGAGATCGGTGAGAATCCGGCCCAGCGTGGGACCGGCGATATACTGGGTGATATCGAGCACGCGCAGGCCCGTCAGGTTCTGCTTCACGGGTTCAGCCATCTGACCTCCATCGCTCCGCCCTAGCCGCGGAGCAACAATTTTGCTGAGCCCATATAACGCGCGACCGCTGCCGGTCGTCAACCGCGCAGCGGCCGCTGGTTCTCCCAGGATGCGGTTTAAAGCCGAATTATTTGCATGAACTCCCCGGTTTTAGACTCGTTCGCGACCCGCGCTCTTTATTAGACTCGCCAGATTATCGGCAGGTGCCCGGGACAATGGTTCCGGGCGCTCCCTGTTCCACAACGAATGCGGCTCCGTTCGTATTAGCTACTGCATAGGTGTTCACGATGTTGGTTATCGGAATCGGCCATGAAACCGCCCCCGGTGTCGCCATTGTAATTTGCAACAAATAAAATTGGTTTGGGTTGGTCGCGATATATGGATGGTTCGGAGCGAACGCGAGAAAGGCCGAGTGGCCGGGATAAAAGAACCCGCTGATCGGAAAGAAGACGTTACCGCTGGTACCATCAAAAAAACCAATCGGCGTTTCAACAGCGGGCAGCGCCTTTAGGGTGATATCTCCGTTGCTAACAAAAGACGCCAGCGTTCCCGGGGTACCCGCATGCGCCTCTGCTCCGAATTCCGCATAGTTATCAGGAAACGCCGGATCGACGATTAGGCTGGCCGGGGTAAACACTAAAGTGTTACCGGGAGCGCTGGTACGTATAGTGTTGTTATATGAGAAGGTGAGACCGTCATCGCCCGAGACGTAGATGTTCCGCTGTAACGCTGAACCACCCGGTACAGTTACTGGTACATTGGAGGTCAGATATACCTGGTTGGCGTTGCCAACTACGACACTCGGTGAGCCCGCGCCGCCATGAACGTGGCTCCTGTTCAATCGATCGGACGTTGGCTCGGGCTCCTTGAGGATCATGAATTCCCTTCAACTAAAACGTGATCCGCTGTCATGAGGAGGTTATACATACGCGGGCAAGTTGGTTCTCAGATGGTGTCGATAAAGTCGCCGAAAGGGAAGCGGCAGGGGGCAAGGACTCTGAAATCAGTTGGACAGGCGTCAGTGCCTGTGGTCGGAGCGCGAGCTTCCTGGCTCGGGCCACATTTGAGAGCTGTCACCGGCCCGCCATGCCAACGAATAGTGATCATCAGCGGCCAGCATTTCCATGGGCAGCAGTGGCTCGAGCAAAAAGCCTCGCGCCTGAAGTTTGTACATTGTCGCTGTAATTTTCTCCCCCGCTCGGGGGAAAGGGCGCCGCCGCGGCGCCCCAGAGAGGGTCCTCTGTCAACGTCGCCTGCTCAGGCGCGCGATTACTGAAACCGTCAGCGCCGCATAAATCGCTTCGAGCACATCTTCGATCTCGGTGTTCACTTCTGCATTCCAAAATCGCAGCACTCGATAACCCTACTCGGTGAGACAAGCAGTTCTCAAGGCATCCGTGCGCTCCTGCTCCGGCTCGGCATGGTGATTGCCGTCGAGTTCGATAATCTGGTGGCGCGTACGCTGCAAAATCTGCGAAGTATGGACCAATGTGGTGCTGCCGGCTGAATTTGAAATCCCGCAAAGCGCTTGGCTCTGTAGGTGCGCCAACAACTTCGCTCTTCCTCAGCTCACTCAGGCCGAAGGCGCCGGAAATGATCGCGCAATTCGTCATCGGAACTCATAATCGCGCGCCTGAAGCAGGCGCTCTGACAAAGGACCCTCTCTGGAGTGCCGCCGCGACGCTCTTCTCCCCGGACTGGGAGAGAAAATTAAGGCAAAATGTAGAAACTCCAGAGGCGGGACATCTTCGATGCCCCGCCAGCTTTACTCCTTCAAAGTAGTCGTTACGGATGGACCCGTCGTATCGTCAGTCCACTTGTAAAACGGAAATCCGGTTAAACGGGATTTTCAGCGCCGGCTCCTTTTACTATTCGATTCCGTACAACCGGCGGACATTGTCGAACACCATCTTCTTTTTGACTTCCTCAGGCACGCCCTCAAAATCCTTTGCTATTACCTTGTGGGAATCGGGGAAGGTGGAATCGGGATGCGGAAAGTCGGAGGCCCACATGTAGTTGTCGGTGCCGAAGTACTTGTAGGTCATGGGTCCGATCGGGTCGTCCTGGAACGTTGCGAAGACCTGACGCCGCATGAATTCGCCCGGCGTCATCGCCAGGTTCAGCTTGGCGCGATGATGCAGTTTGTTGTACGCGTGATCCATCCGGTACATGAAATGCGGCAGCCAGCCGGTGTCGTTTTCGGCCGACACGATCTTGAGCTTCGGAAACCGCTCCAATACGCCGCCGAGCAGAATCGTGAACAGCGACTGCTGCACGTCGGTGGTCAGGAACATGTACAGCGCGATCATCCCGATCCCGGGCGCGTCGCCTTCGCGCGCCGCAATCTGCTGCGCGGTGGGCGTCAGCAGATGCTTGCGCCGGGCCCTGTCACCACGTGCAATGAAATCGGCATCCCCAGTTCCGCCGCCGCCTGCCAGAACGGGTCGTAGGCGCGGCTGCTGTAAGGTTGATCTTCTGGCGGCAGACCGGCAATAAGCGCGCCGCGAAGTCCGATCTTGCGGCAGCGCTCGAGTTCCTTGACGCCTTCCTTGACGTCGTCCAGGCCGATCAGCGCGATGCCAAACAGGCGCTTGGGGCTATAGGAGCAGAACTCCGATACCCAATCGTTGTAAGCCCGAAAGCACGCTTGCTGAAGGCCGCCGTCGTCGAGCCCGAACAACGGCATCCCCAGGCTGCTATAAACGACCTCACCTTCGAGACCGTCGATTTCCTGGTCCTTGAGCCGCTCCGCCGGATCCCAGCCCCCGGCACGCGCGGCCTCGTAGCCGGTGCCGATAAATTTCGTGAGGTCCTCGCCGCTTCGGCCGGCCGCCGAAAAGCCGGTCAGCGCGAACGGCTGAATCCCCGATCCCGGCGCGATCAGCGACGGGACGCCATTGTAGGGTTCCACGCGCGGCGCCTTGTCGCGCAAGCGCTGGTCGACGCGCTCCGTCCACAGGTTGCCCGGCTCCAGCACGTGGGAGTCGGCGGAAATCACTCGCAAGCTAGCCATAGAATTGCCTCCGATGCGGCGTTGCATCTCCTTTTTCCCCCAGGCCCGAAGGGTGGGCAATGAGCATCGGCCGTGCGGGGCGTCAGATACTTTACAGTTTGCCGACTTTTGCGCGCGGGAGGGCGCCGCAAGAAGCCGCGTCGGGGTCAGAGGGTCGTCAGGTGGGTCGAGGAGCGTTTTCCATAATCTGGAAACAGCGCGAGAGCGGAGCGTTGGCCAGGTTCACCACGCCGACTCTACCGAGCCGCGCGAGGGTCATCAGCTTGGAGCTGTTGAGGACCATCCGGCTGGATCGCCTGGCGACCACCCGACGCTTGACGAGTTCGTTCATCAGCATCGTCAACTGCTGGCGCGAGCAGCCGACCAAGGCCGCCAGGTCGGTATTGGTCACTTTGATCGTGAGCACCGTCCCACCGGAGTCCTGGACCCCAAACCTCGCCGCCAGGTCGAGCAGCACCTGCGCCAGGCGCGAAATCGCCCGCACTCCGCGCAGCCGCGTATTTAGAGCCAGCAGTGAGAAGGTAGTGCCAAGAATCGCGGTAACGGATCGGCTGAAGGTTGCCCATGGCACTCCGACTACCGCGTCGGCAAAGGGTTCGACCGGAATATTCAGCACGCTGCTGTCGGTGATGGTCTCGAATACTCGAAACGTTCCCGGCGAACAAAAAAACGGATTTTGCACCATATCGCCGGGACCGAGAAAATTGGACAGCCTGCGCCTGCAGCCCTGGTCCGTGTAGCTGCATCGCACCGCGCCGGTCACCAAAAAGCGCAGGTTGTTGTCATCGGGCGCGATCGCCGAATGCGCGCGCACGCGTTCAATCGACGCGACCCTTCTTAGCCTGTCCAGTTGCTGGTCGTTGAGCCAATGGAGGATGCGCGAGCAGGCTCTTTCCAATGTGGGCGAATCCGCAGGATTCGCCCCGCCCCCGGTTTCCGCACGAGGCTTTGGAATTGACAACCGTTCCTGTGTCCTGGCGGTCATACGAGACGGCCTCGGGTTTGCGCTATCGGTCCCCACCCGACCTTGACCCTAAGGCTACATCAACTCCTCCGTCAAGGCGTGCTCATGCGGTTTGGTGACCTTAAGCGTCTCCAGGTCCTCTCCGTGACCATTTGTCAGGAGAACCTGGATAACCGCGTCGGTCTCTCCTCGTCTGAAATTCCACCTGAAGCCGCCAAGTTTTGCCCGTGCGTACCGCGGGAACCTTTTCGCGGTCGTCCACAACCCGAGAGTTACTGCCATACAGCGCATGTAGCGCTACAGGCAGTGGTAAATTGCGTAAAGATAGAGATGACCTTGGGGCGCCGGCCGACTGTCGCATAGCAGCGCACGGATGGTGTCTTCCGGCGCAAAATCATTTATCTTCAAGGCGCGCCGCCTGGTCCAATGGGATTGACCGGCGAAATTTAAGTAGCTTGGGTGCGTTCTTAACCGATGATTGCGAAAAGCCTTCTGGTCGCCAATCGAGGCGAAATTGCCATCCGCGTGTTCCGTGCCGCCGCCGAACTGGGGATGCGCACGGTGGCGGTTTTTTCCGAGGATGACGCGGGGTCCCTCCATACCGTCAAGGCGGATGAAGCGCTCCCTTTGAGCGGGGTCGGTGCGGCTGCCTATCTCGACCTCGAACAGATCGTGGCGGTCGCGCGGCAGGCCGGCTGCGACCTGATCCATCCGGGCTACGGATTCCTGAGCGAGAATGCCCATTTTGCCCGCCGCTGCGCGCAGGAGCAGATCGCGTTTGCCGGACCGCGGCCCGAAATCCTCGAGATCTTCGGCGACAAGGTGCGGGCGCGATTGTTGGCCGATCGATGCGGCGTTGCGGTGCTTGACGCCACCTTGGGTGCGACCAGCCTGGAGCAGGCCCGGGAGTTCTTCGGGTCGCAGCGCCCGGGAGACTCGGTGATGATCAAGGCGGTCGCCGGCGGCGGGGGCCGCGGGATGCGCGTGGTGCATCGATTGGAAGACCTCGACGCTGCTTATGAGCGATGCCAGTCGGAGGCGCGCGCCGCCTTCGGCAGCGGCGAAGTTTACGTCGAGCGTTTGATGCCGGCCGCCCGCCATATCGAGGTGCAGGTCCTGGGCGACCGGACGGGCGAGGTGATTCACCTGTGGGAGCGGGAATGCACGATTCAGCGGCGCCATCAGAAGCTGGTCGAGGTCGCGCCGAGTCCCGCGATCGGCGACGCGATGCGCGAGCGCCTGACGCAAAGCGCGTTGCGCATCGCGCGTGGCGCGCGCTACGACAGCCTCGGCACCTTTGAGTTCCTGGTTGACGCCGACGGCGGCGACGACGCCGGGTTCGCGTTTATCGAAGCCAATCCGCGCTTGCAGGTCGAGCATACCGTGACCGAGGAGGTCACCGGCGTCGATCTGGTCCAGGCTCAACTGCAGCTTGCCGCGGGGCAGTCGCTGGCGGAACTCGGTTTACGTCAAGACGATATCGCCCGGCCGCGCGGCTTTGCGATTCAGCTCCGAATCAACGCCGAATCGATGGGCGCGGACGGCGCCGCGCACCCCTCTGGCGGCAAGCTCAGCGCTTTCGAGCCGCCGTCGGGACCGGGTGTCCGCGTCGATACCTTCGCCTATACCGGCTACACCACCAATCCCAGGTTCGACTCGCTGCTGGCCAAGCTCATCGTGCGTTCGTCTTCGCCCAACTTTGCCGACGCCGTCAACAAGGCGTATCGCGCCCTGTGCGAGTTCCGCATCGAAGGCGTGGCCACCAACCTGGGCTTTCTCCAGACCCTGCTGAAGCATCCCGATTTCGTGGTGCATCGGATCCACACCCGGTTCGTCGAGCAGCGAATCGCTGAACTAGTCGATGCCGAGGACTCCGCGCATCGGCGTCTGTACTTCCATCAGCCCGCGGCGGCGCCTCGTCTGGCGGGCGCAAAAGTCGACACGGTCGATCCCTTGGCGGTGCTGCAACATGGCAAGTCGGGGGCGGGCGCGGCAACGCCGGCGCCGACGCCCGCCGCGCCGCAGGGCGCGGGAAGCTATGAAATCGCCGGACCGGAGAATACGGTCGCGGTCGCCGCGCCGATGCAGGGGACGATCGTTTCGTTCGACGTGCGCGAGGGCGACGCCGTCCGCCAGGGCCAGCAGCTTGCGGTCATGGAAGCGATGAAGATGGAGCACGTGATTCATTCGCCCACCAGCGGAATCGTGCGGCGGATCACGGTCGCGAAGGGCGACACGGTTTTTGAGGGTCATCCGCTGGTCTTCATCGAAGAGGGCGAAGTGGACGCGTCCGCGGGCGCCGCGGCCGAGGTCGTCGACCTTGAATACATCCGCCCGGATCTCGCCGAGGTGATGGCGCGCCACGAAATCGTGCTGGACGCGGCGCGTCCCGACTCGGTCGCGCGCCGGCGCAAGACCGGCCAGCGCACCGCGCGCGAAAACGTCGAGGATTTGTGCGACCCCGGCACCTTCGTCGAGTTCGGGCCGCTGGTGGTTGCCGCCCAGCGCCGCCGCCGCACCATGGAAGACCTGATCAAGAACACGCCAGCGGACGGACTCATCACCGGCCATGCAACCATCAACGGAGATTTGTTCGGCCCACAGCGTTCGCATTGCGTGGTAATCGCCTATGACTTCACGGTGCTGGCGGGGACCCAGGGCCATCTGAATCATCGCAAGAAAGATCGGATGTTCGAGATGGCGCGCAACTTCCACCTGCCGCTGGTGCTGTTCGCCGAAGGCGGCGGCGGGCGGCCGGGGGACACCGACGGCGACTTCAGCAGCCGCACCTTCCACGACTTCGCCACGCTCAGCGGCCTGGTGCCGCTGGTTGGAATCGTGTCGGGCCGATGCTTCGCCGGCAATGCGTCGCTGCTCGGATGCTGCGACGTCATCATCGCGACCAAAAACACCAACATCGGGATGGGCGGGCCGGCGATGATCGAAAGCGGCGGCCTGGGCGTGTTTCGTCCCGAAGAGGTCGGTCCGATCGACGTCCAGGTGCCCAGCGGCGTGGTCGATATCGCGGTCGCCGACGAAGCCGAAGCGGTTATGGTGGCGAAGCAGTATCTGTCCTACTTTCAGGGCGCAATCCGCGATTGGGAATGCCCCGATCAGCGGCTGCTGCGAAGAATCATCCCGGAGAACCGGCTGCGCGTGTACGACGTCCGGCAGATCATCGAGACTATCGCCGACGCCGGATCGGTGCTGGAGCTGCGGCGCCATTTCGGCCAGACGATGGTCACGTCGCTGGTTCAGGATCGAAGGGCGTCCGGTGGGGGTGGTGTCGAACAATCCGATGAAGCTGTCGGGCGCGATCGACAGCGACGGCGCCGACAAGGCCGCGCGCTTCATCACCCTGTGCGACGCGTTCGATATCCCGCTGCTGTTCCTGTGCGACACGCCGGGAATCATGGTCGGCCCGGATATCGAAAAGACCGCCCTGGTGCGCCATTCCTCGCGGATGTTTCTGGCTGCGGCCAACGTCACGGTGCCGTATTTGACGATCATCCTGCGCAAAGCCTACGGACTCGGCGCAATCGCGATGTCCGGCGGCGCCTACGACACCGCGGCATTCTGCGTATCGTGGCCAACCGGCGAATTCGGCCCGATGGCCCTGGAGGGCTCGGTAAAGCTGGCCTATCGCAACGAACTGGCAGCAATCGCGGACCCGGCGGAGCGCAAAAAGCAATTCGACGAAATGGTCGCCAAACTGTATCGCAGCGGCAAGGCGCTAAACAGCGCCACCCACTTCGGCATCGACGAAGTAATCGACCCCGCCGACTCCCGCCGCTGGATCACATCAACGCTGCGCTCCACGCCCCCGCCGTCCCCGCGCACGACGAAGAAGCATCGCTTCGTGGATAGCTGGTGAGCGGAAGGGTGAAGGTTAATGCCTCAGCGCTCAAGTCCTCGCGGTTCGGCTGCGGGGCCGCGTAGCTGTTGCGCGATCAGGCACCAACTCTACTTTCAGCTTCGCTCCCAGAGCGCGCGCGGTCCTCGCCAGGGTCTTCAAAGTAAGATTGCCCAGTTTGCCGGATTCGATTCGGGCGATCATCGGCTGGCTGACACCCGAACGCCGCGCAAGCGCCGCCTGCGTGAGCCCCCGGCGCTTGCGCAACTGCGCAATCTTGTGCTCGATCACGATCTGGGACAGTTCCTCTTCGACCTGCTGATGCAAACCGAGTTCATCGACTTTTCGTTCGAGTGCCGCTACGCCCTGATTTCCGCATACGCATCATGTCCTCGATTGTACCGACACGCTTCCATTCCTGGGAGTTCATGGATTCGTTTTGGCATGCCGGGCGCTGCCGCATGTCCTGCGGCGGAGTTGAGGATCAACGTGGAGCGATTCATTTCTGCGGTGCCGTTTCAGACAAATCGCTGCGCGTTGATCCCTCGTCGCCTCGCTGTCGCTCGGCTCGCTCGGGATGACGATGAAACGTCCCCCTTAAGGTGCCTCCATCGGTATTTAGCGGTCCCAGAAGTGATGACTGAAAAACGTTGGCGCGCGGTGCAGGTTTTCAACACCGAGCTTCAGAAATTTGATGTCTGGCGCCGGAAGACGGCGCCAGACGCTGGAGTTTATACATTTCGCGGGCAACGCTGGCTCTCAGAGGGTGTCGATAAAGTGGCCGAAAGGGACGCCGCAGGGGGCAAGGACTCTGAAAATAGTGGGACAGGCGTCCCTGCCTGTCGATGCTGCGCGAGCTTCCTGGCTCGCGCCACATTTGAGAGCTGTCACCGTACCGGCCATGACAACGAGTAGTGCTCATCGATCGCGGCCAGCATTTCCATGGGCAGCAGTGGCGCGAGCAAAAAAAGCTCGCGCATCATCGACAGGCAGGGACGCCTGTCCCACTGATTCAGACACCCCGACCCTCGGTCACCACGAGGCTTCCAGTTTCGCAAACAGCGTCACAACAGCGTGTAAAAAGCGAGAAGATCACAGCGAAAATGTAGAAACTCCAGTGCCTGGCGCCGGAAGACGGCGCCAGACGTTGCGGACCCTCACCTGGCGCTGCGCGCCGACCTCTCCCTTCCGGGCGAGGTTATCCAGATCCGGGGCGAGGGAAAGAAGCGTCTTTTGTGCCGGTGGTCAGCGCAGGTTGTAGAACTCGATGGCGCCTTGGGCCATTACTTTTTGGCGGAGGTGTTGGGGGAGCTTCTCGGCAATCATTGCCGGGGCGCCGGGGAAGAAGCCGTCTATGTGAGGATAGTCGGTCGCCCACAAAATCTTGTTGGGGCCCAGGTATTCCGCCATCGATGCGATGGTGCCCTCTATCGGTTCGAAGGAGATCCAGCACTGGCGTTTGAAGATGTCGCTCGGCTTGGTGTGTACCGGCGGGCCCCATACTTTGCTTTCGTCGAAGTGGCGGTCCATGCGATCCAGCCACGCCGCCATCCATCCGCCGCCTGATTCCAGGAAGGCGAAGCGCACTTTGGGAAAGCGTTCGCAGACGCCGCCCCAGATGAGCGATAGCGACGCCACCATCATCTCCATCGTGTGGCAGACGATGTGCCTGGCGCCGACGTTGTCGAAACGATCCGCGCCCACTGCGGGCATCCCGCCGATACCCTCATGCAGGGCAATCGCAAAGTCCAGTTCTTGCGCCTGCGCCCATAGCGGATCGTAGGCGGGGTCATCCAGCGCGCGTCCGTGGTAACGGTTGGGACGCACGAATCCTGATCGCATGCCCAGTTCCTTGCGCGCGTGGCGCATCTCTTCGATGGCCAATTCGACTGACTGCATCGGCAGTTGCGCCGCGCCAAAAAGGCGGTCCGGATAGGGCTTGCAGAAATCCGCCAGCCATCGGTTGTAGGCACGGCAGACCGCGGCCGCCAACGGCGGGTCCTGGATGCTGCCGGCGTTCAGCGCAAGGGTTGGATAGAGAAACACGGCGTCGATGCCGTCAAGGTCGAGATCGGCAATCCGCGCGTGCGGGTCGAAGCCGCCCTTGCGGCCTTCGTAGTATTTCATCTCGATGGGCGGCCGCTGATGGTTCTTTCCGGTGCCGACGCCGCCGCTCAGCCCCAGTCCCTTATTTCCGCCGGGGAACATCCGCCCTTCGAAGATCATGTGCTCGTTGCCGCGCTCGTCGATATGGCATCGGGGCGCGCGATCACGAAACGCCGGATCGATGTAATTCTCCCACAGGTCCAGCGGCTCCAACACATGGCCGTCCGCATCGATAACGTTATAGGTGCGGCTCATAGGCAATCTCCGATAGCAGACACCTGTCTCTACCACCTCAGGGCGCGGTCGTTCAAACGCGCTCCCGGTTGTACCAGCAGCAGATCTCGATGATAATGGGAAATTAAATACCGGAACAATTGTTCAGGTCATGCTGGGCGATCGGATTGTTGGCCGGCCGCATGACGAGAGGAGTCTTTTTCGATGCATCTGATGTATTTCACCGAGCAGCCGATGTCCGCTTATCCGGCCAAGGAGGCTGACCGTCTCGGGTATTCGATCCTGATTTTTCCCAACCATTACTTCGACCCCAAGGAGGGTAGCCGGCTCTACAATGAGCGGCTGCAGGAATACATCCTGGCGGAGGAAGTGGGCTTCGACGGGATCATGCTCAACGAGCATCACAACGGCCCGTTCTGCATGCAGGCCAAGGTCAATATCTTTGCCTCGCTGCTCGCCGGGATGACGAAGAGGGTGAAGATTGTGCTGCTGGGCAATCCGCTGCCGATTTCCGAAAATCCGATCCGGCTGGCTGAAGAGTTGGCGATGATCGACCTGGTCTCCAAGGGGCGGCTGGTCTCCGGCTTTGTGCGCGGCGGCGGTACTGAATCGCTCGCCACCAACACCAACCCGGCGTTTAATCGCGAGCGTTTCGAGGAAGCCCATGATCTGATCGTCAAAATCTGGACGACCCCGGGGCCCTGGCGCTGGGAGGGGAACCATTACCAGTTCCGGGTCGTGAATCCCTGGGTTACGCCGCTGCAAAAGCCGCATCCGCGGGTCTGGATCCCCGGCGTCACCAGCCGCGAGACGGTGATCTTCGCGGCCAAACATCGCTATCCCTACATCGCCTTGAACCTGCCGATCGAGGAGGCCAAGAAAGTCTGGAAGCTTTACGACGACACCGCGGCCGAGGTCGGCTACACGGCGGGACCCGAAAACCGCGGCTATCTGATCCGCTGCCACGTGGCGGAGACTGAAGAGAAGGCAATTCGCAACGCGCGCGAGTTCATGTGGATGAACGGACAGTTCGTCGGCGTCGGCAATCCGATCTGGGCGGCGCCCTCCGGATTCCTGGCACCGCAGACGCGGCGTGGACTGGCGGAAGTGCGCAATGGCTACCGTCCGGGATTCGACGCGCAGCCGCCGTTCGAGAAGCAGTTGGAGACCTTATCGCTGGTGGCGGGGACTCCCGATCAATGCGTCGCCAAGCTCAAGTACCTGATCGAGCATACCCGTCCGTCGATCCTGGCGCTGTGGGGCAGCGACGGCGGTATCAGCCACGAGGACACCAAGACCTGCATTCGCCTGTTGGGCCAGGACGTGCTGCCGCGCATCCGCGAGTTTGGCAAGGAACTGGGGCTGAATAGTCCGTTCGATATCAACAGTCCGGTCAGTACTCAGTTTGGGCCAATTGAAGAGAGCGCGCCCGCGGCACAAGCGGCGTCGGCCTAGGTAAGATTGCAGGGGTGGCGGAGGTGATCTTAAAGAGTCTCCGCCACCCTCTCAACTGAGAGTAATTCCGGGCAGAGATTGTGCGCAATGACTGTGGCTGTGAGGCGAGAGGTGTGCTTTGGATCGAGACGTGTAACCTCTCCCTCGCCCTCTCGTAGGATCTCCTAGGATAAGGAGAGGGAACAGAAAGGGCCTCTGCGACAATGTGTTCGTGCGCTCGAGGCGCAAAAGTATCTTCGCTTTAGGCCAGGATAAGGGAACAGAAAAGGCGCGTGGTTGCTACACGAACGACGCGGACACCGTTCCGATACCGGCGAAGGTGGACTCGAAGCGATCGCCTTTTGCGATTGCAACTGGTTTGGTGACGCTCCCGGTGATTACGCGCTGGCCCGCTTCCAGGGCGAGGCCGTACTTGGCCAGGTGATTGGCCAGCCACGCGATGCATTCCAGGGGATCGTCATTGACCTCGCGATTGACTGCGCGATCGACGACCTCGCCGTGCTTGCGCAATTCGACGCTGACGGCGCCGAGGTCCAGTTCGAGCGGGTAGGGCGCGAGGGCCTTGCCGGTGACGTAGGCGAGTTGGCCCGCGCCATCGGCGATGCCCAGCGGCATATCGGCCATGATGGTGCCGGTGAATGCGATCTCGAATGCCGGTGCGATCGCGCCGATTGCGCCGAGCACCTGCTCCCGGGTCACGCCCGGGCCGCCGATCCGTTTGCCGATAGTGAAGCAGAGTTCGGATTCGAGAATCGGACGGGGAATCGATTCATAATCAAACGAATGACCGGATTCAAAATGGCCATGGTCGAGCAGGTACCCGGTGAATGGCTCCGACAGACCCATCCGCTTGCGCGCCGACGCGCCGGACAGACCGATTTTCCAGCCGGCAAGCTTTTTCCCCGCCGCCTGCCATCGCGCGAGCAGACTTAGCTGGACCTGGTAGGCGTCGTCCAGCGTCAAGGACTTGCGCAGGGTTGCCGCGGCCGGTTCCCCTTTTTGCATGGTCTGCCAAATGGAAGCGGTGGTCTGTTCGACGTTGGCCATTATCGTCACCCGCCGTGGAGGATGGGCGCATTATCGGAACAATGGGGTGGTTGCGCAATGAGAGACCACCACCCAGTGTCAGGGGCGCTGCGGGCCGATTGATTTTCGTTGCCGCGCTTGCCCAGACCGGTAAAATCTGCGAGACCAAACCTGGGATTGGCGGGAAGACTGAACTGCTCCCGCCTGCTAACGTTAGGACTCAGCGCGGCTCACCCTGAGCCGTTTTACCTGCAGGAGGGCGGTCATGAGCACAGCGTCGGATCAGGTACAGGAATTCAAGGTTATCGGCACGCGCCCGGTTCGCCACGACGGCGTCGAGAAGGTGATCGGCCGGGCCAAGTACGGCGCGGACTACAGCCTGCCGGAAATGCTGTGGGCCAAAGTTCTGCGCAGCCCCCACGCGCACGCCCGAATCAAATCAATCAACACCGAAAAAGCGCTGAAACATCCCGGCGTCAAAGCGGTCATCACCTATAAGGACCTCCCGCCGCAGCCCGACGTTGGCTACCGCTACAGCGGCTCGATGCCCTACAACCAGCATCATCTGATTGAGAACCTTATCGCCAAGGACAGGGTTCTGTACCATGGCCACGGCGTGGCGATGGTGGCCGCGACCAGCCCGCATGTCGCCGAGGAAGCGCTCGACCTGATTGAGGTCGATTACGAGGTGCTGCCCCCGGTGCTCGACGTGATGGAGGCGATGAAGCCCGAGGCTCCGGTCCTGCGCGATGACGTGAAAGATGAGAGCGGGAAGCCTTCCAACGTCGCCCGGCATATCCATTACGATCACGGCGACCTCGAGCAGGGATTCAAGGACGCCGACTATATCGTCGAGCACGAGTTTCGCACCGAGACCGTGCATCAGGGCTATATCGAACCGCACAACGCGCTGGCCTACTACCAGCCCGACGGCAAGGCGGTGGTATATTGCTCGACCCAGGGGACGTTCGACGTGCGCTCGATGTGCGCGGCGACGGCAGACATGCCAGTCAGCGATATCAAGGTGATACCGGCGGAGATTGGCGGCGGTTTCGGCGCCAAACTGATGGTTTACTACGAGCCGCTGGCGCTGGTGATGTCCAAGATGACCGGGCACCCGGTCAAGATGGTGATGACGCGCGCCGAGGTGCAAAAGGCGACCGGACCCACTCCCGGCAGCTACCTGAAGTGCAAGATGGGCGCGACCAAGGACGGCAAGTTCACCGCGGCGGAAGTGTGGATGGCCTACGAGGCCGGAGCGTTTCCGGGTTCGGTGGTATATATCGGATGCATGACCGCGATCTCGGCCTACGACATCGCCAACTACGTGATCGACGGTTACGACGTGGTGTGCAACCGGCCCAAGACCGGCGCGTATCGGGCGCCCGGCGCGACTCAGTCGGCGTTCGCGGTTGAATCGGTGATCGACGAGTTGGCGCAAAAGTGCGGAATCGATCCGATCGAGATCAGAATCAAGAACAGCGCTCGCACCGGTGGCCGCTCGTTGGCGGGTCCGCCTCATCCGCCGCTTGGTTACGTCCAGGTCCTCGAAACGCTCAAGAACAGCGAGCATTACAAATCCAAGCTGACCGGGAAGTTGCGCGGCCGCGGCCTCGCCGTCGGGGCCTGGCATACCGGCGGACTGCAGTCCTCCGCGATCCTGAATATCCATCTTGATGGGACCGCCAGCCTCATCACCGGGTCGGTTGATATCGGGGGTTCGCGCGCCGCGTGCGCGATGGTCGCGGCGGAATTTTTGGGCGTACGCGCCGACCAGATTCGGCCGACGGTCGCCGACACCGATTCGATTGGCAGCACCGACCCCACCGCCGGCAGCCGTACCGGCGCGGCGGCGGGGCTGGCGTCGATGAAGGCGGCCGAGGATGCGGTGCGCCAGTTGAAGGAACGCGCCGCCAAGATGTGGGAGGTCACTCCCGAGGACGTTGATTGGATCGACGGCAAGGCGGTTTCGAAGAACAACGGCAAGGCGCCGCTCACCATTGCGGACATCGCGTCGAAGGCGTTTCGCACCGGCGGACCCATCGTCGGCCGCTCCGATATCACGGCTCCCGGTGGCGGTCCCAATTACTCCGCCGTCCTGGTGGACGTCGAAGTTGACCCCGATACGTCAAAGGTTCAGGTCCTGCGCTGTACGATCGCGCAGGACGTGGGCCGCGCGATGCATCCGAGTTACGTCGAGGGCCAAATGCAGGGCGGAGTAGCCCAGGGAATCGGCTGGGCCTTGAACGAGGAATATATCTACGACAAAAACGGCCAGCTCAGGAACACCGGCTTCCTCGACTACCGGATGCCGACCTGCCTGGATCTGCCGATGATCGAAACGATTATGATCGAGAACCCCAACCCCGCACATCCGCTCGGTGTGCGCGGAGTCGGCGAGGTCCCGATCATTCCGCCGCCGGCGGCAGTGGCCAACGCGGTGTCGCGCGCGCTGGGCATCCGCGTCACCGATCTGCCGATGTCGCCATCTCGTCTGTTCGACCTGCGCCGGCGGCAGGGGCTGTAGGCAGGACGTCTGCGCAACCTGCGCTGACCAATTGTCATCGGTCGAAGGCGATGGCCGCGAAGCCCGATGCGCTGGGCTTCGTGGCCAGGCTGGCGCGCCTTTTGGATATATCGTTCGTCGGATCTCGCGAGCATTGACGTTGGAACCAGGAAAGTCTCGGCCTCATGATGGATTGGATTGGCGCGCGCTCCTGGGGCGCCGCTTGACCACGGCTGAGGAAGCCCTGAATCACGTCGGCTCGGGCGACCACGTCGGAATCGCGCTGGCGCAATCGACGCCCTATACGCTATGCGCGGCGCTGGCCGCGCGTCTGTCCCAACTCGAGCGAGTTATCGTTGACCATTCAGCGGCCTATTTTGACTGGGACCTTCCCGGATTGGGCGAGCGCTTCCGGCTCCAGTCGTGTTTTCTCTCGGCCATAGATCGCAGACTGTACGCGAGGGGTAGAGCGGAATTCGTTCCGGTGGGCGTTTACCGCGCCGGTGTGCTTCCTCCCGGACTGGATGACTTCAACGTCTATCTGACGCGCGTGTCGCCGCCCAACCGCGACGGCTACGTCAGCTTCGGCGAAAGCCAGATTATGTCCAAGCTGATGACCCGCCGGGCCGCACTGGTGGTGGCCGAGATTGACGAGCGCGCGATTTGGACCGCGCGGCGACAACGCGATTCATCTTTCCGAAATCGATTACTTTGTCGAACCTGAGCAAGCCGTTCCCAGATTGATGCCGTCGGCGCCGTCGCCGGAAGAACAGCATATCGTCGGCGCTATCTGCGAACTCGTTGCGCGGGAGTTGATTCCCGATCGCGCCACGATCCAGGTGGGCGTCGGCACGACCTCGGGCGTGCTGCTGTCCGCGCTCGGCGGCCATCAGGATTTGGGCATGGCGACCGAGATCGTACCGCGCGGAACGGTCCCGCTGGTGCGCGCCGGCGTCGTCACCGGCAAGTTCAAGAAAATGCTGCCCGGGGTGGTGACCGCGTCGGCATTTTCCCCCGCCACGCCGCTCCAGGAGGTGGAACTCGCGGATGGTGACATGCGCTTCCATCTCTATGACTTCAACTTTACCGATGACATCCGCATGATCGCGCGCGAGGACGGTCTGATCTCGGTCAACAACGCGCTAACCGTTGACTTCGGCGGGCAGGCGGCCAGTGAGTCGATTGGCCCGCTGATGCATTCGGGCACCGGCGGTCAGACCGTGTTTGCGGCCGGTGCCTGTCTGGCGGGAGGTAAGTCCATCATCGTGCTGCCGTCAAGCTCGATTGTGGCAGGGCGGCGGGTGTCACGCATCGTGCCGATGCTCGAGCCGGGCAGCGTGGTGACGGTTCCACGAGCCTACGTGAACTACGTCGTCACCGAATATGGAATCGCCGATTTGCGCGGCAAAGCGCTTCCTCAACGGGCGCGCGAATTGGTCGCGATCGCGCATCCCGACTTTCGGCCCGAACTGGCCGGGCAGGCGCGGCGCCTGTACGGCTGACACAGCGCGCAGCGGCTGCCGTCAGGTGGGGCGCGAGCGGTAAACTCCAGTGAACCCTGGCGGACGCCATCCTTTGTCGGCGCATGCCACACAAACGGAGTGGAGCTGCGCACGGCCATTATCGCGGCCGGTCAGACTGACCATCACTTCGGTCGAAAAGCTTTTGTTGCACGCGGCGCAAACCGCGACCAGGGCCTTGTTCTCTTTGGCTTTTTCGCTAGGCATCGTGTATCCGTGCTCTGGTCTAGCGTGCCCGCACGCGCCGCGCAATCACGCCCGGACAATTCATTTCCGGCATGGATATTGATAACCGCACTTACCAGCCAACCGTCAGCCGCGGCGCAGCGCGAAGAACTGGCTCAGCAGGCTGGCGCATTGTTCTTCCAGCAGTCCGGGATAGATTTCTATCCGGTGATTGAGGCGCCCGTCGCGGCCGATGTCATAGACTGACCCCGTCGCGCCCGCCTTGGGATCGCGCGCACCGAAAAAAAGCCGCGCGATCCGCGCGTTGATCATCGCCCCGATACACATCGTGCAGGGCTCCAACGTCACGTAGATGGTGGCGCCGGTCAAACGATAGGTGTTCAAGGCGGCGCCGGCTGCCCGAATCGCCAGCACCTCGGCATGCGCCGTAGGATCGTTGAGGGTAATCGGGCGGTTATGGGCGCTGGCCACCACCCGGTCGTCCAGCGCGACCACCGCACCGATCGGAACCTCGTCTTCGGCGCTCCCCGCGCGCGCCTGCGCTATCGCCAGTTCCATCAGGGCTGCGTCTTGCGGATTGTATGGCGGCACAGGCAAAATCTCTTGGCGGCAATCAGCTTGGTCCGGGTGCGGTCGAACGACCCGGAGATCATCCGCGGGGAAGGAATTGAGATACCGCCTCAAGACCTCCCGCGCAACCCTTTCAAGCCGGCGTTCGCGCCCGTATTTGCTCAGGATTATAAGTCATGTCCGAACTTAGCGAGATTTTTCCCCGGCAACTCAAGGAGCGTATGGAACGCGGCGACACGCTCCTCATTCTCGATGTTCGAGAGCCGGAGGAAATTGCGTTGGCGGCCTTCCCTGACGCCACCCATATCCCGATGGGCGAGGTGCCGGGTAGGCTGTCGGAACTCGACCCGCAGCGCGAGACCGTGGTGGTGTGCCATCATGGTATCCGCAGCGCCCAGGTGGCGGGCTATCTGGCCACCCTCGGCTTCGCCCGGGTGCTGAACCTGACCGGGGGAATCGATGCGTGGTCCGTCACGGTCGATTCCGCCGTGCCGCGCTATTAGCAGGCTATTGAAAAAAGGATTTTCACAGCCTGCTCCGTCTCTCTTGTCTCTCCCGGAGGGAGAGAGGATTTAGGAAGGAAGCCAGTTTTTATGCAGCGTGTTGAGAACGAGCGTACTTCTATCGCGATGCTTCTGACCTTCTCAACACTCTGCCAGGAGGTCATGGTTTGCTGGCTGCGGCCGTACAAATGATTTCCGGTTCGGACAAGGAGCGCAATCTCGATCAAGCCGAACAGCTCATCCGTGAAGGCGCCGCGCGTGGTGCTGAACTGGTGGTATTGCCGGAAGTGTTCAATTGGCGCGGGCGCAAGCCGGAGCAGGCGCAGGCCGCCGAAGACCTCGACGGGCCATCGCTGAGGCGTATAGCGCTGCTGGCGCGCGAACTGCGCCTGTTTGTGGTGGCGGGTTCGATAACCGAGCGAATCCCGGGTGACGCCAAGGCCTACAACACGTCGGTGCTCTTGGGACCCGAGGGTCGGATGCTGGGATTTTACCGCAAGATCCACCTGTTCGACGTGGAACTGACGGGTCGAGTCGTCACGCGCGAGTCCGACACCAAGGTTGCGGGTAGCGAAGTGACTTGCGTGCCAACCCCGGCCGCAACCTTAGGGCTTAGCGTCTGTTATGATTTGCGATTTCCCGAGCTTTACCGCAAGTTGACCGCGCTCGGGGCCACCGTGGTAACGATCCCGAGCGCCTTTACCTACCCCACCGGCGAGGCGCACTGGGAAGTATTAGTGCGGGCGCGAGCGATTGAAAACCAGGTCTTCGTGGTTGCTCCGGGTCAGTTCGGGACCAATGTATACGGATTCAAGGATTACGGAAATTCGATGATTGTGGATCCGTGGGGCCGGGTGCTGGCCCATGCGTCCGACGATCGCGCCGAGGTGATCGTCGCACCGCTGGACTTCGACGAACTTGCCAAAGTCCGCCACGAGGTGCCCTGTCTGCGGCATCGGCGGCTGAATTAGCCACCCCTCCGCACGCTGCCATCCCTGTAAATTCGCGCATGAGTTGGAACCGCCCACGCTTTGCTTGAAGCGGCTGGGAAAGCTGCTAGGATTCGGATCGACGGATGGCGGCTGGTCGGTCGCTTGACGCCCAAACTGACCGCAATAGCAGGCTCGGTCGGTTAGTCGTGGAGAAAGACTATTTGATATCCGCCCGCCTGAGCGAGTGAAAAGAGCTATGGCCCAGATAATCCCGCTCTTTCCTCTACCGAACTTGGTGCTATTTCCGGATACAGAAGTTCCTCTGCATATCTTTGAGCCACGATACCGTCAGATGATCGCCGATATCGCCGAAGGCGACCGCACCATCGGCATGACCTTGCTCAAGGGTAATTGGGAAAGCGATTACTACGCCTATCCGGACATCTATGCGGTCGGCTGCGCGGGCCGGATTGAGCGCCTGGTGCGGATGCCCGATGGACGATTCAACCTCATTCTGAAGGGATTGAGCGAATTCAGGATCACCAGAGAAATTCGCGAGCGCCCTTACCGCCAGGCTGAGGTGGAATGGTGCCGGGTTACGCCGGAGACCTTGGCCATGACCGATGAGGTTATGAGGCATCTGCGCGAACTCCTGACCGGGTATATTGGCGAGCCTGCAAAGGAAGCTTGGCGCGGAATGGTCGAAGAGCGGGGGCTGCGCGGCGCCCAACTGATCAATTTTCTATGCTTTCACCTGGACCTAAGCCCGCTCGAAAAGCAGACTTTGCTGGAAGCGTTGGAGCAGCGCGCCACCTGCCTTCTGGATGTGCTCGCCTTCAAGGTGGCCGAACGCAATGCTGGGCCGATGGGACAGGGCGGTAACGATTCAGGACCTCAGCAATAATTGATTGCCGCAAATTGGGAGCGGCATTGACAACGTGCTGTGCCCAAGGTAGAACTCAGGCGTTAGGATTAGTTCAACAATAATTGGACCAGCTCTGCGCCACCTTCAAGGTTTAGATGGGAGGCCAACGGCCAGACTGAGGATGCGTCCCCCCCCTTCGCAACCCTCGGCCCCCGGAAAGCCTCCCTTCTAAACCTTGAATTGTTTCAGGGGCTGGTCTCCCCGCGATACTAAATCCTCATCTTCGCAAATTAGTGCGGCCCGGTTTTGCTTCGCATCTTGCGAAGCCGAGACTGCCGGACGGAAAAGTTACGTTAATTTCGGTGCAAGTCTTCTATTACCTTCGCTGGCGTTCCTTGGCCTTTCCAGCGGTTGCAACCGATGCCAGCGACTTCGACATGATCGATTCGCAAGAAGCCAAACCATTGTATTACGAATCCTTTAAGGATCGGCTATAATCTCTGGTACGCCTCTTGCTGCTTAACAGGATACTTCGCAAAAAGTGGCGGCCGTAAAATGACTCAGGAAAATGGTGTGTTAGGTTCGTTGTTCGTCCCCGAAATCATGACCCCGGCGCAGTTCTATGATGGGCGGCGCCAGGAAAATGACGAATTCACTCCGATCAAGCGCCTGATGATGGCGATTTTGGAAGACGCTTTGCGTTGCTTCCAGAATAATGCTGGCGCGGCCACCGGCAGACGCAAGCGTCTGTTCGTTGAGGCTGAGGAATGGCTGTGTGGAACCGGCGGCGAAGGCCCCTTTTCATTCAACATGGTGTGCGAGGCCCTCGGCATCGAGCCTGAATTCCTGCGCAACGAGTTGCTGAGATGGCGTGCCGAGCAGCAGAATGGAATCATCCGTCGTCCGCTCGCGCGGCGTTCTCCGGTGGTCAGACCGCGTCGGATTAGCGCCCCCACCGTTCGCCGGCGCACCCGGCTTGCGCATCAGGCCTAAGAACCAAAAACTGTCCAATTTGATCCGGCGGGAGCCATCGCTCCCGCCTTTTTTTTGGCCTTCCACGCGGCTGTTGACCGGGTCGTACGCTGCAGCGGCAGCCACGCAGACAGGTGATGCCGTCAGGACGCACGGTGAAGCGGTCTGACACAGTTGCCCGGTCATTGGTGTGACCGTTCAATCGAATTGGCCGGACGCGGTTATCGTCTATTGGCCGGCAGCCGCTTAAGCGGCGCGCCGGTTAGCGCAAGCCGTCAGGCAGTCTGGAAAACGATTTTGTCGTCGCGCTCGTACTTGCGCGTGCGGCCTTCCAGATAAGCATGCTCGAGGTGGGCCAAGGTCTCGAACGTAGCCGCCATCCATTGCGGAAACGGCCGTTCCTCGTCGCCGAATACCTGGCGGGCCACTTCCCACGCGGTCATCGGCTGATGCTTGAGCAGATCGAGCATCTCCTCTTCACGATACCGATGATGCTCGATGATCTGGTTGGCGCGATGGCGATGGTCCTGATAGGTGCCGCCGTGGGCCGGCAGAACCAGGTCCACTTCGAATTTCTGCACCTTTTGCTGTGAGTTGATGAAGTCACCGAGGGGATCGGGCGGGCTGTCCGGATAGATTCCGACGTGCGGGGTTATCCGCGGCAGTAAGTGGTCGCCTACGACCATGATCTTGGTATCCGGCAGGTAGATTACCGCATGTCCAGGGGAATGCCCCGGCGTCCAGATCACCTCGAAGCGCCGGTCGCCAACGGTGATAACGTCTCCGTCCTGAATGAACTTATCGATCTTTAGAGCGGGTCTGTAAGCGCCATTGGCGTAAAAAGTGGGCCGCATTTGCTCGTAGTTGGCCGGCGGAAGCCCGTTTCTTTCGAAGAATCGCTGTGCCTCGGGCGGCCGCTGACTCATGGTGGCCATATTGATGACGCGAACGGCCTTTTCCTGCTCCAACTGATGCAGATAGACCTTCGCTCCGCTGCGGCGCTGGATTTCCGCCGAAGCGCCGAAATGGTCAGGATGATGATGGGTGCCGATCAGAACGTCGAGGTCTTCGATCTTGATCCCTAACGTCGCCAGCGTTTCGTCCAGCGTCTGGACGCTGTCGGGCAGATTCATCCCGGTGTCGATTAATGTCCAGGCCCCATGGCAATCGAACAGGAATACGTTGATTATCGTGGGACGCGACGGGAGCGGCAGGAAAATCTCATACACGCCGGGGTTTACTTCGACAATTTTGGAACTCATCGTTTGGGGCCTCGCCTGGGTGCTGGATCGGCTCCGCCTGACCCGCACCTGACACGTCACCCGCGCTGTCCTCCCTTGGGGAGAAGCCCTGCGCCGCAGTGGGTTATGCTTACCGCATCCGAGAATCCGGAAGGCTCACGCCGGTTCCCGTTCCCGATGCGAAAAGCGGGTTCGATCAAATCTCTCGGCCTGACCTTCCGCAGGGCGGCGCTTGCGCCGGGCCGGTCCCCTGGGGGTAACGCCTTAGGCGGCTTTCGCCTTGGCCTGCACTATTCGTGCAAAGAGTCCGTCACTTTGAAGGTGCAATTGACAGTCACCTTCCATTTGGCGACTCGCTTGTCCTCGATTACCGCTTCGACGTTGGTAATCCGGGTCGAATGTATTCCAGTAATCGTTACGCTGGCGCGCGTCACCGCCAACTGCACCGCCTCCTCGATCGAGTTGGCCGAGATGCCGGTTAGGACTATCGTCTTTTCAACCATCTCAAAGTGCTTCTCTGGGTCTCGAATACGGTTTACCAGCAGGCCGCGGGCGGCGTGATTTGCCAACCCCCGGAACTTATCCTTTGCCGACTCCAATCAATCTTATCACGACGCACGATGCAACCATATACGGGCGGGAACCGAACAGTTATACAAGCTGTCATGGCCATTTAACCTCCCTGCCAAGACGTCACGGACATGGCTCGAAGCTGGTCCGATTGCCTGATCTGGCGCGAAGGAAGCCGAGCGCGGTCTGCCGCCAAACCCGCCCTCAAGGAGATGCCCATATGAAGGCCTACGAAATTGTGAACGATGCCGGCAATGGCCGTCTGGCCCTGGTCGATCGCCCCAAACCGTCGCCAGGCCAGGGCGAGATTCTGATCCGGATTCGCGCCACCTCGCTCAATTACCGGGATCTTATGGCCGTTAGGAGTGGTATCGGTCCTTCCACCAAGCCCGGACTGATACCGCTGTCCGACGGCGCCGGCGAGGTCGCCGAGGTGGGGCGGGGCGTCACCCGGGTGCGGATTGGCGATCGGGTGATCGGTATCTTCACGCCGCGATGGCTCTCCGGTAAACCCAGTGCCGGGATGATGGAATCGCTGGGAGGAGGGATGGTCGACGGCATGTTGCGGGAGTACGCCGTCATCCATGAGAGCGCCGTGGTTCCCGTTCCTGAGCATCTGTCTTACGAGGAAGCGGCTACGCTTCCCTGCGCGGCCGTAACCGCTTGGAACGCCTTGGTCCCCGTGGGGCACGTCGCCGCCGGCCAGACCGTGCTTATACAAGGCACCGGAGGGGTTTCGATCTTTGGGCTGCAGTTCGCCCGGCTCAACGGCGCGCGGGTGATCGCCACCACCGGCAGCGAATCCAAAGTCGATCGCCTCAAACAACTCGGCGCCTCCGAGGTAATCAACTACAAGACCACCCAAGATTGGGAGCGTCGCGTTTTGGAATTGACCGGCGGCGAAGGCGTTGACCATATCCTGGACGTCGGCGGCGCCGGAACTTTGGGGCGCGCGCTGCAGGCGGTCCGCGCCGGCGGATTCATCACGGTCATCGGCTTGCTCACCGGCATGGGCGGCCAGATCAACCCCCTGGGAATTCTGTTCAAGGCTGCGAATGTCGTGGGTATCCGGGTTGGCTCGCGCGAGATGTTCGAGGACATGAACCGCGCGATCGTCGCCAATCAACTGCGTCCGGTAATCGACCGCGTCTTCCAGTTCGATGAAGCCCCCGCGGCGCTGGAGCATCTGGCCAGCGGCAAGCATTTCGGCAAGGTGTGCATCCGCGTGTGACGTGCGCTTGCCCTAACTGTGCGCGATTGACCCGATCCCCTGAACATTGCACTTGGCTTCGAACCGGCACCGTGCCTACGATCGATAGTGAGCCGCAAAGGTCGGCGTTAGTGCGATGAAAAGATTTGCAGTTATTGCGACGCTCCTGCTTGCCGTTGCCGGCCTGTGCGCGCCGGCCCAGGCCTTGAGCATCACCGATTTGCTTTCGAAGGTCGAAGGCGACTCCGGCTTCAAGATTATTCACGTTCAGGATTTGGCCTCCATGATGGCCAAGCCCAATTCCAAGGTCATCGTGTTCGACGCCAACCCACCCGAGGTTCGGGAGGAAGAAGGCATCATTCCCGCGGCCCGGATGTTGTCGTCGGACGATGACTATGACGTCGCCTCCACCTTGCCGCCGGACAAGCACACGCCAATCGTCTTCTACTGCCACAACACCTATTGAATGGCCTCGCATGCGGCCGCCCGTCGGGCGGTCAAAGCCGGCTACACGAACGTCAGCGTGATGTCCGACGGAATCGTTGGCTGGAAAGAAGCCGGCGAGAAGACCGCGAGCTACCACGCTGATTGAACCGGAATAGCGGGTATCAGCCGAGGTCATATTCAAATTTCGTCTTTGAGAATTGCGCTGAATTGTACTAGATGAAGTTCAGCGGAATCAGCCGCGGTCTGTTCAGGCCCTTTGCGCTGGCCAAAAGGTGAAAGCCATGGGTTATGACCTGCTGATCAAAAACGGAACCGTCGTTGACGGGACGGGCGCGCCCGCCTTCCAGGCCGACGTGGCGATTACTCAGGGACGAATCGCCGACATCGGAAAGATCCGCGATGGCGCCGCCAAGGTTATCGACGCCAGCGATCTGATCGTGGCGCCGGGTTTCGTCGATCCCCATACTCATTACGACGCGCAGATTTGCTGGGATCCTCTGGTCACCTGTACCTCCTGGCACGGTGTGACTTCGGTCATCATGGGCAATTGCGGGGTGGGAATCGCGCCGTGCAAGCCTGACGTCCACGAGATCGCCGCCTGGGACCTGGTTAATGTCGAGGGGATTCCATTTGACGCTCTGGCCAAGGGGATCAGTTGGGATTGGGAAGGCTTTCCCGATTTCATGAACGCGGCGCAGCGGCGCAAATGCGGCGTCAACCTGGGATTCCTGGCGCCGCTGACCCCGTTTCGCCATTTCGTGATGGGTGAAGAGTCGATGGATCGGGCGGCGCGGCCCGACGAGATGGCTCGGATCAGAAGCCTGCTGCATGAGGCAATTGCGGCGGGGGCATTTGGATTCTCGACCACCACTTTTGCCAATCACATCGGTTACCAGGCGCGTCCGCTTGCCTGCCGCCTGGCCAGCCACGACGAGTTGATGGCCTACGCGGGGGTATTGAAAGAACTGGGCCGCGGCGCGATTGAAATCGCGCTGACCAAAACCATCGGCATCCTGACCGATGAGGAATACGAACTGCTCGATGATTTGCTCACGGCGGCGCAGCGGCCGGTCACATGGCTGCTGGTTTCGATTCGCGGCAAGGACGGGCATCTGGAAACCCTCAAGAAAGCCGAGCCGCTGATCAAGCGCGGAGGTATCCCGCAGGTCAGCGCCGTCCCGATTATCATCAGTATCGACCTGCGCAGTCCGGGCATCTTCGCCAGCATGGAGTCCTGGCGGCCGGTATTCAATCAGCCACACGAGCAGATGAAGAAGTTCTACGCTGGGGCCGAGTTCCGCAAGGCGTTTCACGAGGAACTCAAGACCTTCAAGCGCTTCAAGATCGATATGGCCCGGATCGCGATTGACGAGGCGCAGCATGAAAACCTCAAGCCGCTGGAAGGCATGACCATCGACCAGATCGCGCGCCAGCGCGGCAAGGATCCCGTCGATACGTTCCTCGATATCGCGCTTGAAGATGGCTTGGCCACGCGCTTTACCATGATTCCAGCTGATGAAGACCGGATTCACGAATTGATTGGGGACCCGCGTACGATGATCGGCCTGTCAGACGGCGGCGCGCATGTGAATTCGCATTGCGAGGCCGGCTATCCGACTTACCTGATCGGTCACTGGGTCCGCGACCGTCACGCCATCACCCTGGAGCATGCGATCAAACGCATCACTTCGGAGCCGGCTGACCTGTTCGGTATCGTCGGCCGCGGCCGCCTGGCGGCGGGGATGGCGGCTGACGTGACCATCTTCGACTTCGACACCATTGGTCCCGCCGGGCGCCAGAAACTGGTCAGGGATTTGCCTGGCAGCGGTGAGCGTTTCGTGGTGCCGGCCAATGGTATCGAGTACACCATCGTCAACGGCGAAGTGCTGTACGAGCATCGCCAACACACCGGCGCGCTGCCTGGCAAGGTGCTGCGATCGCAGAAAATGAACTAGCGCGCGATTGACGGCCGCGGTCCGGGTACCGCGAAACCTGGCTCTACCAACATGCAGGAAAGGAAAACTCGATGGCACAGCGATTAACCTCTGCCGAAGTCAAGGGGCTGTTCGAGAAGCTCAGCAATTGGGGCAAGTGGGGCAAGGACGACCAGCGCGGCGCGCTGAACTATATCACCAACCAGAAGCGCGCCGCGGCGGCGCGCCTGGTGCAGTCCGGCGAGACGGTTTCATTGTCGCTGCCGCTGGCCACGGCGGTCGCTAACGACAACCCCGCGCCGGTGACGCATCTGATGATTCAGGCCGGGTCGGACACGCCGCGGCAGGCGATGGCCGGCGTCGCCGACTATTTCGCGATCTCGCCGCATGGCTTCGCCACGACGCATCTCGATGCGCTGTGCCACGTCTTGTGGCAGGGCAAGATGTACAACGGCTTTGACGCGGGTGAGATCGGTTCGCAGGGCGCGCGCAAATGTTCGATCGAGGTCGCCAAGCAAGGCGTGATCAGCCGCGGCGTGCTGTTGGATATCGCCAAGGTAAAAGGCGTCGAATGGTTCGAGCCCGGTCATCATATTTACCCCGAAGATCTCGACGCGGCGGAAAAGGACCATGGCGTCAAAGTCGAAGAGGGCGACGTGCTGCTGATCCGCACCGGACGCGCCAAGCGGCGCGCGGCCAAGCGCGGATGGGAGCCGCCCAAGACTTTCCTGATCGACATGGCCGGGCTGGATTCCTCCTGCCTGCCCTGGATTCATGAACGCAAGATCGCGATTCTGGGCTCTGACGGCACCAGCGACGTAATCCCCAGCGGTTATCGACGACATCCCGTTGCCGATCCACATCTGCACCCTGGTATCGATGGGGATTCATCTGATCGACAACGCCGACCTCGAAGCGCTTGCGGAGCATTGCGCCAAGACCAAACGCTACGAGTTCCAGTTCGTGATGGCGCCGCTGGTGCTCAGAAAGGGAACCGCGTCACCGGTCAATCCAATCGCCGTCTTCTAACGGTCGGGAAAAATTATTGGTGGCTCCCTCCTTGGCCAATAAGGGAAAAGGCACGGATTTTCGTTTAAGGTGCCAGACCTCACTGTGCCGGAAAGTCACCGGCTGTACGCATTCGTCCAGGAAGGCTGTCAATCTCCTTCGTTCAGGTCTCTTTGGTTTGGCCAAGGAAGTGCCGGCTCTCGGCAATACGCGGTTGCCGCGATGACCTTGGCGAAAATCGAGGAGCTTTCGCGCGAATCGCGGGCAAATTTGTATGAGAAAATCGCGTCTGCGCCTCGTGCTTCTCTCCTGACCGCGCTGATCGGAAAACCAGTTGGACGCGGTGCCATCAAGCTGTTGGCCAAAAGTGATGCCTTGGAATTCGAGGCAGATGACTGGCGTGCCCTTCTGAATGCCGCAGAAGATCCTTCGACGCGGCGGGCGCTGGGCCATCTGGACCGCGTGTCGGCAATCCTCGCGCGACGGATTGCGAGTTTGCCGGGCGGCCTCAGGTTGCCTGCGATCTTGAAAATCCTCAACCGGATCGACGTTCCGCCCTCGCGATGGGAACGGATTAGCGCGGCGCTTGCCCGAGCGCCGCGGGATGTTCACCTGGCGTTGCTAGCCAAGGCCAGGCGGGTACGGTCGCTCGGGGAGTTTTGGGATTTCTGCTTCGCGTGCACGGACGAAATGTGGCGGCCCTTTCAGCTTCCTACGGCTTTCTTCGGCGAACCATTGTTCAAGCCGCTGATCACGCCTGGGGAGATGGAAGAGGAGGGGCTCAAGATGCGCAACTGCATCGCCCAGCGCGTGGTCAGAGTGAGCGGTGGGCACGAGGCGTATTTTCGATGGTCGCGCACTCCGCTGGCGACCGTGCAGCTGATTCGCTCCGGAGGCGCCTGGCGTCTGGGGCAGGTGCTCGGCTGGGCGAACTCTCCGATCGATCCCGCGTCACTGGCCGAGATCGCCCGCTGCGCCGGGGAGATTATCGCGCGCGTCGCCGAGACCGCGGGCGCCGCGGTGAACGACGCTACGGAGGAGGTCGTGGACCACATTTGCGCACGCGGCCAAATGCCGGGCTTTGCCACCGAGTTGCAACGCGTACAGGAAGCCCTGCGCGACATACGCGGCCGGACATCAGAACCGGCCGCCGACGGTTCCGCCTACGCGATCTTCGAGACCGACCGTGGATATGTCCAATTCATGTCGAACGCCGACGGAACCGAGTTCCTGTCCGAGATCCTGTCGCACAAATACGATACTGCAACGGAAGTGCTGCTTACCGGTGAAGTCGTTGATTTGATCACGGGAAGTGGATTCCAATGGCCGCGGGCCCGCCAGAACTTCGTGCGCTGGTTCGTCGTTAACGGAAATTCAGACATGACGAGGCTTGCCCAGTTCGCGCTTGGAATCCTGCATGCGGTATTCGGCTTCTACCCTGGCGAACTTCTAACGGTGCAGACCCATATTCCCACGAGCTCGGCCTTGGATGAGTCGGCCACGGATCTGAGGCCCATTACGTCGTAACATGGAGCCCCGTGGACTGCAGCCAGATAATCGTAAAAGTGTGTCACCTGGTTGAGCAGAACCATTACGCGGCGGGGCGGATGGTTCGAACGGGCGCAGCAATGGGATCGCCAAGGACCCGGCGCGCGTGCGCGCCGCCAGGCGCGAAGGCATCGCGCCCCAAGTCGGGAACTTCGTCAGACCGAACGGGAGCGCGGACCCGAAAAGAGCACGGGGGTCGAGAAGGACGAAGGGCTTGAACGATAGGTTTTGTCTCAAATTTAATTAAAATCTGATTTTATGAAATCACGCATTTCAGCGACGAAAGCCGCCGGTAGTTTTTCTGAGCTTTTGAACCGGGTGCGCTACCGCGGCGAGAGTTCATCGTCGAACGTGGCGGCAAGCCGATCTGCGAAATCCTGCCGGCCAAGCCGCCAAAATTCAGCGGGGCCGACCTTGTGAACCTGTTACGCACGTTGCCCAAGCCAGATGAAGACTATCTGGCGGTGGTAGAGGACCTGATTAAGAAGCAGCCCATCGTCGCAGAATCGGGATGGCAACGACTCTACTGATTTCCAAAGCGTGCGCGCCGATCTCGACGCCATTCGTTTGCGGCGCGCATGGCTGGAGGCGCCCAAGGAGTTACCGGGACTCTGAAGTACCACGCGGCCGGATTCACCCCTTCAGAAACTCGATGATGCGCTGATGGACGCCCATCGGGTCTTCGGCCCAGAAGTTGTGGCCGGCGTTGGGAATCATCTGAATCTCGGCGTGCGGGATGCGCCGCTTCATGATCTCCGCGTTGTCCGGCAGAATCAAAATATCCTGCTCCCCGTGCACGATCAGCACCGGACATTTGATCTGGTCCAGTCGATCATAGGTGTCGAATTCGCGGATCCCTTCCAGGGTCTTCTCGGCCACCTCGGGCGGGGTCGGCGGGATGGCCGCCATTCCAAGGAGCATCATCTGTTTTATTTCCGGATGGGTCGCGACGAAATCGGGGGTATGCACGATCGGCAACAAGGTGTCGATCGCCTGCTCGGCGTCGGTGGCAATCATCTTGAAGGCGCCGAGCAGACTCATCACGGTTTCCTCCGCCGGTGGCACCGCATTCGGACCTCCGGCGCCGGTGCATCCGAGCACCAGGCGTGACACCCGTTCGGGATGGCGCAGGGCCAGTTCCTGCGCAATCATTCCGCCCATCGAGATGCCATAGACCTTGGCCGATTCGATCCCCAGCGCCGTGAGCAGGTTGTTGGCGTCCTCCGCCATCTGGGGGATGGTATAGGGTGCGTCGGGCTTGTCCGACGTGCCGGTGCCGCGATTGTCAAAGTAAATGCTCTTGAACCCCGAAAGCATCGGCAGCACCGGCATCCACGCAATCCCGGGCATCCCAAACCCCATGATCAGGAGCAATGGGTCTCCGGTGCCAAAGATGTCGTAATTCAGGTTGATCGCGCCTGCTTTGATGATCGGCATTGCGGCACTTCCGTGATGAAAATTTTAATCGGCCGGGAAACAAACAGGGCACGGTGCCGGAACCACCGTGCCCTGTTTTCGAAGCGCATTGGCTTCAAGCCTTGAGGATGCTTTCCGGATGCTGTTCGTTGGGATCGACGCCGGGCTCCATGCGGTAAACAATCGCCTTATCGACCTCGAGTTGTCCGTCTTCGGCGACGTAGATCTTGAAGCGATCCATCGGGCGCGGCGCAGGTCCTTCGAAGTTAAGCCCGCTGATGTAATAACCGGAGCCATGACAGGGACATTTGAACTTCTGCTCGGTGGCCAGCCATCGCGGGGTGCAGCCCAAGTGGGTACATTTGGCGAAAATCGCGTAAAAGCCGGCCTTGGTACGGATGATCCAGGTGCGGAAGTCCTGCTTGTACTTCTCGCTCACCTCGCCGACCACGTAGTCGCTGGGAAGTCCGGCTTTGAACTTGGAAGGCGGCAGAAACAGTACGCGCGGGAAAGCCGAGCGGAGTGCCGCCAGCAAGCCCACCAGTGAAAAGGCGGTGAAGCCGCCCCAGCCCAGACGTCCGAGGAAGTCGCGCCGGCTCCACAAAGAGCCGAGCTCAGCTTTTTCCCGTTCGCGCTTGGAGCGTTCCTTGGCCTGCTCCTCGTTGCGCCATTGTTTGAGCTCGGCCTCGTCGACCGGAGCCTTTCCCTTCGGTGCTGCCGCTGCCATTTACCGCTGCGACCTCCAATACCTTCGCAAACTAAAGCCACGCGTCGTTCCCAACCGTGGTCTCAGAGTCTGTTTAACGCCTGTGGCCGTCGCCGGCCCCGATATTCTAATTTGGCGGATTATCGATGCGCGATGCAAGAAGTGCAAGGCGCCATTAGCTAAGCAATCCCCAACGATGGTCTATTATCCAGATGATTCTTATACAACCCCCTCGCGCGACATTCAACTCGCTGGGATAGTAATGGTCGCAGTTCGACTTGCTTTAATTTTCTCCCCCGGACCGGGGGAGAAGGGCGCCGCGGCGGCGCCAGAGAGGGTCCTTTGTCAGCGCGCCTGCTTCAGGCGCGCGTGTCTCTCCCTCTGGGAGAGACAGAGAGAGGGAGCGGGCGGTGAAATCTTTTTTCACCGCCCGCTAGAGGATCGCACCAATGGAATTCGGCTTTAATTCCGACCAGCAGATGCTGCAATCCACCTTGTCTGACTTCGCCCGGCGCGAACTGGCCCCAGCTTATGCCTCGCGCGACGCGGATGTGGACTTGCCGCGTACCCTTATCCTCCAGCTCGGCCAGATGGGGCTGTTGGCGCCCACGGTGGCGCCGCAATTCGGTGGTCAGCAACTCGACCACGTATCGTTGGGAATCGCTCATGAAGAAATCTCCAGGGGCGACTTCAACGCGGCCTATGTGATGATGCTATCGGCGTTGGTCGGGGTGATCCTGGCCCAGCATGGCGACGAGCGCCAGCGCCAGGCCTTTCTGCCCGATATTTGCGCCGGCACGGCTTTGCCCGCGCTGGCGGTCACCGAGCCCGCACGCGGCTCGGATGCGGCGCACGTGACACTGAGCGCGCGGCGCGAAGGCGACCAGTACATCCTGAACGGTGAGAAGACTTCGATATCATTCGCGTCCTATGCGGATGGGGCCCTGGTCATGGCGCGCACCGGCAGCGTCGAGTCCGGCGCCCGGGGAGTCAGCGCCTTTTACGTGGACCTGCATTCCGCAGGCGTCAGCCGGGCAAGATTTGCCGATCTCGGCACGCGGGCGGTGGGGCGCGGGCAACTCTTTTTTGACGACGTGAGGGTGCCGGCCGCCAGTCGGATTGGTCCCGAGGGGGCCGGCTTTATCGAGGTGATGCAGGGCTTCGACTTCAGCCGCGCCCTAATCGCCCTGATGTGCATCGGCGCGGCCGAGCAGAGTGTTGCGGAGACCAGCCAATACGTCGTCGATCGGCAGGCTTTCGGCGGCAGCCTGGCGCGTTTTGAGGGCGTTTCGTTTCCCTTGGCCGAGGCGACGGTAAAGCTGCGCGCGGCACGGCTGTTATGTTACGAATCGCTATGGCTGAAGGATCAAGGATTGCCCCATACCGTTGAAGCCGCGAGCTGCAAATGGCTGGGGCCGGAGTTGGCCGTCGAGGTGCTGCATCAGTGCCTGCTGCTGCACGGACATCTGGGCTTTAGCCGCGACCTGCCGCATCAACAGCGCATGCGCGATGTGATCGGATTGGAAATCGGCGACGGCACCGCCCAGATCATGAAACTGGTGGTTGCCCGTGGACTGCTGGGTAAAACGGCGCGCCCCTACTAGGAAGGCAGCAGGATCTCGAGCGCGAATCAGTCTTTAATGCAATGTCGCCTGACCCGGGGAGACGCGCGGCGGGTGCCGGGGGAGCGCCCGGGCTTACTTGATAGGTCCGAGTCGTGGTCGTGGTCGTGCTGCTCACCGGCGGCGCACCGGGATGCGTTCCCAAATCCTGCTCGCGGAAAGCCTGCTGGCTGGCAGGTCCAAGGGAAGCTCCGGCGGGCGCAGTTATGGGAACCTGCGTCATTGACCCGGAATCGTAATATTCGTCCCACGAGTCTTCATCTTGTCCACCATTGAGGACCGGGGCCAGGAAGGTTTGGGTTGCCACGTAGTGCCACGGGCGCGCGATTCCCCACTCCAAAACCCATCCAACCGGACTTAGCAGGGAGCCTATCGCCCGCACCGGATGCGAATCTTCCTGCTGATACTCGTTAGGATCGCGCAGCTGCCACGAAGGCTGGTCTTGAGCGTTGGAAGACTGCGCGCAGCAAGACAGCGGAAAGCCGACCGCGACGGCCAACAAAATAAAGAGCGCCAGGGTCCTCATGATCCTAACTCTGTCCGGGTAACCCGCGACTGTCAACCTTCGCGCGCGCCCGGTTTCGCTGTCCAAAAATCCCCGAATCTGTCCCGGGCCGCGGGTGACAGTCGGAACTGGCCGCAGCCAGGACTATACTGGGGGCGCCGGCGCGCTAATCGCGCATTTGGTCATGAACCTCCAGGATCGCTGGACGTATTCCAGGGCGTGGGACGGATGATAAAACGAGCTTCCTTTCGGGTGTTGTTGGTTGCCGCGGTGGGCTGCTTCCTGGCGGTTGCGCACGATGCCGTTGGCCGCACTTCGAAGCACCCAGGTTCGAAAGCCAAATCCGCGGCCTCGCAGACCAATACGCCGGTCGCGGGCCAGATCGCGTATGTGGGCCGCGACGCCAACATTTACGTCTGTCAAGCGCCCTGCGATCGCCCCACCTGCATCACCTGCGCGACCAAGGCGGAGCAGGCGCGCACGGCTGGGATCGAGCGCGTCGCCCTGGTTCAGGAAACCCCGGTTCATCCGCGTCCGGGCCAGTACAATTGGCCGACTTTCTCTCCTGATGGACGTCAAATAGCCTATTCTTCAATTCAGCATCGCGGTGGCTCTTCCGTTTGCGGTGTCCATTCCTATGATTTCGAGCGGCGCGCGTCGATCAGCATCTTTGAAAGCTCCGATCGACCGATCTATCTCTCCTGGCTGCCCGACGGGCGTCGCCTGTTCTTTCTGGCCAGCGATGACCAAAGCCTCAAATTGATCCTTGCCGAGGATCGTGAAGCCAAGCCCGTAAGAATTATCCTCACCGGTCAGCCGATGTTCTTCGATTGGAATGAGGGGCTGGACACGTTGGCATTTCATTACACGCAGTCCACCGAGGAGGGGCTCGAGCAGGTCGGCCTGATGAGCGTCACGGATCACGACCAGAAGGTTATGAAGATCATCTCCAAGGGTTCGGCGCCGTTCAGGGGCCCGGCGTGGTCTCCGGACAAATCCCATCTGGCTTATGTGCTGGACAACAAAAACGGCCAGGTGGCGCTGGTGGTGGCCAACGCCGATGGCAGTTCCCCCCGTGAAATGGTCGGCTTGGCGCCCCGGCCCAACAGCTTCGCATGGGCGCCGGATTCCAAACGGATTGCATTCGCCACCCAGAAAAGCGAGGGGAAGATGGCCTACGACGGGATCAACCTGCTCGACCTCACCAGCGGTAACATCAGCGCGCTGGTGAGTGAGCCGGTGATCGCCTATTTCTTTTCGCCCGATGGACGGCAACTGGCGTATATCGGTACGACCGATCAATCGAATACCTGGAACGTGATCGATCTGGCCGGCGGCAAAAGCCGCCGGTTGGCCAACTTCATGGCCAGTCACACCGAGGCCGTCACCTACCAGGTGTTCGATCAATACGCCCTTTCTCATCGTATCTGGTCGCCGGATTCCCGGGCGCTGGTCTTCGCCGGAGTGATGGTGAAGGCCGGAGTGGCGGTCCCGCCCGAGGCGATGCCGCCGCCGTCGATCTGGATGCTCCGGGTTGATGGGGGACCGCCGCAGGACCTGGCCGACGGTGACGTCGCCTTCTGGTCGCCGGTGCGGTGAGGCGGGTGCGTCGTTATATCGAACAGGAAGCGACTCGCGCTCTGACGCCCACCGGAGGTTTCCTGAGCGGATTCGGCTTCTCGCTCAACCCATATATCGGATGTGCGTTTGGCGACAATGGGGGATGTCCGTTCTGTTACGTGCGAGCGCTTCCGGTGGCGCGTGTCGGCGGCGGTTCGTGGGGCAGCTGGGTGATCGCCAAACGCAACCTGCCGGAGCGCCTGGAACGGGAGTTGACGGAGCTAAGCCGCCGCGAACGGCTCGGCCAGACCACGATTTTCATGTCCAGCGCCACCGATCCGTACCAGGGAATCGAGCGGCGGATGAGACTCAGCCGCTCCGCGCTGGAGCTTTTGGCGGACCATCAGCCCAGGCGCCTGCTGCTCCAGACCCGCAGTCCGATGGTCGAACGCGATATCGACGTGCTGCGGCAGTTGAGCAGCCGCGTGATTGTATCTCTCACATTGGAGACCGACGATGACGCGGTGCGCCGCCGGCTCACGCCGACCTCCCCGTCAGTGGCGCGCCGCCTGCTCAGCGCGCGGCGTCTGCGTGAGGCTGGCATCTTCGTGCAGTTGGCGATCGCGCCGATGCTGCCCAATAACCCGTCGCGCTTTGCGGAGTTGGCAGCGGAAGCGATGGTTGACCGCGTGATTGTCGATACTTACCTCGACGGCGACGGCAGCGGCGGCCGGCGCTCGCGCGGTTTGGGAATCCCCCAACTGTATCGGCAGTTCGGCTACGATCGATGGTTCGAAAAAGGCGCCGAAACCGCGCTGGTCGACGCGATGAAAGCGCGTCTCGGCGAGGCTCGGGTGCTGTTCAGCCGCGCCGGATTCAACGCGGTGTGATTCCTGTCCGGGATGAATCGCGCGAGTGGAGGGACCTGAAGTCAAAATAGCTTCCGCGCCGAGGTTCGCGGAGCCCGCCGGGACTGTGTGACCTGGCGCGAGTTCTGGCGCCGGTTCTGATACACTCCAAGCGGTGACCGCCCGAGCCGCGAAATCTCAATTGCGATTTCAAGGGCATCAAAATGGAAACGCCAACGCCGTACTTCAATCCCTTCGACCCTGAATTTCGCGCCAATCCCTATCCTCATTACCAGCGGCTGCTCCAGGCGCCTCCGCTCAGATATTCGGGCGGGATCTCGGCGATCGTGATTTCCCGTTACCACGACGTGGAGGCGGTGCTCCGCGATCCGGAAACGTTTTCCAATCATCGACCGGAACGGACTCCGTTTCGGCAGTTGGATCTGACGGGCGATGCGGTCACGATGCTCGGCGCCGATCCTCCCGTGCATACCCGTTTGAGAAAGCTGGTGTCGCGCGATTTCACGCCGCGCCGGATTGCCGCGATGGCGCCGCGCATTACGGAGATTACCAACCGCCTGCTCGATGAGATCGCGGCCAAGGGCGAGTTTGACGTCATCGCGGACCTCGCCAACGAATTGCCGGTATTGGTGATCGCCGAGATGCTCGGCATTCCGACCGAGCGCCATCGCGAGTTCAAGGCCTGGTCCAACGCGATCATCGCCAGTTCCGCGATTCCGCCGCTGATGCCGCGGCCACCGGAGGCAATCGAAGCCACCAAGTCGATGAAGACGTTCCTGGGCAACGAAATCGAACGCCGCCGCCATCTGCCCGGTCCAGACCTGATCAGCGCCCTGATCGCCAGCCAGGAGGCCGAGGTGCTCACGCCGGGCGAGTTGCTGGCCTTTTTGATCCTGCTGTTGTTGGCCGGTAACGAAACCACCACCAATCTGATTGGCAATGGCCTGCTTGCGCTCGGACGCTGCCCGGATCAGCGCGAGCGATTGCGCAACGATCCCGCGCCTGATCGGGTCCGCAATCGAGGAGATGCTGCGTTTTGACAGCCCGGTTCAGGGCACCATTCGGATGCCCAAGCAGCCGGCCAAAGTGGCCGGAGTTGAAATCGAGGCGGGCACGTTAGTTGTCGTGCTGCTGGCCGCGGCCAATCGGGATCCATCGATATTTGAGCGGCCCGAAGTTTTCGACCTCGCGCGCGACCCCAACGAGCATCTCGCGTTCGGCTACGGAATCCACTTCTGCATCGGCGCGCCGTTGGCCCGGCTGGAAGCGTCGACCGCAATTTCCTCGGTGCTGGAGCGCTTCCCCCAGCTTGCACTTGCGGATCCCGGGTTGAAGCCACTTTACCGGGGGTCGCTGTTTTTGCGCGGATTATCGGCGCTGCCGATGAAGATTAGATGACCTCCAAAGCGCGCCATAGCGGCGGGTGCGCGGGCCATTGCCTTGCAGGATCGTAAGGATTGCGTGGGTCATGCATGGGGGTCGCCACTCTGCCACCGGTTGAACAACGGGAGCGGCCAGCGCAAAGGCCGTGGTGCCCGCCGAGTCTGCCCTCGGCGAGCACCCGGGTTAAAAATCGACGTTATTTCTTCTGCTCCATGGGAGCGCCACAGCATTTAAGTGCACCCGTGCCGCCCTTGGTTACGATAACCTGGGAGCCGCATTTACCGCAGATATAGACTTTGCCTAGCTGGTTTGCCATTTCGAACGATGAAGTCCTCCTTCAGACTCTAATCATCACAAGCGGGTTTTTCATCAACCCCTGCTAAACGCCCTTGAAAAGTGGCTTGCGCTTTTCCAGAAATGAGCGCACGCCTTCGGCGCGATCCTCGGTGGTTTGCAATAGCGCGTACAAGTCTTCTTCCAGCCTTATACCCTGCCCGAGCGTCATATCGAAGCCCTTGACCACCGCCTCCTTAACCAGACGAGCGGCGATCGGGGCCCGGCTGGTAATCGACTCGATTAGCTGGCGCGCCATCACAGGAAACTGGTCCGGAGTTTCGGCCAGGTAGGTCACCAAACCCGTCGCCATCGCCTGACCGCCATCGATAGTTGCGCCAGTCAGGATCATCCGCAGCGCTTCGCCGCCGCCAATCAGCCGCGACAGCCGCTGGGTGCCGCCGAAATGCGGCATGATACCCCGGGCAAGTTGGCCCAATCCGAAGTGCGATCCCGCGCTCGCCGCGCGAATATCCAGGGCCATCGCCAGCTCCAGTCCTTCATCCAGCGCGTCGCCGTCAATCAGCGCCACGGTCGGCTTGGCCAACGCCGCCAGACTCTCGACCACCTGGGGATCGACGCCGTCATCGAATCCGCTGCAAAATGTGCCGCCCGCGCCGGTCACGGCCAACAGGCTGATCGAATCGTCGTCCTCGACCTGCTGTGCCAGTTCAATCAGCGCCGTCGCCATCGCGGCGCTGACGCGATTACCTTGGGGTGCGCGAAGAATCGCGGTCACGCAACTGGCGTCGCGCCTGACCTCGACCATTGCCGCCGCGGGTCTTGCCTTTGGTGCCGACGCTTCGGGCGAGCGGGATTTGCCGCGAGCCCCGCGCTTTGGATTGCGCTTCATGGGACGTGAATAATGACCCCTAGACTTGCGCGTACCGATCGCGTGTGGGCCGAGCCGTCCTCCGGGTAAGGATCATGCCGCGGCTCCCTTGCGCAGGTCTTTGCGCAGGATCTTGCCCAATGCGTTCTTGGGTAACTCGGGCAGGAACTCATAAAGCTCCGGCCGCTTGAAGCTGGCCAATCTTGAAGTACAAAAGGCCTTCAGATCATCGGAGCTGATGTCCTGGCCGGAACGGGCCACGACGAAGGCCTTAAGGATCTGGCCCCACTCTTCAGAAGGCTCGCCGACCACCGCCGCTTCCTCGATCGCCGGATGGCTCATCAACACCGACTCGACTTCGGCCGGCGCGATATTCTCGCCGCCGCGGATGATCATGTCGTCCTTGCGGCCGGCGAAGAAGACGTAGCCATCGTCGTCAACCCATCCCAGGTCGCCGGTCGCGCGCCATCCGTCACTCAGCGCGTTATCATCGGCGCGTCCAGCGTAGCCCTTCATGATGCGCGGGGTGCGGATGACGATCTCGCCAACCTGACCGGGATGGAGCCGGTTGCTGTATTCGTCGCGAACCATCACCTCAACGTCGGGCAGCGGCTTGCCAATCGAGTTCAGCCGCTTGAGCTTGAGTTCGACCTGCTCAGGGTTGCCTTCGAGCCGATGGTCGTCGGGGCCCAACACCGTGAGCGACGAGGTGGTTTCGGTCTGGCCGTAGGCGTTGACGAACCCGACTGTTTTGGGGAAAGCGGCGATCGCCTTGCGGATCACCGGCAGCGGCATCGCGGCGCCGCCGTAAGCCAGATTTTGCAAACTGGAGAGATCGGTTTTGGCGAAGCCCGGCTCGTCCAGGAGTTGCTTCATCATGGTGGGCACCACGAAGGCGTGGGTCACCTGTTCCTGCTCCACCAGGCTCAACCAGGTCTTGGCCTCGAACTGCGGCATCACGATCATTCTGCGTCCGGTCCAAATCGAGGTCATCATCGCGGTCGTTCCGGCGATATGATAGAAGGGCACGCATACCAGCGCCGTCCCGCGATCGGTGCCGTCGGCCATCTCGACGTTGGCGGTGACGTAGGCAGTGAAATCGTGGAAGCTGAGCATCACGCCCTTGGGCAGCGAGGTGGTGCCGCTGGTGTACATCAGGACCGAGGTTTCCTGGTCGTCAACTTCGGCCTCGGATTCATCGGGCGCGGCGGTTTCCACCAGTTCGGCCAGCCTATGCATACGGCTGGCGGCGGTGCCGAGCGAGAGGTACTCCTTGATGGTGGTCAGCTCGGAGCGCAGTCCGGCGACCTGGTCCAGGTAGCGATCGCCCACCAGGAGCACTTTGGCCTTGGCGGTATTGAGCATGTATTCGAGTTCCAACGCCTTGGCGCGATAGTTAATCGGCAGGAAAGTGAGGCCGGCCTTGGCGGCCGCATAGTAGCTGGCCACGTACAGGTCGGAGTTGGTGTCCAACGCTGCCACGACCTCGCCATGCTTGAGGCCGACCTGCTTGAAAACCGTGCTGACCCGGCTGACCAAATCGGTCAGCGCGGCATAGTTGTGACGCCGGTCACTGAAGACCAGAATTTCCTGGTCCGGAAGCACGGCCGCCGGGATGGTGAGGAAACTAATCGTGTTCACGGGCTAAAGCTCCAATTTCAAATTCACTTTCCGCCGCCGCTTTGGGGGGCGGGAAAGAAACGCCCTTTCCTTATGCGTGATACGCCGCGTTTGGGTCCCGCGGCTTGGACTCGTTGCGCCAAGCGCCGCTCCAGCTCGAGCGCCCGCTCCAAGGGCAATTCGAGCCCCTCCCAAATGGCGGTCTTGACCATCGCCGCGACCGCCCTTGGAACCTGGCCCAGTTCTTGCGCCAGCTCAAGCGCCCTGCGCTCAAGCATGGCCGGCGGGACCACTTCGGCGACCAAACCTACACACAACGCCTGACCAGGGTCAATCCATCGGCCGGTGATGCACAGGTCGAGCGCCCAGCCCAGGCCCAGACGACGCGACGCGGTTTGGGTGCCGGCGACGCCGGGGATCATCCCGCTGCCGGTCTCGGGCAGGCAGATGCGCGTGTCGTCGGCCGCAATCGCCAGGTCGCACAGCAGCAGCATCTCCAGCCCGCCGCCCACCGTAAAACCGTGGACCGCGGCGATGGTCGGGATCGGTAACGAGCGCAGCAGACCCCATACGTCGCGCCGGAAGCGTACCCATCGCGCGACCACCGGCGAGGGGGCCTGGCCGAATTCGCGCAGGTCGCCGCCGGTGGAAAAGGCTGGACCCGCCCCGGTCAGCACCATGGCACGGACCTCGGGGTCATGATGGACCGCCCAGAGCGCTTCATAGAGCCCGTCGCGCATCGCGACATTGTAAGCATTGTATTGCCGGGGGCGGTTGAGCGTGATCCAGGCGACGGTCCCACGCTTTTCGAAAAGAACTGCCGGGGGCTCGGCGGCCTGACGATAGTTGGGGTGGGCGGTGTTCGCTGTGGATCGCAAGAGAGTCGCGCTGCTCCGGTCAAATGGTTTCCGGGATTCCGGTGAAGGTCGCGGGTCGGCCGCGTTCATAAACCACTTGGCCGCTTATGATAGTCATGTCAATCGCGGCAGACAGCAGGTCTGAAGGCGCCATCTCCAGGGGATTGTGCGGCATCACGATCAGATCGGCGGCCTGGCCGGCCTTGATCGTCCCCGCGTACCGGCGCGCCAGTTCGGCACCGGCGCCTGAGAAAAGATGGTAGGCCTCGGCCAGAGTAAGGCGTTCGTCGAGCGCCAATTCACGGCGCGTCTGATCCAGACGGCTGGCGGCGGCGGCGATCGCGACTAATGGCCTGGCCGGCGTCACCGGCGCGTCGGTCCCCGCAGCGATGCGAATCCCCGCGCGCATCAGACTTCGGCATCGATAAGTATGAGGTATCAGGCCCGGCTCGGACAAATATTTCTCGCCGCGATAGTAGATAAAACCGGGATTGGTAACCACCCACGCGTTGAGGTCTGCGATTCTGCCGATTTGGTCCGGAGCAATGACGCCGCCGTGCTCGATCCGGCAGTGCGCATCAGTTACGGCGTTGCGGCCCAACCGCGCCCGGGCCGATTCCAACGCTGAAAGTGCGGTTTCAACCTCTTCGATTTCGGTGGCGTGAAAGGCGCATCCCAGCCCCGCACCCAACGCTTTTTCGACCTTGGCGTAAAGCTCCATGTCGCCGGGCTCGCGTTGCCCCCTGAATTTCGCCGCCAGGACCGCTACGCCGATCTCGCGCCCGAGTTGGCAAGCCGCTTCACAATCGTCCAGGTAATCTTCTCCCAGCATCACCGAGACCTGCTGCGCGATAGCCCCCCAGGAGCGGAGCGCCCCGAACAGCTTGATGTGCTGCAGTCCGTTACGGACCGTGGCGTCGGTGAATGCGGTGATGCCGGCGGCCGCCAGTTCGCGGCTATAGCTTTTGGCGCGGGCTTCGAGGTCGGCGCTGGTGGTGGGTGGCAAGCGCTCGCTCAACCATTCCTCCATCCCGGTGACCAGCCCGCTTAGACGATTGGCCGAATCACGGTGAAGGCGCGCGCCGTTGGGCAGAGTGAAATCGGGCCGTTCCAGTCCCAGAACGCTAATCGCCCGCGAATTTAGCCATGAAGCATGGAGCGTTTGATGGCGCAGGCGCAGCGGTTGCTTGGGCACCACATCATCAAGTTCCTGACGGGTGGGACCGCGATGCTCCTTGAGCAGCGACTCATCGCATCCGAACGCCTTCAGCCAATTGCCGGGCGCGGTGCGGGCCGCCGCCTGGCGCAATTCCAGCAACAATTCCTGGATGTCCCGGGCGCGTGAAAGCTGCACTCCGGCCGCGGCGGAGGCTGCCTCCAGAAAATGCAGATGGGAATCGATGAATCCGGGTGCGACGGTGCGCCCGCCAAGCCGGATCAGATGGGTCCCCGGTCCGACCAGCGGCTTGAGGTCGGCATAGCGCCCGCAGGCGATGATGCGGCCGCCACCGACCGCAATCGAATCGGCGTCCGCATGGCCCGTAATCAGACCTTCGTGGAGCACCAGGTCGGACTTTGTTTCACTCACAGCGTTGCAGTGACCGGAACATCTCCAGTTGAATTAAAAGCGATCCCCCGGGGATCGAAAAATGGCAGCGCCCGATTCCTTCGCGATCGAGCCGGCTATGTGGCTCGAAAACTCTGGGCACTTTCAGGCGCAAAATCCTGATCTGAAAGCGCGCGCAGGGGTGAAAGAACCGGGCGCCGCCGTCGGCACCGGGCTTAGTCGGAAGAGGGAAGCGGCTTGGCTTCCTTGATCTTCATCGAGACGTCACAGCATTCGATCGCCCCGTCCCCAGGCTTATTACAGAGAACTTCGGTCCCACATTTTTCGCACATGTAACGTTTTCCCAGCGCATTAGCCATTGCTTGCGGTCTCCTTGTTTCAACGGCGGCGGGCGGTGCCCGGCACCATAAGATAATCACTCAAAGGGCAAATCGCTGATTACGGCGGATGTCTCGCCAGCCGAATCCTTCAAAACTACCGTCGCGCCCGGTTTCCAGGCGCTGTGATGCAAAATTCCCAAGCCCACCAGTCCCAATCGCGGCGACGCCGCAACGCTGGTCAGGTGCCCCACCTCTTTTCCTTCCACCCATGCCGTCGCTCCAGCTTGCGGACTGCGGCCGGACGCGATTCGCAGCCCATACAGCCGCTTCTTTACGCCACCGCGAGCGGTCGCGCGTTCAACCGTTTCCTGCCCGACGTAGCATCCCTTGGCAAAAGAGATCCCGCGTTCCAGCCGGGCTTCCAGCGCCAGGGTCCGTGCGGTGGCGTCCAGGCCGACGCGGGCCGATCCCTGTTCGATGCGCAAAACCTCCAGGGCGCCCAAGCCAACCTCTCGGCTATCGGGTTGGGCGGCCAGCATCGCATTCAGCACGCCTTCCAACTGAATCGTCGGGACTACCATAGTAACTGCGGTCAGTCCAATCCGGGGCAGGTTGGCGGCCATCCGCTCACCGTCCTTGACCATGCGCCACGGCGCCAGCCCGGCCACCGGCGGTATCACCGACGCGGCCGCGGTGATGGCCTGGGGCCCGACCACGTCAAGCACGCTGGATTGCTCTTGCTCTTCGATTTCGACGTCGTCGGCGACCAGGAATTTTTCCAGATGATCGCGGGTTGCCGGCCAAGATGCGCGGTCTGCTTCCAGGTACAAGGCGCTTTCGTCGGCCCACACGAAGAGATCCGCAACGATGTGCGCGTGGTCGGTCAGGACTAGCGCATAGGTGACCATCCCGGGCTGCAGCCCCTTGATGTCGTTGCTGCACATGCCGTGCAGAAACGATACGCGATCATCACCGACCAGGCGGATCATCAAGCGGTCGTCGCGCCGGCAAATACCGGCGTGCGCCGTCAACGCGTCGAGTTCCGCCGCGACTGCGCCGGGAGTTCCCGCTGCGTCAGGATTCATCGAGTTGCCTCATGCCAAATTGAAAGCGCATTGAAACCACAGGAAACTCAGGTCCATCGATCGAAGTTAACAACTGCAAACAAACGGGACAATATGGCTGCTGGCGCCAATGCTTGCAGCGAGTATCCGGACGCAGGCCCCATTCTGACGCCGCCCTAGCAGGGTGCGACAAAACGGCTTCGGAGACCGGGGTGGTGATTCGATGGAACTAGCACCCTGCATAAAACATGGCTTCCTTCCTCAATCTTCTCCCCCTGCCCGAGACTGTCGATAAACTACTAAAGGGCAAAGCTGGGGCTTGATAGCGCGGTCGCATAATGGCGGCTTGGCTGTTCCCTCGCCCACATTCAGTTGTGAGAGAGGGCGAGGGTTCTGATACACCTCGAGCAAGATCAAACGTGCTGCCGCACAAGGAGATTCTGCATGCACGACACATCTTTGCAGGGCCGCCTCCACCCTCACCCGTCACGCGACTTGCTGGAGCAAATCGCGCGCCGACCTCTCCCGGCGTGCGGCTGCGGACCCGGTCCGCAGCCGCGGGCGAGGTAGTAGAGTTTATCGACAGTCTCTGACCGGGGGGAGATAAGAGAGAGGGAGCAGGCTGCGAAGACTTTTTCCGCAGGCTGCTCGGTGGAGTATAATGATCCGAATCTTATGATCGGGTCGGGAGGCGGAACAATGGGCGGATTTCTTCTCGGCTTCCTGTGCGGCGTTGGAGCAACGGTTTTCATCTTCTTGTATGATGAGGGCGAGATGTTCCTGAAGCTGGCGCATCGGGTCAAACAGGTCACTGCCCGTTACCGCCAGCAAGGCATCTGATAGCGTCGCGTTGTTGATTAGATTGAAAAAAGAGCGCCAAGCGCGACTCCGCCTTGGTCTGTGCGCGCTCGGTCTGATTTGGTTGGCCGTGCTTGGTGCTCAAGCGCACGCCGCCACCGACGTCAAATCCGCGTCCGCGCGGCTCAGCGACGAAGCGTTCGCCCTGCTGACCGCGGTCAGCAAAAACCCCGGCTCGCCCAGCCCGGCCTTGGGGCCGGTCGGAGTATTCGCGGCCGACACGCAAAAACTCAGCGCGGCGCTTGCCGCGGGCGACCGCGGCGGCGCGGCCGGGGCGCTGGCGAGTCTGAAAGCCGACGCCGTAGCCGTCGACAAGGCGGCCGGATCAGGGGCGCTGGACAGTTCGAAATGGAGCGCAATCAAGCGCGACCTGGCCTCGCTCGCCGCGCAGGTGCCGGCCGCCCCCGCGGGCGGTGCCGATGCGAACGCGGCGTCCCCTGAGGCTGGTCCGGCTGCGCCTGCTCCGCTTGCGCCCGCTCCGGCCGTGTCCGCCCCCATCGGAAACCCGTCCGACCTCGCGGTGGAGGTCGACTCCGCCCGGATGGTCGGCAACGACGTGCTGCGGGTTCAAGGCTACGTCAAAGGCCGCGCCATCCGCTCCGCGGGAATCTATTCGGGCGAAGATCGCCTCGCCTCGCTCAATCTCAAGCCGCCTGCGGGTTCGCAGATGGTCCGGTTCCAGCTCGATATCCGCAATCCCGTCGCTGGCGCGGTTATTCGCATCTATGACCGCGGCGGCCGCAGCGCGGAAGCGCCGATTACCGGAGCGGCGGAAATAGCGCGTCCCCCTACCGAGCCGGAAACCTCGAACGCGGATAGCGGCGCTTCGGCGCCGGCCATGAATCCTACCGAAGAGATGGCGAGTACCGGTGGCGACCTGAGCTCGGAGTCGAATCCGGCCGCGCCCGACGTATCCGAAGGCAACACCGAGGAGATTCCGGCGGCGGTGCCGCCGCCGTCCGCACCCAAGCGCCGCATGCAAAGTCATCTGCGCTCCATCGGCCCCAATGACATCAGCATCCGAATCGACGCCCTCAGCCGGGTGGATCCGGGCTTGCGGGAGTACCAGATCCGAGGACAGATCGCCGGGAGCAATCTTCAACGCGCGGGAATTTACGTCGACCGCCGACTGTCGCAGCAGATTCCGCTCAATGCCGGCAGCGGCTTCCATATCAGCACCTTCGCGCAGAATTTTGACGCGGTCGGTTCCGAGGTGACGATCCGGGTTTATCGCTCGCGGCATGATTACACCGAGTCCTCAATTAATCTGGCTACGGCGGGATCAGGTACTGCGATGGCCGCCGCTCCGCTGGGCGCGGTTCCGCTGGGCGCCAGCCCGATGGTAATCAACCCGTTGACCGCGAATACGTACGGCGCCGAAGCCGACCCGAACCAACTCGCGGTCCAGATCACTTCGGTGCAGCCCGCGGCGTCCACGCTCTACGTCGTCAGCGGAATCATCTCGGGACGCAATATCGCGTCGGCGGGGATTTATCAGAACGGCGGCCTCATCCAGGCTATCAACGTCGGCGCCAGCAGCGGGATCACGAGTGGACTTAGCGGAGGGCTCAGCGGTCTGATCTCCGGCATCATCCCCGGCGCCAGCCGCCAGATTCCTTTCACCGCACGCTTCAACCCGATGCAAGGTATGGCGACGGTCCGGGTGTACGATCGCAGCGGCACGATGACGGAGCAGCCGGTAATCGCGGCTGGGATACCGTATGCGCCTAATCCTTATGGCTACGGCGCGGTCAATCCGTACGGGCGCAATCCTTACACCGGTACGGCCTCGGGAATCGGCCTTGCTCCGGGCATCGGCGTTTCTCCCAGCCGCGGCATGCCCACAGGACCCGGCGTAACGCCGTGGTAACGGCCGCAGCCTGCGAGTCCGCCTTGTCTGGAGTTTAGAGGCGCGATATTCTTAAAGATTACAACTCGATTCCAAAACGCTTTTCTACAGGAACGCTATGCTGTTGCAGGCCACTCAGTTACGTCCCGGGATGATCATCGAATACAACAAGGATCTATGGCGCATAATGACCATCACGCACATCACTCCGGGGAACTGGCGTGGGATGGTGCAGACCAAGCTGCGCAACATCAAGAGCGGTTCGCAGACTGAAAACCGGTTCCGGTCCGAAGATCGCGTCGAGCGGGTGATTCTGAACCAGGTCCAGATGGAGTTCCTCTATCAGGACGGCGACGACTTCCATTTCATGAACACCGAAACCTACGAGCAGACCACCATGCCCAAGATTCTGATCGAGGATGTGGTGCCGTTTCTCACACCCAATATGCAGGTCGAAGTCGAGTTCCACGACACCACCCCGCTCAATGTCAAGCTGCCCAAGACCATCGATTTGAAGGTGGTTCGGACCGATCCGGGGATGAAGAGCGCGGCGGTCACCAACACGCTGAAGCCCGCCACGGTCGAGACCGGCCTGGTGATTCAGGTGCCGCATTTCGTAGTCGAGGGCGACACTATCACGATCAACACCGAAACCCACGAATACATGGCCCGCACCAAGTAGTCGGTGGGACAGGCTTTCAGCCGGTCATCTTTTTTTCGCGGACATGGCTGCGTCGGGGGACAACAGGCTGGAACGCCTGTCCACTTTGGGAAATCCTTTCGATATTTACTGACTCCGGTATGCTGACCAGCGCTGACAAGGGTGCCCGTGCGCGACATCAAAAAACGAATTTCCGAAAAGGGCGGGATCGCAGCCCGCAAACCGCCGGCTCAAAAGCCCCTGGCGCACAAGGGATCGCCGCATAAGGAATCCTCGCTCAAGGGTTCCCCGCGCAAAGGCTCCCCGCCCAAGGGGTCGCCGCACCGGGAATCGCCGCACCGGGAATCGCCGCAACAAGGATCGCAGAGCAAAGGGCCGGGGCAAAAAGGATCGGCCTTCAGAGAATCGGCCTCCAAGGGATCGGTCTTCAAAGGACGTCAGGGTTTGGCGCTCAAGCCGGCGCCGAGCCGGGTCTTGGGCCGCAACGCGCCGGTTCGCAAGGCGCCGATCCGCAACGTGCGCGTCAAAGCAAGTCCCGGGACCCGCGTGCCGCCGCGCGAGCGTCTTAAAATCTCCTCCGATCTGATCATCGTCCACACCCAGCCCGGCTTCGAGGGTATCGCCATACGGGAAGCGCTGACGCGCGTGGACGGCGTGCGCGAGGTCGCCCGGCGCAGTATCGCGGGACGCAACGGGATGGCGCTGCTCAAGACCTCGCGTCCCGCAGCTCTGGCCCGGATGCGTTGCGCCGAGGATCTGTTCTCGGTGGTCGGTTATGTCCGTCCGCTGGGTGCGGGTGAAGAGGGTCTGGAACTGGCGCGAAGGCTGGCCCGGCACGCGCCGTTTGTTGAACCCGCGCTGCGCCATCGCGTTTTGGTCACGCCGGGCAGCCGCTCGGGACAGCGGCTGAGTTTCCGCGTGGTGGTGCGAAACGTCGGCGATCACGAATACCGCCGGGTCGACCTGCAAAAAGCGCTGGAGCGTGGAATCTCCGAGCGCGGCGACCGCAAATGGCGGCTGGATGAGAATGGCGAGGTCGAGTTCTGGGCGACCTTGCTGGAGGATGAACTGTTTCTGACCATCCGGCTCAGCGACGATCGGATGCGTCAGCGCGACTATAAGGTAGCGCACTTCCCGGGCTCGCTGCGGCCCTCGGCGGCGGCGGCGATGGCGATGCTGTCGCAGCCCACCGACGACGACGTGGTGCTCGATCCGCTGTGCGGCGCCGGCACGATTCTGATCGAGCGCGCCCATTTGGGGCGCTATCGGATGTTGCTGGGCGGCGACAGCAGTCCGGAGGCGGTCGCGGCGGCGCGCGAAAACGTGGGCCCGCGCTACAAGCCGATCGAGCTGCGCGAATGGGACGCCGTGTCACTGCCGCTCGGCGACAACTCAGTCACGCGCATCATCACCAATCTGCCGTGGGGCCGGAAATGGGGCTCGCATCCGGAAAATCGCCAGCTCTATCCCCGGCTGATGCAGGAATTCCGCCGCGTCCTGGCCCCCGGCGGCCTGATGGTCCTGATGACCTCGGAGACCCGCCTCATGCGCGAACTCTTGGACGAGCACCAGATCGCGCTCAACTCGATGCTCGCGGTAACCGTGCTCGGCGCCTCCGCCTGGATTTACGTCTGCCGGGTTGGGCATCGTTGAATTCCCCACCCGCCAACAAGTCCGGAACGTGGACAGAAACATTTTCGTTGCCATTGACGAAAATAGCCCCATTATGTTCACTTACGTCTATGGAACGTCGACGGAGACGAAAATCGCGTTCAAAGGTTTGGCGCCGAAACGGAAATGGGGGAATTCTTTAGAGCGTTCTTTCAAGCTGTTGCCAGCTTTGTACGTAAACTGTTCACGGCCGATCGCCAAGACAGCGAACGGAACGATCCGGCGCAGCAGCTAACCCCGGCTGTTGCTGATTCACAAGTCACTATCGCGCCTACCGTCATTGCACGAGTCGAACCCACGTTTACCGAACTAGAACTCCCTGCGCTCTCTGCGCAACTCCGACTCGAAGAATTGGGTCAGAACTACGGCAGACAAAATCTGCCTGCCAGCGACAGCACTTCGCTTGATCCAGTCGAGCAGCGAATCGCTGATCTAATCCAAAATCGAATCCTTAGGATTCGCAGCGAGTACGAGTTAGCTGACCAAACCCTCGCGGCGGCATCGTCCACGGAAAAGATCGATGCCGGTATCTCAAGAGTCCGCGACATACTTGAGGAGTCGTTGACGGATCTGCGTACCCAAGCACGGATAAGTCACGACGAGGTGTTCCTGCGGCGAGAAAGAGCACAACGATGTAAGCAGGAAGTTAAGGACTTTCGCGAAGAAAACGGTCTTAAACGAGATGCCCGACCAAATAGAACCTGGGAGCCACGGATCTTTGCTCTCGTGGTGCTGATAGTTATTGAGGGTCTGCTAAATGGTTCCATATTGTCGCGGGGTCTTGAGGGTGGATTGATTGCTGGCTGGTCTATCGCTTTTGGCCTTGCGGCAATGAACACGGTAGTTGCGTTTCTTATGGGATGGATGTCCCACAACTTGGTGCACGTGAAATTCCTGCGCAAACTCGTCGGGGCTTTGGTTCTTGTAGGATGGATAGCGTGGATGTTGATCTTTAACTTGGGCGTTGCGCATTATCGTGACGCGTTGGGAAGTCAGGATCCTGACAACGCGGGGACCATAGCCCTTGAAAATTTTCGTACTCGGCCGCTTTCTGTGCGCGATTTCCAGTCCACAATACTACTAGCATTGGGAATTCTTTTCTCCATCGTGGCCTTATATGATGGTTTTGGCATGGATGATTCTTATCCTGGCTACGGACCTGTCACCCGAAAATGGGAAGCAGCCTGCGAAGATTTCCAAGAAGTCACAAAGACCCAGTTATTGACATTGGCCACTTTGAGGGACCAGAAAATCGGCAGGATTCGCGGGGAAATCGACTATTTGGTGAACATAAACAGCCGGCTTCCCGACGAAATCCAGCGCCGGCGCGCGCTTTCCGCGAGGTGGGAGCATGACATTGAACGGCTTGAACGCGCCGCTAATACGATGGCGGCTTCCTATCGTGAGGCCAATCGGCGGGCCCGGAGCAGCCCTCCACCAGCCTATTTCGGCCTGCCTCTTTCAATCGTACGTCCCGACAATCCCGTGCGGGTGGACCTAAGAAAACCGTCTCTGGAAGTTATCTCCGATGCACCTACCGCGATCACGCGGGAGTACGAAGCGGCGATCGAAAGCCTCCCGACTCTCGAGGAACTGTAGTGACGAGGAGCGAACAGCAAAGACGGCGCGAAAACCGCATTTATGCAGCACTTTCAGTCATCGTCATTGGGATCGCGATCGGACTCTTGTATCTCAATAACCAGCGTGACAAGGTCGCTTTGGACTCACGTACTCTCTGTCCGCAGAACCGCGCTCCGGCAAGCCTTCTGGTCGTGATGGTTGACACAAGCGATTCGCTGAACATCATCCAGCGGACTGCCATAACCAATCAAATCCAACAAGCGATTAGCGTAGTTCCCGATCATGCTGAGGTTCAGCTTTATACCATTGGTCCGATAACGAACTCGCTGCTGGAGCCGCAAGTTACGGTGTGTAATCCCGGCAATGGTAAAGGCGTTAGTGAACTTACTTCTAGTCCGCAACTGATTGGCAAACGTTGGAAAATGAAATTCATCGAACCGCTGAATAAGCAACTGGACGAAATGCTGCGAGGCTCCGAAAGCGATGACTCTCCGATAATGGAGAGTATCCAAAGTGTTGGTGTAAGCGTTTTTGATAAACCGGCTTTGCATGACCTGCCGGACAAACGCCTCGTGATCGTTTCGGACATGCTCCAAAATACGGCCGGCTATTCTCAGTATCGTAGTGATGAATCATATTCACGGTTTCGCGCAAGCGGTTACTCCCTCAAGGTTCGTCCGGATCTCGACGGCGTGAATGTTACTATCCTCTACCTGCGCCGCGCCAGCGTGAGGCATCTCCAAGGTAAAAGGCATTTGGAATTCTGGGGCAACTATTTCTCGGACGCGAACGCCAGGTTGGTGCACGTCGTCTCGATTGAAGGCTGATATCAGATGGCAACGGGTTCAAGCAGCTTGCGTGGAAGCTCGGTTCAAGGCAAGCAGTTCGATACGCCGTTCATAGTGATTTTTCTTTTAGGCGTTGCCGCCATAGCCCTGTTGGATCCGCTGTATGGTGCGAACCTTTTGACAGAGGCTGTTCCGGTCTTCCTCATGGTGGTTTATGGCTTGATGCAGTGGTCGAGCGGCCAGTACGAGCATCAAGAGATCGATTGGGCGACAATATTTACTATCTGGGATTTCTCTTCACCCTGGTGAGTCTCATGATATCCCTGCTGGCACTGCAGCGAGGCAGCATCCTCAGCTCGGTGTTGGTTCGCAACTTTGGGATAGCTCTTGCGACTACGATCGCTGGCTTGCTCGGTCGGGTGATACTCTATCAACTCCGCGGTGAGCAGCAGGACACCCCCGAACAATCTATGCAAAAGCTGGGTGAGCAGACCAGGCAGACAACCTTTGAGCTAAGCCGGGCAGCCGAAGAGATGCGTCGCTCATACGTGAACATCGCTGGCTCGGCTAAGGAGTTCTTCGACACAATCAGTACCAGCACCGGAAAATCGGTTGAACAGGCGGTGGCGCGGATGCAGGCAGCTACCGAAGGCACAGCCGGGGCGATTCAAAGGAATCTAACTGCCCTGCAGACGCGAATTGGCAAAATCAACGAGCGGATGGACGGTGTGGTAACGGCTCTAGAGCAGATGGCTCGGCAAATCGAGAAAGTCGAGATTCCCACCGACCTGATAACCACCAAGATTGCACCTCTTGCTGACGCTGTCGCGCTGGCGTTGGGCAAGGTCGAGCAGGCAGCGCGAGGTGCGGCCGATAGCAACGATCGCCTAAGCCGAGCGCTCTCCCGGATCGAAGGCAATGTGGTTCGCATTAACGAGGCGATGCTGAAGCTCGCCGAGTTCACTGACCAACTGGGCGCAATAGTCTTGCTGTTAAAAGACGTGCGCGAAGAAATCGCTCGACTGGCCGGCGGGCTCAAGGACGCGAGCGCCACAATAATTGGTGTGGCGAGCAACTCCGCCTCCACTCTAACGGAGTTGGCAAAACAGGCGGGGCAAGATGCCGATCTTGCGGCTCGGCATCGGCAGGATTTGGAACAGAGCCTGCAGCGGACACGGGGGCTATTGCAGGACATTGCCAAGGACCTGAGTTCGGCCGGTATGAGCGTGCGCGAACAGGCGGAAAAGAACGCTGAGCTCTCGGCCCTGTACCGGGCTAACCTGGAGCGCGAACTCGAGAAGTCACGCGATCTAACCGCCAAGCTGCACGATAATGCCGTCTCGCTGATCCGGTTCATCAGCGATAACCTGCACAATGCTTAACGCGGAAGCAGGTAACCGGCTGTACCGGCGGGGCGTGATCCTGGGATGGACAATGGCCGAAGTGTTCCTGCTGATCGTGTTCGCGATGCTGTTCGCCTTTGCCGCCCTGATGCTTCGCAACGAGCAGAGGGAGAAACAAGCTGCCAACAATGCCGTGGATCGCCGTCGTCTTCAGATACTCCTAGTGCAAAGCGAGAAACAGCGCAGTGCCCTGGTTGAGAAAAACATGGCGCTAGAGAAAAATATCCCGGCGCGGGACAAGTTCGATGATCTGTTCCACGAGTTGGTACTGGCCAAGAATCGAATTGCGGAGCTGGAGGCGGAGCGCAAGGCGCTGACAGCAAATCCACAATTGCTCGATGAAGTTCAGAAAGACCTTTCAGGGGTGCCGGGAGGTACTCCTGCCGATAGAATTCGGGCGCTTGCCGACCGCGCCAGGACAGCAGACGAGTTGGCTGGCGCCCTGAGCGCGCAACCACCTCACTCTGGGCGACGCGGAAAAACTTGCTAATAAGAACGCGCAACTCCAGCGGGCTTTGGATTCGTCTAACGGTCAGACGAAAAACCTTGAAACGAAACTGGCCAAATTGTCTGGCGGTGTTGACAAGAAACCTTGTTGGGCCGATGCGAATGGAAAGACTGAATTCATCTTCAACGTGGCACTGACCAGCGGCGGGATCAACATACGAGATAACCGGGTGTCTAGCCGCGACGATGATGAGAAGGCGTTGCCGCTTCAAAACGTTACGTTCGGCAAAGAGATCAGCGACGAAAGCTTTGACAGCGAGACAGAAGCGCTATTTGACTGGAGCGAAGACCACGATTGCCGATTTTCCGTTAGGGTGTTCGATTTCACTGGAACCGACGAAAAGGAGTTGTACAAGCGGCGCCTCCAGACCGTCGAGGGCCACTTCTACAAATCGATAATGCAAGAAAATGAGGCTTGGCACGCTGGCATTAGGAACCCCGAATCCACTACACCATGATCGACTCTGACGTGGATACAGCCCTGATCAACTTGCGCGCCGCGGTGATTGTGATGGTTGCGCGCAAGAGGGGCATGAGCGTTGTACGTGCAGAAATAGAGCGCATGCTTCGAAATGGTACGGACAATACTGAGGCCTTGAGACGCATTATGTCGCGGAAAGAAGTAAATAGCGGCAAGCGGAATTTGTTTGCACGGTTGTTGGGCGCCTTCGGTCTTCGACGTTCAGTTTGACTTGAGCAGGCAGTGACAGAACCGGCCGTGGCGCTGCCGATCGGCGACGGCGCCGTCACGCGCATCATCACCAATCTGCCTTGGGGCCGCAAATGGGGCTCGCATCCCGAAAATCGCCAGCTCTATCCCCGGCTGATGCAGGAATTCCGCCGCGTCCTGGCCCCCGGCGGCCTGATGGTCCTGATGACCTCGGAGACCCGCCTGATGCGCGAGCTCTTAGAGCATCACCAGATCGCGCTCAACTCGATGCTCGCGGTGACCGTGCTCGGCGCCTCCGCCTGGATCTACGTCTGCCGCGCCGCCAACTGAGGTTCTCGCGGCTCCAAACGCGCAAGTTCCGGGTGCGCGCGCAAAGTCTAAGGCCACTGGCCGCGATTGGCAGCGCCGCATGAACGCCGCCTTGCGAAAAGCCAAGGCGCTCTTAGGGCATACTATCGGGCAGCGACTGCGGCATAGTGGCCAATGCATCCGCGCCAGTGGCGCAGCCTGCTCCTCCCGGATAGACCAGGGTGATGGAGCAGGCTGGACATCGCGGGATTGTCCCAGGCGCGCGTGCCGCGGAAGTCTGTTTTCGCAGCCTGCGCGGTGACTCAGGTTTCCTCGGCGAACAGCCAGCGATAGAAAACGCCGGCCACCAAGGCCCCGATGATCGGTGCGACCCAGAACAGCCATAGCTGGCCGAGCGCCCAGCCGCCGACAAAAATCGCGGGCCCGGTGCTGCGCGCCGGGTTCACCGAGGTATTTGTAACCGGGATGCTGATCAAATGAATCAGGGTAAGCACCAGGCCGATGGAGATTCCGGCAAAACCGGCCGGGCGCCCGTTTGTCGGTTGAACCCAGAATCACCGCAAAAACATAAAGGTCATTACCAGTTCGCAGACCAACGCTGAGCTGAGGGGGTACCCGCCCGGGGAATGCTCACCATACCCGTTGGAGGCAAATCCTCCGCTAAGGCTGAAGCCGGCCTTTCCGGACGCGATTACATAAAGCACCCCGGCCGCCACGATTCCGCCGATTACCTGCATGATGATGTACGGAATAACGTCGGAACCCTTGAAGCGATTGCCCGCCCACAGTCCGACCGTGACCGCCGGATTGATGTGGCATCCGGAGATGCCGCCGATCGTGTAGACCATCGTCAGCAAGGTCAGCCCGAAGGCTAATGCCACGCCGGCAAATCCGATTCCAAGTTGAGGGAAGGCCGCGGCCAGGACCGCGCTGCCGCATCCGCCGAGCACCAGCCAAAAGGTACCGATAAACTCCGCCGCCAGCCGTCTTTTCAGACTTATCATCGAATTTCCTCCAGTTGGGTTAGGTTAGTTGCCGATACGGTATTTTTGGTTTGGTCCACAATTCCATCAATCCGTCACAATGCTCCCTTTGGGGGATTATGAGCAATGCAGAGCAAAGTCAAGAATAGTTGTAAGAAGATCATCCAAGATCGGCAGTTTTTGAGTCTTGAGAGCATCACAAAAGGCTCCGTATCGAAGCAGCGGACCGGCAGATTCCAGTCATCCCTGCTGCCGGCGCGACCCGCTTAAGGCATCGCCAGCGGGCTCGCGGGCGCAAGGAGATGTGCCATATCACCGGTCATGTTTCACGCCTTTGGGGGCGGCACCACCAGCACCGGGCAGGTTGCGCTGCGAACTACACGTTCGGTCACGCTTCCTACCAGCAGGTCGCGCAGGGCGCTGTGGCCGTGTTTGCCCATCACTATCATGTCGGCCTTGATCTTCCGGGCCACTCCGACGATGACCTGATAAGCCACGCCGAAATGCAGCTCGGTACGGACGTTGGGATAGCGCTTGATGAACTTGGCGGCCACGCGGTTCAACTTGTCCGCGAACTCCTGTTGGCGCTGTTTGATCAGCAGTGGAGGAAACGCATACTGGATCGGCTCGATTACAAATACAATCACAATCTCGGCCTGTTCAGGCCGGGCGAGATCGATCGCATAGTCGACTGCGCCGAGCGATAGTTGCGAAAAGTCGGTCGGTACCAGGATTCGTTTGATCAATTCGAGTGTCGTTCCCAAGTTATGACCAGTTTTGACCGACCATAGTCTTAAGGCCCAGTCATGTGCAAGGATGATATAGCCCTGAAATTGAGGAATCGCATCCGCCATGGCGGAGTTCACAGTCGATCAGGCAAGAGCGTTTTACGACCGCTTCGGCCGCAAGCAGGACTGGCAGCGATTTTACGAGGATCCCGCCATCGGCCTGCTGATTGAGCATGCCGCATTTGACCAGGCCCATCGAATCTTCGAGTTTGGATGTGGAACAGGCCGCTTTGCGCAGCGCCTGCTGCGCGACGTGGTGCCGGCGCATTGCAGCTACCTCGGCATGGATGTGAGCGGCACGATGGTTGATATCGCGCGGCAGCGCCTGGAGCCATGGTCCCGCCGGGCCGAAGTCCGGCGGTCCGACGGATCGGCCAGATTGGAAGAGCCGGATCGAAGCGTGGACCGGTTCGTTTCCAACTACGTTTTCGACTTGCTGGGTCCGGAGCAGATCAACAGCGTGCTGACCCAGGCGCATCGCATGCTAGTGCCGGAAGGGTTGCTCGGTCTGGTCAGCCTCACTCATGGACGTGGCTGGTTCGCACGCGCGGTGTCCAAAACGTGGCAGCGCATACATTCGCTCTCGCCCGCGCTGGTTGGCGGTTGCAGGCCGCTGGAGCTGATCGAGTTTCTTGACGCGCACTGGCGTGTTCGATACGTCGATTCCGTGACCACTTTCGGCCTTACCTCGCAGGTGCTGCTGGCTTCGCCGGTGGAATGAATCCATCCGTGCGGGGCAATGGGAGCAAAGGGTGCTCCCATTCCCCGTCTCAGCGTCCCCCTCCGGCGCGGTCACGACGGGGCGTGCTCAGCAAGTTCTTGCACGCTCGGCGCAGGTTGGACTGAGCGATGCGCCAAGCGATTACAATCCGGGCGATGGCCACTCAAGGCATGTCCAAAAAGGACTAATCGCGACAACCCCTTGTTTAGCGAGCGGCAGAATAAACCGGACTCGCGCTACATCTCTACTAGGAAAATTACCAGTATTTTGGACTGGCAAGCTTCGGTAAGAAGGATCCACGTTTGCTCCTCACTCTTATCTTTCCCAGAGGGAGAGAAGAGGTAGGAATGAAGCAATATTCGTGAGGGTGCGGAAACGATGCAAAGCTCCAGTGCCGCGAAACTTTTTTTCGTAGCCTGTCAGGATGGAGTTTTCATGGAGCCGTTTCGATGAAGAAACGGGGCGACAACCCTTCGCTAAAGCAGATTACCGAGACCCCCTCGGCCAATGCGCGGGCCGGCCCTCGATCCTCGACGAGCGCGCTGCCGGCCCGCGAGTCGGGCGACGGATCGCCGGCCGGAGTGAAGCCGGCTCCCGTAAAATCGGCGGTTGCGCCGGCGGTGGTAAAATCGGCCGTTACAAAATCGGCGGCGAAATCGGTAGCACAGCCTCCTCCGATTGCAGGGATCGGCGCCTCCGCCGGAGGACTGGAGGCTTTTACGCAGCTCCTTCGCGCGTTACCCGCGGATACCGGCATGGCCTTTGTGCTGGTGCAGCACCTGGAGCCCAAGCACGAGAGCATGCTCACCAAGCTGCTGGCGCGCGCGACCAGGATGCCGGTCCATGAGGTCCGCGAGGGCATGCGCGCGGAACCCAACCATGTGTACGTGATCCCCGCCAACGCCGACCTCAGTCTGATGGACGGGCTGCTCCACATCGTGGGCCGCCGGGCGCCCGCGGGACGCCATCTGCCGATCGACTACTTTTTACGCTCACTGGCAGAGTTCCTTGGACCGCGGGCGATTGGGGTAATCCTGTCGGGCACCGCCTCGGACGGGACCGAGGGCCTCAAGGCGATCAAAGTCGCGGGCGGCATCACCTTCGCGCAGTCGCCGGAGTCGGCCAGGTTCGACGGGATGCCGCGCAGCGCGATTGGTGCGGGCTGCGTCGATGTGGTCCTGCCCCCGGAGGGTATCGCCCTGGAGCTGGCGCGCATCGCCCGCCATCTCCTGGTGGCGCTGATGCCGCCGGAAGCGGTTCCCGCCCTTGCGGCTGACGAGGAGGACTGGACGCGCCTGTTGCGGCTGTTGCGGAGCGCCGCCGGAGTGGATTTCACGTTCTACAAGAAGTCCACCATCAAGCGGCGTCTGGCCCGGCGCATGGCTTTGCACAAGATCGAGCGGATGGCCGCATACCTGAGGTTCATGGAGGGCAACCGGGCCGAGATCGACGCGCTGTTTCGGGAGATCCTGATCCACGTCACGAGCTTTTTCCGGGAACCCGGGGCGTTCGTCGCGCTCCAGGAAAAAATCCTTCCGCAATTGGTCGCGAGTAAGCACGCCCGCGAGCCGATCCGCGTCTGGGTTCCCGGGTGCTCGACCGGCGAGGAGGCCTATTCGATCGCGATTTGCCTGTTGGAGTGCCTGGGCGACCAGGCCGCGGACAAGCGCATCCAGATCTTCGGCACTGATATCAGCGATTCGGCGATCGACAAGGCGCGCGCAGGCGTCTATCCGAAGGACGCGTTGCACGGAGTATTGCCGCAGCGCGTGCGCAGTTTCTTTACGCGCGTCAACGGCAATTATGAAGTCAACCAGGCGGTGCGCGAGCTGTGCGTGTTCGCCCGCCATGACGTGAGCAAAGACCCTCCGTTCTCCAAGCTCGATCTGATCAGTTGCCGCAACGTTCTGATCTACTTCGAGCCGACGCTACAGAAGAAAGTCCTGGCTTCATTCCATTACGCCCTGAAAAGCCACGGGGTTCTGCTGCTGGGAAAATCGGAAAGTCTCGGGTCATTTACGGACTTGTTCACCGTCACGGACCGAACTAACAAGTTCTTTCGCAAGAATACCGCGGCGCGGGTCCCCTTCGAGGTATTTCGGGGCGCCTACGACACCATAGCGCAACGCGGCAAGCCCACTCGCGAAGCTCCGCCGAGCCTTGACCTGGAGAAAGAGGCCGATCGCATCGTCTGGGAGCGCTACGCACACGCCGGGCTGGTGGTAAACGACAGCCTCGAGATCCTGCACTTTCCGCGGCGATACCAGCCGCTACTTAAAGCCGTTTCCGGGCAAGGCCACCTTTAGTCTGCTGAGAATGCTGCGCGAAGAGCTGGTGACAGAATTGCGCGCCGCCATTCAGGAAGCGCGCAAGAGCGGCGCCAGCGTGCGCCGCGAGGGAATCGCGGTAAGGGGTGACCACGAAGTGCGCGAGGTCAATGTCGAGGTTCGCCCGGTGCCGCTCCCTGGCGGCCACGAGCGATGCTTCCTGATTCTGTTCGAGGAGGCTCAGCGCGCCCGCCGACCGCCGTCCCGGCCGGCCAGCGGCAAGGGCAGGGCCAAAGAGTCCCGGGATTCGGAGTTGCTCAGGTTGCAGAACGAGCTGACCCGCACGCGCGAGTACGTTCAGGCCGTCATTGGGGAACAGGAATCCACCAACGAGGAGCTGAAGACGGCCAATGAGGAAGCGTTGTCCAGCATGGAGGAGCTGCAAAGCACCAACGAAGAATTGGAAACGGCCAAAGAAGAACTCCAGTCCAGCAATGAGGAACTGGTAACACTCAACGAGCAATTACAAAACCGCAATACGGAGCTGAGCCGCCTCACCGACGACATGAGCAACATCCTGAGCGGAGTTGACATTCCTATCGTGATCCTGGATCGCGAGCGGCGTATCCGCCGCTTTACGCCCCCGGCGCAAAAGTTGCTGGGTCTGCTACCGGGGGACATCGACCGGCCGATCGGCAACCTGCGGATCGGGGTCAACATTCCGGACCTTAGCGAGTTGATCGCGAAGGTCATCGAAGGATCCGCCGACGTGCGGCGCGAGGTGCAAAGTGAAGACGGCCGCTGGTACTTGCTGAGCATCCGTCCATTCCGGACCGGAGAAGATAAAGTCGAAGGCGTGCTGATGGCGCTGGTGGATATCCACGAGCTGAGGCAAAACCAGGACGCGTTGCAAAAGGAGCGGAGTTTCATTTCAGTCATCGTGGACGCGGCCAAGAACCTGCTGATGGTGGTGCTCGATCGCGAGGGCCGGATCGTTCAGTTCAACCGCGCGTTCCAAGAGGTTACCGGCTATTCTTCGGAAGAAGTGAAGGGAAAACGGATGTGGGACTTCCTGGCGGTTCCGCAGGAGGTTGCGGCGGCGAGGGCAAGCTTTAAGGAGCTGGCCGACGCCACCACGCGGCATCACGAAAACTACTGGCTCACCAAGGGCGGCGCCCGGCGCCTGATTGCCTGGGCCGATACCGGCGTCCTCGGCGAAGACGGTTTGGTGGAGTCTGTGATCGCCATTGGCATCGATCACACCGAGCGCGTCGAAGCACAGGAACGGGCGCAAGAAAGCGAAGCTACTGTCCTGACCTTGCTGGAGACCGCGGTCCAGGCGATTGTGGTGGTCAACCATGAGGGCCGAATCACCCTAGCCAACGCGGCTACGGACAAAATGTTCGGTTACAGCCGTCAGGAATTGCTCGGCCAACCGATCGAGAAACTGGTTCCCGAACGCTTGCGCGAACGGCACGCCAGGCATCGGGCGAACTGGTTTTCGCAACCCCGCAGCCGTCCCATGGGCGCCGGGCTGGACCTGGCCGGCTTGCGCCATGATGCCACCGAGTTTCCGATCGAAGTAAGCCTGAGCTATCTGCATAGCCGCCAGGGGATGCTTGGGGTCACCTTCATTTCCGATATCACCGAGCGCAGGAAAAACGAGGAGACGCTGTTTGACTATCACAAACAACTCCAACGGTTGGCCGCCAGCCTGATCTCCGCCCAGGAGACCGAGAACCGGGAGGTGGCCCGCGAGCTACACGACGTCTTCAGCCAGGAATTGGCGGCCTTGGGCATGGAGGTCTCCATGTTGCTGGAATCCACCCAAGCGCCGAGCCCGCTTAAGCAGCGTCTGGCCGACCTCGGCAAGGGCATCGGGCGCGTGGCCGACGAGATTCACTGCACCGCGCGCCAGCTTCATCCCGCGATCCTGGAAGAACTGGGCTTGGTGGCAGCGTTGCGTGAAGAGTGCGATACCTTCTCGCGGAATTCCGGCATTCCGGTGCAATTCACACCCGCGGACTTGCCGGTTGAGCTCCCGGAGGAGGTGTCCCTGTGTCTGTACCGAATTGCCCAGGAGAGCCTCCGCAACATCCGCAAGCATACCGGGGCAACCCAGGTTCGCGTGTGGCTGGCGGCCAACCAGGACGGTGTTACCCTCAACGTTGAGGACACCGGTGACGGCTTTGAGGTCGAAAAGGCGCGCAAGCGCGGCGGTTTGGGTTTGATCAGCATGGAAGAGCGGGCCCGGTTGGTCAATGGTAAATTCAGCATCCGTTCCCAACCCGGGAACGGGACCTCGGTCGAGGTGTTTGTACCGCTAGAGGGGAAGGCGGGATGAAGCGGCTAAGGATATTGCTCGCTGACGATCACGCGGTGGTGCTCGAAGGGCTGCGCCGGATCCTGGACCGGCCGCGGTTTGAGATTGTCGGCGCGGTCGCCGACGGCCGCGCTCTGGTGCAGGCCGCCGCCGCATTGCAACCCGATGTGATCATCACCGACGTCGCGATGCCATTGCTCAATGGCATTGAAGCCGCCCGGCAAATCGTCAAACAAAACCAGAAGTCAAAAATCATCTTTCTCACCATGCATCCGGAGGTGATTTACGCCAGGCAGGCGTTGGCGGCTGGAGGATGCGGGTATGTCCTGAAGAGCGCGGCCGGCGAGGAACTGATCACCGCTATCGATGACGCACTCCATGGGCGCGTTTACGTGACCAAATCGATCGCGCAAGCCGTCAAGCGGGCACTCGAAGCCCGGACCGTGAGCGGCAGGAGCGCCATTGACGGCCTGACGCGCCGCCAGCGTGAGGTGCTGCAATTGCTGGCCGAAGGACGCCAGGCCAAGGAAATCGCCGTGACGCTGAATCTCTCGCCCAAGACCGTGGAGTTTCACAAATACCGGATCATGGAGACGCTCGGGGTTCACACTGTGGCTGAACTGGCCCGGCACGCTGCCAAACACGGAATCGTCGGATAATTGCCCGGCCCTGCTACGCACGTCGCACCGTGGGCACTCAAATCAAAACTAGTAATCTTCCCAGTAGCGGCCTAAGCAGTGCCTAGTTAATCTACACTGCGCGGTCGAGATTTCATGGACTCCAGTCTAACTAATCGAACTTCGTCATACCTGCCTGGTAACAGCTTGATGCTGTTCCATTTTCATTTGCTTGGCGATCACGAGCTGGCGGCATTGTGTCCGGTTCTGGAAGCAATCGTGCGACGGCGGACCGCGGTGGTTCGGCACTGGTATCAGCTTTATGCGCAGCACTTTGGCGACCGCCGGTCGCTGGCAGGATCTGAATTTGTGCGCCTTTTCGAATCCTCCCTTGAGCATAGCTTGACCGCTCTGGTGGAAAACAACGTGGGGAAGTTCGCGAGCGAGGTGATCGCGCTGGGTGAGTTGCTGGTGGAACGCCGCGTACCGCTGGGGGAGGCGGTCGCTGCATTAGGTTTGTTCGAACCAAGCGTTCACGCGGTATTTCCTCGGCAATCCAGCGCCGTCCGCCAGCACCGATGCCACGTTGGGGAAGCTGACCTACGTTCAGGTCATCCTCCTGACAACCGCATATTTCAGCTCGCCCGCGGCGCTGACCGGCGAACGAATCGCGGCACTGGACCGCGGCGCGGCAGGCCTTGCGGCCGAGCGCCGCACGCGTTTTAACGGGCTGGTGGGAGCAAGCCCGCGGATGCGCGAGCTTTACCAACGTATCCAAGCTGCGGGCCAGACCTGTGGCCCGGTCCTCATCCTGGGTGAGAGCGGCACCGGCAAGGGGCTGGTCGCGCGCGCCATTCACGAATCCGGGCCACGCGAGCGCCGGTCGTTTGTTGCCCTGAACTGCGCAGCTTTTCCCAAGGACCTGATCGAAAGCGAGCTGTTCGGCTACCAACGTGACGCGCTGGACCGCGCCGGCGGCGAGTGCCTGGGGATATTCCGCGCCGCCGACGGCGGCACGGTCTTCGTGGACGAAATCACGCAGATTGACGCACAGACCCAGCGCAAACTGCTCTGTGCCATCGCGGGACGCAGCGTGCGGCCGGTTGGATCCATGCGCGAGCAGGCGGTCGATGTGCGAGTTATCGCCTCGACCAAGAGCGACCCGCGGGAGGCGATAGCGCGGGGCACGTTGCACCCGGAACTCTACCAGCGGCTCCGGGATTGGGTGATCGAGATTCCGCCGCTGCGGGAACGGCGTGATGACATCCCGTTGCTGGTGGAGCATTTCATCGCGCGGTGCAATCAGAGTTTCGACGGCGCCGTCCTCGGTATCAGGCCGGAAGCCCTCCGAGCCATGATGGAGCATTCGTGGCCGGGCAACGTCCGCGAACTTTGCGATGCGATCGAAAGCGCCGGCACTTTGGGCGACGCGCAGTTCATATCGTTGGATGATCTCCCGTCAACGATTGAGCAAAGCGTAACGTTCACACCGGTAAAGGGGCGGCAGGCAAGCAAACGCGAGAGTAACGCACGCTGATAATACAGGGGGTACGAACATCGCCCAAGAATTTTCTTTTTGCGCACCCTGCCCAGCGTTCTAAATAGGGGGAGCCAATGGCCACCGGTTCGAATGAAGATATTTTCGACTGTTGCCTGCTACCGGCGCAGTACAACTCGCTGGTCAGGAACACGCGCTACGCGGTGTCCGAAGGGGAGAGAAGTCTTTTGCAGGCCGTGCTCGAGGACGCGATCCGCAGTTACTTGTCCCATCGCAATGCCAGCACCAGACTTCGTCGGCTCAGATTCCTGGAGGCCCGGGGATGGTTTGAGGAACGCGCCGACTGCGGCGCGCGGGGGCTTTTTGCCTATGAAACCTTATGCGAAGTACTGGGAATCGATCCCGATTTGCTGCGTGAACGCCTGGGGGTGAAGAAAGATCCGCACCAATCTCAGGGCCAACTGGCCGCCAGGATGAAGATTACACGAACCAAAAGGGGACGACTGTGAACCGTCAAGCACAGGAGCGAGAGTACCGTCCATGAGGTCTTTGACTTGGGGGTGTTGGTGTCGCCGCGTGCTCAAACTGTTCGCGCTAATGACCCGCCAAGCCATCAGTCGTGGCGGCTCTCAACCCGGTGGGAGGTTGGAAGATGCAATCGCGCGCTACAGGGTCGCCGAAAGCAGATGGTCCAACCCGTTTTAGCTGGACCAGGGCTTCCGGCGAAATCGAAATCTCACTCAGGCTATTCACCACCATTTAAACCGTTGGATTAATTAATCAGACATATATCTCGTCTGTAATAGAGGTCTCAATTTAGTAATGAAGCGTCCAACGAACAAACTTCAGGCGCCGTCGCACAAAACTACCAACCATCAGGCAAGACCCACGTTGCATTGCAGCCCTCCCGCACGCTGCTCGAAGTGCGCCCTGTTCATGATTGTCACCTTGCGCTTCAAAGCTTTCGAGCTAAGGTTCGGCAGAAGCCCCACTCCCGACGAACCGTTGTTCTTTGTCCCGACACAGGACCAACCGGTGGCGGTCGGACCGTCGGAAGCGATTGCACAGATCGATGCGGCCGCATCCGAACTCGGAATAGACGCGGCGCTGGTCCTGCAATTCCTCAATTTGGATGCTGGCCTCGCCGGGGGAGAAAGCTATCCGCCGGCGGACACGCCAAGCAGGCGCGCCTGGATGCCGCCCGCCGGTTGCGAGCGAGTGCGGCCGATCAGACCAGACTGCGGCTCAACGCCGGAGGAGGTCATCTCCACGGCGGCGCCAGCGACGGAGCCGGACAAGCCTGGCGTATGGAAACAGTTCATGAACGACCAGGAGACCCATCGGCGCTACCACATCACTGGCGCCGAACTCTCGATGCTCTCGCAGGTAGCCCTGATGTGTGAGGTGCTCGACCAGCGCGACTTCATCTTCATTCTGGAGACCGTCCGGCAGTCCGCGGGCAACTAACCTTGGTCTGGAGCCATTGACGGGCTGACGCGCCGCCGGCGCGAAGTGCTGCAATCCCAACGACGCCAGGCCAAGGAAATCGCCGCAAGCCTGAACCTCTGCCCAAAACCGTGGAGTTCCGCAGGTACCGGATCGTCAGGCGCCGGATCAATGGAGTTACTTGGGGTTCACACCGGCTGAACTTGGTCCGCTGCGCTCAGACTCGGTGGATGGAAGGAGTAAGGACGATGAAAAACATCGAGCTTGAAAATCAGCTTCAGCAGCTACTTGCCAGCGAACGCGCGGCGCGGGCGGAGGCCGAGCGGGCCAACCGGTTAAAGGACGAGTTTCTGGGCAATCTCTCGCATGAGCTGAGCACCCCGCTCAATTCGATCCTGCTATGGACCACAGTTCTGCGGCAGAATCCCGATGACAGGGCACGGCTGGCTCGCGCGCTCGACGCAATCGAGCATAACACCAAAGTTCAAACGCAGCTCATCTCTGACCTGCTCGATGTATCACGCATCACATCGGGTAAACTGCGGCTCGACGTGGCGCCGACGGACCTTGCCGCAGTCATAGAAGCAGCGCTGGAAGTGCTCTCGCCAACGGCCGCAGCCAAGGAAATAAGGCTGGATACGGTGCTCGACTCCGGGACCATCCGGGTCACCGCAGACCCGTCCCGACTGCAGCAAATCATCTGGAACCTGGTCAGCAACGCGATCAAATTTACCCCCAGGCGCGGCCACATCGAGGTGCGGCTGGAACGCGTTGATTCTCAGGCCGTTCTCACCGTGGCCGACAACGGCCAGGGTATCAAGCCAGACCTGCTGCCCTACCTGTTTGAACGCTTCCGCCAAGGTGACTCCGCCAGCGACCGGGCTCACGCCGGGCTTGGACTTGGCCTCGCTATCGTCAAGCATCTGACTGAGCTGCATGGCGGCACGGTCGTGGCCGCCAGTGCGGGCGAAGGCTGCGGCGCCACCTTCACGGTCAAGCTACCCATCACTGCGACTTATGAAACCAGCCCCGCACTATGATCCGGCCACGCCCGCGCTTGCGGCGTCCACCAGCGCCGCTCACCAGACGCTCCAGGGAATTCGGGTTCTGGCAGTGGACGACGACCTCGATACGTGCGAGGTGATATGTCGAATACTTCAGGAGGCCGGCGCGGAGGTTTTCGTCGGCGAAGTCACCGAGCTTGCGGCGAGCACCCAAAGCAAGTTGGTCGCGCCAGCGCGCAGGGGACGGTGCGCGCGATTGAATCCATGCGCGAGTCGCCAGTGGACGTGCGAGTCATCGCCGCGACCACTTGCAATCCGCTGGAAGCGACAGCCCAGCGCCGGTTGGGCCACGAACTCTACGATCGCCTCCGGTCTTCGCTGATTGCGGTTCCTCCACTTCGACAACGGCGTGAGGATATCCCGTTGCTGGCGTAGCATTTCATCGCGCGATGCAATCAGAGTTTCGACGGCGCCGTCCTCGGTGTAAGCCCTGAAGCACTCCAGGCCATGATGGAGTACTCATGGCCGGGCAATGTGCGGGAACTTTTCGACGTGATCGAAAGCGCCTGCACCTCCTCCGGCGACGCGCAGGTCATATCGATGGATCATTTCCGCCAACGATTGGCACGCGCAAGGTTCACGCCGACGGTGTTCCTGGCGGGTACCTAAAGGCCTGATCGGTTTGGTTTCGCAGGCGTGCGATCCAATCGATCGAATGCCTGGAATACCTCGGCGCGAAAAAAGTTGGTGAGTCCGCTCAGGTCGACAACAAGGAGCCTGCCGCCTTTCGCGCCTGTGGCGCCATTGGAGCCAGAATCTGCTGCGCCCTTTGGGAACAGGACAAGAGATCGCTTCACGCGAACATTTACAAGTTTTATGGCATATTTGTTGCCTTTACAATCTGAGATATTCTTGAAATCCAAGTAAAACCCGCGCCGGTCTCAGGGTCGGCCGACCGCATCGCGACCAGTGGAGAGAGAAAGTAAGTAAGCGTGTGGCGAAACCCACCCGGCGGTGCTCTCTGACCTGGCACGAATCTGCGTGTCGGAAAGTAAGGAGGATCCATGAGCCCTTGTGAAGCGCAACGGCCTGCGCGCTGGGCGATTGTTCTGGCCGGTGGGGAAGGTTCGCGGCTGCGCGAACTGACCCGCCTGATTGTCGGTTCCCCGACCCAAAGCAGTTTTGCCGGTGATTGGAGAGACTTCCTTGCTCGAACAGACGCGCCGGCGCGTATCTTTGGCCGTGCCGGAGAAGCACACACTCACGGTGATCAATCGAGCCCACGAGCGCTTTTATCGAAAATCGCTGGCTGATGTGGCGGAGTCGCGCCTCGTAATACAACCCGAAGCCCTGGGCACCGCGGCGGCGATCGTTGATGCGTTGCTGCGCGCCGCCACGGTTACGCCCATGGCATCGGTGGCGGTTTTCCCTTCCGATCATTACGTCGACAACGATGCGGCTTTCATGCGTCACGTCGAACTGGCCTTCGACGTGGTCGAGCAGCGCCCTGAATTAACCGTGCTTCTGGGAATAACTCCGGACCTGCCCGAATCTGCATACGGTTCGATCGAACCGGGGCAATCACTGTCTCCCGCGTGCCAATCGATTTTCGCGGTGCGCCGCTTCTGGGAAAAACCCCCGGAGTCGATGGCGCAGAAACTGCTTGGCCTCGGATCCCGATGGAACAGTTTCGTGATGGTGGGACGTCTATCGAGCTTGCTGGGGTTGGTTATCATGGCAAAGCCACAGCTTTACTCGTCGTTCGCGGCAATTCGCGCCGCACTGGGCACCGGACTTGAGGAGTCGAAGATAAAGGCCTTGTACGCCAGGCTTGCGGCAGTGGATTTCTCCTCCGAAGTGCTCGCCAACGTTGCGGAAAATCTGGCTGTCCTTCCGGTGCGCGGGGTCGACTGGAGCACTTGGGAGAGCCTGGTCGCGTGATGGAGACGTTGGCCCGGCTGGGAGTCCGTTGCCGATGGGCCGCCGCATAGCCATTTCGCAGACTGGCAATCCGGCAGACTATCGCAGGTGTTGAGCGGCGAGGTTGTAGAGCACGGCGCCGCCGAAAATATCCCCCAGTGAAACTGTTGCATCCCGATCAGGCTGATGGCGTAACCGCAGTGGATTTGGCCGATCGCGTGGCTTGGTGGAAAAACCTTCGGCCCTTGGGCCCAAACGGGCGCCGCCAGGTAAACAAGCCGTAAAAGAGGTCGCTGCGTAACCCGTTCGCTCCATAAAAGCCTGTTAGAGTACTATCGATCGTTGTCTGAGTTCGGCCTCCGCTTGAAGCCAATCTGCCAATTCGTCGCCTGGTCCACCTTCGCGGGCCAGATATATTTCATAAGCACGTGTGCGAATTTGCTCTTGGTCGGGCTCGGACTGAATTTCAATCTTGTTCTGTTCTTTTACTTTTTTCTCTGCTGCCATTTTTCTCATTCTCTCGCAATTCGAAATGATGATTTGTTCATCCCGCCGACAGTGCGGTTCCTCAGGCATCTTTTTGCGTCGCACCGGGACCGATTTCCATTTCAATTGATCATCTTCATCAGGTCGAAGCGCCGTGCTTCGCACAAAGGGAATTGTCGTGCCACTACCGCCTGTGTCTCCGTTGGAAGCGGGATTAAATTCCAACTCCTGAGCCGACACCAGCTATAGATCGTCACTACTTAAATGCATCTCTGGGCGTCTGAGGCCTGTCAGAGCCGTAATAACTCGGATCGCGCGGAGCTATGTTGCCTGTCGAAACGCCGACTGACACACCGTTTTCAAGGCGTACCAGAGTGATCTCCTGGCCGGGCTCAATTGCCACTGCGCCCAACCATCGCCCCGCGTCCCAGATCCATACGCAAGCGTTCGCTTTTAAATTTAGCTCCACGGCGCGTACTTTCAGACCCTTGTATGAGCGGTGTCCGCTCCTGAGGAATATCAAATGCCTAGCAGGGTGTTGATCAAGAAAGATTGATTGCGTACTAAGGATATTCGCTCTCAACACCCTGCATAAAAACTGACCTCCTTCCTAAATCCTCTCTCCCTCCGGAGAGACAGAGAGTGGGAGGAGGCGGTGAAAATCCTTTTTCAACCGTCCGCTACGTATCCTAGAGCAAGAGGTACTCATATCCATCACGAAATGTCTGTAAAATGACAATTCCGAAGAGGATCTTTACAGTTCGCAGGGAAATATGGCAGCATCGCGGTCGTCCTTTCGGCCGCCCAGACGAGACCCGCCGGCGGGATTCGACCGGGGTCAGGCTATTGCCGTCATTTGCCCTCCTCGCGGCTGCGGCCAAGCACTGCGCGCGGCATGAAAACTTCCTCAGGCGGGTCGATTGAGCCCTCGTTTGAGATCCTTGACCGGGCACCAGAATGAGGCGGCGGCGCTCTCGTATGATTGCGCCATCCCGCTCCAGACCTCTTGAGGTGCGAGGTAATTATCTGCCGTGTGGCGCCTACGAGGTCCGCCAGGTCCTGGTGGGTGAGCGGAATAGCCAGAAGGGTTCCCTGCTCGTGGTCGAGCCCCGAACTTGAGACTCAGTTCGGCAAAAGCAGTCAACAGCCGATCCTGAACAGGGAGGCGTAGCATCATCAAGTAGCGCGCCAGCAAATCCATCGGCCAACTGGCGGTAATGCCCATGACGGTGCGGAAATCAGCCAATGATGTGCCCAGCGTGATGTCGCACAAATTGCTGAGGGTCGATTCTGGCCAGTACGCAGTCCGTGAAGGCGTCGCACTGAAACTGATGGATCGCGTGCGGGAAACAGGGCCGAGACGCCTAACACTTCGCCCGGTGGTATCAGGCTTAGAAGCACGAGTTGTTGCGCCTTGTTAAGACCGCTAAGCTTGGCTGCGCCGCTAAGCAAAATGTAGAGGTTCCGTGCCGCCTCGTTTCGCGTGAAGATGCGCTCCCGGCGCTGGAAGCGCCAAACCGACATGGCTGCCGCCAGGCGCATGAGCTTCGTTCCGGGGGATATTGGCGAATCCGTCAAAGCGCGATAGCACGTCCGCATCCACTCGGGTCACTGATACCATTTGCTTGCAACTCCTGGTGAGTCGGCGACGTTCGCGCGGACGGAGAAACAACCTTGAGCACTTAGTTGTGAGGCTACCGGCCGGGCCTTATTGTAAGCACCGGCCGCGTCGCCGTGCGGACGACGTGCTCGGCGACGCTACCGAGAAAAAGATGGCTCACGCCGGTTCGGCCATGCGTGGCCATTACAATCAGGTCCACGTCAAGCTCTTCGGCGGTTTGGCTTATAAGTTCGGCCGGCTATCCAATCCCGACTACGAGTTTATAACGTACTTTGTCGTGGAAGCGTTCGCGTGCGAGCTTCTCCAGTGCAAGCCTGCTGGGTTCTTCGGAAACCGCCGGGCGCGGTTCCAGAGTCTCAAGTGGCAGAAAAACCACGTTCAGTGACATACAGGATGGCACCGCTTTCCAACGCGAGAGCGCGCGCATAGTCGAGTGCGGCGATCTGAATTGTCGTTAAAAGCGACCGGACACAGGATCTTCTTGAACATTCTTGCCATTGCCCGGCCTCCTTGCCGAGGAACATCCTTTAACTTGCTCTCAGCAGGGTGCACGCCGGGCGGTGTTTCGCGCATGACTTTGTTTCCTCCAAATTGAGCTTCATCAGAATGGCCACTGCCAATTTGTGAGCGTCCTGCAGGATCGATACCGAACTCGTGGGCGTGGCTTTTTGCCGCTATCTGCTGGTTGAGCAGCGCTTCGCGGACGCCGGCCCCCGTGACCCGAAAACGAGGTATGCGGTCGATGGCGTCGATTGCCAGGCTGAAGCGATCCGTTTGGTTTTCGATGGCCAATTCCAGCGGCGTGTTGATGTTCCCCTTCTCCTTGTACCCACGCACATGAATGTGGTGTTGGCCAGGCCGCCGATATGTAAGCCGGTGAATCAGCCATGGATAAGAATGAAAGTTGAAGATGACCGGTTTGTCCGGTGTGAAGATGGCTTCGAATTCCCGGTCCGTCAGACCGTGGGGATGTTCTATGTCGGGGACCAGCCTGAAAAGATCGACAACGTTTACGAATCGCACTTTCACGTCGGGTAGCTGCTCCCGGAGCAGCGCCGTGGCGGCCAAAGATTCCATCGTCGGTACGTCGCCGCAACTCGCCATCACCACATCGGGTTCAACTCCTTGGTCGTTGCTAGCCCAATCCCAAATGCCGACACCCTTGGTGCAATGTTCGATCGCCGCTTCCATATCCAGGTACTGCAGATGCATCTGCTTGTCGGCAACGATCACGTTCACGTAGTTCAGGCTTCGCAAGCAGTGGTCAGCGACGGAGAGCAGGCAGTTGGCGTCGGGGGGCAGGTAGATTCGGACGACGTTGGGACTCTTGTTGACCACAACGTCGAGAAACCCCGGATCCTGGTGCGTGAAGCCGTTGTGATCCTGCCGCCAGACCAGTGCCGGTGATGAGCAGATTCAGCGACGATACTTTAGCGCGCCATGGAAGTGCGTTACATTTTTCAAGCCACTTGGCGTGCTGGTTAAACATCGAATCGACCACATGTATAAACGGCTCATAGCTGTTGAGTAAGCCGTGGCGGCCGCTCAGAAGGTAACCCTCCAGCCATCCTTCAACGGTATGCTCGCTGAGCATTTCCATGACGCGTCCGCTTGGAGCAAGCTCGCCCCCGTCGGCGTCCTCCGGGAAGTACTCGCCCAACCAGACCTTTTCGGCGACCTCATAAATCGCCTCGAGTCGGTTGGATTGCGTTTCATCCGGTCCGAAGACGCGAAAGCGGTCCATGTTCAACCGCATCACTTCCCGCAGAAAATTGCCCAAGGTCGGGACGTTTCCGGTCCAGGTTCCACCGGACTTTTTGACCGCGACTGCGGAACTCCGGAAATCAGGCATGTCGAGGGGCTTGCGTACCAGACCACCGTTGGCGATCGGGTTTGCGCTCATCCGCCGATTTCCCTTGGGGGCCAGCGCTTTCAACTCAGGGATTAATCGACCCTTCTCATCAAAAAGCTCCTCGGGCCTGTAGCTGCGCATCCAATTTTCGAGCACTTTCAGATGGCTGGGGTTCGTTGCAATGTCGGTAATCGGGATCTGGTGCGCCCGCCAGTAACCTTCCAGATAATGTTCATCAAGCTGCCGCGGCGCCGTCCAGCCCTTGGGGCTGCGCAGCACGATCATCGGCCAACGCGGCCGCAAGGCTTTCCCGGTCCGCCGCGCCTCTTCCTGGATCTTGCGGATCTCTACCACGCAGTGTTCCAGAGTTGCAGCCATCGCCTGATGCATGCTCGGCGGTTCGCTGCCTTCGACGAAATAAGGCGTTTACCCATATCCAACGAAAAGAGCTTCCAGCTCCTCGTGACTGATGCGGGCCAAAACCGTAGGGTTGTTGATCTTGTAGCCGTTGAGGTGCAAAACGGGCAGCACCGCGCCGTCAGTTATGGGGTTAAGAAACTTGTTGCTATGCCAGCTTGTCGCCAGCGGCCCAGTCTCGGATTCGCCGTCTCCGACCATGACCAGCGTGATCAGGTCTGGATGGTCGTATACCGTGCCGTAGGCATGCGAGATGCTGTAGCCGAGCTCACCGCCTTCGTGGATGCTGCCGGGGGTTTCGGGAGTTGCATGGCTGCCAATCCCGCCGGGGAAGCTGAACTGCTTCAAAAAGCGTTGCATTCCCGCGAAGATCTTCACTCTTGTCCGGGTAGATTTCGGAGTACGTTCCTTCCAGATATGCATTGGACAAGACGGCAGGCGCGCCGTGCCCAGGACCCGAGACGAAGATTGCGTTAAGGTCATATTTCTTGATCAAACGGTTGAAGTGAATGTAGGTGAAGCTCTGGCCCGGGTCCGAGCCCCAATGGCCCAGCAGTCGAGGCTTGGTGTGCTCGATTTTCAAGGGTTCCCGCAGCAAAGGATTTTCCTTCAGATAGAGCATTCCCAAACACAAGTAGAGGCTGGCGCGCCAGTAGGCGTCGATCTTTCGCAGCTCATCGGAGTTGAGCGGTGCTCCCTTAACTGTCGAGCGCGCCGTACCGTATGCAGAAATCGCTTGATCGGCGTGAAATGTCTCGGTTTCTCTTGCGAGCGTGGCCATGGTTGGAAATGCCTCCTGCTGGTGACGGACGCCAACTCCAGTGACGCGATGAATTTTTCCTCAAAGTCAATTCGGCAAAGCGAGCTCTCAAAAGAACGTCACCATCAACTTTTCCATTCCCTTGTGGCGAGCGGAAGTGCGATCAGCGTCCTCCCTCTCCCGCCTTCGGTGCGTGGGGCGATAGTTATCGGCTCGCGCTACCGATCTCTTCGCCCGCGGTCTTTGCCGCGAAGAAATTGTAGAGCCAGGCGAAGATCGCGCCTCCGACGAGCCCGTCGGGTAACGCCCACAGCAGCCCGATCAGACTTCCTGTCGGGCTGACATTGTAACCGCGATACAGGTGGCCAATCAGGGTCATCTGGCCGGTCGCGCCTTCAAACGCGATAATCCACCAGGTTAGGCAGAAAAGGCCGAACCCCCAGATCAAACCGCAGCTTAACGAAAAGGCTTTGATGTCTAGTTTCATTGGCTTTTACTCTCCTTCCGCCTGGCGAGCACCGTACGGCTGAGAATTCGGGATGGACTACCCCGGGGTCACCGGTTAGCTGCGACCAGACTGCGGCATCGGCGAGGCGGCAAGCGTAACCGAATTCGTTGTCGTACCAGGCAAACACTTTCGCCATCCGGCGGCCGAGGACCTTGGTCAGCGGCGCGTCGAAAATCGACGAATGGGGATTCCCATTAAAATCGGATGAAACCAGCGGCTCCTCGCAATACTCCAGAATGCCCTTGAGTTCGCCCTCGGCCGCCCGCCTCATCGCGGCTTTGATTGCAGCCTCATCCGCGTCACGTTCGAGTATCGTGGTGAGATCGACCACCGAAACGTTTGGCGATGGGAACGCGAACCGCAATACCGTCGAGTTTGCCTTTGAGCTGGGGCAGCACCAGTCCGATGGCTTTTGCCGCCCCGGTTGAAGTCGGCACCATCGATAGAGCGGCGGCACTGGCGCGGCGCGGGTCCTTGTGCGGGCCGTCCAGGAGCATCTGGTCATTGGTGTAAGCATGCACGGTAGTCATGAACCCGTTGGCAATGCCGAAGTTTTAATGGAGGACCTTGGCGATTGGCGCCAGGCAGTTGGTCGTGCACGAAGCGTTGGAGATAACCTGATGGCGGCCTGGATCGTAATCGTTTTGATTCACGCCCATACACAGGGTGACATCGGCACCCTCGCCGGGTGCGCTGATCAACACCTTGCGGGCACCCGCCTTGAGATGAAGCGCGGCCTTCTCACGTGACATTGAATCTTCCGCTCGACTCGATCACCAGATCGACGCCTAAGGCGCTGCCACGGCAGTGTTTGAGGTTCACGCTGATTGAACACCTGGATTATTCTTCCCGCGACCACCAGTGACTCTTCCTGCGCCTTCACCTCGTAACGGAGCGCGCCATGCACCGAGTCGTGTTGCAGAAGACGGGCCGAGCGTCACCGTGTCGGTGAGATCATTGATCGCAATCAATTCCAGGTCGTGGTGGTGGAGGGCGGCGCGAAAGTACATGCGGCCAGTCCGGCCAAAGCCACTTCTTGCGACCTTAATTGCCATCTGAGATGACTCCCGCTCAATGTTATGCGAGCCTTGACAGCATTAACTATGCCAGCGTCGCAACTTGAGCTGCGTTTTGTCCGGTCCACCGCACTGTCTCCTTCAGACACAACTTGGGCAGCCCAACCTGTGTCCTTTGGAAATCAGACTGGAGCCGAAACCCGTTTGCTGCTGGTGGCGCTCATTCTGGCGGTTAAGGCGGGGGAAAGGACCCGACAATAAGGTCTTAATTCCCGCCGTGTCTTGCCGGGCTTGTGCCACGTTGGGTTCGGTGGATGGACGCGATCGGTTGATTCTTGCGAACGGCATGGGCCGAGACTATCGTCGGCCGAAATACTACCCACCTGCATCGCATGAAACCCAAACCGCCAAAGACTCGACAAACCCCGTCAAAGACCCTAATGGAGAGAGCCTTCGATGATGGCGATAGAGCGCATCCTTGTCCCCATAGATTTTTCGCCAGCCTCGCTTAGGGCACTCGATGATGCGGTTGAGTTCAGCCTGCCCTACGAGGCCCAGCTGATCGTTCTGCACGTCGTCGAACGGGCAAGATTCGCGCTACCTCAGGCGAAGGAGATGGAGGCGGCTGCCGCCAAGCTCGCGCGGATTCAGCGGCGCCTCACCCGGCGTGGCATCGACTGTCGGCCCTAGTCTTAAGGCCCGGAGTCCCTTACGCGCGATCATCGACGAAGTGAAAAAGCTGAAGATCAATCTGATCGTCATTTCAACCCATGGGCGGAGCGGCCTCGCGGAGTTTCTGATTGGGAGCGTGGCTGAAAGGGTTGTGCGAGGCTCCCCCTGCCCAGTGCTGGTCATCAGGACACTGCCGCTACCGCAACCCGCAACGAGGCGCGCGCGAAAGAGCTGATCGACGTCCAGCGCAGCGTAACATAGTGCGCTCGATGTCAGATAATCCGGACTGGAGCTGGATAATCGTGCGTTCGCCAACTTCAACCTTCCCGCCGATCGTTCCCGGCTTGTTTGAGGGGATTCGCGCACATACGTGTGGCAGGAAAATAGCTTCGATGATGATTCAGCACCCGCGAGGCGCGCGACAGACAGGATTGCGCTGAGGTAGCGCCAGACATAATACTGCGCGCCGCACAATGGTCCTTATGACCGGGGATAACGTGAGATGAGTCAAGTTGCAAATCAGACTTCCGAGCCCGGGAAAAAGACCAAAGAGGAAGTCTTCAAGGAACTCGGTACCACCGCCAAGGGTCTGACAGGCGAGCAGGCCGCGCAACGCCTTATCCAGTACGGCTCTAACGAAATCGCCGAGAAGAAGCGCAACCCGCTGCTCAAATTCCTCGGGTACTTCTGAGGTCCGATTCCATGGATGATTGAGATCGCGGGAGGGCTCTCCGCGGCTCTCCGCCATTGGGCCGACCTGATTATTATCGCCGTTTTGCTGGTCTTCAACGAGGTCATCGGATTCTGGGAGGAATACCAGGCAGGCAATGCGATCGAGCAGCTCAAGCGCAACCTGGCGCTTAAGGCGCGCGTACTGCGCAACAGAAAATCGTCCGAGATCGATGCGCCAGCTCTGGTCCCCGGCGACATTGTCCGCCTGCGCCTGGGCGATGTGATTCCGGCTGACCTGAAGCTTTTCGAGGGTGATTACCTAAGTGTCGATCAGTCGGCGCTGACCGGTGAATCCCTGCCGGTGGATAAAAAGGCGGGGGATGCGGCCTACTCGGGTTCGGTCGCGAAGCAGGGCGAGATGGTCGGCGTGGTGACGGCGACCGGAATGAATACATATTTCGGCCGCACCGCGCGTTTGGTCAGCAGCGCTCAGCGTTTCGCATTTTCAGCGTGCCGTGCTGAGTATCGGCGACTACTTGATCTACCTATCGTTGGCACTGGTCGCGGTGCTGATGATCGTCGAGCTCGACCGCGGGCGCCCGCTGATCCAGCTCGTACAGTTCGCGCTGATTCTGACCGTCGCCTCGATCCCGGTTGCGATGCCGGCGGTCTTATCGGTGACGATGGCAATCGGAGCACTGGCGCTTTCGAAGATGAAGGCCATCGTATCCAGGCTCGAGTCGATCGAGGAGATGGCAGGGATGGACGTGCTGTGCTCGGACAAGACCGGCACCCTGACGCAAAACCGACTCACCCTTGGTGATCCTGTGCCATTCGGCGAGGTGGGCGTCGAGGACCTGATTCTTGCCGGCGTGCTGGCCTCTAAGGAGGAAGATCGCGACGCCATCGATCTCGCGATCTTCGAAGGGCTCAAAGACCGGCACATTTTCGAAGGCTACCGGCAGAAAGCCTTCGTGCCATTCGACCCGGTGCGCAAACGCACCGAAGCAACCATCGAAGATGCATCCGGCCGCACCTTCAAGGTGACGAAGGGAGCGCCCCAGGTCATCCTGGAGATGAGCCGGCACGACGAAGCGCTGGGCGCCAAGATCGACGAGCAGGTAAATGCGCTCGCGGCGCGGGGCTTCCGGACGCTTGGAGTGGCGCGCAGTCAGGACAGCAAAGGCTGGACATTTCTGGGGTTGTTGCCGCTTTCGGATCCGCCGCGCGAGGACGCCGCCAGCACCATTGCCGAAGCGAAGGCCCGTGGTATCGAGGTCAAGATGGTGACCGGCGACAACGTGGCGATCGCCCGTGAGATATCTTCGCAACTCGGTCTGGGCACCAACGTCGTGTTGGCCGGAGATACGTTGCGCGATGGCAGCGGAACCCAAGTTGTGGCGGACAACGCCGCCCGAGTTGAGCGGGCCGACAGATTCGCGCAGGTTTTTCCGGAGCACAAATACCAAATCGTCAAGCTGCTGCAGCAGCGCGATCACCTGGTGGGGATGACCGGGGACGGCGTCAATGACGCTCCGGCGCTCAAACAGGCGGATGTGGGAATCGCGGTCTCGGGCGCGACCGACGCGGCCCGCGCCGCGGCCGACCTGGTGCTTACCGCGCCGGGCCTTTCAGTGATCATCCAGGCGGTGGAAGAAGCGCGCAAGATTTTCGAGCGGATGAACTCCTACGCGATCTATCGGGTGACCGAGACCATCCGCATCATGATCTTCATCGTTCTGGCGATGATCGTTTACGACTTCTATCCCATCACCGCCATCATGATTATCCTGCTGGCGCTGCTCAACGACCTGCCGATCATGACCATCGCCTACGATAACACCTGGCTGGATCCCAGACCGGTGCGATGGCGCATGCACCGTGTGCTTAGAGTGGCCAGCGTGTCAGGCGGAGTAGGCGTGATCGAAACCTTCCTGTTGCTGGTTTTGGCGAAGACCTACTTCGGGGTAGGACGGGCGCAGCTTCAGTCGTTGATCTTCCTGAAACTGCTGGTAGCCGGTCACATGACGCTGTTCGTGGCGCGCACGCGGCGTCCGTTCTTCCAGCAGCCCATATCCGGCTCCTCTGCTGCTCGGCGCCATCCTGGGCACGCAGGCGATCGGTGCGCTGATTGTTGGACTGGGCTTGTTCGTGGCGGCAATACCATGGAGTTGGGTCGGCTACATCTGGCTCTGCTGCATCGCTTGGATTTTCATTGAGGACCTCGCCAAGATGCAGGTCTGTCATCACCTCGACCTTACCGCACCGCTGCACCAGCGATTTGTGCAACAAGCGCAAACTGCGATGGTCACCCACGGCGCAGTCCTGCGCAAGTCTCGTCGCGACGGTTTGCGCTGAACAGATTTATAGATTAGCGGTAAGTGGATCGGTAGTTGAAACGGCGAGCGCAACTGGCCTCGCCCAGCTAGCGCGGGGCGCGGCTTAGCGCCGCTATTTCACACCCCGCCAGGATTGCGCCGGATGCAGCGGTCGCCGACGTCGCACCGCATCGCAATCTACCAACGCCTGCTCAATCGAGTCCCCGTCCGGAGGCGTTTCGGTAACTGATAGAACCCTTTGGCTGTGCTGCGGTTGCCATGTAGGTCTCACCTCTCTGAAATCAGCGGCGATCCGGGAGCAACTGGTATGCGCGCACCATAGTTCATTTAGAGACATGTCGGTTCAACATGTCGGGCACTCCGCCCTTGACTGCGGTGGCGGTTTGCCGCGCCACTCGTTATAAAATCGTGTGGGCGGGATGGAAGGCGGAATTGCGCCGGATCCGGCCAAGTTACCGATCGTTTGGTTGGAGGTTTGAAGGTGCGTGATCCGTTTCTTCCCGAGATAATTCAAAACGCCTTGCGGGGCATTGCCGATGAGGCGGGTTTGTTCAGCGCCCGCAGCGCCTATTCGCCGTTCGTCAACACCTCGCCGCAGATTGCGTGCGGACTCTTCGACGTCCAGGCCCGTTGTATCGCCCAGACCGACGCGGCCCTGATCCACGTGTCGGCGGTGCAGCGGATGCTGCCCGAGGTGCTCAAGGACATCCCGCCCGAGAGTCTGCGTCCGGGCGATGCGCTTATCATCAATGACCATTTCCGCGGCGGTATCCATCCCACCGACGTTGCCGTCTTCACGCCGATTTTCTACCAGGGCAAACTGGCGTTCTTTCACGGCGCGATGATGATCGTGTCGGACCTGGGTGGAATGTCCAACGGCGGTCTGCCGGCCAACGCGACCGAGATCTTTCATGAAGGGCTGGTCATCCCGCCGCTCAAGCTCTACGAGGAGGGCGTGCCCAACGCCGATGTGCATCGGATGATCGCTTCCAACAGCCGCACGCCGGCGCGGGTGTTGGGCGATATCCGGTCGTTGGTGGTGGGTGGCAATATGGCCGCGCCGCGGCTGGTCGAACTGTGCGACAAGTATGGCTACGGCCAGGTGACGGAGATTATCGACGAGTTGCTTGACTATACCGAGCGGCTCACGCGCCAGGGCATCGAGCGTATCCCCGATGGCGTTTACCAGGGCTCATACCTGGTCGAAGACGACGGGATCGAACCGGGCAAGCACTTTCTGGTTCAGGTCACAGTCACGGTTGAAGGCTCGAAGTGCAAGCTGGACTTTACCGGCACCGATCCGCAGGCGCGTGGGCCAATCAATTCGTCGTATTCGCAGTCGTTGTCCGGAGTGGTGGTTGCGCTGCGCTTTTTTCTCGATCCGGACATTCCGCTCAACGACGGCTTTTACCGCCCGCTGGAGATTATTTTCCCATACGGCACCTTGGTGAATCCCAAGTATCCGGCCGCCGCCAATGCCCGCTTTGCGGTGCTTCAAGCGATGATGGACGCGATCAACCAGGCGCTGTCGAAGGCGCGGCCCGACAAGCTGCTGGCGCCTAGCGGATGCCCCCACGTATTCACGGTCACCGGGATGAATCCGGAGACCAACGAGTTCTGGAGCCTGCTCGACGTTCATATGGGAGTGCTCGGGGCGCGCGCGAGCAAGGACGGAATCGACGGATTGCCACCTTTCCTGGGCGGCTCGCCCGGATATCAGCGCAATGCCGAGCACTACGAATGGGAGTATCCGGTCCTCTACGACTACTTCCGTTTCCGGCCGGATACGGCGGGCGCCGGGAAATACCGCGGCAGCGTGGGAATGGTCAAGCACGTGGTGTTCAACAGTGACGCCGATTTGACCGTGCGCGCGGTGGACCGCTGCGATCTTCCGCCGCAGGGCGTGGCGGGCGGCAAGCCGGGAGGAACCGGCGGCTGGGTCCTCAATGAGGGACGGCCGGACGAAAGAAAGTTGCCGATGAAGCAAACCAACTTGCGCATCCACAATGGCGATACCCTGACCGCCTATATCTCCGGCGGGGGTGGATATGGCGATCCGTTCACGCGCGATCCCGCGCTGGTCGCCAAAGATGTCAAGAAGGGCGTGGTGACCGTGGAAGGCGCCGCGCGCGATTACGGCGTGGTCGTGGACGCGGAGGCCCAGGTAAATCTTCCCGGCACCGAAGTCCCTGCGGCGCAAGCGTTAACTCTGAGTCGATAAATTTGGCCACAGACTCAGAAACCCTCACCCTTACACATAAGAGGAGAAGGTACAGAGTCTCCAGGTCGATTGAGAACTTGTATCTTTTCCAGCTTTAACAGGGACTGCGATAGATGGCACAACGACAATTCTTCATGGGCGTGGATATCGGCGGCACCTTCACCGATCTGGTTCTGTTTGAGGACGGCAAACCCAAGCCAATCAACGCCAAAACCCTGACTACGCCGGCCAATCCGGTGGACGGCGTGATGAATGCGGTGCGCGACGCCTTGGCGCAGGCCGGCGCGCAGGCGGCCGACGTCAAACGCGTAGTCCATGCCACCACGCTCGCCACCAACCTGATTCTGGAGCGCAAGGGCGCGCGGCTGGGCTTTGTCACCACCAAAGGCTTCGGTGACATGTTCCATATCAGCAAGCAGTATCCGTCCGGGATCGATCGCTTCAACGCCTTGTACGATCGCCCCGAACCGCTGGTCGAGCGCGATTGCGTGATCGAAATCACCGGACGGCTCAACGCCCGCGGCGAGGTGCTGACCCCGCTTGACGAGGCCCAGGCGCAATCCGCGATCAAGTATCTGGCGGCGAAAAAGCCCGCCGCAATCGCGGTCTGCCTGATCCATTCCTACGCCAATCCCGCGCATGAGCGGAAAATCGCGCAGATGCTCCAGCGCCAGATGCCCGGGGTTTACGTGGCCCTGTCCTCCGAAGTCTGGCCCGAGTTCCAGGAGTACGAGCGCGCTTCGACCACGCTGATCTCCGCCTACGTCGGTCCGATGCTGGCCGACTATCTGGGCCGGCTCGAACAGGAACTGCGCACGGCCGGGGTCGGATGCAGCTTGCAGATTATGCAATCCAGCGGCGCGGTGATGCCGGCGTCGATGGCGGCGCGCAAGGCGGTTTACAGCGTCGAATCCGGACCGGCGGCGGGAGTTATCGCCACCGCACAATTGGGCCTGGCGATCGGCCGCGCCAACCTGATCTCGTTCGACATGGGCGGCACCACCGCGAAAGTCGGACTGATCCAGCACGGCAAGCCCACCGTTACGCACGATTTCCGCGTCGGCACGGGAGTAAGCGCGGAGGCCAAAGCCAGCGGCGAACCGATCAAGATTCCGGTCATCGATCTCGCCGAAGTCGGAGCCGGCGGCGGCAGTATCGCCTGGATCGATGCTGGCGGATTGCTACAGGTTGGTCCGACCAGCGCGGGCGCCGCGCCTGGACCGGCCTGTTACGGTCTGGGCGGAACTCAGCCGACCGTGACCGACGCCAATGTCGTGCTGGGCTATCTCAATCCGGACTACTTCCTGGGCGGCAAGATGACCATCTATCCCGACCAGAGCCGCGCAGCGATTGCGCGTAATATCAGTGAGAAGCTCAACCTCGATCCGGTGCTGGCCGCCCACGGCATCTACCAACTGGCTAACATCCACATGGGTGGCGCCGTGCGTCTGATCACGGTGTCGCGCGGTATCGATCCGCGGGAATACGCGGTGATGGCCTTCGGCGGCGCAGGCCCGATTCATATCGTCAAGGTGGCCGAGCAGTTCAACATCCCGACCGTGATAGTGCCGCCATCACCGGGCGTGGCGTCCGCCTTCGGCTTGCTGATGTCCGACCTCGCGCACGACAACGTCAAGACTCATATCGTGCACAGCCAAAACGCCAGGATCGACGAGTTGCGGGACATCTTCCAGAACCTGGAGGACACGGGACGGCGCGAACTGCTTAATGAAGGACTGGCGGAACAGGACTTGGTAGTCCAGCGTTCCATCGATACCCGCTTCGTCCATCAGAAGCATGAAATCAATATTCCGGTTCCGCCGGGTCCGATAACCGGGGAAACCGTCAGGATGACCGAGCAGGCATTCCGCGACCTGTACTTCGACCTGTTCAAGGTCAGGCCCGCCGACCCGGTCGAGTTTGTCAACTTCGGCGTGCGCGTGATCGGTGTGGCGAGCAAGCCTCAAATCATTCAGGCGCCGATGGGGGATGGGAAAGCGTCGCGTGCCGTCAAGGGGTCGCGCAAGGCCTATTTCGCCGAGGCCGGTGATTTTGTCGAAACCCAGGTTTACGACCGCACCGCCCTGCAGCAGGGCGATCGCGTCAATGGTCCGGCGATCCTGGAGGAGCCGGATTCCACTACAATCTGTCCGCCGGGTTACCAGGTCGAAGTGGATCCGTTCCTGAATCTGATGATTACCAAGCTGTAGGGCTTTCGGTGCGCAAGCCCCGGAGTCCGCGGGAATCTTAAGAGGTGACCGATGGTAGATCGTCTGCGGTTGGGGGTCTTCTTCGCTCCATACAACGCCGTGGTCCAGGATCCGACGGACACCTTGACGCGCGACCTGGAACTGCTGCTGCACCTGGATCGCCTGGGATACGATGAGGCGTGGATCGGAGAGCATCATTCGGGTGGCGTTGAGATCGTCGCCTCACCGGAGTTGTTCATCGCCGCCGCGGCCGGGCAAACCAGGCATATCCGTCTCGGCACCGGGGTTCTCTCCCTGCCTTACCATCATCCGCTGATGGTGGCCGATCGCATGACCCAACTCGATCATATGACTCGCGGCCGTGCGATGTTGGGGGTCGGACCGGGTGCGCTGGTCAGCGACGCGGTGATGATGGGAATCAATCCCGCCGACCAGCGCCGGCGGATGAACGAAGGGCTGGAAGCCGTGGTCAGGCTATTGCGCGGCGAAACGGTTTCGATGGAGACCGACTGGTTCAAGTTGCGCGAGGCGCGCCTGCAACTCCCGCCCTATACACGTCCGCATATAGATATGGCGGTGGCGGCGGCGCGATCTCCGGCGGGCGCGTCGGCGGCCGGTAGATGGGGCCTGGGGATGCTTTCGATCGGTGGCACCTCTGACGAAGCCCTGCAATACTTCAATTCGAACTGGCAGGTGTATGAGACTTGCGCGGCGCAAAACGGTTATCGCGCCGACCGGCGCAAGCTGGGAATTGTGGCCTCGATGCATGTGGCCGAGACTCGCGAGAAGGCCTTCGAGGAGGTAAAATTCGGCCTCGACGCGTTCATGGAATATCTGACCGAAGTGACGACTTTCGGCGCGATGCCGCAGGGGATCACCGATTCGGCCAAATTCATGGTCGACAGCGGCCTTGCCGTGATTGGCTCGCCCGACGACGCGATTGGCCATCTCCAGCGCCTGTGGCAAGCGACCGGCGAATTCGGCACGCTGCTACTGGTAGTTCACGACTGGGCCGATTGGGAGCAGACCCGGCGTAGTTTTGAGCTGATCGCCCGCTATGTCATGCCGGCCTTCAACGGCCAGCTTAACTCCCGCCGCGTGAGCTTTGACTACTGCCGAACCAACCGCGCCCGGTTTTTGACCGCGGCTGAAGAAGCGGTGCAAAGCGAGATCCAACGCTACCAGGGACAGCATCGCGGCGGCTCCGGGGTAAAGGACTGATGGCTTGCGGTCACGAGGAGACCGAAGATGGAATATCACGTTATTTCGACCGACTCCCACGTCAATGAACCGCCAAATTGTTTCATCGACCGCTTTCCGTCTCATCTTAAGGATAGCGCGCCGCGCATCGTCGAAACTCCCGACGGCGGCGAGGGGTGGACCTGCGAAGGGCGCAAGCCGGCGGGATTCGGTATCGGTTCGCTGGCCGGCAAACGTTTCGAGGACTACAAATTCTCGGGCATGCGATTCTCCGATCTGCTGCCCGGCAATTACGATCCGGTCGAGCATCTGAAAGATCAGGACCGCGACGGGGTTGATGCCAGCGTCATCTATCCCGGCTACGGCATGATCATCCCGGCGCTCAAGAATCAGGACGTGCGGATGGCCTCGATCCGCGCCTACAACGACTGGCTGGTCGAAGACTTTGTGGCCGCCAATCCCCAGCGCATCGTCGGATTGGCGATGCTGCCGGTGGACGATGGCGTTGACGAGTCGATTGCGGAGTTGCGGCGATCGGTGCGCAAAGGACATCGCGGCGGCATCCTGCCCACCTATCCCGACAAATCATTCGCCGATCCGGACTACGATCCGTTGTGGGCGGCGGCGCAGGAACTGGGCGCCCCGCTTCATTTCCATCGCGCGATTGGCCGCAACGTTCCCGCCGGCATGTCGTTGACCCAACAGCCGGGAACCTTCGTGGCCGAGTATCGTGCTGCGCTTTTTCGCGGCGATCGAACCGGTATCGCACATGCTCTTCAGCGGCGTGTTCGAGCGCTTCCCGGGACTCAAAGTGGTATCGGCGGAAAGCGACAGCGGCTGGCTGGCCTTCTTCATGCAGGCCTGCGACGATCAATGGGAACGTCAGCGCCATTGGGCCAAGCTGCCGGTGACACGCCCGCCCAGCGAGATTATTCGCAGCAACATCTTTGTCACCTTCATGGACGACACGGTGGGATGCACCAATCTGGGCTTCACCGGGACGCGCAACCTGATGTGGGCGTCTGACTATCCGCACAGTGTGACCACGTGGCCGAACTCCCGGCAGTATATCGAAAAGCAAATGAATGGGGTCGCGCCTGACGCCCGCGCCAAGCTGCTGGCGGGCAACGCCATCGAACTGTACGCGCTGGGATGAAACTTTGTTGCCGCGCAGGCGCTGGTTTGTCAGCAGGATTTTGAGCGGCTAGATTGACCGATGAAACTCTGATCTCAGGGGAGTTGATATGTCAGGCAAATCGAAGACCGCTGAAATCCGCGCCCGTCTCAAACATCCCGTGATCGATTCCGACGGCCACTCCTCCGAATACCTGCCGGTGGTCACCGAATACATCACCGCGGCTGGCGGGAAAAGTGCTGTGGATGATTTCGGAAAGGCGTTCGCCGGCACTTTCCTGAGCATGGAGTGGCACGATCTGACCCCGAGCGAGCGCCGGGAGGTGTGGTCCAAGCGTCCTGCATTCTTCGGCAGCCCGGCGGTCAACACGCTGGACCTGGCTACCTCCATCTTCCCCGAACTGCTCTGCGAACGGCTGGACGAGATTGGACTGGACTTTGCCGTCCTCTATCCCGGCTTGCCCCTGGTCGCGCAGAACTTTCTCGAGGACGACATTCGGCGCGTCACTTGCCGGGCCGTCAACAACTACTACGCCGACTTGTTCATGGATCATCCCGATCGGATTACACCGGTGGCCGTGATCCCGATGAATACGCCGCAAGAGGCGCTCGATGAACTTGAATACGCGGTGGGCCAGCGCGGCTTCCGCGTGGTGATGATGCCGAGCACGATCAAGCGGCCGATTCCGGCGATCGCGAAGAAGTATCCGGAGGCGGCGCGCTACGCGTATCGGCTCGATACCTTCGGCATCGACAGCGAGTACGACTACGATCCGGTGTGGGCCAAATGCCAGGAGCTGAAGGTGGTCCCGACCTTCCACGGTCCGGGCGAAGGATGGGGCAGCCGCCAGTCGATATCAAACTACGTTTACAACCATATGGGCCACTTCGCCTCGGCCAACGACGCGGTGTGCAAGTCGTTGTTTTTGGGCGGCGTAACCCGGCGCTTCCCGCAACTGAAATTCCTGTTCCTCGAAGGCGGAGTGGGCTGGGCGCGCTCGCTGCTCGGCGATATCAAGGGCCATTGGGAAAAGCGTAACCGCGACGCCGTCTACAATTACGATCCGCGCCGCATCGATCGCGAGCAGTTCTCCGCTTTGTACCATCGTTATGGCGGAAAGATGATCCGCGAATTGGCGGCCGGCAGCGAAGCCGCGATGCTGCTGTCGCGGGCCGAAGATCCGGCCAACGTCGACGACTTCGTGCGCTGCCAAATCGAGCGCAAGCAGGATATCCGCGACCTGTTCGTGCCGCCGTTTTACTTCGGCTGCGAAGCGGATGACCCGGTTACTTCTTCAGCCTTCGACACCAGGCGCAATCCGTTCAAGGCCAAACTCAACGTGGTGTTCGGCTCCGACATCGGCCATTTCGACGTCCCCGACATGCTCGAAGTTCTTCCCGAGGCTTATGAAATGGTCGAGGAGGAAATGATCACCGAAGGCGATTTCAAGGAATTCGTGTTCTCCAACGCGGCCAAGCTGTGGACCGCGGTCAATCCCGACTTCTTCAAGGGCACGGCCGTGGAGAGCGCGGTCAACCGGTTGTTGGCTGGCGACTGACCCTGCCCCCTGGCGCAGCACGAAGTCTTCCGGTTGTGCGACCCTCACTTTAGGAAGACGTGAGTTCGAAATTTCTGCTACGCCCCGATCAAGACCCACAACCGTGGCGCGCAAGAGAAATCTTCGCGTTCGCGTCGGCGCGAGATACGGGATGATGAAAGCAGTCGTACAAAAAGGTCTGCGCGAAGTCGTGGTTGAGTCGGTGGACGACGCGCGTATCGAGGCGCCCACGGATATCCTGATGCGGGTCAGCTCGAGCGCGATCTGCGGCACCGACCTCCATCTTTATGACGGACGGATGAATGCCGTCGCAATGGTGATCGGCCACGAACCGTTGGGCGTGGTGGAGGACGTCGGCGCGGCGGTGGTTTCCATCGCGAAGGGGGACCGGGTCGTGGTCCCGACGCACATCTGCTGCGGATTTTGCGCCAATTGCGTCCGTGGGCTGAGCGCGGCCTGTCTCACCGTCAATCCGGGCTCGTGGGGCGGCGCCTATGGCTATCCGAATATGGGTGGTTATAAGGGCGCGCAGGCGGAACTGGTCCGGGTGCCGTTTGCCGACGCCAATTGTGTGCGGCTGCCGGGCGAGCCCGGGGATGAGTGGGAACACGATTTTGTGCTTTTGGCTGACGCTTTCCCGACCGGATACCACGCCACCGAATTGGTTGCGATGGCGCCTGGCGATACGGTTGCGATCTTTGGTGCCGGCGCGATTGGCCTGCTGACGGCGTCTTGTGCGCTGCTGCGGGGCGCCGCGCAAGTGTTTGTCGTTGATGCGATCGAATCGCGGCTGGCAAAGGCGGCGGAACTCGGCGCGGTTCCGATCGATTACCGCCATGGCGATCCCGTCGAGCAGATCAAGGAACTGCTGGCGCGCGTGCGCCGGCGCACACCATCGGCATGGCGCGGCGAAGGCGTGATGGACGGCGTAACGTGCGCCATCGACGCGGCCGGTTTCCAAGCCTGGGACCGTCACGCAGCCGGGACGCGAGGCGCCGTGGAAAGTGATCGATGACCTGGTGCGGCTGCTTAATCCGGCCGGACGCCTGGGGATTATCGGAGTTTATGTGGAAAATGACCCGCTGGCGGCGACTGAACTGGCGCGCAACGGGAAGCTGGCGGCGCCCTGGGGCAGCCTATTCCGCAAAGGGATCGCGGTCGGCCTGGGCCGCGATCATGACGAACGCTACAACCTGTTCTTGCGCGATCTGATCATAAGCGGCCGCGTCCGTCCCGGCCGCATCGTTTCCCATCGGCTACCGCTTGACGACGCACCGTCCGCCTTCCACAACTTCGACGAGCGCCGCGAGGGCTGGATCAAGGTGGTGCTCGATCCGACAAAATAAATTCTCATCCGCGGATGTCCTGGCAGAGTATTGGTAAAGTAGGATTGCAGCTATCTGCCTTGGACGTGGCTTCAGCGCAAGCATCCCTGAGAAGGACGGGACTGAAGGAAAGACCTTCGGCGAGCATTAGTCCGGCGGTCTCAGCTCGCTCATCAGAAAGTGTTCCAGCACGAAGTCCGGCGAGTAAATCATCTTGCCATTGAACACCAGGGGGTCGGGACAGGTGCAGATATGACGCACCGCGACGCCGGGAACGTCCGCCGTATGACCGCCGGCCATCGGGATTCCGCCCCGGCTCGCGGTCTGGACGCGCATCCGTTCGGTGACGGCGAAGCCGGGGTCAAGAATAATCGACGCGATGTTGTGCAGCTTGGTCTCCTTGGCCAGGTTATGCGTAAAACGATGCAGCGCGGCCTTGGTGGTGCCGTAGGTAACCGCGACGCCGCCCTGGCCAGGTAATCCGGGCGCGGAGGTATCGGACCATCCCACCGGCGAGGTGAGATTGATGATGATACCTTGCTTGCGCTCCATCATCTGCGGCAGCAGCGTCCGGCAGGCGATAATCGGCGACAGCACATTCCCGATCCAGCATTTGTCCCAGGTGCTCAGATCGATATCCAGGAACATGTTGTAATGCTGGTCATTGTTGTAAAACGCGTTGTTGACCAGCACGTCGACGCGGCCAAAACGATCGAGCGCCATGCGGCAGAGTTTTTCGGTCTCCGCCGCAACGGTCAGATCGCATTTGACCGGCATCGCGGTGCCGCCCCGCTTTCGTACCTCGGCGGCGGTCTCTTCGATCGAGCCCGGATAGGCGCCTTCGCCGGCGTTGACGGTGCGCGCCGCCAGTACCAGCGTGGCGCCTTCTTCAGCTAATTGTAGAGCAATCCGCTTGCCGACTCCGCGGCTGGCGCCGGTGATCAGCGCGACCTGCCCCTTCAGACGCATCGCAGTCCTCCTTTGTGGGCAGCCCCAAGCATTCCCGCCCAACCATCACTAGTTGGATCTAACTCGCCAACGCGGTTTTTTCACTGCGGCTCAGCCGCGCGCGTAGAGCCGCCGGCAGTTTTCCGCTACCAGATTGCGCACTAGACCCTCTTCCAGGCCCGCAAAATCCTTCGCGACTTGCTCGCGCGATCGCGGAAATGTTCCCTCGGTGTGAGGATAATCGGAACCCCACATCAGATGGTCAACATTGAGCAGTTCGCGCGTCAGCAGGCCCGCCCGATCTTCTTCGAAGGTGAAATAGAACTGGCGATCGCAATAGACGCTGGGCTTCTCGTCCAGATGCGGCTTCAGCCACCTATGATGGTCCTCCCACCAATGGTCCATGGTGTGCAAGACCGCTGCGATCCATCCGATGCCGCCTTCGACGATGACTATTTTAAGCCGCGGAAATGCCTGGGGCACGCCTGAAGCGATCAGACTGGTCAGGGTGCGGAAATGGTCAACGTACTTGTTTTCAAGAAAGGTGACGGTGGCGCCGCCGGCCGTGTTGGGCACGGGAGCGAATTGCTGTTCACTGGCCGCGTTGTGGATGGAAAGCGGAGTGCCGGTCTCCTGCAGTTGCGCAAACAGCGGATGGTAATATGGCTCGCCGAAAGGAATCTTGGGCAGACCCGCCGGCAGCATCACGGTGCGCAGTCCGTTTTTGAGCACGCGGCGAGTCTCATCCAGGACGGTTTCGATCGGTGCTCCCACCGGCAGCATCGCGGCGCCGATAAAGCGGTCGGGGTCGGTCTGGCAAAACTCCGCCAGCCAATCGTTATAGGCTTTTATGCAGGCGGTCTTGTATTCGACGTCGGGGGCTGCGAACAGGAACAACGCGTCGTTAGGGTAGAGCACTTCGGCTTCCAGGTTATCGAGGTCCTGGTCCTTCAGGCGCGCGACCGGATCGTAAGCGCCGCGCCGGATCTCAACCTTGCGATTGTGCTTGCGATCATCGATCGCTTTGCCCTCGACCTTGTAGGAGGCGAACACGCCGCCAAGATCGGCTCCGGCGAACGGCTGCAAGCCGTCCACGCAAAAGAGATCGAATTTCTCGCCCGCTTCGACATGCGGCGCGCGATCGCGAAAACGCTTGTCGAGCCGGGTCGTCCACAAGTCGGCCGGCTCAATCACATGTCCATCGGCTGAATAAAACTTTCCGTGCGCCTGGGTGGTCAAATCTTGGGTACCTCCAAATGCGGCGATTGCTTTTGGGCTTCAGGAGCAAGCTCTGTACCGCGCAAGAAGTCCATATGTTTCGGCTTGGTGCGGAATGTCGCAGGTGGCGCATCGGTGCAGATTACACCAGTGGTGCAATCTGCACCAAAACCGAGAGACATTTCTTGATATTTCATGATTTATCATGACAAGATGAAAAGAGGAAGATATTTTATGACACTGAAGCGGCAAAAATTCGCAACACAGGTCGATTCTGGAATCCTGGCGGCTGTGCGCAAGCTGGCCGAAGAAGAAGGCCGCCAGCTTCAGGCGCTCATGGATGAGGCGCTTTCGGATCTGATCGAAAAGCATAAGAATGCCCGGCCGCGACCTCACGTCATGGGCGCGTATCTCGCCAGCCACGAAAAATACGCTCCGCTTTACAAAAAGCTCGCTGAATGAGCGACCATCTCACGATGGTGGAAGTGTTGGCAATCCACGACGATCAGATCGAACGTTACGGCGGCACGCATGGCGTCAGGGATCAAGGATTGCTGGAGGCCGCTCTCTACCGGCCCCAGACGGGCTACTACGCGGACCTGGTTGAAGAAGCCGCGGCTCTCTGGGAGAGCCTTGCACAGAACCATCCCTTCATCGACGGCAACAAGCGAACGGCGTTTGCCGCCACCTACACTTTCTTATCCATCAATGGCGCGCAACTCACCGCGAGTGCCGCAGGACACGTTCGACTTTATAAATGGGCTTTACGACACCAACGATTTTACTTTCGATCAGCTTGCCAACTGGCTGCGAGCCAACCTTCAGCAGACACCGTAGTTTGTAGTTCGGGACGGGCTGCACTGCTTGCGTTAAGATCCGGCGCTGCTTGAACGCGACCGCGCATTTCATAATCGTTAGCGGACCACCTGGGAAGAACGCAAACGTCAGCCGGGAATCTCCGGTGGCGTCAGCCGGATGCGATACTTTCGCAGCTTGCGCAGGACGGTGGTGTGATGCAGTCCGGTGAGCCGGGCGATTTCGCGCGCGGAGTGGCAGGTTTCGGCGTAGCGCGCCAGGATATCGCGCTCGCTGCCGGCGAAGGCTTCCTTGAGACTGGTCGCGGCCGGCGCGTGACGCTCTTGCGGGGCGCCGTTGCGCTCCTCGATTTGGAGTGCGGCGGGCGCCACGGTGCGGATGTTGTCGGGCAGGTCGTCGACGCCGATCTCGCGGCCTTTGGCTGAGACCACCAGGCGCGCAATCAGATTGCGCAGTTCGCGGACGTTGCCCGGAAAGGCGTACGCCTCCATCACTGACAGCGCCTGCGGCGAGATGGTCCGCTCCTCGCCGAATTCCTGGTTGAATCGCCCCGCAAACCATTCCACCATCGGGCGAATCTCATCGCGCCGCTGGCGCAGCGGCAGAATCGAAAGCGGTATCACTTCGAGCCGGTAGAACAGGTCCTCCCTGAACCTGCCCTGCCTGACCAGCATGCGTAAATCAGAGTTGGTCGCCGCGACCACGCGCACGTCCACCGTGCGCGGCGATTGTCCGCCGAGCGGGAAGATCACCTTGTCGTCGAGGAACTTGAGCAGTTTGACCTGCGAGGCCAGTGGCAGTTCGCTGATTTCATCCAGGAACAGCGTGCCGCCATTGGCCAGCTCGATCTGCCCCTTCTTGCCCGAACGCAGCGACCCGGTGAAGGCTCCAGCCGTATAGCCGAACAGTTCGGACTCGACCAGACCTTCGGGGAGCGCGCCGCAGTTCACCTCGATGAATGGTTTGGCGGCGCGCGCCGACAGGCGATGGATTAGCTTGGCGAACAGGCCCTTGCCGGTGCCGGTTTCTCCGTAAAGCAGGACGGTGGCGTCAAACCGCGCGGCTTGCGACGCGAGCATCACCGCGTTACGAATCGCGGCCCCCGCCACCACCATCTCACCCAGGCCTGCGGCCTGCACCACCGATTTCAACTGCGCGGTGTGAAATTCCTCGACCTTGCGGTAATCGCCGATCCCGTGCTGCTCGAGCTGCTGTTTGAGGTCGTTGAGCTGGGTCAGGTTGCGCGCCGTCACGATCACGTGCCGGATTGCGCCGTTGGGTCCGCGATCGGTCTTGGCCGCGACCAGCACGGTATCGCCGTTGATCTTCATCAGCACCGCGGCGGGCGAGAAATCCGGACCGATTTTCTTCCACATCATCGGCCCTTCGTAGCCGACCGCCCGATACATTTCCAAATCGGTGCGGCCCAGCACCTCCGCGCGGCTCATCCCCATGATTCTTTCCCACGCCCGGTTGACGTCGATGAAGCGGCCGTTCGCGTCCAGGATCGCAAGCCCGTCGGAAGAGGCTTCGAAGATCGCGGTCTTGAGCCGCTTGCATTCGTCCAGTTCGCGTTGCAGGTCGTTCATCGGCATCACCGTCGCACCATTCCGGGCAGCCTTAGGCGTCGCGCTATGACCGGATGCATGCGAACGGTCAGTATAACTCTATCGAGGGTGCTATCGCGGTAGAAGAGCCGCCTCCCGATGCGACCACAGGCGGCGCAGCTCCGCTGATTGGCCTTCATCCGCACGGGCAGTTATAAAGACGGCGACGACATTCTTATCAAGGCGAGGTGATATCACGATGGCCCTGTTACCCTATGCGAACGTAGAGCAGTGCTGCCAGGAGCTCCAGGACCTTTACAAGGCGCGCCGGCCGCTCAACGTCAGCCTGATGATCGCCAATTCGGAGCCGGTCGCGCTGGCGGGCCAGGAACTCGGCAACGCGCTGCTCCGGCACGCCGCGCTAAGCCCGAAACTGCGCGAGATGGCGATTCTGCGCAATGCGCGCAATTGTGGCGCGCATTACGAATGGGTCGCGCATATTCCCGCCGCCAAGGCGTCAGGCGTGACTGAAGAGCAGATCGAGGCCATTAATGGATGGTGGCATAGCGCGGCGGTTTTCAGCGAGCTGGAGAAACTGGTGCTGCAATTCACCGACGAGTTGAGCCGCGGCGTCAAAGGCCGGCGCGAGACCCTGGAGGGGTTGAAGAAGCATCTGAGTCCGCGCGAGATAATCGAGCTGATCTTCACCATTGGCTACTGGGGCCTGGTCGCGCGTCTGCTGGAGACCCTCGAAGTCGACTTCGACGACATGGTCGGCAAGGTTAACGTCGCGGCGCCCACGCGCGACTGAACCGGGTGCCCGCGGCGCTGCGGATCCGTGGAATGAAAAGGTAGCTGAATGAAATACGTCAAACTGGGCAAGACCGGACTCAGCGTGTCGCGAATCTGCTTCGGATGCATGAGCTATGGCAGCAAGAGTTGGATGCCGTGGATTATCGAGGCCGACGAGGCGCGCGCGCATTATGCGCGCGCGTTTGAAGGCGGAATCAATTTCTTCGATACCTCGAACAACTATTCGATCGGGGAAAGCGAACGGATCACCGGCCGCTATCTGGGCGAGATGGGACGGCGGGACGAGTTGGTCGTCGCCACCAAGGTGTTTGGCACGATGGGTCCGGGACCCAACCAGGGCGGGCTCAGCCGCAAGCACATCATCGGGTCATGCGAGGAATCGCTGCGCCGGCTCGGGATGGATTACATCGATCTGTATCAAATCCATCGATGGGACTTCACCACGCCAATCGAGGAAACCCTTGACGCACTGGACTCCCTGGTGCGCGCCGGCAAGGTCCGTTACCTCGGCGCGAGCAGCATGGCGGCCTGGCAATTCTCCAAGGCGCTGCACCTGGCGCGCGCCCAAGGATGGCATCGCTTCTTTTCGATGCAGAACTACTACAACCTGCTCTATCGCGAAGAAGAACGCGAGATGATTCCACTATGCGTGGATGAAGGAGTCGGACTCATCCCCTGGAGTCCCCTGGCGGGCGGTAACCTGGCGCGCGGCGCCGGCGCGGCAACCGTGCGCGCACAGGATGTGCAACCGATGCGCACGACGCCCAACGATCAGGCGGTAATCGACGCGGTCGCGAAGGTGGCGGAGGCGCGCGGCGTAACGCGCGCGCAGGTGGCGTTATCCTGGGTGATCAACGCTCCGGGCGTCACCGCGCCGATCGTCGGCGCGACCAAGCTGGGCCATATCGATGACGCGATCAAAGCCGTCGATTTGGTTCTGACCCCGGAAGAAAACACCGCGCTGGAGACTCCCTACCGTCCCCGCGCGATAGCCGGGCACCCCCAACCCAACGCGAGGCGGATGCTGACCGGGCCGGGTTAACCCCAAAAGCGCAAATGATCGCGTTCGCCAAGAGCATAAACACAGACGCCCTCGCGCCTTTTCTGTTTCGGGCCTTGGCCGCGCCTGCAATCGTTCGAGACTGAGATCCCGGCACAAGCAGAGGACCTGACCGGTCCAGCCGCATTCAACGGGATATGGCCGCCAGGCGAAGTCGATGAATTCACCTGGGCTCGGAAGGGATATGGACGGCACCAAAACCCCGGCCTATGGAACTTCCGGGGTTGCATGACCTCGAGACACTAAACCCGACCCGCTGGCGCCACGCGCGGCGCCACAGACCAATCCCCCGCCTAAAAAACTTGCGGGGGCAGCCGGTTTGGTCTAAAGGACGAGTTGAAATCGGAGGGTCAAAATGAGAATTCCGGATTGGAGTGGCATGTGACCCCAAGTGAGCACCACTTCACGACCCCGGCTCCAACGTCTGGGGCAGATTGGCCGCCGGCTCGATCTGATTGAATCCACGCGTCAAACGAACAGTCAGGGCCGCCCTTGCCCGCGCGATTACTCGCCAACCTCGCCACCTGAACCGATCGTGAGGCACCAGTAGACACTATCGAGGGGGAAGAAAATGCGCTCTATATCTACACGGATCGTGGTGTTGGTCGTCGCGCTTTTGATTGCCGCGTCCGCGATGGCGGATCCGCTGCCTGAACCGGTGACCCTGAACGTCAACGCGATCGGCGCGCAGGGAGTGGTGCGCGTCAATCGCGTTCCGGTCCACTACTTCAAGGAGCAGGGACCGAAGGTAAACAAAACAAGCAATGGCACGTTCACCAATGCCAGTCCCACCCTCTTTCTTAGCACCTCCTACTTGTTGCTCTGCACGAACGGCGACAACACGCTCACGGTCGAGACGCGGATCACCGATCCCAAAGGCGAGGTCCATATGACGTTGGTGAAATCCATCGGCGCGCCGCCGCTCTTCGATCAAACGCTAACGCACAGCGGCGCGCTGAACTATACGCTGTCCCAGAGCGGCTTGCCGCAATGGGCTTGGATCAACGCGGATGCAGTGATGGATGGCAGGAGCGAGCTGTTGAAAGCCGTTGCCGCGTATCAGCAAGCTTTCGTGAAAAAGGATATCGCGAGCATCGACGCTTTCGAACGGCCCTACTTCGACAACGTGCTCAAGATGCAGGCGATGCCGCCGGAGGCCTTGGCGGAGGCGCAGAGCGAGGAGGCGAAAGACATCCGTTCCGCCAAGCTGCGGCCGTTAGCGGCGCCGGAGGACTTGCTAGCGGAGAGCTACCTGAACGGGCGGCTGTATGTAGTGATGGACAAAGATCACAATGCGCCCGTGATGCTGGAGTCGCCTCCGGGCCCGGCCTGGGGAATGGGAGAGTATTGGTCGCGCATCGGCGGTAAATGGCACGTTGTAAAACGGCCGGAATAAGGGGACTAAGCCGAATCGCTCTTCGGCATCTCCGATCTTTCTGCAGTCGGCGATGCAACTGGAACTCGCCGCGCTTTGCAAGCATCGTCAATACCCTTTCTCCACCAACGGCACTGCATGGCCGGCAGGCACGGTGCACAATGCACCGTCCGCGGATCTTCTCTCCTTTGTCTTAGCCGCTGACGCGAAAATAATCGGAGCGGCATATTGCGCGAAATGTAAGCGGCCGTGTCGGGAAACGTCCCCGGTAACGGATTGTCTCACCTCTCGCTCGCCCTTTGCTAAGATAAAAGGAGATGGAAGAGAAAGAGCGTCTGCTCCAATGTTTGTACTCCTGAACTGGTGAAATTGCTTGGACAGGCGGGAGCCACGGAAAGGTTACACCCTGTCCCGATTGAGAGCACTTGTTTTCGCCAGGATCAGCTAGCGTTCGCGCCAGATGCCGTGAGCCTTTCGGGTCACGCTTAACTCTATTTCAATACATACTCACCATAAGAAGCCGCGTTGTATATGACCAGCCAGCGCGCGGTATCGAATTCGATAATTTGCGCCGCGGCGGGACTGGGGAAAAAGCGATGCACGGCGTCGTCCATGGTCAGGAACTGAAGCTCGCCGATGCCGCGATAATCCGGCGCGCCTGGAGTTAGCGTCTCTTCCACTACATTGCGCACATACCGCGACAGCCCGATATGTGTGCGCAGCGCGAGCGGTCCGTGGACCTCCCATGCCAGGCGGCCTTCACGGTCCGTCAGCCCCTGCTTCCATCCTGCCAGTGGCATCATCTTCGCCCCTGGCGATCGCTCGCCATGCAGGGTCGGATGCGTGTCCTTCTCGACATTTTCGCTCACGCGATAAATGAAGGACTCGCCGACGCGGGTCGCAAGCGCTTCCTCCAGGGCCTGCCCCGCCGCGGGCAAATCGTACAACCGCGCGCGGCCGGTGAAGTCCTCAGCCGTATCGAAGCCCATCTCGGTGACCACCTGGAACTGCCGCCGCGGGCCGCCGCCGGACGCAAGTTGCGGCATGTTTTCTATCGCCGCGGCCGGCTCCCGCAGATTCACGACATATCGCCGCAAACCCGGGCAATGCCGCAGGACTTTTGGCGCATGCTCGCGCAAGAACCATTGACGAAACTCGGCGGCGTTCTGATTCGATCCTGCCGTTATCAAGGTAAAGTATTTGACCATGGCGGTTCTCCTGACATCACGCGTTTACAGTTTCAGGACCCACTCGCTGCTGTAGTGCTGGGCCACCGGCCCCAGCCATCGCGCGGTGTCAAAGGCGATTACCTCCAGGGAATGCGGCGTGGGCATCAGGCCATAACGCATGTCGTCGGCCGTAGCAAAATGTAACTCGCCGATTGCGGGATAGGCCGGCGCCCCCTCGGTCAGCACCTCCTCGACCAGGTTGCGCACGTACTTGGACATCCCGACATGGGTTCGCAAGGCGATGGTGGCGTGAACCTGCCATCCGTTGCGGCCCTCGTCGTCGGCCAATCCGGGCTGCCAAAACAGCGGGATGACGCTCTTGAGCCCCGGCGTCCGCTGTCCGGCGCTGAGCGCAGCCTGGTCCTTCTCGATGATCTCCGTCACGCGGTAGGAGAAAATCTGTCCGGCTTTTGAGGACAGATGTTTTTCCACCGCGCCCTGCATTCGCGGCCGAGCCATAGAGTTTGGTGCGATCAGTGAATTCGCCGGGAGAACCAAGCCACATCTCAGTGATAACGTCGTAAGGCGCCTCGGCTTCCGGAGCGACGAATCCCATGTTCTCGACCGGCGGCGGCTCCGTGTCCACCAGGTTGACGATATAGCGCCTGAGTCCACCCGCATGCTCGAGCACCATCGGGGCGTGTTGCTTCAGGAACCATTCCTGGAACTGCTTTTTGTCCTGTCCCGGCGCGGCGCTGATCAAGGTGAAAAACTTCATCCCATGTTCCTTTTCTGCGAGAGCGTTGAGCGCTCGACCGAAACTCCCAAAAATGATGGCGGTGCGCAAGTGCGGATGGTTGTGATAATCGCGCCCGGGCGCGCGCCAGGAAGATCCGCAATCGGGAACCGGTTGCCTTTGCCCTGGAAATTGCCAACAATCGTTTCGGAAGATGAATATGGTGCGGTGGAAATGAAAAGAAGGTTGTTGTTATCGGTTCTGGCGCTGACGCTTTTGATTGCATTTCCGGATCAGTCGCGCGCTCAGCTAGGTGGTCTGCTCGGAGGCGGCAGCGGCAATGGTGGGGGACTACTGCAGAACCTCCGCAACCAGATGACCAACCGCAATCCCTCGATTCAGTACGATCCTTCGGCGCTCGCGCCCGGTACGCCGCGCGACGAAGTGCTGGCGGTGCTCGGCAATCCCAACGGCACCCAGAACGTCAATGGCATGCAGGAAGACCTGTTCGCCTTCTATCCCAACGGCGACAAGTACGTTGACCCGCAAATCACCGCCGGTACTATCGCAGCCGCCGTGTTCACCAGCGGAATTTCGCTGGCGGTCAAAGCCGGCCGCAACGTGATCGAGCAGAATCAGCTCACGATTTATCGCGTGGCCTACGACCAGTACGGAGACGTCCAAAACGTCACGGTGATTCCGCCCAATATTGGTTCGCAACCGAGCGGAGGGGGTGGGCAGTAAACAGGAGCCGGGGCGGCCCTCTGCAGGCTGCGGATACCAAAAGCATTGTGGCCCAGTGCGTGCGGTGTTACTCGAAAGGCGTCAGTCACCCTCTCCCTAACCCTCTCCCACGGAAAAGTGGGCGAGGGAACAGAAAATCTTACAGCCCCGAATAGTTGTTGATAGCTGTGGCCGGTGCGGAATGCGGTGGCGGCTTCGCTGGCTGGTTGCTCGCTGGCGGGTCCCAGGTCGAGCAGCATGCATTTGATCGAACCGCCGCCTTTGGCCAGAAACTCGCTGACATTGATCAATGCCGGTTCCACGCCGCGTTCACGGACTGCGCGCTGGAGTTCGTCGCTGATTCCTAACGGCATGAACAGGTAAAGGCGGCCGCCGTTTCAACTTGGAAGGAGTTGGCGGCGTATATGGCGGCATCGTCCTGACGCAATGCAATCAGACTGTCTCCGAACGCATCGCGCAGCCGATTGCGCGACTGCGGGCTTAGACCGTCCAGATACGCGAGCAGGAACTCGCGCTTCGGGCCGAAGGAGCAGAGTACCGTATCGCCGTGATAATAGGACTCCAGCATCAACTCCAGCGTGAGAATTTCGCGGTCTCCCGCGATCGCCATCAATTCGCGAGCGCGCTGGTGTCGGAGCGGAAGCCGTAAACGCGACGCCATGGTGGCAGCGCAAACGCCGGCACAAAGCGCTGGCGCTCGATGCGTCCATGAGTGAAAAGCATGTAGCGTCCGGCCGGAAAGAAATCCGCCTCGCCTTCAAAGCGGCTTTCGATCGTCGTGGGTCGTGAAGCCCAATGACTGTATGAACGGACGATAGACCTCACGCTCCGCGGCGCGGCTGGGCAGCAAGTTGGCGAGATAGAAAGTTTTCGATGCGGCAGGACATCCGTCCAGCGGATACAGGAAACCGGCGTTGGCGGGATAGACCAGGCCGGGGGACTCCTCATGCGGCTCGACTACGAACACCTCGGCGCCATGAGCGAGCAGCGCCTTGGCCATCGCATGCCATTGCTGGCGCGCCCGTTCAGGGTCCACCTTCTTGCGCATCCCGAGCACGTTGCGGGTATGAGGATTGGCGCCTCCTCGCACGGAGAAGTATCGCGGATCGCCCATCACGATTGTCCTGGCCATTCGTCAGCGCCTCTGCTGACAATTATATGCAGCCGGGCGCATCGCGGGGGAGCAAATCCATGACTACCACGCCGATACGAACTGTGGTTTGATTCCGGGCGGATGAAAAAATCCCGCGGGCGTGATCTTCGGTGCACGCACCGCAGAGGCATTACTCGATGAAATACGACCACATCGTTTTGGGCGGCGGTTCGGCAGGGGCGATCATCGCGTCACGGCTGAGCGAGGATTCCCGGCGATCGGTTCTGCTCCTCGAAGCGGGACCGGATTACCCCGATTTCGACCGTCTGCCAGACGAAATCAAGTATGGCTACGCGACCGCCGCCGACGTCATGGTAAGCGACAAACATGTGCGATGGTTCAGCGCCAAGGCGACCGCTCGCGAGCAGCCGATGCTGGTGCCGGCGGGCCGCTTGACGGGCGGGGGCAGCGCGATTAACGGACAGGTTTTCCTGCGCGGTATTCCCGAAGACTTCGACTCCTGGGCGGCCAGGGGCAATGACGAATGGACGTTCAGTTCCTGTCTGCCTTATTTCCGTAAGCTTGAAAGCGACAGGGATTTCGGTGGCGATGATTTTCACGGCTCCAGCGGGCCGATGATTGTCCGGCGCTTCAAACCGCCGGAGTGGCTGCCCGACCAGAGAGCGTTTTTCAACGCTTGCCGCGCGGCCGGATTTCCCGAGTGCGCCGACTTCAACCATCCGCAGGGATCCGGCGTTGGTCCGGTGCCGTTCAACAATCCCGACGCGATTCGCTGGAGCAGCGCGCTGGCCTATCTCAATCCGGCGCGCCACCGCGTTAATTTGACCATCAGGCCGCAATGCCAGGTCCGGCGCGTCCTCTTCGACGGCGACCGGGCCACGGGCGTCGAAGTGATCAGCCGCGGCGAGCAGTTCGTCGTGGATGGCGAAGAGATCATTGTGAGCGCCGGCGCGATTTGCTCGCCACATCTGCTGATGCTCTCCGGCGTGGGACCTGAAGATCAGTTGCGCAGTTGCGGTATCCCGATGGTGCGCAACCTGCCCGGAGTCGGCCAGAACCTCCGCGATCATCCCTATTGCAACGTCACCTGGCGCACCCGCGACGACTTCCTTCTGGATCCGCTTACGCCTCGGATGCAGATGGCGATGCGCTGGACCGCGACCGGTTCGAAGCTGCGCAACGACATGCAACTGCTGATGTTTACCTACGCCCAGGACCTCAAAACCGGCACCTACGCGCCGATCGGCACCCGCATCCTGGCCGTGATAGATCTGGCCGTGAGCGCCGGCGAACTGCGGCTGCAGTCCGGCGATCCTGACATCCAGCCGTCGCTCGACTATGGATATTTGAAAGAAGAGTTCGACCGCACCCGGATGCGCGAGGCCATTCGCCTGGCGGTGCGAATCGGCGAACATCCGGAGTTCAAGGCGATCACGGTGGAGCGCGTCGAACCCACCGAGGAGGAGTTGCGCAGCGACGAGGCCCTGGACGAATTTGCCCGCGCCAACGCTACCACCGCGATGCATATTTCGGGCACCTGCAAGATGGGTCCGGCCTCGGATCCGATGGCGGTGGTGGACCAGTATGGCAAGGTGCGGGGGCTGCGCAATCTGCGCGTCGCCGACGCCTCGATCATGCCCGACTGCATCCGCGCCAACACCAATCTGACCACCATGATGATCGGCGAGCGAATCGCGGACTTCATCCGCCAGGGACGTTAGCCGGAGCCGCGTCTGTGCGATCGCTGGCGGGTGCTACAGCTTGAACGTCTTGACGACGTTGCCGGCCAGGATTTTCTTCTTGGATTGGTCGGAAATGTCGGCGCGCTCTCGCCAGCTCCGCGACCACGCCCTGAAAGGGATGGCCGCGATACGGATAGTCGGTGATGCCAAAATTCAGGTAGCCGGGAAGCCTTAAGGCGCAGCAGTCTCGCCCGGTTTCTTCCCATCGGTGAGAGGGTCGAATGGCCCGATTCATTGGCGTCAATGCGCGGCCACGTCGCCCGACAGGTGCGGCGGACGGGTGGGCAGCAGGGGAATTAGGCAGAGCGCCACCACGAACAGCCACACCATCAGCATAAAGATGTCGTTGTAGGCCATGATCGTGGCCTGGCGGGTAAGCCTCGAATTCATCACGACGGAGACCATGGTGTTGGGGGCCACGGCGCCGCGACGCATGAACTGCTGAAGGAAGCCCTCCTGAATCTGCCGATAGGTGCCGTTGAGCGAGCTGATGTCGTGCACCAGACGTTGGTGATGGAACTGAGTGCGCCGCGCGAGCAGGGTCGCCAGCACCGCGTAGGCGACGTTGGCTGACACCCGTTGAAAAACGGTGAAGATGCTCGAAGCGCCGGTCATGTCGGCCGGACGCATCGTGCTGAGCGAAATCGTGCCGATCGTCACCGCAAAGCACGACGATCCCTAATCCCATCAGCACCAGCGTCGGCGCAAAGTTCGCAAATCCAACCGCCAATGGAAAATGCGCCAGAATCCAGACCCCGTAAATCTGCAAGAGCGCGCCCACGAATCACCGGGATGCGCGGATTGAGGTAATTATATAGCCGGCCCATGATCGGCATCATGACGATCATCGTGAGGGGGCGCGGCAGCAGCACCAGGCCGGCCTGAAAGGCGGGATAGCCGAGCAGCGTTTCGGTCCATTGCGGCAGCGCGAAACTCGACCCGAACAGGACGAAGCCAATCACGGCATTAAGCGTCGTGCCGGTTCTGAGCTGGGGGTTGGCGAGCAGGCGCAGATTGATAACCGGTTCGTCGGTGTAAAGCTCCCACAACACCAGGCTCAGCAGGGTGACCGACGCGACGACGGCCCCCATCACGAGCCAGTTCGAGGAAAACCAATCAACCTCCTCGCCCCGTTCGATCACCAGTTGGAAAGTGCTCAGCCCGATAGTGAGAAGTATGATGCCGACCCAGTCGATATTCTGGAATCCGCGCTTGAGGTAGAGCGGATCATGGACGAAGGTGCTGACCATCGCCAGGGCGATGACTCCGATCGGCAGGTTGATATAGAAAACCCACTGCCAACTCAGGTTGTCCACCAGCCATCCGCCCAGCGTTGGCCCCAGCGCCGGCGCCAAAATGACGCCCATGCTGAAGATCGCCATCGCCATGCCCTGCTCGGCGGGCGGAAACGTTTCGCGCGCGATGGCTTGGGAACACGGAATCAGGCCGCCGCCGCCGATCCCCTGCAGGATGCGCGAGACGATCATTTGGGTCAGAGAATGGGAAGCGCCGGCCATAAATGATCCGATCAGGAACAGGACCATCGAGAACATGAAGAAGCGCTTGCGGCCCAGCAGCGTGCTCCACCAACTGCTCATCGTGATCATGATGATCTCGGCGATGCTGTAAGCCGTGGAGACCCAGGTGATGGTGAGCAGGTCCGAGCCGAAGGTGCCCATCATGTGCGGCATCGCCACGTTGACCACGGTGACGTCCATCACCGACATGAACGTCCCGAGCATCACCGAGGCGGCGATCAACCATTTGCTGGCGCCCGTGGCCACGCCGCCAAGGATCGGCCCATGCGCAAGAGCATGGCCGTCTGACGCAGCCGCTGACTGCGGCTCAAGCGGGACGCTTTGAGGTGTGTGGGCCATCGAACCTCAACCAATCCACGGCGTCATGCGGTTAGCTCGCGATACCATTGCGATTCGTCGCGCATGATTTCTGTTTACCTTAAGATTCGACTTTTGCGAACCTTCCGGTGGGGGACGAATACCGGTCACGGCACAGGTGTTGAGCGGCTGGTCGTCGATTGAGGCGGCAAACGGGGTCGACGCTGGCCTGGATGGAAGGTCTCGTAACCGGGCGAAATTTGACATAACCCGGCATCCCATACAGACTGGCCAGCGTAAGATGACCGGCAGCACACCGAAGTTTCATGCTCTGGATTCAAGCGCACCGCAGTGGCCCGATGGCTCGCAACGGCGTACCTGGATGCGGAACTTTACCGGCCTCGCGTTAGCAGGCTGCGACAAAAGTCTCCGCAGCCTGCTCCCTCTCTCTTATCTCCCCCCCGGCCAGGGGAGAAGATTGAGGAAGGAAGCCAACTTTTATGCAGGGTGCTACGCCCATCGGGCACCAGTCGGTCTCTGCATCCGTTTTTCCGCACCCTGTTAGACGGGATATCGTAGGCTGACTGACGTGCGACTGCGGCTTGTGGTGAGAGTGTGAGCAGCGAGAGTGTGAGCGAGGTTTCCCAGGTAGATTCGGCCGCGGCGGCCCAGCTGTCCGACGCCATCGCCGAAGACGAGCGGCATCCCAGTCGCAAATGGCTGATCGCCGTTTCGGTGATGCTGGGCTCGTTCATGCAGTCCCTGGATATCTCGATCATCAATGTGGCGCTGCCCCATATGCAGCGCAGCTTCGGCGCGAAGGTCGACCAGATCACCTGGGTCGTGACCAGTTATCTGATCGCAATCGGGGTGGTCCTGCCGATGACCGGATGGATCGCGACCCGGATCGGACGCCGGGTTTATTTCATCGCGTCAATCACCGCCTTCATGCTGGCTTCCGCGTTTTGCGGAGCCGCGCAAACCTTGACGCAAATCGTGGTGGCGCGCTTCATCCAGGGTGCGGCCGGCGCCGCGATGATGCCGTTGGCCCAGGCGATTCTGCTCGAAACATTTCCGCCCTACGAGCACACGCTGGCGATGTCCACGCTGTCGCTGGGCTCGGTGATGGCGCCGGTGTTCGGTCCCACGCTCGGCGGCTGGATCACGATGAACCTGAACTGGCGCTGGAATTTCTACATCAATGTGCCGGTCAGCGCGATCGCCGCCGTAATGGTTTACACCTTCGTGCATGACCCGCCGCACCTGCGCAAGCGCACCGGTGACGAGCGCGTCGACTACATGGGCCTGATCTACATTACCGCGGCTTTCGGGCTGTTTGAATTCGTCATCAGCCGCGGCCAGAACGTCGGCTGGTTCGCCGCCCCATGGGTAAGCTATTGCTCGGCCCTTTGCGCGTTGTTGCTGGTTTTGCTGGTGCGCCATGAACTGCGCTTTCCCCACCCGATTATCGATCTCAGGCTGCTCAAAATATTCAGCTTCTCGCTGGCCACCTTCCTGGTCCCGATCTATACGGCGGTCGTGTTCACGATTAACGTGCTCAACCCGCTCTTCATTCAGGAAGTGCTGGGCTACGATGCGGAGAAGACCGGGTTGCTGGTCTCGCCCCGCGCGATCGGACTGGCGATCGGGTTAGTGCTGGTTGGACAATTGTCACGACGCGCGTTGGATATGCGCTACTATCCCGCGATCGGTTTGTGGATCGCCGCGTATGAGCTGTGGGTGATGTCGCACTGGCATCTGGATACCGGTATTTACGGTTTGACTTGGCCGATATTCGTGTTCGGGTTCGCGGTCGGCGGAACCTACTCCGTCTTCACCGCCGCCGGGATGAGCGAAATTCCGCACGAACGGTTAGGCTTTGCTTCCACCCTGTTCAACATAATGGCCAACCTGGGCTCGGCTACCGGCATCGCCCTGTTCAGCAGTATGCTGACCGTGGGTCACCACACGTATCTCACCCAACTGACGGCGCATGCGATGAATCACCTGGCTCCCGGCGCCGACCCGGCGATAGCCGTTAATGCAGTCCGACCCATGGCCTGGCTGTTAACCTACAACGACATCTACCGCAGGCTTATGTTCATCCTCATGATCGTGGCGCCATCCTGCCTGCTGTTGAAGCGGCCGGCATCTGGCACCAGCATCGACGCAACGATCGAATAGCGCGGCCTCAGCCCAGCGACTGGTAGACAGCGTTGATTAGCGCCTCGGCGCGCGGATCGATCAAAAGGCCCGCTCCCATCTGGTTCATGACGTAGCCAAAGCCGATCCTGGTATCGGGATCGGCCAGGCCCAGCGAGCCGCCCGCGCCCGGATGGCCAAAGGTGCGCGGGTTGGGTCCGAACGAGGACCCGGGCAGCGGTTGCGACAGCATGAAGCCGAGCCCGAAACGGGTCGAGATTGTCAGCACCGCGTCGGCGCCGCACGACTGCTCGGTGTAGCCGCGCTCGATACTTGCTGGCGTCAGGACTTGTATCCCGTCCACTTCGCCGCCGCGGCTGAGCGCGCCATAAACCCGCGACAGCGCCCGCGCGTCGGTGTGACCGTTGGCCGCCGGTATCTCGGCGCCGCGCCATTCGCGCGAGTTGACGGTCTTTGGCGCCAGCAGGTCCGGGGGATTGGCCAGCGTTTTGGCGGCGACCGATTCCGGATCCTTCATCATTTCGAGGAACGGATTGGGTGCGCCTGGAGGAGGGGGCGGCGCCGGCAGCAAGGTGGCTACGCGATGGTCGTGCTTTTGGTCCAGACCGATATGGCAGTCCAGACCGAGCGGCTGTGCAATCTCGTCGCGGAAGTAGGTGCCCAGGCTCTTGCCCGTGATCCGGCGAATCACCTCGCCGACCAGCCATCCGTAAGTCAGCGCGTGGTAGCCGTGACGGGTGCCAGGCTTCCACCATGGTTCCTGTTCGGCGAGGGCGGAGGTCATCGTCCCCCAATCAAATAGCGCTTTAGTGGGAAGCGGCTTCCTGACCGCGGGCAGTCCCGCGCGATGGCTCAGGAGGTAGCGCACCGGAAGGTCTTGTTTGCCGGCCTGCGCGAACTCCGGCCAGTACCTGGCCACCGGCGCGTCGAGGTCGAGCTTGCCCTGATCGACCAGCCGATGGGCGCAGATGGCGGTCAGTCCTTTGGTGGTCGAGAAGACGTTGACGATGGTGTCGCGGTTCCATGGCATCGTCCTGGCCTTGTCGGCGTGACCGCCCCACAGATCCACCACCGCCTTGCCGTCGAGGGTCACGGCCACCGCCGCGCCAACCTCGTTGCGGCTCTCGAAGTTCTCGATAAAGGCATTTCTGACCCGATCGAAACGCGGCTCACAGGTTCCGCCGATTGGTACGTTTTCAGCCATCGCTGCTCCCTCCTGGATTGGAAACCACGTTGCGGAGACCGATATATATCACGGGTATTGAAAAGCAACAGGCCAACCGATCAGCGCTCCCACGATCCCATTTGGGCTGATCCTGCCGCCATTCCGGGCCGACTCATGATCGCTGAGATGGTCGATCCCGGGAGCGACTGTTTCGCCGGAACTTGCCGATCTGCCGCGGGCGCGCAAGACGTTTACTGGAAACGGCTCAATCGGGGACAATCAGCGCTGAAAATCGGGGGCGCTGATCGAAGTCACCGACGTCGGCTTCTTCGACTTCGTACCGATCAGAGCGACGTCGCTCCAAACGCTGTTGAGCTTCATCCGGTACAAGCGGCTCGACGCGTGGACAAAAGAGAGGTCTGAAGCTCCCCGTTTCGATGCGGGAAATGAACCCTAAAATTTGGGTTGATTTCTACCATGATAAAATACATTTTCCTCTTCGAAAGAGGCGGGAGCATAAGAGATCCAAGCGCGAGGCTTGCGATAACCCGACGCTTTGAAGGGCTTGGATCGGGAGGGCCGTCCCTGTCGCACTTCTTGTAATCGACTACAAGGTGCGTCTCACCGGCCAGGTTCCAGTACGAGCGGCAATTGCTGAAACCCCAGTCCGAGCGACGTGAACACTTGTCGAACCGCGGGCGTCGATGCGCGCTTGATGGCCGCGTAGCGGTCGAGGAATGCGTTTAGTGTCGCCTTGGCCTCGGTTCGCGCAAGCGGCGCGCCCATGCAGTAGTGAATACCGGATCCGAAGGCGAGATGGCTGCGCAGATTACGATTCAGCTGGAATTCATCAGGATTCGGGAACTCTTTCGGATCACGATTCGCTGATCCAAAGTAAACGTTCACACGGTCGCCGGCCGGGACCCGGACTCCTGAAACCTCCACTTCCCTGGTTGTGTAACGCGCAAGTTGTTGGACCGGACTTTCATAACGCAGACTCTCTTCGATTACCTGCTCAACAAGGCTGCGATCCTCGCGTAGCTGCGACCATAACCTTGGTCGTTCGCTCAGGATGTTGAGGGTGTTGCCGAGAAGGTTGGTCGTGGTCTCATTGCCTGCAAGCAATAGAAACATGCTGAAACCCAGGATTTCCCAATCCTCCAGTTTCTCGCCTTCCACTTCGGCTTCGACCAGCGCGGTGAGCAAATCGTCGGCGCCGTGGCTTCGCCGAATCGCCGCCATCTTGCCGAAGTACGCTACCATCTCGTCAACCTTGCGCTTGTTTTCGACCGGATCAGCGGGAGCGAACGAGATAAACGCGTCGCTCCAGCGCTTGAAGGTTTCGAATTCGTCACCGGGTATCCCGAGCAAGCGCGCGATCACTCTTACCGGAAGGGGGATCGTGTAACTTTGGACGAGTTCGTTTTCGCCGACGCTCAAGCCGTCCAAGAGTTCGTTTACCACACCAATAATCCACGGCGTCAATGCCTCGATGCGGCGCAACGTGAACGCTTTGTTGACCAGGCGGCGGAACCGTGTGTGGCGCGGCGGATCGTTTTCTATCAGAAGAAGCGGCGGCCAGTATTTGGCCAATCTGGCGGGTCGGACCGAGGAGAATGTTTCATGATCGCGCAGCGAACTATAGACATCGTCGTACTTGAGAAATGCCCATGCCCGGATCGGTTCGTCGAGGTCGGGGAGAGCCCCCGCGGGAATGAACACGTAGTTGACCGGCGACTGATCGCGTAATTGCCGATACGCAGGATACGGATCGGCGATGACTTCCGGCGTTGAAAGTTGATCGGGCGCGAAAACCGGTTTCATTTGGTGTGACTCCTGATATTCGGTATCAGGTAGCTTATAGATTTAGCAACCCGAGGGTACGGTCCCACG
>CAWDWL010000015.1:0-319294 GCA_963805995.1 uncultured Pseudomonadota bacterium | reverse complement strand
GTTGGGCCGCACGCGCCACCAGCACGAGTAGCAGGACGGTCGCGACCCAGCCACACAGGCCATCTTCCAAACCCCGGGTAGAGGGGTAATAGGGCACCCGGCTGACCTCAACCAGCAGCTGAGTCAGCGGGCAGTATTTTTTCTCGCGCTACGATTCGTTCCTCACCTTCGCGGACTGCCTCCTGATGACCGACTCTGTCGCCGAAATTATCGACATGACTACCGTGGTCAACCGGAGAATGTGAACAATCAAGTCTTCCGGCCAACGACAACGCGGTAGGCGGCGTCTCGCACCGCCAAACCGATTGTACAGGCATGGGACAGGCTTCCAGCCCATCATTTAGTCCGATTTCGGGGTCGCTCGCGCGGGTTGATCTCAAACAAAAGCTGACGTCCAAGACAAAAACGTGTGACACAAGTGCCGTCCGAGGGGTGGGAAAGGTCGAGCCCGGTCGCCGCGGGGTCATCGGCCAGCCGCCACCAGCGGTCCGTCGATTCCGCGGGGCGCGGCGAAGGTGCCGGCTTCCGGCGCCGAAAGCGAGAATCGGAGCACGGCAACGTTATGACAGTTGGCGAAGTTCCACACCAAATCCAGGCGTTGGTCCTGCAGGTCTTCCACCGCGATCAGAATCTGGTTGAACGCGGTGTTCTCATAGATGCGTTCGAGGTCTTGCAAGGAACCCAAGACGGGCGCCCCCGCCACCAGCTTGCCATGCTTGAAATGGTCGTCATCGACGAAGCCCACCAGGCAGACCTGCCGATCCTGTCCACCGTCCAGATTCTTGCCGGCCGCGGCTCCCAGCCTTCCGGCGCCAAAGATCAGCACCCGGGTTATCGGGACGGCCAGATGGGCACTGGCCTTGCGCAGCAAGCGAAATGACATGCGGCTTGCCACTAGAAGATTGAAGAGCAGGATCACCAGGAGCAGCGTCGTGGAACCGCTCAAATGCAGGGGTACGAACCAGGAGACGACCAGCACGCTGACGCCCGCCGCCAAAGCCCCATTCGCAAAGCGGACCGCGTCCGCCAGTCCGGTGTAGCGCCACATCCCCCGATAGACTCCCGTGAACAGAAACGCCGGGTAGGTAACTAACAACACCCAGGGCAGGCTTTTCATCAGAGTATCGGCCAACGGCGGAGATATCTGGAAGTCGAGCCGGATCAGAAACGCTCCGAAATAGGCGGCCGCAATCAGCACCGCATCAAGAGACGCTTCAACCACCCGCACCTTGTAGCCGACGCGCAGGATCAAACGGGCGATCCGGGGCAGATATCCGTACGCGATACCAGGCGAGCGCGAATCGAAGGTGAGATCCATCATGAACAGCCCGACCAGCGCTGATGGCAGCAGGACGAATGGTAGCGTAACCACCAGGTAGTTTTGCGGCAGCATGGTCGCGCCAACGGCGCAGACGGCGGCCAGCAGCGCCACCGCCCAGCAGACCAGGGCGACGCTTCGATCGGGCAATCCTAATGAAAGCAGGCGATGGTGGGTATGATCGAGACCGCGCCGGGAGATTGGCCGTCCGGTGGCCAGCCGCGTGGCGGTCACGATTGACGTATCCAGAATCGGCACCAGCATCAGCAGGAGCGGAAAGACCAGCCCGGTCAATCGTGGGTTCGAGGCGCCCCCCCCTGCTTGCAGGGCGAAGATGCCCAAGAGGAGACCCACGGGCAGCGCCCCCGCGTCGCCCATGAAGATCGAGGCCGGATGAAAGTTATAAACCAGGAAGCCGAGCAGGGCGCCGGTCAGAGCCAGTGCCCATCCGGCCAGCATCAGGTTGTGATGAAGCAAGGCGGTCGCCGCCACGGCCAGCGTGGTGACCACTCCGATACCGCTGGCAAGTCCATCAAGTCCATCGATTAGGTTGAACGCATTGGTAGTCCCGATAAGCCAGACAAAGATGACCGCCGAGTCGAGCCACGGATGGTTAAAAAGCGCCAACCGAGGACCGGCAAATACGATGCCCAAGGTTACTGCTATCTGCCCCGCAAGCTTCTGAACCGGGCGCAATGCGAAGATATCGTCTACCATACCCAAGGTCATCAGGGTGAAGGCACTGATCAATATCCACCAGGGCAGGCTGGCGGTAAGCGCCAGCGCTCCCAGGAACGCGCCCATAATCGCGACGCCACCCAGCAGCGGGGTGGCTTGATGCTGTCTTGACGAAGCCACTGGTGTGGCCAGCGCGCCCACTCGACGCGCCAGTCGCTTGGCCAGTGGGGTTCCGCCCGCCGCGAGCAAAAACGCCACCGCTGGCAGGAGCACCAAATTTAGATTCGGATCGTGCATCGTCTGTATGCGCGCGCTAACGACTCCCCGAGACTATCCGTTTCACGCCACGTAAGCCAACCTTAAAGCAAATAGAACTCAAGGATTTAATTTGCCGCTGGCGAGCACACCCATTGTGCTACAAGATGTTGGTTACAGCTAGAATTTATTCGCTGATTTTATACATCGCGGCGGCCATATCACTGCGCATCGATACTTGAAAAAGGAGTGCGTCTCCTCGATTTTCCACTTTGGTGAAAAGCCCCGCGCGTTACATGGGCGTCAGCCTGCGAGCGAACCTGAGGGTATTCCTAAGCCGCGTGCGCAGGCGAATGGACGCGCGCAGGTTTTCCAGCGGGTTCCATCCCAGCGACGCTCGAAAGGCGAGAGCAACGATGGAATCATGGGGCTGCACCATGGTTCGCTTCAACTGGTAAGCGTCGGTCGAGAGGTCGTTCAACCCCTCGTCGCAGCTCATCGCCAGAGCGAAGCCACTGCGAACATATTCTTTGGCCGTCTCGTTGAGGTATCCGAACGGATAGGCGAAGGAAAGCGGAGGCTCCCCGTGATCCGCTCCAGTTCGTCCTTACTGCCAAGGATCTCCTCTTTGCATTGCGCTGGGCCAAGTGACGCCAGATCCGATGGGTTCGGCTGTGCGCACCGAACTCGATTCCCTCCCTGGCCCAGTGGCGAATTTGCTCGGCGGTCATCAATGTATAAGATTCGCCGTCCCGCGGCTCCTCCCACGCCACCTTCCCCCCGATTTTTCCGGTTATGATGTAGACCACCGCGCTGAACCCATAGCGGCGCAGCACCGGAAGGGCATGTTCGCCCAAATCGGCATAGCCGTCGTCAAAGGTCAGAAGAATCGGCTTGGGTGGCAGCGGTTTCCCTTGGCGAACCCATCGCAGCCAGTCCGCCGCGGTTATCCCGGTGTACCCGCGCATGGCCAGCCATCGCACCTGGCGCTCGAAACGTTGTGGCGAAACGGTCAGTTCCGGATGTGCACGCGTGCCTTTCGGGCCCACATGATGGTAGAGCAGAACGGGCAGGCGCATTCCAAATTCGCGGCGCAGCGACGCCCACGATCCGGCCTCGCGCATCGCGTTGCGATACGCGGCGATCGCCATGCGATACTCAATCAGATGGATGCCCAGCTCGCGAAACGGTTTGATTGCCGCAGCCGCTCTGTCAGCAGGAAGGGTGGTTCAAGCAGCGGTTGGGGTGAAATGGCAGTCGGCGCACAGCCATCGCACGAGCCGCTTCGGCCCTCCACTGCGGCCCATCTTCGCGTAGACACAATGGGGACGATATTCCGGCTGCTTGCGGGACAGAATAATCGGGTTGCGACCCGACCAGATAGCGTCGTCGACCAATTGACGCGCGGACTTGTTGTAGAACTGGTGCACAATAGCGCCGGGCTGAAAATAAAATCGCGCACCCATGTTCTTGAGCCGCAATACCAAGTCGATATCTTCGGACATTCGAAAAAGACGCTCATCGAATCCGCCGCACGCAAGCAAAAGGGCGCGCGGCACGGAAATGTTCTGGCCGCCGTTACTTTCGTACCACGAATTTTCGCCGCGGATCGGCGGGATAAATTTGCCCCACCTTCGCAAGGCGGTCGGTCGTCAGCGTCGGGGCGCTGTCCGGCGCGATCAGGACGGGACCGCTGACGACCAGCGACGCCGCGCCTTCATGGGCCGCGACATGCTCCTTGAACAGCGAGCGGTCGCATAGCATGTCGTCGTCGACCAACAGGATCATCTCGCCTTGCGCGATCCTGATCGCCGAATTGCGCGCCGCCGCCTGTCCAAGATTGCGGGTATGCTCGACGATGTGCAGCGGGCAGGCCGGCTTGAGCGCGCGCAAAAACTCCGCGGTGCCGTCGGTCGAACCGTCCACCGCCACCACTATCTCGTACTGGTCGGAGGGGAAGTCCTGCGCAAAGAGCGTCTCCAGGGTACGCGCCAGGATCTCCCGGCGGTTGTATGTGGGGATGACGACGGAAATCTTCATCGCCGCTTCAACCAGGAGCCAAGACCCCGGGACCGTGACCGGCTATTCACCTCCATCGAATCTCCCGGGTCCGTCGCATTGTCAGATCGTAAGAGTCCCGCATATCGAGCAATCTCCGGAACCGGCTGAGCGCGATCTCAGCCGCCAGCACCTGTCCGCGTCCTTCCAACCCGAAAAAAGGCATCAAAAGCAGCGTGACGGGCCGCCGTACCACATCCTTGAAGCTCCATAGGGCGCGCCACAGCCATTGCGCGGGCAGTCCATCCAGGATCGCCCTGAGGGAGGATTTTCTGTCGCCATTCAGCCTGCGCAGGACCGCGTAGTAAGGATCCAGTCCAACCGAGGAAACTCCGGCGTTGCGCGCGCGCTGGCGTAGGTGTTCCCACTGCAGCTTGTCGGCGGGCAGGAACTGCCGCAGCCGCATTCGCGGATCGAACCAAAAGCGCCATCCGGCCAGGCGCAACGCCAACGAGAGTTCCTCGTCTTCACTGCCGTTAAGACTGCCGCCGCGGTTGCCGGTGAGCGTGAACCGAAAGCCTTTGGTTTGCAGTTCTTGCCATGCCGACTTGCGCAAAATCATGCCGTCGCCGCACAGCCCGCCCGGCATTTCGGTGACATCGCAGGGCCCCGGTAGGTCCGGCCAGACTCCGAACCATCCCTGGTTGGCGCCCAACCAACGCGGCGCAATAATTTCGCACTCCAATTCGATGATGCCGCGAACCGCGCCAGCCTCGGGATGGGTCAAGCACACCTCCAGACCGCTCCGCACCCATTGCGGATCGAGCCAACTATCGTCGTCGACGAAGGCCACGAATTCGTAGCGGGCTTCCTCGATTCCGCGTTGTTTCGCGTAACTCAGTCCCAGGCTAGGTTCGAGGACGACGCGCAGTGGGACCTGCGACCTTGCGGACCAGCACCGCCGCGCCACCTCGCCGGTATCGTCGGTCGAGGCATTGTCGATCACGATAACCTCCCAATCAATGTCACTACCGACGTCCTGGCGGGCGAGATGCTCCAGTACGGGCGGCAGCCGCGGCGCGCCGTTGTTGGTGCAGATCACCACCGAGATGCCACGCGTCGGCGCGGGCCGTCCGCCGCCGGCACTGTCCGCTTTGACCTTCATCCGCCGCTTACCGGGTCGCGCACTTTAAGTACCGCCGGTTAATCACCCGCCACATCGCCCCAGGCGCATGCCGCACCCAAGGCTGCGGTAGCGATCGACCATCTGTACGTGAACCCATTGCAGGTCCTTGCTCGCGTCCGCATCCGCCTGGGCCCTCAGCTCGGGCTTCGCCGACAGCATCGCTTGGGCGAGGCGAACATTACCAGATTTTTGACGATACCACCACATTACCCGCTCATCATGCATGTTCCGCGACCGGATCGGATCGAGCATCTCGAAACCGGCCTGCGCGAACAGGTCGCGCCAGTAGGAGGGCCACTGCTCATTGATGTGGCAGGCACCGCCCTGTCCTGGTATTGCTGAGGAAAACAGCACTATCGGCGCAGCTGCAGCCAGCATCCTAACGAACTCCCGATTGTTGCGGGGCGGCGCTCGGCCACTTCCAGACAGATGGCGAGGTCGTAGGTTCCCGGGATGGCTACCGGAGTGCTAAGGTCCACGGGCGTGAAGCACGCGCGATCGATCGGCAGGCGGGACCGATCCACCTACGCGCCATCCAGGCCGCGGACAACGCTGACACCGTTATCCGCGCATACGCGTAGCCACGCGCCCAGCCCGCATCCCACGTCGACTACACTACGAGCTTTGACCAGCTCGAGTACCAGAGGAATCACGACCCGCGCCGATCGCAACGATGCTTGTACGTTGGCCTCGAAGAAGTCTTCGTCGTAAACAGCGCTCATTCGCAACGGCCGCATACAAGGCCGCGAAAAGCATTTTCGCAGCCCGCGCGCTCTCTCTGAGATTCTCGCAGGGGAAGAGAAGATCAAGAAAGAAGCCCATCTATTTATGCAGGTGCTAATTCCGCCAATAGTCTTGACAGTAAGTCTTCATTTTTCAGCACCTGCTAAGCGGTCTGAAGCTCCGGACGCTCCTGTTCGAGACGCCACTTCGCCGGCCAGTAGATCAAACCCCACGCGGCCTCGGGCAGTTTGCCGGTGCCAAACACATCGGCCGGCACCACCTCAAAAAAGATCGCGTCGTGAATGATGTCAATGTCCGCATAGGGATTGGTGCCCAGGTAAAGGTCCAGCGAATAAGTCCCCGGCATCAGTGGCGTCCACTCGAAATCGCATGCAATAGTCCCCGCTTCGAGCGCCTTGGACTGTTCGAAGCTGGGCAGAAAATCGTTATTGACCGTAAATAAGGTCTGTCCCTGGGCACTTTTCACGACGATCCCGAGGTAAGGATGGAAAGGTTGTGAATCGTAGCGAAAAGCCACGCGGATGCAGATCGAGGCCCCCATCCTCACGGTTCCGGTCGGAGCTTCGGTCCCGGAACTAATCTCGACTGACCGCATCAGCGTGACGCACTTGGCCTCGCGACCCGGATGGCTGTTCAGTCAGCGCTTGCCCACATCGCTGCGAATTTCCGAAGTGATGTATCTGTGGACGATCTCCGATGACGTGCCTTGCGCCACCAGAACACCCCCGGCAAGCAGCAGACAGGACTTACAAAGCGATTCGATTGCCGCCATGTTATGGCTGACGAACAGAACGGTGCGTCCCTGGCGGGAGACGTCCCCCATCTTGCCCAGGCACTTCTTCTGGAAACCGATGTCCCCCACCGCCAGCACTTCATCGACCACCAGGATATCGGGCTCCAGGTGCGCGGCCACGGCAAAGGCCAAACGAGCCTGCATCCCACTGGAATAATGCTTGAGTGGGGTATCGATGAACTTCTCGACCTCCGCAAAATCCACGATTTCGTCAAATTTCCTTTCGATCTCGCGCTGGCGCATGCCGAGAATCGCGCCGTTAAGATAGATATTCTCGCGCCCCGTCAGCTCACTGTGAAACCCGGTACCGACTTCAAGCAGACTGCTGACCCGGCCGCGCAACTCGAACCAGCCGGTCGTCGGTTCGGTGATTCTCGACAACACCTTAAGCAATGTGGACTTGCCGGCGCCGTTGCGGCCGATGATCCCGACCACGTCCCCCTGTTGCAGCTCGAATTCCAACCCCTTGAGGGCCCAGATATAATCGTCTTCGAGCGACGCACCGTTGAAACCCCATAAATGCGCGGCGGCCCGATGCGCGGCATGGAAAGGCGCTCGCGCGGAGGCGGCGATCATTTCACGCAGGGTGCGATAGCGTTGCAGCGTGACCAATGCGGTAGCGCTTGCCCAGATCCTCAGCTTGGATAATCGCGCTCATGATGGCATCTGTGCATCGGGACGGCGGAAGCTTACCAGCAGTTTTCTCCGGACGAAACCGTGACCTCGAGGCCTGCTATACGAAGTCGGCAAAGCTTCGCTCCATCTGCCGGAACGCATAGGCGGAGTAGGTTAACATCGCCAGCATGATCGCACTGGCCAGGAGCAATCCGGTCCAATCGAAAGCGCGGCCCAACAGGGCGCTGCGATACCCCTGGATGATGCCTGACATGGGATTTACGTAAAGCAACCAGCGCCATCGGCTGCGGCACGATGGTTACCGGATAGATCACCGGGGTCACGAACATCCAGAGTTGAATCATGAACGGCACCGCGTAACGGACGTCACGATACTTGACGTTGAGCGCGGCGATCCACATGCCGAAGGCGAGTGCCACCAGGACGGTGAGGGCCAATAATGGCGCCGCCATCAGCATCCGCCACTGTATGCCAACCGCGTAAAGCGGCATCATCACCAGAAACACCACCGCCGAAATCGCGAAATCGACCAGGCCGGCGGCCACCGCGGCGCCGGGTATCAGCATGCGGGGAAAGTACACCTTGGTAATCAGGTTCGAATTAGCGACCAGGCTGTCGCCGCTGGCGGTCACGGCGTTGGCAAAGAAGGTCCATGGGAGCAATCCGGCATAAACAAAGATCGGGTACGGAATTCCGTCAGTGGGAATGCGCGCGAGCTTGCCGAAGAACAACGTGAAAACCAGCATGCTGGCCACGGGCTGGAGGATCGCCCATCCCGCGCCGAGCGCGGTCTGCTTGTAACGCACCTTGACGTCACGCCAAGCCAGGAAATAAAGCAGTTCGCGATAAGCCCATAGATCGCGAATTTCCAGCAATCGCAGCCGGCGTCCGGCCGAAATCCTGACTACCTGGGGCAGTCCCGGATCAATCGGAGTCCCCGCAATCGCGTTTGCTGCACTGTTCATGGCGCCCCTACGCCCGCGCACGTGTGCCGGCACAGTTTTCGATCACGAGCGGCTTGCCATGCGGCGGGCAAGCCGCGCCCGCGTATAAAGCAAACCTCCACGAATTCCGGCCCACACCTCCCTCCAGCGCGGTGCGATGCGCGCCCGTGCGGAAGCCGGCAGGGTGTCCTGAATGCGGCGTTCGCCCCTCACGCCGTCGCGGATAAATCTAAATACGGATGGCCGGCAATCAGGCCGCTCGGCAAGTAAAAAGGCCAGGTAAGCCCCGGCCTCAACTAGAGTCTTGAGATGTTGCTGGCGTAATTGGCCGAAGTCTTGCGGCGCGTGATGCCACACTACCGCCGCGGGGGTGTAGATTACGCGGTAGCCGGCGGCGATCAGCTCAAAAAAGGCGTAATTTTCCTCGCTGGCTGGGACCTCCGCGCCGCGGCCCAAACGCGGATTGAAGCCCGCCCAGAAATTGAACGCGCTCTTGCGCACGGCCATGCTGGCGCCGATCCCAATGCCACCGAAGTTGGCAGATTTGAACCAAGCGGGAGTCTCAAGGTCAAACGTCCGGCGTTGCGCGCCGCCGTCCACCCCGGTCATCAAAGCACACATCCGTCCCTGGTCACCCTCGGGCCGCAGCGGCAGAATGCGCCCGGTGACCGCCATCACCCGTGGATCGCTGAATTCCGCGGCAAGACCGCGGAGCCAGCCTGGATCGGCAATCGCGTCATCATCCAGGTAGGCGATCAGTTCGCTCCTGGACTCTTGAGCACCACGATTACGCGCCCGGCTCAGCCCGCGCACGGATTCCACGACCCGGCGTGCGCCGTGGTGGAGTGCGACTTCACGCGCCCGGTCATCGCTCGGCGCGTTGTCCACCACCACGATCTCGAAGTGCGGATAGTCCAGCGCCGCCAGCGCCGCCAAACAGCGGTCGAGGATTTCGGGGCGATCGCGCGTGCAAATCACCACCGAGCAACTTGGATTAGCCGCGCTGTTTGAAGCCATCGCCAACTCACTGGGACGCAACCCCGCCGGTTGGGTCCGGAGCCCCAGGCGGCGGCCTGTTCAGGAGTGGCCCCGGCCGTTAGTCATCCATACCAGCGTTTCCGTGGCGGCCTTTTTCCAGTCGAAGCTGGCGGCCCGTTCCGCGCTCAGGCGCGAGGCCAGCGCGAGTTCCTCCGGATGCGTATAGAAACGCTGAATGAGGCTAGCAAGGGCCTTGTCGTCATCGGCGGGAAAGAACGCCGCTGCGTCTCCGCAAACCTCCCGGCTGACTGGAGTGTCGGCTGCGATGATTGGCAGCGCGAACGCCATAGCTTCGACCTGCGGAAATCCGAAAGACTCGCACATCGAGGGAAAAATCAGGACGTGAGACTGTTCGTACAGCCGGGTTACGGCGGCGCGGTCAAGTTGACCATGGTTGATTATCCGATCCGTGATACCCAACTTGCTGGCCTTCTCCTCCAAGGCATGCACCTGCGATTTGGACCGGTCCAGAGTTAAATGGAGCCGCGCCGGAACCCCCATTTTCTCGAGCAACTTGAGCGCGCTTAACAAAATGTCAAAATTCTTGTAGTCCCGATACAAAGCGACATAGGCGATCTCGAAGGTATCTCCGGGCCGAATCGCCGTCAGCCGGCGCGGACAGGGTTTATCCATGTAACCCAATCCATGAGGAATAACTTTAATGCGGTCCTGTGCTGAAGGGATCTGGTTGGTGACAAAGGTGCCCAAAGCGCGGGTTTGCACCGTGACCTCATCCGCCACCCGGACTGAATGGTGGGCCCAGGCTTTTTTGATGGCAGCGCGCAATTGATCGGTACGCGAATGCCCGCGATTAACCGAGGGAATATCCCAAAAATTGGTCGGATCCTGGACCAGGATGGTGGACCGGACCCGCCCCCAGAGCGGCAGATAGCTGGTCTGGGAGAATAGAACATCGATCTTCTTACGCTTTAGCCAGGATGGCAGTACGACCAGATACCACAGGCTGCCAAGGAAATAATTCTCTTCCGCCCATGCAAACTCATAGCGATGAACGCTCTTGTGCTCGATGCATGGAAAATGGGGCAACGCGCTGCTGGCGATAATGTGGTACTCGTACTCGGGCTTAAGACGCACGAATTGCGCCAGTAGCTTCTCAAAAGCCACACTGCCGCCGCCTTCCCTAACCGAGATTGCGTTAATTGCAATTCTCATCCATCAACCCTTACTGCGCTTACCCTGCCTTAACGTAATTAGCTGAGTCTCCGCGTAAATTCCAATAGAAAAAGTGCGGTAAGCAGGGACTTGACGCTTGTGATTGCGCCTGAATTAACCACCGCTTCTCTGATTCGCGTGCCCAAGCCCTCTGCAGATAACGTTTTTTACTCAGCGGCGGATGCCGAGCCGACCCGGCGCAAGGACCCTAACGAAGTCGGGGTGACTTCTTCGATCGCGGCCAGCATGTCACGCGCCTGTTTTTCCCTGGTAAACAAGGGCGCCGCCACCAGTGCCCGCTGGGCCAGTTGGGCCACCGCAGTTGGTGACTGAGACAACGATTTTACCGCCTCCGCCAGCGCCTGTGGATCTTCGGGCGGGAGTACAATTCCAGCGCCGGTGCCGCGCACGATATCAGCCGCTTCGCCGTCGGGCGCGGACAGCACGATGGGCCGCCCCATCGCCATCGCCTCAAAGATCTTGGACGGGATTACGGTGCGAAACAACGGCGTATCTTTGAGGTGAACCAAGGCCAAATCGCATAGACTCCAGTACGAAGGCATCATCTCCTTGGGCTGCGCGGGTACCAGGACCACATTGGATAATCCACGCCGCGCAGCCTCGCTGACCAAACGGTCGCGGGCCGCCCCGGAGCCAACGAACAGAAAGCGTACCGCCGGAACTTCGCGTAACAAATCGGCGGCGTCGAGCACCCGCTCCAGCGCGTGCGCCATCCCGTGGGTACCGATGTAGCCGACCACGAAGCGATTCTCAAGTCCGACCTCGCGCGCCAACTGTGGATCGCGTGGCCGGGGCGTGTAGCGAGACATGTCGACGCCGTTGATCACCACCGCGATCTTGTCCGCGGAAATACCCCTTGAAACCAGGTCGGTCTTGAATGATCTGGTCAGCGCCACGACTTTGGCTGCGTGGCGATACAGGAACAGTTCCAGGCGTTCGATCATGCGCAAACCGAAATTCTCACGCATCGCACCCACCGCCGTGATTGAAGCGGGCCACAGGTCCGATAACTCGAACACAAACGGCCGCCGTCTCACCGCGGATAGCGCCCAACCCCCCACGGCGGCAAAAAACTGGGGCGAGGTCGCCACCACGACGTCGGGCCGTTCCTGCACCAGGCCGCCGAAAAATCCCGTCACCATGAAGGTCAGGAAGTCCAGCGTGCGCAGCATCACGCCTTCATTGGCGGCGATGAAGGTCTTGACCCTGATCACCCTGATACCGTCGCGTTCCTCCACCTGATACCAACGATTGCGGTAACCCGGATGGACCCGCCCTTCGGGAAAGTTGGGGGCCGAGGTGATCACCGTAACCTTGTGTCCCCAGCGCACCCAATAGCAGGCGCGTTCATATACGCGGCTGGCGGGAGCGTTGCGTTCAGGCGGAAAGTTTTCCGTAAGAAACAGAATATGCATCAGTCGTCCAGCAATATGTGCGCGATTCTGCGGGCGGCCTGACCATCCCACTTCTCGGGCCGTTTAAACGAGTTCCTGCCGGCGGCGCGCTTGGCCCTCACCGCGGCGACAATCGCCTTGGGATCATTGCCCACCAATTGGTTGGCTCCCACCGCGATCGTAATTGGCCGTTCGGTATTGGGACGTAGGGTGATGCAGGGCACACCCAGCACCACCGCCTCCTCCTGCAAGCCCCCGCTGTCGGTCAGAATCACCGCCGCATCGCCCGCCAGAGACAGCATCTCGAGGTAGCCCAGCGGCGCCAGCAACCGCATGTTTGGCATCGCCTCCAAGCGCTCCCATAAACCGAAGGTTTCCGCCATCCGCCGCGTCCGCGGGTGAACCGGAAAGGCCAAAGGAAGTTCCTTCTGGATGGTCTCCAACGCGCTCACGATCGGTTCAAACACTTCAGGCTGGTCGACGTTGCCGGGCCGATGCAAGGTAAGCACACCGTAACGATAGCGCTCGAAGCCCAGTAGCTGCCACTGCTTGAGCGCCGCGGCAGTAGCACGATGTTTGAGCAGGGTGTCAATCATCACATTGCCGACGAAATGGATCCGGGCCGGATCGACGCCCTCGGCCTTGAGATTTTCCGACGCCATCGGATCGGTGGTGAACAACGCATCGCACAGCACGTCGGTAACCACCCGGTTGACTTCTTCGGGCATCGTCCAGTCGCGGCTGCGCAGTCCTGCTTCGACGTGCGCCACCTTGATGCATAATTTTTTCGCCGCCAGCGCACAGGCCACGGTCGAGTTGACGTCGCCCACCACCACCACCCAGTCGGGCTTGCGCTCGAAGAGCAACGCTTCGAACGCGATCATCACGCGGCCGGTCTGCTCGGCGTGAGTTCCAGACCCGACCTCAAGATCGACATCGGGCCGCGGCAGCCCCAGATCGGTGAAAAAGGCGCGCGACATCTGCGCGTCATAATGCTGCCCGGTATGAACCAGCAGTATCTCCAAATCGGGGTGGCTTGCCTGGCAACCCTTGAGCGCCTCGACCAGGGGCGCCACCTTCATAAAGTTCGGCCTCGCTCCCGCTACAACAAGTATCTTCATCTACTCCTCAAAGGATGCGGCCGTTGCATGAGTTGGGGTACACCGCGCCGGCGACGGAGATTCAGCGCGCGGCCTGCGCGATTTCAAGCGTGACGCGGGTTACTTCCGACAATTCCTCAAAAGCGATCGGCGATGGACGCCCGTTCCTGATGGCGTCGGCAAAGGCGCTGACCGCCGCGTTGTGCCCTTTGTCCTGGCGCCACAGCGCCAAACGTTTGAATCCCGGCCAATTATAGCCGATCAGTCGCCGAAAATTGTCCAGCGCCAACGCTCGTCTCGCGGTAAAAACCTCGATGCGCTCCTTGGGAAAGGAATTCGGACCATTATCCAGATAATTGATCGTCGCAAAGGACCCGCCATCAAAGCGCAGCGTGAAACTCGCCGCCTCCAGACCCGCTCCGGCGCTGCGTCACCTGGACCCCGCTTATCGGGCGTCCGGCGAGAAATCTGACCAGGTCGACGAAGTGACAGGCCTCGCCGATGATGCGCCCGCCGCCCGCTTGAGGGTCGCGGGTCCAATGCTCGGCCGGCACCGCTCCGGCATTAACCGTAACGATAAAGCATTTGGGTTCCGCGACGCGGTCGAGCAGCGACTTCATCTTTTGGGTAAGGGGTGAGAAACGGCGATTGAAACCGACCATCAGCTTGACGCCCGATTCCTTTGCCGCGGCAGCATAAGCTTGCTCGATTTGCTCGAGTTCCGCGTGACCCAGTGCGAGCGGTTTTTCGACGAAAACATGCTTGCCCGCCCGCAACGCCTCACACGCCAGCGCGGCGTGACTGTCGTGACGGGTAGCAACTACGACGGTATTAACCTGCGGGTCCGCGATCGCGCCATGAGCGTCGGTGGAACTCTGATCGGCGCCGAATTTCCCGGCCAGCCGCGTCCCACTAACGCCACCAACTGACACGATGGTCTTCAGATGCACCTTGGCGTTGCGAAAGGCCGGGAGCAGCGAGCGCGCGGCGAAATTGCCCGCACCAATAACCGCCACCACCGGCTCGGTTGGCCGCGGGGCGATTCGTGGGGCCGCACCGTTCGGTATCGTGTGCCGCCGCAACGCCTCTTCCATTACCGCGGAACCACGGGGATATTCGATCAAAATTCCCAGCGAGGAGCCGCCGGTTAACAGGTCGTAGGCCTGCCGTGCCTGATCGAAGCCGAACCGATTGGTGACCAGCGGCGCAACCTGAAGACGGCCATCCGCAAGCATGTCGAGCACCGCGTCGAAGTTGCGCCTGGCGGTCCAGCGCACAAATCCGAGCGGATAATCGTAAGCTCCGGATTCGTAGCCCGGATCATACCGCCCGGGCCCATAGGAACAGGAAACCTGGAAGCTTAGCTCCTTCTCGTAAAAGTCGGAGCGCGAAAGTTTGAGCCCGGTAACCCCGACCAGCACGATACGCCCGCGCTTGCGGCACATCAGGGCCGCCTGATGCATGGGTTCGTCGCTAGGCGTAGATGCGGTGATAATTACCCCGTCCACACCGTGACCGCCGCTATAGGCTTTAGCAGCGGCCACCGGGTCCGCACCCGCGGCCAGCACCATAGTTTCGATACCAAATTTTGCCGCCAGGCTGGTTCTGGCTCGGGTCGGGGTCGACTCCCAGCACCCGGCATCCATGCGCGCGCAGGAGTTGGGCGGCGAGTTGACCCACCAATCCCAGCCCGATGACGACGAAAGTCTCGCCTAATGTTGGCGCCGCCAGCCGGATTCCCTGCAAGCCGACCGCGCTCAGCACGGTAAACGCCGCGTCGTGATCGGCTCACCGGCGGCGGAACCTGCGCACACAAGTTAGCGGAGACCAGCACCACCTCTGCATGCGAGCCATTGGACACCACCCGGTCGCCGGCCGCAAAGCCGTCCACGCCCGCTCCAACCTCCAGCACCTCGCCCACGTTGCAGTAACCCAGCGTAATCGGCTCGTCGAGCTTGGCCCGAACCGCTTCAAGCGTGGGCAGCAGGCCGTCGGTCTTGACCTTGTCCCAGGCCTCCTTGACCCGTTCGGGTTGCTGGCGCGCCTTGTTCAGCAGGTTAGCCTTGCCGAACTCAAGCAGCATCCGCTCCGTGCCGGCCGAGACCAGGCTGACCCCGGTACGCACCAGCAGATGCCCCGGCGTTACCTGTGGGCACGGCACTTCCTGGAGCTTGATTTGGCCGTTTGAGAGATCGTGCAGGAGTTGCTTCATCCGATTATCGATTCCAGATCACGCCGGACGCATGCCGTAACCCGGTGAGGGCGGCAGGCTTTCGCGCCAGCCCGAGCGCGCGCCGAACGCCGGCGTCAACGCGCACAGTGCGCCGTCGCCCTTGATGGCATCGGTAATTCGAATCGCGCCGGCGCCAATCTCTATGATTCGATAGACCGCGGCTCCGTATGCCGCAATGACAACCCGCAAATCCGCTGGCTCCGAAGTACAGGCATTTGGCCGCCGCCCGATCGCGCATTTCGAAAAGTCCCCGGCCGGTGCCTTGCGGTTCGCGTCCGGCAACCTGGGGAGCAAAATGAGCCGCTGCGCCACGATACTGGTTGCGGCGCTCTTTAAGCGCGGTATAAAGATACGTTCCCGGATCGACAATCAGATCCCGTCCGTCCACGCATAACTCAATCGACAGCTGATCATGATGGGCGTGACCGCCGTTGCCGACCAGGCCAAAACTCCCGCAGCGAACCGCCAGATACAACCTCGGTGAACGAAAGACATACAGCCCGAAGTCCGGATAACCATAGCAGGCCAGTCCCTCGCACAGGCCGGCCCCGGCCGCAGGCGCCGGTATTTCATAGCGACGCGCGGAGCCCTGCGCGCCGATATCGGCGCTCAGCGCGTGCAATTGTTCGACGGAACCAACGCGCACGCTCTCGGCACCGTTCAGCGGCCGCTGATGGCGGTAGGACGGAAGATCGATACGTCCGGCCAAGCCGCGGATTCCCTCCGCTACCAACGAGCCTTCGCCGGCGATAGCAAGGAGGTCACGGCGGTTGAACAGGGCACCGATCGCCGCCGCCGTTGTGCGATGGTCCAGATCGTCCTCGTCCCAGTAGGGCATATCATCCGGCAGGTCATCATAGTTGGCCAAATTGGCGTAGCGCGCCCTGGCCTGCGCCACCGTCATCTGTTGATAGGCTGAGTCGAGACGCAAGAATCTGCCACTATCGTTGTCGCCGACTTGTGGTATCTGTCCGCCGGGCTTGGTGATGTGCGCGATGAATTCGCCCATCCGCTCCAACCGCTCGAAGTACCAGGTCGGAAACGGAGTGGAAGATTCGCCGCCTTCGAGTGCGTACAGCAGTATCGGCGCCGGCGCCAGCGGCGGCCGGACCGTCATCAGGCGATGGTCATAATGTTGCAGTGCTTCGCGCTTGGCCGCGGGCAGAGCAAGCACAAAGGCCGTCGCATAGACGACCATCTCGGCGGTCAAGCGATGATAGCTGGTCGAGGCTTCACGATGGGTGCCGTCGGGCGCGAATTGAAAATCCACTTCATTGATCAATTCCCGGATCGCGAATGCAAGCCACGCATCGGTTTTCGGCGACGATGGAAGATACGCCGCGATCAAGAGCAGTCCCGCGACGTTGGCCAGGTAATGGTTGCCGCGTACGTCGGGATCCCATTCCAGATTGGCTTCGATATGAAGTCCGTGCTCGTACAGGCTGCGCGACAATACAGTTTCGAATTGCGTATCCAGGATTGCTCCACCCGCACGAAAGAGATCCGCCGCAACCGCCCAATTGGCGGCGCGAATCGCAACTTCCATTGCGGAGCGCCAGTTGACTCCGAATCGGGGCGGGTTGGTGGCGATAAAGTCCAGGACCTGATTGCGAAATTCGCGCGAATAACGTTCAGGAGCGGCAAAACCTTCGACGCCGCCGCCAGCCAGAAGATAGGCCCAAGCCAGTTGCGGCAGATGCTGCATCCGCGCCAGTTCCCACGGCACCTTGATATCGACTCCGGGTTTATGACCGTAACGAATATCCAGATACCAGGTACCTTCGGACCAGCGATAACCCGACTTAAAGTCGCGCTGCCAATCGATAGGTGAATAGTCAGCTTCGATCAGCCGCCATATGCGCTGCGATTCCGCCAGGTTCGTCCGATTGATTCTATGTTCCAGCCAGTGGCCTTCTTTATCGACGTCCACCGCAGCCCCATCCTCGTACCGAAATCCCTCCAACCCCTGGCAGCGCATCCCATATCTGACCTGCACCCACCCCGACCCGAGGCAATCGAAGCGATGCGCACAATAATTCGCGGTCAACTCCCGCAATCTCGTCTTGTGAGCCGACAGCAACTGGCGAGAAATCGGCTTGAGGTAACGGAGCACCGTCCGCGCTCGTACCATCATTGGTCAGATAGCTCGGACTGATCCGATCGCGGATACGCCACCCGATTCCAGCCGCCTGCCGGTAGGCGAAGCCGACCGCGCGTCCCGCGTATGTACGCCGCGAGACAATCATGCTTTGAATGACGCCACCGCCGGAAAATATATACTTATCGGCCCGTCCTATCGCTCACCGCCATGGTGCCGACCTTGGTCAATTCCGCACCACGCGGGACCGGAAATAACCAATCGAGGTACTCGGAAACGCGCTCGCGAATCGCCCCCGTCCTGGCCTCGGTCAATCTTGCTATCGCCCGCGCGTACAATACCGCTGCGATAATAACTAATATGCCCAGAAATAGATGAAACGGATCGGGCCGCCACCTTCCGTTTTTCACTAGCCATGCGGTGAAAAAGACCACCATCGGCAGATGGACCACGTATAGCGTATAGGACATGTTGGCAGCGCGATGGGAGACCCCGGCCAAAACACCGCGACCGGCTGGAGCCTGGCTCTGCAGCAGGCAATAGATGAGAAAGGTGGTGGCGAGACCGATTACGAAATCAGAAGCCACTCCACGGAACAGATAAATCGTAGACAAGGACAGGAAGAGTACAATTACCGAGGACGCCGTCATGACGCGGCCGTGCCGTTCCAACCGCGGTAAGAAATTGATTACCACCCCCATCGACCAGATTAGAAAATACAGGCTGATTTGCGCCCCCACCCCCAAGCCGATAAGCACTGCGCCGGATAAAAAGGCGATCCGTAACGCCGGCCGCTGCTGAACCGCAGCGCTCAGCAGCAGGGCGAATGCAATGTAGTACCAGAACTCATTGGCTAAACTCCAAAGCGCCCCGTTGGAACCGAAACGTAGGTACCAGAATCGTTTGGAGAAAAAGCGCATTACCCACGAATGCCTTCACCGTGAGGCCCGCGACGACGGGGGCTTGCACCATGAAATTGCCTGAATGCCCGCCGTATACTTCACTGGTCCCGAAAATGCTCATACCCGCTCGATCCCACAAAGCGCCGAGGACCAGCGCCGGAAGGAGCACCACATAAAGCCGTGTAAAGCGATTGGTGAGATACCAACGCCAAGACCATCGTCTTTCCTGAGACGCCTTGATCGCGGAGCCAGAAATCAGAAACCCGCTCAAAACGAAAAAAATCATTACGGCTTGATGACCTAGACTGGTCGCAAAGTAGAGTACTCGCATTGCCCGCCCTGGATGTACGAGTTCATGACCGCTGAGGAACAATAGTGCGCGCACGTGTCCCCACAACACCACCAGGGCGGCTACGCCCCGCACCAGATCAAGGCAATCGGACGCCGCCGTCCCCGCCAAGTTGCGCGAAAGCATCAGACGCGATGTCGTGATGCCATTCATCTTGCGCACCTTACCTGGCAGGCAAAACGCTGCTTAAGCCACTTCATAGCCACGACTTGAACCAGGATTCTCGTGACCTGCGCTGCGGCTCGTCCGCGGGAGCATCGCACGTAGGGCCGGGGGCAACCGTATTCGAGACCATCGAAAAGTGTCAGCCCGGCCGGCGAAACTCGGCGATTACGGTCATTCCCAGCGCCGGATTATGGCTCCAGGCCCGCGGTAGTCCGGGAGCGACATGGCAATGAACCTGATTCCGGTGCAATCCCTGCAACGCGAGGAACAGCTCAATTTCCTGGAGCGTAAACTGATACTTTTGAAAGCACAGATAGCTGTCCGAACCCGTCAGGTGAGGGAACAGGCCCAGGCGTCTGAACAGATACGGATTTTTGAACACCAATCGCTCGACCCGGCGCAACAGGCTCGAGCGGTTCGGAAACGACAAAATCAGCCGTCCGCGAGGATTCAAACGACCCAGCAACAGCTTGAGTAAATCGAACGGCCGGTCGACGTATTCAATCACTCCAAGAATGACGATTGCATCATATGTCTGACCCAGGTACTGGCCTTGGCAATCTTCCCCCACGCGCTGAGAGTGAAAAGCGGTGCTGGCACGCCGGCCGATTCTACAGCCCGGCGCGCGGCAGCCAGCATGCCCGCCGACAGGTCCACTCCGGTCACTTGATGGCCCGCCCGTCCCAGCGCCGCCAGCAACACGCCGCTGCCACAGCCATAGTCTAGCAACCGCAATCCCGCGGCTGCATCCTCCATCCAACCCATGACCGTCTCGAACCGTTCGCGGAAGTAGCCATCGTGGCCATAACGCCGGGTCCATCCGAGCGACTGTCTATCGAAGTAGCCCACCGCCGCGGAATCGGCTCGTGGTAGCTTAGCCATTGACTCGGTATCCATTCTCCGCGGAGAGCCTGGGCTGCTGAACAAACTCAGCCTTTGGCTTGGCGTAACGGCTGAATCCCGAATTGCGTCTCGACACCACATTTAAGGTTTGGCACTGACCAATCGGCCAAACTATAACCAAGGTTCGACGCGACGCTTCGGACGATCGGGGTCACGGCGTCAAGCTGCTCCGGCTTCAGTGAACGAAGACCTCCCCAGCTCAGTTTAAACCCCAGCGTCCCCATAACAATCGAATCCTCGGTGCCCAGATTGTGGTTAAATCTGTTAAAATCCAGAACCGCCGGCTCCCATGGTTCTTCGAGGAAAGCGAACAGTGCTTTTAACGTTTCCGGGGGGTCTTGAACCAGAGTTTCATAGTGCAGGCGGAAGCAGCGCTCTGGACGGTCACGCGCAAATGACAATTGGTCGCTGACGCGTTGTGCAACATACATTGCGGCGTTCAGGAGGGGGTCGGGATCATAGTTGCCTAGTTTGGCGCCACCGCCACCAAGGTATATCGAAGTAATTACCTCGAGTGGGTGCCGGTAAATCATTACATATTGCGCCGTCGGGCCAAACATCTCTTCCAATTCGGAAAGAATCTCTACGTAGCGAGGCGTCTTGTCGGCCCATCGCTGCTTGCCTCGCGCGACCCGGTAGGACTCATGATACATGGAAGCCCACTTTCCGATCTCACTGACCAGTTGCTGGCGATTGGAAAAGCCCAATCCCGCGAATCCCGCGGTACATCTCGGATCGTCCAGGATGGCTGCGAATTGCTTGAAAAAGAACGTCTCCGGTGGACAAGCGATGCGGCTATGGGAGTCCACGATGCGCCGGCATAAACTGGTTCCGGAGCGCTCCACCCCAATCAGAAAAATCGGCGTTCGACAGCGTTCGATCTCCCAAACCGGGACTGCTTGCGTCTGAACCACCATTCGAGGCCTGCCAATATATGCCCGCAGCAGGCGCGCGGTCCTCATCAAGCGTGCTGCGACCCTTGAAACAACCGATATCATGTTCCTCCGAAAGCCGTCGATCCACCGTTGATATTGGATTCTCCCGGCAAAAACATTATGTCACGAAGCCGCCGCGGTGCGGCCGACGCAGTTCGCAACCGCCTTTTCAAAGGCGCGCAGGTGCACCTGCGCACAAATGTCGGCGTCGAAGCGCTCTGCAGCGACCAGACGCGCCTTTTTCCCCATAGTGGCTCTAAGTTGCGGATTCTCTATCAACGCCCGCGCGGCCCGCATAAACGCCTTCCGATTGTCTAGCGGCACCACAAACCCCGATACCTGGTCATCCAGCGCTTCACGCACCGCACCCACGTCGGTGCTGATCACGGGAATGCCCAGAGACATCGCTTCCTCCATAGCGGTCGGGATGCCCTCCCACCGGGAAGTGAGACAAAAAATGTCAAACGCCTGATCGAGCTCGAAAACCCGCGAGCCCGGATTGGTCACAATCAAATCGTGTCCGAAGCGCAAGCCCAGAGACCGGGCTTCTTCCTTCAATCGCTCGGCCAGTTCGAGCCGATTAGGGAGAGTTGCCCCCAAGATCGCAAAACGTAGGTTCGGGTGAATGCGTTTGAGCGCCCCGGCGATCCGGACGAAGCCCAGGTGGTCCTTCTGCGGACTGATGTTACCTACTGTCCCGATCAGCAGTTCATCCGGACCGATCCCGAGCTCTTGGCGGACGGTCTGGCGCACCAGCGGGTCAGGCTTGAACAGGTTGAGATCGACGGGCGGGAAAAAGGGGACTAGGCGATCGCCCATTTCCATCGCACCCGGATAGACACGCGCCACAGCAATTCCGGTAGACATCAGCACGTCGGCCACGCGCACAACTATGGGCATGAAGATTCTGCGCGCCAGCATGGGATAACCCGCGTCAAGTAACTGCCAAACTACCGGGACACCTTCCAGCTTCGCGGCGATGCCGGGCTGCAGAAGTCCCATGCCGTTGATCATGACAACGTGGACCTTAAGTTCACGAATCAAACGGCGAAGCGTTCGCACTTCGCCAGGAAACCCGACAATAGTTCGAGCGTGCACTGCGGGATGCACCGTGTAACGCGGCCGTTGCAATGCAACCTCGAGAATGTCGACATCAGCTTGCCGGAATCTGGAGGCCGCGTCGCCGGGCTCGTCGGGAACAACCACAGTGACGTGGACGCCGCGCGCGCGTAGTGGCGGAATAATCCGCAAATTACTATTATGCGGCCCGCCCCAAACACCGTATTGGGTAACAGAAAGTACACGCATCGCTAATCGCTAACCCGAACTCTTGAGTTCTATTGGACTCAGCCGCGGCCATCCTTTACTACCGGTGCAGTTGATAATTAACATGCACATGGGCTCTTAAGCCTCGAAGTAAGTCATTCATTGTTTTTTCGGGCCCGTGCCGCCGCAACTCGCCGAGTAACCGAAGAACTCATGACGCCGGCCTTTCGCATTTCGGCCGTCCGGAGAGAAGTCAAATCGTTAATTAGTGGCGTTTAGCAGTTGACCGGTCAATTGCGCTATGTATCGCGCACACGAGATGATTCGCCCATGTCTCTGGCGTCCATAGGGAGATGATCTTTTTGGAAGCGTGACCCATCGCTGCTCGTTGCTCCGCCGGTTGAGTTGCCATATCGAGCATCAGTTCCGCAAGTTCTTCTTCATTATAAGGATCGAAATTGAGTCCATTCTCGCCGTGACGCACGAGATCGGCCGCGCACCCGCAGCGGCGCGATACAATGACCGGCAATTCGCTGGCCATCGCCTCATTAACCACGAGCCCCCACGGCTCCAAGGTGCTCGCCAATATGAAGCAGCCGGCAAATGCGTAATACAGCGGAAGCTCATCGGTCTGTTTGAATCCCGGCCATACGATGTCGCTCAGATGTTCGTCTCTCGCAATCTGGATAAGCCTTTCACGCAAGGGACCATCGCCAACCATCACCAGTTGCCAGGGATCCGAGTGGATTTCGCGATAGCGGCGGTAGGCGCGCAGGAGAACCGGCAGGTTTTTTTGCTGCGCGAACCGACCGACATAAAGAAAATACTTCTGCGGCAGCCCAGCTTCAATCCGCCGCTCGACGCCCTCCCTTCTTAAGGCGTCGCAGCGCGTGATAAAGAACTCATTATCCACAACGTTGTATCGATCCCAGACCCGGGCCGGCACCATTCCGAGCTCGACGATATAGCGACGGTGAGGTTCACCGCCGACGACCGCCGCGTCGACGTAGCGCTGGATCCACGACCGCTTCATCCACTCCCACCACCATCGCCGCGGATGATCCCAAGGCGTGCTCTCGGAAAGAACGACCACTCCGCGACCGTTACGCCGTGCCCAGCGCGCCGCTGCCCGCATTGGCGCTTCGCTGTAGCCGGCGATTACCACCACCGCAGGCCGCAATTGTTCCAGGACTCTGACCGCTTCGCGCACAATCTCGCGGCTCGAGCAGGTTTCGTAGGGCTTATCGTCCAATGTAATAAGCCGGTCTCCCAACTTCTTCTTGTCGGCCAGCCATGGGTAGGTCTTCTGTACCGCGGCAAGTTCGATGAAGTAAGGATCGAGTTGGGAGCACCGGACTAGAACACCCGCTCTGGCGAGATGGTAGGGACCATAATTGACGAAAATGACCGCTATTCTGATCCGCGCCGGATCTTCCCGAATCCGATCACTCACTCTAGATGCGATCCGTCCAGACAATTTTGCGACACTCCCACTTCAGAGAGTTCTCGTTCGCATAGCGAACTCATTGGGGCTATTCGGGAATGCACTCATCTCACAGCTCTACAGAAAAAGCGTTGGCCGACGAAAAATCCTTCCAGGCACCCAGTCGGGTCTTTAAGCGGCGCAACGCTTTCTTCCAAAGGCTAGAAGCGCAACCTTAAAAACATTTGGTGCAAACTTTTGGTGCAAAACTCCTAATGCATAAGCCAATCGCGAAAAGGAAAGATATGCCGGCTCGGCTTCGTAACCACAGACATAATTATCGAAGCCGTATTTACTCAACATTTTTCTCAATTGTCCGCGGGTGTTGCAGCGGTAAACAGTTGGAAACACATCCTGTTCTTCGACCCCATCGCTCTGGACCCTAGTCCGCGTGCGGAAATGCAGGCCCTCGGGAGTTAACCGCGATGCCAGCCCAAAGTAGCTCAAGCGGTTCGAAGTTCTTATACAGACGGAACCACCCGGCTTGGTTACGCGCTCTAGTTCTCTGAAGAATTGATCTGGCTCCTGTATGTGCTCAAGGACGCTGTCACAGATTGAAACGTCTATCGATTCGTCATTGAGCGGCCATCGATCGCCCTCGATCTGGCGGAACTCATCGATGAAGGGATTTGCGGCTGCTGCGGGGTCCACGTCGATACCGATCACTTTGCGGCAGCGACCCTTGAAAATTCTCAGATTACGCCGCAACTCGATCGAGTCCTGAGCGTATCTGCCACGCCCCGTGCCGATGTCAAGGACCATCGAGTCCGCATTAATCAAGGCATTTGCCCGCAGATAAAGTGCAACGGTGCTGTCGACATATGTAAACCCGCCGAATCCAGTCTCAGGATAGAAGGCAGACAGATATCCTGTTTTTGACGTATCCTTGTTACTACACAAAACGTGCGTGTGACCTCCGAATGGATATGCCGAGATCAAGCGTTGATTCACACGGAAGGGGTAAGCTGTGCCAGCCCCTACAGCGAAAATAACTTCACGTGCGAAGAGCACAAACGCGTTCGGCAGAAGCTCTGGTCCACTCGTTACCTTGAGAAAATATGGGATCTTAATTTGGACAGTGGAGGAAATGGTTATACGACCCCACATACGAGACAACTTTTCTTCGGGAGAACATATACCTCTTTGGCGTTCTTCAACTGCGGGCCTCAATATAAAAACTTTCGTCCCGTCTTTCCTGTACGTCGAGGGCTGCAAGCTGGGGAAGATCGCTCGTAGCGAAACTCGATGGTTGAATTTTCTGGTAGCCAAGTTGCGCCAATAACGCCCCGAAACTCTCGCAATCATACATCCAACGATGCTCGGCGTACCCCAGGCCAAATTGTCCCCAACGCGACCTTGCACGGCTCATATGAGTCTGGCCCAGAAACGTGTCTCCGTCGACTTCCCCGGACGCGTAAGACCGCGCGAGGCGCTTAAGATCCGGGAGGACAACCCTGAGTAGGCCATCCGGTTTGAGCCAGTTGCGCACACGGCGCAGAAGATTTTCGCAGTCATAGCGCGGAAGATGCTCCAGGGTATGGGAGGTGTAGAAAGCATCCAGCGAGGCACTGTCAAATCGCAACCGCCGCGCCGTTGTGAACCTGATGTTGAAATCTCGAATTGCCGTCACGAAGACGGCGCGACCGCGAAACAATTTCGCAGGAATTGGCAATTTCGCCAACAGGACGGTCAGGCTGCCGTCGACGTTTATACAGTTACCACCGGGTGCGGCTCCGCAACCGAAATTAACTATTACCATTTAGTTCATCACTTCGTTATTATCGACACGCAGCCCTTGGGCAAGTACAGGTACTGGCGAATTTCAATTAGCCGTCAGCGCAGAGCAGTCTGTTCCCTAACATGGGATGCAAGGGGCCTCCGGGATTCATATACTTTCGCACAGAGGGGGCGACGCCGCAGCACACACCCGTCCGGGTAAAGCGCTGAAAGAATTCATCGGCCACCGATTTGCATTTCAGGCGACAGATAGCGTGGGCGGCCGATATATTGGGCGCGGAAAACTGCTCTTCCTTGTTGTCCTCGACAATCACTCGTTTAACATTGGCTGCTTTTAGATCCGCTACCCAGTGTCGGGCCTCGTTGAGGAGCCAAGATTTAAAATCAGCGCGCCGTTGTGGGGAGTCAATCTCCACCTTGGGATGGGCCAAGACCCAATAGCGTGGGAGTGAGTGGATTCAATGGAACTGTGCCTGCCGTGGCTGGCCACGAAAAGTTCACCGATAGACCGCCGGTCGGGCCAGTTTCGGTTCGGGGGACACCATATTTAGCTAGTAACATCTTGAACCTACCGGGAATGTTGCCGCGATACGGTATTGGAAAGACGTCTCCCTTCCTCGGCGGCATTGCTCGGTATTAAGCATGCCTTCGCACAAATGTAACGCTGGCCACAGATGCTACATTAACTTAATATAAGACGATCATTCGGGAGTACGCGACAGGGACCCATGGGCCCGTTGCAGAACGTCAATAGAACCGCGAACGTCTACGTTACTCGAAGGTACCCACGACTCGATCAACAGGACATCGCCATTACGCACTCGCTCAACCATATTCATTGGTGTGAAGCCTCGCCTGACGGGAGCTTCGTATTCCTTTATCACGCTAAAGGCGTTGGGATAGATCCACCGCGCCTCTGCTGAAGGGCAGTCCTCTTGGCCGAGGGTATAGTCGCAATACGGTGCGGTCGACGCGTAATAGCTCAAAGTCTTGTGTTCAGGAACGAAAAGAATCCCGGGGTGCCGGGCTAGGAGGCGACGGAACACCACGACATTGGTTGGAAAAACCCAGTTTCCGTCCGCATCGACATAATAAATTGTGCACCCCCATCGCTGATTGGAATAAGTCACGATTTGATCGAGCATGTTGAAAAGCTCATCAGGATCGTCAACGTATCTCCGAGTGGTCTGACTACCGAGTTGGAAAGTACTGTCTGTCGCCCCCGAACTCATCAATTTTCGCACAGCCAGGGTTAGCCCGCAACGAAGGCCGGATCGCGTGAAGCGTCTGAAAAATTCGTCTACCACGGGCTGCATCTCAGGCGGCAAGTGGCGTGGGTCTCCGACGTACTGTAGGTTGGGGAACTGCTCACCCTCAACATCCCAAACAATTACTCCCTGTGCGTTGAGCCTTTTTAGATTTGCCACCGCTCGGTCCGCCACCGCTAGCAGTCGTTGCTTGAATTGTTCGCGTCCGTCTTCAGAGTTGATGTCCACTTTTTGATCGACAAACCACCAGTAACGGGGATTCTTGGGGTTAAACAGTTTCCAACGACCGAAACTGCCGAGGATGAGTTGACCGATGGGTCGTCGGTCCGACCAGTTTGAGCTCGGTGGAAAGTGCGCCACCCAGCGCCTAAAAAGGTCAGCCACGACGGCTGACGCCGAGGCATTATTTTTCGCGAAACGGAGCGATAGGGAGTACTGGTCCGAACCATGCCCAGGGATCGAGCGGGACTTTATTTCTCGCCGCTGCGGACCGTGCGTCATAATAGGTGGCACGATCCAATTTTGTGCGGTGTCGAGGTATACCCCAATGCCCCCTGGTATCCGCGCAGTCGTCAAAACTAATAACCTCGCCACTTGCTCATTCGCGATGAACAACTTAGATGACCCGTAGGTAAGGAATACTACGTCCGGACCGGAAACATTGTACTCAGATCCAGGCATGCGAGTTATTGGCGCTGACGGTTCTAAAATGTTGAACAGCAGAATCCGCATCTCAGCTATTGGATAGGACGCCGCATTGGTGACGCTCACATCCGCTCGAACCTCATCCCCGGTAACCGAGTAGTCGCATTTGATAGCACCCCACCGGTAAAGTCGAGCGATTAGAACCCGGTTTGCGGCGCTCCGAACCGTCACGGTGCCACTACCTGCGGGTTGGGGAAGTTGCGAACCGTCGCCGCGAAACGTGAGGTTTTGGACAGAGCATGACGCTCCCTTGATGAGATACTGGGTCCTGTTATATGTGAGCGATTCCAGACCGGCCGGCCCACCAGAAAGGGAGACAACCGCATACGACGGTCGGACACCCGACGCAACGAGACAACAATGCAGCGCCGACAACCTGCGCTAACCGAACGAACGCAACTCCGTTCCTCCTATGATTCCTAAAGCCGGCCTTGTACAAGATTTTTGATTGTGGCTTGAAGCGCCTCACCTGCCTCCGCTCCTTATTTCGGATCACAACCCCGTCGCGCTGAACTTCAGCCTGGCCTGTTCAAATCAGAACACGCCAGCATACTGTGCCTTTCCAAACGAACCGCGCGACATTCAAGAAAATAGCTCGCCCAAACTGTTTAGTTCTGCAGGCAAAGCTGCGTTAGAAGGCAGAATTCTCAGGGGCGCGGATCTCGCTTGTGCTGCACTAAATCCCATACGGGCCCCTCTAGGATTTCTGCGATCTCTCGATGTCCATATGGGCTCAGATGCCCGACGTCTCTGAGGTAGACCTCCTGCTGTTCATGGATATCATTCACAAAGCGCGCCAATGGGTAGATATGAGGAATCCCCTCGGACTCAAGGATGGCAAGCACTCCTTGCTCGAAGCTCTGACGGTCTTCTGCAGTCACCGCCATTCCGCCGAGACGACGGCGGCGAACGGGATCAGCAATATCAAAGACTCGGTAAGGGTCGGGAATCACCAATATGAATAGCCGTACTTGGCGGGCGGCGAGGTACGCCTTGATACCGTGGAGTTGAAGACTCGCAATAGACAGCATCTCGTCGCGCTGCTTCTGGGAAACACCGTCCAGGAGGTGCGGGCTGCTGAAGATGCCGCCACTAAGTGTTAAATCGCGAACCACCTTACTTTCTGCAGCCAAGTCAGCCACGATAGTATTGCGAAGCACCAGAGCAATGTTTGAATGCGCAAAAAAATTATCTCTTACCCACGTCCCTAGCGTGTTCGGGGGAGGTAGAAAGTCCAAGCGATCCTGATTCATCCGAAAACGCGGCACCGAGGGCGACGCCGTTTCATAGTAGTTGTCGCCCAAGTCGTTACCGAGAAAGATGGACAATAGCAACAGGTCCGGCTTCCAACGCTCAAGTCGCCGTGTCACATATAAGTAATACACGCCCAGTCCGTATCCCTGTACCCCCTGGTTCAAAACCTGAATGCGTGATGGCGCACTCCCACTCGACCCCTTCTCTGCTTGCCGGTTCAACCCGTCTTCCAGGAACTTTGAGAAATTTTTGTCGATCGGTACCTGCAAAGCCTGAACAAACGAATCTCCAAGTGAAACAATCCGAAACGTGCCAGGAGCCTTTTCCAAAGAGCACTCTACGTCATGAAATCCGTATTGATTGAGCCGAACTGTAATCGGTCGCGGTACCTCGCGAGTCCAGATCGTCTGGACCTCAGGGCGTCCCCTGAACCCGAGAAGCGGATCCGCGATCAGCGTACTTTTCACCACCGGCACGAACTCTGGCAGAATGCGATCGATCAACACTAAGCCAACGACGAATACAGCGGCAGCGAGCGCGATTTTTCCAACTAACGGATTAGAGAGAGAACGCTTCATCGGCACTGCCACCTTAAGACAGTCCGTATATAAACGGTGCGATGGCCTAGATCCTTGTCAAAACGATAAGGAGAGCAAGGATACGGCAGCAACGGAACCATTAGAAAGTGACCAGGTCTTTTGTCAGCAAGATGAGCTTGCATTTCGAATAACGCCTCTCTCTCCGAATATAAGTTTTAAAATAGCACCACCATGTCGGTCTATAATTCATTTCGTGTGGCAATTGTATAATTTAGTCGAGTTCTCAAACCCGATCGGTTCAGCTGAGCAGTATCGGAGGGTAAAACGCGCTTTTTTGATCGAGGAAAGGCGCCTTGCCTCCATTTCTTAACGCTCCCCTCAGCTAAAGATAAAACTTTTATCGGTAAGGCAGATGTGGACTGGATTTGGATTATTTCTTGACCCTTATTGCCACGCGGCCATTTACTCGAAGCTTGGCATGTATGCTTCTGCTCGACGCTATGCGCTAATGACGACCAAAGAGCTCTTGGGACAGAATCTAACCCCGAGCTCCCAGGTAGAGTCGAAAGCTGGGGGCGCGCACCGTCGGCGAAAGGTTTGAGCGCACTCCTTCGATTGCGCGGTGGGATTCACAGTGTTGTTCTGGGCACGTCTTCAATTGCGGCAACGTAAAATGGAGTCCGCGGATTTTTCGCCAGGCAGCCATCGTGTCCCCTTCACTTCAGAGTTTACGAGACCCATCCCACGGTTTCGGCGCTGGGCGATCGAGCCAGGATGGGTTGAAAAGCCTCACTTCAACGTAATCCCGGCGCCTACCCGACGTCTTCCAAACGAATCTTCCGACATTTCCTGGCATGTGCGCCACATCTGCTATCCACCGAATCACACTGGCGGAACTTCCTCGAGAACGCAGTGTTTCTCGTATATCTACTTGAACGTCCGCTCCAGTTGTACATCCACCCCTCGCGCTGACATTCTCGCTAGTAACCACTTACACACATATTTCTCAATGAGAAATGCTAGTTTCTGCCAATCCTGCAAGTTCCACCAAGTCGCGAGACTCCGTTGGCTTCGGCGCACTCGCGGACAATCGCCAGAGAATAAATACCGGAATACCACACTGAAACAACCAGAAGGCCGATATCATATATAACATCCCGTCCCTGCACATCTGGGGCAGCATACCATAAAACCCGGCATATCCTAACATTACGTGGAGGGCGCGGGGCCTACGTAACACGAGCTCTTCCAATCTTCGAAGCACCCAACCGGTTAGCAGAAATTCCAATGGAATTCCAAGCCAGCCCCACTCTTGATAGGCCATTCCAACCGCGCCAGGCGCGGCACCCATCAAACCAATAACAGGATCTAATTCGACTCCCCTGAGTTTCTCGGGCCAAGTAGCGGGGGTACCTTTCCCGGGCCAGAGGACGCGCGGGATAGGTTTTATGAAATAGTAGTACAGATACTGGGTGCCCATCTCGGAACGAGAATCTACGATCAAATGGTATAGGGTGGTCTCAAATCCCGAGAATGGGACTACCGGTACCTAGATAACTCTGCATCAAGTCCTCGGGGTTCGCAGTCGTCTTCGCCATTTCCAACGCATCCTTCGAAAGGCTAAACCCGCCTAAATGCAGTTGTGTTCTCAAACCGCGAAGGGAAGCCATTAAGGGAAAAAGTATCAGAATTATCAACAGCGCCGTAGCTATAATCAACATCTGGCGTTTCTTTATTCCGGCGCCAGCCCGGGATCGAGCCTAAGGAAAAAAACTGCCATGAGACTGAAGAAATGGCCGAGCAAATGTGACCGGCCGTGGCCGTAGATCAGTCTGCCAGCCAACCACGGAGTCGAAAGCAACAAGCTCATGCCCAAGCGTCCGGTGGCTATATAGTAGAGGATCGTGCCGGTGGACACGAAGAGATCGTCTAGGGCGAACCAAGCGGTACTCCCTTTGTAGACCCCAGCGCTGCTACCTGCCATATCTGCTGGTTCTGCCCCAAAAGTGCCCGTTTTGAGGCAGATGATGGCTGATAGGTACCCCAAGACGATCATGAAATAAATAAGAACACGTACCTTGTGCGGATCCGCTCTTCGCTCTTCGTCGCGGAATCCAACGACATGGTTTTTTCGCGAAGGAGTCCCGGCTCTATAGCCTATACCGAACGATAGTAACGCGAGCGGAACCGCAGTCGCCATCAGGTACCAATGATCTTCGAAACAACCAATACGCAACAATTGGTAGATGAGCGTGTCCCCAAGTAGTTGGGATGTTGCAGGCCGGACCAGATAGGTCGCCGAGAATATTATGAGGTACCATCCTACACAGCGCCTAAAATCAGTGACGTTCCGCGGGCCCACTATGAGCAACGTTATCAGCAGTGCAACAGATACGATTGCGCTGTACGCGATGAACTCATTACTCATTTTGGGAATCCAGTTTATGATATCGGCAGAACCGGAGATTCAGTAATATGTCTTCCACCGAATCCTAAGCTTGCCTTTCGTCTGTATCCAAAGGACATTTCGTTGCCGTCATGATCAACGCTTCAAGAAGTCTGGGCTGCGATTGATCTCGCCAAAGCCACCTTCTCTTGGTGTTCTCCTAGGAGAGGAGGGATTTGATAACGGAGACAACGCGCGCGCCGTAGGTTTCCAGACCGAAATCCTGACTACGCCTAAACGCGTTGCAGGACATAAAGCGGAGCAGCTCGCGATCGCGTGCGAGCTGCTCCAGGCGCGTCGCAATGGCTCGCGGATCGCGCAGCGGCACTATAAATCCATCGGACCCATGCGTAACGATGGAGCCCGAGTTTGGAGTGGATATTACGGGAACGCCGCAAGCAAACGCCTCGCAAGCGACGAATCCAAAGCCCTCACATATAGACGGGAACACGAGGACATCCGCCCATTGGTATTGTGCCAGCATCTCCGGCCGTGGAACGGGGCCTAGCAGCTCAGCCCATTTATTATAGGCGCTCAAGGGCTGTGGTTCAATCTCGACCGATCCAACAAGCCGGCAATGAATTTGAGGAGTGTTCAGAAGACGCAGAGCTTGAAGCAGGTATGGGATTCCTTTGCGCAAGCTCACGTATCCAGCGAACAAGACATTGAGCCCTCGGTGATGATCCCGGCAGTCCGGCGGTCGAAAGATTCGCGTATCGGTTCCCAGCGGTACAACCTGAATCCTGCCAACGGGCACGCCTTGCGATTGCACTTCCTGTGCTACGTAATTGGAAGCTGGCACGATTAAGTCGGCCAAGGGCCATTCGGCTTCTTCGCGCTCAATCAGCGGCCCATTATGGTAGCCCAATTCTAGGGCAGGCTCCCAACCAGGCCAAGCGGAAACCTCTTCTAGCACCAAGCGTTCGTACACCCGCGCCGGCGCGCTGACTTGTTCAAGGATACAGGCCATCCCATGGCGCCGGGCTTCAGCGAAGATCTCAAGTGCCCCGCCATTGATCGCGTATACCGCCTGCGCACCACGAAATCCATGCCGGACGACGGCCAACCCAAACTCCCGGTTGTGCTGCGCCTTATCCGCGAATACAGCGGCCGCCGATTGCCGACCGCGTGGACGCCAGCGCGTTCTGAAGCCAAGGCGATCAAAAGAAACCACCTTTGATCTAGGTAGTTCTGGGGCAAATCTTGCAGCCAGACGTTGTACCGCTGCTGGAGAAACTACCGCAGGTAAATAGTTGATTACCTTCCGTAGCAAAGGCTTGTTGCCGATGTAGGCGTCAGTATAGAAAGTTTTAAGCATTCCGGCTCGATGCAACACGCGTGGTACAGCATAATGGCCCCGCGCTCCACGGATCGCCACATCGATATTCATTGACTCGGCGGATTCAGGGTGTGGCTCCATTACGCTCTTTTGCACCGATCTGGGATCTATGGTGCCATCTAGGGTTCCGTTCCTGCCATTCACTGGGTTCATGCTTCGTCGCCACGAATCGCGCAGAGCAGCACACATCGCTCAGTGAACAGCGGCCGAGGCCATCTGGCCGGTCTGAGGTCTGAAATCAGCGGTACCGCAATTATTCGGTCTGCCCACTGCGAGAGCATACCGTATTGAAAATAGGCACTGTATGAGTAAGATAAGCCATCCCCGTGGCTCAAAACGTAGCCGCGGCCACCCGTCTGTACGTATTTTAAAAAGTTCCAGAGCCCGGCGTTATAAAAAAGGAACTTGAGGAGGCGCGCGGACCTACGGCCCTGACCGAATAGATTTGAATCGGAAATAAATACAGCTCTTTTTGCAACCCGCAGCATTTCTGAGACGACTATCCCAGGGCGCGGCACATGGTGCAGCATACCTAGTTCCATCACCGCATCGAACGCACCGTCTTCGAATGGTAGACAGGAGGCGTCGCCCCTCACCAACGCGCAGGGCGGAATGCCCTTATCCACTCCGATCTGTAGTAGTTCGGCAACCGGATCTATGCCGAACACGCCAAGTCTCGGATGGTATTGTCGAATGTGCACAAGTCCCCGCCCAGTGCCACAACCAACGTCGAGAACCGTCTTCGCGGAAAGGAGTTGCAGGAAGGCAGAAATGTAACGCAGCGCTAGATTATGCTCCGGATTGCCCCGAACGTGAGCTTCATCGTATTCAGCAGCTGTCTTGGCATAATACTCCTGCTGAGCGGTCTGTACGTGTTTAGTCATTTTCAACCCACGCCACCGATGAAGCTATTAGGAGTAAAAACTCCACTCACCCGCTACTAAGGTCTTCGTAATTTCAAGCGTGCGATTACCGGTGCCATACGTCGCGTCACAAGGGCGAGTTGACTCCCAAGCGAGCGGAGTTCACTACTCCTTGGCAGTAGTAGGTCCATTGGGGACTTGCCCGTAAGCGACTTTGCGTAAATCAATAAAACTGCGCTCACGGTGGAATACCCAAGAATCGATGCAATGGACGCACCCACTATACCCATGGGCCGCAGCAAAAGATACAGGCTGACACCGGTTATCAGCAGGCCTGCCAGTTCCGCCTGCAAAACGGCAAAATTCTCGCCGAAACCTCGGAATCCCTCCTCGATTACGAAGTTGAACGCAGCAACTGCTCCGGCAGGTACAAGTATCAATGCGGCCGGAACCGCGGACCGGAACTTTTGACCGAAGAGCAGGACCAAACCGAATGGCGTGAGCGCAGCCAATACGGGCGCGGTAATCAGCGCCAGCAAGGCAGCGAAACGGCTGCCATGCGTGAAAATACGCAAGCGATCGACGTTTTCTCCATGCTCTGCGACCTTGGGAAATAACACCGCACCGATGGCGTTCATCAATGGATTTATCGCGCCGCTCCAAGCGACCGCTACAACATAGAGCCCGAGTGCGGCCGGAGACAGCAAGGCCGCCATTAGCATCTGGTCCAGACGCAGATTAAGAATAATGGGGAAACCCGATGCGAGACACGGCAACCCGTAAGCCAACATCGGTTTGAATCCCTTTAAGTCGGGCGCAAATCCGCCGGGCACGCGCCTTTTTACCACCGTCACGATCGGAATCAGCAGAGCCGAGAATAGCGTAAGATATGTCCCCGCGATCACGCGCACATCGTTGAAGCCACAGAATCGGGCGAGAAGCAGAACCCCCATCCATACCAGCGTGGGTGTAATGCGCAAGGCATTCCAAGGAACGAAATCGCTACGCCCACGCAGCGTATAGAACGCCAAAGACATCAGCGCGACAACTGGTACAATCATCAGATACCAGCGGGCGGCGGTTACGATGTAGGGCGACTGCGCGGACAGCAAGAATGGCATTGCCACGTAGGTGCCCGCGGTAAAAGGCAGGCACGAAACCAAGGCGATGACGGCCGCCGAACCAACATAGCGCCCGACGCGATCGGGATCTCGTGCTGCATAATAAACCAGCGCCTGGTCCGTACCCAAATGCCAGTATCCCGATAAGCTAGGCCAGGTTTGTATCGCCGCCAACTCGCCACGTCCGCTTGGACCGACATCCGCGCGACCATCGCTCCGGTGGCGACTCCGAGCGCGGCGATCGTAAGGTTGGTGGCGGCGGTCAATGCGGCATTCGCGCCAAAAGCGCTGCGCTCCTGCAGCTTTCGCCAGATGCTCGTTACCTTCATCAGGCAAATCATATACCGTAAGCATAGCGGCTGATTCCCGCTATTTCACAGTACAGGGTTCATGGCAACCAGCCGTGAATCGCGGCTGCTCGTTGGACAAAAAGCAAGCGCGTTATGTAGTCTCAAAAATCAACCTAGTCATCGCCGATTTCACTTTACAAATGATCCGATATTTTGCTCAGGCTTTGTGGGGCGCCTCCCGGGCTCCAAGGGCTTTGCGCTTGCATCGATACAGCAAGGCTCTACCGATTGCGAGCCGAACTGGGTGACTGTCTTCGTTCTGTGATGCGCATTCTATGATGCGCCTGCGGACCGCGCATTCGCTGGCGCTATCCATTCAACCTCTCGCATCCATGTGTCGTAATAATTCGTCAGCTTCCCATAGGAATTGTCGACAAAGAACACCTTCTTCCGCAAGAGGCAACCCAGGATGCACGCGTGAAGCCGATCGGTAACTATAGTTTCGTACCGTGAAAGGCTACGAATCGCGCGTGAAGTCAGCCAATGGTTCTGTAACGCCCAGATGTCGGGACCCAAAAAACGGCGGCCGAACTTCGATTCCCAGTCGTGCAGGTACTGCGTTAGCCGCCACATTACATACTGTCCAGTCGAAACCAAGTCGTCCCAATCGACGCTTCGTTCATCATGGAATAATCGTTCGGGCGCAGATGTTCTTTCCGCGTCTTTGCGAAATATGTAAAGTGTCCCGCGGCCCGCTTCCTCCGCCCGAACGACATTCCATAACTGGTGCGCCATATCCGGCATAACCTTGACCGGACACCCGAAACAGGAGGCTAATCGGGCTTTGGAGCATTCGTCACGTACGAACACGACTATGTCTCGATGCCGGCTGAATACCTCGCCGGCGCGGCGGAGCTTTGATTCGTCGTCGAAGTGAACGGTCTGGGGAAGAACTACAATCTTATTCTCGGGAAATCTGACAACAAGCATCTCTCGAAAGACTTGAAAACTATAATAAAGATCACCGAAGTTGCCGCCGCCGTGAAGTACAATTGTCGTATCGGGACGAATTGTTCCCAGATGCCGAGCGGTGAGCGGATAGGCGGGCCAACGTAGCATCACATCATACCCATAGTCCAGAAAAAACTGCTCCGTTCCTCTCCTTATGAGCAAATCTCCGATGTTAACATGTAAAGGATAATCCAGGTACGCGACAGGCTTGGTTATCGGTATATAATACGTCAGCTGTTGAAGGTTCTGTTTGACTTCGTCAAGGTGCATTATTCCGTCCCCCAGCCAATCACATTAGCAAACAATAACGGCTTCGCGAGTTCAGGTGGTGATTGGTGCCGGAACGGCCTTGATCAGTACCTGACCTACCGAGACTAATCTGAGGTCGTTTACTATAAATCCGCTCGCATCTAGCAGTCTCATAAACTGCCCAATGGTGAAGTTGTTTACCCACCCGGTGCAGTTTCGGCTAAACCGAAAAAGGCGGCGACGGGGGGCCGGGCGCAGGTCAGACGGATTATACGACGCAATCAGGATCGAAGAGTAACTAGACAGCGCCGAAAACAGCCATGGTACGTCGTACACATATTCAATGACGCCGAGCATGGTGACGGTGTCGGCACGGCGGAGGTACCCATCAGGCAGTTCCTTTTCGGTTAAGATCGCAAACAAGTGTATCCTCCGTCCGTTTTATGAGGTCCGCGGGAAGATAAGTTATGCCATCGTGTAAAAGGGATCTGAGCGTCTGCATCCCACAACCGACGTCGCACACAACCTTGCTGTCGGCACACATCGCCGCGGCAAATGAGGATCGCCACGCCCAATTTTTGTCAAAGCTTTCGCTCTGCGTCCAGCGAAAACGGTCCGTGTCACTCTGGCGGACAACTTCGCTGCGCCGTGTGGCCTCGTTCACTGCTTAACCTCCATCACCTCAGACTTGTAACAGGCAAGCATCGGATTTTCGATTGTATTTGCGCCACGCAGATTTGCCGATCTTATCTTCGGTCAACGCGTGAGACATCATGGATGACTCCGATCCAGACCATTTCATCGCTGCCGTCGGCGGCGTACCGGGCTATCTTGTGTTTTGCTACGATGCCTTGCTGACAAGGGCTACGTAGTTCTTAGGATACCCAAGGGCTTTGAACTTTATGCGCGTTTCCAAATTATGAAAGAAAATCGAAGACATGGCGAATAGGATTTTTAGCACGATCATGACGGGAGCCGTTCCGTATCCGATAATACCGGAACCGATCTCGCGCGGTTTGACGGGAAGGTAACGGGCCATGCAGTTCAGTTGATAGGCGACCGTTCCAAAATATCCCTCAAGCCAGTCTACGCGTTCGACTATAAATCCACCAGAACCTAGCAAGTATCTCAGCCCAAATTGGGTATAACGGTAGAAATCATAGGGCTGTTGGTGTTCTTCATAGAATAAAGGCCCCGTATAAATCATCTTTCCGCCTGGCTTCAGTACCCGATGAAGCTCCGCGAGTACCAGCTTAGGTTCAGGCACGTGCTCCATAACTTGGTTGAAGATTATAAAGTCGAAACGACAATCCTCCACTGGAATATTCTGTAAATCGCAGACATAAGTCGATGGGGCATATCTCTTGTTCACTTTCTCAAAATCGGCCGATTCATATCTGGCATGGTCGAAGAGCTTCTTGTATGGAGCATCGCCGGCCCCGGCGTCCAACACCAAGGACCCACTTGGAACAAGCGCGGCGAAGGCTGCATTTTCCTGCCATAACCGGTAACGCGATGAATTGAAAGCAAACAAACGTCGGGGAGAGAGCATCGCTTATACCAAAGCCAATGATTGCAAGCTCAAAGCTATTGGGAAAAGGAGCGCTCGGCTCCGATTCGGCACATTCCGGGAATGTAGGTTTCAACACCGTCATCGCCGGTTTCGAGACGTCCACACGTCGGCGATTTTTCGGGGTGCTACAGCTGAATGGGACCACTTAGCGATGGACCGCGCTACCAGTTGCTGATGCTTAATCGGACCATTTCGCGGGTCTTGGTCTGGGCGTTCGCGTAACCTACGGTCGCGCCAGAAATACGTTCACACCATCGACGAACATGAAATCCGGCCGCCTCGTCAGGAACTCCGTTACCGCCATTTTGCATCCATCGTAGGCGTGGTAATCGTCGACCACAATGACGCCGTTTGGGCTGATTAGCTCGGCAACCGCGTTGAGGCAATAAGTGACGGGCTCGTACCAATCACAGTCAATGTGCGCGAACGCAACACTTGCGATTGAAGCCTTTGAAAACGTATCCTGAAACAGACCCCGGTGGAGAGTAATCCTTCGTCCATCCACTTCAAGACCGTGCCGGCCAAGCGATCGGCAGACTTCCGTATACAGATCCGAACGGTAGCCATAGTAAAGGTCGCCTTCGATTCCCTGCGACCTGCCCTGAGCGATTGTCTCGTAGCGCTGCTTCGCCCTCTCGCCATCCTTTCCCGAGGTAGGCGCTGGAATCATTCCAAACACATCCAGGCCGTGGAAGTTGCGCCCGCTCTGTAGAGCTCTTTCAGCCAGGATGATGGTTGTCCCCCCGAGCGCCACGCCGAATTCCACCACGTCCCCGGAAACCCCTCGTCGCAGTACATCATTCAAGGCAGCTTCGAGACGGCGTAGTTTCCGAAGCGACAGATAAGTCAGGCGCTGGCGCACGACGGAACGTGCAGTGTCGCTCAGCCGGGACCGGTCGATCATCGAACGAACGTGCGAAATGAAGCTACGCGGCCCAGATATTTTCATATCAAGGATCCGCTTTGCAAACAAAGGATCTAGTCATGAGACCGCGATTGCCTACAGCAGTAGCAAGTGTTCAGTGATGCCATTTAGATCGGGAATATTCGTATCCGTTTTTGTCAACGCCCATAAGATCTAATGCCGCTTCAAGTGAAGTACCATGGAATCGAATTTTACGGAAGATCCGATAAGTTTCCGCTCGAACCGCTTGCCTCGCAGTCAATTGTACTAAGACAAGCCGCAAGCCCCCTAATCACGCCCTGAATAATCCCGAGAGGCCGACCAATTTTGAAGCCGTAGATAACTGAATTTGCCGTTACAGCAGGCATGTGTGCGAGAAGGTATGGCATTGGCACGTTATACCAGGAAAACAGTATCTTGTTGCGCGTCCCATAAATATCCATGCGACGAACGTCCCGCTTGGGCGACACGTAATGATGAATCGGATCAGCGTTGCCCAGTCGTGTGAACTTTCCAACATCAAGCATCCGGATACACAGATCTTCTTCTTCGCCAAAGTGAAATAAGAACTCCCGATAACCTCCAGCGATCAGAAAGATGTCGCGCCGTATGGCATGAGCGGTACCGATATAAGCTTCTGTGACAAACGTACCTTCCTTGGCGGGAGCACGCTTAAGAACATCGCTGCCATAATTCACGTTAACAAAAGGGATGGCAACCGCTGCGATCGAGGCATCATCAAACTCTGAGCAATGTCTGTTCCACGGTACGCGTGGAGACAAATTCAGCGTCGTCGTCGATGGAAACGATGATGTCTCCCGTAACAAGCTGCGCAGCCCGGTTCCTCTGAACAATTAATCCTCTGGACACATCGTCCCTGAAGATACGAACGGTCGGAAATTCCCTGCGTACCAATTCTTCGGTGCCGTCGGTGGATCCATCGTCGACGACGACCACTTCAGGGCTGACCGTTTGTTCAACGCACGACCGCAAGGCGCGGCGCAGATCCTCCTTGCGATTCTTGGTTGTGATTACGACTGAAGCAGTTAGGCGATTTCGTTCCACAGCTCGAGCCTGCCAACAACAAGTGCTGGTTGCCCAATCTTGACTCAACCCGTGTACGGGCGGTCGTCATTAGGTGTCGATGTTCGGCGAGGCTTGCGGGAAATGGCGATGTTATCAGGAAGACGCTCCGATTCCGACGCCACCTGTGCCAACTCCTCCGGACCCACGGGGCCCAGTCACGCGCGACCAGAATCGCCAAAACAAGTAGCGGAACGGCAAGGCCGGCGAGCAATGTATCTAACATGACGGTGGGCTTGACCTTATATGGGGGAACGTAAGGCTGCTCCAGGACATTGAAAGCAAAGTCTGAGTTGGCCTCCGCAGTCTTGATTTTTTTAATCTGCCTGGCAGCCAGGTCATAAAGGTCGTCGCGCATCATCGGATCGCTGGCCGCAGACGCCTCCTGCTCCAGCGACTTGGCCGCGGCCTTGTCGTACGCAACGTCATGCGCCCGAAGCTGGTTGCGCAGTCTATTGATATATTGATTTAGTACATAGCTGGCAAATCCCGGGTCCTTATCCATGAAGGTCAAGGTGATGTTGCCGGTTCTGACACTGTTCTCGCAGTCGAACCGGGAACTCATCATCAGATAGTAGCTCCACAGAGGTGGCGGTCCGTAACGATGAGGAAGCGGCAAGAAACTCCAAATGCTGTGTGCCCCCTTGGTTAACCTGGGACCGAGGTTCTCAGCCTGGACCATCGCGGTGGTGAAGGTATAACTGTTCAAAATCGTAACTAGTTCGTCAGGATCGTGGACGTTGGTTCCGATATCGCTATCGATCCCGGTTCCGGCAAAGTTGGTTGAACTCCCCAAGCCGGTACTTTGGAGCAGGCTACCGAGCCCGCCGCTGTTCTGACCGAGCGGCCGAATAATCGCGGTCGCTTGGTATTTGGGATGCATCACGAAGGCCGTCAGGACGAAAACCAGCACCATCGAACACAGCGCGGCTGCGATCAAAAGGCGCCGATGGCGAAACGCAAGCAGAACGAAGTACGACCGTAGGATACCGCCGCATTCCTCCTCGTCGATGCGGCCCAATTCTAATGCGCCGTTGCCGCTGTGTGCCGGTAGGCTGTCGGACCTGTTTGACGGTTGGTCATTCGCCATGCAACGGGAACCCTCCTAATTCCAGATCCAGCTTGCCCAAGCCGGCCACAAAGACCCCGAAATGAGCACCATTGTCCGAAACGACGTCGCTCCCTGGACCCAATTGATGTCATGAACGTACTCGCACGCGACCCGCACCTTCAATGAACCCAAAGCAGAGAAATTCTGGACCCGGAAGCCGGACGGAATCTGAAGCATATCGATCGCAAAGCCCCCGCTGCGCTCCTTGCTAAGATTGGGGATCGGATTCTGTCAAACAATGGGGCCCGTTCGGTGTAGAACAAATCGATATCGCCCTTGTATTGGTAATTGATCCACCGGCCCACGCTCAGATCGATTTCCGATGAGTCCGGACCCATCGGATCGCCCATTAGCTGGCCGTGGTAGGCCCAGTACAGCGAGTCGTTGTGTCGGGAATAATTGGGCTCGATAATCGCGTACTCAAATCGCGCGTCGGTCAGACCGTCGGCGGTCACCCGCGGGATGTACACCCCGCCCTGATAAGAGACCGACAAAAATGGCAAGATCCCGCCGATCGGCCTGACCTCGGTGGTCAGGTTGTCCTCGCCCAGAATCTCCTGATAGACCTCGGTGTTGCGCAGGCTCGGGAAATAGATCTTGAGGAAGACGCCGCCGCGTGAGTTGGTATTGCCCTGGCTGGCATTGCCGGTGCTCAATCCCGTGGCGCGCCCCAGCCATCCGGTCCATCCGTAGTTGGAGTTGTTGGTTCCTCCGAACATGATCACGTGGTCCAGACCCAATCTCGAAGGTGGGCAGTGGCTTGAAGGCGATGACCTGCCCGGAAATCCATGGATAGTCGATAATTGGAGTCTATCGGCCGGAATGGCTCCAGAGCAGAAATTCTCAGCGTACCGGCCGTGATCGAGTCTGCCGAGGAAAATCTGGTGCCGGAAGGGTCCCAGGTAGCGCAGGAAACCTGGCAATTTGCCCGGGTGTACGTTGGCGAACGTCAGCGCCGGAAATGTGACGCGCGTTGTTGCCCTGAGCCAGTGAGGCGAAATAGCCCGTGCCCCAAGCCCATTTCCTGATAGCCGAACGAGAGGGCCTCGATTACCCAAGCCCAGCACCACCGCGCCGCGCAGCAAGCGGAGCCGGTTGGTAGTGGATGTTTCGGTGATCGCCGGGGAAATTGGCGAGTAAATAGCCGCCGCGGGACCAAGCTTGGTCGAACGTGATGGGACTCCGGGTGATCGGGCCCGCGAGCGAAGTTTCGCGCATACCCGGTCAAAAATCCACCCACTCCGCCCCAACTGGAAGCGCGCAGGATTTCGTTGCTGCCTACCGAGGTGGGCAAACCGTCATTGTTGGGCAGCAGCGGCGTGGCTTCCTGGGCCTGATACTCAGCTAGGATTACCGCTGTAGAGTGCGAAACGCCTGCGGGTGCCGCCCGAATAGATGTACTGAGCCTCGACCCGTTCCAAGCGGGTGGAACATGGTCGGCGGGTTATCTTCGTGATTTTGCTCGAGCCACTCGACCTCTTCGCTGAACTCCTCACGCATCGACTTGATTATCGATCGCGCCAGCGGATCACGGCTGCTCGGCATCATCCAGGTTGTGTTCAGCTTCCAGAACCAGACGCGCCGCTTCGACCCGGGCTATAGGTCTGACTTCCGACAGATAGTCATCGAGCAAGCCCAGTCCGTTGAGGGTGTCGAGTTCCTGGTACACCGGGTCGTCAAGCGCAACATAGACCACATAGGTAGAGGCGCATACGCTTCGAACAGCCGCCACACCGCATGCGGCAGCAATCACCATCGCCACTCCAAGGGGCGATGCGACCGCTAACTTGCAAACCCGTTTCATCACGCCCGGCCGATGCTTGACAGCACTCTGTGTGCATTGGCGCAATCGTCGGTTTTGACGCAGGGTGGGAATATTTCCCATTTGTCCATCACTCCCTGGCATCCTTAGGGCCGCAGTCAGGCCGGGCGACCGGATTCGGAAGCCGCCTGCCACCGCTGTTGTTCGGTCAAGCTAATCCAACCCGCAAGCCGCACCTATGCTGTGCTGATCATCAGCCATATGCAACCAATTGGGCTGTCACCTGCACATTTGGCGTGCGCGAACCGACGTCCGAACAAACCACGTTCTATCTGGTGATTACGGTGGCTGCCAACAAACCGACAGTTGCCAGCCCAGTAGCCGCATTCGCGATAATGGTGGTTACGTCCTTGGCCATCTGAATGTTCTGAAAGCTGGTCAAATCCTCAGGAACGAAGACCGTATCGCCGACATCAAGCCTGGCGCTCATCAGGCCGCCCGAAATAAGCGGCAGCGCCGGAAAGAGCTCCGACTTGCGGTTGCCATCAAAGCCCTCCGTGGTCAGCACCGAACCATCGGCCTTGATCACCATGACTTCTTTTTTGTCAGCATATCGGGTCAGGCCGCCGGCCTGGTTTATATAGTCGCGAACCGTGTTCGAGCCGAGCCACAGAAACGAACTGGGATGGTTGACTTCACCGATTACGATGACCGACGAGGGCAAGGTCGGAACGTCGATCTGATCGCCGTCCTCCAGCACTATGTTGTCAGGTCCCTGCTTGCCGTCGTGAAGCGAATTGACATGAATGACGACGCGGCCATCGGCCTGCTGGTTCTCGGATGAAGACAGGACGTTTTGCAGCAGCATCATTGACACGCTCCCGGTACCCGATCCGGAACTCGCGGTGTTGCCGGCCGAGGCCAACGAGGCTTGGGTCAATGCCGCATTGGCCGCCTCCTTTTGCAGACGCTGGCGGGCCTCATCCAGGCTCTGCTGCTGCATCACCCTGAACCGAGGTGCGCGTGAAAACGATTCCTTGCACGAAGGCGTCGGGCAGAAAGCCGCCGCAACGTTCCAAAACCGAATCCAGCCGTTCTCCTTCTCTGATCGTGTAGACTCCGGGCCGCATCACCTTGCCGCTAACCAGCACGGTGAAAGGCAGGTGATAATTGGACGCTGCCTTTACCAGCAGTTCGTCATTGGGCCGCAGCAGCACACTTCTGTCGTTGGGACCTTTGGCCTGCGAACGCAGGTCGATGTCCATGTAGGTGTGGCGCGCTTGGGTGCCATTGACCACTTCGGTGCGAGCCAGTTCGGCCCGCTTCAGATATGCATCATCGGCTGGACCACCGGCAATCGCAACCAAGTCGCTGACCCTCATGCCGGGATAATAATCATAGATTCCAGGGATGCGGACTTCACCAGAAACCTCCACGAACTGCGGCGGCCGCTGCCAGTCCTGGATGGTCCTGACGAACACCTCGTCATTGGCCTTAAGCTTGAGGTCCTGGCTGAAGTCGCCCTCGAGTATGGCGCGCAGATCCACATCTATATGGCGGCGGATGGCCTTGCCGCCGAGAGGTAACCTCGGAGCGCACCAATACCACCCGATCCTGGTAGGCGTCGTCCTTCAAACCGCCGGCCATATAAACCAGGTCGCTGACCTTCATGTCCGGACTGAGCACGAACGCGCCCGGCATGCGGACCTCGCCATTGACCGCTACCGACGGGCAGGTCCCTGATATCGTCCAAATTATAGATGTCGAGTTCATCCTTGGGTTGCAAGGCGATATCGCCCTGGGCCATGTGCGGACTGGACAAGGCGTCACCAAGGTTAACCTGGAGGAAGTGAACGGTCTTCTCCGGACCCGTAAGACGCCTGATGAGAGCGTACTTGAAATAGGTATTGGGCAGGATGCCCTCGCCTCTCTTTACCAGGTCGGACACCCGCATGCCCTTGTACCATTGAAACTCGCCGGGACGGCGCACGTTGCCGGACAAGGTTACGGTATTAACCCGCCCTGGCAGCACGGGATAGACCTTGATCACATCGCCGTCACGAATCGTGAAATTCTGGTTGGATAGCCGCTTGAGGGAGACGTCCAGAGCCAGCATCCGCTTATGATCCTGAACCCGTTCCACCTGAACGCGGTCGCCGAAACCGAAGCCTGAGACTCCGCCGCCCAGCTTGAGCGCCTCATCGAGCGTCTCGACGTGATCCTGCTTTAAGCTCGTAGATGGCGGGCCGCTTGACGTCGCCGGCGATTCCCACCACGCTGCCGATCACAGGGACGAAGATTACGTCACCTTCCTCCAGCCGGTAGTCCGCCGCATTGTTGCCATGCAACAGAATGTCATAGAGGTCGACGACCGCGACCAATTGGTTGCCGTGACGGACTTCGACATGACGCAAACTGCCAACCTTGCTCACCCCGCCGGCGGCGACCAAAGCGTTTGAGACCCGCGACAGCGCGCTTATCTGATAGCTTCCCGGCTGGGTGACGTCGCCGGCCACGGTGATATTGATGCGTGCGCAACTGGCCCATGGTGACGTCAACCTGGACCCCGGTCATTTTCTTGGCCTTGGTCCTCGATCAGCTTCTTGGCTTCCTCGAAAGTCAGCCCGGCGACCTGGATCGGCCCAAGTTCAGTCATCTGGATCATCCCGTTGCGATCGACGGTGGGATTGAGCACGGTGTTGACCCGGCCCCACAGCAGGATGTCGATCTCATCGCCGGGACCGATTATGTAATCGTTGCCGACCGGAATATTCCCCACCGCGGCGAAAGCGGCCGACGGATTGCTGAAGAAGTTGTAGCCAAATTGCATCAGATTGTCGGTCGTTGGCGGCTGGGGAATAGCGAAAGGATTGTCGATCTCCTGGAACTTGGCCTCGATCGGCGACGGCATCCAGTTGAAGCACCGCCTGTGGCTCATCCCGCGGGCGCTGCATCATCCGCCGGGCGGCTGCATCATCCCGCTCGGCGGCATGCCGAATCCGGGTACCCTGCGGGCCGCCTGCGCCACCCTTAGCCGACGCTAGTGTCTGCTGTATCATTGTTTGCTGGGACGGGCTTAAACCAAGGGTATGAGAGATCGCCCCAATTTGACTGCTGCTCAGGTTCAACGTTGCAAAGCGCGCGCTTAAATTCTGGACTTGATCCGGGCTCATGGAGCCGCTGGCGACCTGGTTCCTTAGTTGTTCAATTGATCGCCAGATACCCCTAGTTGAGCGGCCACGGTGTTGAGGGTGTTTTGATCGATTCCGCCCAAAAGGTTGGACAGTCCACCCCCACTACTGCCACTCGATGGCCCGCTCGACGACAAACCGCCGGATGGGAAGCTCAGGGTTCCTGAAGTGGGGAATCCGCTGGAAGTCGGAAATCCCGCGGCCGGCGGTGGTCCGGTTAGTGAGGGCAGTTGCGAATTGGATGGGTTCGCTGAACCTGAAGTGTTAGCGGCTGGTCCAGCGTAACCCATTGGCACTTGGCCGCTGCCCATTGGCACTTGGCCGCTGCCCATTGGCACTTGGCCGCTGCCCATCGGCATCTGGCCATAGCCCATCGGCATCTGGCCATAGCCCATCGCTGGCCCCGGGCTGGTATTGCCAGAACCGTAGGGAGCCCCGGGCTGGTTGGGACCCAGGTAGCCGTTGAAAGGTGCGTTGCTACAGTAACGCGGATCGCGCGCGCACGTCGCCGATCGCCAGTTGGTAAAGGATTGTGTTCCGAGATAGCTGCCAGATACGTTCGGAGCCGCTTGCCCGTAGCCACTGCTCGGCAGCGCATATCCGCCTGTCACGCCAGCCGCGGCGCCCGGGTACTCGGGGCTCCATAGCCGGCCGCAGGCGCGCCGTAACCGCTGGGTGCACCGTAACCGCCCGGCGCACCATAACCGCCCGGCGCACCATAACCGCCCGGGCCCATAACCGCCCGGCGCACCATAACCGCCCGGAGCACCATAACCGCCGGGAGCACCATAACCGCCCGGCGCACCATAACCGCCCGGCGCACCATAACCGCCGCGGCGCACCATAACCGCCCGAAGCGCACCATAACCGCCCGGCGCACCATAACTCTGCGGACGGGGCGCCATATCCACCGGATGGCGGACCATACCCCGACGCTCCCCCACCCGGCCCCGACATCGGAGCACCCCCGCCGTAACCACCGGAGGTTGCACCATAACCTGAAGCGCCTGCAGTTCCACCACTGGCGGGTCCCTCCCCGACCTGCGCCCAGGCGGCAACAGTTAACATTCCGAATACGGCCGCGGCCATCGCGCCACGCGCGATCAAGCTGAGAATACCGGTAGATGGGTGAGACATGATCCATTGCTCTCCGGTCATTAAAACTAACCTTCGGCCTTTATGAGATTCAGTCAAACGCCAGTCTTAGGCGACCATTGTAGTAGGTCACTCGAATGGCTTTCATGTGCAGTTAATCGTTAAATTAAGCGAATCAAAATGGGCAAAAACCCGGACCGCCTATTTTTGGAGATAGTTCGAATAGCGGCGTTGGAGAGCATGAACCGGCCCGAATAATCCGTTTTCCGTTCAATTATCAGACAAGCGTCCGCCACTCCATGCTAAAACAGCTTCAGCACGAAGAGTCAAAATCGCAGCAAAGCCGCAGCCGAAGTTCCCCCGAAGAACCACTCTTGAACACCTTTGAAAGGTGGCCAAAATCGACCGCCAATCGCTTCGACGCCAACTTGGGCATCCCTCACTTCGAGAAATACTACCTACGTCTAGGCGCTCCTTTTTGAGCACCACGGCCCTAAAGGCTTTTCATCACCGATTGAAGCCGTTTTTTGAAGACCCCCAACCCGAGTCCGCGGCAGATTTTTCTGGGCGGGCTCCGTTCGGCGGCCCCAGTGACGAGGCGTATGGAGAGGAAGCCCTGCTCCAACGAACCTCGACCCCCGAGACAGAGGGCCAACGACAACCTCGCTCACTGGAGCCCGCCTATTTCGAAAACTGCTCCGAATTGCTGTTAATCCCGGTTAATGTTGTCTGCGGTCTGATACACGTGCGGTGGACACACCGGAAGCCATGAAGGTTCGGCTATTTTGCTTAAAAGTCGCGGAACTCACGCGTCAAATCAAGTATCAGGTATAAACCGGATCGTCAATAGCCTGATTAGGCATGGGTAATACCATATTCGAACCAAGGAGGAGGCTCCGCGGGGTCCGTTTCGGCCACACCAACCGGCCCGGGAGTTGACGAACCTTCCCAAGCTATTTTTGATGGCCGCAGAATCAAACCCGTGGGCCGCGGCAGTCCCCCCTGATTGCCGCGCTTTTAGTGCGGCCGCGCTGTGTTCAAGACAATGGTACGATTCGATGATAAAACGCAGATATGACTGCGCCCAATTCAGTCGCCAACTTCGCGCCCGTCTGAACCATCCGGTAATCGATTCCGATGGACATTGGATCGAGTTTGAACCGCTTGCACTGGATTATTTGACCGAAGTCGGCGGTCGCGGGCTGGTGCAGCGCTATCGTGGGTTCGGCCAGCCAGTTTTTTTCCAATCGCTTCTGGAGTGGTTTGTCACCGCAGGAGCGATCCCAACAACGCGTGATGCAGCCGCCGTGGTGGATTTTTCCGACCCGCAATTCCCGCGACCGGGCGACAGCGATGCTGCCCCGGTTGCTTTATGAACGCCTGGATGAAATTCGGGCTGGATTTCGCCGTGCTTTATCCCAGCAGCTTCATGCTGTTCGCCCCCTTTATACGCGACGCGGAACTGCGCCGGGCAGCTTGCCGCGCGTTCAACATCTACGCCGCCGACCAGTTCCGGCAATTCGCCGACCGCCTGACACCCGCCGCGGTAATCCCCATGCATACACCGCAGGAGGCCGTTGAAGAGCTGGAGTATGCGGTGACGAATCTTGGCCTGAAGGTCGTCATGATGGGCAGTTTGATGCGTCGGCCGATAGCCGCGGCACAAACACCCTCCGCAACGAACCGCTACGCGGTCTGGCCGGACGTGCTGGGAATCGACAGCGAAAGTAACTATGACCCGGTATGGGCGAAGTGCCTGGAGCTGAAGGTGATGCCCACCTTTCACACCGGAACGCAAGGGATCGGGAGCCGGACGTCCGTCAGCAATTTGTCTATAATCACCTGGGCCATTTTGCCGCGGCGGGAGAAGCGGTGTGCAAGGCGCTGTTTCTCGGAGGCGTGACGCGCCGCTTTCCCGATTTGAAGTTTGCCTTCCTGGAGGGAGGGGTGGGCTGGGCATGCAGCCTGTACGCCGACCTGATTGGACATTGGAAGAAGCGCAACCCCATAGGCGCTGGAAAACGTCGACCCGGCGAATCTGGACATGCCGACTGCTGACCGACCTTTTCCGGCGCTATGGGGACACAGCGCTCAATCACAAACTAGGCGATTTGCGTCAGGCGATGGAGGTGATGACCGAGCACCCCACCCAGATCGACGACTTCGCCGCCTGCGCGATCTCCCGACCCGAAGATATTCGCGATCTGTTCGTACCCAACTTCTACTTCGGCTGCGAGGCCGATGACCCCATCTGCACCTGGGCTTTTGCCTCCTGGGCGCATCCGTTCGGCGCCACCTTCAACATCCTGCTCGGCTCTGATATCGGTCACTTCGACGTCCATGATATGACCGAGGTGCTGGGAGAAGCGTACGAACTGATCGACAAGCGCTTGCTCAGCGAGGCCAATCTGCGGGACTTTCTGTTCTCCAACCCGGTCAAATTCTGGGCCGGCGCAAACCATGATTTCTTTAAGGGCACTGTGGTAGAAACCGCAGCGAAACTGGAGTTGCAGCAGTTGGCTGGCCGGCCGCGGGCTTAAACACAACCTGATCTCGAACTGCAAAGGGCAAGGAGGAATACCATGGGCGACGACAACGCGATTCTGTACCAAAAGGAAGGTCCGGTAGCCAAGGTCATTTTAAATCGACCGGAACGGCGCAATGCGCTGACCGATCCGATGTTCACTCAGATCGTGGAGGCTTACCATCGGGCCGAACAGGATGACGACGTCAAGGTGATCGAGCTGATGGGCACCGGCGACACCTTTTGCGTCGGTTTCGATTTACGCGACCCCGATCTGTTCTATGAAGGCGCCGATGTCGGCGATAAGGGCGTCCGCGACGGCATCTATGCGCTGCGGTTTCGCGCCGAAGTCATGCGCGACATGATGTTCGTACTTAAGCCGACCATCGCCCGGGTCCATCGCCACTGTATCGGAGCGGGCCTGTTCCTGACTCTGGTCGCTGACTTCGCAATCGCTTCCGACAACACCGTCTTCGGCTTTCCCGAGTCCAGATATGGCGACGCCGGCGCGGTCTGGTGCTTTCCGTTCGTAGTGATGCAATGCGGGCTCAAGCGCGCGCGAGAGCTGCTGATGACCGGGCGCAAATTCACCGCTGCCGAGGCCGAGCGCTTCAATTTCGTCAACTATTCGGTGCCGATGGACAAGCTGGACAGCGAAGTCGACGAACTGATCCATGCCCTGGTCAGCCTGCCGCGCGACAGCCTGGCGCTGAGCAAGGCGTTCATGCATCAGATCTACGGGACCATGAACATGCAGAGCTTTTTCCTACCTCACTATACCGTCCACCCCATGGCTCTGAACCTCAGCCGCAAACCGGACGAATTTGATTTTCGCAACAGTATCCGCGACAAGGGACTGCGCGGCGCGATCGACGAGCGGAACAAGCGTTTCTCCGGACGTTACTGGAATTGGTGATAGATTATCCGCGATGAGTTCCGGGCCGCGCGGGTTGCGTTCACGACCCGCGCGGCCCGGTGAAATTAATCCAGCAGATTACCGGAGGGCGGCCCGTGGATTTTTCGCTTACGCCGGAGCAGGAAGCTTTTCAGAAGCAGGTCAGGCAGTTCATTCAGGCGCATCTGACTCCCGAACTTCGCGAGGAAGTCGAGCGCGAGCAATACGCGGTCGGCCCTTTGGGAAAGCAATTCATCAAGTTGATGGGCCGGGTCGGATGGCTCGGTATCGGCTGGCCCAAGGAGTTCGGAGGCCAGGGCCGCGGCGCAATCGATCAGTGGCTGTTTCTGGAAGAAATGGCGTCCGAAAACCTGCCCACCAGTGGCCTGACTCTGAACTCCGTCGGACCGACCCTGATGCGCATCGGCACCGAACTGCAAAAGCGTCAGTATCTGCCCCAAATTCTCGCGGGAGAAATCGAATTCGCCGTCGGCTACACCGAACCTAATGCGGGCTCCGACCTCGCCTCGCTTCAAACCCGGGCGGTCCGCGATGGCGACAGCTACGTCATTAACGGGCAAAAAATCTACACTTCGGCCGCGCACCACTCCACGCATATCTGGCTGTTGGCGCGCACCGACCCCAAAGCCCCCAAGCATCGCGGGATATCGATCTTTATCGTTCCCAACGAAACCCCCGGAGTGACCATCCGCCCGCTGGCCACCATGGGCAGCGAGCGCAGCAACGAGGTCTTTTTCGAGGACGCGCGGATCCCCGCCGAAAACCTGGTCGGCGAGGAAAATCGCGGCTGGTACTATGTGGCCATGGCGCTGGACTTCGAGCGTCTGATGCCGCATACGCGCACGCGGCGCTTTCTCGAGCATCTGATCGATTACGCCAAGAACACCGTGGTCGATGGCCGCCCGTTAGCCAAACATCCGCAGGTGCGGATGACCCTGGCCCGGCTCGCGGTCGACGTCGAAATCGCCCGCCTGTTCTCGTTGCGTGACGCCTGGATGCTGGAGCGCAACCAGATACCCAATGCGGAGGCGTCCATCTTCAAAGTCTGGTTCACCGAACTCAACGAGCGCATCGCGGTCGCCGCACAGGACATCATGGGACCCTACGCGTTGCTGCACGGCGAAGACCCGCTGGCCCCGATCGAAGGGCGTATGGAGAAACTGTACCGCAGCTTTCCATTGTACAAATTCGCCGGAGGCACCAACGAGGTGATGCGCAACATCATCGCGCAGCGCGGCCTTGGGATGCCACGCGGCTAGCGCGATGCGCGCAAAGCAGGCGGCCTTGGATAGCACGATTCGCCGGCCTTCGGACGGACTGGAGAAAGTTTGTGATAGATCTTGGATGGAATGAAGCGCAGGAAATGCTGCGACAGAGCGCACGGGGCTTTCTCGCCAAAGAGGCGCCCAAGAGCGTCATCCGACAGATTGAGACTGATCCGCTGGGCTACTCCACCTCGCTATGGCGCCAAATGGCCGACCTCGGCTGGCTCGGAATGCCGTTTCCGGAAAGCGCCGGAGGCGTCGGTGGCAGCCTGATTGATGCCGGTCTGCTAGCCGAGGAATTGGGCCGCGCCGCCCTGCCCAGTCCTTATATCCACAATGTTGCCGCTGGACTGACACTGCTCGAGGCCGGAAGGCCCGACCTGGTCGCGAAGATCATCTCCGGAGACCTGGTGGTGGTCCCGGCCTTTGCTGAGGCCGATCCGCGCCCGATACCCGAAGCGATCAAGCTGGCGATTGCTCCAGCCGACGGCGGCGGCTACCGGCTGACGGGCCTCAAACGCTTTATCGAATATGGTCATGCCGCTCATATGCTGCTGTGTTCCGGTCGCCTCGCCTCAGGCGCTGGAGAGCACGGCGTTTCCCTGATGCTGGTCGCTGGCGACGCCGGCGGGCTCAAGCGGCGCTGCCTTGACACTACCGGTGGCGACCCAGTCGCGGAACTCGGTTTCGAAGGCGTCATCATCGGCGCCGGGAATCTGGTCGGGCAACTCGATAACGGGTGGCCGGCAGCCAGCCGGGGATTGAACCGTTTACTGGCGTTGCGCAGTGCGGAGATGGCCGGCGGAACGCGCCAGGTGCTGGAGATGACCGTCGAGTATACCAAGATGCGCGTCCAGTTTGGCCATCCGCTGGCGTCATTTCAGGCGGTCCAGCACCTTTGCGCGGATATGGCCACGATGGCCGACGGCGCTGAACTGGCTGCGCGCCAGGCGATGTGGGCAATGGAGCAGGGCGCATCCGGGGGGTACGAGGTGAGCGTTGCGAAAGCATTCGCCGCGCAAGCCTACCGGACGGCCACCGTCAACGCGGTTCAACTGCATGGCGGTATCGGCTACATGCAGGAGTACGATCTTCAGTTCTATTATCGCCGCGCGCGCGCCGAAGAGGTGTTGTTGGGAACGACCGCGGACCATCTTGAGCTGGTAGCGGCTGCTCTGGGGCTTTAGCCGGTTGTCAAGATGCGGTGGTTGGCGGCGAGATCGTTCTTAACATTGCGCATGAACGCTTGTTTCTTTCATTAACCTTCTCCCCCCTATAGGGAGATATAGAACGACAACATGGTGGCGCATCCGGCAAGCCGGCAGAAGCCAATAGCGCCTGAAGGGTAATGGTTCGTGGCCGACATAATTATTGAAAAGAATGTTCCGGTGCCGATGCGCGACGGCGTGGTGTTGCGCGCCGACGTGTACCGCTCCAGCCGCTCCGGACGCTACCCGGTGTTGCTGGAGCGCACGCCCTATAACAAAACGTTCCCGCGGATGGTGTTGGATACCGTACACGTCCTGTATGCGGTCGAAGGCGGCTATACCGTGGTCATCCAGGACACCCGCGGCCGGTTCTCGTCGGACGGAGAATTCCTTCCGTTCGTCAGTGACATTCAGGACGGCTACGACACCGTGGAATGGTGCGCCGGACAGTCGTGGTCCAATGGCAGGGTCGGGATGTTCGGCACATCTTACGTGGGCGCCACCCAGTTGCTGGCGGCGATCTCAGCCCCGCCGCATCTCGACGCAATCTGTCCCGTGGTATCCGCGGCGGATTTTCACAACGGCTGGATTTACGAAGGGGGCGCATTCAGGCTCGGTTTCGTTGCCGCGTGGGCCGCGCAATTCCTCGCCCTGACCCAATTGGACCGCCTCCCGCTTTCACCGCAGCAGCTTCAAAACAAACGGGAAAGGATCCTCGACGGCGTCGGGCGCCTGCGCCGCTCGCTCGCGCATCTGCCGCTGATGGAATTGCCGTTGCTCGAAGGCGTCGCCCCGTACTTTTTCGACTGGCTGGCCCATCCCGACGATGGCGATTACTGGCGCCAATTCAACATCATCGAGCACCACCAGCGCGTCACCGCACCCGCCCTTCATATCGGCGGATCGTACGACCTGTTCGCGTCCGGCGCGTTGCGCAATTTCGAGGGACTGAAAAAAAACGCCGCCACCGCGGATGCGCGCGCGGGCCAGCGACTGTTATTCGGTCCATGGGTTCATGGCTCATTGCAATCGAACATGTCAGTCGTCGGACAGCGCGATTTCGGCTGGCGTTCGATGGTGTCGCTGACCGAAACCAAACTGACCTGGTTTGACCATTGGCTGCGCGACGTCGACAACGAGGTGGCGTCCCAGGCGCCGGTACGCATCTACGTGATGAACAGCGGATGGCGCCAAGGGCAGGAATGGCCGCTGGAAGGCACCGAGTGGACCCGCTTTTACCTGCACAGCGCGGGGCGCGCCAACTCGCTGAACGGCGACGGCCGTTTGACCCGTGACACTCCGGGTTCGGAACCACCTGACGTTTTCCTCTACAGTCCTTTGAACCCGACTCCTACCGGCGGCGCGGACGGGATCTACGACCAACGCGCGGTGGAAACGCGCTTCGACGTGCTGGTCTATAGCACGCCGCCGCTGAGCGAACCGCTGGAGGTGACTGGACCCGTGACCATGGTCCTGCATGCCGCCAGCACCGCGCCGGACACCGACTTTACCGCAAAGCTGGTGGACGTCGCGCCCGACGGCTACGCGGCCAACCTGTGCGACGGCATAATCAGGGCGCGTTACCGCAACTCGCTGGCGCAGCAGGAGCTGATGCAGCCGGGCCAGACGTATCAGTTCACCATCGACCTCAACGCCACCGGCAACCTCTTCCTGGCGGGGCATCGGATCCGGCTGGAGATCGCCAGCGCCAACTTCCCCAAGTTCGATCGCAATCCAAACACCGGGGAGCCGATAGCCCTGGCCCACAAGGTCCAGGCCGCGACGCAAACCATTTTCCACGACTCGAAGTATCCATCTTACGTCATCTTGCCGGTCATACCACGCAAGGGCAGCAGGTGAACGATCTATAACGCGTCAATTCCAAAGGCGCAGGAGGCGATTTCTCAAATGGCGGAACAATACAAATTGATTGACCCGTTCGTCGGTCCACCACCCAAGGAACCCAACAAGTCCCAGGATCCCAATATCGCCCGGTGGTTCCGCAATTCCAAGGCGCTGATGGAGGGTGCCACGATCGAGCAGATGGTGGCGGACATGGACGAGAGCCAGATCGAGGCGGCGATCATGACCGCAACCGGCCAACCCGAACTGCCCACCGGTCCTTATTCCGTTGGACAGCGTATCGACGATGAACGCTTCAACGCCGCCTGCAAGGAAGTCGCCGACATTATCAAGCGTTATCCGAGACGCTTTTACGGATGCGCCGCGATCGATCCGCACGGGCATGATGAAAGCCGTGCGCCAGGTCGAGCGCGCGTACCACGAATACGGATTCCGCTCAATTTGGATGATGCCGGCGCTGGTCGGGCTGCCGCCCAACCACGCCTGTTACTTTCCGATTTACGCCAAATGCACGGAACTCGGGATGGCAGTCAAGATCAATTGCGGCGTTCCCGGTCCGCTGCGCCAGGCCGCGCTGCAACGTCCGCTGCCGCTGGACGAAGTACTGCTGGCTTTTCCCGAGCTGACCGTGGTAGGCGCCCATGTCGGCCATCCGTGGCATTTGGAGACCGTCGCCCTGCTGCAAAAATTCCCCAACTTCTACATGATTACCTCGGGGTTCGCGCCCAAGCATGTGCCGCAGGAACTGTGGCAGTTTGCCAACTCGCGCGGCGCGCACAAGGTGTTGTGGTCCAGCGACTATCCGATCCTGCCGATGCAGCGCTGCGCCACCGAAGGCCACGCGGTGCCGCTCAAAGACGAGGTCAAGCGCCGCTACCTGCGCGACAATGCGATCGAAGTCTTCAAGCTGGATCGGTAGGCCGGCGGCCGAGCCGATCACCGATCGGTAAATTGAGTTACGGATCCATCGGGAGGGCTGCGAAACCCCTCTTTCGCAGCCTCCCGATGACACAGTCTGGTTAGCGTCCCGAAAACTTGGGCTCGCGCTTTTCCGCGAAGGCTTTGAGCGCCTCCTTGAAATCGGCGGTATTCATGCAGGCGATTTCAGACATCACTTCGAGTTGCGTGGCTTCCACGAAGCCTGAATTGACGCCGGCGTGGAGCGCCTGTTTGGCAAGCTGCAGCGCCAGCGGCGGGGCCTTGAGCGTCATCCGCGCCAGCTCGCGCGCCTCGTCCATTAACTGGTCGTGCGGCACGACCTTGTTGACCAACCCGATCTCATGCGCCTCGCGCGCTTCCAGCGTGCGTCCGGTCAGCACCAGTTCCAAGGCTTTCCCCAGCCCCAGGATTCTGGGCAGCAAGTAGGTGCCGCCGAATTCCGGGATCAGTCCGACGCGGGTGAAGGTCAAGCCGAGTTTCGCATTCTCCGACGCGATTCTGATGTCGCACGGCAGTGTCATATCGACTCCGACGCCAACCGCAATCCCGTTGATCGCCGCAATCAGCGGCTTGGGAAAACGCAAAAACATCAGCGGCGCCGTGGTAGCGTGCTCACGGGTCTCGGCGATACGCTGCGGGTCCATGGGTTGACGCTGTTCGGCCAGATCGAGGCCGGCGCAGAAGGCGCGTCCGGAACCCGTGAGAATCACGGCTCGGGTCTCGACGTCCTCGGCCAACGCAGGCAACGCGGCCATCAAATCCACGATCATCTGATGGCACATGGCGTTGAGCGCCTTGGGCCGGTTCAGGGTAACGACCGCAATGCCTTCTTCTTTTTCAACCAGCAGGGTCTCAAAGTTGTCTTGAACCATCGATTCCGAACCTTTTCGCGGGAAAAACTTCAAGGGCGCCGCGAGTTGCGCGACGCCCCTGATTATCTGGCCCGTGCTAAGGGTCAAGTCAAATGCGCGAACCGATCATTTGGACTTGGCCTTCGACCTGGTCTTGAGATGGGGCATCACCTCTTTGGCGAGCAACTCGATCGACCGCATGATCTTGTCGTGCGGGGTGGTGTACATCTGCATGAACAGCAACGCTTCATCCACCCCGGCATCGGCGAGGTATTGGAGGACATTGCCGCAGGTTTCGGGGCTGCCGATGCAGGCGCCGCCGGCCTTGACGATTTCCTCCAGCGGCACGGTCATCGCCACTTTGCGCGACTCCATGAATTGCTTCATGAAGAATTCGTATGAAGCCGGCGGCTTGCCATCGATCCATGGCGCGAAGAGCTGGCGCACCGCATCGCTATACTGTCTGAAATTCGGCCCCTGAATAGCCAAGGCTTCCGCATCGGTATCGCAGCACAGAGTAAACGTCAGCAGCGCGAACTTGTCATTGATGAAGGAGCCAATCGGCTTGGCGTTCTTGATTCGGTCGCGATAGGTCTTGACGTAGTCGTTGGATTGACCTTGACCGATTCCAAAGCCCAGGACGCCCAGACCATTATCGCCCGCAAACTCCAGCGTCGCGGGTTGCGTGCACGCCACCCACATCGGCGGATGCGGCTTTTGTACCGGCTTGGGCACGACCTGACGGCTGGGAATGCGCATCGTCGGGGTTTCCCAAGCGAAGTTTTCCGTGGTCCAGGCTTTGGGAATGATCTTGAGCGCTTCCTCCCACTGCGCACGGGTCACGTTAGGATCGACGTCGTAACCGGCGAGTTCCGATTCGGCAATCGCGCGCCCGCCGCCGAAATCGACGCGTCCGTTGGACAGCACGTCGAGCGTGGCGATGCGCTCGGCCACGCGCAGAGGATGGTTGATTCTAAAGGGCAGCAGCACGATTCCATGCCCCAGGCGGATGTTCCTGGTTTTCGCCGCGATATGCGAGAGCACCAACTCGGGAGAAGAACTATAGGAAAACCCGGGCAGAAAATGATGCTCAGTAAACCATATTCCTTTGTATCCGAGCTTGTCGGCGAGCACGGACTGCTCGATACATTCGTCAAAATTGCGCTTGACGCCTGCCTCGGACATGTCCGCGGTTTCAAGTTCGAAGAACAGACTCAGTTCCACCCTGGAACCTCCATAGTTGATTTCAGAAGATAACGAAGATCTATTTGATCGCCAGCGGGTTGACCGGGGAACCTACCGCGCCCGGCAGCAACAGCGGCTGTGCGGCCAGCATGAATTCGTAAACCTTGTCCTGCGCGCAATCCGCGGCCAGCGCCTCCGCATCCCACATCTCCCCCAGCATCATGCCCATCTCGCGCAGCGCCAGCATATGAAACAACAGCGTGGTGCCCTCGATCTCGGCCGGACTGACCTCGACCGCGACGTTGTCGCAGGCGACCGCCGCCGCCTTTTGGTCGTGGAGCCACTCGGCGCAACGCCAACTCAGTCCGGGTGAACCGACCAGAAACTCCTCGCCATTGCGAGTCTCGACAAAGTGCTGCCACCATCCGGTGCGAACGATCACCACGTCGCCTTGTTCGACTTTGATTCCTTCAGCCTTGGCGGTGGCTTCCAACTCATCGGGCGTAATGATGGTGTTGGGTGCAAGATGCTTGAGCTTGTGGCGGCCGGCGACGTCAAGCAGTACGCCGCGCGTCACGACCTGGCCGCGCTCGGCCACCTTTTCGATTCCGTTGCGGGTCGCTCCCAGCCCCGTCACCGCGGACGCCGGAAACCCGTTGTACATTTTGGATTCGTACCAGACATGGGAAAGCGCATCCCACTGGGTGCCGGACTGCAGGTTCATCACGATGACGTCGTCGGCGAAACGCATCGGGCCCTGATACATCTGCTTGAACGCCGCGCCGACAGTGCCGCCAAAACCGTCCATTATGTGGTCGGCGATATTTTCGTCGCCGCCATGCACTATCATGGTGCGAATCGGGTTGCGCCGGAAAAACGATCCGTTCCACGGACCGTCGGCGTCAAACGGCGCGCAGAGCGGAAAACTGCGCCCTTTTTTGACCAGGCGGCTGGCCGCGATAACCTTCTCCGGCGTTATATAGTTGAGGGTGCCGACCTGATCGGAATCGCCCCATTTGCCCCAGTTGCGAACTCTCTCCGCGACCTCACGCCAGATCTCCGCCATCTGATTTCTCCCGTCCCCCTAATGCTGCGACGCGCCGCCGTCGATAGTGTAGGTAGCTCCGGTAATAAAAGCAGATTCGTCGGATACCAAAAAGGTAATCAAAAGTGCAACTTCTTCGGGACGCCCGATCCGCTGGAGCGTCCCCGGCCGCGCCGCCATGGTCTTAAGTCCCAGCTTCTTCATCGAAATCTGCAGCATCGGCGTGTCGATCGGACCCGGACAGATGGAGTTGCAGCGGATGTTGTCGGCGGCGCCCTGATATGCCACTGCCCGTGTGATCGCGGTCACCCCGCCCTTGCTGGCGGTATACGAGGTCCCGCCACCGCCGCCCAGCGCCGCACCCGAAGCGAGGTTGGCGATCGCGCCGCCGCCCGCCTGCTTGAGATGCGGGTAGGCGTATTTGCAGGTCAGAAATAGCGCGCGCAGGTTGACTGCGATAGTGCGGTCGAAGGTTTCTTCGCTCACATCGACAATGCGAGTATCGCCCATCAACGAGATCCCGTGGCAGTTCGCCAGCGTGGTCAGACGCCCGAATTTGGACATGGTCTGCCCGATCATGCGCTGCACGTCTTCTGAGCGCGAAACGTCGGTGGGAAGCGCAATCGCCTCAACCCCGGAAATCGTGGCCAGGGTTTCTTTCAGGCCCGCTTCGTTGACATCAACCAGGGCGACGTGGGCGCCTTCACGGGCGAAAACCTGCGCCACGCTGCGGCCGATTCCCGACGCCGCGCCGGTGACAATCGCGACTTTGTCTTTTAGTCTCATAGTGGTCTCGCCTTCCAACCGGTCTATCGACGGGCGCTTACCTCCGGCCCGCCGCGTGATTGCGTATGCCGCGCAAACGCCGATGCCACCCTAGTTTTTGCTGAAGTGCGGAATCACATGCTCGCCAAACAGCTTGATCGATTTCATCACCTTCTCATGCGGGATCGACCAGAACTGCTGCATGCCCATCATATGGTCCAGGCCGGTGGTCTTCTGAATGTGCTCGAGCTGCTTGATGCAGGTGTCGGGACTGCCGCAGATGACCGTGCGATGATCGAGCAGGTAGTCCATGGTGATTTGGTCCTGTGACACCCCTTTGGGCAGATTGGCGCCCGCCCGCGTAGGCACGTCACGAGTACCCTCCTTGACCGCGGATTGGAGTTGGCCGTTGACGGTGAACAGGGTGTTCACATAGGACAGGAAGGCCCGTTCCGCATTCTCGCGGGCCTGCTTGTCGGTTTCGGCGCAATGGACCATATAGAAGACCGCCGCCCGATTGTTGATGAATGATCCAACCGGCTGCGCTTCTTTAAGGGCCGTACGATAGATCCCGATGCGCCGCGCGACTTCATCCGGATCGACCATCACCACCAGGGTCAGCAATCCCAACCCCATTTTGCCGCACAGCACGTGGGTGTCTTCATTGCTCGACGCAAGCCACAGCGGCGGATGGGGCTGCTGCACCGGACGCGGCACGATGGTGCGCTCCGGGATTTGGAAATATTTGCCGTTCCAAGAAAAGGTCCCGTCCTTGCTTTTCCAGATATTAACCAGCAGCCGCAGCGACTCTTCCCAGCGGGCGCGGGTTTCCTCCGGCGGAATTCCGAAGCCACCCAGTTCCTGGATTGTTGCCGAGCGGCCGGTCCCGACTTCGACCCGGCCTTTACTCAGAATATCCAGGGTCGCGAGCCGCTCGGCCACCCGCACCGGATGATTATACGGAAACGGCAGCAACACGACCGCGTGTCCGATACGAATCCTGGAGGTGCGTTGACTCAACGCTCCGTAAAGCACCTCGGGCGCTGAGCTATGCGAAAATCCGGGTTGAAAATGGTGCTCCACGCTCCAAAAATTATTGAAGCCCATCTCCTCTGCCAGCACCACCTGTTCCAGACATTGATGAAACGCCTCGGCTTCGCGCTCCCGATGCTTCAGCGGGCTATCCACCTGAATCTCATAGAAAATTCCGAAGTCCATGCCGCTCGCTCTCCTTGATTTCCGACATTAGTCTGGTTGTTACCACACTTTCAAATGGTCAGGGTATAGCAAATTCAAAAAGTAAAACAAAAGCATGCTGAACATGCGTTCGTTACCCTCCTTTCTCAATTCGCTATCAGTTTCGCTTATCCAGTCGTATCAAGAGGGACATGTCAACGCGCGCTGGTAGGCGCTGAAAAAAGGAGCCTTGACAAACTCAAGCCGCTGAAGAGTTCAGCCACCCTGAAGATAAGAAATACTGGCCCTTTATTCCCCTTGGTTGAAAGAATCTCGAACTTACCTCTCCCAGTGTGCTTCCAGCAAGTCGCCGCCCCGGGCCTCTCCCGGGATGCGCCTGCAAGACAGTCCGCAGCCGCGGGCGAGGTTGGTACAGAAGACCGTCCCTGTCATGGGGGAAATTTAAGCGGAGCGGCCCGATCGCTTTAAGAGCGTGGGCGCGCTTGCAAACAGTGCTGAAATAAGCGCGAGCGAAGGCTTCCGCGCCGGCCCGCCGGCAAACGATCTATTTGGTCACCTGGCACTTGGCCAAAGTCAAACCCGACGCGATCCAGTTCTTTATGGAATACCTGGTTCACGCCTCGGAAGACTGCAATAGGTGGCGCGAGCCCGAAGACGTGGCTCAAGCTCACGCCTTCGGGCTCAATCGCCCTCATGACCGGTTACGAGAAAGCGCCCTCGAGATTTGTTTGGGGCCTCAGTCCTCTGCTTCGGTTCCGGGTTCTTCGGACCCGGCTTCAAGGCGAGTGCCGGCGGCAGGGAGCATCGACATTTCCTTCGCGAGCCGCGTCAGTTCTCCAGTGTTCCACTTGAGATGCTCGCGCTCCTGGCTGCGGACTTCGCGGACCGCCTTAGTGACTGCGGACTTGAGCCTTTTGTTTCTTACCTTTGACGCGATCGCAGCGAGCATGTCCCAATTCCAATGATCCTTGGTTTCCGCCAGCACCAGGTTCTCGAGGTTGTTTAGATCGTTCATCTCCTCGGGGACCTCGACCGCCAACAGGCCTTTTGCCTTCTGGGTTGCGGCGTCGGCACCAGGACTCATGTAATCCGTTTCCGCACCGGCAGCTTCGAGCATTCCCTCACACAACTCAACGTGCCGCCTGGTTTGCTCGAGAAAACTTTCGAGCTTTTTCGATAACTCGTCGTGCGATAATTGACTAATAGCTTTCTCGTACAGCTCGACCCCGCCATGCTCCACCGCAAGCATCTCGGACAGAAAATCGCACAACCACTCGTTGTTGGTCTCGATCGACCCGCCGCGGCTTTTGTCTTTGGCGCGCATGTCGCCATTCGGATGTCGCATTTCTTTCATATCCATTGCTCCTCTTCCGCTATTCAACGCCATGTCAGGGCGTTGCCACCGGGGCCGGATTTGCCGGATTGCTATTGCTTGGACTTATGCCCGTGGCGCCTGCGCCAATGGAGGGATTCGCCCCGCCATCGATTGGTCCGGTAGCGCTGTTGCCGGTGCCGCGTCCCTCGGGACTTGCACCCATGCCCGTTCCTACGCCATTTGTGCCCATGGCGGCATACCCGCCACCTGCGGCGCCGATCCCGACGCTTCCTGGTCCGGCACCGGCCGCACCAGCCGCTCCTGCTGCTCCACCTGGCGCTCCGGCACCGCCACCGGCCCCAGCGCCTCCGCCGGCACCGGCTTGAGCATAACAGCGGCGCAAAAGCGCTTACGCTCATGGTCAAGACGCCCGTCGCCAAGAGTATTGGTAGACGTTTGATTAGACGCATGTGATTCTCCTCAGTCGCCAGGACTATCGTGAGTTACGATAGCGACGACAACGACATACAATTCGTGATTCGGACTAGTTTCGTCTTCCGGATCGGAAAGACTAAGAAGAGACCAAGCAATAGCGATACCAAGCGTGGACGGTGTGAACGACTCCTCTGCTTTATGCCAGGTAGGGTCTCTCTTCCTCCCTATAGAAGGTGGATTGGGAATAAATTACTGACTCAATATTCCCCGCCGGTAGAGTGCCTGGCGCTACCAGCCTCGATACGGCGGCACCGCTTCTTCCGGGATTGTCAAGGTCGTGGAGCGGTTTAAGGAACGGCATCGGGTCCATCACCGTCAGAACGATCCGCGCCAGCACCGGCTTCGAGACACGCGGTCGATCCCTGGCTTGGGCTCTCGACCCGGCGATCCATGTCGCAACAATGCCCCTCAAACTCGTCCGCCACGGAACCGGCAGGGTGCGGAAAGGAAGTTTCGAGGGCAGCACCGCCGTTGGTGGTTCCTCACCCTGCATGAAAGATGGCTTTGTTCCTCCACTTTCTCTCCCTCTGGGAGAGATGAGAGTGAGGGGGCAGGCAGTGAGAAAGCGGGAATCCTTTTTTCCGCGGCCTGCCAGGAAAATCGAACACTAAAACAAATCGCGAAAAATTTAGCGCGAAAAATTTACCGTGATGAAATCTATCACTGCTCCCGCGAACTATCGATAACATTTCTTGACCTGGCCTACGATCGTCAGCAAGGCTTTAGAAAGGCTCGGAGGCTGGCAGGCTGCGAAAAAAAGGATTTCCGCCACCTGCTCCCTCTCGCTTATCTCTCCCGGAGGGAGAGAAGATGTAGGAATGAAGCCATCTTTCATGCAGGGTGCCGAAGCAAACGTTGGATTGCCCACGAAACTCCCGTTTTCCGCACCCCTGCTCGGTGAGCGAAGGACGTTGCTGGCCCCCCGTTTGGACCCAGTCCAATGAAAGGCTTTGCAGTGGCCCGTTGCTGTGGCGCTCGTCTGAATTTTACACCGGCTGGACCGAAATCCGGCTACAATCGGACTAAACAACAATGGCTGAGAAGAGCATCGACCGCGTTAAAGCTTCCGGATTCCTGTCTGGCGCCGGCGAAATGCATACGCTCATTCGCTCCCGGGACTGGTCTGATTCCGCCTTAGGGGAACCGGAGCAATGGCCCAATAGTCTCAAGACCGTCGTACGAATAATGTTCGACACGCGTTACGCCATCTGGATCGGTTGGGGACCCGATCTCACATTCGTGTACAACGATGCCTACCGGGAGATGACTTTGGGCAAGAAGCATCCCTGGGCACTCGGCCGACCTGCACGGGAAGTCTGGCCCGAGGCGTGGAAGGACCTGTCGTCCCGGATCAATGAGGTCTTGCAACACGGACGGGCAACCTACGATGAGAATCTGCTCCTGCTTCTGGAAAGATCGGGTTATTCCGAAGAAACCTACCATACGTTCTCATACAGTCCGTTGCTCGACGATGAGGGCCAGGTCGGTGGTCTGCTCTGCATCGTGGTTGAAGGCACGGACCGCTACATCGCCGAAAGGCGGCTGAAGGTATTACGTGAGGTTGCGGCCCAGATCGCTAACACACGCACCCCGGAGGACCTCTTTTCCGCAATCAGCCGATGTGTTGGCGCCAATCCGCACGACGTTCCTTTCAGCCTGATTTACTTGACGGAGCCCGACGGCCGGCAGGCCCGTCTCGTCTGCCATACGGGAATCGATACGGCACATCCCGCCGCATCGGCCATGGTCGAAACCAACGGGGTCAACGGTCCATGGCCAATCGGCCAAGTGCTCTCGCGATCTGAAACGACGGTGGTCGATGACCTCTCCACCCGATTTCCGGATCTGCCTTCAGGAGCGTGGGGCGTAGCTCCTCGCAATGCAGTGGTCGTGCCTATCTCTCAGCCGGGACAGGCGCAGCCGGCCGGCGTAATGATTATCGGGTTGAATCCGTTTCGGCTGTTTGATGACGTCTACCGCGGGTTCATCGATCTGCTGGCCGGCCAAATCGCCGCCGGTCTCGCCGACGTGCGCGCCTATGAGGAGGAAAGAAAACGCGCCGAGGCCTTAGCCGAGATCGACCGCGCCAAGACCGTCTTTTTTTCCAACGCCAGTCATGAGTTCCGCACCCCGCTGACCCTGATGTTGAGCCCCCTTCAGGACCTGATCGCGCGCAATTCCGGTCCCGAATCGGTCAACGTCAAGCGCGAGGAACTTGAGCTCATTCATCGAAACGGGCTGCGGTTGCTGAGGCTGGTCAATACCCTGCTCGACTTTTCCCGGATCGAGGCCGGACGGATGGAGGCGGTTTATGAATCCGTTGATCTGGCGGCCTACACCGCAGAACTCGCCAGCAGTTTCAGGTCGGCGATGGACCAGGCCGGTCTCCGATACTCAGTCGATTGCGCGCCGATGCAGCAAGCCGTGTATATCGACCGTGACATGTGGGAAAAAATCGTCCTCAACCTGATCTCCAACGCGTTCAAATACACGCTTGAGGGCGAAGTCGCGGTATCAGTCTGCCTTTCGTCCGATCAAAGGAACGCATTGCTCATAGTTCGCGATACCGGTACGGGCATACCGGCGCATGAACTGCCGCGGGTGTTCGAGCGGTTTCATCGGATTGAGGGGCAGATTGGGCGAACCCACGAAGGCACCGGGATCGGTCTGGCGCTGGTACAAGAGCTGGTTCGGCTGCATGGCGGAAATGTGCACGTGGAGAGCATGATTGGAAAAGGATCGACCTTTACCGTGTCGATACCGTTGGGCACGGCCCATCTGGCCGCCGAGAGGATTGGAGGCCAGCAGACACTGGCGCCAACGGACCTGCGCGCTCAGGCCTTCGTTGAGGAGGCACTCCGGTGGTTGCCTGGGGCTGCCCGCGCCGAGCTGACCGCCAAGCAAGAATTGACGGCTCCGCGGGTCAGCTCCGCGAGCGCCCGCGAACAACGTGTAGTTTTAGTAGCGGATGACAATGCCGACATGCGCGATTATATTCGCCGCCTGCTCAGTATCCGTTACCACGTGGAAGCCGCGGCGGACGGTCTGGCCGCACTCGAGCTGGCGCGGCGGCGGCCGCCAGACCTGATTCTGACTGACGTGATGATGCCGCGTATGGACGGCTTCGCTCTTGTACGGGAAGTACGTTCCGATCCGGAATTGCGCGATGTCCCGGTGATTCTGCTCACCGCGCGCGCCGGCGAGGAAGACAGCGTCGAGGGCCTGGAGGCGGGCGCGGACGATTATTTGGCCAAGCCGTTTAGCGCCCGTGAGTTGCTCGCCCGAGTTGCGGCCAATCTTGACCTGGCACAAAGCCGTCGCGAAACGGCGAACATTTTGCGCGAGGAGACGCATCGGCTAAGAATTCTTAATCGTACCGGTGCGGCGCTGGCAGCGGAACTGGATCTCGAGCGTCTCGTACAGGCCATGACTGACGCGGCCGTTGAGCTGACGCACGCCCAATTTGGTGCGTTCTTTTACAACGTGGCGGCGAACGACGAGGGGTCCTACAGACTTTCCAGTCTGTCAGGTGCGCCGCGTGAAGCCTTCTCCGGTTTCCCCATGCCGCGAAATACCATGCTCTTCGAAACCACCTTCCGGGGCGCCGGCGTGCTGCGTAGCGATGACGTCCAGAAAGATTCCCGTTACGGCAAGCATCCACCATATTATGGCATTCCCGAGGGACACCTCCCCATCCATAGCTACCTGGCGGTGCCGGTAGTCTCGCGCTCTGCGCAAGTGCATGGGGGGCTCTTTCTGGGCCACGCCCAACCTGGCGTTTTCACCGAACGTCACGAACTAATCGTCACCGGTATAGCGGCGCAAGCGGCAATCGCCATCGACAACGCGCGGCTGTATAGCGCCAGCCGTAAGGCGGAGGAAGATCTGCGCCGCCTCAACGAAACTCTCGAGCAAAGAGTCGCTGCCGAAATCGCCGTGCGGATGAAGACTGAGGAGGCATTTCGGCAGGTTCAGAAGATGGAAGCGATTGGGCAGCTGACCGGCGGCGTCGCCCACGATTTCAACAATTTGCTGCAGGTCATCACCGGGAACCTTTACTTGCTACAGCAGCGCTTGTCGACTGGAAAAGTTTCAGCAACCGAATTCCGGCGCTGGACCGATGGCGCCCTCCGCGGCGCCCAACGCGGAGGACTTCTGACCCAGCGGCTGCTGGCCTTTTCCCGCCGGCAACCGCTGAACTCCAAAACGCTCGATGTGAATCGTCTGGTCGCTGGCATGTCAGAGCTTTTGCGCCGCACTTTGGGCGAGAGCATCGGTATCGAAACGGTCCTGGCCGGCGGACTCTGGCGCACCTTCGCAGACGCGAATGAACTGGAGAACGCGCTGCTTAATCTGGCAGTGAACGCGCGAGATGCGATGCGCGAAGGTGGACGGCTCACGATTGAAACGGCGAATACCTACATTGATGATGCCTACGCAGCGGCGCACGACGATGTTCCTTCCGGTCAGTACGTCATGATCGCTGTTAGCGACACTGGAACCGGCATGACCGCAGACGTAATTGCCAGAGCTTTCGAACCGTTTTTTACCACCAAAGAAATCGGTCAGGGCACCGGGCTTGGACTTTCTCAAGTCTATGGCTTTGTCAAGCAATCCGGCGGTCACGTCAAGATTTACAGCGAACCCGGCGAGGGCACGACCGTCAAGATCTACATGCCTCGTCTGATGGATGGTAATACCGAAATCCCCATCGAGGGCGCGGCACCGCAGCCTCCGGTGGGTGCGCAGGGCGAGATTATCCTCCTGGTCGAAGATGACGAAGACGTGCGCGCCAATACCACCATGATGTTGCGCGAACTCGGATACGGCGTATTGGAAGCGGTGGACGGGCCGACCGCAGTTGAACTGCTCAAGAGTAAAGCTGGAATTGACCTGTTATTCACCGACGTGGGACTGCCCGGTGGAATGAATGGCCGGCAGTTGGCGGACCAGGCCCGACTGCTTAGACCCGGTCTAAACGTGCTCTTCACCAGCGGTTATGCGAGGAATGCGATTGCGCATCAAGGACGACTCGATCCGGGGGTCGAACTGCTTTCCAAACCGTTCACCTTGAATCAGTTGGCAGCCAAAATGCGCCAGATGTTCAAGGGCGCTCCATCGGCGCGTACGATCTAAACGCATGACTTGATGGTTCATAGGGATGGGCGCGCGCCCGGCTCCGCTATATTGTGCCGCCGATATGCACTTGTTGCTTGCGGAGCAGTCGTGACATGCTGTTGGATCAAGCATGCCCCACTTTGAATTGAAATGCTCATGTTTCATGATACTGCTCGCGATGCTCACCGCCACCCTTACTATCGCGCCCGGTTCGCTGGCGGAATCCGGCGGCACCCGAAAGAAATCATCGAAAAAACAGGTTTCGAGGCCCGGTCAGACGCTGACCGGCAAGGCTACTTTCTATCCGAACAGGCTCAACGGTCACAAAACCGCCAGTGGGGAGAGGTTCCATCAGCACGACCGCACCGCGGCCTCTAACAAGCTTCCTCTGGGAACCGAAGCCAAAGTGACCAACCTCAAGAACGGTAAAAGTACCGACGTGACTCTCACCGATCACGGGCCGGGGCTTGGAAGTCACAAGATCGACTTGTCGAAGAAGGCAGCAAACGACATCGGCCTGACGCGCAAGGAAGGGACCGTCCCGGTGAAGATCGAGGTCATGCGAACGCCCGACGGCCGCGAAGCTCCGCCAGAGAAATAGGCGCTGCGAGCGGTGGAGTTGTCTGCCCCTCAATCGCTGGCCCGATCAATCCTGCAAGCGAGGAGCTTCCGGATCGACCATCGATAATTGCCGACGTTTTCCAATATGAAAAAAGATTCGCAAGTTCAGCCTGAAACGCTTTCGTCGCCGCGCAGGCGTGAACTCAAGCAGCGGCTAAATGACCATTTAAAGAAACAGCTTCGAAATATGCGGCGGAGCTATAAGCTTTCGGTGAGAAAAAGCGACCCCGATGCGGTTCATGATTTGCGCGTTGCGACGCGCCGGCTCGGGACGGTTCTTGACGTGGTCGCTTTCTCCGCGCCGGCCAAAGCCGCCAGGAAGACCCGCAAGAAGCTCAAGCGGCTGCGCCACGTGCTGAGCGCGCGGCGCGATATCGACGTGCTTCTAAATACCATGCAGGCCCGGGCAAAGCAGGCGGCCAGCATGCGTCGCAAGCAGTTGTGGAATATCGCGATCCACGAAACCCGTATCGAAGGCGCGGCCGCCCGCGGACAGTCAAAGCGCTGGCTGAAACACTTTAATCTCGCCGATCTCGAACGTCAGATCAGAAATATAGTACGCCAGCGCCTGAAAGACGGGTTTTCCTGGAGCGATTTGGGCGCCGCCGCCCGGCGCGCAGATCAGAAATTGAGGCAGGCAGCGAAAAAGGCACGGGCAGCCTCGGATTCGTCGCGGTTCCATGAGGTCAGAATCAAGACCAAAACCTTCCGGTACCTGATGGAACTCGACTCCCTGCTGGTTGGCATCGACCGGAGCGGCAGTCTCATCGAGAGGCTGAAGAATATTCAGGACGAGCTGGGAGAATGGCGCGACCAGGCCGAGTTATGCCGCAGATTGACGGCGGTCCTGTCCAATGACGCCGAACTGCAAGCCGACCCCATCGCAACCGCGATAATCGACACGGCGCGCAACCGCACCCGGGTCCGAGATCAGGATGCCCGGAGTACGATTAATTCACTGCGCAACTTCAACGACAGTCAGGAAATCGCGGCCATCACTGACCTTCCTGGACCGACCTTAACGGATCCTTAAGGCGACCGCTGCTATATAGCAATCTTATTCGGCTTCCATTGCGGTCATGGGATTCTCTGGCGGCTTGATCAGCGTTCATGCCTCTGCGCCATAAGAGATTCGTAAAATCGCCGACGGTTCCGCGGGATTCGCTGGTTTCACCACATGGTCATCATACCGGCCGCGAGACTCTCAACCCTGTCTTCCATGCGTCCGGACGCGCACCCGCTAGACTGCTGAGTCGATCGTGCTGGCAGAGAGCGGCAGTCTTACCGTGAATATGCTGCCCCTGCCCGGCCCCTCGCTGTGGGCAAAGACCGCGCCACCATGCAAGCTTACGATTTCCCTAACGATAGACAAGCCCAAACCAACACCCTGCCGCTCTTGACCCGGACCATCAGCCTGCCAAAAGCGATCAAACACCGACCCAAGCGAAGCAGAATCGATGCCTCGTCCCGTATCAACCACGATGATTCCAGCGTGCGAATCTATGAACTCCAATCGGACTTGAATCTTACCGTCCATCGGAGTGAACTTGACCGCATTGGAAACCAGGTTCCAGACCACCTGCTCAAGCCGCCCCGCATCGCCGGCAATAGGACCAACGCGGGGATCAATGATCTCTTGCAACGCGATGGACTTGGCGTCCGCCGCCGCACGCATGCTTTCGACCCCTGCGTGAACGACTTCAGCCAAGTCGACGCGCTGCACGTCAAGACGCAGACGCCCGCCTTCTATCCGCAGAACGTCGAGCAAGTCTTCGATCAACTGACCCTGGGCGCGGGCTCCCCGTTCGATAGCCATCATGCCCCGCCGGGCGCTTTCGCTGAGCGCTGGATCACGCAGTAGCGTCACGCACCAAAGCATTATGGAATTAAGCGGATTCCGTAGTTCGTGCGCAACGGTCCCGAGGAGATTATCCCTGGCCCGGCTCGCCTCTTCCGCTCTGGCTCTTGCTTGCTGTGCCATCGCCAACACTTCACTGAACTGTTCGCAGGCCGTGCGATTCTGACGCCATGCCCAGTAACCAAGGAAGACGATCACTACTCCGGAAAAAAAGGGCAGAAGCGCGCTTTGTACAACGCCGTTGGCCACCACCAGGTGAGCGTGAATGCCATATATTTCGACACCCACCAGAACGGCAATTGAGACAATGAACGGGGCAACCAAGCTGAGAACGGGGGTCCGTCTAAATGTTTGATCTCGCATGACACTATTCTTTTCGCTGGACGGGACCCTATCGCCGCTGCAGGCGGATAGAAGACGCGGACCCGGCTCGGACTCAATTTTCCTGGTAACTAAAATCACGTCGTTGTCGCACACTTTTCGATGCGGGCCTCTGGGCCGAGATATGTGCATGGATCCTTGATCAATGCTCAATCGCTCATAAACCGTCGTAGGAGCGGCAGCAGTCTTTCCGGTTTAATCGGTTTACTGAGGACCGCCGTCGCGCCTGGCGGGCTTTGTGACGGATGTCCCGTAGTCACAATAATCGGAACATTCTTAAGCAGCGCGTTGCGTTGCGCGAGGCCGAGGAAGGTAAATCCATCCATCACCGGCATCATTAAATCCAGCAGAATTAACCGGGGCTGCAGTTGTTCGATTTTATTCAGTGCGGCCTTGCCGTTGTCGGCAGAAGCCACCATATAGCCATTCGCTTTGAGAAATTCGCCCAGTGCCTCGCGCTCGTCAGCCGTGTCATCGACGATCAAAATTGTGTTTCGTTCAGCAACAGTCATCGGCGGACCTCCTAACGTGCGGTCTCCAAATAATGCACGCATTGTGCCGCGCGGAGATCTCTATCCGCTGCCATAGCCGCACCTATTCGCGGCCTGTGCTGACCTAAGACTCTGCCACCAAGGGGATTTTTACCTTCCCGTCCGCGTTGCCCGTACCTGGCGAGGAGACCGCCGTTTCGGGCTTTACACCCTGTGGAGCAACGTGTTCATTCAGACTGTTGAGACCAAAGATGGCAGAAGATGGCGATCATAAACCCGCGATCGCCGGGCTTTTCAAAAAAAACTGCCGGGATGCTCGGTCAGCCGTTATCGCTAAAAAACTGATTGATAAACATCTCAAGTTTTTGAAAATTCACGGGCTTGGTGATGTGCGCGTCGAAACCCGCCTCTTTGTATCTCGCAATGTCCTGATCGCTTCCAAATCCGGTCAACGCTATAGCAGGAATAGTGGAGTGCTGACGGACCTGACGGATCAAGTCGATGCCGGTGCCGTCGGGCAATCCAATGTCGCTCAAGAGCAGATGGAAGGACCGTTCGCGGGACAATTTTATCGCCTCGGCCACTGTGGCGCAGGTTTCGACCCGGTAGCCCTTCTCAGACAACAACCGCTTCATCACCTCGGCTGAATCCTCATGATCCTCGACCAACAGGATACTTATCCCATGCGCGTCACGCCTGTTAACGGCGCCTGCTCCAGCGATTTCCTGCAGCCTCATCGTGGACGCCTGAATGGATGGCAGAGTTACGGAGAACGACGCTCCTGAGCCGGGGCCGTCGCTGGCAGCGGCCAGATTACCCGCATGCATGTCGACCAGGGCCTTCGAGATCGTCAGGCCCAAACCCAACCCCCCATACCTGTTGGTGATGTCGGCTCCCTGTTTGAACGGCTCAAAGACCTGGTTCAAGGTTTCCGGGGTCATCCCAATGCCGTCGTCTTTGAAGGTCAGGTTAATACGCCCCTGGGTATCGTTCGTGCTGTTTACGGAAATGTGTCCGCCGCGGTCGGTGAACTTGATCGCATTGTTGAGGATGTTGCCAAATACCTGCTGCAAACGCGCGGAATCGGCCTTAATATAGTGTCGCGTCGCGCTCAGCTTCATCGACACGTTGAGTCGTTTGGCATTGATTTGACTCCGGTACATAGTGCCCACCGCCTGCAAGAGTTCATGCGCATCGACCAACTCCAGGTTCAGCGATAGTTTGCCATTGACGATGCGGGTCACATCCAGCAGGTCATCGATGAGACGGGCTTCCAGCTCGACGTTTCGCCGTAACATCTGAATATCAGCCAAAAAGGACGGTGGTAGCTCATCGCTAGCCTCCCATGACGTGAGCGTCGCCAGCACCGGCGTGAGAGGCGTTCTGAGTTCGTGCGATAATGCCGCCAGGAACCGATCCTTGGCCTGGTTCGCTGCTTCCAAAGCGTCGTTGGCTTCGATCAGCTTCTTTTCAGCTGCCTTGTGTTCCGAGAAGTCGCGAAAAATCAATACCACTCCCCGCATATTGCCGTTGGGCTCTTTTATCGGTGAACCGCTGTCATCGATCGGAATCTCAGTGGCGTCCTTGCGGATGAGCAGGGTGTGATTGGCGAGGCCCACTACGGTGCCCAGGCGCAGGACCTTGTCGATCGGGCTCTCGACGGATTGCCGGGAGCTTTCATTTATAATCTGGAAGACCTTGGCACATGGCTGGTGCATCGCTTCCTGCAATTTCCAGCCAGTCAACGATTCGGCCACGTCGTTTATGAAGGTGACCCGACCTTCGATATCGGTGACGATAACCGCGTCACCGATACTGGCGAGGGTCACCTCGAGCAATTCTTTCTGTCGTTGTAACTCAAGCGTCGTAATCTCCCGGCCCGTCGACTCTTCCTTGATGCGCCGATAGGCCCAGGCAAGGACAGCGAGATTCAGCACAGTGCTCAAGCCGATTAGCACATTGCCATAATAAGCGAGGTCATCTACTCTTCGATGCGCTTGCGCCAGGGCCGATTCCTTAACGGATGACATTTGCGCGATCTGAGTCCGGATGGCGTCCATCACCTGCTTGCCAGCATTGGATTGAACGACTAGCAAAGCTGCGGGCAAGCCCTGCGTCCGCCGCAACACAATCGTTTGCCGTAATTCGTCCAGTTTTTCGTTCACGAGTTGCGCCAGCTTCCCCACGTCCACGCTACGCAGCTGGCCCGCTTTCGCCATTTCTGCCAACCTGCGCAGGCCGAGTTGGGTCTGCGCTACGCCTTGGCGGTAGGGCTGGAGATAAGCCTCATTGCTGGTAAGCAGGTATCCGCGCTGGCCAGTCTCAGTATCTTTCGCACTCGAAAGTATCGCCTGTAAATCGTCGATCACGATGCGAAGCTGAAGCAAGTCGCGGTTGACCCTGGTGGTGGCCATCCTCATGAAAAACACTGCCACGAAGCTGGCAATCATGACTGCCGCCGTCGTGACCATGATTGTGGCCAATTTGCTTGGTTGCGACATCGGGCCCGAATCTGCTCCTAACCTGGACCTCATAAATGCCGAACTTTAGCTCATAAGTCCACTTTTTGGATTCTAATCGGCTCAATGCAATCGTCGTGGAAAAACCAATTTCGCTCAGCTGGATGATGCGAAGCGAGGCAAAGTTTGCCGACCCGCCGCCTTGATATTGTCGGACGCTCTCTTTGGTCAAGTTAGAGAGCACCATCGGGAACAACCGTGTGAGGGCAATCCGCCGTTCCCCGGTGCCATTATGTATATGCCGCGTGCTGGGAGTGCTTCAGGCAGAGCAAACCGAAAGCGGTCAGACCGTCGGTAACGATCGCATCCTGGCGGTCTGCGCGAAAGACAAGGCGACGCCGCAGACCCTTGCCGATGTCGATAATGATTTCCTCTCCGGGGGGGCGGGAGCTTCTTTGTGCCATCACGCTGAGGGTAACCGATTTCGAGTGATCAAAATTGGCGGCACGCAAGATACCTTTGGGCTGCTTCGGAATACCGCGATGGATAGCAGCCGCTGGGGTCCGCCTCCAGCCATCGGATTTCAAGGTGTTCCTTTACCGCGCCTGGTTAAACGGACCGGCCCGCCAATCTCCGTTTGGTTTAAGCCACGCCGCTATCCACGACGCTTCCGGCGTCCGGACGCACGGGTTTTGGCGGCCTTTCGGGCCGCTTGGCTGCGCTCTTTTCGAGTTCTTCCTTTCGCTGCGGCGCGGCCTTGGCGGGAGAGTGCCGCTTCCGACGCGGATTCTTTCCCCTCGCGTTTCAGTGCTGCTTTGACCGCTCGGGATCGCTTTGGTGACGGCTTGGTTTTTCCGTCCTGCCTTCTCGGAGTCCTGTTGCGCCTTGCGGCGGGTTTCAGCGGAAGTCGTCGAAGTTTTGGGCGGCTTCAGCTGTACGCCCGCGCGGCGCGCCTTTGAGAGGCCAATCGCGATTGCCTGCTTGGTCGAACGGGCGCCGTGTTTGCCTTCCCGGATGTGCTCGATCTCTTCGCGCACGAACTCGCCCGCCTGGTCGAAGGCGACTTGCCCTCTTCAGCGTCTAGTGAATCTGGAAAGTTACCCGACGGCGAAGTCTAAGGCGGTTCCTACCTCAGATTTGCCGGATATGCTGACGATCAAGCACCTTTTCGGTCATCGGCGAGAAACCGTTTGGCCTGGTCTTCCAGCACCGTAGCCGCTGAAAAAATCCCGGTTCATCGAGGTATACATTCTCATTGGATTTGTATAGACGAAGTCCTTGAAGTCGTCCTCGGTGGCAAGACCCTGTTCGACGAGTTCGTAGGCCTCTTCAGTAACGCGCCGCATGTCGGGCACATCCCAGTGGCCGAGGTCGGATCCGAAGAGGACCTGAAGCCTGATCCCGCCCGGGATACCCCTGGTGTCGAAAGCTGACGCGTTTAAGGGATCGTCCCCCTCGCAGCCGAAGAAAAATCTTCGGCCGAAGATTTGAGCTATTTCTTCCGGCCGTGCGATCCCACTCTGAGCCCATTCGTCGATCATCGCGGGGTCTTCCGACACGCTCAGTATAGGACGACAGCTCTGAGCTACCTCCTCGGGATGGCCGTTAGCCAGCTTGGTGCCGTGCCGTTTGACCAGATCGGTCAACAACGCGGAGTCGATTTTAGCGGGATCCAGATCCTGAATTGCGATCGGATTGCGTTTGTCCCAATGGCCGATCAGATCGCAGTAAAGGGCTCGGGCCCATGCGACGCCGCCTTCCATAAAGGCGAAGGGCAGGCCGGGAAAGCGCTGGGGCACTCCGCCCAGAAAGATCCCGCGGCAAACCGCCTCGGCGCTGGCGGAAAAGTTGCCAAGATGGTTATGCAGGTAACTGGAAATCGACGAGCGGCTGCCCCATCCGTAGCCGACCGAGTGAAAAGTCGGAACGACCTTCAACTCAACGCATTTTGCCCATACCGGATCGTAATCATACTCGCTGTCGAGACCGAAAGTATCGAGCCAACGGGCGTGATGTGCCGCCTCCGGATACTTGTCGGCAATCATGGAGATTGGCCGCTGGACGTAACTGGACAACATTACGGCCTTGAGCCCCAGCGTTGTGACGCTATGTTCCAACTCGTCGATCGCTTCCCACGGAGTATGCATTGGAATCACGGCCACCGGGGTCATTCGGTCGGAAAATTCGCCATACAGATCGGCCCGCATATTGTTGATCGCCCTGGCACAGCCGCGTCTGACCTCTTCATCGTCGATGTTGCCGACGACCAGACCCAAACCGGGATATTGCACGGTAAAGTCGAGGCCCATTTCGTCCAGCCGTTCGTACATGAGGCCTGGCATCAACGTGGTGGCGAGATCGAGCGTGTTCTTCGCCGGCGCGGCGCGGTAAGTTGGCCGCAGGCCGCGGCGCGCGCGACGCTCTTCCAGCGAGAAGCTTTTCCACCTGGGATCGAGGTTGGTATTGCAAAACGCCGAGCTGAACCGGTCCGCAACTCGCTGACCGGCTGCCGCTTTGAGGTAATCGAGGACCAACGGACCATACTCGGTTCCGTGACCGTCGGTGTCGATGACCGGATGTGAGAGCCGGGCGCGGATCGCGGCTGATTTTGTGGATTGGCCAACTGTCATAGTAGCCATGTCAACATTCTCCGCTCGTTTTGACGAGTTATCCTTAGATAGCAAGCCATATTGCGACAAGTCCAATCATTTTCCGGACCGTTGAAACGGGGCTTTTGTGGCCGGAGCGCACGCGTCTGTGCATCCTTCGTATCCCGCTCAGTCGCAATGAGTTTTGTGAACTTCCAAAAACTCTCGGCCAGAAGCGCTTTCCAGCGCTTGCCCGGATCGTTGCCCTTGGTTTAGATAGCGCGACGGAGGTAGACCATGGAGGTGAGAGCGGAGCCCCGGCTGGTGGCCGGGTTCAGGTTTGCCGGGGTTGCGGCCGGTCTCAAAGCGGATCCCGATCGCAAAGATCTGGGACTCATAGTCGCTGACGCGCCCGCCGCCGCGGCCGGGGTGTTTACCACCAACCAGGTCAAGGCGGCGCCGGTGACGCTTGCCCAACAGCGGTTGCGCGCCGGGCGCATCCAGGCGATCGCGTCAAATTCGGGCTCGGCCAACTGCTTTACCGGCAAGGCGGGGATGAAGCTGGCGCTCGGTTCATGTGCCGCCTTAGCGCGGGAAGTTGGATGCCGCCAAGAGTTAGTGCTGAACTGCTCGACCGGCGTGATTGGCCACCTTTATGACCTCGACAAATATCGCGCCGGAGTACGCCGCGCCTACCAGGCGCTTTCTACTGACGGCCTGGCGGAATTTGCCCAGGCCATCATGACCACCGACACCACGCCTAAAGTGGCGTCGACCAGCCTCCGGATCGGCGGCGCGACGGTCACCATCGCCGGCGCCGCCAAGGGCGCTGGGATGATCTCTCCAAACATGGCGACGATGCTGGCCTTTATCGTGACTGACGCCGCGGTGGCCGCACCGGCGCTGCGCCGGATTCTGGCCAAGGTCACGCCACAAAGCTTCAACGCCGTCACCGTCGACGGCGACATGTCCACCAACGATACGCTGATCCTGGCCGCCAGCGGCGCGGCCGGCGGCCATCAACCTTCGGCCCGCGAACTGGCCGCCTTTGAAGCCGCAGTCGGCGGGGTCGCGCAGAATCTGGCCCGCCAGTTGGTGTTTGACGGCGAGGGCGCGACCAAGTTGGTCACCGTGGAAGTTCGCGGTGCGCGGTCCGCCGCCGACGCCGCCCGGGTCGCCCGGCAAATTGCCAACTCGCCGCTGGTCAAGACCGCGTTCTTTGGCAACGATCCGAATGTCGGAAGGATCACGGCAGCCGCGGGCGCCTGTGGCGTACGGTTCGATCCCGATCGGCTGGAACTGTGGATCGACAAGACCAGGATTGCCGCGCGCGGTATGATCCTGGTCAACGCGTTACCGGCAGCGGCCAAGGCGATGCGCGAGCGGGAATTCAGCGTGCGGCTGGATCTCAAGCAGGGGGCCGGACGCTTCAGCATGACGACCTGCGACTTCAGCTTCGATTACGTCAAAATCAACGCGGAATACACCACCTGAAGCCGGGCCAGTTGCGGCCGGGACGGGAGTGTCAATAAAATCGGCGAGGGCAGAGAGGTAGTAACCGTGGGCAATTTTGTCAAAGTCGCGAAGGTGGCGGACATCGCCGAGGGAACCGGTAAACCGATCCAGGTTGGAGAGACGACGGTTGCCGTGTTCAACGTGGGCGGCAAGTTTTACGCGATTAACAACACCTGCCTGCATCGCGGCGGACCGCTGGGTGAAGGCGACCTCGACGGCAACGTGGTGACCTGCCCCTGGCATGGATGGTTTTACGACGTCACCACCGGCTTCTACATGGAAGACGAGACCAAGCGCGTCGCGTGTTACGCGGTGAAGGTGGAAGACGACGAGGTGCTGGTCGAGGTTTGATTTTCGTCTCGCGCGCTCACGGTTGCGGCTCCATTTCCAAACGCAGCCGCAGTTACGAACGACTGTTCTGCTGTGGAATTGAGTCCGTAAGCGGGAAATATCGATGACAGGCTCGAAAGCCTGTCCCACAGGATCAGATTTATTTCTAAAAAAATAAACAGCCTTTCCATTGCGGCTGCGCGGTCCGCGGAAATGGTGGCAGAAAAAAAGGATATTTTTTGATGGTGGGACAGGCTTTCCAGACTGTCATCCGCTTTTTCGAGACCTTTGGGAAGAAAAAAATCGCCGGCTGGAATGGCTTCGCCACTGTGCCACGGAAAAAAGCAGGACCACAGCCCGCCCTTCTAAATGATTGAGATGGCTTCGTGGCACAGGCTTCCAGCCCGTGGCGCCTGCGGATTTGTCCGCAGGCGCGGGCTGGGAGGGGTCGGGTTTTGTTGCTCTAGCGCCGTTCGTATTGCTTGGCGCCGAACAGCATCTCTTTGGCTTTGGCGTCCATTCCGGCGCCGCGTTGAATCACGTCGGTAAGCACTGCCATTCCGCGTTTGACCGCGGGGCGCTCGCCAACTACGTCAACCCAGCGCTTGAGGTTGGCGAACTCATCGAACTCGCCGTCCTTTTTCCTGGTGACGATCCACGGCCACGACGCCATGTCGGCGATCGAATAGGCGCCCGCCAGGTACTCATGCTTGGACAGCCTTCGATCCATCACGTTGAAGATGCGCTTGGACTCGTTGGTGTAGCGGTCGATCGCGTACTGCAGCTTTTCCGGGGCGTAGTTACGGAAGTGATTGGCCTGTCCCAGCATCGGCCCGACCGTGCCCATCTGGAACATTACCCATTCGATCGTTTCGGTGCGTCCGCGGACATCTCCGGGCATGAACTTCCCGGTCTTTTCCGCCAGATAGATCAGCATCGCGCCCGATTCGAAGACCGAGATCGGCTTGCCGCCGGGCCCTTCGTTATCGACCATCGCGGGAATCTTGTTGTTGGGGCTGATTTCGAGGAATTTGGGCTCGAACTGTTCGCCCTTGCCGATATTCACCCCGATGACGTTGTAGGGCAGTCCGGCCTCTTCCAGGAAAATACTGACTTTCTGTCCGTTTGGGGTAGGCCAGTAGTACAGGTCGATCATGGCGCCTCTCCGTTTCGCGGGTTGGGGACGGCAACCGGAAAACCGCCGCCGTCCGTTTAATCCCAGTCTTATCCCGTGGCGCTGGCCAGGCAATCGATAGTTTTCCGCACGCCTACTCCAGACTGGCCTCGGCGCCGGCCTTGCGCACGCCGAGCAGGTAGGCCTCGATGAACGGATCGATCTGTCCGTCCAGCACGGCGTCGGTATTGCCGATCTCCACGCCGGTGCGATGGTCCTTGACCATCCGATAGGGCTGAAGGACGTAGGACCGGATCTGGCTGCCCCAGGTGATATCCTTCTTGTCCTTGGTGAATTGCTCCAATTGTTCGCGCTTCTTGCGGATCTCGAGTTCGAACAGCCGCGCGCGCAGAATCTTCATCGCCATCGCACGGTTTTTATGCTGGGAGCGTTCGTTCTGGCAGGTCACCACGATTCCGGTGGGTAAGTGCGTGAAGCGGACCGCGGAATCGGTCTTGTTGACGTGCTGGCCGCCGGCCCCGCTGGCGCGATAGGTGTCGATGCGCAAGTCGGCGGGATTGATTATCACCTCGACCTTGTCGTCGACCGCCGGATAGACGAAGACCGACGCGAACGAAGTATGGCGGCGGGCGTTGGCGTCAAAGGGCGAGATTCGGACCAAACGATGGATGCCGGCCTCCGCCTTCAGATAACCGTAGGCGTACTCACCTTCAACGGTGAAGGTCGCGCTTTTGATTCCGGCTCCTTCGCCGGGTTGCTCGTCGGCGACCTCAACTTTGTAGCCGCGCCGCTCGGCCCATCGCAGGTACAACCGCAGCAGGATTTCCGCCCAGTCCTGGGCCTCGGTACCGCCCGCCCCGGGATGGATCGAAACAATCGCGCCAAGCCGATCGAACTCGCCGCCCAGCATCACCTTTAGCTCCCGATCTTCGATTTCCGCGCGCGCCTTCTCCAGCGCCTTCTCGGTTTCGCGAGCCTCCTCGCTGTCATCGGCGCCGCTCTCCTCGGCCATAGCCAAAAACAGCCGGGCTTCCTCCAGATGACCGCGCAGGCGCTCCAAGCCGTCCAGCTTAGCCTTTATTTCATCCTGTTCCCTGGCGACCGCCTGGGCGGTTTCGGGCTTGCTCCAGAATTCGGGCTGGTTGGATTGCTCCAGCAGTTCGGAATAGCGGGTGTTGAGTTGAGCGACGTCAAAGACGCCTCCCGAGCTTGCCAAAGCGTTCCTCAAGATCGGCCAATTTTTCGCGCAACTCGCTCAACATCACTTCCGTTTACCTCTCAATACCCGCCAAAAAACGGGGCTGGCTCCGTCCATTATGACATATGGAATCCGCGGACTTAACCTCGATGCCAACCGCCTGCCAGCTGACGGGATAAAACTGGCCGAACCGGGCAAATGACGGTGCCGGGCAGGTATGCAAAAAGACGCTTATCTTCTTCATGGATCGGGCGCGGGCTGTTATCATGCGGGCTGGAGGTACTCATGAGACACAAGACTTGTACGACCGTCGCGATCCTCGGACTCCTGCTTTCCTTGATGGCGATGCCCGCGCACGCCGATAACATGACGGTCAAAACCGGCTACCTGACCTGTCATGTGGCTTCGGGATGGGGCTTCATCATTGGGTCCTCGCGCGATATCCGCTGCATCTACACGTCGTCGAAGACTCGTCGGACCGAGCATTACCGGGGCACCATCACCAAATTCGGCGCCGACATTGGCTACTTGCAGTCGGCGGTACTCCTGTGGGCGGTGGCTGCCCCGACCACGGATCTCGGACGCGGAGCGCTGGCGGGACACTATGTCGGCGCCACGGCGAGTGTGACCCTGGGCGTCGGCGGTGGGGCGAATGTGCTGCTCGGCGGCTTTAAGAACTCGATCGCGCTGCAACCGGTGTCGGTCGAAGGTCAACACGGCTTGAACGTCGCTGCCGGCGTCGGTGCGTTGAGCCTGCACTACTCGCGCTAATCAGTCCGACGGTAGCGGGCGGGATCAGTGAGGATCGCGCCCCGTCAGGCACAAGCGGGGGGCGCGCGTTATACCAGCGCGCCGCCGCAACTTGAACCCGCTCCGGCCGTACACCCAAAGCAGTGGGAGCCGATCGCTACGGGTTTGTCCGCTAGCGCGGCCAGATCCTTCACGTCCCAGATCGTGAGCGGCCGGCCCTCAAGCGTCAACGGCATTTCCAGCATCTGGTTAAAGTCGCAATCGTAAAGTGTCCCCTGGTAGCCGGCACTCACCAGGGTGCGGCACATCAGGCCCGCTACGGCGCCGGGGTTGAAATGGCTGACCAGCAGGCTCATGTACTCCGCGTCTTTGCCCCATTGGCGCAGTTGACGCGCGAAGCGCTTGATCGGCATGTTAGTGATAGTGAAAAGGCGGTTGAACTCAACTCCCAGCGCGCCCAATTCCTCGCGGTAGCGCTGTTCGAGTTGCGCCTGCGCGGGCGGAAGAAAGGCCCCGACCGGGTTGTAAACCAGATGTAGCGTGAGTGGAGGGCGGCCATATCCGAGGCGATTGAGCCGGCGCAGGGCCTGGATGCTTTGCTCGAAGACGCCCTTGCCGCGCTGCTGCTCAACGTTGTCCGGACCATAGCAGGGCAGCGAGCACACCAGTTCCGCTTGAGTATCACGGTAGAACTCTGGCAACCATTCCATCCCGCCGGCAAACAGCACGGTCAGATTGCATCGCACCATGACGTGACGCCCTAGCGCACGCGCGCTTTCCATCAGGTAGCGAAAGTTGCCATTCAGTTCCGGAGCGCCGCCGGTCAGGTCGACGCTGGCGATTGTGGGACTGTCCGCCACCAGTTTAATTACCTGCTCGGCAACCGCGCGCGTCATCTGTTCCTTGCGTCCCGGGCCGGCGTCGACATGGCAATGATGGCAGGCCTGATTGCACAGCTTCCCGACGTTAACCTGAAAGGTCGTCGGGACGCTGCGGCGCAGAGTGCCCAGGCCATGCTCGCGCAAGGTGGCGTCGAAGTCAGGTGTGGAGGTCATTCCAGATGATCGTCGCGTTTCTCGATCGTTCGGAATGCTGTTCTCAAGAGGGAGTGCCGATACTTGCGTCTGGCCAGAAGCCTTCGTCCATCACCCGATCATAGGACCACGGCGAATGATGGGAAAGTCGTCTTCGTCAAGCGTGGTTTCACTGGCGGCGTCGCGACGGGCTTTGCGATAAGCCGCGCTGAACAGCAGCATCGGAATTCGCTGGTGCAATCCGGGATTTCGGTTCATGATTTCCCTCAAATCGTCACGGTTATTCGCGATGCTCAGTTTCCAGCTTTTGCTTCTGTGATCAGGTTCGTAAGCCCATTTGAGCAAATGGGCGAGCAGCACCTGCATATGACCTTCGAAAGCTCTTTCCTGACTGATGCCCAAGTCCTCAAGCTCCTCGGCTATATCATCCCAGTCGAGATCGGCAGGTCGCTGTTCCCTCAGAGCATGCGCCATTTCGAAAGCCCAGGTGTAGAAGTCGCTTTCATGAAGAGCGTGGCGGCGAAACTTGCTTTGAAACAGAGCGCTGCCGTGAAGCACAACGTGAGGCCAGTTCAGGTTTTTCGCGATCTTGGCCATCAAATAGGCCATGTCGTCTGTGACCTTCGGGTCTTCCGGTTCTCCGTCAGCTCGAATGCATTCGCCGTCGCAAATTACTTCGGGCGAGCCGAGCGTTGGGCTTGAGGAGGCGAATATGCTCAACGCGGTGCCGGCAGGGAGTGCTAACTGCCGCTGGACAATCAGCCGGTCATCCTGCCAGCGAACATTCCACCAAGCTCCCGCTACGACGGCGAGGTCGTTAGCAAAACGCATCCTCCTCTGACCCGATTCAAGCAAATCGAGCCATGCCTGGTGTGCGAACGTCCTGATTCGCGGGGCAGGTTCGACCCCGGGTCCTACGCCGGAAGCAGCGAGATCCACAGCCTTCATGATGCGATACCGAGCAAGCTCGTGACCCAACGTTCCTTAACCGTTAGCTTAGCACTTTCGGATCATCGCGCGAAAACCGATCTGCGCGGGTAAAACCTCCGCCAACTAGGCTTTCCCCGGCTTATCGTCGACCAGAAACTTGTTGGTCAGATCGAAAACCAGGCTGTCAGGGCCGAATTCGTCCAGCGAATCCAGGTCCCAGCCGCCCGGCCGCGTCAGGCAGCGGACCAGTTCGGGTTCGGACCACAGACCGACCTCTTCGCCCGCCACGTAAAAGCCCCGGCCGTTGACCTGGCGCGCGGCGTCGGTGCATAGCCACACGACTAGCTCTGCCACCCGCTCCGGCTTCATTTCGCCGGTGTGGACGTGAGCCCGTTCGCCCAGCCAGTAACGCCCCAGCGCCTGCGCCATCGGCATCCACTTCTGGTACATCTCCATGAACTCCGGCCCTCCGGGGGTAGCCGCGCGCGGCCGGATCATATTGCATCGGATGCCGAAACGTCCCAGTTCGCGCGCCAGGCTGCGGGTCAGACCGGCGATTCCCTCCTTGGCGGCGCCGTAGGCGGAGTTGAACGGATGGCCCAGTCCGGACTCGGAACCGGTGTTGATGATGACGCCGGAACGCTGACTCCTGAAATGCGGCACGGCAAACTTGATCAGTGCAAAGGTGCCCTTGAGATGGGAGTCCAGCACCAGGTTCCACTGCTCCTCGGTCAATTCGTCGATCGCGGTCGGCGCGCGCAGGCCGGCGTTGTTAACCAGGATATCCAGTCCGCCAAAGGTTTTGATCGCGAGTTCGACCGTGCGATTGGCGCCCTCCAGGGTCGAAATGCTGTCGGTTGACGCCACCGCTTGGCCGCCGGCGTCGATGATTTCGCTAACCACCTTGTTCGCGCGGCGGCTGCCGTCGGGGTCCCTGCCGATATCGTTGACCACCACCTTCGCGCCCTGCTGCGCCAGCAGCATCGCTTCGCAGCGGCCGATCCCCCTTCCACTGCCGCTAACGATTGCAACCTTGCCGGCCAAACGCTGCTTGCTCGATTCCGCCATCGCCGTTCTCCTTGGATGATCTTTCGCGAGGTTAGCCCAAAACCCGCCGCCGACGTTAGCGCCTTCGGACGGAAAAACCGCGGTTAGCGCCGGGAACGCGACTGAGCTAAAGATTAGGCAACGCATCGGGCGGGACTGGCCTGCCGCGATCAACCAACGGGAGTGGCTCGCTATGGCATTGGATCTGGTGATCAAAAATGGAACCGTGGTGGACGGGACTGGCCGGGAACGCTTCAGAGCTGACGTCGGGGTCGCGGACGGCCGGGTCACCGAGATCGGCAAGGTCAAGGATGGCGCTAAACGGGTTATCGACGCCTCGGACCTGATCGTGGCCCCGGGGTTCTTCGATCCCCACACCCACTACGACGCGCAGATCTGCTGGGATCCCCTGGTGACCTGTTCCTCATGGCACGGCGTGACCAGCGTGATCATGGGCAACTGCGGCGTCGGCATCGCGCCGTGCCGTCCGGAGACGCGCGAAATCGCCACCTGGGACCTGGTCAACGTGGAAGGGATCCCGTTCGAGGTTCTGTCCAAGGGCACGACCTGGGATTGGCAGACCTTTCCCGAATACATCGACGCGGCGGAAAAGCGCGGCAGCGCGCTCAACCTCGGCTTTCTTGCCCCGCTCACACCCTTTCGCCATTACGTGATGGGCGAAGAATCGATGGAACGGGCGGCGCGACCGGCGGAAATCGCCCAGATCAAGGCGCTGATCAAGGAGGCGGTCGCGGCCGGAGCAGTCGGCTTTTCGCACACCCGGCTGCGTCAGCATATCGGCTATCAGGGGCGTCCGTTGGCCTGCCGCCACGCTAATCTGGAAGAGCTCAAGAGCTATGCGAATGCGCTGCGAGAACTCGGCAAGGGTACGATCGAGATCTCGCTCAGCCAGGAAATCGACACCCTTTCCAAAGAGGAAGCCGAACTGCTCGACGTGCTGCTGACCGAGAGCGGCCGGCCGGTTACCTGGCTGTCGCTGGTCCCGCTGCATGGGCGGGTCGAGTCATGCCTGGAAACCTTGGATCAGATCGAGCCATTGATCGCACGCGGCGGTATCCCGCAAGTCACGGCCCACACGTCGCGGCTTCAACTCAATCTGCGCAATCCATTTTTGATGGCCAGTCTGAATTCCTGGAAGTCGCTCTTCAACCAGCCGGCGGAGGCGCAGAAGAAGATTTATTCCGATCCTGGCTTCCGCAACGCCTTCCGCGAAGAGATGCGCAAGCCGCAGATTTTCACCAGCGACTGGAACCGGGTCGACGTCGATACCGCGGGCGATCCTGCGCTGAAGCGGCTGGAAGGCAAGACCATCGTCGAGATCAGCCGCGAGCGCGGCCGCGACCCGCTCGACACCTTCATCGATATCGCGCTCGAAGACGACCTCGCCACCTGGTTCTCGGTCAGCATGATGGACGAAAGCCTGCTGGCGCCGCTGCTCAACGATCGGCGAACGCTCATCGGTTTGGCCGACGGCGGCGCGCACGTCGATCTGTTGTGCGACGCGGGCTACACCACCTATCTGCTCGGAACCTGGTCGCGCGACAAGCAGGTCCTGAGCCTGGAAGATGCGGTCCGCCGCATAACGTCGGAGCCTGCCGCCCTGTTTGGCTTTCCACAAAGAGGCCGCCTGGCCGCGGGGCTGCCCGCGGACATCACCATCTTCGATTACAACACCATCGGCTCGACTGGACGCGCGAAGTGGCTCAGCGATTTGCCCGGCGGCGGCCGCCGCCTGGTGATCCCGGCGCAGGGCGTGGAGTACACGGTCGTCAACGGCGAGGTGGTCCTCGATCACGGCAAGCATAGCGGCGCGATGCCCGGACAGGTGCTGCGGATTTGAACCGGGCGGCCTGAGAGGAGTACGTGAATGTTCAGAGGGTACAAGTTCCTCGATGCCGACGCGCATATTCTGGAACCGGACGATCTGTTCGAAAAATATCTGGAGCCGAAGTTTCGCTCGCACATGCCACGGGCCTGGACCGGATACAAAGGCGAGCCGCCGGCCTGGGGCATCGAAGTCATAACCCCCACTGCATACTGCGATGGCGGGCAATGCGAGATGCCGTTCGGACGCGATAACGATCCCGTCAATGATCCTGAACTTGCCCTGGCGTTTAAACAGGTAGTTTTGCCCGGCCACGACGTCGCCTATTCCGAAATCGCCCGCCAGGGTTTTCAGCCGCAGGCGTATCCGGCCGCGCTGGACCGCGCCGGGATCGATTACATGGTCGTCTATCCCACGGCCGCTTTGTGGCATACCCAGGATCCGCACCTGGATGCGGCGACCGCGGCCGCCTACCGGCGCGCGTACAACAACTGGCTGCATGACTTCTGCGCGGCAGCCGGACCACGGGCCTTGGGCGCGGCGTCCATTGATCTGCGCGATCCGGCGCAGGCCGCCCAGGAGGCGCGCCGATGCGTCAAAGAGTTCGGTTTCCGCGCGGTGACGTTTAATCCCGCACCGGTCGGAGAGCATCGGCTCCACGAGGGCGTGTACGATCGATTGTGGAGTGAATTGGAGGATCTCAACGTCCCGGTCGCTGTCCATTGCGGCACCGGCACTCCGACCGACGAGATGCTCTATCACTATCTGCCCGCTTCAAAGGCGGTGCCCGAATTCCGTTTTGCGGTCCGAGCGGCGCAAAGCGTGTTCGCTTTCGTACTTGGCAACATGATCGCCTGCGCCGCGCTGATTATGGGTGGAGTGCTGGAAAGACATCCCCGGCTTAGGGTTGTGCATCTTGAGTCGGGCGCGGGATGGGCCGCGTTCTGGCTGGAGCGGCTGGCCAGTGGAGTTCAGGGAGGTTTCCGCGGCCTCGAGGTTCCCGGCCTGAAACTGAGCCCGATCGAGTACTTCAAGCGCCAATGCTACATCTCGTGCGACCAGGACGATCCGGAGATCAAGCACGTGTTGGAAACGCTGGGAGACAACAACATCGTGCTCTCCACCGACTTTGGCCACCCCGAAGGCCGGCGCTATGTCGATGCGGCCCGGGAGTTCGTGGAAACGGACATCGCCGAGGAGAGCAAGCGCAAGATCATGTGGGACAACGGCGTACGGCTGTATAATATCGACATCTCCGGCGCCGGGTACTTGCCCCCAAACTGACGCGGCAGACGACTTCAAATCACGACTCGTTCGCGCCGGTCGGGTTCTTCAGCCGAATCCGGGGACGCCAAACGGATCGCGTTGCGCCACCCGGGATCCAAAGCCATTCTCAGGGTCTTGCAAGCCCGAAGAAATCGCTGGGCATCCTCTGCTTCCGGGAACTCAACGTCGTCAGGTTGTGGAACCCACCCATCGCGACATTTAAGCGCATCGGCTAGCGCAAAGGGTGGATCGAGCCGTGGAACGTCGCGGCCTTCGGTACGCTCAAGCCGGGAATGAACCAAGCGATACCAGAAGATGTTGCGCGGATGCGGTACGACGCCCTTTATTGCGGGAAACGTGCGCCGGCGTAGTACGGCCACGTCCAATTGGCGCGGAATCTGGGTAATCCAGCCCGCCTCATGAAGGACAGAGGCACCAACTACGACAGCCGAAGGAAACAGCATTACAACCGCTTCCTCGAGATGCGTCTCCGGCGCTAATGCCTCCGAAATCAGGTTGAAGTATACACCAGCTCGCGGCCCGGCCGGTTTCACGAGTTCCCGCCGCTTCCATCGGCGCAGATATTCGCCTGCCTCGTGTGTACTCCAGCCGAAGCGAAGGGAAAGATCGCTGCCCCGAAAAACTGGTGGCAGTGCCCTTAGCCGTTCAACGGCCGATGCCCGGCGCTGGCTCTGGTTCATCAGTTGCTTCTTGCGTCCCCGCCGCTGCCGCCTCCTCCGCGCCTGAGCAGTTCAGCGGCGGCTGCAATATCGGCGAAAGCGATCTCCGCGATCGAGCGCCAGGTGTTGTGATGGTTGAATTGATTGACGAGTGCCTCAGGAAGCCAACGGGGTAAGTCACGCTCAACAATCCCCGTGATCTCGCCTACTTCCCTGCTCCGCAAGAATTTCTCCAAACCTGCAAGAGCGTCCGTCGGGGTCTTGCCATACATCGCCGCCGCAGTCGCAATCCGTTCGACCAGGCTTCCCTGTTCGGACGGTCCTTTGACACCCTGCTGCGTGCGCAGCCACCACAAGTCAAAGAAATCCCGCGGTTTCAAATATGGGCGGCCGGCGATTGCGAGAATCTTATCCGCGTAGATGGAATCAAGCGTGGCTGCCGGCAGCATCGCCTTCACCCCAGCGCGAAGCTGCGGTGGTAAAGCAAAAGTGACCAATTCTTTTTGGTAAGATTCCAGCAGGATTTTCGGGACTAGCTGGAAATCTACCTTTACGCGGATGGAGTTGCGAAATCGCCCACTTGACCGAACAAAAGTGAGCGGCCAGGTGTTCCCGCTGCGGCGGCCCACTTTCAGCGTGATCGAGTCCTCCGGCGCGTCAATCGCCATGGTTTCCCGCACTCGAGCCAGGGCGCTCTGGGCGACCTGCGTGACATTATCCGCCATTTCTTCCGCCAACAGAAAATCGAGGTCCTCAGAGAAACGGACCGAACCATGCGCAAATTTAAGCGAGGTGTCGCCCTGAAAAGCGATCTCGTCCGTTCTCCACGCGCGCGACGACAAGAGCGCGTCAAGAATTCGAACCTCAAGGCCCAGGGCAGCCTCCAGGAGCTCCGTGGAGCTTGGATCGCGCTTACTTGCCATACATTTAATACAACAAATCCGTTGGATTAAATGTTTCGAGCGTTCAGAAGACGAGTCAATTGAGCTAATTTAGATTTGTCGACAGCGTTCGGGATCTCGATGCTTCTCGCCATGCTTGGATAGGTAACGGTACGAGACCGAGAGCATTATAACGTATGTGACCGCCGGCAACCGTAACGGGGCACCGGTCGCTACTATCAGCGGGCCCGACACCGGACTGTCCGGTCCCAATGGCATTGCGATTGGGCGTTAACGGCTGCGAATCAGCGGTAGGGATAAAAAATAAAGAACAGCAGCGAGAGCGCGCTCAGGACCCATAATCCGGGGCGCACTTCGCGAGCGCGGCCGGTTACGACCTTGAAGAATGGATAGAGCACGAACCCCGCGGTGATCCCGATCCCGATGTTGTAGGTGAAGCTCATCAGCACGATCACGGCGAACGCCGGGAGCATCTCCGTATAATCGTTGAAATCGATTTGGGCGATTGGCGCCAGCATGTGCAGCCCGACCACGATCAGGGCGGGGCTGTACGCGGCCGCCGGAATCGCGGTGATGAAGGGGGCGAAGAACAGCGCCGCGGCGAACAGAAGCGCGGTGACCACGGCGGTGCATCCGGTGCGTCCGCCCGCGGCGATACCGGTTGCCGACTCGATGTATGCGCCGGAAGTAGTCGTGCCGATCAGGCCCGCCACCGTGGTTGCGATTGCGTCAGCCAGCATCGGGCGTTCGATTTGCGGCAGACGCCCATCCTCGTCCAGAAAGCCGGCGCGCGCGGACAATCCAATCAGCGAGCCCAGAGTATCGATGAAGGCCATCACGAAGACGATCAGCAGCACGCCGAGGAAGCCGGAGCTGAGCGCGCGGTGCAGATCGATCTGAAACAGCAATGGACGTATATCGGGCGGTGCGCTCACCCATCGAGCGGGAGCAGGCGCCAAGCCGAGGACGAACGACGCGGCTGCCGTGGCGAGGATTCCGATCAGGATCGCGCCCGGCACCTCCCACAGCATCAGCACCGAAATCAGCAGGAAGCAGCCAACCGCCGCCAACACCTGCGGCGAGTTCATCGCTCCGATCCGCACCGGGGCGCCGGGCACGCCAAGCGCCACGATGCCTGCTTCATTCATGCCGATGAAGACCAGGAACAGGCCGATTCCGGCGGCGAAGCTGTAGCGCAATCCGGCCGGCACCGATTCCAGCAGCCATTGCCGGATGCGCGCTACCGTCAGCGCCACGAATAGCACTCCACTCAGGAATACGGCGGCTAGCGCGGTTTGCCACGAGTAGCCCATGACCTTGACGACGGTGAACGCGATGAAGGCGTTCTCGCCCATGTAGGGAGCAATCGCGAATGGACGGTTGGCGTACAGCCCCATTATCAGGGTGCCGACGACCGCGGCCAGGATAGTGGCGACCATCGAGGGACCCGGAGGGATCCCGGCTTCTTTGAGAATCGCGGGATTGACCGCGATGATGTAGGACATCGTGACGAAGGTGGTCAGCCCGGCCAGGATCTCGCGCTGAAAATTGGTTTCGTGCCCTTCGAAATCGAAGAACGCGGCAACCGCGCCAACCGGATTGCGCGCCATCAGGATAGCCGCACGCGACCTGCGCCCCGGCGCGCTGCGACGCGGCGCATCTTACTTTTTGCCTTCCTTGAGCTGGCGTTTCCAGTCCAGCCGCCGCGCCTCGGCGCCGGCTTTTTCCGCCTCGGGCACCATCCCTTTCTTCTGGTAGAACATGCTCAGATTGGTCCAGCCCAGGATGTCTTCGGGCTCCTGCTCGATGTACTTCAGGGTCAGTTCGATAGCGCCGTCGAGGTCGCCCTTGGCCTGGTAGCACATCGTGAGGCCGTGGATGGCGTCAGTGTACTTGGGGTCGTCTTCCAGCGCCTGCTGGTAAAGCGCGATCGCCTCGTCATACTTCTCGTCGGCGTACAGGTCCACGGCCTGATCGTAAAGTTCCTCTTTGTCAACCATCACCAATTCTCCATCTGACGCCCGGGGGTTTGGACGGCGGCGCCGCCTTGAGTGTTCCGGGACCAGCTTTCCTATATAATCATGAAATCGCCTGGAGAGCCGATTCCCAATGGTAACAGAAGAAGAGGTTTACGAGGTTCTACGCGAGTGCTACGACCCGGAAATTCCGGTCAATGTGCTCGACCTCGGCCTGGTGTACGGCGTCAGCATCCAGGACGACGTGGTGCTCATAACGATGACCCTGACGGCGCCCGGATGTTCCATGGGAGGCATGATCTCGCGCGACATCGAGGACAAACTGCTGGGGTTGCCGGACTGCCGTGACGCCAGCGTCGAGATCGTCTGGGATCCGCCGTGGACCCCGCACAAAATGAGCGAAGAGGCCAAAAAGCGCCTCAAAATCGACTGAGCGCAACGGCCCCTGTGGTCCGAAGGCTCGCGCCGGTCCTGATCAACATGCGCCCCAGGTGCGCGCGTTCATGACCGCCTTGCCGCCTGCGTCGTTGTTGAAATAGACGTACACGCGGTGTTGAATTAAGATCGATCGAGTTGAATGCTCGTTCTCAATACCCTGCATAAAAACTGGCTTCCTTCCTGAATCTTCTCTCCCGCTGGTAGAGATTAGAGTGAGGGAGCAGGCGGTGAAAATCCTTTTCAACAGCCTGCTGTTGGGAAGACCAGCGGAAGTCCTGTTCAACCTCCTTGCTAGCCGTACGCGCTTTCATGACCCCATAAGCGCCGACATCGTTCCCACAGGCCTCGATAAACCGTCGCGCTATAGCGATGCTCTCCCGGTTGCTTTAACCGGTGCGCATTGGCTTGGACAAAAAACGAGATTGGAACTATGTTCGCTCTGACGCCCGCCGAGGAGCACGACCATGAACGTTGGAATCGCCATGTTCTTTCAGGGTCTGGGACGCGCCGATCGCGAAGTCTATCGCAACGAAATCAGGTTGGGCGATCTCGCCGAGCCTTTGGGCTATCAGGCCATTTGGAGCGTCGAGCATCATTTCGACGACTACACGATGGTGCCCGACGTAACCCAGTTTCTGACCTTCTGGGCGGCACGGACCAAGCACGTCCAGCTCGGCAGCGAGGTGGTGGTGCTGCCGTGGCACAACCCGATTCGAGTCGCCGAAGAGGTCGCGCTGCTCGACCAGCTCTCCAACGGCCGTTTCATCTTCGGCATGGGCAGAGGCGTCGCGCGGATTGAGTTCGAAGGTCTGGGCGTCAATCAGGAGGCCAGCCGCGACCTGTTTATCGAATCGGTCCAGATGATAATGCAGGGACTGGAGACCGGGGTGTGCGAATTCGACGGCAAGGTCGTTCATCAGGTGCGCCGCGAAATCCGGCCACGGCCGGTCAGGTCGTTCAAGGACCGCGCCTTCGCCGCGATCACGTCCCCGGAGTCGGCCGAGATCATGGCGCGACTTGGGACTCGGAGTCCTGCTGATTCCAGCCAAACCGCGGGAATTCGTTGAGGCGGATTTGACCGCGTATCGCCGCGCCTTCGAGCAGATTCACGGCAGACCCGGACCTGCACCGTTTTCAGTTTGCTTCGTTTACTGCGATGAGGACGCGGGCCGGGCCGAGGAGATCGCGAACCAGTACATGGGCGCGTATCAATTGTCCGCGTTTGCGCACTACGAAATGGCGGATGCGCGGCTGCCCACGCTTAAGGGATACGAGTCCTACAAGGCGGCGCAGCAGGCGCTGGCCGCGCCCGGCGGAATCGACGCCGCGGTCAGGGGTTTCATCAAGACGCAGGCCTGGGGCACACCCGAGATGTGCTTTAAGAAATTGCGCGAACACCACGAACTGGTTGGCGCGCAAGGGCTGATCCTGGTGTTCACCTACGGCGGGATACCTTACGATCTGGCCGAACGCAGTATGAAGCTGTTCGCGGCCGAAGCTCTCCCGGAACTTAAGAAAATCGTGCCGCTGGAACTGCAAACGGCCACCCTCGCGGCGACCGCCGCGGAGTAGGAATCCGCTGCTAACAAGCCCGCAAGGGCATATAGAAAAGGCTGTCCCGCTTGGATCTGTTCACTTCGCAGGATCCCGGCTTGGTGGGATCTTGCTTTGGTGGGACAGGCTTCCAGCCTGTCGTGCTTTATTTCCCGGTGGGAAGAGGGCGTGCGCCGAGGGTATGGGGTGGATCAGAACCCTTCCCCTCTCCCACCAATGATTGTGGGAGAGGGGACAGTCGGTAGAGCTAGAAAAGCACAGAGCGGCTAGGCGGGCTGTTTCGCCAGCAGTTCGGGCCACGATACCTGGGAGCGCTGGGCGGTCAGCGGGCGCGAGCCGGGCTTTACCTGGAAGGCGTCAGTCAGATTCAATTCCTTGGCGTGCTCGCGCAGCGCCGGCGCCACTTCCTGGGCGAACAGCTTGATATTCAGCATCCGGTCTTCGTGAGAGGCCGGGCCGTTGACCTGGGAGATAGCGAGGGCACCGCAGCGCAGGACCTCCAGGATGTGCTTGAGCTTGGGGAGCACCGTCTTGGGGGTGCCGGCGATGATGCTCAAGCTGTCTTGCGCCTTCTGATAACCGGCGTAGATGTTGCGCTTGGCCTCTTCGATGTCGATCTCGCCACGCGCCAGGCGGGTCCGGGCACTCACCGCCGCCGTCGCCGCCTTCTCGTTGTGCTGATCAGGCGTCGCGCTCAAGCCCAGAAAGGCGGTGCGCTCACCCTTGGTGGCCACCTGCAGGCGCGCCAAACGGCGGGTCGCTTCCTTGGAGTTGTAGCCTGGCGGCAGGGTCCATTCGGGCCGCGCAAAGGCCGCGCCCCCACCGCCATAGAGGTTGTATTTTGCTACCTCCTGGGCCTTTTCCTCGGTGTCCGCGATATACACGTTCTGCATGTAGCCGAAATTTTCCGGTCCGGCCTGAAAGCCGATTTCCGCGGCTTTGTCGGCGTAGATGTTCCACAGTTCGGCGGTGGCTTTGAGTCCGGTTCCCAGACCGATATAGGGATACCGATGTTCCGCCGCCCAAATCACCGATTCGGGGCTCAGCAGGCCGGGGATCCAAATTGGAGGATGGGGCTTTTGGAAGGGCAGCGCCCACGGGTTTACGAAGCGATAGTGAAAATGTTTGCCTTCGAAGCGGAACGGGCCAGGCTCGGTCCAGGCCTTGATCACCAGGTCATGCGCTTCATTGAAATATTCGCGATTGAGCGAGGGGCTGACGTTATTGAAGAGCTGTTCGCTGCCGGCGCCGCGCACCCATCCGGTAACCAGACGGCCGCGCGAAATCATGTCGATCTCGGCCAGTTCCTCGGCCAGCCGCACCGGATTGCGCACCACCGGCAAGGGATTGCCCAGCAGCACGATCTTCATCTTTTTGGTGATGCGGGCCAGGATCGCCGCCTCGACGTCCATCACCGCGCCCATGCAGAATGGAGTGCCGTGATGCTCGTTGAGAACCACACCGTCGATCCCGACCTCCTCAACGTACTGCATTTCGTCCAGGTAGGTGTTGTACAGATCGGAGCCTTTTTGCGCATCGAAGAAGCGGTTGGGGATACCGAAAAAGCCGCGGTTCTTGATCACTTCTTCTTCCGGAACGTAGCCGTACGGCCGCTCATGAAAATACAATAGTAACATCGCTTTTTATCCTCGACTGATTGTAAGCCCGCAAATCGCCGCTACTTCAAACCGTTGTGTTCTGTGCGCGGGTCGCTCGCGACCACCGCACGCTGCCTGATCGTCCAGCGTAAGCCCCGATCCTGCGGCAAAACCATTGTTCAAATTAGATTCATGAAGCAAATCACTCAATGGCGCAACCTGTCGCCTCGATCTTCCTCAGCTGTTGGACTCTTTGCCCACGGCGCCGCCGGTCTCGGCCTGCAGCCTGCCGACATGCCAGGTGATGTGGCCGCCCTCCGGCGTCACACACATTATCGCACGCCGCGGCGAATCCATCATCGTAATGAAGCCCTGCTGCCGTTCGGGGTCGTCGGGAAAGACGGCTGCGGCGAACTCGCGGAAAAACCAGCTCTTGGTGGCGGTGTCGGTAAGGATTTCGCATCGGCCCCGAATCGTGGTCGCCTTGCCCTTGCGCATGGTCGGGGCGCTGCCGGCGACCATCGGAATCTCGCCGGCCCCGGCGCTCGATATGACCACGCAGCAGCGCGGGTCACGCTTGAGCGCCAGCACCCGCGCGTGCTGTCCGCTGGTGGTAAGCCAGATCCTGCCGTCGCGGTAGATGTAGGTCATCGTCAGGCCCACCGGCCATCCGTCTTTTCGACCCCAAATGAGCGTGCACTCGTCCTGGGTGCCGATTAGCTCTTCCTCTTCCTCGTGACTCAGGTTGAAGTCGGAAATCTGCTCGAAGTTCTTTCTCATCGAATCGCCAGCCTCCGCTTGCGGGCGTCCGCGCAACCCGCGGGACAACATTCCGATAATGGCCACGATTCTTCAACTGCGCATCCTTGGCGGGCGTGATGTGGCACCGGATGGGTGCGAAGCTCAATCGCTTGCTAGTGACGCGGCGGGTTCCATCGCACGGGCATGCTCTTGATCCCGGCGACCAGGGTGGAATGCAGCCGGGTCACCTCGCCGCAGACTTCCATGTCGGGCATGCGATCGAGCAGTTCGTTGAGCATCAGCCGCAATTCCAGCCGCGCCAGGTGGGACCCCAGGCAGAAATGCTCGCCGTAACCAAAGCCGATATGCTCGTTGGGCGTGCGGGTGATGTCAAAGCGGTCCGGATTGCTGAACCATTGCTCATCGCGATTGGCCGATAGCAGCCAAATCACGATGGGGTCGCCTTTTTTGATTGGTTTGCCGTTCAGTTCGACGTCGCGGTTGGCGCCGCGGCCAAGATGGGTGATCGGGCTGGTCCAGCGGACGATTTCCTCGATTGCTTTGGGCAGCAGCGAACGGTTTTCACGCAACTGCCGCATCTGGTCCGGATTCTTTATGAGTTGGAGCATTCCGCCCGAAATCGCGTTGCGCGTGGTCTCCAATCCGCCGATCACGAACATGAAGCCGTTGCCGCCGACTTCACCGTCGTCGAGTTGAGCGTCGTGCACGACGGCGTTGGAGATAATGCTCATCAGATCTTCGCAATTGCCGCCGCGCCGCTCCTTCCCCAGCCGCAGCGTGTAATTGAACAGGTTGCCGTAGCCGTGCTGATGGGTCTCCGCGGGCGTTCCGATCTGGTATTCGGGATCGTCGGCGCCCATCGCCATGTTGGCCCACCTAAACAGCGAGTTCCAATCCTGGCGCGGCACCTGCATCATGTCGCAGATAATCGCCATCGGCAGTTTGGTCGCGATATCGGTGACGAAATTGCATTGTCCGCGTGGAATTATATCGTCGATAATCTCCGCGACCAGTTTGCGTCCGGCGTCTTCGTATTGTTTGACCGCGCGCGGCAGAAACGGCCGGTTAAACGCCTTGCGCAGCGGTCCATGGCGCGGCGGATCGGTGATAACCAGGTTGGGGTTGGAGGCAATCGCCGGCTGCGCGGCTTCGGCCGCGCGATCAGGGGGAAGGAAAAAGCCGCCCACCCCGCTGGGAAAGGTGTGCGCGTCGCGAAACACCGCCATCACGTCGGGCATGGTGGTAATCGACCAGAAGCCTCGTTGGAGGTTGGTTTTGGTCCAATGGACCGGGTCTTCGCGGCGCATTGACTTGAAGACCGCCTCGGGATCGCCGAGCGCAAAGAAGCTGGGATCGTTCAAGCGGTAGACGTTGGGGTCCATCGGTGTTCCTCCCCGGCGCGGTGCGGGCATCGTCGCGATCATTGCGCACCCGGCTGCTTGTATACCAGCGTTTACTTGACTTTTCGGTTGTTGTCAACGGGTGTTTACTCGCTATAGTAAGCGCCATGGCGACTGGAAAGGATGCTGTCGTGGCCATCCGCCCGCGCAACGCGCCGGCGACCCGGGCCGCGATCCTGGAGGCGGCGCGCGCCTGCTTTACCGAGGGTGGATACGAACACGTGGGAGTGCGCGACGTGGCGGCGCGGGCGGGGGTCAACGGTGCGCTGGTGATCCGCTACTTCGGCTCGAAGATGCGACTGTTTGAGCAGGCCTTCGCCGGCCGCTTCTCGCTCGACTACATATCCAATGGCGGCCGGCTCAACGGCGAGGAAATCGCCCGGGTCGTCCTTAAGAAGGAAGTCTACGCCGCCGCCCGCTTCAACGCGGTGCTGGCGCTGGTGCGTTCGGCCCCTGACCCGCAAGCCGGTGCGATTCTGAAAGCGCTGCTCGAAGACGAATTCATCGAGCCGCTGGCGGCGCTGCTGCGCGGCCCCAAGGCGCGCGAGCGGGCCGGCCTGATTACGGCCTACCTGTTCGGCCTGGTGATCGTCCGCGATGTGATGGGTATCGCGGCCCTGGCCGACAGTCCCGACGAGGCGCTGATCGCGCTGGTCACGCCGGTGATCCAGTCGTATCTGGGCGAGACCGGCGCCCGCACTCGAAAGGGCGCGAGCGCCAAAAGGCCGGTAAATCGAAAGGGTCGCCGCCCAATTACAGGTAGCCGATTTCCCGGGCCTGATGGTACAGCTCGTCCCTGAAGTCCGGATGCCCGATTACGACTCGCGTTTCGACCGGTTCGGAAGTGGATTTTCCGCGCAGGTTGGCGACGCCGCACTCGGTGACGATAAATTCGCTCTCGTTGCGGAGGTCGGTGGCGGATCCCTCGATACGGGGCACGATGCGCAACACTTGGCCCTCGGCCGCGTGCAATACGCGGTCAGGATCGATTTGCCGCCCTTGGACAGTTGCGCACCGCGCACAAAAGTCCAGTTGGCCACCCGGCGCGCTATGTTGCCGCGATAACCCTGAAGAACGCCGCGGCCGCCTATTGACGCGGTTTCTGGGGGGCGGTTTACCCCGTCACCCCCGGGCCGGAAGCGCTGAAAGCCGGTGCTTCCAGCGCCATTGGCACTCGTTTGGGCGGCGACAAAAGCTACGCCGACCGGGTTGGCGACCACCTTGCCCGGACGCTCACCGATGGCTTAATAGCCCGGCGGAGATGGCACCGCGACCGGTATTTGCGGGACCGAGGGAACTGCCAACGGCATCTGGGCAGCGGACGGCGCCGCGGCCGGAGAACCCGCCGCCGCCGGAGAACCCGCTGGTGCTAGACCGTTGCTCCCGGAGAACTTGTCGGCGCTGGTGTAGCCGACGCCGCGGACGATTCGGCCGCGGCTGGCGACACGGTCGGAGAGGGCGACATCATTCCCATGTTCTGCATGGCCTGGCCCGCGGCGTTTTGCCCAGCCTGCTTCGCGGCGCCGGTCACCGCCGAACCAACACCCTGCATCACGCTGCCGCCTGTATCCTGCGCGAGCGCGCAAGGCGCCATGCAGGAAAGGATCAGTGCGGCCGCAAATCCAATGTGAGCTTTCATAGGAAATTATCCCTCCATGATTTCTGGCAGGCTGCGGAAAAAGTCTCCGCAGCCTGCTCCCTCTCTCTTATCTCCCCCGGTCAGGGGCTGTCGATAAACTCCAAAACCTTCCTCGCCCGCATCTGCGGACCCGGTCCGCAGACGCATGCCGGGGAGGTCGGCGCGCGATTTGCGCCAGCAAGTCGCGTGACGGGTGAAGGGTGCAAGCGGGCCTGCAACTGTGCTCGACCGCGGCGCCGGCGTCGTGAAACGCCACCAGGTCGTGAGCCGGGTAATGAGCGGTCGGAAGCTGGTCCGTCACTGTCGCATCCTGGTCGATTCGCCGCGCAGGCGCGGCAAACTCCTTAGCCAGATTTATCACACACCGTCGGCCTGAGCCTTATTCGACGACCGTCCGCCAATGCTATCGAAGGTTCCCCGCGGCTCGAAGACATCCACCATGGTTACAAAGTGTGTTGCCAAATGCTCCGGGACGCAATCAACGCCGGCTCCGCGCGCCGCGCAATTGCCCGTACCTGAAGCATCCTGTCAGGTGATCGTTGACCATCCCCACCGCCTGCATGAAGGCGTAGCAGATAGTGGTGCCGACGAAGTTGAAGCCGCGCTTGCGCAGGTCCTTGCTCATCGCATCGGATTGCGGCGTATGGGCCGGTACCTGTTTGATGGCCTGCCAGGCGTTGAGGACGGGAGCGCCGTCCACGAAGCGCCAGATGTAAGCGTCGAAGCTGCCGAATTCCGCCCGAACTTGGAGCAGGGCCCGGGCGTTGGCGACTGCCGACTCCATCTTGAGGCGGTTGCGGATTAGCCCGGCGTCGCCCAGCAGACGCTCGATCCGGCGTTGGTTGAAGGCTGACACCTCCCCGGGTTCGAAATTTTCGAAAGCTGCGCGGTAGTTATCGCGCTTCTTAAGCACGGTCTCCCAGCTCAGGCCGGCCTGTGCTCCTTCCAGGCAGAGGAACTCGAAGAGGGCCCGGTCGTCGTGGATCGGCACACCCCATTCCTCGTCGTGATAGCGGGTCATGAGTTCGCTTTTGGCCCAATCGCATCTTGTCAGCATCGCGCTTTGCACTCTCACTGTGGAACTGCTACTTCCGGCTTGGGCTCCGGTTTGGTAAAATAATTCGACCCTGCTGGGATTTTGGCTTACCCGAACCGTCCCGGCATTGCGGTGAATAAAGTTTGCATGGCGCTGCTTAGAATACGTACATATCCCGATCCGGCCCTCAAGGAGACCGCCAGAGAAGTAACTGATATTGATGGCCGTCTCAATGCGCTCGCGGAGAGCATGGTTCAGACCATGTATGCGGCTCCGGGGATCGGATTGGCTGCGCCCCAGGTTGGCGAGTCCCGGCGTCTATTGGTCGTCGACATCGACCATCAGAACCCCGGCAAGAATCTGCTGAAGCTGGTGAACCCCGAAATCATCGAGAGCCACGGCTCAATCATCTGGGAAGAAGGATGCCTTTCGGTGGTCGACTATAACGCCGACGTCAAGCGGGCGGAGCAGGTCCTGGTGCGCGCCTATACGCCGGACCAGAAGGAGATCGAGATCGAGGCCGACGGCTTGCTCGCGGTCGTGCTCCAGCATGAGATCGACCATCTCGACGGCAAGTTGTTCATCGATCGGATCAGCCGCATCAAGCGCGAACTGTACCGGCGCAAGCTCCAGAAATCGCTCAAGGAGGGCAAATCCGATGGAGAGCGGCCCTCCAGCCCCAGAATCTAGCCGGTCGCGGTTTCGGATCGTTTTCATGGGCACGCCGGCGCTGGCGGCCCATATCCTCAAGCGTCTGCTCGACACCCAGGATACCCCCGGCCAGGTCGTTGCGGTGGTTACGCGGCCCGACCAGCCGCGCGGGCGCGGGCTGAAGCTCCAGCCCTCTGAAGTTGCGGCGGTTGCATCAGCGTATGACCTGCCCGTGCTCAAACCAACCAAGATCCGTACGGCGGAATTCGTGGATTCGCTCACCTCGTTTAAGCCCGATTTGCTGGTGGTGGCCGCCTACGGGCGCATCCTTCCCGGGGCGTTGCTGGAGGCGGCCGCGCTGATGCCGATCAACATGCATGCGTCGCTGCTGCCGCGCCATCGCGGCGCGGCCCCGATTCAGGGCGCGCTGTTGGCCGGTGATACCGTCGCCGGGGTCACCATCATGCGGATGGTTGAACAAATGGACGCCGGACCAATCCTGCTTCAGCGCGAAATGCCGATGGCCCCCGACGCGACCCAGGCGTCCTTGCACGACCAGCTCGCCGAACTCGGTGCGCAGGCACTGCTGGAGGCGTTGGACGCGTTGGCGCGCGGCGAGCTGCACGAAACGGCGCAGGACGAAAGCCAGGCGACCTACACCACTTTGGTCAAGAAGGAAGACGCGCGCATCGACTGGAATCAACCCGCCGAACGAATCGAGCGGATGGTCCGCGCGTACGATCCATGGCCGGTCGCGTTCACGGACTTCAATGGCGAGGAGTTGCGGATCTACCGCGCCGCGGTGGAGGCGGATTCATCAGTCAATGTGCCGCAGCCAGGAATGATCGTGGAAGTGAAGGGACCGCCGATGGTGCAGTGCGGGGAGGGCCGGCTGCGCCTGATCGAAGTGCAGGCGGCGGGACGCAAGCGCATGAAGGGCGACGACTTCGCCCGCGGCCGCCGCCTGGCGGTTGGCGACCGCCTGGGAGTTGTTCCGGCAATCGGAACTTCGGCGTGAGGGTCTCAAGAGTCCAGCCGCTGCGGTGTCCATACCTATGCGACGAGATGTTCGGCCAGGAACATCAACGCCAGCACGATCAGGATTACGCCGGCGGCGCGCTCCGCGCCTTTTTCGTAGCGCTCACCTAGCCGCGCGCCGAATTCCAATCCCACGAAGGTGAAGATGGTGGTGCTGATCGAAACGGTGATCAGCAGCGGAATCAGCGGGATCGAAACTCCGGGGAGCGCAAAGCCCACCCCGAGCGAATCCAGACTTATTGACAGCGAGGTCAGCAGCAGGCCACTGCCGCGAGTGGCGTCGAATTCGGCCTCCGCATCCTCGCGCATGGAGCTGCGGATCATGAAAGCGCCAACCAGGGCGAGCAGCGCGAAGCCGGCGTAGGTCGCGACCTCGCCGATCATCTTGCCGGCGCCGGTTCCCAAGCCGTATCCGACCACCTGCATGATGATCTCGGAACTGGCGAAGGCGACGCCCAGCCTGATCTTGGCGTCCCACAGCAGGCGCGTGATTCCCACCCCAACGGAAACGGCCAGAACGTCAAGGCCCACGGCCATCGCGACGGCGATCACCTTGGTCAGCACGATCAACTCGGAATGCAGATTCATGCGGCAATATTTCTAACCCATCGAGCGGCGCGAAGCTTCCCCTCTCACTGCTGAGACGACACGCCGCACCGCGGTTGACTCAAGGAGCGGTAGCTTGTACCAATTGCGCAACCCGACGCTGGGAAGCCGGTGCGAATCCGGCGCTGCCCCGCAACTGTCAGGGGGAACGAAGGTCCATCATGCCACCGTGAAAACGGGAAGGCGGGCCGGAGGATGAACCCCAAGCCAGGAAACCGGCCGGGTATTAACGAGCCGCTTGGTCTTCCGCGGGGAAGATGGCTTTAGACCCGATTCGGAATTTTCATTCCCTACAAATCGAGGGTCGGAGTCTTGCCGCGTGGACCGGGCGCCATAGAGCCCCAGGTCTACGAGGTGGAGATCCATGAGGCCAACCCCGGCAACGGTGCTTGTCGCCGTTCTCGCATTTTCAATCGCAGCCGCGTGTTGCTACGCGGCCGACAACCAGGGCGCCACGGCCGCCAATCAAGCGGTGACTCCTGCGGCGCCAGCGGCGGGAAAATCGCCATCGGCCGCCGCTGGTGGAAACCATCGTACCGCACGCAAAAAATCATCAGCGACCTCCACAGCCAAGCCCGTGAAGCTCGGTGAAGTGGTGGTGACGGCGACGCGGCTGCGCCAGCCGCTCAGTGAAATCGGCACCAGCGTCAGCGTGATGCCGGGGGCGCAGATGCAAGGCCAGAAACTCGGGCTGGTGGCGCCCGCGCTCCAGCAGCTTCCCGGCGTCGAAGTGAACCAGGCGGGCTCGCCGGGCACCCAGACCGACGTGTCGATTCGCGGCGCCACCGCCGCGCAGACCCTGGTGCTGGTCGACGGGGTCAACGTCAATACGGTCAGCACCGGCGGTTTCGATTTCTCCACCATCACCACCGACAATATCGACCGCGTGGAAGTGGTGCGGGGTTCGGGCGGCGCGCTCTATGGGTCGCAGGCGATTGGAGGGGTAATCAACGTGATTAGCAAGCAGGGCGAGGGTTCGCCGCAGTTCAGCCTGCTGTCCGAAGGCGGCAACCGCGCCACCCAACGCGAGGTCTTGACCGCCAACGGCGCCGCGGGCGCGCTCGGATATTCCGGGGCGATCTCTTATCAGTCCACCGCCGGCTTCCGGCCCATCAATGACAGTTCCGACAATCTGTCGGGGTCGTTGCGGCTGGATTATCGCCTTAGCAGCGACACCACATTGCGCGGCTTTGCCCGCTACATCAGCTCCAATGTCGATCTGGTCAATTACTCCGACTCGGTCGGCGAACGCCTCGATCCCAACGCGCATCAGCGCGGTGAGTTCATGCTCTTCAAGGGCGAAGTCGAGCACCATTTCTCCGACCGGCTGTGGGCGAAATGGAGCGGGTTTTTCTGGCGCAACGAAATCCGGCTCAACAATTATCCCGAGCCCGCCAATCTCTCGTTCGAAGTCGGCGACGTTCCCGAAGAAACGCGGGCGACCAACGTGGACGTCGCCTACCAGTGGGATTGGGGCGCTCGATCGCTGGCCGGTTTCGTATTTCAGGACCAATGGGCGCGCATCAAGGACAACCTCACCAGTACCAGCCCGGATTTCACTTCGAACACCAGCTTCACCAACGAGCGCCAGGAGTATGCCGGCTATATCGAGCAGGAACAAACGCTGCCCAACGGGCTGGCGACGATCACCGGAGGATTCCGCGTTGACGGCTACAGCGATTTCGGTCAGGAAGTCAGCCCGGCCTGGGCGATTGCGATTCCGCTGAGGCGGATCGGAGCGACTTTGCGCGGCAGCTACAGCGAAGGTTTTCGCGCACCGAGCTTCGACGAGTTGTATTTTCCGAACTTCGGCAATCCCGAATCTGCGGCCGGAGATCTCCAGCGAGTACGACGGCGGCGTCACCAAGCAACTGGGTGAGGCAGGGACGGTCGGGGTCGTTTACTTCAACCGGCGCGTCCATGATCTGATCGTCGCGGTGCCTTGCACCGTAGGGCCCAACTGCGAGTTCGGTTCCAAAGCCGGCAACGCCGGCCGCGTCGATACTCAGGGCGTGGAATTCATTCCGGCGCTGACTCCGTGGCACGGTCTGGGGCTAGGCGGCAACTTCACCTACCTCGATGAAACTCATAGTTCACCGCCAACTGGCGGGGTGCCCGTGCGTGTGCCGAAATATTCCGCGTCCGCCACCGTGCACTATGCGCGCACGGAATTGATTCGAGCCGGCGATGGCCTGAGCGCGGATTTGGTCTATATCTTCGTGGGCGACCGCGACGACATCTCGCCGATGGGCACTATCCTGGACAACGCCGCGTATCAGCGGTTCGATCTGACGGTGAACTATTCACCCGCCTTGCGCTGGGGGCGGCTGAGCACCAAACAGATTTACGCGCGCGTTCAGAACATGCTCGACCGCAACTATCAGTCCGTGCTGGGCTTCAAGTCGCCGCCGGTCAACTTTGTCGCCGGCGTGGTATTGGGGTTTTAGATCCGACAGAAAACCTGTCCCCGCCCGCGCTGCGGATTTGGTCCGCAGCGCGGGCGGGACGATTCAGGCATTTTTTGACCGTCTCCAGAGCGACAGATGATGCTTAGGGATTGCTCGGGGGAGGAGCTTCACCACCACCCCCAGTATCGCCACCAGCGGCTCCGTTCGAGGGCGAGCCCATCGCGCCGCCGGTCGCGTCACCCGCCGCGCCGCCGCTGGGGGCCATCGCTCCACCGCCGCTCGCGCTGGTGGCTTTGCAAATGAGCTTACCGTGGCGCTTTGCTTTGCAGGTGCCGTCGACCTCCGCGCCCTTGCGGGTAAACGAGCATGGATCGCCCGCCGACTTGTCAGCGCAAGCCTGAACCCGCGCGGAATTACGCGCGTGCGCCGCCGGCACAAACGCAAATGCCGCAAAGGCCATGAACGCTGCAACTGAACTAAAGATCACGATAGTACGCTTCACTCGTCTGCTCCTCGATGGATTAAATTGTTGAACCAGCCAGGTCCGCCGTTAAACCTTGCGAAGCTTTGGAGAACTGGCTGACACGAGGGCGCCCGGCGCAACCTAAGCCGTTCAACCAGTCCGCAAAAGCTGACTGGCTTCAGTATCAACTGAACGTCGAGATGAGCGCAATGATTTATTTAATGGCCGCGGCCGCCAACGATCGGTCGTACGAGGGTATCGATACCAATCCCCTCGGTGCTCGGGTCTGCAAAGGGTGGTCCCGCGAAGACCCCAACCTTCACCTTTCGTATATTCTAGCGCGAATAAGCGCGGGCCAACGCGGTGGGTTCCCTGATCTCAACGACGCTGACCTGCGGATTGAAGGGCTTATCGGCTTCCACGAAGAGGGTTTCGTCCGGGCGATTGTCAAGTAACTCCAGGTCCGGCGTTCGTCCCTGCCGAAAGGCGCAGCGGCGCATCCCCTCATAGCCGACCGCCGCGAGCATCTGCCCGAGCAATTCAAAGTCGTATTGGTAATGGCGGCGGCTGAGCTCATTTCTCGGTTGCGAGGTATAAAAGAAATAACTCAAAGCGCGCTCGCGCTCGCCTTGCTGATAGAGTGAGAAGATATACTCAAGATTCGGCACCGCTACCCTAATCGTCCCGCCCGGTTTGAGCACTCTTAGGCTATCCGCAAGCAATGCCTGGGCTTCGTCACGATAGAAATGATGGAGGCTATGGGAGCTGAAAATGAAATCGGCGGATGAATCGGGCAAGGGCACGCCATATTTGAGGTTGTGATGTACGAAGACGTTATTTGAAAGCACATTTCGGAACTGGTCCCTGGAAATGGTCTTGCGGTCAGTAAGAAGATCGTAGGCGAATTTGACGACAAAATCGGGGCGGCCCGCCATCAGCGTCTTGAGGCTGCCATCGACATTTATCCATCCGGGAGCAACGTGGAGTCCACTGCCAAGATTAACTTTTACCGGTTGGATCACAGGCGTATACCGCTGCTTGCGGCGCGTTGCGCCGCACAACCGCTCGATTGAATCGATCAAACTTCTTGGCACAATAGTCATAGCAGTGGATTGCTCACCTTATCGGAAATTTTGCTATTATGGGAATGTTGCTATCAACTGAGCGAGTGAGCTATTTGGACACAGAGTTTCGGCAATAGCTACTGGCTTATAATAGCAAGGAAGCGTCAGGGCGAACTCTCCATCTCTGTCGCAATCGCTTTCGCCACAAGCCGCTTACGCCAAGTTATTAGCAATCCAGGCGCGGATGCTTATCGCGCATAACATAAGCTTATCCGCGAAAAGCGGATGTCGCAAGTGGCTCAGGTGCGAGCAAGCGAACCCTCCGACCACCTTGGCTTCTCACTTGGGGTGGTGATGCCGCTGAGTTCGGATACGGCGATACCAAAGTTTGAGCTGATGGCGCCAGACAGGCTGCGGAAAAAAGGACTTTCGCCCCTGCTCCCCTCACTCTTATCTCTCCCAGACGAAGACAAAATGTAGCAATGAAGGCATCTTTTATGCGGGGTGCGGAAGACACCCAACGTTGGATTGCCGACGAACACTGCTTTTTTTCCGAACCCTGCCAGGAATGTTCTGGTCCTGCTTCTCCGGTTGGCTCTTCCACCTTTGGTGGCCGTCTCTTGCCAATCCCGAGGCCGGCACTATGCTCATGCTGACCGGTTGCGATGGAGAATGCGGATGGAAGTCGTAAGCCCGATCTACAAACGCTGGCTGTATGAGGCGCAGTCCGACCCTGACGCTTTCTGGGCCAAGGCGGCGCGAGAGGTGTTCTGGTTCCGCACCTGGGATCGCGTCCTGGATTGGCAGGCGCCGACTTTCCGATGGTTCATCGGTGCGACCACCAATCTGAGTTACAACTGCCTGGATTTACAGGTGGCGCGCGGCAACGGCGGCCGTACCGCCCTGATCGCCGAGCACGAGGACGGCAGCCGCCGGCTGTTCACGTATGCGCAATTGCTGGGCGAGGTGAAACGCGTGGCCGCGGCCTTGCGGGCGTTGGGTGTCCGGCGCGGCGACCGGGTGGCGATATACATGCCGACGATGCCTGAAGCGATCATGACGATGCTGGCGACAACCAGGATTGGCGCGATCCACCTGGTCGTATTTGCCGGCTTCGGCAGCGGAGCGCTGGCCGAACGATGCCGCCTGGCGGGAGCGCGGGTCATGATCGTGGCCGATCACACGACGCGCAAAGGCAACCGCGTCGATTTGTGGAAACTGGTCCGGGATGCGCTGGCGGAACCCGGCTCGCCAATCGAAAAGGTGGTGATGCTGGCGCGCGGCACGCCGCCCGCTGATCTCAGGCCGGGCCGCGACGTCCTGTGGGAAGATTTCCTCGCGGCCGGCGACGGCCAGTCCACCGACCACGAACCGATGGAGGCCAACGAGCCGGCCTATGTGTTGGCGACTTCGGGGACCACCGCCAGTCCCAAAATCGTCGTTCATAGCCATGGCGCATACCAGGTAGGAATTCGTTCCACCGCGTCGTGGTGCTTCGGCCTGAAGCAGAACGACATCTGGTGGTCGACCTCGGATATTGGATGGGTCGTCGGGCATAGCCATATCGTTTACGCGCCGATGCTGGTTGGATGCACGACGATTGCTTACGAAGGCGCCCTGGACCATCCCGGACCCGAGACCTTCTACCGCATCGTCGCACAAAACGGCGTGACCGGCGTTTTCACCGCGCCGACCGCGGTGCGGATGCTGATGAAGTCGGGCACCGAGCCGGCGCACGGCTTCAACCTGGATTCGGTGGAGCGCATCTTTTGCGCGGGCGAGGCGCTCAACGCTCCCGCCTGGAAATGGCTGCAAAAGGAGGTCTTCCACGATCGCGTCCCGGTGATGGATCATTGGTGGCAGACCGAAACCGGCGGGCCCGTGATGGGGAATCCCTATGGCATCAATATGCTGCCGATCAAACCCGGCTCGGCCGGCGTGCCGATGCCCGGGTTTGAGGTGGAAATCCGCACCCTGGAGGGCAAGCCTTGCGCTCCGGGCGAAAAGGGCTTGCTGGTCATCAAGCGGCCGTTCCCGGGCCTGACCCCGACCATCTGGAACGATCCCGAGCGCTACGGGCGCGACTACTGGTCGCAGATTCCGGGCACCTATTTCACCGGTGACGCCGCCCAAATCGACGAGGACGGGTACATCTGGTTCAGCGGACGCGCCGACGACATCATCAAGATTGCCGGCCATCGGATCGGTACGGTGGAGGTCGAGACCGCCTTCCTGGAGCATCCCGCGGTGGCCGAGTCGGGCGTTACCGGGCGTCCCGACGAGTTGCGCGGCGAGGTCCTGGCCGCGTTCGTCGCGCTCAAGCCGGGCTATCAACCTTCTCAACAGCTTGCCGATGAATGCCGCGCGACGGTGCGCCGCGAACTGGGGCCGGTGGCGGTAATCGGCGACCTCAACTTCGTCAGCTCGCTGCCCAAGACCCGCAGCGGCAAGATCATGCGGCGCGTGCTGAAGGCCGTGATTCTGGGGCGCGACCCCGGCGACATCTCGACGATCGAGGACGAGGGCTCGGTCGAGGAAGTCCGCGCCGCCTGGCAGCGGATGCGCGCCGAACTATCGTGAGCGGATCAAGCCGGGCGGCGAGCGTAAGTGAGCGGTTTTTGATTTCGAGAACTGCAAAGTGATTGGATTCGGCGCCAAGCGGGACGATAACTGAACTGCTTAAACCATCAAGGAGGATCACCGCAACATGGGCTTATTCGCGACAAGGGGCGGGGTCCCCGCTCTGATTCTGAGGTTGGTCCTGGGCTTCGTGATGTTCGCGCACGGTTCGCAGAAGGTGCTCGGATGGTTCGGCGGCACGACGTTTTCGGTCACGCTGAACATGTTCACTCAAAAGATGCATATGCCGCTGCCGCTGGTACTTTTGGTGATGGCGGCTGAATTCCTCGGCGGCCTCGGGCTGATTGTCGGCCTCCTGACGCGCATCGCCGCCTTCGGGATCATGTGCGACATGATCGGCGCGATCGCCCTGGTTCATTGGAAATTCGGCCTGTTCATGAACTGGTTCGGCAAGCAGGCGGGTGAAGGCTTCGAGTATCACCTGCTGGTGATCGCGATGTGTATCGCTCTGATCATCCTCGGCGCCGGCGCGGCGTCGCTGGACGGTGCGATTGCGGGGCGGGGGCCGGAATAACACAAGCCCCGGCATCGCGTCCGCGCCCCGCTTTTTTGAACTGACCTAGGCGGATGCGAGCCGCTTGAGCTTGATGCGGTCCGCGCGAACCTGTGCAATATCGTAGTGCGCTTGCTGGGTGAGCCAACTTTCAGCGCTGCCGCCAAAAACCTTGGACAGCCTCACGGCCATTTCCGGAGAAATTCTCCGCTTCTCGTTGACCAGCTCCGACAGCGTAGTGCGTGTGACTCCAAGCGCCCGGGCAGCCTGGGTGATACTCAACCCTAAAGGCTCGATACACTGGCGCAGCACAAAGCCACCGGGATGCGGGAGATTCTTCATCGGCATGGTTTAATGTCCTTCAGTGGTAATCGACATAATCGAGATCCAACGCATCGTTACCCGCAAAACGGAAAATCACTCGCCAATTGGCGCGCACGGTAACCGCCCAAAGGCCTTTCAAATCGCCCTTGAGCGCATGGAGGCGGAAGCCAGGCAAATCCATATCTGCGATCGTGCCGGCCGCATCAAGACGCGCGAGAATGTCACGCAACTTTTCCACTGTGTTCCCTCATCACGCCGCGCGGGTCGTCGTGCTCATACAGGCGTTTCGGTCCTTTGTGGCGGATCAGGCGGATCGTTATGAGGCGTAATGCGTCACGTAACGCATGTCAAACAGAAAGAAAAGAGACAGCGCACCTGGTGATTCGCTCGCCCGTAAGCCTCGACCACATGGTTGTCAGACTGGCTGCGTCCGCTGCTAAATTTAAAACCGTTTCGGCTCGTCACCCAAAAAGAGCGGCCCCCTGCGTGCTGGACTCCGCCGTGTTCACCGCTTCGACGAGCAACCGCATCGTGTGCTCCGCAGGCTCAGAGCCGACGCATCCGCTGACGATTTTCATTATAATGTGGCTATGGACCGCGAACACCCGGCAGTAAACGAATCTCCGGCTGAAACAGCGTCTAATACAGATCCCGTGTGCGGGATGGAGGTCGATCCCGCCGACGCCGCTGGACGCGTCGCGCACGCCGGGCGCGATTATTTATTCTGCTCGGAGCACTGCGTCGAGGCGTTCACCGCCGAGCCCGAAAAATATCTGCATGCCGACAATTCTCCGCGCGATGCCGGCCATGCCGCCGCCGGCGGCGCTGGAGGCGCAGTACACCTGCCCGATGCATCCCGAAGTGGTGCAGGACGGCCCCGGCCCTTGTCCCAAATGCGGGATGGCGCTGGAGCCGACGCTGCCCGTCGCCAGGACCGAATACACCTGCCCGATGCATCCGGAAATCGTTCGCGACCGGCCCGGAAGCTGCCCGATCTGCGGGATGGCGCTGGAGCCGCGCACGGTCACGCGCCGAGGAGCCCAATCCGGAACTGATCGACATGACGCGGCGATTCTGGGTTGCCACCGCGCTCGCGGTCCCGATCCTGGCGCTGGCGATGGTGCCGGATCTGCTCGGGGTGCAAATCCTGCAACCCGCGCTCCGCCAATGGGTCCAACTGGCGCTGGCGACCCCCGTGGTGGTGTGGGCGGGATGGCCGTTCCTGGTGCGCGGAGCAGCGTCGATCCGCAGTGGCAATCTGAACATGTTCACGCTGATCTCGCTGGGCGTCGGGATCGCCTACCTCTACAGCCTGGCGGCAACCGTATTGCCCGGGTTGTTTCCGGCCGCGATGCGCATGCATGGCGTGGTGCCCAACTATTTCGAAGCTGCCGCCACCATTACCGCCCTGGTCCTGCTGGGACAGGTGCTGGAGCTGCGCGCACGCAGCCAGACCGGCAACGCGATCAAGGCGCTGCTGGGGCTGGCGCCCAAGACCGCCCGCATCATCCGCGACAATGGCGCCGAAGAAGACCTCCCGATCGAGCGCATCGCACCCGGGAACCGCTTGCGGGTCCGCCCCGGCGAGAAAATCCCGGTTGACGGCGTAGTGATCGAAGGCTCCAGTTCGGTGGACGAATCGATGATCACAGGCGAGCCGGTGCCGGTGGAAAAGCACGCCGGCGATCGTGTAATCGGTGCGACCGTCAACGGCACCGGCGCCCTGGTGATGCGCGCGGAGCGGGTCGGCGCGGACACCCTGCTCGCCCAGATTGTCCGCATGGTCGCATCGGCGCAGCGCAGCCGCGCCCCGATTCAGCGCCTGGCTGACCTGGTCGCGTCGTATTTCGTCCCGGCGGTGCTGCTTTCTTCGGCAATCACCTTCGTGGTCTGGTACCTGGCCGGTCCCAGTCCCGCGCTGGCCTATGCAATCGTAAACGCGGTTGCGGTCCTGATTATCGCCTGTCCGTGCGCGTTGGGCTTGGCCACTCCGATGGCGATCATGGTTGCCACCGGCAAGGGTGCGATGGCGGGGGTGCTGGTCAGAGACGCCGCGGCGCTGGAGGTGCTCGAAAAGGTCAACACGCTGGTGGTGGACAAGACTGGCACCTTGACCGAAGGCAAGCCGCGCCTGGAATCCGTCGTTGCACTTGCGCCCTTCGATGAGTCCCAGCTGCTCTCACTCGTGGCAGGCTTGGAAATCGCGAGCGAGCATCCGCTGGCGGCCGCGATCGTGGAAGGCGCGCGCCGGCGCGGCGTCGCGCCGCAGCACGCGTCGGACTTCAAGTCGCTCACCGGCAAGGGGGTGACCGGCACAGTGGGCGGACGCGTTGTGGCTTTGGGCACGGCCGCCCTGCTCCAATCGCTCAACATCGACGCCGCTGACCTTGCCGCCCGGGCCGAGGAACTGCGGCGCGACGGTCAAACGGTGATGATCGCGGCGGTGGACGGAACCCCGGCGGGACTGATCGCTGTCGCTGATCCGATCAAGGATTCGACGCTGGAAGCCGTCCGCGCCTTGCAGGCCGACGGGGTGCGAATCGTGATGCTGACCGGCGACAGCGCCACCACCGCGGCAGCGGTCGCACGCAAGCTGGGGATCAACGAGGTCCGCGCGGAGGTCCTGCCCGACCAGAAGGCGGACGAGGTCAAGCGGCTGCAGGCTCAGGGGTTGGTGGTGGCGATGGCCGGCGACGGCATCAACGACGCGCCGGCGCTGGCGCAGGCGCAGGTCGGAATCGCGATGGGCGGCGGCACCGACGTGGCGATGGAAAGCGCGGGCATCACCCTGGTCAAGGGCGATTTGCGCGGGATCGTCAAGGCGCGCAAGCTCAGCCGCGCGGCGATGCGCAACATCCGCCAAAACCTGTTCTTCGCCTTTTTCTACAATGTGTTGGGGGTGCCGATTGCGGCCGGCGCGCTCTATCCGGAATTCGGCCTGCTGCTCAGTCCGATGATCGCCAGCGCCGCGATGAGCTTCAGCTCGGTTTCGGTCATCGGCAATTCCTTGCGTCTGCGCCGCCTGCCGCTATGACTGCGTGCAGGTGAGAGTGCATAACGCACCTTTCCAACGAGAGCGCACGAAACCCGCTTTTCTGATAGATTCAACCTTGGCAACGACGGACGAAAGGACGAGCCGATGTCCGCAACCACACTAAAACCCGCCCCGGCCCCGGCTAAGACGCCGTATGAAAGCGATCCCTACTTGTGGGCACTCGAGCAGGCCCGCGCCCTGCGGGAGAAACGTGCTGAACAGCTTGATTGGGAAAACCTCGCCGAGGAGGTGGAGGACTTGGCCAACCGGCACGCGGATGCGCTCGAAGGTCATTGCGAGACCCTGATCGAACACCTCCTCAAGCTCGCGTACGCGCCGGACCGGATCAGGCGCGACAACCTGCGGCTGTGGCGCGCCAGCGTGCGAAATGCGCGTCACAAAATCGCGACTTTGATCAAGCGCAATCCGGGACTTGGCGCGCGTACGGATGACTTGTTTGCCGAGGCTTGGCCATTGGGACGAAACGCTGCTTTGGGAGCACTCGATCTCGATGACGACGCGATTCCTGAAAGCCGGTTGTGGTCATTTGGGCAGGCCACCGACGAAAAGTTCGAGTCTGATTCCCGCCCCTAGTCCGATCACCAGCATCGCGCTTTTCTTTGACTTTCCCACCCAAAGCTGCGAGAAAAGTTATTAGGAAACACCGTCATAAGAAGGATATCAGCTTATGCCTGAATTCGATCTGGTGGTTAAAAACGGAATGATCGTTGACGGCACCCGGGCGCCGCGCTTTCGCGGCGACATCGGGGTCAAAAACGGACGCGTCGCCCGTATCGGGCGCATCGAGCCGCATCAGGGGGCCAAGGCGATTGATGCCGGCGGGCTGGTCGTCGCGCCCGGTTTTATCGATCTGCATACGCATTACGACGCACAACTTTTCTGGGATCCCTACCTGACGATTTCGAGCTGGCACGGCATCACCTCGGCGGTGATCGGCAATTGCGGATTCGGTTTCGCCCCGGTCAAGCCCGAGGATCGGGAGCGCGCCATGCTTACCATGGTGCGTACCGAGGCGATTCCGCTGGCGTCGATGAAGGCGGCGCTGACCTGGGACTGGGAAACCTATCCCCAATTCATGGACACCCTGGAGCGTCTGCCCAAGGGCGTCAACGTGCTGCCCTACGTGCCGATGAATCCGGTGCTCAATTACGTGATGGGCGTCGAGGCGGCCAAGAGCGGCCGGATGCCCACCGAGTCGGAACATGCCCAGATGCGCCGCATCCTGCACGAAGCGATGGACGCCGGCGCGCACGGATGGTCGGCGCAGCGCCTGAAGCCCGACGGTCCCTCCGCGGTCCAGCGCGACTTCGACGGCACGCCGATGAACACCGACATCATGCACGACGAGACCTGCCTGGAGATGGCCCGAGTGCTGGGCGCCCGCGGCGAGGGCTTCATGGAGCTGACCCTGGTCAGCAATGACCCCAAGGCCGACTCGAAGCATTACGAGCAAATAGCCGAGGTCAGCGGGCGTCCGATCATGTTCGAGACCGTGACCAGCCAGGATCGCTTCCCGCATCGCCATCGCAACCAGATCAAATGGTTGGAGAGCTGCCGCCAGCGCGGACTGCAGGTTTACGGCCAGGGCGTTACCACCGACGCCGGCCTCAGCTTCACCTTCGAGGACTGGAACCTGTTCGATGACTCCGACGCGTGGCGCGAGGCGACTCTCGGCACCGTCGCGGAACGCCGGGAAAAGCTGGGCGACCCGCGCCGGCGCGACGCGCTGAAAAACCAGATGCCGCGCGAAAGCCTGATCAGCTACTTCGACCAGATCATCATCACCGATTGCGTGCGCCCCGAGAACAAGCATCTCGAAGGCCTGACCATGGGCGACGCGGCCAAGCGCACCGGCAAGCACATGGTCGACACGATGCTCGATCTCGCGGTGTCCGAGGACCTCAAGACCGAGTTCTTCGCTCCCGGCGTCAACTGCAACATGGAGTTGATGAAGGAGGTGATCCAGTATCCGTACGTCACCTTCGGCGTCAGCGATGGCGGCGCGCACACCAAATTCCTGACCGCGGGCCGTTTCCCTACCGAGGCGATCGCGAAGTATTGCCGCGAGTATCAATGGCTGTCGCTCGAAGACATCCATTGGCGGTTGTCGGCTTTGCCGGCCTTTTGCGCGGGCTTCCGCGATCGCGGCATGCTGCGCGAAGGCGCTCCCGCCGACATCGTGATCTACGATCTCGACAATTTGAAGGTGATGCCGATAGAGATTCTTCATGACCTGCCGGGCAACGAATGGCGCCGGGTCCAGCGCTCGGAAGGCTACAAGTGGATGATCGTCAACGGCCAGGTTACCTTCGAAGATGGGCGCTGTACGGGCGCGACCCCGGGCCGCCTCTTGCGTCACGGCATGTAGCGGCGGTTAATCTGAATTAATGAATCGATGCGGCGCGGCGGCCTTCGCCGCGCCGCTGTATATCCAACGTCGCAAAGGAAGCACTATGCCTGAATTCGACCTGGTAGTCAGAAACGGAATGATAGTGGATGGGACCCGCGCGCCCCGCTTTCGCGGCGATATCGGAGTCAAAAACGGGCGCGTCGCGCGCATTGGCCGGATCAATCCGCATGACGGGGCCAAGGTCATCGACGCCGACGGACTCGTCGTCGCGCCCGGCTTTATCGACCTGCATACCCATTACGACGCCCAGATCTTCTGGGATCCGTATCTGACAATTTCAGGCTGGCACGGAATCACCTCGGTGGTGATCGGCAACTGCGGCTTCGGCTTTGCTCCGGTCAAGGCACAGGACCGCGAGCGCGCGATGCTCACGATGGTGCGTACGGAAGCGATCCCGCTGCGCTCGATGCAGGCGGCGATGACCTGGGATTGGGAGACCTTTCCCCAGTTCATGGACAGCCTGGATCGTCTGCCCAAGGGCCTTAACGTACTGCCGTGCGTGCCAATGAACCCGGTGCTCAATTACGTGATGGGGATTGACGCGGCCAAGAGCGGCCGGCTGCCGACCGAGTCGGAGCACGCGCAGATGCGCCGCATCATGCACGAAGCGATGGACGCCGGCGCCTGCGGATGGTCGGCGCAGCGGCTCAAGCCCGAGGGCTTCGCGTCGGTGCAGCGCGACTACGACGGCACCCCGATGAACACCGACGTGATGCACGATGAGACCTGCCTGGAGATGGCGCGGGTGCTGGGCGCGCGCGGCGAGGGCTTCCAGGAACTGACGCTGGTCAGCGGCGACGTCAAGACCGACGCCAAGTACTACGAACAGATCGCGGAGGTCAGCGGACGCCCGATCATGTTCGAAACCGTGTCCAGCAACGATCGCTATCCGACCCGCCATCGCGGCCAGTTGAAGTGGCTGGAAAAATGCCGCAATCGCGGACTGCAGGTCTATGGCCAAGGCGTCACGACCGACGCCGGCCTGAGCTTCACCTTCGAGGACTGGAACCTGTTCGACGACGCTGACACCTGGCGTGAGGCGACGGTGGGCACCGTGGCGGAGCGCAAGGCGAAGCTTGGCGATCCGGGCCGGCGCGAGGCGCTGAAGAACCGGATGCCGATGGACGGTCTAATCACCTGCTTCGATGAAATCATCATCACCGATTGCGTGCGGTCGGAAAACAAGCATTTGGAAGGGCTGACGCTCGCGCAGGCGGCGGAGCGCACCGGCAAGCATCAGGTGGACGTGATGCTCGATCTCGCGGTTTCCGAGGATCTCAAGACCGAGTTCTTCGCTCCCGCCACCAATCGCAACCTGGAATTGATGAAAGATGTGATCGACTATCCCTACGTCGTGTTCGGCGTCAGCGATGGCGGCGCGCACACCAAGTTCCTGACCGCGGGCCGCTTCCCGACCGAGTCGATAATCAAGTTCAGCCGCGAGAAAAATTGGCTGTCGCTCGAAGATATCCACTGGCGGCTGTCGGCGTTGCCGGCCTTCTGCGCCGGCTTCAAGGATCGCGGCTTTCTGCGCGAAGGCGCGCCGGCCGATATGGTGGTCTACGACCTCGACGGACTGCGCGTACTGCCGGTCGAAATCCTCCACGACCAGCCAGGCAACGAATGGCGTCGCGTCCAGCGCTCTGAAGGCTACAAGTGGACCATCGTAAACGGCGAAGTGATCTTCGAGGACGGCGCCTGCACCGGCGCCACCCCAGGCCGCCTGCTGCGCCACGGAGTCTGATCGCGCTCTTCACCTCATGATAAGGAAGGGGCGCCACGTCGGCAGATTGCTGCAGCGGTACTCAAAACCGGCCTGCAGCACAAGGGCCCTTGCGCCTTATTGGTGCATGTGACACATAGGAAATAAATGTGTCACCAACGCCGGAGAATGCTTTGAAGACGCTGAGTATTCGCGAGATGAGGTCTGCGCTCTCCCACATTGAGGAGATCGTGGCCGAGGAGGGCGAGGTCGTGGTGACCCGGAGAGGACGGCCCCTCGCCAGAATTCTGCCCGCCCGCCCTCGACGCGGCATCCCCTCAAGAGCCGAGTTGCGCGCTACGATGCCGAAGCTAAAGGTGCCGAGCGAAGTGTTGATTCGCCAGGATCGGGAACTGCGCTGAGCGGTCCCATTTACATCGACACCAGCGCTTTGGCCAAGCGGTATCTGCCCGAATCCGGCTCGGACGAATTCGACCGCTTTCTTGGGCGCATGCCGTCGGTATCGATCAGCCGCCTTACAGTGGTCGAACTCCGTTGCCTACTGGCCCGCCGTCGCCGCAACCACGAGATCGATGCTGGCGCGGAACGCCGCGCCACGGCCGCCTTTGAAGACGCGTAGCGCAGGGATTTATCGAGGTGCATCCCCTGGAAGATCGGCATGCCCTGGACGCTCGCGATCTGCTGATTCGGCTCGCCGCCGTCCCGCTCAGGACGCTCGACGCGCTTCATCTCGCGATCGCCACAGCGATTGGGGGAGGCCGCAGCTACGGCGGACGAGACCTCTGCGGCGGCCGCCACCGCGCTCCGCCTGCGGCAGAGCCGAACGAAGCGGACGGCGGCGATGAACTCAGGTCCGATGTTCGATGACGGCGGCCAGTCTCCAGAGTGGTTTCCATGCTTGGCGTCTTTGGCCGCTGCCGAGAGCCACCCAACCGCAACCTCGATCTGATGAGAGACCTGATCGACTCTCCCTAGGCTGTCTTAGGCGTCAGCGACGGCGGCGCGCATACCAAGTTCCTGACCGCGGGCCGCTTCCCGACCGAGTCGGTCATCAAGTTCTGCCGCGAGAAAAATTGGTTGTCGCTGGAAGATATCCATTGGCAACTGTCGGCGTTGCCGGCCTTCTGCGCCGGCTTCAAGGATCGCGGCTTTCTGCGCGAAGGCGCGCCAGCCGATATCGTGGTCTATGACCTCGACGGACTGCGCGTGCTGCCGATCGAAATCCTCCACGACCTGCCGGGCAACGAATGGCGCCGCGTTCAGCGCGCCGAAGGCTACAAGTGGACCATCGTCAACGGCGAGGTGATCTTCGAGGACAACCGCTGCACCGGCGCCACCCCAGGCAAGCTGCTGCGCCACGGCGCGTAGATGACGCTTTTATGTCACCGCCGAAATTGTACTACAGCCGGTCGCGGCGACAGGTCGCCCGGTTTTTCTGCGCAATTCGCCGTTTGAAATGAACGGCCTTAGCGATCACGGCGTCTTGCGATGATCGGATACCGGTTTGTCCTCTGACGCGGGGACCGCAACTCGATCCGGTTCCAAGGCGATAAACCCAGGATTGGCAAGTTGAGTGTTGTCACCGGTGATGGTGGAAATAGGCGATACATTTCCGTTACTGCCCGCCGGGTATTCCGTTACACTACCGCAGGCAGGAACTGGCGTACGGCACCTTGTGGTTGTAGGGCCACCCAGCCCGTTAGCTACATAAATGTTGCCCCTACCGTCGAGCGCAATGCCATTGGGTGTATAAATTCCAGTATTGTTTCCTTCAATGCTGGCAATCGGTGCCACGTTCCCGTTGGTACCTGCCGCGTACTCCGTAACACTACCGCACGCACGTCCATTCTTGCAAAGAGGCGATGGCGGGCCGCCCACAACGTTCGATACAAAGATATTACCGCGCCCATCAACGGTTATTCCCCACGGGCCGAAGAGATGGGTATTGTCAGTGCCGGTTACGGGAGGTGCGATCACAGCGATCGGGGCCACGTCTCCATTGCTACCCGCTGCGTATTCGGTAATGCTGCCGCAAGGGATAGTGTAACAGCCACCATAGTAGTTTGTGACATAAATGTTGCCCTTGGCGTCCAGCGCGATGTCCACCGGATCGTTGAGTTGCGTGTTCGCGCCAGTGATGAACGCGATGGGCTTTACGTCTCCAGTGCTGCGAGCTGCAAATTCTAAGATCGCTCCCTGATTTCTAAAGCCACTGCCGGGTTCGGTGACATAGATGTTGCCTTTGGCGTCAAGGCCTATCGCGAGCGGATTTTCTAGTTGGGTGTTGGCGCCAGAGATGACCACGATGGGGTTCGGGTCGCCATTGCTCCCTCGCGCAAACACCAATAACTCGGAGATACCCTCAAAGGTGGGTGTTACGAGGAGCGCGGCTGTGTAAATGTTTCCAATCGCGTCGAGCGCTATCCCACGCATTCCGCCGCCCCCATTGAGGTTTGTTTTTGGTCCCGCGATTGTGGCAATGGGCGAGACGTTACCAATGCTCCCGGGACCATATTCGGTGAGGTATCCACCGTTCGACACATATATGGTTCCGGGCGGTGGTATAACGGTCGCTGCTGGCGTCGGACTCGGGGTGGGTGTCGGCGTATGCGTCGGAGTCGGCGTAATCGTTCGAGTATTGGTGGATGCAGGCGTTGACGTTGGCGCGACCGAGGTAACGGTTGGTGTACGCATCGGAGTGGGAGTTGGGGCGTGAGCCCCTGTCGGGGTGGGAGTCGGCGCCAGCGGTTGGAAAAACTCCAACACGCGGTTGTTTGCGGAATCGGCGAGGTAGAGGTTGTTGTTGCTGTCGAGCGCGAGGCCGGCGGGCAGGTCCAGGGAATCGGGGCTGGGCGGATAGATGTTATTGCGGTTGAATTTGCCCAACTGGCCGAAGACCCGATCCGGGACGGTGTCGCTCGAAAGCGGGGCGTCATATTCCAGTACGCGGTGGTTGGCGGTATCGGCGATGTATAGATCGCTCGCTCCATCCAGCGCCACCTGGCGTGGAGCGCATAGGAACAGTGCGCTGACTCCGCCTTGGTCGCAGCCAGTGGTGATGAAACTGTCGCCTTGGCCAAATACCCGGTTGGCCGCTGCTCCGGTGACTAACGGCTGGTTGTATTCCAGCACGCGGTTGTTGACGACGTCGGCCACATAAAGGTTGCCCGCCGCGTCCACTGCCATGCCTTGGGGCTTGCACAGCGTGGCGGCGGAGGCCGCCTCACCCTGATTACAAGCGCCGGAAGTAAAGCTGGACCCTTGTCCCAGCACCAGTCCGGCGGTGGCATTGAGCAGCGGCGTCTTGAATATCAGCACCCGGCTGTTGCCCTGTTCGGCCACGTACAATGCGCCGGTCGCGTCCACCACGACCCCATCGGGAAGAAACATGCTATCGGCGCTCAGCCCGCCCTTGTTCTGCGGCTGCGTGGTAAAACTGCCGTCTTGGCCAAACACCCGGCCGGCCGTGGTGCCCTTGACGAACGGGGTGTCGTATTCCAATACCCGATTGTTGTTGGTATCGGCGACGTAAACGTTGCCGGCGCCGTCCACCGCAACGTCGCGCGGTCCGCACAGCGTGTCCGCAGTGGGAGTCCGGATGCCGTTATTACATTCGCCGGTAAACGGACTGGCCTGCCCGAACACCAGGTCGGCGGGGGCATGGGTGACAAAGCCGTTCACATCGCCCCAGGCCAACATCCGGTTGTTGGCGGGGTCCACCACGTACAACCGGTTAGGCGAAATGCTGTGGTCGATAGCCAGCCCGCCCGGATTGGTCACCGAGTAGGGCCGGCCCAGGTTAAATCCCCGGCTGTCCACGAAGTTGGCGGTCCCGGTGGTGAATAGCATCTGTCCCAGCACGCCGGCGGCGTCCGTGGATGCAGGGGCGATCGGCGTGGCGAACTGCAGCACCCGGCTGTTGGCGGCGTCGGCCACATAAAGGTTGTCGCCAGCGTCCAGTGCCAGGCCCGCGGGCGCGCATAGGCTGCCCGCGTTGACTGCGGGACGCGTTCCGCCGGCGCTATTGTTGCACAGGCCCGTGGTGAAGCTGCCGAATTGACCCAGCACGTGGTCGGCGATGGTGTCGGAGGTCAGCGGATGGTCGTACTCCAGCACGCGCGAGTTGTTGCGGTCGGAGACGTAGAGATTGCCCGCGCTGTCCACCGCCACATAGCCCGGCACGCAAAGGTTGGTGGCGGCGGGCTGCCCGGTGCCGCGATTGCAGCCGCCGGCGGTAAAACCGTTGGGCTGGCCGAACACCTCGTCGGCGGTGGTATCGCCGCCTGCCAGCGGCTTGTCATATTCCAGCACCCGGCTGTTGGCCGAGTCGGCCACGTAAACGTTGCCCGCGCCATCCACCGTCACCCCGAAGGGCTTGCACAGCGAATTGGCGGCGGGCCCCGGACCGGTATCATTGCAGCCGCCCGTATCGAAGCGGTCATTCTGTCCCAGCACCAGGTCAGCGGTGGTGTCACCCGAGCCGGTGACGGCGGTTTTGGTCAGCGGCGTGAGATAGATTAGCGCGCGGCTGTTGCCCCAGTCGGCGACGTAGAGGTTGTCCGCCCCGTCCAGCGCCACGCCGGCGGGGTTGCGCACGCAGTCGGCGCTGGCAAACCCCGGCGTAGAGCAGGCGGCGCCGAAGCCGAAGGTCAGATGCGCGGCCTGACCCATGCTCTTGCCGCTGGTAAAAGGATGGTCGTACTCGAGCACGCGGAATGAGTCCGTTACATACAGGTTGCCGGTAGAGTCAACCGCGACGCCGGTAGGCTGGCACAGCGATGACAGGTTGTTGGCGGCCGAGTTGTCGCAGCGGTTGGAGATGAAGTCGGATTGTCCAATCACAATATCCGCCGCCGCGTGGGTGGTGAACGCCGCGATACTGGACCATCCCAGCACCCGGTTGTTGTAGGTATCGGCCACCCAGATGCGATTGGGACTGACGCTCTTGTCGATCGCCACGGCGCCGCGCGCCGAATACGGCGTAGCCGAAACGGTTCGGCAGCAGCATATCGAATCCCAGGCCGTCGACCAGGTTGGCAGTGTTGTTGGTGAAGTTGAGCTGCCCCAGCACCAGGTCGGCGCTGGTATCGCCCGGCTGACCGGGACTCGCCGCCGCCACGCGGATGACTTCTCCATGATTGGCGGCACGCGCCGCCGCGATCACCAGCAGGACCGCTGTAATTCCAGCGCAGGCCGCGACGAGTATCGTCCGCGCCCGCCCGCTGACCCGGTTATGATTCTGCCTGCGCGATGTTTCATCCGCTCCCGGCCCTGCCGTCATGTTCGGTCCCTCCTTTTGAGACGGTCGGAGGTCCGCACTTTCCGGAGCATGAACGAGAATCCGGGGGGCTGACGCTGTTCGACGATCTCAGCGCATGACTGATAATCAGAGCTTGGGACAGCAATCGTTGTGCCAGAACAGCGACGTCCCACTTTTGTCTAACCCGTGGGATTCGCCTCGAAAGCATCGAGCACGTGAGGTCACGGAGACAAAGAACGGAAGGCCGCTGTCTCCAATGGAGTCACAGGCAATTGCTCCCTTTAGGCCCGGCTTCCGAAGCCTTTCGCATCCGCCTGCGCTGAGAGATCCCATTTGGGTGCGAGCCGCAGGTTCCCGGAAAAAGCTTTACGCAGTTGGCCGTTTTGATTGGTCGGCGGCTGCGACGCAATTCTCGTCAATCAGGCGGTCCCGTCGGGTGAGGGAGGCATGCGCTCGAGCATCTGTTTGTGTTGGGTTTCGAGGTGGCGCAGGATGTCGATCATCATTTCGTCCTGCTGTTCGAGATGATTCATGATCGACTTGACCTCATCCTCGGCCTTCAGGTTGATCATGTAATCGTTTTCCGCGGCGATGCGGTCTTTGGCCGCTTGCCGGTTCTGCGACATCATGATGATCGGCGCGGCGTAGGCGGCCTGAAAGCTCAGGGCCAGGTTTAACAGGATGAAGGGATACGGATCCCAGCGGTAGGCCCAAGCCAGCGCATTAATCGTTACCCAGACCGCCAGGATCGCCGATTGGATGATGATGAAGGTCCAACTCCCCATTATGGTGGCGAATCGATCCGCGACCCGCTGGCCCACGGTTTGTTGTTCGATCTCATTGATGTTGTGAACCGGCGGATGGCGATGGACGTGACGAACGCGCAGGTCCTTCCATTTTTCCGCTAAAGGTGTGGCGGCCATTACTGACTCCTGATAACTGGATTGCTGCCTCATGCCAACCAATGAGGGCTCCGCCGGGAAATCTTAATCTGTAGACCATAGGACGGCGAGTACGGCGCGCGGATTTTTTTGCTTGGGTTGTCGAATCCGAGCCGCGACCGTCAGGGAGCGGACGCGCACGGCGCGGCCGTTATCACTTGCCCCAGGCGCCGCCTCCGGGCGTTTCGATTCGGATCCGTTCGCCGGGGCGCAGGCGAGTGCCGGTTTTGCCGGGCAGCTTGCGCCGCCGCCCTCCGCTCACGACGTAGTTGGCGCCGGGCTTTCCCGCGCCGCCGCCATCCAGACCATACGGCGCCAGCACGCGGCGCTCGCTCAGCACGCTCACGTTGGATTCCACCAGGCATTCCAGCTCGCGCACCAAACCGTCGCCGCCGTTGAATTTTCCCTTGCCCCCCGAACCGCGGCGGATGCGGTATTGCGTCACCCGCATCGGATAGTAGGCCTCCAATGCTTCGATCGGCGTGTTCAGGGTGTTGGTCATGTGGGTATGAATCCCGGACGCGCCAGGAATCCCTGGCGCCGCGCCGGCGCCGCCGGCGATGGTCTCGTAGTAGGAAAACTGGCGCTCGCGCGATGCATCGTATCCGCCCACCGTGAGATTGGACATCGAACCGGAGCTGGCGGCCGGAATCCGGTCGGGCGCGGCTTGAGCCAGCGCCTTGAACAGCACGTCAACCAGGCGCTGCGAGGTTTCAACATTGCCCCCGGCGACGGCGGCGGGCGCATTGGCGTTGACTATCGTTCCGGGCGGCGCAATCACTTCTACCGCGCGCATCAGCCCCTCGTTAGGCGGCACCGCCGCGGCGCCCAGGCATTTCATCACATAGAAAACCGCCGATAGCGTGATGGCGTAGTTCGCGTTGACCGGACCGCGGACCTGCGGCGCCGACCCGGCGAAGTCAACGCGGGCGCGTCCATCTTTTATGCGAATCGTGACGCGCAAGCGGATCGGTCCGGTGCCAAAGCCGTCATCGTCGAGGAAGTCCTCGGCCTCATAGGTCCCTTCGGGGAGTCTGGCCAGCGCCGCCTTCATCAGCCGGGCGGAATAACTCTTCAGCTCCTCCATCGCGGCGCCCACCAGGGCAGGACCGAGCGTCTGCACGACCTCGAGCATCCGCCGGCGGCCCACCGCGAGCGCGCCGATTTGCGCGCGCAAGTCGCCTTCACGCTCCTCGCGCACTCGCGTGTTGGCAAAGAACAACTCGAAGATATCGCGGACCGGTTTTCCGCTGGCCATCAGCTTGACCGGAGGAAGGCGGAAGCCCTCCTGATAAATCTCGCTGGAAAGGGCCATCGAGCCCGGCGCCATCCCGCCGATATCCGCGTGATGCGCGCGGTTGGCGACAAAGGCAAACGGCTGCCGGCGCCGCGGGATGAATACCGGCTCCACCATCGTCAGATCGGGGAGATGAGTGCCGCCGGCAAAGGGGTCATTGACCACCGCGACATCGCCGGGCGTCAGCGTCAGGCGCGCGATCGCCGCGCGCACCGAAAGCGGCGTCGAGCCCAGATGGACCGGCAGATGAGCGGCCTGCGCCACCATCTCGCCGCGGCCGTCGAACAGCGCACAGGAGAAGTCACGCCGTTCGTTGATATTGGGCGAGTAGCCAGTCTGGCCCAGCACCACGCCCATTTCCTCGGCGATCGCCGCCAAGCGGCTGTTCATTACCTCCAGCGTTACCGGATCGAGTTTCACGGTTGGGACTCCAGGTGGATATTGCCAAAATCATCGCCGCGCAAGGTGAAACCAGGCGATACATAGGCGGTGGCGCTGAGTTCGACCAGCAGCAATGGGCCTTTGAGGCGGACTCCCGCGCCCAGTTGCTCGCGCTGATATACCGGGACCGACCGCCGCCGGCTCTCGACCAGCACATCGATTCGATCGATCGGCGCGGGCGCGCGCGAGGCGCGGGCGAGGCGCGATGGCCGATGAGCATAATCGAGCGCGCTTATCTGAAGCCGCACATTGACCACCTCGATCGCGGCCTCGCGCGCCGCATAGCCGAAGGCGCGTTGATGCTCGCGGTGAAAATCCTCGATAAAGCCCGGGGTCAGCGCCACCTTCAATTCGAAGGACTGTCCCCGATAGCGCAGGTCGGCACCCAAGGCGGTGCGCAGCAGCGAAGCGCGGACCCCTTGGGCCGCCATCTCGGCCCGAGCCCGCTTCATCAGCGGACCCGCCGCCTTGAGCAGACTGGCGTATGAAGGCGCCGCTTGCCTCACGGTGAGCGAGTACTCCCGGCCCAGCGGGGCATTGAGCGCGCCGTACGCGCAGGCCAGCCCCGGATTGCGTGGCAGGATAACATGGTGGATTCCGAGTTCCGCGGCCAGCTCACAGGCATGCATCGGTCCCGCGCCGCCAAACGCGAGCAACGCGAAACGACGCGGGTCGAAGCCGCGTTCGACCGTGATCAGCCGCACCGCGCGAGCCATGTTCGCGTTGACCACCCGAACCACGCCCAGCGCGGCCGCATCGGTGGCGCATTTCATCGCGCGGCTCAGATGGCCGATGGCGCGCATCGCACGATCGGGAAACAAGCGCATCCGGCCGCCCAGAAAATTGGCTGCCATCAGCCGTCCCGCGATCAGGTCGGCGTCGGTTACGGTTGGTTCCTCGCTATGTCCATAGCAGGCCGGACCGGGGTCGGCCCCGGCGCTCTCCGGCCCGACCTTGAGCGAGCCGCCCTCATCGACCCGCGCCAGGGAACCGCCGCCGGCGCCTACGGTATGGATATCGATGACCGGGGTGCGGACGGGATACCCAGCCGGAAAGCTCAGTGAGCGGATATTGGCGCGACCGTCGAAGAGCGAAACGTCGGTCGAGGTGCCGCCCATGTCGAATGTGATGAAGCGCTCGACGCCAAAAGCACGCGCCAGGCTGGCCGCCCCGACGACGCCTGCCGCCGGACCCGAGAGGATCGTCCGGACCGGTTCCAGGCCTGCCAGTTCAGCGCCGATGGCGTTGCCGTCGGACTGCATGATGCGTAAACGGCGAGTGGGAAGTTCGCGCTCCAGGCGTCCCAGATGTTCGACCATCAACGGTCCGATGTAGGCGTTGACCACGGTGGTCGACAGGCGTTCGAACTCGCGGTACTCGGGCAGAATGCGATGCGAAACCGACAGCGGGCGTCCGCGGTTTTTGAGCACCTGCGCAACCTGCTCCTCGCCGCGCGGGTTGGCGTAACTGTGAAGCAGGCAGACAGCGAAGGACTGGGCATTGCTGGCGGCAGCCAGCTTTGCGATGCGCCCCAGTTCGGCCGCATCGAGTTCAAGGGCGATTTGGCCGTCGAACAAAGTACGCTCCGCGATTCCAATCCGCATCGAACGCGCTACCAGCGGCTGCGGGCGCGCCGGCGCCAGCGCATAGATGTCGGCGCGGTTTTGCCGCCCAATCTCGATCAGGTCCTCGAAGCCGGCATTGGTGAACAACGCGACCTTCGCCCCGCCCCGTTCCAGCAAGGCGTTAGTGGCGACGGTCGAGCTATAGGTGAGCACGTCCGCGACTTGCTCGCCGATTAGCTCCCGCAGCCCTTCCAGTACCGCTGCAGCCGGATCGTGAGGGGTGGAAAGCAGCTTGTGGAGGCGTAATTCGCCGTCGATGACCGCGGCGATATCGGTAAACGTGCCACCGGTATCGACTCCGATGACGATTGGGGCGCGCGAACGAGCGCGGTGCGATGCTTTGGGTCGAGGGCGCGCCACTTCAGGCCGTTATCAGGACCTTGAACGTGGAGGACTCGGCGGCGCGCGCGAGCGCCGCGAGCCCGTCCTTGAGGGGAAAGATCCCTGAGATCAGCGGCCGCGGATCGATCTTGCCGGCAGCTAGAGCGTCGAGCGCGGGCCCGAACCGGCCGCATCGCGAACCGATAACTTGGATTTCGTTGATTACCAGCGGGGCCAGGTTGATCCCGGCGGAGCCGGCCACCGTGGTCTTGAGGATGAGTTTGCCGCGCGGGCGCACCAGCGCCAGCGCGCGGGCCAGTCCGCCCGGCGAGCCGGTACAATCGACCACCACGTCGAAGCCCGCCTGGAGACTGCTTTCCTGCTGCGTGGCGACGCCGAAACCCGCTATCTGTTGAAGCTTGTCCTGGTGATGGCCCCCGAGGACCGGGTCCAGGCCGCGGGCCTTCATCGCCAGCGCGACCATCACGCCCAGCCGCCCGTCGCCGAGAATCGCGATGCGGTCGGCGGGCTTAATCGAGGTCTGTTCGAAAATCTCAAAGGCTGCCGCCAATGGCTCGGTGAATACCGCTACCTCATCCGCAACCGCATCCGGCACTGGAATCAGGTTTTGGCTGGGCAGGCACAGATATTCGGCAAAGGCGCCGTCGCGTCCGAGAATTCCCAGTACTGTGCGTTTCGAGCAATGGCGTCCCAAATCAGCGTCGGCAAAACTCACACTGGCCGCAAGCGGCGTTAATCTCGCCGACCACGCGCCTTCCCATCAGACCACTGACGGTGGTGGTGACGACCTCGCCCACGAACTCATGTCCAGGCACCCCGGTAAATCCCATGTAGCCGCGGGTAATTTCCAGGTCGGTACCGCAAATTCCGGCCATCCGTATCCGCACCAGGCTCTCGCCCGAGGCGGGAACGGGCATCGGATAGTCGTCGCGAAGCGCGATTCGCCCCGCGTTTTCATGACTGGTGGACTGACTCAGGACCAATGCGCGCATGGCATACCCCGCGACCGTTGCGGGGCGTTGCTGCCTCGCTGGGGTATCCTAGGCGCTGAACAGAACTTTGGAAAGCGTTCGTCGGTTACGTGCTGCTGGTAGCTTTATCGCTACTGCTACTGGAACTCTTGTCCGACGTGCTCTTCTCAGATGTGCTTTTCTCCGACGAGCCTGAAGAACTGGCGGATTCGCCGGACTTGCCGTTGCCGCCGCTCGAATTGCCGCTACCCGAATCCGTCGATGGCGTCGGGGCGGTGTTGGTACGAGCATAATCGGTCGCATACCAGCCGCTGCCCTTGAGCATAAACGAAGTATTGGAGATCAGACGTCGGACTTTGCCCTTGCAGGTGGGGCACTTTTTCAACGCGTCTTCGGTAATCCGCTGATTAACCTCGAAAACTCCACAATGGTCGCACTGGTATTCGTAGATTGGCATCGCTTACAGCCCCTAATTTAGACCACGCCGGAGATGTAGTCTACCGCTCCGACGGCCCACGCCTCCAGTGCAGAAAATAATCATCACCCGGAGGCTGTCAACCGACGCGACGCGGGAATGGGCGACACCGCCGCCTTAGTCGGGCAGGCCGGATTCATGAAAGAACGTGGTATGCCACCAGGCGCGGAACCACGGCGCGCCATTACGTTCGCCGTACACGACGCCCGATGCATGCATGCCGTCGGGCCCAATCGTGCATTGCAGATCGGTCTCTTCGTCCACCGCGAAGGTGGAAGGACCAAACAGACCCGGAAGGAATTCGTCGAAGTGCAAAAAGGCGCGCATCGTCGCGTAGCTGTTGCCGTCGGTCGACACCACCCGCAGTTGGCCGGTGGTGTTGGTAATGCGGCTGGTGCCTTCGACGCCGGCTTCCGTGAACGTCAACTTGAAGGGGCCATTGCCGACCCGCCGATAACAGAGCAGATAAGTCTTGGGCATCCACAGGCCCAGGTGCGGGCCGCCCGGAAGCCGCTGCATCCGGTCCACCTCCTCGACGCGCCCGCGCCAGCATCCGCGAAACACAGCCGGGAGCACGGGCTCGGGCTGCCGGACCACCGGCGGTGGCGGCGGTAGCGGGAGTGACGGTTGCGGCGGTGGTGGCGGCTGTTCCGCTTCAGGTTCCGGCTGCGCCTGAACTGAAGGTAGCTGCGCGGGCGGTGCTGTGGGAATCGTCTGCACGTTGTTCGATCGCGGCACGATCGAGGGCGCGGGCCTCGCGCGCGGCGTGAGAGGCTGCGTTCCTTGCGTCTGAGGTACGGGAACTTCCAGGGTTTGTTGCCCCAGGACCATGGTCGCGGTGGATACGATAAACGCTATCGATAACCCCAGGAAGTACAGACCGCACCTGTGGAAGAGGCGGATTATGGCGGATTTTGAGAAGATGTTCATCCAATGTCCAGAATACAGCAGATTCGATGCCAGTTCCGCGAAACAGTCGCCATTCGGTTTCTGTGTGCATCTTACAAAGGGCTCTGCACGCCCCTCTGTTGGAACCGACTCTGGACGAATCTGCGATAAGATCAGCAGGAGTTGATTGCCGCAATGGGTTTGAGTCTGAGACGGCAATGACGATATAATCGTAACACGATTGTCTTGATCCGATGTTCACCGGTTCCGCCCCGCAATGATCTGGACGTTATATGCCAGGGCGTGATTCGATTGAGGCGCTAAACAAGCATCCGGGAGCCTTACCAGTGTTAGAAAATAAGGCATATCACGGCTCGGTAAAGTCTTCAGCTGGCACCCCAAATCCGAGCTAAGGACGCTACTTTGTGACGAAGGTGTCCACAGTGCTACTCGCGAGGGAGCAACGACAGTCCTTTCTTCGGATATTGGAGGAAGCCTTTAAAGCAAAGGACACGCGGTCCTTTGTGAACGCAACAAAAGCGGTCGATTGGGGGATGTGCCAACCAAAGGATTTCATCCGAGCCCTCGACTTGGCACTTAGTCTCGGCGCTTTCGCGGTCGCGCGCGACATTTCTGAAAAGGGGCTCGCGCAGGAAGGACACGGAATTGAGATTGACGCTACCGTCTTTGTTCCAGATACAGATAGTTGGGGCAAGTTTCCTTCATTCTTGGGACTATCCGATTGTTTGGACCGCCTTTGTTTCGCCATAGATTCTTCGACGCAATCGTTTTACTTCGGAAAGCCGTAGCCGCAGCCGGATGCACTGGAGCATCGCAACTAAATGCGGCGCAGCACGCCCCACCATCGGCGATCGCACCGATCAATCGGCGTGTCGAAGGACAGGTCAGCATACGCAGCGATCAGCTTGAACATTCCCGATGCGCGCGCGGTCAAATCGAGCAGTTTGGGGACGGTGTAGCGCACCGGGACCAAGTCCCGGGTCATCACGGTGCGCTGCGGAAAATGGATCGTGCATTCCAGCTCATAGATCCAGGCGGCGGCGTCCCAGCTAATCGGCCGTAGAAACTCCCGCACGTCAACCGGCGCCGGGCCGCGGCGCACCTTGCGCTGGCGCCACAGTCTGCGCCGTCCGCAACCCTCTACATTTTCATGCCGATCGATGTCGATGCAGTACAGGCCACCCTTGCGCAGCAGCTTGGCCACGGAGCGCAGATGGCCCAGGAGGTCCGCGTTCTCGACCATCACCGGAAAGGTTTCGGACATGAAGAAGGCCGCGTCGAAGCCGCCCGCCGGCAGCGAGAAGCGCTCGATATTGCGACGGTAGATGACGAGATCTTGCAGCGCGCCCGCCTCGCTGCGGCCGGCCGCGATCATGGTGGGCGAGCGGTCGATTCCGGTTACCGCAATTCCCTCGCGCGCGAGTATCTGGCCATGCGGTGAATTGCCGCAGGCGACGTCGAGCACGCGGCTGACCCGGCGCTTTAGATGGCGCGCCCATACCCGCTTGAGGAAATCGACTTCCGCGGCGATTTCGCCGGGCTGCTCCATGTGAACGGCGCGGAAGATGTCGGGGAACTCGTAGATGCTGCGTTCTTTCATGTTGCGAAAATGGCCCGCGTGGAAGCGGCTTGAAGTGTATCAGAACTTGCTCCGGCGCTCTTTTCCATGGCTGCTAAAAGCGTGCAACTCGCGCTGGACGCCGGGGTTGAGACCAGCTCGGACCGGCGTATGGAACCGGATGCCAGCGGATGTGATAATCGATGTGCGCGAATCCTTCGATGATGCCGACCGACTACCAAGAGGATGCAGGCCACGATGGACGAAAAGCTGTTAGCGAATTATACGGTGCGCCGGTTGACGCCGGCTGATGCGCCCGCGATTCCGGAGCTGACCGAGCGGGTCAACGGTCCCGGCTACATTCACGCCGAAGTTTACCATCCGGAGCGGCTGTTGAAGTTGAACGAAAGCGGACAACTGGTTTCGATGGTGGCGCTGTATGCCGGGAGCGAAGTGGTCGGGCATAGCGCTCTGGAACGGCCCGATCTGGGTCCAATCGCCGAGACCGGCGAAGCGATGGTCCTGCCCGAGCATCAACATCATCATTTGCTGGATCGGATGAAGGAGGCCCTGGAGGAAGAGGCGCGTAAGTTGGGACTGGCGGCGACCTTCGGCAACGCGGTTACCCATCACGTTTTCAGTCAACGAACCGAGGAGCGCTTCAAGGCCCATCCCATCAGCCTGCTGCTCGCCGCGTCGCCCGCGCAGGCCCATCGTATCGAAGGTGACAATCCGCAGCGCGTGAGCCTGCTTAGCTACTTCAAGTACCTTCGCGAGCCGGGCGCTACGGTTGCCCATCTCCCCGAACATCATCGCCCGATCGTGGCTCGAATCTATGAGTTGATTGGCCGCCGGGTTCAGTTCGGCACGCCTGCAGAGCCCATCGGACCAGTCACATTGTCCACTTCCTATGACCCCGCCACGCAAAAGGGCTTGATCAGGGTGTTGGAGCCCGGTTCCGATACTGCCGAGCAAATCGACCAGGCCCGGCATGGGTTGCTCAACAATATGGGCGCGGACGTAATCTACCTCGAATTGCCCCTGGAGCGCAGCGCAAGCGGTCGGGTTTGTGCGCAAGCCGAACAACTCGGCTTCTTTTTCAGCGGTATCTCGCCCCAGGCTCCCGATTGCGGCGACTGGCTGCGGCTACAGTTCCAAAAGGTTCCGATCGACCTGTCGGCACTCCAGATCGAGAGTGATTTCGCGCGCCAGATGCTTGCCTACATTGACGGCGAGCGCAGCAGGGTCAAGCGTTGACACCGTTCGCGTTCAGCCCCCGGTAATGGGCTTTTCCGGTTCGCCGGCACAGTATGCGCATCGGCATAGTGCGCGCAGTTGGGGCAGCGTAAAGATGGTCTCGTGGCCGTCACGCCAGTTCAGAAAGACCGCCGCATCGCCCAGCCGCGCCAATTGAAAAAGGCGCCGGCTGTCGTCCGGCAAGTCGCCTTGCGCGGCGCCATTGCATTTAAGGCATGGACAGGAGCGCCGGAGGTTATCCAGCGGAAAGATGCTTTCGTGGCCGTCGCTCCAATGCATCCCGACAGCGTAGCGGCCGACCTCGTTAAGGGTCTCGATCTCCAGTGTTTTCAGCTTCTGCGGCATTTGCGTCCCTACTGAGTAAATTAAGACATGTGCCGTCCGGTAACAACCGGGCCTCAGCGGGTTACTCCGCCGACCGAGATCCGGGTGGATGAGGTCCGGCGACGGCGTGTAACCGCAGTCTCTAATAAAAGCGCGCTTCTCCAGGGGGGCGGGTCTTCCATCGACGATGGATCCAGTTCCAATGGTCAGGGTAGCGGCGGATCATCTCTTCGACCACGCGCGTCGCGCGTTGAGTGGTTTCCACAATCGCGTCGTGACGGTTTCCCTCGCGGACGATATCGAGTGGAGGAAGGATCAGGATGCGATGGTGCAGGCCGGTTCCTTCCCGGACAATGAATCCCGGAACCGCCGGGACCTCCGCCGCGATCGCCAGCCGCGCCAAGCCGGGAGTGGTGCAGGCTTTGCGTGAAAAGAAATCCACGAATACGCCGCGGCGCACGTCGAGGTCGATCGGAATGGCGATAACCCCGCTGCGGCGCAAGATCGCCATGATCTCCCGGGCGGCGCCCTTGCGCGCAATCATCTGATTGCCGCCGCGAGTCCGCATCTGGTAAAGCACCGCGTCGATAAACTGATTGCGCACTGGACGATGCACGATCGACACCGGATGTCCGAGCAGCGCGTGCGCCGTGATCAGCAGTTCGAAGTTCCCGAAATGGCCGGTGAAGATGAACCCGCCGCGTCCGCCTGATAACTCCAGGCCGCGCTGCCAATGCTCCAGTCCTTCGTAATGCGCGAAGCGGGAGATGTTGGCCGCGGTGAGTTCATGCATGTGGCACCATTCGGCCGCCATCCGTCCCCAGTTGCGATACATCGCCTTGAGCGTGGCCAGGCGCTGCACCGGGGGCCAATCCGGAAACGCGATTTCAAGGTTGCGCATCGCGACCGGACGGTTGAACCGGTCCAGCGCCGCCGCTATCGATCCCAGGCAAGCGCCTGCGCTGACCGCGCTTTGCAGCGGCAATGCCCGCAGCGTCCCGCGCCCGGCGACGAATAGGGAATATTCAGCGTGCGCCGCGGCGCTGGAGGTCTGTCTGGCCATCAAACGGTTGAACTTGAAAAGATCGGTTCGCTTTGCCCCGCGACGAAGGTATGGCGGCGCGGGGCTCGTCGGGATGGTCTTGCGGACCCAGGCACTGGCGCCCAGTTGGTGCATGCGGAACGCGCCCGCCGGGCTTTTAGCGCAAGTCAAACAGCCCTTTCACCGAGTCCAGGGTTCCGCTCGACTTATGCGTCTCCGACTCGGCCTGCACGCTGTTATACGTCGCGGCCCTTGAACTGGTCCCCGGTGGCGATGCTGCACCGGGTGCGGCTGGGGGCGCGCCGGCCAGCGGACCAACCGGGGCAAGCGCGGCGCTGGCCGGGGCCACGACATTCGGGCCTGACGGCGTTGTGTTTCTCACTCCGGGACCGACTTCGTAAGTGTTGAGCGGAGTAGGTGCAAAGGTACCCGACGGACCAGCGCCGCCCGCATTGGCGGGAAGACCGAATCCGCTGCTGCTTTCGGGTGCCGGATTGGGCGGGGCGTACTCGGCGCCAGGCGGAACTGACACGCTGAAGCTGGGTTTGAACAGTTCCCGCACCTGACTCATCGGCATCTGGTGCATTTCCTTGCGGCCCAGAGTCTGCAGGAACTTCTGGCGCTCATCCAGCGACAGTTCGCGCAAATCTTCACGGTTGAGGATTACGTGAGGAGTCAGAAACACCAGCAGGTCAACCTTTTGAGTGCTGTTTTGTTTGTCCGAAAAGAAGTTTCCCAGCACCGGAATATTGGACAGGAACGGTACGCCATTGTTGGTGATATCGACCTCGTTCGAAAGGAGGCCGCCGATTACCGTGGTGCGATGGTTCTGCACCAGGACGGTGGTCGATGCGGAACGAATCGTGGTCGTCGGACCCAGGGGACTGTTGGCCGTGGACGCGATCACCGCCGACACTTCCTCGTAAACGTCGAGTTTGATGTACCCGCCCTCGGTGACCTGGGGCACCACATCCAGCGTAATACCGACGTTCTGGCGGTCGACCGAATTGAAAATGCTCCCGCTCAAGGCTGGACTCGCACTGGCGGAGGATAGAAAGGGCACGTTCTGACCCACCACAATCGTGGCCTCTTCGTTATCCGCGGTAAGCAGCGTCGGAGCGGATAGCACGTTGGAATGGGTGTCGGTTTCGATCGCTGTAACCAGCGCGATATCGCACGGGACCGTGACCGAGGTCGCGGTGGGGGCGGTGCCGGTGGCGGCACTGGCCGCCGCACTCAGGGCGCTATTGACCGTGCACATGCTGCCCGAGGCCAGACCGAAGGTAAGTCCGGTCGCACCCAGCGGATTGGTCAGCGTGTTGGCGAGGTTGCCATAGTCGAAATGGCCCACGCCCAAGGTGTTGCCGCCCAGGTTAGCGGAACCTTGCAGGCTGATACCCAGTTCCCGCATCCGGTCGGTGCTGACCTCGACGATAATCGCCTGGACATAGACCTGGCGACGCGGGATGTCGAGTTGGGAAATGATCGTCTGCAAGGTGCTGTAGTCCTGCGGCGACGCGCTGACCACCAGCGAGTTGGTGGCGGGGTCGGCGGTAATTTTCACCGCCTGCTCAAACTCGGTGCCGGGACCGCCGGTGGCCATCGCCGATGCTGGAGCATTGCCGCCTCCCAGCGAGCCGCTGGCTCTTCCGCCCATCCCCCCCATGCCACCGCCCATACCCATGCCACCCATGCCCATGCCGCCACCCATGCCACCCATGCCGCCCATGCCCATGCCGCCCATGCCCATGCCGCCCATGCCCATGCCGCCCATGCCCATGCCGCCCATGCCCATGCCGCCCATGCCCATGCCGCCCATGCCCATGCCACCCATGCCCATGCCGCCGCCCATGCCCATACCGCTGCTACGGCCGAGCGAGCCGCGTCCGGTCTGCGGCGAGAGCATGCCGGGACCGCCTCCTCCGCCGCCCAGCAGGGCATTGAGCACCGAGACCATTTCGAGCGACTGGGCAAATTTGAGGTAGTAAACATGTACCCGCGAGGTGGCGGTGGGGCTGTGAATATCAAGCTTATCGATCAGGTCCTTGATCTGCTTCATCTGGAGCGGACCGGCCAGGACGATCAGTGAGTTGGTGCGTTCGTCGGGAACGATCTTGAAGGTCCGCGACGGCGCCTGTGCCGAAGGAGCGACCACTCCCATACCGGGACGGCCAAAGCCGCTCGCCCCGCCACCGGACCGCTCCCCCATGATTTGCACGATTTTGGGCGCCAAGTCGTCGGCGTAGGCAAGCTTGAGCGGAATCACCACCACCGCTTGCTGAAGTCCCTCGGCATCAAGGCTGCCGATGATCGACAGCAAACGCTGCACGTTCCATGAGTCGTCGGTGATAATCAGGGTGTTGGTGTCAGGAAAAGCAGCAACCAGGCCGTCGCGCGAGATCATCGGCTGAATCACGTTGACCAATGAGGCTGAGTCAACGTTGCGCAGCTTGACCATGCGGGTGACGTACTCGTCGGTACTCTCCTGCTCGGCGGGTTGCTGGGAATGCGTCAGTGCCGCCGCTCCCCGGATATCGCGCGACGGTACGATTTTGATCACCGGCCCGGCGCCAACCGTGGTGAAGCCCTTCAGTTGCAGCACCGACTTGAAGATCGAATAGGCTTGTTCGGGCGTCACCTTGGTGGGCGAGACGATGCTCACCTTGCCCCTGACGCTCTCATCGAGGATGAAATTCTTTCCGGTAATCTCACTGATGAACTTCGCCAGGACCGAAATATCGACGTCCTGGAAATTCATCGTGATAAGGTTATCGGTGCCGCCGGGCTTGGGCAGCTCGGCCAAAGCGGCTGACCCAACCAATAGTGGCAGGGCTAAAACCAATACCGAAAAGAGTAGTCGCTTCATACAGAGACCCCGGCGAGCCTGCCTGGCTGAAACAGGTTATACAGAACCAAAGGCCAATCGCAACCCACAGGTCCGGCTGGGCCAGGCATTGTGTTGCACCGGTGCGGAAGCTTGAGGATGATGGGTTGTCGCGCGGCCCGGCGGGCACTTTAGATTAACGCCCATGCCGGCTGCAAACTTCAATTGCGCTGTGTCGTTTTTTCCTCTCCACCTGGAGAAACTGGGAAAGTGCGGTTCGAGTTCCTCATTGGCTTGCGATATATGCGCGCTCGGCGCCGCGAGCGTTTTGTATCCCTGATCGCGGTCATCTCGCTGGCCGGGGTGATGCTGGGAACCTTCGCCCTGAGCGTCGATCTGGCGGTGATGAGCGGGTTCGAGGAAGACCTGCATCGGCGGCTGCTGGCGTTTACCCCTCACATCACGATTCAGACCCCGGAGCAGGCGGCTCCCGATCTCGAAACCCTGAAGGCACGAATCCGCGCGCTACCGGGTGTCGTGGGCGTGGCGCCCTACGTTTCGGGTCAGGTTTTGCTGGCGTCGGCGGGTAGTGCAACCTCGGCCGGCTACGTGAAATCCGGGGCGGTAATGCGCGGGGTCGTTGCCCCGAAAAACCCGGTTTTGGCCGAACTCTCGCAGAGCCTGACGCCCGGCGCTCTGGCGGCGCTTGGCACCCTGCATCCGATTAGTGTTGGATCGCTGGGCGCCGAGCGCAAAGTTAACCTGCCGGCCGTGATCCTGGGCAAGAGCCTGGCCTCCGATCTGGATGTCGGAATCGGTGATACCATAACCATCATCTCGCCCTCCAGCTTCGGAGTGACGGCGGATGTACCGCGGCTCAAGCGCTTTCTGGTCGAGGGCTTGTTGCACTCCGGCATGGCTGAGTACGATTCCGGCCTGCTCTTCGTCGGGCTCGATCAGGCCCGCGCCCTGGCGGGAGACAGCCCGCAGTTCGACCGCGGGCTGGAGGTCCGCCTGGCCAACATTTTTGATGCCCCTCCGATGGCCGAGCGAATCGCTCACCTGCTGGGCCCGGCGTACACGGTCGGCGATTGGACTCAGACCAATATCGGCTTATTCTCGGGCCTGAAGCTCGAGACCTTTACCCATTTCCTGGTGCTTTTGCTGATCGTGCTGGTGGCGGCGTTCAATATCGTGGCCACGCTGGTGATGGTGGTGATGGAGCGGCGCAAGGAGATCGCGATTTTGCAAGCCATGGGCGCGCCCGCCAATTCGGTGGCCGCCATCTTTCTTTTTGAAGGCGCGCTGTTGGGCGTGGTGGGCACTATCGCAGGGGTGGGCACGGGGTTCGTCACCTCATATCTGATTGGCAAATACCATCTGATTCATCTGCCTCCCGACGTGTTCATGGTTAGTGCGGTGCCGGCACGCCTTTACCCCAGCAATTTCCTGCTGGTCGCGGTTTCAGCGATCGCCCTGTGCATCGGTGCCGCTCTTTATCCCGCCTGGCAAGCCCGCTCGCTGGCGCCGGTGGAGGTCATTCGCTATGAATGAGCGCGTGGCCAGGAAGACGCCCGCCACCGGCCCTGTGCTGATCGAAGCTCGCGGACTGGTCAAGAACTTTTATGACGGCGACCGCGAGATCCAGGTTCTGCGGGAGCTGGATTTCAGCGCGTTCGCCGCCGAGCGCATTGCCATCGTCGGACAATCCGGGGTGGGCAAATCCACTTTGCTGCACGTGCTCGGGAGCCTGGAGCGGCCGACCGGCGGGCGCATAATGTTCGAAAAGCAGGATTTGTTTGCGCTCGGTGCGCGCCAACTCGCTGAATTCCGCAATCTGAAGCTTGGTTTTGTCTTCCAGTTCCACTATTTACTAGCCGACTTCACAGCCTTGGAGAACGTCATGATGCCAGGCCTTATCGCGCGGATGTCTGACAGCGAAGTCAGACGAAAAGCCGAGGAAATGCTGGCCCTGGTCGGGTTGGGCGACAAGCTTCATCGCCGGCCGGCGGAGCTTTCGGGTGGTGAGCAACAGCGGGTTGCGGTCGCGCGCGCGGTGGCGTTGCGTCCGCGCCTGGTGCTGGCCGATGAACCTACCGGCAACCTCGATCCCAAAACCGCCGATGAGATTCATTCACTGTTCGAAACGCTCAGCGAGCTTGGTATAACTTTCGTCATTGCAACCCACAACGAACGGCTGGCCCGGCGCATGCATCGCACGATGGTGCTGCGCGAGGGGCGCTTGCACGAGCAGTCCGCGGCGCAGGGGTAGCCAATCCCCAGCGGATGATGTCTGAAAGAATCGGGGCGGGGGAACTTACTTTACTTACACGAGCCGATTGGCTAGCGTGGTCGCCGTTTTGATGGTCATTGAGTGGCTGTGGTAAGAGGCAATCTCCCTAAATTCAACGCGCTCGGTGGCCGCGTTACCTGCCTGTTTCTGGCGACCCTGTTAATTGCGGCGTCGCTGACTTGCGCGCAACCTGCGGGGACGCTCGGCGAGATCGAGATTGTCGGCAACCTGCGGGTGGAGACCCAGGCGATTCGCGGACACATTTCTTCCAAAGTCGGCGAACCGCTGAACGATGCGGTGGTCGATCAGGACATCAAAGCCATCTACAAAATGGGATTCTTCAGGCGGGTTAATGCCGAGGTTACCCATCGAGGGGGTGAACTGGTTCTGGTCTTTCGCCTCGAGGAGCTCCCCTACATCACCGACGTCAAGCTGGAAGGGTTCAAGGCGATAAAGAGCACCGATGAAAAGATTCAGGAATCGTTGAAGCTGCATCCGGGTGCGATTCTCGATCCCGAGCTGGCCCATGTCACGCAAAAGGCAATTGAAAAGATCTACCAGGACAAGGGTTACATGGATGTTTCGGTCACCTTCAGGACCGACCCGGGGCCCAATAACAGCGCGGTCGCGGTTTTCGTGGTCAAGGAAGGACCACTGGTGGAGATCGGTAAAGTTCAGTTCACCGGCAACAAGGTGCTTTCCTCGCGCCAGCTCAGGGCGGCGATGGAAACCCAGCCCCACAACATCCTGAGCTACGTTTTCGACACCGGAATCCTGGATGCCAAAAAGCTTCAGGATGACCGCGAGCGCATTACGGCTCTGTACTATCAGCATGGTTATCTCAACGCCCACGTCTCGGAGCCGGTGATCACCCGCCCCAACGGCAAGCTCACGATTACACTGGACGTGGACGAGGGAGAGCAGTTCAAGACTGGAAAAGTCAATTTGCAGGGCGATCTGAAGGTTCCGGAAAAAGACCTGACCAGCAAGCTGACGCTGAAACCCGGCGAGGTGTTCAAACCCTCAACGATGCAGCATGACGTGCTGACACTGTCGGATTTTTACTCGGACCGCGGGTACGCCTTTGTCAACGTCGAACCGCGGACCCAGGTCAATCCGGACAAGCATCTGGTAAGCGTCACCTTCGCCATCAGTCCAGGCCAGCAAGTCCTGGTGGATCGAATCAAGATCACCGGCAATACCAAGACCTCGGACAAGGTGATTCGCCGCGAGCTCCAAATCCAGGAGCAGGAGCCGTACTCGGCGACCGCCATCCGCAACTCGAAGGCACGGCTGGACGCGCTGGGTATTTTCCAGACCACCAATATCGGCACCTCGCCGGGGCGCGCGCCGGATCGCATAAACCTCGATGTCGCGGTCCGGGAGGGGCAGACCGGGTCGTTCTCCCTGGCGGGCGGATTCGACAGCTCGTCGTCGCTGTTCGGCAACTTCCATGTCGGCGAGAACAACCTGTTCGGCGGCGGACAGCGGGTCTCCTTCGACGCGATGATCGGCTTTTTGTTCCGCAACTACAGCATCAGCTACACCGAGCCCTGGTTTCTCGACATGCCCTTGTCCGCCGGGGTCGACTTATATAGTTGGGAGCAATTCCTACCCAGCTTCACGCGCAAATCGCTGGGGATCGCCTTGCGCAGCAGCTATCCGCTGGATGAACTGGGGCTGAAAAGGCTGGGTCCGTTTTCGCTGGCCGACGTGGACGCGGGCCTGACCTACCGCTTCGAGAGCGTGGGTGTCGTCGGCCTATCGTCGTTCACCACTTCGCAGATTCTGCAATTTGAGGGCTATTCTCAAACCTCGGAATTGGTCCCTACCATCCGCCGTTTTACGGTTGATAACTCGATCGATCCCCACAGCGGGTCGGTGGAGAGCCTAACGCTTCAGTTGGCCGGTATCGGGGGCACCAACAAGTTCATCAAAGGCGCTATACACACGCGATTTTTCTTTCCCATTTACAAAAGCCCGGTATGGGGCGACTTTGTTTACGGAATCGGCTTCGACTACGGGATCGGCGCCAACCTGGCTGGCGGCACCGGCGGTGAGCTACCGCTGGTCGAGCGGTACTTCCCGGGCGGTCCCTTCGGTCCGGACGCGGTGCCGGGCTATCCGTTCTACAGCCTGGGACCGCAAGTTCAGGTATTCAATCAGTTCGGCACCTCGCTGGGTTTTGAAGCTGTCGGCGGTAGCCAGGAGTTGATTCTTTATCACCAGCTTGAGTTTCCGATCATGGACTCGCTGGGCCTGCGCGGGTTTTTCTTTATGGACGCGGGCAACTCTTACCTGCTGAGCCAGACCTCCGATCTCTATAAGTTGCAGGGTGCCGTAGGTCCGGGAATATTCTGGAAGTCGCCGTTCGGGCCCTTGCGTCTGGCGCTTGGCTTCCCGATCAATCCTCGTCCGCAGGATGGACCGGTTGACTTTATTTTTGGCACCGGAGCCAATCTCTAGCAGGTTGGTAAAGAGGATTTTCATCGCCTGCTTAAGTCGCCGCCCCAGTTGGGAGAGGGGGGAGCAGGCCCTGGCGCGGTAAAGAGTCGTCGGGAAGATTATTTCTCAAACTGGCATGATAGCCCACAATTCAGCTATAAAATTAGCGCCACCTGGACCCGGCGCTTGCCCGGACGGTGCGATACTGCGCTTTTGAACGGCGCTTTGAGAGGATTATGATCGAACAAATTCCCCGTTTCATGCGCGTGGGGGCCCTAGTGGCGCTCTTCGCGCTGGTCTCCACCGTGGCGGCATCGGCGGATTTCAAGGTCGCTTTCGTTGACATGCAACGGGCGCTGAACGACTCCAACGCGGGGCACAAGGCAAAAAACGACTTCCGTTTCGAAATCTCGCGCTTGCAGAACAAACTTCAGCGTCAGCAGGGTGAGGTCGCGGCGCTCAAGGACGAACTGGACAAGAAGGGCATGCTGATGCGCGACGACGAGCGGCGCAATCTGCAGGACGACTACACCCGCAAACTGCGCGATTTCGAGCGCACCTATAAGGATTCCAAGGAGGAGCTGCAGCAGAAAGACAACGAAGTGACCGGCGCCATCATTCGCGACCTCGCATACATTGTCCGCAATGTCGGCGAACGCGGCGGATACACCGTCATCCTGGAGAAAGGCAGTCTGCTGTGGGCGACGCCGTCGATCGATATAACAGATCAGGTGATCCGCGAATACAATGCGACCGGTGCCCGGATTGGCTCACTCGGCGAGAAACTCATGCAACAGTCGCAAGTTGGGTCACGTGGTGCGCCCGATATGGGTGACGAGGACCAACCGGTGCGCGCCAGTTCAAGAAAGTCGACGATTTCGAAATAGCCGTGCCTCTATCGTCCGCACAAAACCACGGATTGCAGGCCGACCCGCTGGTGCTGCTGCCGCATCGCTATCCGTTCCTGATGGTCGATCGGGTGGTTGAGATTACCGACGGCCGCGCGGTGACTTTGAAGAACGTGACTCACAATGAGCCGTTTTTCAACGGGCATTTTCCCGGGATGCCGGTGATGCCCGGGGTGCTGATCCTGGAAGCGCTGGCGCAATCCGCGGCACTCCTGGCCCACCACATGCTGGGCGAGGGCAGGCCCTTTTTCATGTTGACCGGCCTGGACAAAGTTCGCTTTCGCCGGCGGGTAGTTCCAGGAGACCAGTTGCGAATGGAGGTGCGACTGCTGCGCCAGCATCGGCCGCTATGGAAAATGCATGCGGAGGCGCAGGTTGACGGCGAACTGGCGGCGCAAGCCGAGGTTTCGGCCATGGAAGTCGAGGAGAAAATCCGATAGGCGGGCGAATTCATCCGACTGCCATCATCGATCCGCATGCCGAGCTGGACTCCAGCGCCCAAATCGGACCGGGCGTAGTGATCGGCGCGCAGGTTCGGATCGGGCCCGAAACGGTCGTGGGTCCCTACACCGTCATTGAGGGATGCACCGTGATTGGGGCGCGCAACCAGATCTTTCAGTTCGCCTCGCTGGGTGCCGCTCCGCAGGATCTCAAGTACCATGGCGAGCCCTCGCGCCTGGAGATTGGCGACGACAACAAGATCCGCGAATTTGCGACGATTCATCGAGGCACCGAGGGTGGCGGCATGGTCACCCGCATCGGCAACGCGGTGCTGGTCATGAATTACGTCCATGTCGCCCACGACTGCATCATCGGCGACCATTGCATCCTGGCCAATTCCACCGAATTAGCGGGGCATTGTGTGCTGGAGGAGTGGGTGGTGGCGGCCGGGCTGTGCGGGATTCATCAGTTCACCCGGATCGGGGAGCATGCGATGTTGGCCGCAGGCAGCAAGGTCGCTCAGGACGTGCCGCCCTACGCTTTGGTGCGGGGGGATCGGGCCCGGCTGGTGGGCGTCAACACCATCGGTCTTGAGCGGCGTAAATTCGATGCCAAAACCACGGCCGCGATCAAGCGCGCCTTCCGCATCCTGTTTTATTCCAAGTTCCTGCGCGATGAAGCGATTGCCCAGGTGCAAGAGCATGACGGAAGCGTTCCCGAGGTGCGCCGCATAATTGAATTCGTGCAGCGCTCCGAACGCGGCGTAGTCAGCCGCAGCCGTGAATAAGCTGGGGATCATTGCGGGCAACGGGTCTTTTCCGTTGCTGCTGGCGCAGGCGGCACGCCGCCGCCAAATCGAGATCATCGCGATTGCGCACAGCAACGAAACCGATCCCGCGTTCGAACCCCTGTGTGACGCGCTTACCTGGGTCAAGGTCGGTGAGCTGGAACGCATCATCGAGACTTTCAAACGCGCCCAGGTAACCCAGGCGGCGATGGCCGGGGGCATATCCAGGGCGCGCCTGGCCGATTCGTTCGCGCCCGACCAGCGCGCCATGGCGATGCTCGCCCGTATCGGCAAATTCAGCGATGATGCCGTGCTGCGCGGCGTGGCAGCCGAACTCGAAGCCGATGGAATCGCCGTAATTGACCCGGTTTACCTCCTTGACCGCGCTCTGGCCGAACCGGGCACGATGGCGGGGCCGGAGCCGACCGCGGCCCAGATGAGCGACCTTAATCTGGCGTTTTCGGTGACCCGCTCGCTCGGCCCTTATGACATCGGCCAGGCAGTGGCGGTGCGCGGCGGTGTGGTGGCGGCGATCGAGGCGGTGGAGGGCACCGACGCGGCGATCCGGCGTGCGGCGTCGTTGTGTGGCCGTGGCCTGGTGGTGGTCAAGGCCGCCAAACCCGGCCAGGATCTGCGTTTTGATCGGCCCGCTATCGGACCCAAGACCATCGAGTTGTTGTCGGAAGTAGGTGCGGCCGTCCTGGGAATCGAAGCAGGATGCACGATGATCCTGGAACGTCAACGCGTGATGGAGCTGGCGCAAGCCCAGGCAATCACGGTTTACGGCCATGCCTGAACTCCGGGCCGCAGTGGTCGGCGCGGGCCGCCTTGGCACCCTGCACGCCGCCAAATACGCCGCGATTTCCGGTGTGAGGCTGAGCCACGTCGTCGATATTGACCCCGACCGGGCGGCGCAGGTGGCCAAGCTCAGCGGCGCCATCGCCTTGACTGACTTTCGCGACCTGATTGGGAAGGTGGACCTGGTCAGCGTGGCCACTCCGACTCTTACCCATCTGGAGATCGCCGCGCCGCTGCTGGCCGGCGGTCTTGACGTGCTGGTGGAAAAGCCGATGACGGCGACTTTGGAACAGGCGCACGAGCTCGCGGCATTGGCCCAGCGCTCGGACCGGATTCTCCAGGTCGGACACCTTGAACGGTTCAATCCGGCGGTGGTGCGCTCGCGTCCGTTTATCAAGGGGCCCAGGTTCATTGAATGCCTGCGCGTGGCGCCGTTTACCGAGCGTGGCACCGATGTCGATGTGGTCTTCGATCTGATGGTTCACGACCTCGACGTGATCCTGAGCCTGACCAATGCCGCGGTGGCTTCGGTGGAGGCGGTTGGCGTGGCGGTACTGACCGATCAGATTGACGTGGCCAATGCGCGGCTGCGGTTCGATGACGGGATGATCGCCAACCTCAATACCAGCCGCGTCGCGCCGCGCCGCGAACGCAAGATCCGCTTCTTTCAGTCCGACGCTTACATCTCATTGGACTATGAAGCGCGCACGGTACAGATTTATCGTAAGGACCCGCCGCCGCCCGGCCAGTCGTATCCGCTAATCTCGGCCCAGCGTATCGATCTGCGCGACGGGGATCCGCTGGCCGACGAGATTACCGAGTTCATCGGCAGCGTGCGCACCCGTTCGGCGCCCAAGGTCGGGGTGATTGAGGGATTGCGCGTGATCGAGTTGTGCGAGCAAATCAGCTCGGCGGTCAAGGGCAGTGCGATTTGACCCGGGAGCGCCAAGCCCCGCACGGATCATCGAAGTTAAGGGTCGGCCTCGAGATGCTTCCCGCACCTGACCTGGCGGCGTTGGAAAACCGCCCGCCGCAGCGTTCGCAACCGCGACGCCGGCGCATCATGATCGTCGCCGGCGAGGCTTCGGGCGACATGCATGGCGCGGACCTGGTGCGCGAGATCCTGGCGCGCAATCCGGCCTGCGAGTTCTTTGGAATCGCCGGTCAGCTAATGCGCGCCGCTGGAGTGCGCGCATTGTACCGGGCCGAGGAAGTGGCGGGCCTGGGACTCACCGAACTGGCCTCCACCATTCAGCGCACCGTGGGGGCGATGCGAAAGCTGCGCGCGATCCTGCGCCATGAAAAGCCCGATCTACTGATCCTCATCGACTTCGCCGAGTTCAACATGATGCTGGCCGGCATGGGCAAACGCGCCGGCGTCCCCGTGCTTTACTATATCACTCCACAGGTGTGGGCCTGGCGGCGCGGCCGCGTGAGAAAATTGATCGAGCGCGCCGACCGGCTGGCAGTGGTGTTGCCGTTCGAGGCCGAACTGTTTGCGCCCGCGGGCGACCGCGCCGCTTTCGTCGGCCATCCGCTGCTGGACAAGGTCAAGGTCAGCCAGGGGCGGGCTGAAACGCTCGCGCGTCACGATCTGCCGCCCGGCGCCCGGCTGCTCGCATTGTTGCCCGGCAGCCGGCCGCGCGAAATCCGCTATCTGCTGCCCGCGATGGTGGAAGCGGCGCATATGCTGGACCGTCAGCAACATCTGGTGCCCTGCCTGGCACTGGCCCATACGCTTGATCCGGGCGAGCTCAGGCGCCAAACCGGTATCGATTTGACCGGTATCCGTATAATCCAGAACGACACCTATAGTATCGTAGGCGCCAGCGAGGTGGCGCTGGTCGCCTCCGGGACTGCGACCCTGGAGACCGCGCTGCTCGGTTGTCCGATGGTGATAGCTTACAAGATGTCCGCCGCCACCTATCTGGTGGCAAAAACATTGGTGACTGGAGTCAAGTATATCGGGATGCCTAACATACTGGCGGGCGGAGCAATCGTACCGGAATTGATCCAATGGCAGGTGAGCGGAGCCAATCTCGCGGCTGCCGCCGCCCGGCTCCTGGAGGAACCGCTACGCGGCCGCACGATCCAGGCGCTGGGCCGAATCCGCGGCCAGCTTGGCGCGCCCGGGGCCGCCGCGCGGGTGGCGACGATGGCGCTGGCGATGGTCGAATGACGCGCCTGTTAAGCCCCACCTATATGCGGCTGCTCGGCTACATGCGCCGCTACATGTTCCCCTACGTCACGCTGACGGTAATCTCGATGCTGGCGCTGAGCGCCACTCAGGGTGCGATTCCGTTTCTGGCCCGGGATCTGGTCAATCAGATTTCCAGCATCAGGAGTCCCGCCGCGCTGCATACCCTGCTCCTGGCGATCCTGGTCTTGTTTACGGTGCGCGCGGTGGCGAGTTTCGGCAACAACTATTTAAGCGACTATGTCGGTCAGAAGGTGACCCTCGATCTGCGCTCGCAGCTCAACGAACGTTTGCAATTGCTGCCGTTGTCGTTTTTCAACCGGACTTCGACCGGTGCGATGACCTCGCGCGTGATCGTTGACGTAACGCTCATCGCGTCGGCGACTACCGACGGAATCTTTTCGCTGATCGGCGACAGCGTCTCGCTCCTGACCGTGCTGGGCGCGGCCTTCTATATCGACTGGAAGTTGACGCTGATCGGGGCGGTGGTCTTTCCGGCCGCTGTGCTGCCGCTGATCCAGTTCTCCAAGCGGATGCGCAAGATGACCCGGCGCACCCAAAAACAACTGGGCAGCCTGGCCACGCTGCTCCAGGAAACCATCCAGGGCAATCGCGTGGTCAAAGCCTTCGGCATGGAAGATTACGAGCGCCGTCGCTTCAATTCGGAATTGCGCCGCTTGTTCCGCCTCTACATGAAGGTCGCCGCGATCAAGGCCTTTACCACCCCGATGATTGAGCTGATGGCCGCATGGGCGGTGGTCGGCGCCGCCTGGTACGGGGTCAGTTCGGTGCTGACCGGCGTCCGCAGCCCCGGAGTTTTCGCGGCGTTCTTCGCCGCCCTGCTACTGGTTTACGAACCGTTCAAACGGCTCAGCAGGACCAACAATTCCATCCAGCAGGGGCTGGCCGCGGCCGAGCGCGTCTTTGAGATTCTCGACCTGCAAACCGACGTCCCCGAAGATCCCGTGGCCCTGACGCTGGGCCCCGGCCGACACAGTATCAGCTTGGAAAGCGTCGGTTTCCGCTACGCCGAGCAATGGGCGCTGCGCGACATCAATCTGAAAATTCCCTCCGGGAACGTGGTGGCGCTGGTCGGGATGAGCGGGGGCGGCAAATCGACGCTGGCGGATCTGATCCCGCGGTTTTATGACCCGCAAGAGGGCGGCATTCTGATCGACGGCGTCGATATCCGGCGCTATTCGCTCAGTTCGCTGCGGGCCCAAATTGGATTGGTCACCCAGCACACTTTCCTGTTCAACGACACGGTGCGCGCGAATATCGCCTATGGCAGTATCGAGAAGAACCTGGAAGAGATAGTTGCGGCCGCCAAGCAAGCCAACGCGCACAACTTCATCAGCCGCCTGCCCCAAGGCTACGATACCGTGGTCGGTGAGTTAGGCGTGCGGCTGTCGGGCGGCGAACGCCAGCGCCTGGCCATCGCGCGCGCGCTGATCAAGGACGCGCCGATTCTGATCCTGGATGAAGCCACGTCGGCGCTGGATTCCGAAGGGGAACGGCTGGTGCAGGAAGCGTTGGAGCGGTTGATGGAAAACCGCACCACGCTGGTGATCGCGCATCGGCTCTCCACCGTGCGCCGCGCGGCTCGAATCGCGGTGATCGTGCGCGGCCGCATCATCGAAGAAGGCACCCACGAGGAATTGATCGCGCTGGGACGCGAATACCGCAAACTTTACGACCTGCAGTTCCATGACGTCGAGGGCGAACAGCAGTCCGGCGAGATCGGGAAGGTCGCCGGCCAAGTTGCCTGACGTGCAACCGGGTGGCGCGGCCTCCTGGATCTACAATGCGGCCTGGTATCCGGCCTTTCCCTTGGCCCTGCTCTTAAGCGGCGGCCGTGCGCCGCAGGCGCGGCGTCAGCGGCTGGGACGGATTGAATGGTCGCAGCCCGACCGGCAACGAATGCGAATCTGGCTGCACGCGGCTTCAGTCGGAGAGATCGAAGCGGTGCGGCCGATCGCACTGGGCTTGCTCGAACAGCGGCCCGAAGCCGTCCTGGTAATCACCACCATGACCACCACCGGTTGCGAAGCCGCTTCCCGGCGGATTCCCGGCGCCAGCGCCTGCTGGCTCGCCCCGTTGGACCACCCCCTGACCGTGCGGGCTTTTCTGGCCACCGTCGCGCCGCACCTGGTGGTGATTTCCGAGGCGGAGCTATGGCCCAATTACTTCATCGAGTCGCGCCGCGCCGGCGCGCAGGTCGCGCTGGTAAATGGACGGGTATCGGTCCGCTCGCTTAGCCGCTATCGCCTGATGCGTTCATTGTGGGCGAAGGCTTTGCGCTGTGCCGACCGGCTGCTGGTGCAAAGCCAGCACGATGCCGATCGCTATCTGGCGCTGGGCGCACCCCCCGATCGCATCGTGATTTCCGGCAACACCAAATTTACTCCCCTGGATTCTGGAAATGTGGCCGAACCGGATCCCGCGCTCCAGCGTTTTGCCATCGCGGACGCCACCCTCATCGCCGGTTCGACGGCGCCGCGGGAGGAAGAACAGGTACTCGACGCGTATCTCCTGCTGCGGCAGCGGTTTGCCGGCCTCCGGCTGGTGCTCGCTCCCCGCCATTTGGAACGGGTGGGCGAGATCGAAGAAATGCTCGGCCGCAAGGGGCTGTCATATATCAAAGCTACCCGGCTCAAAGCCGGAGTGGAGCCCGCCGAAGCCAGGGTCTTGCTGCTCGATACCCTGGGCGACTTGCGCTTACTCTACGGCTACGGCAGGCTGGCTTTCGTAGGCGGAAGCCTCTTCGAGGGACGCGGCGGTCAAAATCTTGGCGAGCCCGCCGCGGCGGGGATTGCGGTGTTGTTCGGCCCGTTTTATAGCAATCAGCTTCAGACTGCTCAGGCACTGCTTGCGCGGGGCGGTGGCAGGGTCGTGCGCAACGCGCACGAATTGGCGTGCGCGGCGGCGGACTTGCTCTCCGATGAGCGCCGATGCCGTGAACAGGGCGCCCAAGCCCGCGCGGTATATGAGAGTCTGGCTGGAGGAGCGGCGCGCACGCTCGAGGAATTGCGCGTCCTGATCGATTCGAGATGAAGCCACCTGCGCGAGCCGCGATCGGCCGCCGTCCGCGTCTGGAACGATATTGGCGCACGGGACTGTCGGTACCGGATAAACTGATCTGGTCGGCGACGATTCCTGCCGCCCTGCTGTATACGGCCGCGACCGCGTTGCGCGCCGGCATTTGGCGCATCCCGTCGCTCAAAAAGAAGGTGGCAGGCACCCGGGTCATTAGCGTTGGCAATCTGACGGTCGGGGGCAATGCCAAGACCCCCTTCACACTTTATCTGGCGCGCAAGCTGATGGATCACGGACAGCATACTGGAATCGTCAGCCGCGGCTATGGCGGCACTCTGGGCAGCGGAGACGCGGTCCTGGTATCGGATGGGCGGGGCGTACGGCTGTCGGCGGAGCAAGCCGGCGATGAGGCGGTAATGATGGCGCGCACGTTCCAGGGCCCCATCGCGATTGCCCGGCGGCGCCTCGACGCCATCACTTTGATCAAGCAGATTGCGGAACTCGACGCGGTCGTGCTTGACGACGCCTTTCAGCACCTGCGTTTGGCGCGCGACCTCAATTTGTTGCTGGTCAGCGCCGAGCGCGGTTTTGGCAATGGATGGGCGTTGCCGGCCGGTCCGATGCGCGAAAGGCTCGGGGCGGCCGCGCGCGCCGACGCGGTGGTAATACTGGCGCCACAGGCGGGCCAGGAGCCTCAGCTTACCCGGGCGCAGGCCGCGCGGTTGCAGCGGATACCGGTGATGCGGGGCATAATCGAGCCGCGCGCCCTGGTCTATCCGGAGCCCGGCCGATGGCGCGAGGCGCCCGCGCAGAGTCTGGGCGGCCGGCGTATATTGGCGGTTAGCGCGCTGGCCGATGGGCGTTCCTTTTACACGATGCTGCGCGAGCTTGAAGCGGATTTGGTTGGCGTGCTGGAATATCCGGACCATTATCAATACACGGCCTCGGATTGGCAAAGAATCTCGCGCGCGGCCGCCACTGTTGACCTGGTGGTGACGACCGAAAAGGATCTGGTCAAGCTCGAGCGCTTTCCCTTCCCGCGTAACTCGATTGCGGCGCTCCGACTGGAAATCTCGATGGGCGGCGACGAGGAGCGTCTGTTACTGATGGCGCTGGGCGTAGACCGGTTGACGGCCCGGCCCGCGGCCGCCGCCGAAGGAGGTGCGTTAAGTGGCGCTTAGTCAGGATCTGCTGGATATCCTTGCCTGTCCCAAGTGCAAGGGCCCAATCAAGTTGAACGAAGCACAGGACGGCCTGGTTTGCGGTGCTTGCAAACTGCTTTATCCGATCAAGGACGACATCCCGATCATGCTGATCGACGAGGCCAAGCCGCTTGGATAGTCTTTCCAGACCTTGCCCGCGATTCTCCGTGGAAGGGCGAAGTTGAGGGTGACGGTATCCTTCAAGCAGGGATCCTGGCGAGGATCTGATTGATGCTCTCCCTGGAGAATGTCGAAAAACGGAAAAGCAAGGCCACTTGGTAGCGCTGCCGCGCATCTGAGGCTTGATTCGGTGCCCTCGCCCACATTCAGTTGTGGGAGAGGGCTAGGGCGAGGGTTCTGATACACCTCAAGGAATGCCAAACGCATTGGCGCAGAAGAAGATACCGCACGCGCAATATACCTTGACGCCGTATCTGCACCCCTCACCAGTCACGCGACTTGCCGGCGCAAATCGCGCGCCGGCCTATCCCAGCGCCTGCGGTACCTAAGTCCGCAGGCGCATGCGAGATTATCTTCGGACATTTTTCGACACACTCTCCGACCAAGAAGAGGGTTAGGTTTCTGAACGCCGCAAGTCATACCGATGCATCCTCCCGAATCTCGTTCGATGCCCAAGCGGCGTCCAGCCGGGCGCTTGTGGTCCAGACCGGTTTCGTCGGCGACGTGGTACTCGCCACCGCGCTGTTCGCGCCGTTGCGCAGCGCGGGCTACGAAGTGCATGCGCTGGTGCGGCCGTCGGCACTCCCTCTGGTCCGCCATCATCCGTTGCTAGCCGGGGTCTTGACCGATGACAAGCGCCACCGCCGCAAGGGAGTGCGCGGCCTGCTTGGAACCGCGCTCGAGCTTCGGCGCCACCACTTCGGCCTCGCGATTTCGCCCCATCGGTCGCATCGGACCGCGATGCTGCTGCGGCTGGCGGGAATTGCCCGCCGCGTCGGTTTTGAATCGAGCCCCCTGAATTTTCTGTTCACCGATACAGTGGCGGTAGCTGCCGGCGACCATCAGATCGAGCGCAACCTGAGACTGCTGGGCACGCTTGGTATCGATGCCGGTCCAAAGGCTATCAGCTTGGCCATGTCGCCGGCGGCGCGCGAGAAGGCCCGCGCGACGCTGGAGCGCGCGACGCGGCCCCTGATCGGGGTTGCGCCCGGCTCGGTGTGGGCGACCAAGCGATGGCCCCCCGAAAAATTTGCCGCGGCGATGCGTCTGATCGCGCAGGGTCAGGATCGCCCCGGGTTTGTGCTGTTGGGCGATCGCGATGAGCGTGACCTCGCCGCGGCGATTGCCGCTGGCTACGGCGGCGCGCTGCTCGATCTTAGCGGCGAGACTTCGCTGGAACTGCTATGTGCGATTATCGAGCGGCTGGATTTGCTGATCTGCAACGACAGCGCTCCAATCCATATTGCAGGCGCGTACGGCGTTCCGACCGTGGCGGTCTTTCTCGCCACCCATCCGCGCTTTGGCTTCGGCCCCTTCGCGCAGCGCTACCGCATCGCCCAGGCCGAATTGGCCTGCCGCCCCTGCTCGCCGCACGGCACTCCGCAATGCCCCCTGGGGCACTTCAACTGCGCGCACCGGTTGGACCCGGAAATCGTTGCCAGCTATGCCCGGGAACTGCTGGCGAAAGACCTGATGAGAGTGGCGCGGATTCCAAAGTGGCGCCGGCACAGCTGAAAAACGAACTCGCCGAACTGGGCTTTCGCGAGGCCGGTTTTGACCGCCGCCGCCTCTACGTCGCCCATCAGTTGGCCGGTCAGGCGCAAATGATTGAGCGGCATCTGATCTCGCTCGATCCCTCCGCAGAGGGCGCGGTGGGCAATCGCCGCAGCGCTGTGGCGATTGCCCTGGATGATTTGCCGCCGATGTTCGTACGGCGCTACCGGCGTGGGGGATTGATGCGGTTTTTGGTGGCTGACCTTTACGCCGGGCTGGTCCCGCGTCCACTGTGTGAACTGGTGGTCAATGCGCGCGCGCACCAACGCGGTTTGCCGGTGGTCGAACCGTTGGGAGCCATGGTCGAATGGTTCGGCCCGTGCTTTTATCGGGGATGGTTCCTGACCCGCGCACTTGAGGGCGCGACCCTATGGAACCTGCTGCTCGCCGGCGGCGAGGCCGCCATGCGCCGCCAGGCGCTGGAGCAAGCCCGCGTCAGCATCGACCGCCTGCATGACGGCGGCCTTGATCACGCCGACCTCAATTTCCATAACCTGTTCGTTCGTACCGGCGAATCGCCTGTTGGGGTCGTGCTGCTCGACCTCGACAAGGCGCGATTGTACCCGGGCCCGCTGACCGGTGCGCGGCGGCGGCGGAACTTCCGCCGGCTGGCCCGCTCCGCGCTCAAACTGATCGAAGCCGGAGCCTTCCTCACGCCCGAAGAGCAAACCATCCTCGGCGTCGGGCCGGGTTAGGTAAAGCTCCACAACCGGCGTTCCCCCAACGATGGCGCAACGCTATCGCCCCGTTGTATACGACAAGGAGCTACAAGATAAGGAGTAAAACGCCATGTGGGATTACAGCGAATACGCGCATATAAAAATTGAGATTGCCGACCGCATCGCGACCGTGACCTTGAACCGGCCCGACGCGCTCAACGCCGTCACCAGCCGGATGCATCATGAGCTCGAAAACGTCTGGCTCGATCTGGGTTCCGACCGCGACGTGAACGCGATTATCCTCACCGGCGCCGGACGCGCCTTTTGCGCCGGCGCCGACTTGCGGGGAGTGGGGTCGGGCGAGCTGACTGCCGGCAAAGCCAAGCGCGGACGCTTCGATCGCGGCGCCATCGTGGCCGCCAACGGACGGCGCATTATCGAAAACATGCTCGACGTGGAACAACCGATTATCGCCGCGATCAACGGCGACGCGATCGGCCTGGGCGCTACCTTGGCCCTGCTATGCGACATCATCGTGGTCTCGGAGAAAGCGCGCTTCGCCGACACCCACGTCAAGATTGGAGTCGTCGCCGGCGACGGCGGCGCGGTCATCTGGCCGCTGCTGATCGGACCGCATCGGGCCAAGGAGTTCCTCATGCGCGGCAACTTCATCAACGGCGCCGAGGCCGGACGGATCGGGATGGTCAACTATGCGGTGCCGCCCGAAGAGGTCGCGGCCAAGGCGCAGGCGCTGGCACAGGAACTCGCCGACGGGCCGACCTGGGCCATTCGATGGAGCAAACTGGCGGTCAACAAATGGCTCAAGGAGCAGGCCAACCTGATCATGGACACCGGGCTCGCGTACGAGATGATGACCTTCAAGACCAAGGACCACAAGGAAGCGATCAAGGCTTTCATGGAAAAGCGCAAGCCGGATTTCGTCAGCCGCAAGGAATAGGCCGAAAATGGTGGTGGGAATCATCGACGGGATAAGATTCCGCTGCTGGTTCCCTGCGTCGTCCAAGCCTGACCGTTGAACCTGACGAGTCCGTGCGGCCTGCGCCATCCAATCAGCCCGCGTTTCAGGCATAATACTTGCTGCAGGAAACGCGGGCTCATCTTCTTGGGAGTGCCCGTCCGCGATGTCGGGAGTTCACATGGACACGGCCTGGTCAGCTTTGATCGTTGACGATGACCCCGGAGTCCGCCAGTCCGTACGTCTATGTCTGGAGGTGGACAACGCGCGGGTATTGGGGGTTGGAACCGCCGCCGGCGCACTGGAAGCGCTGGAGCGCAGCCGGTTCGATGTGGTCTTCCTCGATCTATGGCTCCAGAATGAGTCCGGACTGAACGTATTGCCGGAGATTCTGCGCCGCCAGGCCGGTATCGGCGTGATCGTCATAACTGCCTTCGCCTCCTTCGAGACGGCGGTGGAGGCGATGCGCCTGGGCGCCGTCGATTACCTGCCCAAACCCTTTACACCGGAGCAAATCCGCCATGCCGCGCGTCGCGTAGTGGCGGCCAATGCGCTGCGCTATCAGATTTCGGAGCTTCAGGACCGGCTCGACGAAACCGAGGGCGACGCCACTTTCGAAACCTCCAATCAAGCCTATGCCGCATTTCTTCAGACGTGTGCGCGGGCGGCGGCCTCGGATTCGGTGGTGCTGCTGCGCGGCGAGAGTGGCACCGGCAAATCCGTAATGGCGCGCTGGATCCGCCAGCACAGCAAACGCGCCGACCGCCCGTTCGTCACCGTGCATTGTCCGATGCTGTCCAGCGACCTCATGAGCAGCACGCTCTTCGGGCACAAAAAGGGGGCCTTTACCGGCGCGGTGGCGGACGCCGTCGGCAAAGTGGAAGCGGCCGAAGGCGGCACGCTGTTTCTCGACGAGGTGGCCGACCTCAGCGCCGATGCCCAGGCCCGGATGCTGCGCTTTCTGCATGATCGCCGCTTCGAACGGTTGGGCGATGCCACTGAGCGCAAGGCCGACGTTCGACTGATCGCCGCGACCAATCGGTCGCTGGAGGAGGAAGTAAAGGCCGGCCGTTTTCGCGAGGACCTGTTCTTTCGCCTCAACGTGATCGCGCTGACCGTTCCGCCGCTGCGCCAGCGGCACGAAGATATCCTGCAGTTGGGCACGCATTATCTGCATTATTTCGAAAGGCGTCAGGGCCGGCCGGGCTTGTCTTTTTCGGCGCGCTGCGAAGCGGCAATCCAGGCCTGCAAGTGGCCGGGGAATTTGCGCGAGTTGCGCAGCGCGGTCGAGCGCGCGGTGATTCTTTCCCCCGCCAGCATCATCGAGCCGCAGGATCTCGGGCTTGACGCCGGTGCGCCGGGGTTCACCGACGAAGCCAATTGGAGCGATACCGGCGAAAACGCTCGTTCCCGTGCCACTCCCACCTTGGGCGGCAATGCTTCGATGGCGGAGATCGAGCGCGAGCATATCGCGCGGGTGGTGGCGGCGGCCCCCTCTCTGGAAGCGGCCGCGCAAATCCTCGCAATCGATCCCACCACCTTGCAGCGCAAGCGCAAGCGCTACGGGCTGGCGTGAATGTGTCCCTGGCAGAGTGCGGAAATCCATTTTTTCGCGGCCGGCTAATCCGCCGGGGCGGCGCGATTAGCGGATTTGACCGAAGATGAGAACCCGTCACCTGCAAACCCGTTTCATCCTGGCCGGCGTGGCGCTGGTGATGATGACCATCGTCTCCGGATTGTGGAGCGCATGGACCTTCGCCCGCCTCAGCACCGTGGCCGGACGCACCATCCGCAGCAGTCAGCGCACCATGGACTTGACCGCGGCGCTCTCCAACGCGTTGGAACGCGAGGACGACGCGTTTTTGATCGCGATGAGCGGCGCCCGGGAACAGGCTTCACAAAAGTTGTCGGGCGAGCGGCGCCAATTCGCCGATTTGTACTCAAACCTGCTGGCATCGCTGGAGGAACCGGATGAAAGGCGCGCCGCGGCAGCTTTGCAAAAGCACGTCAATCAATACCGCGCCGCTGGCGACGCACTGATGTCATTGAGCGATCAGCGCGCGATGACCGCGGCCTACCAGCAACAGGTCAATCCCGCGCTGCGCCAGGCGGTCAGCGATTGCACCACGATTCGCGAGATCAACTTCCGCTCGATGCAACTCGCGGCGCTCAGCGCGCGCGATGACGCCCGCGGCGCTACCATCCTGGTGACGGCAATCTCAACCGTCGCGCTGGTGCTTTCCACCCTCGTCGCGGTTATCCTGGCGCGCTCCGTGTTGATCCCGATCCAGGAGCTGAGCAGCTCGGTCGAAGCCCTGCGTACCGGCGATTTCAATCGCCGCGCCCAAGTGACGTCCGCCGACGAACTGGGCGAACTCGCGGCCGGATTCAACCGCATGGCCGAGGCGCTGGCGGAGTTCCGGCGTTCGAACCTGGGCGAGGTCTTGCGCGCCAAGGACACCCTGGAGGCCACCGTTGCGGCCTTGCCCGACGCCGTGATCGTATTTGACCCCGACGGACGCGTGGTGACCCGCAACCCTTTGGCTACGGCCGTTCTGGAGGCGTTGCACGCTCCCGCCGCGGATAGCGTCGAAAGCCTCCCCTTTCCCGCGGCAGGCCGCGACGCGATCCGCCAGGGACTGCATGGCGACCGGAGCGTCGATACGCGCGCGGAGTTCAGCCGCGCCTTTGCCGTGGCGCTGAACGGCCGGGGCGGGAAGTTCATGCTGACTGTGGTGCCCATCCCGGAATTTTGGAAGGGACGCTTCGGCGCCGTCGCAATCCTTTACGATGTGACCGACTTCGCCCGCCTCGACGAATTGCGGATGGAGCTGGTCGGGGTCGCCTCGCACGAACTCAAGACGCCGTTGACCACGCTGCGGATGAATCTGCTGCTGCTCGAAGAAGACGCGGCCAACCTGACGCCGCGCCAGCATGAAATCCTGTCCACGGCGATCCTCGGCGGCCAGGAGCTGGCCAACACGATCGAAGAACTGCTCGACCTCACCCGCATCGAAGCGGGACAATTGCGGCTGTCGCGGGAGCTGATTGACGTTTATTCCGTGATCGAGCGGGCCACCGCCGCTTTGCGCCAACGCTTTGAGGACGCGGCGGTGACGCTCCAGCTGATCCGCGGCTGCCGCCTGGCGTTAGTGCGCGGGGATCCAGTCCGCCTCGGCATGGTCTTTACCAATTTGTTAAATAACGCGCTGAAGTATACGCCGCGCGGCGGTTGCGTGCTAATCAGCGTAACGTCCGGGCAAAATGCCGCATCCGACGCCGACCAGCGCCTGCATATCGCCGTTACAGACAATGGCTGCGGAATTCCGCCCGAATATCGCGAGCGCGTGTTCGACAAGTTCTTTCGCATCGAGCAACTGCTGGACACCAATCAGCCAGGCACGCGCGGCGCGGGGATCGGTCTTTACCTGTGCCGCCAGATCGTCGAGGCTCATGAGGGGCGGATATGGTGCGAACCCGCGGACGACGGTCACGGAACGCGGCTGGCAATGGAACTCCCCGGCTCCGGTCCGCTCGCATAGTCCCAAAGCTAACCCACTGCGAAAATAACTGCACGTGCAAAGGCACCAACCCACCGGCAGAGGCTCTATTCTGTTTTCTCGCCCGCTCCTGGCCCCAAAAGCGAAAATGATTTTGTGCCTTGAGCGCACGAACAGACCTGCCCCGAATTATCCTCGCTTCCGGGCTAAACCTTCTGCCCCCCGGAAATCGGGGATTACCTGCGTCTGGCGCAATGCATTCCAGCAAAACGCCGTGACACCGCCGCCGACGGTCCGCCATAAGGCACAAGTTTGCGGATTTTTTGCGCCGTGCAAGCGGCTCCCTCGACAAACCATTCAATGGCACAGGATTTGGAAGAATGTGGAAGGTTGAACCGCAGTTGGAAGTTCCGGCGATTGGCGCAGAGGGCGGAGAAATTATGCGTATTACGATTTTACTGGCCGCCCTCTTGCTCGTCGCAAGCACGGCCCAGGTAAACGCCCAGGTCCTGTCTGTCGCCCAAGTGGTAACGCAGGCGCAGGCGTATAACCCGCAAGTCCGCGCCGCGCGTTACCGCTGGGAGTCGGCGAAGCATCAAATTGTCCAGAATTACACACCCGTGGATCCCCAGTTCTCGTACACCAACTACGACAGTTGGCGGGGCTTCCTTTACGGCTCGGGCTACCACAACATAACCGCCTCACAAGCCCTGCAATTTCCGGGCAAAGGTCTGCTCCAGGGGCGCAACGCGAAGCGCACCGCTGAGATCGCGCGGCTGACCTACCAGGCCGCCGTGCGCGACGTCAAGGCGCAGGCGGAAACCGGTTATTATCAGCTCCAGCTCGATCTTGCGCTCAACGATCTGATCGCGGGAAACGTCGATAATCTTCAACGGGTTCTCAACGTGACCGAGATCGCCTATACCGCGAACCTCGCGACCCAGGGCGATTTCATCAATGCCAAGTTCGCGCTCGAAGCTGCTCGCGAACAACTGCGTCAGCAAAAAGTCACCATCGCCAATGACAAAACGACGCTCAATGTTTTGCTTGATCGGCGGCCCGACGAGCCTTTGCAAGTCGACCCGAAGTTCGACCTCACCAGCTTTGAAACGACCCTCGATCAGGCTATCGACCGCGCGATCAGCAGCCGGCAGGAAATCCTGCAGGCCGCGCTGACCGAGCAAAATCAGGACACTGCCGTAACCCTCGCTCAGCTCGAATACGCGCCCGACTACACGGTCGGATTCGGTTTGGATCACTGGCTGATTCCGAACTTTGCCCCGGAGCCGAACCACACCGAAACCTGGAACTTTCTGGTCAGCTTTAACATGCCGATTTTCTTTTGGGCCAAAAACGAGGACATCAAGCGGGCACGCCAGGATCTGGACGCGGCCAGAGAAGACCTGCATTCGATTCGCATCCAGACCGCCGGCACGGTAACCACGCTTTACCGCCAGGTATTGCGCTCGCGTGAGACCGCCATGCTCTATCGCGGCACGCTGATTCCCTTGGCCCATCAGGCCTTTGAAGTAATGGTAATCGCCTACCAGAGCGGCAAGACCGACTTCACCACCCTGATCTCCACTTTTCGCCAACTCAGCGATTCGCGCTCCACCTACCTGCAAGCGGTAAATCAATTATTGGCGAGCAAGGTGGCATTGGAACAGGCCGCTGGAGGCAGCCTGCAATGACTATTTCCGGATTCGCGGGCAAGCGGCGAGAGTTCATCTGCGCTCTCCTGCTCATGCTCACAATCTGTGCCGCCGCTTGCAACGGCGGGTCAGGCGCCGATGCCGAACACCCGGTGCTCCCGGCTCCCATACTGATCCGGCAAGGTCAGGCGGGTGAACTGTTGCAACTGCAACAACCCCTACCCGGCCTGACCCTGATCACGGTGCAGGATCGCGAGTTGCCCGGCGAGTTGGAAACCACCGGTCAAGTCACCTTCGACGATCGCCGGGTGGCGAATATAATTTCGCGCGTCGCCGGCCGGATCGAACAGGTCTACGTCTCACAATGGGACTATGTGCGCAGCGCGCAGCCGATTCTCACGCTCTATAGCCCCGACTTCATGACGGCGGAGGCCGAATACCTGCAGGCGAAGGCGTCGGCGCCGGTTTTAGCCGGCGGTTTCGGCAATGATCAGTTTGCGCATTCGATGGTTGAAGCGGCGCGGCGCAAGCTCGAGCTGCTGGGAATCGAACCCGGGCAGATCGCGCGGATCCGGAGCGCCGCGCCGGTCTTTACGATGTACGCGCCGATCAGCGGCAATATCGTGCAGAATCAGGCCCAACGCGGTTCGGCGGTGAATCCGGGCGACATCCTCTACTCGCTCGGGACGCTCGAAGATGTCTGGATCACCGGCGACATTTATGAAGATGACTTCGCCCGGGTGCAAATTGGCCAGCAACTGGACGCGGTTACTACTGCCTATCCCAACGAGGTCTTTCACGGCACGATTGCCCGGATCAGCCCCAACCTCGATCCCGGCACGCACACCATGCAGATTCGCTGCACGGTGAGGAATCCCGGATTCAAGCTCAAACCACAGATGCTCGCCAGGATCAGGATAATGGTGCGGCCGGGACAGGCGCTGATCGTACCGATGGATGCACTCGTGTTCGAAACCGATAGTTACTTCGCGTACGTGGACGCGGGCCACCATAGTTTCCAACGGCGCAAGGTCGTGATCACCTCATGGGACCGCCACGGTTACGCGCGGGTGGTGTCGGGGCTCCAACCCGGAGACCGCGTCGCCACTAACGGCACGATGCAGGTCAACGAACTCTGGCACGAGGCCCACGGCGAAAGATCCTGACCCGAAGTCGATGAGTGTGCTGCGGCAATGATCCAGTGGTTGATGGCGCTGGCGCTGCGCGAGCGCGTAGTAGTGCTCGGCGCGGCTGCGGTACTCCTGGTCGGCGGACTGTTCTCATTTTCCCAGCTCGATATCGAGGCCTATCCGGACCCGGTTCAACCGATGACCGAGGTCCTGACCCTGCCCAGCGGATTCAGTGCCGAGGAAGTCGAGCGGCTGGTCACGGTTCCGACTGAATACGGGATGAGCGGGATGCTGCACCTGAAATCGATGGAATCGATCTCGCTGTATGGATTATCCGACGTGCGCATGTATTTTGACTGGGATAGTGATTACGAGCAGGACCGCATCCAGACCATCAATCAGCTTGAATTCGTAACGCTGCCCCAAGGGATTCAGCCCGGCCTGTCGCCCGAAAATCCAATTGGCGAGATCTATCGCTATATTGTGAAGAGCCCCGATCATAACCTGATTGGTGAGAAAGAGGTCGAGGACTGGGTGCTCGAAAAGCAGCTCAAAACCGTGCCCGGCGTCCTCGATGTATCCGGTTTCGGCGGGCTGACCAAGGAGTATCACGTCGACCTCGATCCGGCCCAGCTGAATCATTACGCAATCCCGCTGTCCCAGGTAATCGCCGCGATTCAGAACTCCAACACCAACGCCGGCGGCAATTACCTCAACGTCGGCGAACAGGCGTTCGACGTGCGCGGAATCGGGCTGATTCACTCGCTGGGCGACATCCGGCACATCGTGCTGGCAACTAACAAGTCAACTCCCATCCGGGTTTCGAATGTGGCTGATGTTGCAGTCGGATGGTCGCCGCGCCTGGGAATCGTCGGGATGAATAATCGCGACGAAGTGGTCGAGGGCATCGTGTTGATGCGCAAGCACGGCAACACCCTCAAGACGCTTAAAGGAGTAGAGGAAAAGGTCCACGAACTGAACACCAACGGGTTGATGCCCAGGGGCTATAAGGTGGTGCCCTACTACGACCGCACCGGGCTGGTCTATACCACTCTCCACACGGTGTTGGAGAACCTGCTGCTGGGGATGGTGCTGGTGTTTTTGGTGCTGATCTTTTTCCTGGGCAGCCTGCGCACCGCGATTATCGCGGCGATCAACATTCCACTGGCGATGCTCGGTGCGTTTATCCTGTTACGTCTGAGTGATACTCCGGCCAATCTGCTGTCGCTGGGCGCGGTCGATTTCGGCATTATCATCGATTCCACCATCATCGTGGTGGAAAACATCTTTCGCCACCTCACCACCGAGGAACCGGCCGGTGATACGCTGAGCAGCATCGCTCGCGCCGCGCAGGAAGTCGGGGGGCCGATGTTCTACTCCACCACGATTTTCCTGATTGCGTTTCTGCCGCTGTTTACGATGCAAGGGGTCGAAGGCGCGATCTTCTCGCCGATGTCGCACACCTACGCCTACGCGTTGATCGTCGCAATCGTGCTGGCCGTGATGCTGTCGCCGGTGCTGTGCTCCTACCTGCTTCACAAGGGGATGAAAGAGACGCACAATTTCATCTGGGAGGCTTTTTACCTCTTCTATCACAACCTGTTCGTGCGGATTATCCGCTGGCCAAAGCTTACTCTGCTGGTGATTACCGCGATCGTAATCGCGGGCCTTTCGATGTTCCCGCGCCTGGGCGGCGAGTTCCTGCCCAAACTCGAAGAAGGCAATATCTGGGCGCATGCGATAATGCCCTCGACTATCTCCCTGCCGCAGGGAGCCAAGCTGGTCAGCCAGATGCGTCAGGTGTTTCTTTCATTTCCCGAGGTGAGTAACGTGGTCTCGCAACTGGGCCGTCCCGATGACGGCACCGAGACCACCAGCTTCTTTTCGATCGAATTCCCGGTTGATCTCAAACCCCAGTCGCAATGGCCGCAGCGCATGACCAAGGAGCGCCTGGTCCGCGACCTCGACTACCGGCTGCGCAGCCGTTTTCCCGGAGTAAGTTTCTCATACTCCCAAAACATCGAAGACAACATCGACGAGGCGCTCTCGGGCGTAAAGGCGGGCGCAAATGTGGTCAAAGTGTTTGGGCGCAATCTGAAGACCGATGAAACAACCGCCAACCGGATCGCCGACATCCTCAACCAGGTCCGCGGCATTACCGACGTGTTCGTGTTCCGCTCATTGGGGCAACCCAACGTGGTGATCAGGCCCGACCGCGAGGCCGCCGCGCGCTATGGACTTAATTCCGGCGACGTCTCCGCCATCGTCCAGGCAGCGATCGGCGGTCAGACCGTCACTCAGGTGCTGGAGGGCGACCGCAGCTTTGGCCTGGTGGTACGCTGGAAGCCCGGCTATCGCGAGGACCTCGTGGCGATGCGCAACATCCGCGTTAACGTCCCCACGGGGGGAAACGTACCGCTGGGCCAAATCGCCAGCGTCCAGACCACCGAGGGCGCTTCGTTCATCTACCGCGGCGACCTGCAGCGCTATGTGCCCGTGCGCTTTTCGGTGGTTGGACGCGACCTGCAGAGCGCGGTCGCCGAGGTCAAGCAGCGCGTCGCCCAAGCCGTGCTGCTGCCCGAGGGTACGCATCTGGAATGGGTCGGCGAGTATGGCGAACTCCAGGCCGCCAACCACCGCCTGATGATTGTCATACCGATTGCTCTCGTGCTGATTATGGGCATTCTGTATGCGGCCACTCTTTCGATCGTCAATACCCTGATCCTGATGGCGCAGGTGCCGCTGGCTTGTCTGGGCGGGGTGCTGGCGCTGGTGATCACCGGTACGCCATTCAGCGTTTCGGCCGCGGTCGGGTTTATCTCAATCTTCGCCATCGCGATCATGGACGGAATCCTGCTCAACTTCTATATCCATCAGCTTTATTACGAAGGCCATTCCCTGATCGATTCTATCGTGATGGGCGCTGACCGGCGCTTCCGCGCGGTGATGATGACGGCGCTGGTCGACGGCCTGGGCTTGCTCCCGGCCGCGGTCTCGACTCGAATCGGGGCGCAGACCCAGCGGCCGCTGGCAATCGTGGTGATCGGCGGCGCGCTCTCAATTGCCCTGCTGACGCGGGTGTTCCATCCCACGCTGGTGTATGTGCTGCATAATTACGTCGGACTTTCCGACGATCGCGCCAATGGCGACGCGCGCGGCGCGTAGCGGGTTTTGGACGAAATACACTGTGCGTACACAGCCCTTCGATCTCAAAACAGGGCTCGAACTTTTGCATTTGCAAACCGCCTGGGGATGATGCGAGTCTGAATCAGGATTCAAAAGCGAAATTCCGGCTGATATAAATTGACTCCCATTTGTCTGGCAGGCACATACGCATGAGCGCGCATTCCAAGGTCGTTTCTGTGGGTGGCTCCGCGGCGGGGCTTGATTTCATCTTCGATCCGATCGTCACCGGTCTGCGTGAGCGCGGTCACGAAGTCATTCACTACACCGAAGCTGCAAAATTCAGCCGCGAGTCCACCGACGTCCTCAAAGACGCGGATGCGTTTGTCGCGATGGGCAACTACCACTGCACCAGGGAACTGATGATGAAGGGCCCGCGGCTGCGCGGCCTCGTGTCGCCGCTCATCGGTACGGAAGGCTTCGACGAAGCCGCGGCGACCGAGCTTGGAATTATCGTCGCCAATGGCCAGGTGCCCGAGAATTACCTGAGCATGTCCGAATCGACGATCATGTTCATCCTGGCCTCGCTCTACTCGCTGCATTGGTGGGAGCATCAACTCCGCGAGAATCTTCCTCATCCAACTCAGGTTCCCGGCCGGATGCTGCGCGGCCGGACCGTCGGCATGATCGGTTTCGGGCGAATTGCGCGCGCAATGGCGAGCCGTCTCAGCGGATGGGAGATCCGGATGCAAACATACATCCCGAGGCTCCGCACTCCCCTGCCGCCGGAGGTAACGCGCGTCAGCCTGGAGGAATTGTTGCGGACCAGCGACGTGGTATGCGTTCTCGCTCCGCTGACCGCCGAGACCCGGAGCATGCTCAACCTGGAGCGCCTGCGCCTGATGAAAGCCGACGCCGTGCTGATCAACACGGCGCGCGGCGCAATCATCGACGAGGCCGCGCTGGTGCAGATCGCGAGCGAACGGCCCAACTTCAAAATCGCGCTCGATACCTTCGTTGAAGAACCGCTGCCCCGCGACAGCCCTCTGCGCGATCTCCCCAACGCGATCCTGACTCCTCATGCAATCGGCCATACGCAGGAATCGCTCGATGCGCTGCCGGCCGCGGCGATCGAGAACGTCGCGCGAATTCTGAACGGTGAGCTGCCGCTGTACGTGCGCAACCCCGCCGTCATCCCCGTATGGACGCAGCGCTGGTCAGGCGCGCAGAAGTAACAGGAATCCGGTCGTCAGGAAGTTCTAAATTCAGCCGGCAAGTATGCCGCTTGATTCTCGCTAGCCGTTGGCGACGGAAGAGAAGTTCGCCGCTCCCACATTCATTCGCATATGGGAGCGGCGGGGGCGCAATCGTGCGGGATGGGCCGCTAATTCAACTCGATCTGATACAGCCGCTCGGCGTTGCTGTACACGATCTTGCGCGTCACGTCCGCCGGGATCGTGGCGAAATTCTGCTCGATCACCTTGCGTGAATCCGGCCAGGTCGAGTCCGTGTGGGGATAATCCGAGGCCCACATGAAATTGTCCTCGCCGAAAAACTTATGCAGCGCGACGCCTGGGGGATCGTCCTGGAAGGTCGCCCAGAGCTGACGTTTCGCGTAGTCGCTGGGTTTAAGCGGCGGCTGATCCGCTATGAACCCGGTCTCGTAGTTGCGATCCAGCCGGTAAAGAAAATACGGGATCCAGCCGATGTCGTTCTCGGTGGAGACCAGGCGCAACTTGGGAAAGCGCTCGCATACTCCGCCATGCAGCATGATTGCGAGCGAACGCTGGGTTTCGGTGACGTAGTCGATGCGTACGGTGATCTGCGCGGTCCGGTCGAGTTGGCCGGGCTGCTGCTTCTTCGCGGTGGTGATGATGTGGAGCGATACCGGCATACCGATATCGCGAAGCTGCCGCCCAAAACGGATAATACCTCGGGCTGTCGTAGGTGACGGCGGGATCGTTGGAAATCATCGCCCCGCGCAGACCCATCTTCGCGCAGCGCTCAAGTTCCTTGATCCCGAGGTCAGTGTCGGCCAGCGAGATCAGCGCGATTCCGAACAGCCGCTTGGGATTGGCCGAGCAATACTCCGCCAGCCAGTCATTGAAGGTGCGGAAACAGGCCATCTGGAGTTCGGGATCCTGGATCCCATACAGGGGCATCCCGTTGCTGGTATAAAGCACCTCGGCGAGCACCCCATCCACATCCTGATCTTTGATTCGTTCGTTGGGATCCCATCCCCCGGCGCGGCCGGCTTCGTAGCCTTTGGCGTAGAGTTCGCGCAATTCCGCGCCGCGCTTGCCGGCCGCAAATAGCGCCGCAACCGGGAACTCGGTGCAATCGGGCGCCGAAATGACCCATTTTCCGCTGTCGTTGCGGACGATCTTGGGCGCGCGATCGCGATACTTTTTGTCCAGCCGCGTCTCCCACAAGTCGGCGGGCTCCACGACATGCGAATCGGCCGAGATGATGCGCATCTGCTCCATCGTTGTGTCCTCCCGTTGCCGTGCGGCCAGGTTCAATCTCCTATGGCTTCGCTTGCTTTAGCAAGCATCGGAGCCGCGCGCCAACCCTCTCATTCGTCCGCCATACGAGCAGCATCCGTTCGTAGTCCTGGCCACCGGAAAAAATCCTCAGAATGTCCACTTTGGCTTTCATAACCCGGAACACGATGGTGGCTCGCCGCTCGAAGCTCATAATTCGAAGGCCGGCGGAAATATCGTCGCGCGCCCTGCCCCGTTTGGGAAACGTTTCGAGCGCGGTGCAGGCTGCGTCGATACGGTCGATGTATCCTTCTGCAACTTCATCGCCGGCTGCTTCGGCGACATACATATAGAGCCTGCGCAGGTCGGATTCCGCCTGAGCCCCGAACCTGACCTTAAACTTTTTCACCCCGTTTGGCTTTCACCCTTTGCGCATGAAATTCACGGAGGCGCTGGAAAACCTCACGCGCGGGCGCGCTCGGCCGGGGATCGGCAAGAGCTTCTTCCACGCGGCGCCGCAACCAATCATTAACCGCGGCCTCTTCGCGATCGAGGGCGCGCACAGCGGCGCGTATCACTTCGCTAGCCGAAGCATATGTACCCGACTTCACTCGCGCCTCGACGCTCTCCTGAAGCTCGCCCAAAGTGACGCTGATAGGCCGGCTCGTGCGGGGCATTGGAGACACTCCTCTTGGTCAAGTATGACGCTGTCATACTACATGGCCCGCGGCGCGCCCTCAACTGCTCCTGATTAATCCGACCCCGGGACGTTGACCCAGCCGGGGCCTTCGCGCGTCCAGCCGCAGGCCGCCCAGGTGCCGCCGTCGACGTGGATCGTCTCGCCGGTGACGTACGAGGCCAGGTCGGAGGCCAGAAAGATCGCGACGCCGCCGATTTCCTCCGGCGTTCCCATGCGGCCCAGGGGTACCACGCGCCCCAGCCCCTTCGTGTGGCCTCTTAAGCCGGCGGTGGTCGGAGTATCGATAATGTCGGGGGCGATGCAGTTGACCCGGATCCCGTGCGCGGCAAACTCCAGCGCCGCGGTCTTGGTGAAGTTGTCCATCCCGCCCTTGCAGGCGCTGTAAACCGCGAATCCCGGCGCGGCCCGGCTCCCCTCGATGCTTGATATGTTGATGATCGACCCGCCGCGCTTTTTTTCGATCATCGCTTGAACTGCCGCGCTGGTGCCGTAGATCATACTCATCAGATTGAGATCCACGATTTTCTGCCAGCGGGTCTCACCGTTCTTCAGGAAATCCTGCCGCGGCGAGCCGCCGACATTGTTGACCATGATGTCCACGCCGCCCAGCTCGGCCACCGTCCGGCTCACCAGCGCGCTTACTTGGTCTGACTTACGGACATCAGTCTGAATCGCGAGTCCCTTGCGCCCCAAGGCCTTGACCTCGGCGGCCGCCGCTTCTCCCACCGGTCCGTTGCGATCGGCAATCACCACGTGCGCACCCGAGCGCGCGAACATCAGCGCGATGCCTTTGCCGATTCCGTCGCCGCCTCCGGTAACGATGGCCACCCTATCCTTCAAGAGCGTGTTTGACGTTTCCATTGCGCACCTCCTCAGCAGGCCGTACAGAGCTTATCAAGCATCCGTCTATCCGCAGATTCCCGCTGCAAAGAGGTAGCGTATTGCCCAGCCGAAGTCACTGCCGGCGCTCCAGCCGAAGGCCTTTCCGGCCGGCCCTTGGCTGGTTAGATGGCACCTCAATGTTGTACAAGACGGAAAGAACTTGGACGCGCCCCGGGAATCCCGGCCACTTTCGCCGCCAAGGAGGAACCAGATGAAATTCGCATTGATGTATGAAATCGAGATGCCCAAGCCGTGGTACGAGGGCCAGGAGTACGAAAAGTATTGGCAGGTGATGGCCCAGATCCAGTACGCGGAGGAGATGGGCTTCGATTACGTGTGGGCGGTCGAGCATCATGGCCTTGAAGAAGTTTCCCACTGCTCCGCGCCCGAGATCCTGTTCGCGGCCGCCTCCCAACGCACCAACCGCATTCGTTTCGGCCATGGCGCGGTGTTGTTGCCGCAACCGTACAATCATCCGATTCGCGTCGCCGAGCGGATTGGCGCGCTGGACATCCTGAGCAACGGCCGGCTCGACGTCGGCTTCGCGCGCTCCTCCACCCTGTGCGAGATGGGCGCCTTCGGTATCGACCCCAACGACACCCGCCCGATGATGAACGAGGCGCTCGAGGTCATCCCCCAGTTGATGACGACGGATCGCTTTCCCGGCTACCAGGGCAAATATTTCACCATCGGCGCCAATCGCAACGTGCTGCCCAAACCGATCCAGAAGCCCCATCCGCCGTTGTGGATGGCGTGTTCGTCGCCGCAAAGTTTTGAAATCGCCGCCAACGCCGGACTCGGCGTGCTGTCATTCAATATTATCCAGGCCGATACCCTCGAAGAGCGGGTGCATAACTACCGCGCGGCGATTCAGACCCCCGCCGCGCCGGTGGTGGCGCAGGTCAACAACAAAATCGCGACCTTCATGATGACCCTGTGCGGCGAGGATAACGACGAATCGATCGAGATGGCGGGCGAAGGGATGCATTGGTACATGTCCGCGCTGCGCGGCCAGACCCCGTACTGGCAGAACATCTTCGAGAAGGGGCGCGAGGAAATTTTTTCCCACGTCGACAGCTACAAATACATGTCCAAGCGCGCGCCCGAAGCGTTGCAGTTCGGCGCCGACCTGACCGACGAAAAGGCGCGCCAGGAGATGAGTCCGAAGCGGCTGGTCGATCGCGGTCTGCTGTGCGCGGGCAACCCGGACACCTGCGTCAAGGTGCTGGAGCGCTTCGACGGTCTCGGTATCGATCTGATGCTGTGCTTCATGGAGATGGGCCGCGTCCCGCATCAGCGCACGATGGACTCGATCCGGTTGTTCGGCAAATACGTGATTCCGCATTACAAGGCGCGCGCGACCGCGCGCAGCCAGGGAGAGGCGGCGGCCAACGTTCAGGCCTGATTCGTCCGCGACCGCGTGGCGGTGAAGGTTAACCAGTGTTCAGACGCCGGCGCCTTGACGCCTTTTGACACCGGCGGCAGAAGGTGCAATGCGTAAATCCGGCTTCGAGGAGCCCAAACATGAAGATCAATACCGTGTTAGGAAGCTGCGACCCGGCCGACCTCGGCCCTACCCTGGTCCATGAACATTTAATGACGGGCATGCCCGGGGGCGACCTGGACAACCCCAATTTCGATCGCGCGCGCGAGTTCGGGAAAGTGGTTGGCGCGGTCGAGAAAGTCAAAGAAAGGGGCATCGCGACGCTGATCGATCCCTGCCCGATAGAGCTGGGGCGCGACCCCGAATTCGCCGCCGCGGTCTCCGACCGGACCGGCATGCGCGTGATCATGTCCACCGGCCTCTACAACGACGTGTTGGGGATTCCGACGCACTTTCGCATGCAGGATCCCGACGACATCGCCGAACTGTACGTACGCGAGATTACCGAGGGTATCGGTTCTACCGGAATCAGGGCCGGGCTGATCAAGACCGCCAACAGCGGCGTCGCGGGTCATCCGGGGGAAAAGAACCTCACCGCCGTCGAAGAGAAGGTGTTCAGGGCCGCGGGCCGCGCCCAAAGGGCCACCGGCGTGCCGATCCTGGTTCATAACAGCGAGACCTCGCCGCTGGGCCGCCAGGTGCTCGACATCCTCGGCGATGAGGGCGTCGAGCCCAAACGCGTCATGATTGGCCATTCATGCGGCGTCGGCGATATGCGCTATTACTTCGATATTCTGGAACGCGGCGCTTGGCTTGGTTTCGATCGGTTCGGGCTCGAAATGGTCGCACCGGACCGGATGCGGCTGGCGTCGCTGATTGGGTTGTTAGGCGTCGGTTACAACCGCATCATGCTGGCCCACGACACCGTCGCCTGCTGGGTCGGACGGCAGAACAAGAGCATGAAGAAGTTTCTGAACAACCCGGGGAATTGGAAGCTCACGCATGTCAGCGAGAATATTCTGCCCGCGCTGCGCAATGCGGGCGTCACCGAAGACGCGATCGACACGCTCATGGTCAAGAACCCGCGCGACTACTTCGGCGCTTAGCTCCTGATCGCCCGGCGCCCGGCCACACGCACACGGAAAGGAGGCCACGATGGACTACGATCTGAAAATCAGCGGGGGAACTATAATCGACGGCACCGGCGCTCCCGGCGTCCGTGGTGATGTAGCGATCAAGTCGGGCAAAATCGCGGCCCTGGGTAACGTGCGCGGCGATGCGGCCCGCACGATCGACGCCGCGGGCCTGGCGGTGACGCCGGGTTTCGTCGATATCCATACGCATTACGATGCCCAGATTCTGTGGGATCGGATGCTGACGATTTCGCCCTGGCACGGTGTGACTTCGGTGGTGTTCGGCAATTGCGGCTTCGGCGTGGCGCCGACCCACCCCGAGCATCGCGGGCTGATCATGCGCACGCTGGAAAAGGTCGAGGGCATGAGCCTGGCAGCATTGGAAGGCGGCCTGGGTTATGAGTGGCCGTTCGAAACCTTTCCGCAGTACCTCGACGCGATCGATAAACGCGGCGCCGCGATCAATTTTGGCGCTCTGATCGGACATACGCCGGTGCGGCTTTTTGTGATGGGCGAAGACTCCATGGAGCGCGCCGCCACCGCGGCGGAAATTGCGCGGATGCGGCAGATTGTCCGTGAAGGCTTGGACGCGGGCGCGGTCGGATTCGCCACCTCCAAGGCGTTTACTCATATCGGCTACCTGGGCAAGCCCGTGCCCAGCCGCTTCGCCGAATTCAACGAAATCGAGACCTTGACCTCGACGCTGGGCGAGACCGGCCGCGGCATCGTCGAAGTAACTCCGGGCGCGGGCCTGATGTACGACGAGTTCGCGCAAATCGTTCGCGGCAATGGCCGGCCAATCACCTTTGCGATGGTTACCGGCGCGGGCGGACCGGGTGCGCATCGCAAGGGGATGGCCCGCGCTCACCAACTGATCGACGCCGGCCTGCAACTGGTGCCGCAGGTCATCGGCCGGCCCGTGGTCAACGAGGTCTGCTTCAAGGATCCGTTCGTGTTCGAGAATATGGATTTCTTCCGGCCGGTCTCCGAAGCTCCGGATATCGACGGCAAAATCCGCGTCTACGGCGATCCGCTCTTTCGCCGCACCTTCAAAGAGCATGTCGCCGCCGGCAAGGGCCCCTTAGGACACCCCTGGAATTACAGCCAGACCTGGATTACCTACTGCCCCACGGAACCGAAGCTGGAAGGACGCACGCTGGAGGATGTGATGCGCGAGCGGCGCAAGGACGCGGTCGATCTGACGCTGGACCTGGCGATGGCGTCGCGGCTGGAAGCGCGCTTCCTGATGTCGCTGTTCAATAACAACGAAGACGAGGTCGCGGAGTTGCTCACCGATCGCAACACCGTGATGGGCCTGTCGGACGCCGGCGCGCATATGAGCCAGCTCTGTGACGCCTGCTCCTACACGTTTCTACTGGGCCATTGGGTGCGCGAGAAGAAACTGCTGGCGCTCGAAGAAGCCGTGCGGATGATCACCTCGCGTCCGGCTGAAGTATTCGGCCTCAAGGATCGCGGCGTGCTCAAGGTCGGCGCGCCGGCCGATGTCGTCGCATTCAACCCCGAGACCGTGGGTGCAAGCCGGATGCGCCGCGTCAGCGATCTGCCGCGCAACGCCGAACGTCTAATCGCCGACGCGATCGGAATCGAACTGGTGGTCGTCAACGGCGTGCCGATCCGCCAGCACGGCAAGGACCTGGTGGACGCCGAGGGACCGCTCCCAGGGAAACTGCTGCGCGGCGGCGCCGCTTAGCGCAAAGTTCGGATTAAGCGGTACTCGTCGGAAAGCGAAAATAAATCATGGCCGCGGGCTCGGAAAACCGTCACGCTACCCTTGTCTGTAGTCAAAGGGTAGGGAAAAGACCCAGCAGGTTTTTTTGAGCCCCCGTTTACGCGAAACTATCGAAAAACTCCTGCGCCTCCTCGCGGAGCCGAATCTGGTGCTTACCGGAGACTGCTATCGAGCTAGCGAATCCGGCAACGCCGATAGATTATCGGGCACACCTTCGCATATAGTTCCGGTGGTCCCGATCGGACTACGGGGAGCCGCTCGTGGCCCTTATACTCTCATATCCGATCGACAAATGGCGCAACCCGGCGCTACCTAACCCGGTGCGGAAAAACGGCTTCTGAGACAGGAGTGGCGACCCGATGGGATTAGCACCCTGGATAAAAGATGGCTTCCTTCCGCAATCTTCTCCCCCTGACCGGGGGGAGATAAGAGAGCGGGAGCAGGCTGCGGTGACTTTTTCCGCAGTCTGCTGAGCGGATTCCAAAGCGGGAAGCGAGACGACCACGAATCGGCCCAACCACCAAGCCTAAGAAAATCGCCGAAATGAACTCAACCAGCCCTTCTCACGTCAACGGCGATGAGCGCGAGGCGAGGATCGCGTCCCTCCTGCTCCGGGTGGGCATGGTTGCGTGCGTATTGGCGATTGTACCCAGCCGGCTGACCGGCATCGGCCTGTGCAACGCACCGAAGGAATTGGTCTTCGAAACCGTGGGTCTGCTCTCGGCCGCTTTATGCCTTGTCCGTGGTTATCGTTATCGGATCGACTATGTAGATCTGCTCCTCGCGGCTTTCCTGGCTTTCAGCCTGATGTCGAGCGCATTCGCTGCGATTGATGGATGGGAGGCCTTGCGCGCCGTAGGAATATCCTTAGCCGGCGCCGCGGTATTCTGGAGTTCACGCTCTCTGGGAAACCGCGGACAACGTCAACCGTTACTCGATAGCGCGGCGCTGGCTGTGGTTCTGGCCGCCACTACCGTGGTCCTCGATGCCCTGGGCCTTACCGATGGCCTGTCCATAACCAGACCCGGTGGAACACTGGGAAACAGAAACTCGGCCGCTCATTTTATCGCCATCGGAGTACCTCTGCTGATCCTTCAAACTTTTACGAAGGGAACCGTGCGGCGCGAGAGGTTTGCCCTTTCCGGCCTCGTGATCGCAGGCGCCGCTTTGTTGCTGACGCGTTCACGGGCCGCGTGGCTTGCACTCTTGCCAGGCGCGTTCCTGCCGCTGGCCCTGCTCGGCTGGACCTCGCGAGGATTGACTATCAACCGCATAATGCGCCCGGTGGGTGCGTTAATAATCGGTCTGGTTGTGGGGCTTTGCATTCCCACGCGGTTGCATTGGACGGCGTCGCATCCCTATGTGGAAAGCTTCGAAAGCCTCACCGAATCCAGCCGCGGCAGCGGGCGTGTGCGGTTGGAACAATATCGCGATTCTCTTTTGATGTTGCTCGATCACAAAACACTGGGTGTCGGTCCTGGCAACTGGAAAATTGTTTATCAGCCTCACGCCAGCGACCTGCGCAAGCGCCACCCACAGGACTCTGCTTCCGCTTCCCAGGGATCCGTCGAAAGGAGAATCTGGTACATACCCAACCGATTGAACAGCGACTGGGTTGGTTTCGCGGTCGAGCGAGGTCTGCCCGCAGTCATATGTTTAGTCGCGGCACTGGCCATCCTCGCTGCCGTTAGCGCCAAATCCCTGTTTCAGCCCGCGGTTCCCGAACCAGACGTGGACCGGATTCCTCAACTGGCCACATTGATAGCTCTGGTGGTGGTTGCGGCGGTGGTGGGGTCGTTGGACGCGGTACTGCAGCTTCCGGCGCCGACCTACTTGCTCTTTCTCGGCCTGGGAGCACTCGCGCCCCTGCCGCCACGCCTCTTTTCGACTTCGCCTTCAGGGATCACGCGCGCGCTCGCAACACTCACCTGTCTGCTGCTCGCAGGTGTGCTGGCAGCATACACCTTGAACGAGATCTATGTTTCCTACCTTATCGTGCGATCGAATTCGGGCGGCCTCTCCGAAGCCTACCGGATTTCGCTCGATAAGCGTTGGTTTGTTACCGAGGTGGTTTGGAGCGAGCGCGCCATCAAAAAGAACATGGGTCGTTATCCCGCTTGTGACTGACATAGGACCGGGGGGAGAATCAGGCCGGAGAAGGACGGATTGATCAAGGAGCGGGCGTTTCGAGAAAAGTCTTGAGCCTCCTCAAGATTAGATCGACGCTGTCCCGGCGGCCAATATAGTGACCCTCCTGGCGCAGAACGAGTCGCGACACTTGGGTGCGGCTCTCATAGCGCGCCAACAACGCCTTTCGATCGGGATTTTGGCAAACTTCATCGTTCTCGCCATAAATGAATAGCGCGGACCGGTAGGCTCGCGCTTTGGGGCCGCGATCCGGCACCGTTTGCACGTTTGCAATCCCGGAAAAATCGACCAGGCGGTTGAACTCCGCATGCGCGGCGATTATCCGATGCGCAAGCACCGCGCCATAAGACACCCCGATAACCGTAAGGGCGGAGATGTTTGGCTCCAGATGAAGGAGTTGACGGATATCCTGATCGATGGCGCGAAGCTGTATTGGTATAGCCTCTTCTTCCGATCGCCCATAGAGCGCGTATTTTTTGCCGAGACCGGTCGAGCCGGGATAGTTAATCGCATAGACTGCGATATTCTCGCGGGTGAGGAAATCGAAATAAGGATTGAAACGAGGCGAAACCTGCTCATGAGGACCGCCATGTAGCCAGACCACCCAGGCGCGAGGCGCTCCGGGTGGAAGATAGAGAAAGTTCGTCATTCCAGCGGAGTTCTTGATGGTGATAGCGGTAGGTTGTCTCGCATCGAAGCCGCCTGATAGCAGGGGCTTCAGATCACCTCCCTGGAACCAGTAAAAGCCTGGGGGAAGGTGATCGTTTGAATAGAGCAGCAGCGGAGGGCCGAACTCAAGAGAGAAAGCGTATACGACCCCCGCCTCCGGCGATTCCCGTTGAGGCTTTCCATTTAGCAGCTCCAAAGCGCTGAAGTTTCCATTCACGTTCGTCCGCAAGGCATAGTGTCCCGTCGTCCACCTCGACGGGTGAAAACTGATCGTGGCGCGTGGGATAGAGGCGCCGCAACGAGCCGCTATGAAGGTCCAGATCGTAGATTTGCCTGAAGGCGCTTTCGTGATCGGAAGTGAAAAACAGGTGCCCATGATGCTCAGAGATCATCCGGGATACATAGCCCGGTTGCGATGCCGCCCAGACCCTGCGAAACAGCGAGGTTCGGATATCGTATTGCCAGATGTCGAAGCGCTCGTCCTCCAGAAAAAGGCCGGCGCCGTCGTCAGACCAGGTGATAGTCTGAAAATGTTGGGGCATTGCTGGAACGGTTAACCGCCGCGCCTGCACATAGTCGTATAGCGTGAGGCGTCCATCGGCGAGATAACCCAGGAGCGCACCGCGAGGAGCAAAGATCGGTTTCCCCTCGTCGCGGCCCGGAGGGTCCGTGACCTTGCGCAAACTCGAGTGCTCCAAATCGTACAGAAAGATTTCGAACAGGCCGTCGCCTCCCCGGTCCGAAACCATCGCTAACGTCCGGCAGTCCGGAGCCAATGATTGAGCGATGAAGTTTCGCGGTTCCTTAATCTCGATCGCTGACACCCGCGGTCGCAACGGATTTTTCATATCGACCATGAACGGCCGAATAAAGCCGCCGCGATTGGACGAATAGACGATCGTCGAACAGGCGCGCGAAAAGATTGCGCGCGTGTTCATGCTTTCAGGTGAAAGGTAAGAGGAGCCTGCCGTCCAGCCCTGAGCGGCCAGCCATGTCGCGATGGCGGCTAAGATTGCACACGTACGCGCCCGGCGGGCCGCCGGAGAATTCGTGACGCGCTTCGCCCGGTCAATTTTATCCGGATGCCAGCCACAATGACCGGTCAGAGTGCCGGCAAAGACTGCTGGCGTCTTCCGCAACAGACGACCCGCTTCCCTTCGCATCATTGAGTCACAGTTTTTCGAATCGGCTCATGAAAGAACAGCTTCGACGGAATTCAGCTTGAACGACAGGTAACTTTTTTCGGGTCGTGCGGCGCGACCCGGCGGTGAAATCGGCCGGTGATGGCGGCGGCGGGCACGCTACCGGTGATTGATCGCGCCCAGGGGCGCATCGCTCAGTTCCCGCAAAGGAAGAGTCAGATCGCGTCACCTGATCCGCGCCGCTGCCGAGGCTCATCCAACGCTTGCGCAGTCTTCAAGAGGGCCGTGGAAATCAAAGCGCTACCGGTGAAGATTGGAGTATTGCAACACCGTGAGGAGAAATCTAGACCATGCGTAGAGATGTGTTAAAAAATAGTTTGCTTTTGTCATGTACTTTCGGTAGATAGGCGATAGAAGCTAATCAGGCTACTTTTTTGACAATCAGGAGGGTTACGTGACAAAAATAGCTGCGACGGCAGTGTTCGGAGGGCTGATAATGGCCTTGACCGGTGCCGGTTCGGTATGGGCACAAACAGCGCCACCCCCGGTCTATCCCGTAAAGTTCGTTTGCGGTACTCAAGTTCCTGTTCCCGGCTTGACGGCGCCCTCTGAGCCTCCGGTCAAACCGGGCAATTACGCCACCACGATCAACATCGAAGGTCTGGTCAATAATGCTCAGGTAGCAACGACCGTCTCCGTCGCAAACGGAAACACGGTCGGCGGTCCCGGATTCGGGTTGCTGACGAACCAAACGATGGATATCACCTGTGCTGATATTTCGAAGGCAGTCGGCGCCTCAGCGAAATTTATAACCGGCTTCGTCAACATTACGCCGGGCAGCAGCGCCCTTAGCGTCACGGCGGTGTATACATCGCAAGGTTGTGATTTTCCCGCCTTTAGGAGTACGGTCCAAGCGCGATGTGAGGGTCCCACGTCAATAGAAGTGGTGCCTCAGCAGTTCGTCACACCACCAACCTCCGGACCGGCCAGCTGAAGTCAGCCGCAATCGGACCAGCCCGACAACCCAGTGAACGGTAATATGGCGATGGGCTGGATTGCGACGATCTCTTATGGCTTCTGACCCAGTGATGCGCGGTTCGTACTGCAGGGGAATTTTACCCGGCAGTACGTTAACCCCAAAGCAGGAATAATTCCGGGGAGTCGGTTGCCGACGCATCAGTGGCGTGGGCGAAATCGGTGTCGTTCATTGCGGCGTGTAACCGCCTTCTCGCCCTCGGCTGACTTAAATTTAGAATAAATCCGGAAAATAAGCAGGGGCACAGAGCTTCCGCGCCAATGCGTTGTGCTCTGGACCGGTTCGAATTATTCTCCCTTGGGGCTAGCCGAGGCCGTTTGATTTGGATTGGCGCGAATCGCTTGGGTATCGAACATGACTAATGCGACCGATGAAGGCGCGCTCGCGGGCGTGCGCGTAATTGACTTCACCAACTTTATCGCGGGTCCCATCGCCACCCGCTTCCTGGCCGATATGGGCGCCGAAGTGATCAAGGTCGAGTTGCCGCCGCGCTCGGTGCAGACCCCCACGCGGTTCAACGCCGACAGTCCCGGCGCGGCGTATACCAGCGTCGCGTTCGCATTGTGGAACCGCGGCAAGAAAAGCGTTTGCCTGGATTTCCACCAGCCCCAGGGACTGGAAATCGCCAAGCAACTGGTGCGGCGCGCGGACGTGGTGGTGGAAAACTTCAGCCCCGGCGTGATGCAGCGCGCGGGGCTCAGTTACGAGGAACTGTGCAAGGTCAATCCGCGGATCATTATGTGCTCGGTTTCCGGATGCGGTCAGACCGGGCCGTTGGCGCGCCGTCCGGGCAACGATCACGTGGCCCAGGCGTTGTCCGGCGTGATGGATCTGACCGGCTACCCGGATAGGGCGCCCGCCCTGCCCGGCTACTTCATCGCCGACAACAACGGCGGCGTTCACGGCGCCACCGCGGTTTGCGCGGCGCTGTTCCGGCGCGAGAAGACCGGGCGCGGCCAGCACATCGATATTTCACTGGTCGAGGCGCTGTTTCATCTGCATGATTTGGGATTGGCCGAGCATCTGGCCAGCCATGGCGAGTCCAAGCCCACGCGCATGGGCTCGCATCATCCGAGCACCGCGCCATGCGGAGTATTCGAGGCGCGCGACGGCTATGTGGTAATCACCGCGCTGATCCATCATTGGGAGCATTTCGTCAAGACCATCGGTAAGCCCGAGTTGGCGACCGACCCGCGTTTCGCCCAGATTCCCCGCCGGCTCGAGAATCGGCTGGAACTGGTGCCGATAATCGAGGAGTGGCTCAAATCATTCCCCAGCCGCGATGACGCGCTCAAGATTCTCAACGCCAATCACATCCTGGCCGCGCCTGTGCTCAGCATCGATCAGGCAATCAGCCAGCCCCAGTTCATCGAGCGCAAGGTTATGCGTGAGGTCGAGCATCCGGCGCTGGGCAAACTGCAACTGCCGATCACGCCGCTGCACTTTTCTGAGAGCTCAACGGAGATTCAAGGACCGGCGCCGATGGTGGGCGAACACAATCTGAGCGTGCTGACCGCGTATCTCGGCTACAGCGCCGCGCAGGTCGACGAGCTGACCCGGCAAGGCATCCTGGTCTGCGAACCGCCGGCCGCACAAAGTCGCAGCGGCAAATAAGGACTCGCGCGAGGAACATCGTGGCGGACGCCAATCGGCGCAAACTCCTGGATGGGGTGCGGGTGCTGGAATTCGGGCAGTTTATCGCGGCCCCGCTGGTGACCCGAATGATGGCCGATGCCGGCGCTGAGGTAATCAAGGTCGAGATGGCGCCCGGCGGCGATACGATGCGCGGCTTTCCGCCATTTTTTGGCGGACAAAGCGCCGGCTTCGTCCAGCAAAACCGCGGCAAGCGCAGCGTCTGCCTCGATCTCGGCAAGCCCGCGGGCGCTGAGATCGCGCGCGCGATGGTCCGGCAGGCCGACGTGCTGGTAGAGAACTTCAGCCCCGGAGTGCTGGAAAGGCGCGGTCTGGGATACGCGAAGCTGGCCGAAATTAATCCGCGCCTGATCATGTGCTCGATCTCCGGCTACGGGCAGACCGGCCCCTATGCCAACTGGCCCGGCACCGACCCCGTGGCCCAAGCGATGAGCGGGCTGATGCACGTGACTGGCGACGCGGACGGCGCGCCGGTTTACATCGGAACCGCCATCACCGATGAAAACGCCTCGGTGCACGGGCTCGCGGGAATCGCGATGGCGCTGTTTGCGCGCGAGCGCACCGGCCGCGGACAGTACATCGACCTTTCGCTGGTCGAATGCATGTTCCATTTGCAGGACACCATCGCCACCTACGTGTTCAGCAAGGGCAGCGTCATCCCGAACCGCTTCGGCCAGCATCATAGCGGACTTGCCCCGTGCGGGGTGTTCAAGGCGCGCGACCGCTACGTGGTGATCGCGGTGCAGCCGCGGCAATGGGAACGGTTCGTCGAGAGTACGAAGATTCCCGCCCTCGCGGCGGATCCGCGATTTCAAACCCCGGCTTCCCGGGTGGAGCATCGATTTGCCCTTGCCGGCGTTATCGAGCAATGGCTGCAGTCCTTTCCCACCGCTGACATTCCGATTTCCATCCTGCAAGACAATGCCATCATGTGCGCACCGGTGCTGGATATTGGCGAGGCGATACGCGATCGTCAGATGCAGGCGCGAGGGATCATGCAGGAAGTAGTGCAACCGGGCTTCGGTCCGGTGGCGCTGCCGAAAAGTCCATTCCATTTCTCCGATGCGCCGGTGGAGATTTCCGGGCCGTCGCCGGGCCTGGGCGAGCACAATGCGGAGGTGCTGGAGGACTTGCTCGGCTACTCGCGCGAGGCCGTGGCAGAACTGATGCGCGAAGGCGTTTTGGTCCAGGCGCCGGAAAAATCCACCGAGTAGCCGGCGCTGAAGGCACGGCGATTCCAACCAATTTCGATCAAAGGAGAACACGCGATGAAACTGGCCAACAAGGTCGCGGTGATAACCGGCGCCGGCTCGGGAATGGGAAGAGCGGCGGCTTTGCTGTTCGCGGCAGAGGGCGCCGCGGTCGCAGCGGTCGATATCAAGCTGGCCGCGGCGGCCGGGACCGCGGACGAGATCAACGCAAAAGGCGGACGGGCGATCGGAATCGGTGCGGATGTCTCCAGGAGCGCCGCGGTCAAAGGGATGTTCGAGCAGGCCGTCAGCCAGTTCGGTCATCTCGACATCGTGTACAACAATGCCGGCGTCATCGAGGACCACGACCTGCTGCATGAGATCGGCGATGACGAATTCGAGCGCGTGCTCCAGGTCAATCTTCAGGGCGTCTTCTTCGGGATCAAATATGCGATCCCGCATCTGATTAAGGCGGGCGGCGGAGCGATCATCAACACCGCGTCGGTCGGGGGCCTCAAGTCCTTCACCGGCAAGCCGGCCTACACGGCGTCGAAGGCCGCGGTCATCGCGCTGACCCAGGTGGCCGGGATGCAATACGGCCGTCACCACATCCGCATCAATTGCATCTGCCCCGGAATCATCTACACCGGGATGAGCCGGGACGTGCATCGGCAGAAGTTCGGCAAGGAACTGGACCCGGGGATCAAGGGAAGAATCTCCGCCCTCGGCCGCATCGGCATGCCCGAGGACATCGCCAGAGTCGCGCTGTTCCTGGCCAGCGACGACGCCGCATTTGTCACCGCCGCGCCGTTTGTCGTGGACGGCGGCTTTACCACCGCCTGAATCCAGCAGGCGGTTGAAAACGGATTTTCACCGGCTGCTCCCTCTCTCTTGCCTCCCAGAAGAACCTGGGAAGGACGCCAGTTCTTATGCAGGGTGTTGAAAGCGAACATCCTTCCTACGCGGCCACTCTTCCTTTTCTCAACACCCGGTTAAGCTTTGCGCCCGGGCTCATTCGTGGATATAACTTGTGGACCTTGGTTGTAGAGAAATTAAGCCAGCGAGTTACCAGGCGAATGCAGTGATAATGGGGATTGGAGCCGTGCGCCGCTCATCGCGCCCTGCTGGCAGTGGAGATAGGCCCCGCCGTGCGATTAGACTGAGCCTTTTCATCGCTTTCATGCTTTCGTTGGGGTTTGCCGCCGCGGCGCTTGCCCAGTGCTCCTCCCCAGCTTCCACGCCGGCCTCGAAATTGACCTATTGCTACAGCACTTATGCATTGTGCACGATCGCGAAATGCAAGGCGCCGCCTGACAAATCGCCGATCCCGTCCGAGGTCGAGTGCGATTGCACGGTAGCCACCGGATATTCGGTCGGCGAAGCCTGCGTGGCTGACCCCAATCCGCGGTGCGTCATCTCGCGCTATCACCCCGTCCGGAGCTATCAGCAGTGCCCGGGTATGATTGGCGGGAAACGTGCGGTGTGGGCAAACTGCTTGAATGCGCCCTGTACTATCGACGCCAATAACTCGGGTTCAGCGAAATGCGTGTGCCCAACCGCGACCAGCACCTCGCCGTTCGTGGTCGTATCCGATCGTCCAAACCCGGCGGCGTGCCGGGCATGCAGGGTAGATTCGGGTGGTCACTACGACTGTCCTTCAGGACTGTTCTCTTCGGCAAGGACCGAAGACTCTCTGAAGATTACGACGTTCATTCAAGATACAATCGGAGACATCACCGTCTTTTCGCCGCCTCCAAAGTGACGACCGCGCTGGTCTCCGATCTGCTGATCGGTATCGGCTCCGGGTTGGGGAAGTGAGAATTTTCTATGACGTCACGGTCCAAACCGTCGAAATCCTTGCCATCGTTACAAAAGCCGAAGCGGCGCGTTGGCTCGCCGAGCACGGGACACCCGATGCGCCAGGTGGGGTTGGCGGAGGTTAAGGACGACTTGTCGCGATTCCTGCGCCTTGCCGTGTCGGAGGAAATCGTGATCACGCGCCACGGCAAGCCCGCCGGCGTGCTCATCGGGTTTGAAAGCGAAGAGGACTGGCTGGACTACCGCCTGGAGCATCATCCTGAATTTCTGCGGCGGGTGGCCGAGGCTCGCGACGCCCTGAGAGCCGGGCGCGGGGTACGCCTGGAAGACCTGCCATCGTGAGGTTGACAGGCTGGAAATACTTCACCGGATGATGCACCAGAGCGCCGGGAGCGAGACAAAACCTTCTGGTTATGGCCACCGCTTGCGCGCCGCCACGAAGAACATGGAATGGGACACTCTTATGGGCGAGGTTGAAGTGGATGAAACCTTTGTCGGCGGCAAGGACAAGAACCGGCATGCTTGGAAGAAAACCCACAAGACCGGGGGCGAGAATCTGGCAAAGTGCCGGCGATCGGAGCTATCAGCCGTAAAGGCAACGTGGTCTGCAAGGCGATTGAGAACACGCGCCGCGAGACTCTGAACCAGTTCGTAAAGGAAACCGTCAGCACGTTGTAACGCTCCTGCCACGTCGAGCATCCGGCCTATGGCTAGCTGAGCGCCTACCTATCCGCACCTCAGATCGTCCGGCATGGCGAGAGGTTTATGTGCGAGGCAATGTCCACACACAACATCGAAACTTCTGGTCGCTCTGCAGCGTAGCGTGATCGGACCTTCCACAACGTCCTATAGCGCGGGCTCGCGCCAGGTTTTCCCCGCGCCGGTTCGTAGACGGGGCTTCATCGACTCTGGCGCGCGGGCGGTACCGGCGCTTGGCAGCCGTTGTGTGTAGATCGAGTGCGGCGGCCTGGCGCGCTGAGTCACTCTCGCGCTGGTAGACTCTCATACTGGCGCGCACAGCATCAACGTAGTGTGTCAGCAAGCAGTCGCGTCGTCCTGCTAATAGCGATCCCGGCGCGCGCAGCTCGCCGGGAATCGTCGTCGGGACTAGCGCCTTGTCATGTATCTCGAGTAGTCTGCTCAGGTTCAGAGTCGTGCAGAACTCGCATCGAGCATATCGTAGCGCTAAGCTAGCTCGTAGCAGCTCTCGTTCATCAAGCGCAAGTACAAGACTAGCGCGCCATTAGATATAAGGTGTCAGTCGCCACTCTTGGGAACTCGCTAGAACTAAGTCGCGTAAGGATAGATCGGCTCTAGGTAGGTTGTGCGCGTCGCTAGTAGATAGACAGTCCATCGTGCATCTAGCGCGTACTCGCTAGCGATAGATCGATAGCCTGCGTAGCCACGCGCATCGTCGCTAGCCGTAAAGAGGCTCTGTAATAGCAGTCGAAGAGCGCATCAGTTCCAGTCTACTCGTCGACTCAATCACAGATAGTAGAGGTCGCATAGCTTATCCCAACAGATCTCACGCCACAGAGCTAAAGCTATCTTAGTCTATCTACATCTCTATCTTTCTCTCTCTCGCTATATCTCATACTATCGCAGCAAAAAATCTCATTTCACTATCAATCAACTCACTATCTCGTACATCTCATCTATCTATCTCTCTCTCAAGTCGGTTCAAACTAGCTAATAATCGTATATAAGCCTGTCCCTCGAGTTTCAACTTAATAAATATTTTACATTTTGCTTTAATTTTCTCCCCGGCCCGGGACTGTCGATAAACTCTTAAAACCTACCTCGCCCGCGGCTGCGGACCGGGTCCGCAGCCGCACGCCGGGAGAGGTCGTCACGCGATTTGCGCCAGCAAGTCGCGCGACGGGTGAGGGTGCAGGTACACTTCAAAGATGCCCTACGTTTACCGAATCTCAGTGTGCGCCAACGCCTTAGATATTACTTGAGGTGTATCAGAACCCTCACCCTCTCCCACAACTGAATGTGGGCGACGGAACAGACCCGACCCCCACCGCGCAGCCGCGTACCAAGCACCCTGCTTTGCCCTTTAGCCGTTTATCGACAGTCTCGGCCCGGGGGAGAACATTACAGCGACCATGTGCAAACTCCAGGCACAGGCTGGAAAGCCTGTCCGACCCGGGATTAGTAACGATGCGTGCGGTCGATCGGATTGATCAATTCACGGCCGCTTAAGAAGCGGCGCAGATTTTCCGCGAACAGCTCGCATCCCACGTCATAGTAATTCTTTCGGGCACCGGAACAGTGCGGGGTCAGAATCACGTTTTCCAGGTCCCACAAGGCGCTGTCCGCATTGAGCGGTTCGGGATCGGTCACGTCCAGACCCGCGCCCGCCAGGCGGCCGGCCTTGAGCGCTTCGATCAACGCGTGCTGGTCGATTATCCCGCCGCGTCCGACGTTGACGAGATACGCGCCGGGCTTCATGGCTTCAAATTCGCGACGCCCCAGAAAATGCCGGGTTGCCGGCGTCAGCGGCAGGCTCATCACGACATAATCGCTCGCCGCCAGCAGTTCAGCCCGCTGATCGGGACCAAACCATCGGCGCGGAATGATGCCCTCTGGATCGCCGATACCGGGGCGGACCCAACTGCGGTCGACATGATCTTGCGGGTTGCGCTTGAGCGCCAGCACCTCCATGTTGTAGGCCTGACACAGTCGCGCCGCTTCGCGCGCAATCGACCCATAGCCGAGCATCCCCACGGTCATGCCGCGCAATCCGCCGACGTCGATCATGAACTGCCGGAACCCCATCCATTCGTGACGCCGCTGGGCCGCCATGGTCAGATGAAAGCGATGCGTGTACAGCAGCATCGACGCCAGCACGTATTCGGCGATCCAGGTGGCGGAGACTCCGCTCGCGTTGGTCAGGACGATTCGATCCTGCTGCAACAGGTCGGTCAGTCCGAGGTGATCGATGCCTGCGCCCATGAACTGAATCCATTTCAAGCGCGGCGCGAACTGCGCCAGACCTTCGCGCGCCCGATGCCCGATCAGGATGTCGGCATCCTTGACCAGCGGATCCAACAGTTCGGATTCCCAACGGGTAGGATTGCGGGGCGGCTGCGCGGGACAAACGATTTCCGCATCCGGGCAGGCGTCCTTGATTAGCGTGCGCTGATAGTCGTTAAGAATCAGGGCTGATGCGATTTTCATAGGTTGATCCAACCTGAACCGATTCAGAGCGCCGCCGTCCTCAAGGCTGGAGCGGCAGACGATAAAATTCGATCGCGTTGCGGCGCGCTATCATCACCTGGTCTTGCACCGGCACGTCCTTGAACTGCTCCTCCAGAGTCTCCACCGAACGCGGCCAGGTGCCGTCGAAGTGCGGATAGTCGGACCCCCACATCAAACTCTTCAGGCCAATGAGGTCGCGGTTTTTGACCGCGGTGCGATCGCGCATGAAGGTGCAGGCGACCTGATCGCGGAAGATGGCGCTGGGCGTGCGTCCGGAGGTGATGGCGTTGGTATAGCCAATCCATCCCGGATCGCGCTGATAGCGGTAGTCCATCCGTTCGAGCACCGCGGTGGCCCACGCCGCATCGTTTTCCACGGACGCGACCTTGAGTTGGCGATGGCGGTCGAACACGCCGCCGAAGATCATCGCGGTAATCGATTGCATCGCGGGGACGAAAATCGTCACGAAATCCACGATCGCGCTGGCGCTGGTGGCAAACGGCTTCTTGTTCGCGGCGACGTGCAGGCTGACGGGCATTTGCAGGTCTTGCGCCGCCGCCCATAGCGGCTCGTACATCGGATGCTCATAGCCCGCCGCCGCGTCCTGGCTGACGCTGATTTCCGCCGCCTTCAGCCCCATCCGGGCGCATCGATTCATCTCGGCGACGCCGCGTTGGATCGGATCGGTGGGAATCATCGCGGCCCCGAACAAGCGCCCCGGCGCTCCCGCGCAGTATTCGGCCAGCCAGTCGTTGAAGGCCTGAAAGCAGGCGAATTGAAAATCAAGGTCGGCGATCGCGAACATGCCGATGCCCAGCGTGCTATACAACAGTTCCGCGTCCATACTATCGCGCTCCATGTCGGCCAGCCGCGCGGCGGGATCGTAGGCTCCCGGAAGGATTTCATCCCAACGGCCGGTGAAGCGGATATCCTCGGATTTTTTGGCGCTGGAAGAAAACGTGCCGATTCCGCATTTTTCGTACAACGCGCCCTCGCACAGGAAAAAATCCCCGTCCGCCTCCTGCACCATCCGCGGCGCCTTGTGACGGAAGCGGCGATCGATTCGATCGATCCACAACTCGGGCGGCTCAACCACGTGCGAGTCGGCGGAAACCAGCTTGAACGGCAGCATGCGCGGACCTCCTGACCGCCACTTTGCGCACGGCAGGCAGCTAATCGCAACCCGCAAGCAGGCGGCAATCGCGCGCCCAACCCTTCCTAGCGCGCCTCGCGATATGCTAGCGATGTTTTGATTCGGACCGTCGCCAAAGGAGGCACCTGTGTAATGGCTGAAGCCAAGCTCGGACTTGCAATGACCGGTCCATTTGGCGAGCCGACTCCGGCCGCCGCGGCGATCGCCAAGGAAGCGGAAGACCTCGGCTACAGCTCGCTGTGGGTGGCCGAGTTCGCCGGGCCCGACGCGATCGTGACGCTGACCTATCACGCGATGCACACCAGCCGGATGATGCTCGGAACCGGCGTGCTGCCGATCCAGATCCGCACTCCGGCGGTGATGGGCATGGCTTTCCTGACGCTCAACGAGATCAGCGGTGGACGCGCGGTTGCCGGGATCGGCGTATCGAGTCCAGGCCTGGTCGAAACCTCCCATGGCGCCTCGTATCGCAAGCCGGTCACCGCGATGCGCGAATACGTCCAAATCCTGCGGCAGTTCTTCACCACGGGGCGAGCCAAGTTGGAAGGCGAAGTGTACCGGACCAACATGCGTCTGGGCATGCGGTTGACGCAAAAGCAACGGCCGCGAATCTATATGGCCGCGCTGAATCCGCCGATGGTCAAGTTAGCCGGCGAGGTGGCCGACGGCGTGCTTTTCAACTTCTGCCCGCCGGAGATGGTCCCGGAGCGAATCAAGCTGGTGCGCGACGCGGCGGCGGCGGCGGGGCGCAATCCCGACGACGTCGATATCGCGATGTACGCCTTCATGTACGTAATGGAAGATCGCGCCGCCGCCTTGAAAAACCTCAAGGGGTTCATTTCAAATTACGCATTTCTGCCCAACTACGACCGCATGTTCTCGGGCTTCGGCTTCGGTGAGGAATTGGCCGAGGTGCGCCGATTAGTCAAAGAAGGCAAGCGGGAGACTGCGTATGAGGCAATTAGCGACACGTCGGCATACCGGCTTGCCGCCTTCGGTTCATTCGACGCCGGACGCGAATGGGTGGCGCGCTGCCGCGCCGCCGGAGTAACGCATCCGATCGTTTGGCCGCTGGGCGAGACCAGCGAAAAACGATTCGGTGAAATGGTGCGAGCGCTTGCTCACGCCTGAATATTGCGTCACCATAAATTCAGCATATCGAAAGATTCGTCACCATCAGGGTTGAGATCAGACATTGAGCCGCTCAAATAAAAAGCGTGTATGGAGCATCCCGAACCGCCGATGGCGCGGGAATATATGGACCTGGTTTCCGGATGAAAAGGCGGCCGACAAAACCGGGGACGACGACTATATCTCCGAAGCTGACTTCCTCAAGGTGCTCGCGGCCAATGCGGACGCAGTTTGCTACCGCTGCAAGGTTCCGCTGAAAAACCATCGCGGCGCCGACCACCTTTTTTTCGAAGAACTCGACGAAGCGCCCGACGAAGAATTCAACTAGCCCGGAAGCAAAAAGTCTGGACGGTCAGCGCACCAACGCTTGCGCACTGACTTTCTTACTCCCCCTTCTTTATCCTCGTCCCTTGAAGCGAATTCAATTCTGTTCCCTCCCCCTGTGACAGTGCCGATAAACTCCTGCAGTGCGCTACCGCGCCCGCCGGGAGAGGTCGGCGCGCGATTTGCGCCAGCAAGTCGCACGCCGGATGAGGGTGCAGGCGGGCCTGCAACTGTGTTACGCTATGAGCATTCTTCTTCTGCGCTACTGCGCTTATTGTTACTTGAGGTGTATCAGAACCCTCTCCCTCTCCCACAACTGAATGTGGGCGGGGAACAGCACCAAGCCTCCATTGCGCGGCTACGGTACCAAGGTACCTTGCTTTGCCCTTTAGTCGTTTATCGACAGTCTCAGATCGTCGGCGAGGGAACAGAATGTTTACAGGTACTTGCCGAACGCCTTGATCAATTGACGCAACTCGGCGCTGGTTTCGGTGGTTCCGGGAACAATCGTCAGCATCGCGGCGCCCGCTTCGCGGTATGCGTCGATACGCTCGATGCAGCGTGAAACCGGTCCGACCAGGGCCAGGGAATCGAGCAATCGATCGGTTAGCGCGACTTCCTGGCCGGCTTTGTCGCCACGTTCGCCGGCGGCGCGGGCCGCTTCAGCCTCCTTTTCAAAGCCGTTGCGGACAATCTGCCGCCGATGAAATGGGAGCGTCGTGTAAAGCTTCAAATATCGGCGCGCCCGTGCATAAGCCCGCTGCAAGTCATCATCGACAAACGCCGGCATCCCGAAGGTAATCGCGACCTCCGATGGGTCCCGCCCATGTGCCGCGGCGCTGTCGTGAACGGCGCCGGCCAGCTTCTTGAGCCGCTCCGGCGTGCACATGAAGAGCTGAACGCCGTCGGCGATTTCACCGGCCAGGCGCGCCGTTTCCAGCGTCAGTGCGCCAAGATGAATCGGGATCGGGCGGCTGGGCTTGGGAATCCGCGCCGATTTGTGCTCGCCGGCAAAGATTTGTTTCAGCGTCAGCGTGTAATCGCGCAGCGCTTCGCGCGAGTTGGCCGCCGGCGTGATACCCATCGATTCGAGCACCGGACGGTGACCGACGCCGAGTCCCAGAACCAGCCGCCCCGCCGACGCCTCCTGGACCATCACTGATGCCGCCGCGCACAACGTGGGCTGACGGTTGTAGATGATCGCGATAGCGGTGCCGATTTGAACCCTGCTGGTGGCCTGAGCCATGGCGAAACAACTCATGAGGCCGTCGTTGCCGCCCTCGGGCGAAAACACGGCGCTGAATCCCGCATCCTCGGCCTCGCGCGCGAGGTGCCCGACCTCCAACGGATTCTGAATCAGATGCGGCTGACCCGCGGGCGTAATTTGGAATGCAAGCGGCAGCATGGCGAACCTCCAATTTGTTCAAGTTATTTATTTCGTTCCCGATCCTTTTCCAAGGAAGTCCAAGCCAGTGGCGCGGGCGTCCCTGCCCGCGGCTGACCCTTACATCGACTGGCGGGCAGGGGTGCTCGCCTCACTGGCTTAAGACACCGCACCCGCCGTTTGACATCGCGCACCGCCCAAGCCTAAGACCAATTCAGACCAACCCACGGCTGTCCGTCCCCGGCAGGAGGAAGTCACGATGTCTCAGGAGCAGGAAACTATCAAAGCGGCGCGCAGCGAGGCTCCAACGGCGAGCACCGCCTCAACGCCTGTCGGCAGCGGCGCGAACTTCGATTCGCTGGGCGCGGCGCTGATTCGGACCAGCGAGCAGCCCTGGATCGATATGGGCGGCGGCAATCAGGCAATCGTACTGCGGGTCAGCAAAGAGACCGGCTTCTATAGCCTGCTGATCAAGGCGCCGGCAGGACAGGTCAACAAGCCGCACACGCATATCGGCGCCGCTGATTTTTATGTCATTTCCGGCGGCTTCGACTATCGCGGCGGTTCGGCCCGGGCGGGCGACTGGGTGTATGAACCGGCGGGCGCGGTGCACGAAGCGACCACGCATCCGATGGACACGATTTACCTGGCCAATTCCTACGGGCCAATTGCATTCCATGGCAAAGACGGCGGCTACTCGCATATCGCGGACTGGCGGGCGATCACGGCGATGGCGGATCGGGCGGGACAACCGCGTCCGGCTAACGGACAGCGGACCGCGCGGCCCAAGTCCGATAGCGCCGCCCCAAGCGCCGGTGCTCCCCGCGCCGCCGAAGCTTCGACGGCGTTCGACGCCCTGGACTCGTCGCTGATTCGCACCGGCGAACGGCCCTGGATCAATATGGGCGGCGGCAACGAGGTCATCGTATTGCGCGTCAGCCGGGAAACCGGCTTCTTCAGCATCCTGATCAAAGCGCCCGCGGGGCAGGTAAACGCACCCCATACCCATATCGGCGCGGCGGACTTTTATGTGATCTCGGGCGGCTTTGACTATCGCGGCGGCTCGGCCCGGGCCGGCGACTGGGTTTATGAACCGGCCGGCGCGGTGCATGACGCGACCACTCATCCAATGGATACGGTTTACCTGGCCAATTCGTACGGGCCGGTCGCGTTCCATGGCAAGAACGGCGGCATTGCCGGGCTGTTCGACTGGCGCACGATCGCGGCCCTGGCCGGGAAGAATCCCTGAAGAAAACCACCGCTCACTCACGTTTGCGGCTCCGCATGTAAAAACCGGGCCGCGAGCATAAGCGAGCGGTTCCTCACCGAATTACTGCGCGGTCAGGCCGCCGTCGGCCACCAATGCGTGACCGGTCACGAACGACGCGTAATCGGAGCACAGCCACGCCGCCGCTTCGCCGATTTCCTCGGGACTGCCCGTACGTCCCATCGGGGTGCGCCCGCCCATCACGCTGGCACGCTCCTTCAGTTGCGGGATCAGCCGCTGCAGCATCGGCGTTTCGGTTCCCCCGGGACACACCGCATTGACCCGAATCCCTTTTTTGGCGTATTCGATCGCGCCGGTTTTGGTGAACCCGATCACTCCATGCTTGGTCGCGGTGTAGATCGCATGCCGAAAGGTGCCGACCAGACCAGCGGTCGAGGCGGTGTTGACGATGGCGCCGCTACCCTGTGCAAGCATCTGCTTGATTTCGTACTTCATGCACAGGAACACGCCTTTTAGATTCACTCCGATCAGGTGATCGAAACTCTCTTCGGTGTCGTCGGCAAGCAGTTCCAGGCTGGTCTCAACCCCGGCATTGTTGAAGGCGCAATCCAGCCGCCCGAAAGTCGCCACCACTTGGTCGACCATCGCCTTGACCTCGGCTTCGCGCGCGACGTTGCATTTGACGAAGATTGCGTCGCCCCCTTCGGCCTTGATCAACTTCACGGTCTCCGCGCCCGATTCGGGAGCGATATCGACTACCGCGACCCGCGCGCCGTGACGCGCAAAAGTAAGCGCCGCGCCGCGTCCAATCCCCGCTCCAGCGCCAGTAATCAGCGTGCATTTGCCTTCCAGCATGCGTGCCATCGTTCAATCTCCGTCAACCGTTGAATGTCAGGCGTATATTGGCGATGGACGCGCGCTTTTGCCAGCGGGCATCGCCTTGACTTTGCGCTGAGCGGTCGCGCAATGTTCAGCCACCGGAGGGCCCTGGCGATGCCGTACGGCCTGCTGATCGGGCCTGGCGCCATCCCGTAGCTTACTGAATTGGTGTGCGCGTCACGAACTTGCTCCCCGGGGCGGAGGTACGCATGGCAAAAGCGGATAAAAAGGCGCCTGCAGCGGGTTTAAAGGCTGGATCCAAAACGGCTCAGGCGGAACCCAAACCCAAGGCGAAGACCGTCAGGACCGGCGGCGGGGCGGCGGCAAAACCCAGTGGCCGGACGCCCAGGCTGCCGCGCTACGACGAACTGCCGGTGCGCGCGGGCGCGCCCAAGGGCGCGGCCTGGGGTGTGTTCGGCGACGCCGACGAACTTGGAACCATCAATCTGATGACCCCTCAATGCGTGATCAAGGCGGCGGCCGAGATTCGCACGGGACGGGTCTTCCCACTCAATCTCCCGATCAACCTGCCCGACCCGCCGCTGTACGGGCGCGGCGCCGTCCGCCATCACAAATTCCCGCTTCCGCTGGCGGACTACTTCACCGATGATTACCTCGACAACTTCTATCCCCAGGCGTCCTCGCAATGGGATGCGGTGGGCCATATCAAGCATCCGCGGCACGGCTATTACAACGGCATTCCGGAAAGCCAGGTGACCGGGCGCAGCGAGGGCGGGACCCATCTGGGCATCGAAAACCTCGCCCGGCGTGGAATCGCCGGTCGCGGCGTGCTGGTGGATGCGGCGCGTTATTTCGAACGCCGGGGCAAAACCATCCAATGCACCGGGACCGACGTCATAACTATAAAGGATCTCGAAACGGCCTTGGCCGAGCAAAAGACCAGGCTGAGAGCCGGCGACATACTGCTGGTGCGGGTCGGATGGCTCAGGTCCTACCTGGCGTCCAGTCCGGAGGTGCGGACGCAGGTGTCTCACAGCAACGACGCGCCCGGCGTCGAAAGCACCACCGAGATGGCCAAATGGCTGTGGGACAATCGGATCGCGGCGGTGGCGTCCGATTCGCCGGCTTTCGAAGCGGTCAACATGCAAGCGATGGGTGAGATGCTGCATCCGTATCTGCTGGCGTTCTTTGGCATGCCGATCGGCGAGATGTGGGACCTGGAGGCGCTGGCCGAGGATTGCGCGGCGGACCGGCGCTACAGCTTCTTCCTGACCTCGGCGCCACTCAACATCCCCGGCGGCGTCGGCTCGCCGCCCAACGCCCTCGCGATCAAGTAGCGATTGGGCCATCAATTTGTTTTGACGGAGTTTGACGGAGAAGGGAGAAAACAATGATTCATCGATTCTATTTCATGGGCCGCAGAGCCGATCTGACGCTGGAGCAGTTCCTGACTTACTGGCGCACCAGGCATCCGCGTGCGGTCTCCACTCCGGTCCCGCAAATCAGGCGCTACGTTCAAAGCCATCGCGCACCCGAGATGGAAAGCACCGCTCCCTTCGACGGCATCGCGGAAACCTGGCACAACGATTTCGACGATATGCTTTCCCTCATTCGCAGCCCGGTGATTCCGATCTTCAAAAAGGACGAGGAGAACTTTGTCAATCACGCCCACGCCGAGGATCTCGCCGTTAATGATCGGGTGATCCTGGACGGCACGCGCACCTCTCAGATGCTAAAGGGCATTTTCACGGTAAAGCGGCTGCCGGAGATGAAGCTCGCCGACTTCCGCCGCTATTGGCTCGAGGTGCATGCTCCGATGGCGATAAAGCTGCCCGGCCTGCGGCGCTACGTCCAGAGCGAGGTAATTGACGAGGCCTATTCGATCGCCGAACCGCGCTGGGACGGTGCCGCTCAACTGTGGTTCGACGACCCGGATTCGGTGCGCCGCGCCTTCGAATCCGAAGTGTACCAGCGCGAGTCCCATCCCGACGGGCAAAAATTCATCGGCCAATCCGCCGTCGTCTGGGTGCACGAACATCCGGTGCTGCCGAAGCGCTTCGAGTAAGCTGTCAGGCGATGTGCCTGGCAACCGCGTCGCCTTGACTTTGCGCGCGGCGAGCGCGCAATCTCAGCTCAGGGAGGGCCTGCGATGCCGTACGATTTGCTGATCAAGAACGGTAGGATCGTGGATGGCACCGGAGCGCCGGCCTACCACGGCAACGTCGCTGTCGCGGATGGCCGCGTCGTTGAAATGGGAGATGTCGACGGTCCGGCGGCCCGCGTGATCGACGCCTCCGACCTCGTCGTCAGTCCCGGCTTTATCGATCCGCATACCCATTACGACGCGCAAATCTGCTGGGACCCGTTGGTCACGTGCTCTTCATGGCACGGCGTGACCACCGTCATCATGGGCAACTGCGGCGTAGGGCTGGCGCCGTGCAAACCGGCCGAACATGAAGTCGCCGCGATGAACCTGGTCCACGTCGAAGCGATCCCTTACGACGTGCTGGAAGGCGGCCTGACCTGGGACTGGCAAACCTTTCCTGAATACATCGACGCCGCCCAGCGCCGCGGCAGCGGCATCAACCTGGGCTTTCTGGCGGCGCTGTCGCCCTTTCGTCATTGGGTGATGGGTGACGAGGCGATGGCCCGCGCGGCCACGCCGGCTGAGACCGCGAAAATCAAAGGCTTGATCGGCGAAGCGATCGCTGCCGGCGCATTGGGCTTCTCGATGACCGTGATGCCGCAGCATCTGGGATACAAGGGGCAGCCGCTGGCCTGCCGTCTGGCCAGCGACGACGAACTGCGCTCATATGCCGGAGCTTTGCGCGAGCAAAATCGCGGCGTGATCGAGATCGCGCTGACCCGCCGTCCCAACGGGCTTTCGGCGCGCGAATACGAACTGCTCGAGCTGCTGGTGAGCGAAAGCGGCAGACCCGTAACCTGGCTTAACCTGCGCGACTCGGACGAACATCCCGAGGCCTGCATGAAGACGCTGGAGGCCGCGGCGCCGTTGCTGGAGCGCGGAGCGCGTCCCCAGGTCGCGGTCCGGCCCCTGATTATCGACTTTCATCTGCGCAATCCATTCATCTTCGGGATGCTGGACGCGTGCAAACCGCTGTTCGCAACGGAGTCCACGCAGGAAAAGGCGCGCATCTATGCAAGTCCCGATTTTCGCGCCGCTTTCCGCGCCCAGTTCCGCCGCGGCAGCAGTCAGCAGAAGTTCTGGGAGAGCGTCCAGATAAAAGAGGTCAGCAACCCGAGTCTGCGGCCCGCGCTGTGGAGCAGCGTGGCGCAAGTCGCGCAGACTCGCGGCCAGGACCCGCTGGACGTGTTCTTCGACCTTTCACTCGAAGATGACTTACAGGTCGTGTACATGGTGCCGCTGCTCGATATCAATCCCGAGCGCGTCGGGCGCAAACTCAGCGACCCTCGCACCATGATCGGACTTTCCGACGGCGGAGCCCACGTCGACATGCTCTGCAACGCGGGCTATCCCACGTATCTGCTGGGTACCTTCGTGCGGGAACGGCAGATGCTGTCGCTGGAGTACGCGATCAAGCGCATCACCTCGGAGCCGGCCGCGTATTTCGGCTTGCGCGATCGTGGACGCCTGGCGTCAGGACTCGCCGCCGATATCACAGTCTTCGATCCCAACACTGTCGGATGCAGCGAGCGCCCTGAGGTCCGTCACGATCTCCCGCGCGGCGGACGCAGGATGGTCTCCCCCGCGGAAGGGATCAAACACGTCATCGTCAACGGCCAGATTTTGTTAAACGAGGGACAGCACAACGGCGCCCTGCCAGGCCAGGTATTGCGTTCGACTTAACTGCCGCGAGCGCGCGCCTACGCCAGTAGGACCGCGACGATGCCGGTAAGGAAGATGCCGTCGAAGGTGCCGGCGCCGCCAATCGACGCGACCGGGGCGCCCAAATCCGATAGCCGGCCGAGGTTGGCGACGTCCGCGCCGATCAGCGTCCCCAGCACGCCGCCGATATAGGCGACCGGGGCCGCGTGGCTGTGGCCGCCGAGGATGAAGCCGGCTAGCGCCGCGACGATCGGCGGGATGAATAGCGGGGTCGCGATACCCAGGCCACGAATCGGCCGCGCCGAGCGGTTAACCACCAACGCCACGATTGCCGTCGCCAGCGCCGCCTGCCCGAGTATCCCCGGCTGCTGGACGAGGATGTATAGCGAGACCAGCATCGGGACCACCGCTCCTCCGACATTGATCGCCAGGATCGTGCTGCCATCCCATGCCCGCACCGGCGGATGGTAGCGTATCCCATAGCTGGTGATCATTGCGGTATGTTGGGTGCCGCCATGCAGGCGCTTGATCGGGATGTTGATGTAGCTGCCGATCAGACTTCCGAGCAGGGCCACGAACGCCAGTCCGGGCGGCAGTCCCGCCAGGGTGAAAGCGTAATTGATCACGTGAATTTCGATCAGCGCAAACAAAAACGCCAATACCAGGAAGAACAGGATGCCGTAGATGAAGAGGAAGGGACCGAAAATCACGCCGCTGATGATAGCAGAGTGCGGTTACCATACCGCAAGCCGGGACATCGACTTGTCACAGACCCGGCCACCCGGTTAGATCGCGTTCACCATGGATGAAGACCAGCGCAAGACCTTGCTCGAACTCCTGGCCCGGCATTCCTTTTTCCAGCGCGAACTGACGCTCGCCTCGGGCCGGCAATCCAACTACTACATCGATTGCAAGCGCACCCTCTATCTTCCTGCCGGGGCGCGGCTGGCCGGCGAGTTGATGCTCGATCTGGTGCTCGCCCAAGGTGTGCGGCAATTGGGCGGGATGGCTGCGGGCGCGCTGCCGGTCATCGACGCGACCATCGTGGCGGCCAGCTACCGCAACGTCGATCTGCGCGGTTTCTTCGTCCGCAAGGAGACCAAGGCGCACGGACTCCAGCAGCAAATCGAAGGGGCCTTCGACCCCGCCCTTCCCACCGGCGTTATCGACGACACCATCACTACCGGCGGTTCGACCCTTGCGGCGCTCGCCGCGGTGCGCGCGGCCGGCGCCACGGTCAAGGCGGCGTTCGCCCTGGTTGATCGGGGCGAGGGCGCGGGCGATGCGTTTGCCAAGGAGGGTCTCACTTACTCCTGGCTGTTCACCGCCGAAGAAGTCCGGCACGCGGCGCTCGGCTGACCCTGCGGCGGGCACGCTAATGACCATCGGCGGCGCTACCGGCCTGACCGGAATTTTCGGCGATCCGGTCGCGCATTCGGCCTCGCCCGCGATGCATAACGCGGCCTACGCGGCGTTGGGCATGGACCGGGTCTATGTGCCGTTTCACGTCCTTCCATCGCATCTGCCGGCGGCGCTGCGCGCGATTGCAGCGTTGGGACTGCTGGGGGTCAATGTCACCGTGCCACACAAGGAACGCGTCGCACGGCTGCTCAAACGCCAAAGCGCCGAAGCGCGCTTATTGGGAGCGGTCAATTGCATCTGGCCGAAAGGCGGGGAACTGTTCGGCGACAACACCGACGCGCGCGGATTGGAGTCGGATTTGGCAGCGCTCGGCGCGCCCGTCAAAGGACGGACGGTGATCCTGATCGGCGCCGGCGGCGGGGCCGCGGCGGCGCTGTTGGCCGTCCGGCGTCTTGGCGCCGGGCGGGTCGTACTCGCCAACCGCACGCGCTCCCGCGCCGTCAAGCTCGCGGCCCGTTTCGGCAAACTCAAAATCGAAATAAGCGACCTCGCCGCGCTCCAGCGCCCGGATCTGATCGGCGATGCGGGCCTGGTGATCAACTCGACTTCGGTGGGACTGAAGTCCGAACCGTTCCCTGCTATCGCGTATGAATCCGCGGCCTCCGACTGCTTCTTTTACGATCTCATTTATGCCGCCGCGCCTACCGCATTTCTGCAACCGGCACTCCAGCGCGGGCTCCGCGCCGCCGACGGCGCCGGGATGCTGCTGCGCCAGGGAGCGCTGGCGTTTGAATTATTCAACGGCATCAAGCCGCCGTTCGAGGTGATGCGCGAGGCCTTGTACGCAAGACTTGGACGCCGCCCCTGAATCACCATGTGTCGGCAGATTATCAGAGGTCAGGGTGTGCGGGCAGGGACTCCCGCCACCCTGCTTGCACCCTGAACATCAGCTCTGCTGACCGAGGGAAGAGGTCAAAAAGTGTCTCCGAAATAGTATTCTGACTATGCTCGGTATCTCTTCCTTATGTGTAACTGCTAACCCTGAAGCGAAAATAATTTTGCGCCTTGAGCGTACGAACACATTGGCGCAGAGGCCATTTCTGTTCCCTCTCCTTATCCTAGGAGACAGGGAGAGGTTACACGCCCCGCCCCTTGATCATGTTTCGCCCTCAACCAGTGGCATTTCGCGAAAAATCCGCCCAGGATTATTTTCGCTTTAGGGCTAAGACCGCAACCTCGATCTTGCGCGGTTTTGCGGCTTCGACTTTAGGCAATACCAAATCCAGGACGCCGTTTCGCATCGTCGCCTTGATGGTGGACCCATCGATACTCTCATGTAGCGAGAACTGCCTGAAGTAGTTGCCGACGTTGTACTCAGTGTACTGTGGCGACAGGCCGTCATACGTGCCGGTACTTACCATTCCCTGAATAGTCAGAACGCCGTCTTCGAGTGTGACCTGAACGTCCTTGTCGCCGACGCCGGGCATATCCGCCGACATTTCCAGATGATCGGAAAATTCCAAAATATCGACGTCGGGGATGTAATAACGTCCGGGACGTGTCTTCTCGCGCTCCGTGGTCAATTCCTGTTTTTCCTTGGCCGTCATTTCTTGTGGCGTCATCGGAATTCCTCCTTGGTCACCCGGCTTGAACGGTAATCTGACGGGGTTTGGCGGCTTCGCCCTTGGGCACGCGAACGATCAGGAGCCCATTTTCATATTTCGCCGTCGCTTGGTGCAGATCGAGATCCTCAGGTAGTTGGATTGAGCGGGAAAATGCGCCGAACAAACGTTCGCGACGATGGTATCCCGTGGCCTTGTCGGCCTCGCGCCGCTTTCGCTCACCGCCCAGAGTCAACGTCCGCCCCTGGCTCCCAATTTGAATTTTATCCGGATCCAGGCCGGGGACCTCGGCCACGATCACCGCCCCATCGGCGCCTTCGAAGACGTTGATCGGGGGATATGCACCCTGTCCGGACAGGCCCAGGCTGATCGCGGGGTTGCGCAGAAAACGGTCCAGCTCTGTTTGCAAGGCCGGAATCGGAAAATCCGACCCAAATCGCAGCAGTGCCATCGGAGCCTCCCTTTAGTTGGTTTGATTTTTGGTGGATCTGAGTGATCCTGATTAAACAATAAGCACGCTGAGCTAATGATCAAGATGCCGCCTTTTCGCCACGCCGGCCAGCCAGGTCGTTGAGCATCGCCCTCACGATCGGCTAGGCTCTTCGGCATGCGAGAGCTTAAGTTGCCCGGCGGCGAACTCGAATACGCGGTCTTATACAGTGTTTGCGAGCTGCGCTCAGCTTCGACCCGCGACGTCTATGCGCAGGTCGGTGAAGCTCCCGGGCTTGCCTATACGACCATCGCCAAGGTTCTCGACCGCCTCCACGCCAAGGGCCTGGTGGCGCGACGGCGCCGCGGCAAAGTGTTTGTCTATCGGCCGCGCTTCGCCCGGCAGATAGTCGAATTCACCCGCGCCCGCGCTTCATTGAGCAAGCTTCTGGGCTCCGCGCCATTGCCCGCGGTCGCGACCCTGGTCGAAGCGATGGAGTCGCTGGATCCCGCTCTACTCGATGAACTCGAGCGCGCGGTCTCGGCCCGGCGGGAGCGCCGCGATGGACCGTGAGCTGGTATTAGCGGTTCTGATCGCCCTGCTCTGCGGCGGCGCCTTGGTGGTATCGGGCTCATGGTGGACCGGCGCGGCGGACCTCGGTGGAGACAGCGCTGGCGAGCAACGCGCATGGCGCCGCCTGTGGATGCCGTTTTTGCCGGCGATGTTTATGCTTGCCGCGCTGGCCGGATGGGCGCTCAGAGAGCCGGCCAGTGCCGAGCCTGTGCCCAATCGCCTTTTATGGTGCGCATTGCCATTCGCCGGGATTTTCGCCCGCGCCACCTGGCGGGCGCTACTTTCACTCCGGATCCGTGACGAAGGTCTGGCGGCCGCGACCGTGGGTTTGCTGCATCCCCGAATCGTAATCTCGCGCCGAATGGCAGCCGCGCTCGACCATGCCGCGCTGGCTGCCGCGCTAGAGCATGAGCGGGCCCATGCGCGTCATCGCGATCCGTTGCGCCAATGGCTGGCGCAGCTTGGCACCGACCTGTTATGGCCGTGGCCGGCGGCTCATTCGCGCCTGGTCTGCTGGAAGCGGGTCCTGGAGTTCGCGCGGGACGACGAAGCACGGCTGCGCGGCGCATCCGGTCCCGACCTGGCTGCCGCCATTCTGACCTCGATTCGGATGACCCAGGCTAACGCGCCGTGCGGCGCCGCGACGCTCAGCGCTGACGAGGCTTTCGTCAAGCAGCGGGTGGAGCGCTTGCTACAGCCGCTCGTTGCGCCTGCGCAACCGAAGCCGGCGGTTTCCTGGCTGCTCCCGGCAGTGACGGCGATCAGTTTGGCGATGCTGGGTGGAGCGGCGTTTGGCGAGCGCGCAGTCCAGGCGCTTTTCGGTCTCGGGTGATGCGCGGCGCGGACGCGGGCAGGGACGCCCGCGCCAGTAAGTCCAACTCAGCCGAACATTTCCCGAATTTTGTCGACGAATCCTTTGGACATCGGATGGTTGACTTCTTCGCCGGAAACCTTGGCGAATTCTTCGAGTAGTTCGCGTTGCCGGGCGCTCAGACGACGCGGTGTCTCGACTACGATCTTGACCAGCTCGTCGCCGCGACCGTAGCCGTGCAGATCGGTGAAACCTTTGCCCTTCAGTCGAAAGACTTTGCTCGACTGGGTGCCCGAAGGAATCTTGAATTTGACCTTACCGTCAAGGGTCGGAACTTCGATCTCGGCGCCCAGCGCGGCCTGCGGAAAGCTGACCGGGACCTCGACGATTACGTCATTGTCCTGACGGGCAAAAATCGCATGCTCGCGCACGTGAATCACCACGTAGAGGTCGCCCGCCGGACCACCGGCGAAGCCAGCCTCGCCTTCACCACGCAGCTTCAGCCGCGAACCATTATCGACGCCGGGGGGAATCCGTACCGACAGCGACTGAAGTTTCCGTAACCGCCCCTGGCCCTGGCACTTGGGACATGGGTCCGAGATAATGCTGCCCTCGCCGCGGCATTGAGCACAAGTGGTTGAGATCGAGAAGAAGCCCTGCTGAGTGCGCACCTGCCCAGTCCCACGGCAGTTCGGACAGGTCCGCGTCCCTCCCGCGCCCGCAGTGGTACGGGTCCCGTTGCAGGCTTCGCATTGGGAAAGGCGCGCGACCTTGATGACGCGCTCGGCTCCGCGATGGGCGTCTTCAAAATCGATCTCGAGGTCGTACCGAAGGTCATCACCGCGCCGGCTGCGCGAGCGTGAACGGCCGCGTCCGGTACCGAAAAAATCGCCGAAGATGTCCGAGAAGACATCCTCGAAACCTTGGGAGAAGTCGAACCCGCCAAAGCCTCCCGGACCCTGCGGACCCTGAAACGCCGCATGGCCGAAGCGGTCATACTGAGCGCGCTTTTCGCCGTCGGAGAGGACCTGGTAAGCTTCGTTTAATTCTTTGAATTTTTCCTCGGCTTGACGGTCGCCGGGATTGCGATCGGGATGATGCTGGATGGCCAGGCGCCGATAGGCCTTTTTGATTTCCTCTTCGCCCGCATTGCGCGCAACGCCGAGTGTATCGTAATAGTCGCGTTTGTTGTTGTTCGCCATCCGAAAGGCCAAGTTTAGCGTAGTTCAGCGCCAGACGATAGCTGGCGAGCCAATTTACACAGGACGCGCGCGCAATTTCTAGTCAGGGCAGACCTCTATTGGGAGAACTATCGCCGGCCCAAAAAAAGAGCCCCGGTTTTGGCCGGGGCTCCTGGCGTTATTCCTTCACTTCTCGATAGTCGGCGTCGACCACGTCTTCCTTCTTGCCTTGATCGGCGCCGCCGCCATCGGTCGAACCGCCCGCGCCTGCGCCGGCAGCGTCCGGTCCGGCTCCGCCTTGCTGTGCGCGAGTCTTGCTATACATCGCCTCGGCGAGCTTGTGCGAGGCTGACCCCAGGGTCTCCGCCGCGCTGTTCAACTCGGCCGGATCCTGCGATTCCAACTTGGACTTCGCCGCAGTGATTGCATCCTCGATCGATTGCTTGGAACTCGCGTCCATGTCGCCGCCGTATTCCTTGAGCGACTTCTCGGTGGTGTAGATGAGGTTATCGAGCTTGTTGCGAGCCTCGACCGCGGCGCGTTTGCGCTTGTCTTCTTCGGCGTGCGAGTCGGCGTCGCGCACCATCCGCTTGATCTCGTCCTCAGTCAGTCCCGAAGACGCTGTGATGCGGATTGATTGCTCCTTGTTGGTGCCGAGGTCCTTGGCATGCACGTTCACGATGCCGTTGGCGTCGATATCGAAGGTGACTTCAACCTGGGGTAAGCCGCGCGGCGCCGGCGGTATCCCGATGAGGTCGAACTGCCCCAGCAGCTTGTTATCCGCCGCCATCTCGCGCTCGCCCTGGAAGACCCGGATCGTCACCGCGGTCTGATTGTCCTGCGCGGTGGAAAAGACCTGGCCTTTGCGCGTCGGGATGGTGGTGTTCTTGTCGATAAGCTTGGTGAATACGCCACCCAGGGTCTCGATTCCCAGCGACAGCGGAGTCACGTCGAGGAGCAGAACGTCTTTGACCTCGCCCTTGAGCACACCCCCCTGAATTGCGGCGCCAATCGCCACCACTTCGTCCGGGTTGACGCCCTTGTGGCCCTCACGGCCGAAGAGCTTTCGCACCCGCTCCTGTACCGCGGGCATGCGGGTCATACCGCCGACCAGCACCACCTCGTTGATCTCGCTGGTCTTGAGCCCGGCGTCACGCAAGGCCATCCGGCAGGGTTCCTCGAGCCGGTCCAGCAACTCGGAGCACAGCGCCTCGAGCTTGGCCCGTGTCAGCTTCATATTGAGATGCTTGGGTCCGCTTTGGTCCGCAGTGACGAAGGGCAGGTTGATATCGGTCTCCGCCACGGTTGAAAGCTCGCATTTGGCCTTCTCCGCCGCTTCCTTCAAGCGCTGCAACGCCATCCGGTCGCTACGCAGGTCGATCCCCTGATCCTTCTTGAACTCATCCGCCAGATAGTCGATTATCCGCTGGTCGAAGTCTTCTCCACCCAGGAAGGTATCGCCGTTGGTGGCTTTGACCTCAAAGACGCCTTCGCCGAGTTCGAGAATGGAGATATCGAAGGTTCCGCCACCGAGGTCGAAGACCGCGATTTTTTCGTCCTTCTTCTTGTCCAGTCCGTAGGCCAAGGAGGCCGCGGTAGGCTCGTTGATTATCCGCAGCACGTTAAGGCCGGCGATGCGCCCCGCGTCCTTGGTCGCCTGGCGCTGGCTGTCGTTGAAGTAGGCCGGAACCGTGATTACCGCTTCGGTCACCTTTTCTCCCAGGTAGTCCTCTGCGGTTTGTTTCATCTTCTGCAACACAAACGCGGAGACTTCGGCGGGACTGTACTTCTTTCCGCGGATTTCCACCCACGCCGCCCCGTCCTCATGCTTGATTACTTTATAGGGCAGAATCTTGACGGCTTTCTGGACTTCCTTATCGTCGAAGCGCCGCCCCATCAGGCGCTTGATCGCAAACACCGTGTTGGTCGGATTGGTGATCGACTGGCGTTTGGCGATTTGCCCTACCAGCCGCTCACCAGCTTCGGTGAACGCCACTACCGAGGGCGTGGTCCGGCTGCCCTCAGAGTTGGCAATAACCACCGGGTCGCCGCCTTCCATGATGGCGACGCAGCTGTTGGTTGTTCCGAGGTCGATGCCGATTACTTTGGCCATTGCTTGCCTCTTGTTCTGGAAACCTGCCGGCTCAAGCCGGTCAGGATTGATATCGTTTTATTAAGAAAAAGATAACCAGTGATCATTGATTTTCAACGTGCCCGCCGCCGGAGCCCGAATGTCCCGCGGGTGCCGGCAGCCTGGAGACCGCCACCCTGGCCGGGCGCAGCAACCGGTCGCCGATCTGATAACCGCGCACAAATTCATCGACTACCGTGTTGGGCTGGTGCTCGGCGCTTTCGACGTGATCGATCGCTTCGTGCAGCAGGGGATCGAAGGGTTGTCCGACCGCGTTCAATTGAGTCACCCCATGGCCGCGCAAAAAATCCACCATCGAGCGCAAGACCAACTCCACACCCTCGACAATCGGCTTGCCGTTACCGCCGTCGCGCGCCGCCGCCACCGCGCGCTCCAGATTGTCAATTATCGACAACAAATCACGCAGCAGACCTTCGCGTTGAAGCCGCGCGCTTTCTTCGGACTGTTGGCGGATGCGCTTGCGTGCGTTTTCCGCGTCAGCCAGCGCACGCAGATACTTGTCCTTTAATTCGCCTGCCTCGCGGTCCTTTTCTTCCAGGGCTTTTTGCTTCTCCTCGAGGCTCGCGAGCGCCTCTTCGAGCTTCTTATGCAACTCCCCAACAGACATATTCTTTATCTCAACCTCGGCGGGTCCGGTGTGGCGGGCGTGAGCATGCCCCGCATCCTCAGCCGCCATCAAATCGCCGTGCGTCTTATTTTTCTCGCTCATTACCCACGCAAACCTGAAGACTCCTTTCAAAGATAACCACGGTTTTCGGCCCTGCCAGTATCGAAGTCGCAAAGATGGGGAGAAAAGCAGGGGCCCGGCAGACCCCTGGCCCTGGGGCGGGTGCGGGTCCAAAGCCAGAGGGGCGGGCGCCCCTGCCCAGCGCCAAGCCAGGCCGGCCGGCTCCATCGCGTCCATGGCGGGCAGGGCGGCCTGCCCCATTGCTGCGGAGCTTAATTTAGCGCCGATGCGGCGATAGGCAGCAATAGGAAACGAGCGGACCCGCAGCGCTTAACGCTCTTGCGGCGAAATCGATAGTCTGACTCACCCAAGTGAAGCGGAGCCAGGCCATGAGGTTCGAGGGTGCGGCTTAGGACTCGAGCACTCGCGACAGCGCCTTGGCCGTGTAATCAACCAGTGCGATTACGCGTTCGTAGTCCATTCGCATCGGGCCCACCACGCCAAGGCTGCCGATGGGCATCGCACCCTTGGAATAAGCCGCGGCGACGACGCTCAAATCGCTCAGGCGCGGGTCGTGCTCGGCGCCGATGGAGACCTCCAGGCTTCCGACCCTCAGGGCGCGCTCCAACAAATCGAGCAGGGCGCTCTTATCTTCCAGCGCACCGAGCAGTTCCTTGAGCTTGCCAGGGTCGCTGAACTCGGGCTGCTGCAGGGCCTTGGCGCTGCCTTCGACGTAAACCTCGACCGGAACCGGCCGGCTGACTACCGCGTCGCCCAAAGTCAGGGCGTCGCGAATGAAGCGGTCGTAACGGGTTCGATCTTCTTTGAGCGCGGTTTCGAGCCAGGCGCGCGCCTGCTCCAGAGTCCGCCCTTCCAAGCCTTCGTTCAGGTAATTGGCCATCCGGTCCAGTTCGGCCGGCGAGTAGTCGCGTCCACAGTCAACGATGCGGGTCTGGACTTCCCCGCCAACTGCGATGAACACCGCCATCACCTGGGCTTCGCGCAAGCGAATGAAATTGACCCGCTGGAGTTCGACCGCTTCGAACCGGGGGGTGAGAACCACCGCCGCCTGCCCCGTGAGCAGCGCCAGCAGGCGCGAGGTGTCGCGCATGACCTCGGTGAGGTCGCGGGAGCGCTCGGAGTAGCAGTACTCGATTTGGACGCGATCGTCGCGGCCGATTTGCCGCTTCGGCATCACATAGTCGACGTAATATCTGAAAGCTTTGGCGGTCGGAACGCGGCCGGCCGAGGTATGCGGCTGATAGAGAAAATTCTCGGTTTCCAAATCCGCCATCATGCTGCGGACGGTGGCCGCTCTTACCCCAAGCGAATACCTGGAAACGATATGCTGCGAACTGACCGGCTCCGCTGCCGCCACGAAGTCCTGGATAACCGCCATCAGAAGCGCATGACGCCTCCGCCCCAGTTCTCCTTTCCAAACCTCGTTAGTCATAACGCCGTAATCTGCCGCCAATGTGATTGTGGCTTGTGTGCCGACTTTTTTTCAAGTCTTCCGCGCAATTAATCAAACGCGGTTCCGGTCGCGCCGACGAAGCATCGGACTACCGCAACGGATAGCGGCGCTGACCGTGCTGGGTTAAGCTATTCCCAAATGGCCTCCCGCTCCAAGACGCGTAAGCCTAAACCGGTCCACATTCCCACCGTGCCGACGGAAAACCTGTGGCTTGAATGCGACAGCTATGATCGGCGGGCGTGGAAGGAGATCCAATCCGGCGCGCCGACCATCGCGGAATTGGTCGAAGCGGGAGAGCGACTGGTACCTCATTTCGGCGCATTGCTGCAGGACATTTTCCTGGGTTTGTTCAAATACAACCTGGTTTGGATGCCGCCAGACGCGGTCCGCCGCAGCGCGGTCCTGAACCAGGCCATCTTGCGCGAACTGATTTCCTCCCCGCCTTTCGAGGCGCTCAAGCAGCGCACGCTGCTGGAAGAAGACAAGGCCGCAATAGCCGCCCTGGCGCTGGGCGAGCAGGTGATCGAGATGGTCCGCAGCGAGCGGCTGATCAACCGCCGCGAGATGCTGGATCTGTGGGACTTGAAGCATCAGGAAGAGGATCTCAAGGAGCGCGCCGACGCGCTGCGCGCGATGACGGAGCAACCGCCATCCCAGGGTGAGGACGGCGAGCCTGCGGCGGACCCGGAACTCGCGGCCAAGATCGAAGAGCTCAAACAGGCGGCCAGCCGGGCGGCGCAGGTATCCGAGGCCAAGCTTAACCAGAAGGTTCGCACGGTCGAAGATACGCTCAAGCAAGCCCGCCAAAGCGAGCTCAAGCGTCTGCAGCTAAAGGGCGCGCAACTGGCCCAGGAAATCGACCAGATCGCCGAAGACGCGCATGACTTCAGCCTGGAATTCGGCCAGGCGGGCCGTCTGTCGGCCGGTGAGCGGCTGGAACTGGGGCGGCGGCTGGCGCGTAATCGCAAAATTGCCGAGTTGGCCCGGATGGTCGGACGTTTCAAGCGCGACGCCCTGGCGCTGCGCCGCAAGAACCTGGACCGCGGCCAGAGCGAGGTCTACGACATTGAACGCGGCGCGGAACTGGCCCGGCTGATCCCCGCCGAGCTGATTGCAGTGCACCATCCGGTGCTCTATCGCGACTTCAAACGCCGCCTGCTCGAAGGCGAAATCCTGCAATACCAACTGCGCGAGGATGAAGAAAAAGGCAAGGGTCCGATGGTGGTGTGCCTGGACCTGAGTTCCTCGATGCAGGGCGAAAAGGAGCTGTGGGGCAAGGCGGTCACGCTCACCCTGATGGATTTGGCGCGGCGTCAGCGCCGGCTGTTTCGGGCGGTGCTATTTTCTTCCGGCGAGGGCACTCTGAAGGTCCTGGATCTCAATCGCGAGCGGCGCTACGAGCCCGAACTGGCCAAGGTGCTGGAACTGGCCGAGTATTTTCCCGGCGGCGGGACTGAATTCGAGCGGCCGATCGACGCGGCGGTGGACTTGCTCGGCCACAAGAAGCTGCGGCGTGGCGATATTGTCATCATTACCGACGGCGAGTGCCAGGTCTCTCCGGAATGGCTGGCGCAACTGCGTCGGCGCAAGGACGAGTTGCAATTTAAAATCTTCGGCGTCCTGGTCGACGTTGGTTCCAGCGAGACTTCAACCCTGGCCTCGTTCAGCGACCGCCTGACTTCGGTCAAGCAACTCAGCGACAAAGATACCCGCCAGATTTTTCTCAACGTTTGAATCTCTGGATCAGCCCGAAGCCCAAGCGGGCAACCCGGCTCAGGGATATTGGCCGCCGCTGTCAGGAGTGCCCATCCCACTGCCGGTATCGGAGTCGCTGGAGGAGCTGACGAAATCCGCCGCGACATTGCAGCATAACTCGTAGCTGGTGCCGGCCCGCGGCTGGGCGTCGTAGCTTTCAACCGAGCCGTCGCCGGTGATGTGCACGGCCTGATAGCTGACCGTTCCGGTAGCCCGGTGAACCGTAAAAATGTAGTACTTTCCCTCTTCCAAGGGCTCAGGCTCACTGTTTTCCGGCGTTGATTTCAAGAAATGCTTGGGCACAGTACCGTAAGTGACCTGGGTCAACGCATACTTCTTATTCTCCGCCACTCCCGGCATGTGTCCAAGCAGAGAGCCGCTTAGCCCCCGGTCCGCCGCGATCTCCCATACCGGCTCGCCGCCCTCAAACCGCACCAACTCGGCTCCCGCTTTCAATCCCCGGGCCGAAAGCTCTGTCGCCGACGCGAATTTTGCGACGCTCAGAGAATCGAGGTAGTCATTGCGGTGAGCATAGCCGATATTCACCGTCACCGATGGCGGGGCCGGAGTCGCCTCCGGTGAAGGCTGTGCCTCGTCCTCATCCGCAGCTCCGGATTGGTCCGTTTGCGCTTGTGCTTGCGCGTCTGCGATTGCGACTGGTCTTTCGCCTTGGCGTGCTTCATCAGCGAGCAGCCCGAGAGGACCAGGATCACGACCGCAACGGTCAGCAGGGTGAGGGATCTGGCCCGATTCAAGAAGGAAGCGAGTAATGGTGCGGTTTCGATATCGAGCACTCCTGAACAATTGAGCCACACGCAGCGCTGGCCCCCGCCACCGGCCTTACTCCGCGCACTGGCGGGTCCGGGGAATGGCCGCTCCCGCCGTTGCGGTAAGTCGATACCAATTCCAAGTGTGACAGTCCACTAGATCGGAGAAGCGGGAAGACCAGTCATTGGCATAGTGCGGCGATTTCAAACCCTGTCCCGATCGTCACCGCAATCCTCAGCGGCGGTCGGAGCGGACCGCAACCGGCGATCCCAGGTTGGCCAGCCATTCGCGAAATCGCGAACGCCGGGCGGGAGCGTGGAGTTGCACCCCCAATTGAGCCATCTGCTCCTCCAGGACATCCTTAAGCTCGCGGTTCAGACGCTCCAGTTCAAAATCGTCGGGACTTTTACTTTGAGTTTCCACGGGGGCGCGGCGCCGACCGTAAAGCTGCTGCAAGCGCAACTCCGACCGCGCCAGCAACGTACGGTAGCGCTGGTCCAGCCGGCTAAGCCGCTCGTTGGCCATGGCCACGGCGCCAAAGCGGCGTCGAACCATGAACCATTGGAACAAGGAGACCACGGCAATCCCGAACATCAGCGTGGCCAGGCTGACCGCCAGGGTGGTCGCCCGACGCCACCACGGCAAGGTCGTAACGTCGTGCTCCAGTGCGCGATTGATGCTGTTCAACTCAACCACCCGCGCGTTGTAGGCCCCTTCCCTGATGTTGGCGTCGTGGAGCCTGCGTTCCTGATCATCCGCGCGGGCGTTAAGTGCTCCAATTTGCGTTTGAAGCTCACGCACCTGCGCGGCATACGGGTTGGGAATGTGCAGCACCTGGCCGACTCGCAAGGTGCTGCTCCCAGTCAGATGATTGCGGCGGAATATATCCGCGGGGGGGATATGGAACATCGCGGCCACGGCCCCCACCGAATCACCCTCGTGGATTACGTAAGATAAATCGCCCCCACTCTGGACCGCCACGCCACCTTGGGTCGGCATGTCGTTTCGAGCTGGCGCGCCGCTTAAAGCCGGCGGCAAACCCGATGGCGCACTCTGGGCAGCGTGAGTTTCCTCGGAGGTGTCCTCGTCGGTGTCGTCTTGCGCCATCGTTCCCTGATCGCCGTTGTACGATGTTGACTGCACCGGCCGGGCGGAGGAGCGCCCCGCCGCTTTGGACGGCTTGGCCGACCCTGCCGACTTCGGCGGAGGCGACAAATCCCGCTCGCTGAAATCCGCGGGAGCGGCGAAGGCCACGCAAACACCGATAATCAGTGCGGCTAAGCTCAGGATCGCCAACGTAAGACTTCGCGCGTGTGCGGGGCCGATAGTAGAGCCCATAGCTCCAGCCTAAATTGATCGGGCGTCAGATGCAAAGCAGCTATCGAGCGGATGGAGCAAATTAACGCAATTTGGTGCGATCAGGTACGCTTTTATCCGTCGGTTCGGACCGCCGCATCCTCGACAGAATTGATACGACGTTTGAAAATTAGCCGTGGCCTGGTTCGTTCTGGATCTTTTCGAACCACCCCAGGTACTCCTGGTTCCCGGCCGGACCTTTGATAGGAGAACTGACGACACCCTTGATCCCCAGTCCAAGGCTGGCCGCGAAACCGGTGACATCCGCGATCACTTGATGGCGCTGCGCTTCGTCCCGCACCACCCCGCCTTTTCCGACCTTGCCTTTGCCGACTTCGAACTGCGGCTTGATCAACGCCACCACATCGGCGTGCGGGGCCGCCAGCGCGATTACGGCGGGCAACACCAGCTTGAGCGAGATGAAGCTCGCGTCAATCGTGACCAGATCGGGGCGATAGGCCAAATCCCCGGGCGCGACCTGCCGGATATTGGTGCGCTCCATCACGATCACCCGCGGCTCCTGGCGCAGGCGCAGGGCCAGTTGCCCATAGCCGACGTCCAGTGCAATCACCTGCTGGGCGCCGCGGCGCAGCAAAACGTCGGTGAAGCCGCCGCTGGAGGCGCCGACGTCGAGCGCGCGCCGGCCTTTCACGACCATCCCGAAGGCGTCCAGGGCGGCCAACAATTTGTAGGCTCCGCGGCTGGCATATTGGTCGTGTACCCCGACCACTTCGATGCGCGAATTTTCGTCCACTTTGAGGTCCGGCTTGCCGGCCGGCTGCGAATTGACCCTCACCCAACCGGCCCGGATCAACCGCTGCGCACCCTCCCGGCTATCGGCCAGGCCGCGCCGCGCCAATTCCATATCCAGCCGCGTCCGCATTGCTTATTGGTTGGTCTTGCGGGGCAAGCGTCGATGGCTCTTGCTCCACGCAGACAATTCGCTCACAACACAATTCTTGGCTTCTTTCAAAATCATGAGCGCGGCATCGGGCAACCCTAAATCGTGGCCCTCGACACTGCTCGCCTTCGCAATCTATCAGGCGCTCGCAATCCTTTGGTTCGGGACGCCACTGCTAGTCCGATTTCTCTCACACCTACATCGGCATCCAGGCATCAAGTGACCCGGGCGTGCACATGTGGCTTCTGACGTGGTGGCCATATGCAATTTCACATCATCTGAATCTGCTGCTAACCAAAGCTATCTGGGCGCCTTCAGGATATAATCTCGCGTGGGCGACTTCGATTCCATTTCCAGCATTGGCGGCCGCTCCGATCACGGAGCTCTGGGGTCCCGTCTTCGCCTGGAATGTTCTATGCCTGATGTCGCCGGCGCTGGCCGCCTGGTGCGCTTTTATTTTGTGCCGCCATCTGTGCAGTGCATTTTTGCCTGCGCTGACTGGCGGATACTTATTCGGCTTTTCTCCGTACATGCTTGGCCACTTGCTCGGCCATCTCTCGTTGATCTTGATATTCCCGGTTCCTCTGGCAGTCTATCTCGTAGTTATACGGATGGAAGCGCGGTTATCACGCCCCGCCTTCGTGAGCTTGCTGACCGTCCTGATTCTGACCACCTTTCTCTGTTCCCAGGAATTATTGGCAACCACGGCGGTCGTCGGGGCGCTGGCGATGACTCTTGTGCTCTTAACTGCCGACTCGACTCTTCGCAGGGATTTGCTGGACGTCTGCGTGCTGACGGCAATGGGGTTTGGGATCGCCACGATCTTCCTGACGCCTTACCTGTATTATGCGTTTTCCCATGGGTATCCTTCCGGCCCCATCAATCCACCGGATCTCTATTCATCGGACCTGCTCGCGTTCCTCGTTCCGACGCCTGCACTCCTGATTGGACAGCCACCCGCTATCGCATCCCTCGCGCAGCACCTGGTCGGCGGCTGGGCCGAAGATACCGCTTACCTCGGCATTCCATTGCTCCTGATAATCCTCGACTACGGACTCACCAAGTGGCGCGAAGCGAGAGCAAGAGCGATGCTTTTGGCGCTGGCGGTGATTGCGCTCGCGTCGCTTGGACCCTGGTTGCACATCGCGGGAAATCCCACCATCGCTCTGCCGTGGCTAGTGGCGATGCGATTGCCGCTGCTGGATAAGGCGCTGCCCGCCCGATTCATGATGTTCGCTTTTCTCGATGCCGGGCTGATTACCGCAATTTACCTGGCAGGCTCGCCACATCGGACCCGAAAATGGATTCTTGCGCTGCTCGCGGTGGTCTCGCTGACTCCGAATCTGCCCGCCGGATGGTGGTTCTCGAAGCTGGACACACCGCGATTTTTCGCCGAAGGCGCCTTCCGGCGCTATCTGGCCAGGGACGAGATCACCCTCATCCTTCCATACGGGCGAGAGGGTAACAGCATGTTGTGGCAGGCTCAGGCCGGCATGTACTTCCGGATGGCCGGGGGATACGCGGGTCTAACGCCTCCGGAGTTCGCGCGCTGGCCGGCCGTCAATAGCCTGTTCACCGGTGCGCCGTGCTTCGACTTCGCGCAGCAACTGAAATTCTTCCTGGCCACCCACGGCGTCAAGACCATCGTCCTCGCGCGGGATGCGCGGCGGATGTGGCCCGATCTGCTCAAGCCCCTGAACATGAATCCAATTGAAGTCGAAGATGTGACGCTTTATCGGGTTCCACCGGAGTTCAGCGCTAAATATTCCGCAGTGGATGCGCATGAAGCAGCCACCAGCGCGGCGCTTGGAGGGTTCGCCGCTTTGGTCGCCGCGGCAGACGGCTACTGGAGGTCGGGATTACCCTTGAGCAAGCTCAATCCCTGGGAAGCCGAGCGGCTGGGATTGCTGGCTCTTCCTCCAACGTCCGCCAAACCGGTTCCAAATAATGAGCAGTGGTGGAGCAATCTATGGCTGGGCTCGCTGGACGGCTCAACCGTCGGGATCGGCGTCACCGGAGTTTATTCGGATCTCGAAGCGGTGGTCGATAAGTACGGGCCGCTCGCCAATGAAATCCAGTTCCCTTATCCTGACCGACTGCATTCCGGCATGTCCACGGGCCAAGCCGGGCAGTTATTGATGACTTTCGATCGCAAGGGTTTGACCCGCGCCGCGAGTATCGCGAATCCATCCTCACGGGTCGGCCGGACGCCTTTACTCGATCAGCCCTGAAGTGGAAAAACTCCTGGCCCAGGTTGCGCGAAATGTAAGACCGTCTCACTGAATGCGGAAGGTCAGACAGACCGAGATCATCCGCTGCTACAGCAACTGCGCCAGCTCGGCGGGACGCACCCGGATACCGGTATAGAAATCGCCGAACAGGCCGAAAGCTGCGCTGGCTTCGTCAAAGCGCATCTCATAGACCAGCTTCTTGAATACCAGCGGATCGTCGGCGAAGAGGTCAACGCCCCATTCCCAATTGTCCAATCCGATCGAGCCGGAAATAATCTGCGTCACCAGGCCGGCGTACCTGCGCCCGATCATTCCATGATCGCGCATCATCGCCTGACGCTGCTCGATTGGCAATTCGTACCAGTTGCGGCTCTCACCGCGCCGCTTGTCCATCGGATAGAAACATACGTATGGACGCGCCGGGATTGCCGGGAACAGGCGGCTGCCCAGCGCCTCACGCTGGCGCGCCACCTCCGCGTTGACCCGCTGCGTCCACCCCTCGGAACCGGGGGCGAGACCCTCCGCGGCCAGCGCCGTGTACAGCCGCACCGAGCCTTCGTATAGACCGATCTCCACCACCGAAAGGTAAGACGAGGTGTATTCGCAGAAGTCCCACAATCCCAACCGGGTCCATTGCAGTTGCGCTTCGCGCAATTCTTCGAGCGTGCGGCGGAAGTGCACCACCATCGCGTCGCCCTTGTGCCCCAGCAGGGAAAAGAGCGCGCTCGGGCCATCACTGCGCTCTTCGTGCCGGGCCAGCAACGCGCCGGCCGCGGCGACTTCGCTGGCGCGCCGTTGCGGATCGCAGGCTTTCCACTGCGGCCAGCGCAGCCGGATCATCTGATGGAGAATGTACGAGCCCTCCAGGGTCAGCGGCTCGGGCGGAATCGATCGGTTGGCACTTTCGGGCCGGTGGCCCGCTTTGTCATCCTTCATAATAACTTGCTTGCACCTGTTTTTGAGCGCCGGCACTCAGGCCGTTGCCCTCCCAACTTAACCGCCGCAAGCTCACCCGCTCAAGTACCCGTCCCTGCCGCGCGGGCGGAAGGCCGGGCAGCCGCGTAACGGGTGATAAAGTCGGCCTTTGACCAGGCGATGAACGCGGGCAGGACCATCACACCGGCCACGGCGTTGAGTATCATCAGCAGCGCCAGCATCAGGCTCATGTTGGCGTGAAACAAGGCCGGCGAGAACATCCACGGAATCAACGCGCCGATCATAATCGTCAGAACGATCGCGACCGCGCCGCCGGTGTCCCTGCGGGCCAGAACGACCGCGTCCTCCAGCGACAAGCCGTTGCGGACCTCGTCGCGGATGCGCGAGATCGTATAGATTCCGTAGTCGACCCCCAGTCCGATGCCCAGTGAGATTACCGGCACGGTATCGATAGTCAGGCCGATGGAACGCAGATGCATGTAAATAAAAGCTCCGAAGTTTGCCAGCATGCAGACCAGGACGAATAGCACGCCGGCCACAACGGATTGAAACGCGACGGTAGCAGAATATAAAGATCGCGGCGAGCACGAAGGCGATGTTCTCGAGGTCCAGCCTGAAGAGCACATCGTTGGCGGCGGCATAAAGTCCGGCGATACCGCCCAGGTATAGAATCCGCGTTTGCGAAAGCTCGCGGATTGTGATTTACGTACTTTTGGTTGAATTCATCCAGGCGATGCTGGACCTCGGTCAGCGTCCGCGCCGTATGATCCTTCAGAAAGACCCTTACACACGAACTGTTGCGCCAGTTGAACGTTTCCATGTCCCCGGGAGCCTTGTTGTGCATGAAAAACAATACCGACGCAAAGATCAGGCGGACGGTGTGGGGAATGCCCAGGAACTTGGGATGGCCGTTGTGAACCACCCGGGTGAAAGGTTCGATGCCCTGGTCGGCAAAGGTAATCACTTCACGCACCGCGGGGCTTCGTAGCAGATAGTCGCGCAGGCGGTTCTCCAAAGTCAGCACGTTGTAACCAAACGGGTTTTGAGTCATCGGACATCGGCTGCGAAGCGATGATGACCCAGGCCTCGTCAACCGGAAAGTTCTTCACGATCGCACGGATATCGCGGTTAACCTTTGCGCCCTGACGATACAGCGGCGTGCCCGGGAGTTGGTATCCGACCTGGGCGCGCATCCCGCTGGCGATTCCCCAAATCAGAAAGGCCGCGGCGCCCAACAACATCGTGGTGCGCGCTGGTCCCGGTCCGACGCCGAAACGCGCAACCCGATAGCCGAACTCGCGCACCCCGCGCAGCGGATCGCTCGAGCCCAGCAAACCCGCGCCTTCCTTGCGTCCGGGTGCGCGTAGATAGCTCATCAAAATCGGCTGAAAGATGAAGACCATCAGGAGACTGGCGAGCAGCCACACCGTTCCGGCACGCGCGATATGATCGAGCACCGTGATTCCGGAAAACGAGATGAAGACGATTCCCGACACGTCGGCCGCAATCGCCAATAGTCCGGCGCCGAACATATAATTGGTGGTCGCGACGCAGGCCTCAATCGGATCCCCAAGTTGTTCGACCACGTAATAGTAGCGATTCTGCCATTGGACCCCGTGGCTCATGTCCCGGGCCGTGAGGATCAGCGGCACCACCAGCATCAGCGGGTCGAAGTCGTACCCTTTAATTCCGACGAAGCCCAATCCCCACAGCGCCGAGCACGAACCGGTGACTAGCGGAACCCACCAGGACGTGAAGGCGCCCAGGTTCATGTACAGCGCAAACACGATCACAGCAACGGAGATCAACAATAGCGAAAGGATTATCGGAAAATAGTAATAGCCGTAGCCACGTTCCACCGGCTCGCCGCTTACATAGATTGTGTGATTCGCGTCCTGATATTTGTCGACGATCGCACGGATATCGTGGAACAGTTCGCTATAATTCTGGGCCGGACCGGTTTCGTTGAACGAGGCGACAATTGCCGCGGACTTATAGTCCGGCGCGACCAGCCGGCGCAATTCATCTTTATGCGCATAGATTGTCTCACGCAGGTTATCCACCTCGGCCTGGTTTTTCGGCACAAACGGATACATGTAGCAGCGGTACTCGACCGTGCCGGGCGAAGCCTCGACATACACGATCTGGTAAGAGGCCAGCGAAAGCACCTCGTTGTGATTGACCAGCGGCAGCACATTGGCCGCGAACTGGACGTCCTGGATTTTCTGCAGCGTGGCGCGGTTGAAGATGTCGCCATGCTTGACCTGGATCATGAAGATGATGGTGTCGGCGCCCCCGTATTGCTGGTATTGCTGGTAAAGCTGGCTGTTGGGATGCGCCGCGGGAAACAGATCGACGAAGCTGGTCGCAAATCGTACCCGCGTGGCTTCGTAGGCCATGAAGGCGGTGATGGCCAGGAGTAGCGCTCCGATCGGGCGCCGGTAACGGAGCAGAATTTCGCCAAGGTTCCACCAGCCGCGTTTCTCCATATGAGCACCCGTTCTAACAACAACCCTTGAAGACCGCGGCGGAAGGCCCGGGGTCAGGCTCCCATCCCCACGGCCGCGGGCCCCATTGCGGCGCGAACGCTTCGCCGCGTTTAACCGTCAGCACTGGTACAACCGCCTGCGTGACTTTCAAGCTCGCGCCCAACACGTCGTAAACTACCCAGTCGCCTTCCTGGATACGCAGTACCGAAACGTCGGCCTGCCGCCCCGTCCCAAGACTTCCGATCCGATCCGCCACACCGATCGCCTTGGCCGGGTTCGCCGTACACATCGTGATTACCTGCTCCAGAGTGAAACCCAGGCCCAGAAAGCGGGTCATCATTTCGGTCATGCTATGCACGGTGCGGATGCGGCCCGGCACTGTGATATCGGTGCTGATGCAATGCGGGAGCAGGCCCTGGTCGATGATGCGGCGGCCTACATCAAAGCTGAAATTCATCTGGCCATGGGCAGTGTCGAACCATACACCGGTCTTCGCCGCCTCCCACGCTTCGGGCACCAGCCGCCCATTGCCATCGAGCACGCCGCCCGGATTGGCGGTGAAGTAATGAGTAAGAATGTCTCCTTCCTCCAGCAGCGGCAGCAAGCGGCGGATCACCGTCGGATCGTAGCGCTTCTCCGTATCGCCGATATGCACCATCAACTTGATACCGCTTTCCCTGGCGGCGCGCCGCGCCAGTCGCGGCATCTCCATCCCAAGGATTTCCAAAGCGGGAGACACCATCCGCGCCTTGATGCCGCGGATGAGACCCCGGTGCCGGTTGGCGACGCGCAAGGTGGCGTCAAGGTTGATGCTGCCCTCGGCGATGATATCCGGGATGGTGGCCAGGCCGGTCTGGCAGATGTGCAGGAAGGGAATAATCTCGGTGCGGCAATTGGGCAAAATGTGACGCGGGAAGCCCTCAAAGGTAGCGGACCCCGCACTGCCGGCATCCACCAGCGTCGTGACCCCCGCGTACACGCCAGCCTGATCGGGATGAAGGCCGAATCGAGTGAAGCCTTCGAAGACATGAGCATGAAGATCAATCAGGCCGGGTGTGACGATTGTACCCGGCACTTCGATGACCTGGCGAGCTTCGCTGGCGGGAATGGCAGGGGCGATACTCGCGATGACGCCTTGCTCGATCGCGATATCATACGCATCGTTGAGACCCGCCGATGGATCGACGACAGTGCCGCCTTTGAGCAGGAGATCGTACACGCCTCACCTCCTCCAGCAGGTGACGTGAGCAAAGCGTTGCCCGCGCAACCGCGTACATAACTACGCCATTAATACCTGATCGTACAGACCAGCGGGGCTATCTGAACCACCTTCCACAGTGAGATTTGCGATTTATCACTGAATGAACGTTTGGTTCATTGCCATCTGGAGGATGACCTCACAAAGTTTCTAACGTTGTGTGAGTGAGTCATCCCGAGCGGCCGAGCAACGCGAGCCGTGTCGAAGGATGACTTCAGGAGCGGCGCTGGATGCAATCGCTCGCTCACGCTCGCGGCTCGGATGGCCGGCACCATCACTGCTTGGCTGGTGGTACGGGCTTCCAGCCACTGAGGCGCCTGCGGACCCGAGTCCGCAGGCGCGAGCGAGGTAGAATTCCAGGCGCGTCAGGCCAGAGCGATCTTCATCCAACCCCGTAGAGCTGCGCCGCGTTTTCCGCGGTGATCTTGCGCCGGTCGGCGTCAGGCACGCCGGCGAAATCGCGCGCGATGACCTCGCGTGAATTGGGCCAGGTCGAATCCGAATGGGGATAGTCGGAAGCCCACATCAGGTTGCCGGTGCCGACGATGTCGCGGGTGAGGATTCCGACCCGGTCATCCTGGAAAGTGGCGGACACCTGACGGCGAAAGTAGTAGCTCGGAGGCTGCGCAATCGCCGCGTCGCGTTCCAGGAACCGATACCGATCCCAGGCGTGATCGGCGCGCTGCATATAGTGCGGAATCCATCCGATGTCGTTCTCGACCGATACGATTTTGAGTTTTGGAAAGCGCTCGAGCACGCCGCCCATGATCAGGTCCGACAGCGATTTCTGGATTCCATGATGAAGCGACACGTAGCCCCGCATGATGCTGTACTTGGCGAGATCCCCGACCGGTGCGGCGCGGCGCTCGGTCACGGTATGCAGGCTCACCGGGATCCCGAGGTCCTGGGCCGCCGCCCAAAATGAATTGTACTCCGGATCGTTATAAGGCTTCTCGGCCGGCGCCTCGCCCCAGATCATCGCGCCCTTGAGTCCTTGCTTCGCTATGCGGTTGAGTTCCTCGGTACCGTGACTGATGTCATCCAGCGCGATCGTCGCGATTCCGGCCAGCCGCCGCCGGTCGTAAGAGCAATATTCGGATAGCCAATCGTTGTAGGCCCGAAAGCACGCGGTCCGCAACCCGCTATCCTCAAGCTGAAACAGCCGCATCCCGAAACTGGGATAGATTACTTCCGCGACGACGCCGTCGCGCTCCTGATCCTTGATGCGTTCCACCGGGTCCCATCCGCCGGGCCTGACGTTGGCATACCCTTCGCGCATCTTGGTCTTGAACTCTTTCGGGTTCACGCCCGCGACCGCGAATGCGGCGATCGCCAGCGGCGCCATCCCTTCGGCGACGAAGAAGTCACCGGTCTTGCCTTTGAATTCGGTTACGACGTGGGGCGCCCGATCGGCAAAACGGCGGTCGATACGCGCCGTCCAGACGTCGGCCGGTTCGATTACGTGAGAATCCGCAGATACGATTCGCTCTTCCGCCATGATCATTCCCCTGGAGTAAATGTCGATAGGCAGTACGGCGCCGCCTCTTGCGGGCGGCGCCGTACGCCTACTAGCGAAAATTCAAACTAGGACCGCAAAACCTGGCCTGGCGTGGAGCCGGTGTACTTGCCGTCCTCGTAAACCATCGTGCCATTGACCACCGTATGAACCACGCCCGTGGCCGGCATCACCAGGCGTTTTCCGCCGCCCGGCAAATCGTTGACCATGGTACCGCGACGCGCCGACCCGACCGTGCTGGCGTCGAACACCGCGATATCGGCGGCGTTGCCGGCCTGCAGCCTGCCGCGATCCTTGAGGCCGAAGAAATCCGCCGGCTCCGACGTGATCCGCTTGACCGCGTATTCCAACGTGATGGCCTTCTTCTCGCGCACCCAGTGACCCAGCAGATACGTGCAGTAACCGGCGTCGCACAGCAGGTTGACGTGCGCGCCCGCGTCCGACAGTCCCAGCATCGGGCGCGGATCGTTGATCAGCGTACCGAGCCGCTCTTCGTTGGTATTGAATACCGCCTGGCTGAAGGAAACGTTCAGGTCGTCTTCGATGGCCAAATCCAATACGCATTCGAACTCGTGGCCGGCCTGTCCCCGTTCACGCGCAATCTGGGCCACCGACCTGCCCAGCAGGCTCTTGAACTCGGGCTTGCCGACCTCGCAAATGTCAACCCGCTCCCAGTTGCGCCGGAACGGACCACGCTTCATTTCCTCGGTGACGGCCTGACGGAAGGAAGGGTCGGCGTAGATCTCCTTGAGCTTCTCAGGGGGCTGGTCGCAGGCCGGCTGCCACGACTTCATCATCGAGAATCCGAAACTGTCTTTCATGCTGAATTCGGCGATCAGCGGCCGGCAGGTCATTTGCGGAATCCCGCCGCGCCGGATCAACGATTCGGCCCGCTGCAGCGTTTCGCCGCTGGCTTGCGGCTGATCCTCACGGTCGAAGATCGCCAGCCAGGTTACCGGCCGGCCGCTTTCATCGAGCAGGAACTTGAGCAGATCCAACTCGTGGTCCTGGATATGGCCGAAGTTCTGGGTCAGCGTGATTTCAACGACGCCCTTGCCCAATCCGCGCAGCACCCGGGCGTAGCTGCCCAGCTCGTCGCGATTGGCCATGCGGCAAGCGAGAGGACGGCCCTTGTAGCCGACGTGCTGGATACCCGTGGTATGCGAGAAGCCCAGCGCGCCCGCGGCGACCGCCTCACGCAGCAGCGCGGCGATCTTTTGGGTTTCTTCGGGAGTGGCCGCCCGGTCCATCGATTCCTCGCCCATCACGTAATGACGAAACGGGGTCAGCGGCGCGAGGAAGCTCAGGTTGATGGCGCTGCCGCGGCGGCCGGCCGCGTCCATATAGCTGGGAAAGGTTTCCCAGTCCCAGGTGATGCCTTTCTGGAGCACCGCGAACGGAATGCCTTCGACGTTGACCAGGTCCTGTGCCGCGATTTCGTGGACCTGCGGCCGGCAGGGCGCCAGTCCCACCCCGCAATTTCCCATCACCACGCTGGTGACACCATGCCATGACGAACTGGTAATCTGCGGGTCCCAGCAGATCTGGGCGTCGTAATGCGTATGCGGGTCGACGAAGCCCGGAGCCACGATCAAATCGCTGGCGTCGATTACCTTGGCGGCGCCGTCACTAACGGCGCCGATCTCGGCGATAATTCCGTCCTTGACCGCAACGTCGGCGCGCCGGCGCGCCGCCCCGGTGCCGTCCACCACGGTTCCGTTTTTGATTAGCAAGTCGTATGACATGGTGCTTGACCCTTTTACTTCAATAGCTGTTGACGATCCCGTGCGGGGCAGCGCTCAGTTGATATCCATCCGGTAAACCTTGACCGCGTTGTCGCACACAATCTTGCGTTTTACAGTCTCGCTGACGCCGGCGAAGTCCTTTTCGATTACTTCCTGGGAATGCGGCCAGGTGGAATCGGTGTGGGGGAAGTCCGACGCCCACATGAAGTTGTCTTCGCCGAAGAACTTGGCCGTTATCGGCGCCAGCGGATCGTCCTGGAAAGTCGCCCAGAGTTGCCGGCGCAGATATTCGCTGGGCAGCATCTTGATCTTGCCGCCATGGCTCATGCTCAACCATTTGACGTGGATATGGTCGAGCCGATGCATGAAGTGACCGATCCAGCCGGCGTCATTCTCGGCGGAGACAATCTTGAGTCCGGGAAAACGCTCCAGCGCGCCGCCGTAGATCAGGGACCTGATCGACTGCTGAACCTCGAAGATCGGATCGAGAATCGGGCGGCCTCCGCGGGGGCCGTCGAACTTGATCTCGTTCTGTTTCTTCTGAGTGATGACGTGCAGCGAAATCGGGATACTGGTTTCCTGCGCCACCGCCCAAAATGGATCGTAAATCGCCTTGGAGTATGGTTTGTCCTCGGGCGGAGCGCCCCAGATCATCGCGCCCTTAAATCCCATCTTGGCGCAACGCTCCAGTTCTTTGGCGCCCGCCGCGATATCCTCGAGCGAAATCAACGCGACCGGATAAAGCCGCTTGGGTGCGTAAGCGGCGTATGCGCCCAGCCAGTCGTTGAACACGGAGAAGCAGATCTGCTGCAATTCGACGTCATCCAGCCCGAACAGCGGCATCCCCAACGTGGTGTAGAGGACCTCCGCGCGCACCCCGTCAACATCCTGATCCTTGAGCCGCTCGGCCGGATCCCAACCGCTGGGCCGCGCCGCCTCGTAGCCTTTGCTCAGATGCTCCCGGAGTTCCGCGCCGTTCTTGCCGATGCCGAACCCGGCGGCCACCGGGAAGGGAACGATTCCCGGCGCCACGAAGGAAAAAGTGCCCGCGTCGGTCTTCACCACCTTGGGAGCCCGGTCCTGGAACTTTTTGTCCAGGCGCTCGGTCCACAGGGTGGCGGGTTCCATCACGTGCGAATCAGCGGAGACGACTACACCAGCCATTTCCAAATCCTCCTTGATCGGTTTTGAGCCGCGCCGCTTTTTCGACAGTCCTTTCATTTGGCGGCGTGGGGTAACAGGAGCGGCCAGGCGGCTTTGGCAACGCCGCGGCTGGAGCGCGGCTCATGACGCCCGTAACCTCCACGCCCGAGCAGCTCGCGGCGTTTTCAGGACCTGCCTCACGCCCGGCTCCGTAATCTTCCCCATCCTGTCACCAAAAGGGCAAGATGTACAATGATCGCACGCGGCTGCCGGGGGCAGCTTTCCGTAACAAACGCTAATTTTCCCGGTCTTTGCCGGGCGCCGCGCGCAAGGGGTGCGAAGCACGCGCAAGATGGTAGGGTGTCAGAAATGATTTCCACCACGATGGATAAGGACGGGCATCATGGCCGACGCTGACCTTCTAACCAAAGAAATGGAGTCCTTCTACCGCCAGTACATCGATGCCTTCAACGCGCAAGAGCTGACCGGCCTTGCGGGGCACTTCTCCTTTCCCATGGGATTGATCGGCGGCAAGCGCGGGATGGTGGTGATTAAGGAACCGGCGGACTTTGTGCGCTCGATGGAAAAAACCAAGGACTTCCTGCGCCACCGCGGATGGGCCCGCACCGGTGTCGACCGCGTCCATGCATGGCCGACGGCTGACGGCATGGGGCTGCTGATGACGGATTTCACCCGCTACCGCGAAGACGGCAGCGTGCTGGAGCGCGGCCGCGCCTGTTACGCGGTCCGGCGCGACGCCGGCGCCTGGAAAATCGTCACGCTGATGGAAGTCGCCGAGCCATACCTCGGCCCCGGCAACATCCCGCGCTGACGGTGAGCAATCCTATTGCGGCGCAGTTGTGGCTCTACGTTAGCCCAGATATGCTTAATCAGGGAAAAACTGTCTATTTATGCCAAGTCTATCATCTCCCATGATTAAATTGAATGGGCATGTTGTACACTGCTACTCTTGTCACAATGGAGTGTTTTGTGTTCTATTAAGCTCCAATTGCATTTCAGAGCGATTTGGTTGCCCGGAGGGTTAGAAACATGCGGCTGCCGCTCAATCCTGTGGACCAATTCCGTAGGTCTCGCCCGCGCCGGATTTCCTTGAAGCGGCTGTTTCGCAATTTGTTGTCACTCGCCCTCGGCGTCTCGGTTGGCCTCCTGTTTATGTCATCACTGTTACAATCGGTCGCCGCTTATACGGCGCCGGCTGCAACCAGCGCCACCGTCCGTCAGCGAGCGCCCACCGCTCCTGTTAGCAGCATCGGCGCGCGAACGCAGCTTATGGCAAGTGGCGACCGCCTGGTGCGGCTGCCCGGCCATGTGCTTCCCGCGCTCGCGAGGGCAACCGCGCTCGCCCCCAAAAATGACGCCGCGAGCGCCGCTGAAGCGAATCAACCGTTGACGTTGACGGTTGTCCTCAAGCGCGACGATCAGCAGGGGTTCGAACGCTACCTGCGAGCTGTGTATGACCCGCATTCGCCGTTCTTCCATCATTTTTTAACGCAGCCGGAAATCGCACAAAACTTCGGTCCTTCACGTGCAGCCTACGAGTCGGTGCAGCGCTACCTTCGCGGATTCGGGTTCGAATTGCTCGAAGGTTCGTCAAATCGCTTGACCTTGACGATGCGTGGAACCCGCACCGAGGCTGAACGAGCATTCGCTGTGCAGATCGGAGGCTACCGGCTCGACAAACGCTTTTTTTATGCAAACGGCCAGGATCCGAGCTTGCCGACACAGATTGCATCGAGCGTGCAGGCGGTCGCCGGACTATCCAATCTCTCTGAGCCCCGAATTGAGCATGGATCATTGGTTCAGTATGCCCCTCTGCTCAACGGGATAAGCGCAACCAAGGGTTGCGTGAGCTCCGACATAAAAAAAGCGGGCGCCAGTATCATCTGCGGCCTTGCCTATTTCCTGTTGGCGGTAGTCTACGATCTAGGATGCCTTACCCGTCTCACCCTTGACTGTAGCCTGGTCCCATTATTTCCCGGTGGAACATCAACTCTAGGCTTAAGCGGATACTCCGCGCCTGCAAACGATACTGCGGCACCTGCAATTGTGGACGGCAATGGACAGACGATCGGGTTGGTTGAATTCGATTCGTTCAATGTCAGTGACGTTCGCGACTTCCTGGCTCTTACCAGCGCAAAAGCCACGATCAGTCAGCTCAAGGAAATCAAGCTCAACGGAGGGGCGCCTATCGGGTCGGCGGAGAGCGAGGTTCTGCTCGACATCGATACCGCGATGATGCTCGCCCCCGGCGCCAACGTAAATGTGTACTCGGCACCTTTTAGCGGGCCCGGCGTGAGTTTTCAGACGGTCTTCAACCAAATGATCAACGACAAGGTTACGGTGATCAGTAACAGCTGGGCTTATTGCGAGGATCAGACCAGTTTGGCTGACGTGCAGAGCATCGATTCAATCCTGCAAAATGCGGCAGTCGCCGGAATCAGCGTCTTCAATGGGTCGGGAGATACCGGCAGCAGATGCCTGGACGGGAGTGCCAACACGGTCGCAGTACCGGCGGACTCTCCCAACGCCAGCGCCGTGGGAGGGAGTTCGGCGACTCCCGGGCCCGGAGGATTTTATCAGGGCGAAACATGGTGGAATGGCAGCGGCAATACGCCTCCGACCGGTCAGGGCGGATTCGGGTTAAGCAAGTTCTTCTCCGCTGCCGCTTATCAAACGGCGCTCAGTGGCAAGATACAGCGTTCGGTGCCTGATGTCGTCGTGAACGCGGACCCTGCCGCCAACGGGGTTATGATCTGCCAAGCTGACGCCGGCGGCTGCCCGACCGGACTTCTGTACGGCGGAACCAGTGTTGCCGCGCCGATTTGGGCTGCGTTCACCGCAAATCTCAATCAGGCTCAAGGGCACAACCTGGGCCTGTTAAATTCTCTGATTTACCCGCTGTCAGCGACCAGCGCGTTTCATTCGGCTGTCAGTCTGAAGAGCGACTTTTTTCACGTTGGCTTGGGCTCTCCAAATCTGAGTGAACTGAATCTGGAGTTGGCCAAAGCGACCGCCGGACCAGCCAGCGCCACGGTCTCGCAGGTGGGCACCATCTCCGCAAACACTCCAAGCAACGGCTCTACGCCCGGTTTTGTGCAGGTCCAACTGCGTGACGCACGCGGAAGCATCGTCAGCGGCAAAACCGTGGTCTTGACTGCCAATTCCGGCGCTAGCGCCAAGATTACGCCGCCAAGCGGCGTTGCCGACCCCAACAACGGCGCGGTTTCCTTCGAAATTACCAATACCTTGCCCGAAACGGTTACTCTGACCGCAACTGATTCGACAGACTCCCTCAAATTGGCGCAGTCTCCAAGTCTGACCTTTACAACCCCTCCGGCAACCAGCGCGGGGCTCGACGCCTTGCCGGCGGCAGTTACGGCCGACGGCCACAGCAAGGCGACGATCACGGTTATGCTCAAAGATTCGCTCGGCCGGCCGACCCCCGGCAAACTGATTCAAATCTCTCAGGGTCCCGGCCATTCGGTTATCAAAGGCCCGATTGCCGCCGTGACCAACACCGGCGGCCAGATAGTCTTCACCGCTGTCGACCAGGTCGACGAGAACGTGACCTACTCCGCGACCGACGTGACCGACGGCAATCTGCCTTTTCCTGCCACCGCAACGGTCAGTTTCATAAGCGGTCCCAACAACGGATGCGGGACGCCGAACCCGGTTGCCGCCCCCGGTTACCAGGTAACGCCTTATGCCACCGGGTTCCTGGAGCAGCGCGCCTCCTTCCTTGGAATCGTCTCCGGCTGTGCGGGCGCTTTCGGGATGGCCTTTGACGCGCACGGCAACCTTTTTATCTCCGACCAGCCGACCGGGAACATCTACAAGTTTCCGCCCGGCGGCGGCGTGGCCGGCCCGAGTACGCTGCTGACCAAGACCGCGATTGGGCCGTTCGTAATCGGATTGGTGATCAACAAAACCGGCAACCTGTTCGTAGGCCGCAACGCGACCACCGCCGCGTTGGCGACCGGCGTGATTTTACAGGTAGACCCGTCCACGGGCGACACGCTGCGCGAGGTCGCTTCGGACCTGACCTGTCCTGCGCTAATCGCTCTCGATCCTATAAGTGGAGATATTTTCGCTGACGACAATTGTTCGGGAGACGGCTTGGACAATCCGTCGTTGTGGCGAATATCCGATCCCGACAGCACTTCGCCCAAGACCACGGTCTATGCGACCCTGCCAACCACTCCCAATGGCACTGAAGCGTTCGCGCCCGACGGCACGCAGTACGTGCTCCTTGGCGACAGTCAGGTAGCCGCGGTGAGCGCTACCAGCGGACCATCGCCCGCAACCGTGAGCGTCGTGCCCTCATTTACTATCGGCGCCCTAGGTCTGCTGGCTAACGGCACACGACCCGGCGGCGGTGCGCAGACGCTAATCGGCAACTTTGCGGCGAATGGCAACGTCCCCAGTGGTGTCGGCATATACGATCTCACGATCAGTCCGCCCAGCCTGAGTACCACCTTGCTTACCGACAACAGTTTCATGGTCGGCCTGATTCAAGGGCCCGACGGATGCCTATATGGGGCCCAGGGCGATGCGGTGTTCAAAATCACCGACAACACGGGTGCTTGTAAGTATGCCCCGGCTACTCAGCCCGCGACGCTCACCCTGACGCCGACCAACGTTTCACCCAATCCGGCACAGGGCACGTCCCAGACCTTTACCGCCAGTTTCCATTACACCACCGCGCCCGAAGGCACCCCTGTTTTTTTCCAGGTGAATGGGGCCAATCCGCAGGTAAAAATTGTTCATGCCAGTGGTGGCGAAGCCTCTTTCAGCTATACCGCCCTATTCGCGGGGGTTGACACTATCACGGCGTCGGCCATGCTCGGCACAAGCACTCTGACCTCCAACCAGGCCGTGGTTAACTGGACCACGGGAACACACTCATCATTCCTGACTCTCAATCTCAGCCCAATCACGGTCGCGGTGGGGAAACCCGTTACGCTCCTGGGTTCGCTGAGTGACGTCTCAGTTACTCCTCCCGCCCCAGTCACTGGCGCCAGCGTCCAATTTTCTCTCGAAGGAAGCTCCTGCTTCGGAACCACCGACACCAAGGGCAACGCGTCCTGCACGCTGACGCCGTCGGTGGCCGAGATCGCGACGCTGACCGCGAGTTTCGCCGGCAATCCGGCCTTGACGCCGGCTACCACGACAATCGGGTTCAACGTGACCGCTCCGCCTACTACGATCCCGACGTTTACGCCAAGGCCAAGCGCAACCGCCACTTCAACGCTCAAACCGACCGCAACGCGGACGCCGATCCCGACCCCGTTTTCAACGCACACGCCAGTGCGCACGCCGACGCCAACACCGAGTCACACTCCGACTCCAACCCCCACGCCGACGCCGCGCGAATGTATGGAGACCACGCCTGTCCCGACCAAGCCGGTGCCGACGCCGACCCCGCTGCCGGGCCATCCGCGTATCACCGTGGTCCAGAGTCCGGTATTGGCCGGGGCCAACTTCACCATCAAGGGCAGCGGCTTTACCCACGGTTCCGAAGTCAACTTCTTCGTCAGCACGCCCACCGGTCCGATCAAGGAGGGAACGTTCACGCCCACGGCCTCCAGCACTACAACTCAGTTGGTGGTGCCGGTGCCTTCCACTATCTCGCTGGGGCAGGGCTTCGTGTCAGTAGTGGTGGTCAACACCGATGCGGGTTTCGTCCAGTCCAATCCCGGCTTTGCCCTGCTGCAGGGTTCGGCGGCGGCCGGACTGCCCAGCATCGCTGGGCTTGACGGCCATCCGCTGGCAGCCACCAGCCTCGACCCCGACTACGCCGTCGCCAACGTCGAGACCACGCTGCTGCAGGGCAGTTCGGTGGTCATCAACGGCACCGGCTTCGACACCGTTCACGGCGCCGCGGTGGACGTGTTCTGCGCCTGTGTCGGCGGCAAGCTGCCGACCACTTTCCTGGCGCCCGGCAATCCCAACCTGAAATCCAACTCGATCACTTTCACCTTGCCCCTCACGACGCCGACCGGGCCGGGGTCGATTATCGTCAGCAACGCCGCCGGCGGCAGCTTCCGCGCCAAGAGCAACGCCGTCTCGGTGCCGCTGGGAGCGCGGATCAACGTGACTGACGAAGTCCAGACCGCAACTACATTGACGGTTGAGGGAGCGGGTTTCTCGACCCTGACCGTCATCAACCTGTTCAACGCGCATGGGACGACGGTGGTCAACCTGGGCGGGCTGAAACCCGACGGCACGCCGCGGATTCCAATCAAGCTGATCAACTCGACCAGGTTCAGCATCACGCTGCCGGCAGGCGCGGTCTCCGGCGCAGCATTCATCCAGGCCCTCAATCCGCCCTTCCTCGCCTTCACCAGCAGCGGCAACGACCCCTGCGGCGCGTTCACCCTGAAGTGAGCGCCCGATATCTGGACGCAGCGCATTGTCCAACCTGATCAGCGCACGCCGATGTTGGATGCAGCCTCTGTTCCGTGGCGTCTTTAAGAACGTCTTATTTCGAGAAGGTCGACCCCGCTTGAGGGGATTGTGCGTGCATTCGCTGCGCGCCACACGTCGCTGGGGATGCCGCTGTTTTCGCGGCCCGAAACCGAACTCCAGCGCGCCGGATCTTCCCCATAGCGACTCGACCTGGCCCCATTCCCTCGAGCGCATTTTCGAGGGCGTACCTGAAAGCGTCAACAAAATCGTGTATGGCAACGCGGTCAGCCTCTATCGAATGGATTTGCAGTAACTGCCGGGGCCCAAGCGCGGTCGTTACGGCGGGTGTCCGGTTTCTATGCTTGCAGGTAGCAGTTTAAAGGTTAGTCGATGGCGATGGCGCTTCTTTAGGGCTAGGGATGACATAAAATTCCGGCTTGAATATAATTTGACTAAAGCGGTATCTTGAAAGCTGAAAAACAACCATAAGCGCCACTCGAAGCGGCGATAAATCGCGCTCTCCTCCAGTAGTATCGAGCGCGAACATGGAGGCAAGATTACGTGATAAGCGGTTTGAACCGCTCACGCGGTCCGATAACAGTGCTGTTCGTGGCCTTGCTGCTGGTCTGTGTCCTGCCGCTCCGGAGTAATGCGCAGCGGACCAACGCACCGAGGCCGAACGTACAGAGGGCGAACGCGCAGAGGCAATTTGCTTTCAGGACCCTTCCCGTTTCGCCCCCCAGAAACAGCGTCCCATTGGCGTCATCGTGTCCCAACCAGGGGGGGATTCTGGATTCGATCTCGGTACCCGTCAGCAAGCCGCTGGAATTGGCGGTGGTCAGTTTCGTGCCGGCGCCGGCAGGAGGAGCCACCTTCCAATTGTCCTCCGAAGACCCCTCGATTGTGGCGGCCGGAGACCCGAAGCAGTCGTTCTTGCCGGAAGTGACCATTCCCGAGGGACAGACCCAGAGCAATCCGTTTTTCGTGTTTGGCATCAAGGTCGGCGCCACCAACCTTGACGCCATTTCAAAGACGCCGGGCTTTTTCGGTTTTTCCGATCCTCTCGGAGCCTGGGACTTGAACCCGGGGGATGACCCAAACGCGACCAAGTTTCTCGACGCCAATCCCCCAACCAACACCTGCCGGACCCCTAACACACCCAACCTGTCCTCCGATCCGAGCGTGCTGTCCACTTGCGGCCAACCGGTACAAGGCGCGGTCACTGACGGCGTCACGCAACTCCTGATGCGGATGGTTTCCGGCCTGCCGGGCACGGCCTGTTACCAGATCACATCCACCGGCCCACCCGACCAGGGGACGGTTTCAACCGACGTAACGACGACTCAAAGCGTCGGCGCGTTTAATGATGCGTTTTCGTTTTTCACCGCCCCCGACGGATTTAACGCCAGTTCCGACAACCGGATGGTTCAGGTTCAGTTTACCTTCACTCCGAATATCGGCAACGGCGACACGACGATGTTTACCGCTCCCCTGACCCTGGTGCGCCCGCCGGTGATGCTGCTTCACGGTCTGTGGAGCGACCGCAAGGCGTGGGGTGGCGACTATTGGAATCGCAAGCCTGGAAGTTCCTACTTCACTTTCGCGGGGGATTACGGACCCACTCACGACGCCAGTTTCAGCACCAATGAGCCAATGGTTCAGGGTTTTGTCTCCAGCGCTATCCAAATGGCGCAACAGGCCGGGTATGCGGCCACTCAAGCCGACGTGGTGGCTCACAGCATGGGCGGAATTCTTACCCGGCTTTACGTGGCTTCCTCGGATTTCATGCGCGACGACAATTACCAAAAGGGTGATGTCCATCGTCTTATCACGCTCGATACGCCCCATGGCGGGACCAGCTTCGCCAACCTTCTGGTGGCTTTGCACAAGACCAAGCCCACCCAGATTGAGGCCTCGGTGCATAATCTCGTCGGCGCGAACGCGCAAGTTGTAAACGGCGCGGTTTGTGATTTGAACGAAAACAGCACCGGCCTGCAGGCGCTGAGCTCGACCCCAATCGACTCCCAGGTCATCACGGCCACCGGAGGCCCGATAGGGTCCTTCTGGAATGGGGTAGGACCGCTGCACCTTCATTCCTTTGAGCAGGAACTCACCAAGACCCAATGCCTGAAAAGAATCTTGTTTGTTTGCACTCAGGAACAACCGGTCTACGACCAGACGGTCGTTAATGAATTTCGATTCAGCCGGGCCAATGATGCCATCGTACCCTTGTGCAGCGAGCAGGGAGGCGTGCTAAGCACCTCCTGTCCAGCCGGCGGCGCAGCGGGGATCAACTTTCCAAGCCTCATTCATTTTGGGGCCGATGTGTTTGGCTTCTCTCTGGTGGCCGGGGTCAGCAACAGCTCGGCGGTGGCAACTCAGGCCTTTGGGCTGCTCGATGGTCCTTTGAGTGGTCTGGTTACCTCGATTCCCGGTCTGTCTTCAAACGGGACTGGCGTTCCGATTACCGTTTCCGGTCAAAGCCCGCCTATCGATCATGCCAACTTCGCCAGCCAATGCGCGGGCGGAGGCCCGATGAAGAGCAACGTGGTATTCAGCGGGCCGGAATCCGAGATCGCGGCCGCCGGTTTGGCCGCCAGTCCGGCGGCGGCGGGTGACGCGCGGGTCAAGATCACCACGCCCGCCAACGGTCAGGTGTTCGCGCCCGGCGATACCGTCTCGGTTACGGTCGCAATCGCGCCGCCGTTGCAGGCCAACGACGTCTCCCTCAACGTAGCGGGATTGGGCAGCCAGCCGGGAACCAACTATAACGGTTCCACCTATCAGGTCAGTTTCTCGATTCCCGACACCTATGCGGGCACGCTTCAGCTAAGCCCCGCAATAACGGATACGAGTAATAATCCGATAACCGGCGTCACGACGACGATCGCGGTGCGTCCGACGACCCCGCCTTCGAGCCTGACCCTTCCCCAAGCCAGCTACATTCTGAACGCAGTCGGTGCGACGGAACGCGTTGACGTGGTTGGCAACTACCCGGGCGGGATTCAGCGCGACCTGACGTCATCCGCTTCCGGCACCACCTATAAGTCCAGCAACCCCACCGTGATTACGGTGGACCCCGAGGGGAATGTGAAGGCCGGGGCCTTTGGGACGGCGGTGGTGACCGTGACCAACAGCGGGGTGCAGGCTTTTGCCACCTTTAGCGTGGAGGACCCGGCGCATCCGCTGGCGGCCCAGGATGTCACCGCGACGACCCAGCTTATTCCGTTGGGTTTCCGCGTCGATCGCAATACCGGCTTTTTCGACCAGACCCTGCAATTGACTTCGGCGCTTGCGACACCGGAGATCGGGCCGCTGTATGTGGTTGTGACCGGTCTTCCAACCGGCGTGACGCTGGTCAGCGCGGGCGCGACGCAAAATATAACGCCGCTAGGGAGCCCGTACTTCAAGGTATTACTGCCCGACGGCGTCACCCTGCCATCGGGAACCATCCTCACCAAAACGATGCAATTCCTCAATCCGGGCCGCACGCGAATCGCATACACCGCCAAGGTTTACCGGACCTCGGTGACACCCTGAAACGGCGGCGAAGTGATCCGAAGCATGCTGCATGGAGCGAACATGAAGAACTACGTACTGCTGGCCGGCCTCGCGGTCATGCTGTGCGGCGGCGTCTGCCGCGCCACGACTTATAACGTGACGGTCAACACCACCCCCATCAAAGGCCAGACCGGCTTTGTGGTTTTTGATTTTGTTGGTGGCAGCAAGGTGCTGGGAAACACCGCGACGATCAGCGGCTTTGCCACCGACAGCACGCTGGGAAGCTCGACCACCAGCGGCAGCGTGTTGGGAACTCTGGTGCCCGGACCGCTGTCGCTCGGCGACGCCATGTTCCTCAACGAATGGAACCAGGGTGTCACTTTTGGCGCCACGATGTCGTTCAATTTGTCGGTGACGACCAACACGGTAGCCGGCGCTATTCCCGATGCGTTCTCGTTTTATCTGCTGGACAAGAACCAAACCCCTTTCACCACCACCGATCCGACCGGCGCCGATGCTTTTTTCGCGGTGGATATCACCAGTAAAAATCCCCAACTGATGGTGTACACTTCCACGTTTGCGGCGGTCAGCATTCCTACTCCAACACCGACCGCTTCGCCGACTCCGACACGCACTCCGACGCCTACTCCGACACCAACCCGCACGCCGACTCCAACACCGAGCCCGACTCCGACACGCACACCAACTCCTACGCGGACTCCGACTCCTACGCGGACCCCGACTCCGACGCGGACCCCGACTCCGACGCGGACCCCGACAAAAACCCCAACCCCGACCGCCACGCCGACGGTGGTGCCGGGCACTCCGATCATCGGCAAGATTCCCAAGGTGGTCCTGGTCGGCGGCAGCTTCAACGTGAGCGGCAGCGGATTCACCCCGGGCTCGGTGCTCAACTTCTTCGTCGCCACCCCAAGCGGACCGATCAACGAGGGGCCGCTGAAGCCCAACCTTCCCACTTCGCCCACGCTGCTGACCGTGCCGGTCCCAAGTACCATCCCGCTGGGCCAAGGCTTTGTCTCGGTGGTGGTGATCAATACCGATAAAGGATTCAAGTCCTCCAACCCGGCATTCGCACTGTTGCAAGGTTCGGTGGCAGCGGGAATTCCGACCATCCAGACCGTAAACACTGTAGGCTTGGCCGCGACCAGCAGCGACCCCAGCTATGCCTCCAACAACGTTGAAACCGTGGTAGTGCAAGGCGCCAAGGTAAAGCTGGGTGGCACCGGTTTCGACACCACGCACGGTGCGGCAGTCGATCTGTTCTGCGCAGGCGGCAAGGTCGGGCCATTCTTCCTCAAACCCGGCGACGCGGGTCTGACTTCAACTCAGCTAAGCGTAACCTTGCCCGCCAAGGGATTGCCTCCCACGGGATTGCCGACCGGCCCTGGCTCTTTCGTGGTGAGCAACGCGGGCAGCGCGGCGGATTACGCGAAGAAGAGCAACGCGGTGGCGGTGCCGATCGGAGCGCGGCTTACAATTACTTCGGTGACTCAGGCGGGATCGACCATCAGGGTCAACGGAACCGGCTTCTCGACTTTGACGGTAATCAACCTCTTCAACGCCCAGGGCGGAGTGGCAGTGAATCTCGGCGGACTGGGCGCCGGCGGCGTGCCGAAGATCCCGCTGACTATCGTCAACGACACCCGGTTCACGTTCAGCAAGCCGGCCAAGGCGATGGCGGGGGCAGCCTACGTGCAAGCGATCAATCCGCCCTTCGTGCCATTTACCAGCTCGGGCAACTCCGCGGCCGGCGCGTTTACGCTGAAGTAAGTTAGCGCGCGCTCGGCGGCTTATCCGAAGTTCGACTCGGGTTGCCGATCGACCGGGGTCAACTGGTCGGCGAACAGCTCCGCGAAGGGCGGACAGGTGGCGAGCAGGCGCGTGACCGAGCCCTCCGCGATAATCGCACCGTCCGCGAGTATCGCGACGTGGCGGAAGCGGCTGATCGTGGCCAGCCGATGCGCCATCACGATTACGGTGCGGCGCTCCAGCCAGTCCTTCAAATTGGCGAAGATGGTGCGTTCGGTGTCGCTGTCGAGCGCGCTGGTGGCCTCATCCAGCACCAGCACCGCGGGGTTGCGCGCAATCGTCCGCGCCAGGGCGATACGCTGGCGCTGGCCACCGGACAAGTTGCGTCCCGACTCGGTCAGAATGGTCTGAAGTCCGTGCGGCATCGACGCTACGTACGGCTCCAGTCCCGCCAGCATCACCGCTTCTTCGATATGGTTGCGCGCGGCATCCCAGGCGCCGTAGCGGATGTTGTCGAGCAGCGAACCGCTGAAGATGAAGGGGTCCTGCTCGGCAACGCAAATCGCGCGGCGCAGGTCAGCCATCCGCAATTGCCTCAAGTCATGACCGTCGAGCGTGATCAGTCCGGTGTCGGGATCCAGAAATCTGAGCAGCAGATTGGCGACGGTGCTTTTTCCTGCCCCGCTGGCCCCGACCAGCGCGATCGTCTGGTGCGATCCAATCGTCAGGCTGAAGTCCCGGAGCACTGATTTCGATGCGAAACTCAAATTGACGTGGTCAAAGCACAGCTCGCCGCGCACCGGGCCGGGAATCGCGACGGTCCCATCGCGGGCGGAAGGCGGCAGGTCGATAATCTCGTAAACCCGTGTGGCGCAGGCGATCGCCCGCTGCGACATGCTGTGAACCTCGCTGAGCCGGCGCAGCGGTTCCACGGTCTGGACCGCGTATAGGCAAAAGGCCAGCAGACCCCCGGTGGTCGCGCGGCCCGACGCCACCAGGTTGCTCCCATACCATACCACCGCCAACAGACCGGCAGCGGCGATCAGCCAAACCGATGAGACCAGCGCGGCCGACCAGAACTCGCTGCGCATCACCTGTTGGCGATGGGTCTCGTTTTTGGCGGCGAAGCGCGCGCTCTCCTTGGGTTCGGCCTGAAAGCCCTTGATGGTCGTCAGGCCGTGGAGTTGTTCGTTGACCGTCGCGCTCAATTCGCCCACCGCCTGCTGGGCCGCCCCGCCCCATCGGCGGACCAGCTTGCCCAGCCGCGCCAGCGGCAGCGCCAGCAACGGCACCACCACTCCGGTAATCAGCGCCAGATGCCAGTTGAGCCGAAAGAGCATCGCAATCGCGCCCACCACGACCAGGCTTTCGCCGACACCCCTGCGCAGGATTTCGCGCGCGAACTCCGACAGCGCGCCGGCATCGTTGAACAGCCGCGACATCAGGTCCCCGGTCTGGAAGCGCCGCGCCATCATCAAGTCGGTTTCCAGCAGGCGTTCCTGGGCGCGGTCGCGCAGCGACTGCACCAGGCGCTGGTCCACGCTGCGCAAAGCGTATTTGGAAGCGAAAATACCCAATACCATCGCCAGCGCGGTGATCGCCGCGCGTACGAAGAGGTTCGCCATCGCCGCCCGATCACCGGTCAGCAGCGGTCCCTCGGCCCATAGCTTGGCGATCCAGGTCAGATAGAGCTGGGCGCCGCCGAGCACCGCCAGGCTGACGAAGACCATCACCAGATGGCCGCGCAAACGCAGGGTGTCGTGCAGCAGCCGTGAAAAGACCGGGGTTGAGGGCTCCCCCGCGACGGCACGCCGTCCGCCCAGGCGACGCGCCCGTGCCGCCGCGGACAGCGCGATACGTTTCCAATGGCCTACCGTGTCCCAGTACAGCCGATGCGCGTCCTGGCGGCCGCCGGGGTCGCGGGCGGCGCGCGTCAGCACCACGGCGATCTGGCGGGTCTTATGCCTGAATTGCCGGTACTGGTCGGCGAGCAGACGGCTGACCGGCCACAATTCAACAGTTATCTGGCCGAGTCCCAATGCGCGGCAAGCGCGAAAGCGTTTGTGGCCGTCGGCGATCACGAAGCGCCCGCCGAATTGAATCACGGAGATTGGCGGGAACACTTCGCCGTCCGCCATCGCCTGACGATAACTCTCGATGCGCTCGGGCGCGTGCGTTGCGGTAAAGAGATCGAGGATTTCAGCGGCAGCCACGATGCGCGTTTGAAATTCAGCACGTGCAGCGTCGAAGCATCGCGGCGCCGAACTCAACTCCTGACCGTCTCCCGGCGATTTGGTAAATCCTGCCACTGATTTCCACGACGCTAAAATCAAATCGGCCGGCCAACGCCGCATCGCGTCGCCATGACCGCGCCCAAGTCTACCCGGAAATCAGTGTCAAGACACGCCTGAACCGGCGACGTCAGCCGGCAGGTCTGACAGCTTCTGAAAAGGTAATTTTCAGGTAATCGGGAAGAACCCGCACGCTTTCAGCCCTCGAAACAAGAGGCTGACTTCAATCGCCTCAAGCAGGAAGCATCAAGCGGGCGGAGGTCTTGAAATCGGCCTTGCACCGATGCGCATGCTCGCGCACGGTCGGAGACGGCTTTCTCAATCATTCCTCCGGTGTCATCTCGGTGGTGATTTTGGTGGCGCCCTCAATTCCGGCGTTGTTGACCAGGATGTCGATGCGTCCGCAACCGGCGATCGGCGATTGACATTCAGATGACATCGGGGCTGGCAAGCGGGATAATTTCCATGCGACGCTTGTCAATAAGCGCTCCCGCACCAGGAGGTGGACCATGGCCGATTCCGCATCCGGTGAACGCTCACAAATCATCGCGGTCAGCGGACGCGAATGGCAGACCGCGTCGCCGACCATCAAGTTCAAGAAACTCTGGTCCGACCCGGCCACCAGGCGGCGCGCGCAAATAACGCGTTTCGAGCCCGGCGCGACCTTGCCGATACACCGTCATGTCGGCGACGAAGTGCTCTACGTGATCGAGGGCGCGATTTCCGATGAATTCGGCACCACCACCGCGGGCAGCGTCAGCTATCGTCCTAACGGATGTGTGCATACCGTCAGCTGCCCGAATGGCGCCACCATCCTCGCGATCATTACCGGCGGCTCGGAACCGGCGACCGGGATTGGCGACGCGCCAGCTTCACAGAATTTCGTATTGAGCGCGATCCAATGGATCGAATCGATGCCCGGCATGCGCCAGAAACCAATCTGGCACGATCGGGCCACCAACCGGCGTCTGCTGCTGGGCCGCTTCGAGCCCGGCGCGAAGATCCCGACTCATCGCCATGTCGGCGACGAATTGATCTTCGTTATCGAGGGCGCGAGCGTGGACGAATCGGGCGAAGTCCCGGTCGGCGACGCGAACTACCGGCCCAACGGATGCGTGCACAGCGTATGGTCGAACAACGGCGCGACCGTGCTGTCGTTCGTAACCGGCAGCGTCGAAATGATCCGCTGAACTCAGCGCCTTGATGGCCGGGTTGGCGGACGCCACCAGTCCCGCTTGAGATTTGCGCTGGCAGCTTACGCGCCGGGGCGAGGGACTTTGAGGCCCTTCAATCGCGTTTCAGGGGTATCGGCGGCATCGCTTGTCGCTTGACGTTGAACGGACGTTCGTAGGACACATCCGATTTGTTCCACGCCGAGATACCGCCGGCCAAAGCCGCCGCCGTGAACTCCGGCGGCGGCTTCAGCTTGCCCAGTTCCCCCTGCCATTCAATGAGGCAGGTGCGCGCCGCGATTCCCCACTTGCCGTTGCGCCGCTCAAAGCGGTCGATATAGCGCCCGCCGCTCAGGGTCAGCGGATGGCCGCCATCTTTGTTCACCGCCACGAACAACCAGTAGGTCTCGGCGTGGGCGGTATCGCCGTCGAGTTCGACTGAATGATTGGTCACGTAATGATGATGCAGGGTCTGGTTCTGATCGTGAAACCAACACGCCCAATCGACGAAATCCTTCGCCACTCCGCAGTACAGGCCATGATCGTCGATCGCGTCGGGATGGTACGCCGACAGCACCAGCTCCTTGTCGTGACGGTCGATGCCGCGCGTGTAGCGATGGATGCAATCGAGGATCGCCTGGCGGTCCAGCAATTCAAGCACGGCAGCGTCGCTGACTGGTCTTTTTGCCATTTCACTTCTCCCAACTCTGAGTATCGGCTTAGATCACCTGTTACGATCATTTCCGCGGCGGCGTCAAACCATCGCCCAGGATGACATCCGCAGCGCTTTGAGCTACGAGATGGTGGAGGCTTGGGAGGGCCTGAGCAATGCGCAAGCGAGTAGTTGTCCTGCCCGGCGACGACGCCGCTCCGGAAGCGATGGAACCTGCGATCGCGGTGCTCCGTGCTCTCGAACTGGATCTCGAATGGATCGAATTCCCGCCCGGCGAACGCTGGGTCGCGGGCGAGACCGTGGGCCAGGTGCGCAAGGCGATCGACGCATCCGACAGCACCCTGTTCGGCGCAACTTCGGGCAAGACCCAGGGAATCGGTTATCTCAGATGGGGCAAAGGCACCTACGCCAATGTGCGTCCGGTAGCGTTTCAGCAGGGCTACCGCAGCCCGCTGAAAAATCCCGACGGTATCGATTTCGTCATCGTGCGCGAGAATCTCGAGGACCTCTACCTGGGCGTCGAAGCGCCGCTTTCCGCTCTGGCGCCGGCCCATCTGATGAGTCAGAGCACCGGCAAGGCGCTCGACACTTCCGACGAGCACGCCGAAATCGCGGTCAAAGTGATTTCCGAAAAGAACACCCGGCGGGTCGCCGAGTTCGCCTGCAAGCTGGCGCTGCGGCGCAAGGCCGCGGGCGGCAAGGGCAAAGTGACCTGCTCTTCCAAATATAATATGTTGCGCCGCACCGACGGTTTGTTTCGCCGCGTGGTGGAAGAGACCGTCGCGAAATACCCGGAACTGAAATACGAACAATTCATCGTTGACGATTTCGCGCGCCGGATCGTGCAAAGCCCGCACGACCTCGACGTCGTGGTGCTCCCCAATCTGTACGGCGATATCCTGTCCGACGCCGCCGCGGGACTGATCGGCGGCCTGGGGCTGGCGCCCAGCGGATGCTTCGGCGACGACTATGCCTACTTCGAGGCGGTCCACGGCTCGGCTCCGGATATCAAGGGACTCGGCATCATCAACCCGACCGCGACACTGTTGTCGGCGCAGATGATGCTCCACTACCTGGGCTTTTCTTCCGCGGCCGATCGGCTGGGTGCGGCGATCACTAAGGTTTACGCCGCCGGCCGTACGCTGACGCCGGATCAAGGCGGGCGCGCCTCGGCCAAAGAATTTTGCTCAACGGTTGTGGAAAACCTGTAGCATCAACCCCCGCGCGGCGGCTGGGTCAACCGGTGAGTTCCGGCATACTCAAGACTTGCCGCGGCAGCCGGATAATTCTGAGCGAGACCTCCAAGGCGGCGGCCGCGGGGCGAGGGGTGGACGGTGACCGAGCGGGAAATCTTACACGACAAACTACGCAAGATTGAGGCCCTGTTCGCGGGCGCCGCGACTCCCGGTGAAAAGGCCGCGGCCGGCGCCGCCGCCGAGCGCATCCGCGAGCGCCTGCGCCATACCGAGGAGCGCGAGCATCCGATCGAGGTGCGATTCCGCCTGTCCGACGCCTGGTCGCGCCAGCTCTTCACCGCGCTGTGCCGGCGCTATGGCATCCGCGTGTACCGCTATCCGCGGATGCATCGGCAGACGCTCATGGTCAAGGCGCCCCGATCCTTCATCGAGACCGTGCTGTGGCCGGAGTTCGGACAAATCAACGCGGCCCTGGTCGAATATCTGGCGGCAATCACCAATAAGGTCATCCGCGAAGAAGTCTTCGGAGAGGCCGCCGACGCCGAGGAAGTCCCCGAGCCCGTTCGCCGCGCCCGTTAGCGGACGTATCCCCCGGGCCTCAGCCTCCCACTGATACTGAGGCGCCAATGATACTGGGGCGGATCGTTTTCTCCTGGCGATGATGTATAAAGGTCGGGACGAAATCCCCAGGCGATGATTTCAGGAGGACCCGTGGAATACCAAGAGACCCTTTACGAGAAAGATGGTCATATCGCCACCGTGACGCTGAATCGCCCCGAACGCCGCAATGCATGGACGTTCAGAATGCGCGAGGAAGTGTACCACGCTCTGAAAGACGCCGAGGCCGACGATCACATCCGGGCGATCATCATCACCGGCGCCGGCAGCACCTTTTGCGCCGGCGCCGACGTGTCGATTCTATCGGGGCAGTCCAAGGAAACGGCCGAGGTCTCACCGGTATTCAACGACTGGGTCAGCCATTTCACCTATCCCCAAAAGATTCTCAAACCGATTATCGTGGCGCTTAACGGTCCCGCGATCGGATGGGGCTTCACCCTGATCATGTTCTATGACATCCGCATCGCCGCCGAGAGCGCCAAATTATCGGTGATGTATCCGCGGCGCGGACTCGCGATGGAGGGCGGGGCGAGTTGGATGTTGCCGCGGCTGGTGGGATGGGGCAAGGCGCTGGAACTCGCCTTCACCGCCCGCACCCTGAGCGCCAAGGAAGCCTTGGATCTCGGAATCCTGAATCATGTGGTGCCCGACGGCGACCTGATGGCCAAGGCGCGCGAGATCGCCAATGAAATCGCGGAAAACTGCTCGCCGGTGGCGATCGCCGAAATTAAGCGCGAAATCTACGAGCATCTCGACACTGACCTGCCCACCGCAATCAGGGACTCGATGGCGACTTTCGACGCCCTGTACAAAACCGCAGATTTCAAAGAGGGCATCCGCGCCATGATGCAAAAGCGCGCCCCGAAATTCCCCGGCAAACGCTGACCGGCGGCGCAAGGATTCTGGAGACAGGGAGCGTTGCACACCTCAATCCAAGACCCACCTCCCGCCATCACCCACAAGCAATCCGTTTCCTGACCTCGCCCTGAGGAGACCCCTACCAGCGGGAGACAGCTTAAGGACGGTCACCACTTATGACGTTTGCCTTCCTCCTCTCCCCCGGACCGGGGGAGACAATTAAGGGCGGTCTTCGCTTATGACTGTTTCCTCTCCTCTTCTGCCCCCGCTCCAGCGCCAGGCATCAAAAATCTGATGTCCGTTGATAGCACCATCAGCTGATGCCGGGATAGTTCGCGCGGCGCAATCTACGTTTAGCGCCAGCACTGCGGTATGATGCCTATCTCATCTCACCAAGGCCGCAAGCCGGGCCAGGCGCCCAGTATCCAGGCATCGCGCAACGATTCGGAGGCAGGATGGCACGCATCGTCGGACTCGATTTCGGCACCACCAACAGCGCGCTGGCGGTTATCGACGATAACGCGGCGGTCCGGCTGGCCGGCTTTCCCACCGCAGCCGGCGACCGCCCCACGTTCCGATCCATCCTGTTCTTCGACGCCGACGAACATGGCCCCAACACCCTGGCGCGCCCCGCCGCCGGCGCCGAAGCGATCCGCCGCTACCTCGACAGCGGCGGCAACGGCCGGCTGCTGCTGTCGCTGAAGTCATTCCTGGCGGATCGCACCTTCAGCGCCACCGACATTTTCGGACGCCGATTTACGCTCGAAGAACTAATCTCACTCATTCTCGTCCCGCTGCGCCGGGCCGCGGAACGTCAGTTCGGCGACCTGGGCCGGCGTCTGGTCGTGGGCCGGCCGGTGCGGTTCTCGGGTGCCGGTAATGCGGAGGACGACGAGCGCGCGTTGCAACGCCTGCGCACCGCCTTGGCAATCGCGGGCTGGGAAGAGGTCAGCTTCGAGTACGAACCGATCGCTGCCGCATATCACTACGGCGCGGAAATCGAGCGCGAGCAAATCCTGTTGGTGGGCGACTTCGGCGGCGGCACCAGCGATTTTTCGCTGCTGCGGGTGTCACCCCGCGCCGGCCGCGCGCCGCATTACGAAATCCTGGGAAGTGACGGGGTGGCAATTGCCGGTGACGCGTTCGACGGCCGCATCGTCCATCATCTGGTCGCTCCCGAACTGGGCCTGGGCTCCAGCTACCGCACGCCTTACGGTAAAATCCTGCCGTTGCCGACTACCTTCTATTCACGGCTCGAGCGCTGGCACTATCTGTCGATGCTCAAGGCGCCCGCAACGATGTACAAGCTGCGGGAACTTCGGGGGCAGGCGCTGGAACCTGCAAAGGTCGCGGCCTTCATCCATATCGTCGACAACGATCTGGCCTATTCGTTGTTCAGCGCCGTGGAGCGCGTCAAGGTGCAGCTCTCGCAACAGGATACCACGCTCTTCGCGTTCGCCGATCCGCCGCTCGCAATCGAAAAGAGAGCGGGGCGGGCGGAGTTCGAGGATTGGATCGCGCGGGAACGTGACGAAATTTCCGGATGCATCGAGCGCCTGATGGTTGGCGCCGGAGTCGCTCCGCTCAAGGTGGATAGCGTATTTCTGACCGGGGGCTCGTCGTTCGTCCCGGCGATTCGGACAATCTTTGCCCGGCGCTTCGCGTCAGCCACCATCCGCGCCGGCGATGAGTTCACGTCCGTGGCGCGCGGTTTGGCGATGCGCGCCGAATGAGGCGGAGCGACGCTCCCGCGTCATCGCGCCGTTGGCGATCGGCCAGGCATAGCTTTAAGCGCGATGTTCGGAAAATGGCCTGATTAAGATGGGACTGGCCGGGCTGCGCGCGTTTACGACCGTTGATTCGGGGATGACAACAGTCACGGCAGCCCGGCCATTCCGCTGGGGATGGCGCTGTCTGGGGGAACAGCGCGCAGATTTGTGTAGCAAACTTCGTACCTTTTTAGTGCTGCGAGAGAAATGCCTGGTGGGCGGAGGTTTTTGGCGATAGACGCGCCTGAGACCGACTGCGGTACTTTATCGAAATGCGAACCGCAGCATCGCTTATAGGTCGATGGAGGTCCAAAAATCTAACGTTTGCTTGGGCTTTCGCGAATTGCGACCGCAACCCTTTTGGTTCGCGGCCGTTTCCATCGCCCCCTCATATCACGAAACTCGGCGCCAATCTTCGCCTGACGAAAAGGTAGGCAATGGTGCTAATTGAAGGCGTCTGATGGGGAACCATGTTGTGAGGATTGCGGGCGTATGTTAATCGATAATACCTCGGGGCGTGGCGCAGCCTGGTAGCGCACCTGCCTTGGGAGCAGGGGGTCGGCCGTTCAAATCGGCTCGCCCCGATAAAAAATTGCGCCAGTAGCTCAGGAGGACAGAGCAGCGGCCTTCTAAGCCGCGGGTCAGGGGTTCGAATCCCTTCTGGCGCGCCATTGTCGAAGCGGCCCGGCCGCCGGCATAGGATTGAGTTCCGGCGGTGAGTGTAGCTCAGTTGGCAGAGCCCCGGATTGTGGCTCCGGTGGTCGAGGGTTCAAGTCCCTTCACTCACCCCAATACTTACTGCCGCCGCTTCGACGTGGGCGCACATTCCACACGGTGGGCCGTTAGCTCAGTTGGTAGAGCAGCTGACTCTTAATCAGCGGGTCTCCGGTTCGAGCCCGGAACGGCCCACCAAAACATCCAATAAAATCAATGACTCTTAGCGGCCATCCGATTAGCTGGTGCGATGGCTATAAACCTGTGTCCACAACCGTGTCCACAAATCGAAGAGCGTGTCCACGGATTACGCTGGCGAGAAGCGTCAATCACGGAATCCGCTTTCCGAAACCGGCGAACTGTCGCCGAAGGTGCTCAAAACGTCTCGCGCTAAGGTTCGGGGCTCACCATCCCCACGCCAGTAGCTAGGCTGCTTGACCTTGGCCATCGAACAAATCATTCCCTCCAAATCTCAGCCTCGGTCCATCCGAGTTCTTTGAACTCGGTGGCGCGGAGCGGGGCTTCAGCAACGGAGAAAAACTCGTCGAGTTGGGGCGGCTTAATCCCGGTGCCGGAAAGCATCGCATGTGCTTGTCCACGATGATGAATCTGGTGCTGGAACAGATGTAGCAGCAATCGGTCGGCGCGTTCGGTCTGGACGCGCGTCTCTCGATGCACCCGGATAGTCTGATTCGGCTCATTTTCACCCATCGAGTTGCACCACGCAATCAGCCGGCGATCGACCGCAGCCTGTGCGAGGCGCAACTCCGCCACTGTCGGGCACGGCACCGGATCGGCCCATGCCGCGGGCCCCAGTGTGCCGCCTTCGAGCGCATCAACATAAAAGCGATCAACGACAAGAATGTGATTCAGCGTCGCTTGGATCGAGGGAAAAAAACTCGTTCGATGCGCTTCGAATTCCACTAGAGACAACCCGGCACAAGCGGAAAGCAGCCTATGATTTGCCCAGGCGTTGTTGTAAGCCATGACCCGCAGCGTAAGAAGATTAGATGGCATTGAACTCTCCTCACCTTTTGAACTGGCCGCGACAGCCCCGTCTGGCCGCCAAGCCTAATATATACGCGACGAAACCGGCTTTTTGAGCGGAATAGTCGGATGGGTTTTCGTATTCCCTGCTCGCGAGGGTTCGCTTAAGTCCTTCGTACTCCCGCGCGATCTCCGCGTGCTCCCGCAGATAGTCCCGGAACTGGATCGGCTTCCACCAGTCCTCTGCTTGATAGTGAACGATGTGCAGGTGGTGCGTGCGAGTGGTCCGATGTTCTGATCCGGGCGGCTTGTTAAAGAAGACCCGCCCAGGGATCATCCTCTCAATATCCGGCGTGTGTTGCCAACCTTCGGCCACCAACAATCGAATAGCAGCGTCGGTGATTGCGCTAAGGTCAAGCACCCCCGCGAGGATATCGATCGTTGGCACGGCCGCAATCGTCTGGATTGATGTGCTGCCGACGTGTTCGAATGCGAGCGCCATCGGCAAAAGTCCTTTAAGCTCTGAAATCGCAATGGCATAGCGGTCCGCCCAATCGGGTTCATAATCGCGCAGTTCGAATTTCCAAATCATCGAAAGCACTCGTCTCCGCTAGAACGTCCGAAGAGCGTCTCCCCGTGCTTTCGGACTCCGATGCTCGTCAGATCGGTAGCCCATCTTTCGTTTGCACCCCTCCCGCTCGGCCTTGGTCGAAAGACAGCGAGCACCGAGCGCGACGGTAGGCACCCTCCCAAACGTCGGGCAAGTGGCACACAATCTGCTGCCAGTCGCAAGTCAACGAGCACGCATTTCACAGCGCGTGCTCCAATCGCTGGACAACGAAACGGGCTGACGGAAAGGCACCGACATGAGCGCGAATCCGTATGTGCAGGGATGGCGGGAATGGGACGAGCGTTATGCCGATCTCGTGATCGGCAAACGCAACTGGCAGATCGCCGCCGGCGGACTTCTTCTCGCGACGATCATCTTGGCTGCAGGTATGGTGTGGCTGTCGAGTCGCACCCGCTACATCGTTTATGCGGTTGAAGTCGACAAGCTTGGTTACGCGCTTACGCAAGCGCAACCACTCACAGCGGAATCGCCGCCTGACGTAGTCGATCGGATCGAACGCTACGAAGTGGCGTCGTTCATCCGCGAGGCACGATCGGTATCGAGCGATACCCAAGTCGAGCAGCAGGCCCTCAACTCTTTGCTGGCACACAGTCGCGGCGCGGCTGATCACTTTCTCGACGAGTACTACCACTCGGATGATGCGGTCATAACCCATTCCAGATCGCGCAGAAGCAGACCATCTCGGTCCAGGTCGACTCGATCCTAAAGATTTCTCCTCAGAGCTACGAAGTTCGCTGGACAGAAGTGCACCGGGACCTGAACGGCGCCGCGGTGGGCCCGCCAACGCACTGGGAGGCGCAACTGCAGACGAAGACAGTGCCGCCACGCGACGACAACACGGTCGTGAGCAATCCGATCGGTTTTTACGTGACCAACGTAACGTGGACGGAGCACGGCCCGCGTCAGATGACTATCCGCCAGCAGCTGTTCAGCTCCTCAAAAAGCTCTGGGGGGTTTAGATGACTCTCAAAGATGCGCGATTATCGATGCGATTTTGGAAGGCCCCCCGCGAGAAGGTCCCCTCATTGGCACCCAGCGCAACGTCCAACTGCGCCTTGGATACATCGATTCCGACAAACGGTTTCACCTCCGCCATCACCGTTCTTCCTCACGCTGCTTGCCCCGCCTTGTAATCCGGGATTTTCCTCCCCTACGTTCTTTTCTGCGAGGAAAGAAGGTGCGCGGAGCGGCACCGCGCAAAACTCGACCCTGGAATCGCCCGATTTCTTGCGATCTCCGCGCCCGGAGTTCTTGAACCGGTCGTCCTCAATGCCATAATTACGCCGGAGTTCTCGACGGCCCGTGGCGAGCAGTCGACCTGATAAGGACGGCGAGCATAGTTATTGCTGAGCCCTTTTTTCAGTGAGCCCGAAGATGGCCGAGCGCAAAGGTCCCGAATCGTCAGAGCGTACCGGAATGGATCCGCTGCTCGAGCCAGGCGATGGCAGCGGCGGCGCGGAGGAACGACGCATTGGCGCCGTGGAGAACGGCCGATCTCTCACGGCCTTTGCTACCACCCCCTACCTCAGTAGCGCGCCATCGCAATGGGACGGCATACTCTGCGAACAGTACCGGCTGTCAAAATACGCCAATCAAGGAAAGACATATTTAAACCACCACCTGTGCATCCACACCGCCGGCCCGACTCCCGCGTATTGGTATGAGAACGGTCGTAAACACAATGCCTTCTTAAAGCCCGGCGGTGTTCATCTCGCTTCGGCGGGGAGCGCGACCCCCGCCGGTGGCTGCGAACAGACCTTTGAGCTATTCGTGATCGAGCTAAGTCCCGGAATCTTCACACGCGTGTTGCAGGAAGAAGCACCACCCACCGTCGAGCTGCGCGATCAGACATCCGTGCGTGACGCGCAGGTTTACAGTCTCGGGACGGCGCTCCAGATGGAACTATCGGCAGGTTGCACGTCCGGACGCCTTTACGCCGAGTTGTTGGGGGCATCACTGACGGCCTATTTGGCGCGGCACTATTGCGGGTGGCCGGCAAAAATACGAGAACTCAAAGGAGGCATGCCGGGACATCGCCTCCGCCACGCGATTGAATACATCGAAGCGAATCTGACCGGGGACCTGCGGCTTGAGGAAATGGCTACAAATGTGCAGATGAGTCCCTACACCTTCGCTCGGCTCTTCCGGCAGAGCACCGGATTGAGCCCTCATCAGTACCTTTTACGGGCGCGCATCAAAGAGGCGAAGCGGCTGCTTCGCGACGGCAAATCCACCATCGCGGACATAAGCCTCGAATTGGGTTTCAGCGATCAAAGTCATTTCACACGGGTATTTCACAAGATAACGGGCGTAACCCCGAGAAGGTTCGTCCTTGGATGCTGACCTCGGTTTCCCGAACTTGAGCGATCGGCACCTTCCACGGGTATCATTAAAACGGAAATCCCGTTGGTGGTAGAGTCCGGCATTTCGCCACCACAGTCAACGCGGAATCCTCACATCATTCGACCCTGGATTGCTAGCGCGCGAGCGCTCCATGGGGATCCAGCACAAACTTCTTGGCCGCACCCCGGTCGAAGTCAATGTAACCTTGCGGCGCATCTTCCAGAGATATTACGGTAGCGTTGACCGCCTTTGCAATCTGGACTTTGTCATGCAAGATGCACATCATCAGTTGGCGGTTGTAGCGCATGACCGGACACTGGCCTGTGGTGAAACGATGACTCTTCGCCCAGCCTAAGCCGATGCGGATGCCGAGCATTCCGGTCTTCGCATTTGCGTCAACCGCGCCCGGATCGTCCGTAACGTAGAGCCCGGGTATTCCCAATGCACCGCCGGCACGCGTTGCCTGCATTATTGAGTTTAACACAGTTGCGGGATGCTCCTGACTTGAGTTCCCGCCGTGGCCGCGTGCCTCAAAGCCGACGCAATCAACCGCGCAATCGACCTCAGGTTCTTTGAGTATCTGCGAGATCTGCTCGGCCAGTGTCGCGTCCAGGCGCAGATCGACCGTTGCGCATCCGAAGCTTCGGGCCTGATGCAAGCGCTCTGGAATCAGGTCGCCAACGATCACGACCGCGGCGCCAAGCAGATGGCAGGCCGCCGCGCAGGCCAGTCCTACAGGTCCAGCTCCCGCAACGTAAACCGTACACCCCGGTCCGACACCCGCGCTGACTGCGCCATGATACCCGGTAGGGAAAATGTCCGAGAGCAAGGTCAGATCCCTGATCTTTTCTATCGCTTCTTGCCGGTCCGGAAACTTGAGCAGATTGAAATCGGCATACGGCACCATGACGTATTGGGCCTGTCCTCCCACCCATCCGCCCATGTCAACGTACCCATACGCAGCTCCAGGCCGGGATTCATTGGTATTCAGGCAAATACCGGTCTGCCCGTTTTTACAGTTGCGGCATCGCCCGCAGGCGATATTGAACGGGACGGAAACAATGTCGCCGACATGGATGAACTCGACGTCACGCCCGGTTTCGATTACCTCCCCGGTGATCTCATGACCGAGCACCAGCCCCGTCGGCGCGGTGGTGCGTCCGCGGACCATGTGCTGATCGCTGCCGCAGATGTTGGTCGACAGAACCTTCAGAATAACGCCGTGATGGCACTGGCGAGCACCCAGCGCGAGTTTGGGAAAATCGATGCTATGCACTTCAACCAATCCCGGCTTGATGTAGACAACGCCTCGATTCCCTTGCATGATTGACCTCCTAATTCCATTGATAAAGTTATGTGCTTCGCGCCCCGCTCGCAAAGCATTGTACGTTCTTATCAGCCTCTTTCCCCTACCGAACTGGGTAGACGAGCTTCAAACGGTTCACTTTGTCTGGCGCTACCGTAAGGCCATCAGCTGTATGTGGTCTTGAAAAGAACCGGCATTTCTTGAATAAAAGCGAAAATTCAACCATAGGTTACCCGGCCTCTGAAGCAGGTTCTCAGGTGACTGATGGTCGAGTGATCGGGCACTTCTGCATGATTTCGTTTCGGAGCGACCGTGGACGCGCGGATGAAGGATCGGCGATAATGCTGATGTGATCATCGATCTGTTCAAAGAATGCCGATTTTCTTCAAGACCATTGGAAGGGGTTAGCTTCACAATCCGGCAAAAAGACAGGAGAGAACCGATGGACCGGCTCAAAGGCAAGGTGGCGTTGATTTCTGGCGGGGCGCGTGGTCAGGGCGCCGCCGAAGCGCGTTTGTTCGTTGGGGAAGGCGCGAAGGTGGTCGTGGGCGACGTTCTCGACGATCAAGCCAAGGCGCTGGCCGATGAGGTCAACACAAAGGCGGGCGCACGTGTAATCCTGGCGGTTCATCTGGATGTCGCGCGCGCGGCCGACTGGCGAACGGCAGTAGAAACCAGCGAGCGCGAATTCGGCGGCCTTGATATCCTGGTCAACAACGCTGGCATCGCGCGGACGGGCGGGGTGGAGGATACTACCGAGGAAGGCTGGGATGAAGTCATCAACATAAACCAGAAGGGCGTCTGGCTCGGGATGAAGGCCGCGGTGCCCGCGATGCGCCGGCGCGGTGGCGGCTCGATCGTCAACATCTCGTCGATCTACGGTCTGATCGGCTCGCCCGATATGGCAGCGTATCACAGCAGCAAGGGCGCTGTTCGCCTGCTGACTAAATCCGCCGCGGTACAATACGCTCAAGAGAAAATCAGGGTCAATTCGATCCATCCGGGAGTGATTCTGACCCCGATGAGCCTGGAGGTTCCGGCAAGCACCCTGCAGCCCGCCATCGACATGACTCCGATGAAGCGCGCCGCTCAACCCGAGGAAGTCGGATGGGCGGTCCTGTTCCTTGCCTCCGACGAAGCATCATTTATAACCGGCGCCGAACTTCCGGTAGATGGTGGCTACACAGCAGCGTAGCCACACCGAGGGTCATTTTCTCCTTTGCCGTCAGGGTTCGAGCGGCAGACCGTAAGGCTCAATCACGTTGGTACGAGCGATTCGCTTTTGTCTTCGAGCGGCACGCCCGAAAAGTGTTCCTCAAGCGCATTCGCCCCATTTGTTCAAAGAACGCCGATTTCCTTCAAGACGGCCGACGATCAGCCCCTCATATTCTTGCTCTCTGAAGCATACAAGCGAGGACGAGCTATGGCTTACAAGGGACTCAAGGTAATGGACTCCGATATGCATGTGATGGAGCCGGGCGATCTCTGGAAGCGCTATATGGAGCCTGAATATCGAAATCTTGCGCCCGCGAGCCCGGAAAAGATTGCCCATCCGCGGCTTCATGGCGTTGAAATGCCCGGAAAGCAATTGCAGAGCCCCCTCGTTGGCCTCAAATGGTTTGGTCCGCTGATTCAGCATATGGAGCCGCAGATGGCCGACTACGCGCTTGCAGTGGAACGCAACTGGGATGGGGTATCGCAACTCGACGCCATGGACAAAGAGGGTATCGACATTGCCTTTCAATACCCGACCAAGGGACTGGCGGTGCTCGGACTCGACAGTGCGGAGGTGGTCGGGGAACGGGGTCTGGAGCCCGCCTTCGCCACTGCGATAGCACGTGCGTACAACAACTGGATGTATGACTTCTGTTCGCCAGACCCGAAGCGCTTGATCGGGATCGCAATGGTCGCTCCGCACGACGTGAACGCGGCGGTTGCTGAAACCCGGCGGTGCGTCAAAGAGCTCGGTTTCAAGGGCATCTTCTTGCTGCCGGGTTTGATCAAGGGGCGGCCCTGGCATCATCCTGACTACGATCCCTTGTGGGCCGAATGCGAGCGGCTCGATATCGCGGTCGGCTTTCACGGTGGAGTGCCCGACCAACTCACGGATTTCGGCCTGGGACTGACTGAGTCGCTGATGATGCGTCACACTTTCTCGCACTGCCTGGGCCCGATGTCGGCGGGAGTAAGTCTCGCTTCCGGCGGCGTATTCGATCGTTTTCCGAAGCTCCGAGTGGGCCTTCTGGAAGCAAATTGCAGTTGGGCTCCATGGCTGTTCGGGCGATTGGATGATCACTATCAGGACTACACCGGAAGGTTCGAGATAAAACTCTCAAAGAAACCATCGGAGTTCTTCAAGAGCAATTGCTTTGTTGCGGTCGAGCCTGAAGAACACCCGGTCCGAAATTTCGTAGAATGGTTTGGCGACAATAATGTAGTGTTCTCCACCGATTATCCCCATCCAGACAGCCGGTTCCCACACGCGGTCGAATTGTTCATGAAATTGCCGTTGACCGATACCGCCAAACGCAAATTCCTTTGGGACAACTGCGCGCGCCTGTATGGGATTTAGGCCAACGGCCGCGAATAATAACCGCATGGTTCGGTTGACGCGGCACGATGCCGGGAGACTTCATCATGTCTTATAAAGGCTTTCCGGTGATGGATTCGGATATGCATCTCATGGAGCCGTTTGACCTATGGGACCGCTATATCGATTCCCGTTTCAAACAGGAAGCACCGCAAGGTCATCCAGGAGATCATCCCAGACTGGGCTACGTATCTCTCCCCGGCCGGGAAAACTTCAACCCCGAGGCGATTAACTGGTTCGAACCTCTCAAAGCTCACATGGAGCCCCAGACGGCCGCATACGCGTTTGCGGTCGAACGTAGCTGGGATTCCATCTCGCAGTTGCAGGCGATGGACGCTGAGGGTGTGGACGTCTCGATCAACTATCCAACGCGGGCACTGACCGTGCTGGGCACGGACAGTACCGAGCAAATCGGCGAACGCGGTCTGGAACCAAAGTTCGCGGCGGCTATTGCACGAGCTTATAACGACTGGCTGTTCGACTTTTGCTCCGCCGACCCCAAGCGCCTTCTCGCGGCGGCTCTTATAGCTCCACACGATCCGTCTCTTGCGGTGGACGAAACCCGCAGGTCCGTCGAGGAGCTGGGATTCAAGGCGATCTTTCTTGGCCCCGGCCTCGTCAACAAGCGACCTTGGTATCATCCGGCCTATGACGCCATCTGGGCCGAGTGCGAAAGGCTGGACGTGCCGGTCGTGTTTCATGGAACTGGACCGGACAGTCTAACCGATTTCAGCCTGGGCTTGATGCAGTACCTGATGATGCAGCATCAGTTCCTGCATGTGCTCGGACCGATGATGGCGGCGGTGTGCTTTTGTGCTGGCGGGGTTTTCGAGCGTTTTCCGAAACTGCGCCTGGGATTATTGGAGGCCAATTGCAGTTGGGCGCCCTGGTTTTTCGGGCGTCTCGACGATCACTACGTGGATTACATCGGCAAATTTGAGGTGAAGCTCTCCAAAAAGCCCTCGGAGTATTTCCTGTCGAATTGCTACGTATCGGTCGAAGCCGAAGAGCACACCATAAGCCAATATGTCGAATGGTTTGGCGACGACAACGTGGTGTTTTCCACTGATTATCCTCATCCCGACAGCAGGTTTCCGCGTTCTGTGGAAAGCTTCTTCAAACTACCACTGAGCGAAGGCTCTCAACGCAAAGTGCTGTGGGACAACTGTGCTCGCCTGTATGGACTCTAAACGGAAAGTACTCTCAGCGCCGAAAAGGAACGAAACAACCACGATGCCAAAAGAAGTACAAGATTTGACACACCGAACTGTCCCGGCCGATGGAACAGGTTTTGGTTGTAATCAGGGGCGCCAAACGCCGCCCGCTCCAAGCGAGATCAGTCCGGAGCTTCTTGGGTTGAGCAGTTAACGGAGGAATGAGAGTGCATCTGGCTTATTTCACTGAACGTCCTTACCGGTACGCGCCTCAGGATCTGGTCATCGAGCGAGGTTTTTTCGGAACGCCAAACAGTTATTTCGATCCGGCCAAGGGCTACGAACTCTACCATGAGTACCTCGATGAAAAGCTGTTGGCAGAAGATCTGGGCTTCGACGGCGTAGGCCTTAACGAGCACCACGGCACCCCGTTTACGATGGGCGGTGTGATGGACGTGGAAGCGGCGATTCTCGCGCGGATTACCAAAAAGGTAAAGATTATCATGATGGGTAATCCTTTACCGCTCGGCAATCCGCTGCGTTTGGCCGAAGAACTGGCCATGATCGACGTGATTTCGGGCGGCCGTCTCATTACCGGTTGGGTGCGCGGCACCGGATGCGAACAATTTGCCCACAATTCCAATCCCGCCTATAACCGGGAATACTTCGAGGAAGCTCATGATTTTATAGTCAAGGCGTGGACCCAAACGGGCCCATGGCGCTACGAGGGCAAGCATTTTCATTATCGTTTCGTGGACCCGTGGCCGCTGCCGATGCAAAAGCCGCATCCGCCGATGTGGATTCCGGGCCTCCTGAGTCCCGAAACCGCGAGCTGGGCAGCATCAAAGCGCTATCCCTATCTCGGACTGGCTACTGCTCTGGAGCCCACGGTAGAATTGTGGAACGTGTACCGCGACCGGGCCGCGGAAGCTGGCTACCAAATAGGCTCTGAGAACTTCGGCTTCCTGCAGAATGTGTACGTGGCGGAGACCGAAGAGAAGGCTTACGAGATTTCCAAGCAGTCCGTGTTTGGAGGCGCGGGATCGGGCTACAGTCTTTTCTCCCTACCCCAATTCTTTTTTCCCCCCGGGTACGTTTCCAAGAACGCAGTCCGGCGCCTGGCGGAGCAGTTTGGGAATCCAAAAAATGCCTCCGGCGGTTCTCCATTCCAGGCCGCGAGCAGCAAATCCCCGGAAGCGGAAATTTCCAGCGCACAAGTCGATCATCGCTCCAAGGTGTGGCAGCACAACCCAGAGGTCGACATCCAGAACGTGCGCAAGCTCATCTTCGATTCCCACACCGAGGGAGTAAAGAACTTGAATATTATTTGCGGTACTCCAGATACCGTAATTCGTAAGTTGCGTGTCGTGCTGGAAACCTTGCGGCCCGGTATTTTCCTGGTGTGGCAGAATGATGGTCCGATTACTCGAAAAGACCGCGAGAACAATTTGAAGCTCCTGGGTAGAGAAGTGTTGCCGGCACTTCGCGATTTCGGCAGGGAACTGAAGTTGACGTCGCCGTTTGAAGTCACTCCCGGATCCCGTCCTTTGCCAACGCACGGCAAACCCGAATCGGTGGGCTCAATCGAGCCCTGGAAAGCTTGGCAGGCAGCTCATCCATGAAGCGATGAAAGGAGGACCGATTACGTATCTTCGCTGTGGAGATGATCATTCGGAAATTGCGGCAGCGCACTGTCAGGGAGGTTGATCATGGCCTTTGACCTGTTGATCAAGAACGGAACTGTCGTCGACGGCACGGGGGCGCCTGCCGACAAGGCCGACGTGGCGATCGCGGGTGGCAAGATTGTCGAGGTCGGAAAAAAGCTCGTCGGTAAGGCTCATAGGGTTATCGATGCATCGAACCTGATTGTCACGCCCGGCTTTGTTGACCCGCACACTCATTATGACGCCCAGATCTGCTGGGACCCTCAAGTGACCAGTTCGTCCTGGAATGGAGTTACCACGGTATTGATGGGAAATTGCGGCGTCGGGATAGCGCCGTGCAAGCGGGACCCCCAATCACAGGACGTAGCAGCGTGGGATTTGGTTAATCTGGAAGCAATACCGATTGAGGTGTTGAAGACCGCGCTAACGTGGGATTGGGAAACCTTTCCTCAATACATGGACGCGGCGCAGCGGCGCGGCACCGCGATCAATCTCGCCTTCCTGGCTCCATTAACACCTTTCAGACATTACGTGATGGGGCGCGACGCGCTCGAACGTGCGGCGACCCCTGCGGAAACGATGAAAATCAAAGGGTTGTTGCGCGACGCGGTAGCAGCCGGCGCGATGGGTTTCTCCACCACTATCTGCGAGGGCGATATCGGTTACCAGGGCAAGCCAATCGCCTGCCGGCTGGCAAGCCGCGAGGAACTGGGTGAATACGCCGATGCATTGCGCGAACTGGGTAAGGGAGTAATTCAAATCAGACTGACGCAAAGTCCGGGGACGATGACCGAAAGCGAATACCAATTACTGGAGTTTTTGGTGAGCCGCAGCGGACAGCCAGTAACTTGGTCGTCGGTCCGAATTCGGGAGGATCGACCCGGCAAAGGGCTGGACGTGCTCGATCGGGTCGCCGACCTGATCAAACGCCGGGCGATTCCGCAGGTTACCTGCCGGCCTCTAATGGTGGAACTGAACCTGCACGAACCATTGCTGTTCTCTTCTCTTCAATGCGGCAAGCAAATCTACAATCGTCCAGTCGAAGAACAGAAAAAGGTCTATCGGGATCCGCATTTTCGCCAGGTGTTGCGCGAGGAACTGAATGCGAACCCGATCCACCGGGTCGCCTTCTTCAGCCACCCGGACGAAATCGAGGTGGTGGAATGCTTCTCCGACCCCTCGCTGACCGGCAAATCGCTGACCGATGTCGCGAAGATGCGCAACCAGGATCCATTCGACGCCCTAATCGAACTGCCCCTCGAGGACGACCTTAAAACGCGATATCTCGTTCCCTTGTTCGCGAGCGAAGACCAGCTTCCAATACTGTTTAACGACTCCCGGACGCTGATTGGGCTGGCCGACGGCGGCGCCCATCTCGATCAGATATGCGATGCGGGCTATTGCACCTATCTTCTGGGCAAGTGGGTGCGCGAGAGAAAGGCCCTCAGCCTCGAGTACGCCGTCAAGCGGCTCACCTCCGAACCTGCGGCAATGCTTAATCTTCATGACCGCGGCCGGATTGCGCCCGACCTGGCGGCCGACATCGCCATCTTCGATTTCGACAAGATCGATTCCCCCAAAAAGGGAGTGTATCGCAACGATCTCCCTGGTGGCTATCGACGATTGGTCGCTCCCGCCGAAGGGATGGCGCACGTTATCGTCAACGGCGTGCCCGTCCATCAGAGCAATGAGTATACAGGCGCTAAACCGGGAATCGTGCTGCGTTCTCGATGACCGTCCGGTTCTGATGGAAGACTGCATCACGCATGGAGGCTTAGCATAAGCAATGGAACTGGAACTTTTGGGGTCTGCCTATGGGTTGTTGGAATGCCCGCGAGTTGATGAACAGAACCGGCTCTATTTTTCGGACATGGTACTCGGGGGCATTCGACGGCGCAGTCCAGACGGCAAAATCGAAACGGTCATCCCCGAGCGCAAGCATGTCGGCGGTATGGTCTTCAATGAGCGCGGCGGATTGGTCCTTTGTGGCGAGGGGGGCGTCTTCGCCTGGGACGAAACTACCGGGCGCGCTCGCGATATTGTGACCCATTGGGAAGGCAAGGCGCTCCAGTTCAATGACATGACGGCTGATTATCAAGGCAGCCTCTATGCCGGGAGTTTTCGGCTTCAATCCATTCGCGCATCCGCGGCCAGAGGCGACACCGCCCGGCACTCTGTTCCGCATCGATCCACCGGGCAAGATCATTCCCATGTGGGATGGGATCGTATTCAGCAATGGTCTTGGCTTCAGTCCCGACCGTAAGCTCCTTTATCATTCGGACTCAGGCGGGGACACCGTTTACGTCTACGATATCGGACCCGATCGGTCGCTGAAGGATCGCCGGCCCTTTGGGCGGCTGCCGGACGGTATGCCCGACGGATTGGCGGTCGACGTCGAAGGGGGTGTTTGGGTCGCGGCCGCCTACGGCGGCGAAGTGGTGCGTTTCCGCAGCGACGGTACTGTCGATCTGCAGATCAAAGTTCCTCTGACCCTCGTAGCCAGTGTCGTGTTTGGCGGCAAAGACATGCAGGATCTTTATATAATGACCGGAGATGAACGGTATTTGGCAGAAGATCCCGCGACCGTCCAGCCACCCCCGCGCGCCAATATCTACCGCACCCGTTCTCCGATTCCGGGACTGCAGGTACCCAAGGCCCGGTTCTGAGGATCCGGGAAGGATTTGCCACTAGCGATCGGCGGGAATTGAAGAGCGCGTTACGTCACCCCAACCCTGCATTGTATAGAGGCAGCGCGAGAGTATTTGGTTCAGCACACCCGCTCTGAGAACCCCTTAAATAGAGCCTTGAAGCTTCACCAGGTTGACGCCCGTTTGACGCTTTGTCCAAATCAAGACTAGGAATAACGATGGTCGAAGCTTTGCAGGTCCTGCCGCGGTCACGACGATTGACGGCGGCCGGATCCTTGTAGACGTTCCACTCAAGGGGTGGGCACCAGGGCGTATCGCGACCCAAAGTAACCCATCCGAAGTGCAAGAGGTGAGAGCGGTGCCAAGCACAAGCAACGATGCGACTACCGGCCGGACGACTTATCTCGATGGCCAACAGGGCACGGGAACGCGTTCGATCCGGTCCGTCCAAAGTCGGGCAGGTCTCTCGCGAAAGCGCGACTATGAAATCGCACTCGCTGCGCTGCGGAAGTTTCGGACATTTTCATGGCTTTCGCCGGACAAACTCGAAGAGTTGGCGAGCGAGATGACCTTGCTGCGATTTAAACGTCAGCAACTCATCTTACCTAACAAAAAATTGGCCATGACTGATGTGTATATCGTGATATCCGGCGCGACGCGCGCCGGTCTAATCAACCGCCGCGGAAAGCGAGTTACGGTCGAGATCGAGGAGCCGGGGCATGTTTTTGGTGGTCTTGCCCTGGACCGTGGTCCAGACGCGAGGTACTTCATCGAGGCATTATCCGGAGCTGTACTCGGCCGCGTCGGGGTCGGTCATTTCCTGAAAGTCACGCAGCCCGGCAACCCGGAAAATTTCGGTCATGTCATAGAATCGATGGTGCGCGGAATGTGGGAGGCATTCGATCGCTATGTGAATTTCGTGGGCGAACGGATGCGGGTCAGACTGATCGAGGAATTGCTCGAACTGGGATCCAAATTCGCTGCCCGCGAGGCCCGGGGTGTCATCCTGAACGTGCGGGTGACCCGCAAAGATCTGGCCGATCTGATTGGGGCGTCGCGCCAACTGGTTTCGGCCCTGTTGAACGATCTCGAAGCTCAGGGCGCAATCGAACGCGAACGCCATCGAATAATCTTGCGCGAAGCCAAATTGCGCGAAATACTAGCGACGAGCACTTCCAATCTGTAGCTACGGCGCCACGCCTCTCGCTGCTCGAAGCGCCTAGTTTCGATAGCCAAATTCTTATCTTCACGTCCTCCTCCCGTCCCGGTAATCGGACCTCCGCTTTTATGGCATCGCTGGATTTCCAGAACTGAAGTCGAGGCTTCGGGTCCGCCCGGTGTCATGTGCCTTCTCGGAACCGCGATGGTGGTCGACGGCGGCATGAACGCTGGCAACGCGCGGGCTAACTTCGCTCCGGGTTTTTCGGGACCGTCGTATAAACGTCCCGATCGGACGAAGGAACCGCCTCGGAAGAGATAAAGCGAATCTAATTCAGCCCGTAAAGCTTCCTGGCGCCGTCCGCCATAACCGCCTTTAAGATGTCCTCCCGGAGGCCCATCTTCCTGATCATTCCCGGCGCGTCGATGAAGCCGTCCGGATGCGGGTAATCTGTAGCCCACAGGATGTGGTCCGGTCCAATATGTTCGGCCAGGAGCTTCAGGCTGGTTTCGGTCGGCTCGAAGGAAATGAAGCATTGACGACGGAAAATCTCGCTGGGGCGCGTCGTCAGCTTGGTGTCGTTGAAGCCGACGTCGTCAAAGTGGCGGTCCATCCGATCCAGCCATCCGGTGATCCAGCCGCCGCCGGCCTCCAGAAATCCGACGCGTAGGCGCGGGAAGCGGTCGCAAATCCCGCACATGATGAAGCTCATCGCCGCCGCCATCATCTCAAAGGTGTGAACCGCGCAATGTCTGGTGGCGAAACCACGGAAGCGATCCTCGCCCAACGACTGCATGCCCGAGTCGGCGGCGCCATGAATCGCGATCGCGAAATCCAGCTCCTGGGCGGCTTCCCACAACGGATAGAGCGACGGATCGTGCAACGTGCGGCGGCCGTAAGGATTAGGGCGGATGAAGCCCGAGCGCATCCCGAGTTGGGCGGCCGCAAAACGCATCTCCTGGATTGCCGCTTCTACCGAGATCATCGGCAACATCGCGGCGCCGAACAGCCGGTCGGGATAAACCTTGCAGTAATCCGTCAGCCAGCGATTGTAGGCGCGGCAATCGGCCGCGGACAATTCCGGGTCGTCCTCGATGCAAGCCACGAACAGTCCTAGGGTTGGGTACAGGAAAGCCGCGTCGATTCCCTCCGATTCCATGTCAGGAATCCGCGCGTGCGGGTCGAAGCCCCCTTTGCGCGCCTCGGTATATTTCTTAGGGTAGGCTTTCTTGCTCTCGCGTGCGCCGAAGGCGCCGGCAGAGCCAATCCCGACCGAGCTTTCCGGCATGGGCAGGATCCGTCCAGGCTTAATCTGGAAGGTTTCCTTACCGTATTCGTTGATGATAATCCGCGGGGCACGGTCGTGATATTTGGACTCCATGTAATTGAGCCACATGTCGGGCGGTTCGAGCACGTGACCATCAGCATCGATTACATTGTAGCTCCGAGTCATATGATCTTCCCTCTACGAATTTTTTCCACAGCTTTGCCTGATTGAGCGGGGCCGCGCTTTTCATCCCGGCCAACCAATCTCGTACCTTCGCGTTTGTCGCCGCACCTGAACCAAACTGATAAACATTGTCGGCGAAGGCGTCAAACGCGGAGCCGGCCTCAACGCTCCAATCGCACTTTTTTGACGAGATCGCGACAAAAGCGGCAGGCTAGTTGGCTATCAAATGCCGCGCCAAGTTTGTACATTTCACGACGGTTACCGGTTGCCAATATTGGGAAGCAGATTATGCGAGTGGGATTTATCGGACTTGGGAACATGGGCGGGCCGATGTGCCTGAACATCATCCGGGCCGGCCACGAGGTCACCGTTTTTGATGTCTCCCGCGACGCGGCCGCTCCGCATCTGAAAGCCGGCGCTACCTGGTCTAAAGATCCTGTCGAGTTGGCAGGGCGCAGCGATCTCGTCTTGAGTTCTCTGCCTGGTCCTAAGGAAGTGCAGGACGTTGTCGCAGGTCGGGATGGGTTGGTCGCGGCCATGGTGCGAGGTTCGATCTATGCAGACCTCAGTACCAATTCAGTGGCGGTTGTCAGGCGTCTGCATCACATGCTGAAGGAGAAGCACGTCGAGATGTTGGACGCTCCTGTCAGCGGTGGCACCGTGGGCGCGCAGCGCGGCACGCTCGCGGTCTGGGTTGGTGGAGACCAGGCCGCATACCAGCGAGCTGAACCGGTGCTGAAGGCCGTTGGCGACAAGCTCTTGCATGTGGGGGCGACTGGCTCAGGAACGATCGCGAAGCTGGTACACAATCAGATCGCGCTGACACTGATGATGGTGGTCGCGGAGGGCTTCACCTTGGGGGTGAAGGCGGGGGCGGATCCAGAGATGTTGCTGAAGGCGGTCTCCGAAGGCGTGTTGGGGCGATCAAATCCACTGTCCATAGTTTCCGCAGTCGCGTTCAAGGGTGGCTTGGACAGCGTGCAGTTCGCACTGAAACTGGCGCGCAAGGATTTGGCGCTCGCAGCCGAACTGGCCCATGACCATAACGTCCCGACGCCGCTGTCGGCCCAATTCCGGCAAGAAGTCGAGGCTGCAATGGCTCGCGGTTGGGGCGCACGCGACGTCACCGCCATGTTCGCCTTTCAGGAGGAACTGGCCGGAGTAAAGGTGCGGGTTCCCCAAGACGTTAGCGGCGAAAAGTCGCGTGACTGAAAGCTGATGTTCTGAAAAAGGTCTTCGCATCCCAGACCGGACGCGGTACAGTCACTGAACTGACTTCGATATCGGTCAATCGGGGACACCGATCATGGCAAGTGCATAGGAGAGGCTCTCATGGAGAATCTACAAGTCATATCGGCCGATTCCCATGTAGGTTAGTGCGCGACCACGGCCACGACACGGTCAATCTTGAGGGTCCGCTGCCGGGCAAGCGGCTGCCGCTCAGGCCCGGCGAGCAGATGAATCGGGGCCGTCCGGAAACGCGCGTGCGAGGATATTCTGGCGCTTTTACAGCTTGGAGATGTTGCAGATGATTAAGGGATACCAAATCATCGATTCCGACGGTCATGTAATCGAACCAAGCGACTTATGGGAGAAACACTTGCCCTCCGACCTTGCGGCGATCGCGCCCCAACGAAAAGGAGAGCACCACTGGTTTTACGATGGTCAAAAGGTTCCGCCGACCATGACCAATGTTCTCCAGGAAGAGTTCAAGCGCCGCGAGCAGAAGAACTATAAGAGCGAGTTGGAAGCTAAGTGGAGTCCGCAATCACAGGTCCAGGCCATGGATCGCATGGGGCTCGATGTTTCTTACCTCTACCCCACCAAGGGCCTTCAGCTCTGGGCTTTCCGAAACATGAACCCTGCGGTCGCCGCCGCGCTGGTGCGCATTTACAACGACTGGCTGTTCGAATTCTGCTCATACGATCCTAAACGGCTCAAACCGGTTCCGGGTCTCAGCCTCCATGATCCCAAAGATGCCCTAAGCGAGCTCAACCGGGTCTCCGCGCTTGGCGCTAAAGCGGTGTTCGTGCGACCCAATCCGATTGCTAATGAAACCCTGCGGACTCTGGGCGATTTAGCCTATGAACCGGTGTGGACCGAGGCCGAGCGGCTTGGAATCAGCGTGGGGATACATGAAGGGGGCGGCGCACTGCCGCGAGTCACCGATGGCCGTTTCACGAGCCAGTTTGCCTGTCATACGAACCATGTAATGGAACAGATGCTGGCCTTCCTGGCTCTGTTGGAAAGCGGCGTCCTTGAGCGTCATCCCACATTACAATTCGCCTTCCTTGAAGCCGGTTGCGGATGGCTCCCGTTCTGGCTCTGGCGCCTGGACGAAATCGAGTACAAGACCAACGGCCTGTCGGTCGCGGCGAATGTAAAGATGAAGCCGTCGGAATACTTCCGCCGTCAATGCTACATCTCGATGGAAGTCGAACCGTATCTCGGAGGCCTCATAAAGTACATCGGCGAAGACCGCATTCTATTCGCGAGCGACTACCCGCATCCGGATCACGATCCGGACATGGCAGCGCAAATCGTCGAAATGGAAACCCTGGTCTCAAAACCGGTGCTTAAGAAAATACTCTTCGACAATCCCAATCGGTTTTACGGAGAGGCATGATCGCTAGCCTTAACCGGGGGTTGATCGGCACGGAACGTCACGGAGGGAATCATGTCGGTGCTGGTGACCGGGGCCGCGGGTAACATTGGCTCCAATATTCTACGCACACTACTGGAGGAAGGGGAGCAGGTGATCGGCTACGATGTAACCGCTCCGCCTTCGCATTCGGTAGTCTATCCATTGTTAAAGAAGTTTCCCTTCGTAATCGGCAGCGTGCTCGATTTGCCGCTTTTGCTCAATACCATCAAGCAGCACAAAGTCCAGGACGTGATTCATCTCGCGGCGATCATGGCCGGCGCCAAAGAGCGTCCCGTGGAGACCGTACAGGTCAATGTTATGGGCACGGTGAACGTCCTTGAGGCGGGGCGAATACTTGGGCTTCACCGCGTAATTTGCACCAGTTCCTTCGCCGCCGCTGGTGCCACCGGCAAGGATCAGTCGAGGCTGATTCCCGAGACCGAATACGCGCTGCCCGTAAACGCGCGCGACGGTATCGCCCCCTACGCATCGACGAAGCTGATGTGCGAAGAACTGACCTATATGTATCGCGCAGAGCACGGAGTCGACGCGGCGATTATCCGGCCTGCGCGCGTTTATGGCCCTGGCTTGCCCCGCGGCAGATCGGCCGGCGTTCCCATACAGGCCATCTTCGAAAAGGCCATCGCGGGTGAAGCTGTATCCGTTCCCCAGGGCGCGGATACCAGGATCGATCTTACTTACGTGAAGGACGAGGTAAGAGGCTTTATACTGACCTACCGGGCACCAACCCTCCCGAATTGGTTGTACAACATCAGCGCCGGTCGGCTCTATTCGATCGGTGAAATAGCCGCAGCGATGAAGCGGGTGTTCCCGAAAACAAAAATAGAAATAGGCCCGGGCGAATGGCGTGGAATTTCGGCGACCGACCCGCACACCGGACCCGTCCGCCCGGCTTCCGACATTTCGCGGGCGCGCAAAGACCTCGGCTACGAGCCTCAGTTCGCCGACCTCGAGAAAGCGTTGAGCGACTACAAGGCATGGGAAGAAGAACGGCGCTACTGAACAGCGACCGAGGCGCCGCGCTACGGAGGAGGCAATGAAAATCACGGTCACAGATGCAAAGACGCAGCCCTTTCAGGAGCGGATGGGACGTAAAATCCAGGTGCTTTTCGACGACGCCACTCCGGATGCCAGCCAGATACAACTAATGACCGTCGAATATCCAAGGCGCGTGGTCGCCTCCGCGAATCACAGCCACGAGTCGAGCCAGACAATCTTCGTTTTGGAAGGCGTACTTACGATTGAAGAAGAGCTCGCAGTGCATCGTGTTGAGGCGGGTAGCATCATCAACATTCCTCCCGGAGTCGCTCATAGGCACTCCAACTATGAAGACCGCCCCCTTCGCCAACTGGTGATTTGGAATCCTCCCAGCGCAGAGGTGCGCGGGCTTCGCTAACCGAAACACCGTCTGGCACGCGGTGCAAAATGGCAGCAGTGACGTCGATCGAAATCGCGGCCGAGGGAGCCAAGAACCAGGATGCGCTGGAATTTCTAAGGCGCCCGGCTGGCCGGTTCCTAATCCATGGTAAATGGATGCCCGAGGCGCCTGGCCGATGTTGTTATCGCTGGTGTGGTCCTCGTCTTCCTCATATCATCATGGGCCATGGTTCAGGATTTAAGCGAGCGACCCTAACACAAACGCCAACCGAGCAAAAGACTACATCTCAGTGCGCCGCCATTTGGACGACCCGAGATTTCGTTGCTGCCTTGGTGTGGCGGGTCTTGGGTACATTGACGCGCCATGCTTCGGGCATCGCTTTCAGTGGACCTCCGCGGTGTGCGCCCCTGTCGCTGCGCGACTCAGCAGAAACGGTCCTGGGATCAGCACGAATGCGATAAAGGCAAGGATCCGGAACGGGTCGCTGAAGGAAAGCATCGCGGCCTGTGACAGGATGCCATGATAAATGAGCTCCACCGCCCGATCTGCGCTCACTCCGAAATGGCTGCCGTAGCCCATGGCTGACCCTGCCACCCGCCAGTGTTCGAATACCGTGTAGTGCTGAGTCAGATTGTTCTGATGTACCTGCTCGCGAGTCACCAGGGTCGTCGACAAATAGGCCACCGCCAACGCCGCGAAGTTGTTGCGCAACATACTGTAGAGACTCGAAGCGAAGCCGACCCGCTCACGGGCGACGCAGGAAAGCGTCGCCGCCGATAACGTCGGGAAGATCATTCCGGAACAAATCTCGCATTTGTTGGATGGTCAGGTTCCTGGACAACCAGTCATGGGACTGCGCGACCAGGTTCTGCCAGCCGGGGGTCTGCATCACCATCCCGCGCCCGGCGACACCAAACGCCTGCTGATAAAGCAAGCTGCCTGCTCTTGACAACCGCCGACCTTTTGCGATTCTCAGAACCGAAACTCGAAGCGGACGCCGGCGGTGCTTGGAAGCGAGGATATTGCGAGGCAGTCTGAAAGAGCCGGAGCGGGTCGAAACTGCATGCATCTCTACTTTGTGAGAGGTAACGAATGCGACAATACGATATCGTTTCCGCGGATGACCACATACAGGAACCCCCGGACACGTTCGTTACCCGAGTACCGGCCAAGCTCCGCGATCGGGCTCCGCGCGTCGAACGCGGGGCCGACGGCGACGCCTGGGTGATCGACGGCAAGCGGGGAATGACTTTCGGCGTATCGTTCGAAGGCGGCAAGAAATTCGAGGAATTCAAATTCAAGGGTTTGACCCTGGACGACGCCCGCCCTGGGGCCTGGAATCCGATCGAACGGCTGAAGGACATGGATCTCGATGGGGTGGACGCCGAGGTGCTTTACCCCAATTTGCTGGCGATCTATCTGCTCGAAGACATCGAGCTGCAGTACGCCTGCCAGCGCGCCTATAACGACTTTCTGTCTGAATTCTGCAGCACCGATCCAAATCGCCTACTGGGACTGGCGATGATTCCCACCGACAGCGTCGAGCTGGGCGTGCAGGAGATCCAGCGGGTTTCCAGGAAAGCAGGCATCCGCGGCTTTCTGCTGCCAACTTTTCCTCGCGGCGAGCCGCTAAATAGCGCCACCTTCGAACCGATTTGGGCCGCCGCCGAGGCCGAAGGCTTGCCGGTCCATATTCATTTGCGAACTGGCAGCCGTCAGACCGACGCGCTTTTCAACAAAGAAAAGAAACTTTTCGGCAACGAGCTGGCGGTGCTTAACCTCGGCGCGCTGGCCAACTACGAAGCGTTGTCGAGAATCATCTTTGGCGGAATTTTGGAACGCTATCCGAAACTCAAGTTCGTCTCGACCGAGGGTAACATCGGGTGGATTCCGTATTTTCTGGAGCGCGCCGATCGCGTCTACAAACGCCATCGGTACTGGGCCAAGTCCGACTTGGCCCTGCCGCCCAGCGAGTACTTCCATCGACAAGTCTTGTGTACCTTTGTCGAGGACAAGGTTGGGGTGCAGATGCGGCATCTGGTGGGGATCAACAACATCATGTGGTCAGCCGACTATCCCCACACCGACACGACCTTTCCGCACTCGCATCAATATCTGGACGAGCATTTCGAGGGCGTGCCCGCCCAGGAGCGCTATCAAATCGTGTGCGGGAACGCCGCCAAGCTCTACAGCTTGTCTTGAGGTGGGCGCCGGGCGCAGCCCCGCGCTGTGGTCACGTCGGCGCCGGGGGAGTTCTGACCGCCGCTTCCCAGGGCACAGCTATCCCGCGTTGAACCGCGGGCCGCGCCTGGATTCGCTCGAACCAATTCTTGAGGCTGGGGAACTCCTCCAGCGTCAGGCCCTGTTTTTCATGAATTCTGATCCACGGATAAGTGGCGATATCGGCGATCGAGTAGTCTCCGGCAAGATAGGGGACCTCGGCGACGCGGGTATTGATCACGTTATAGAGCCGGCGCGATTCGGCGGTGAACTTGTCAATCGCGAATGTAATCTTGTCTTCCATGCGCCGAAACGCGACCGCCTGTCCCAAAAACGGCCCGATGCGCGCCATCTGCAGCATCAGCCACTGGATCACGTCGTAACGGCCGCGGGTGTCGGCGGGCATGAACAAACCGGTCTTCTCGGCCAGGTACATAAGGATCGCGCCGGACTCGAACAACTTGTATGGTCCGCCACCGGGACCGTCGTGATCGATGATCGCTGGCATCTGGGCGTTGGGATTGATTTTGAGATACTCGGGCTCTTTGTGCGCGCCGCCTGGCAAATCGAGCGGAATGATGCGATAGGGCAACCCTGCTTCCTCGCAGTAGATGGTAACCTTCAGGCTGTTTGGGGTCGGGTAGTAGTAAAGATCGATCATGGCGCGCATTCCTTTTTCACTGGCGAAGTCGCCCCGGCCAACTCGATGCCGGACCGGAGCCACCATTACGATTAGCACAATTCCCGCTTCAACCTCGCGATGCGACAACCTGCCTGCGCGAGGCCATTCGGCCTTAGAGAGGAGAAGTCACAATGGTCAATTACATTTCCATTCAGGAAGCCAAGTCGATGAGCGGGTTGCGGGTAGTTTTGGCGGCCGGCTCGATCTCGCCCTGGTCCGAAGCACTCAAGCAAATCCTGTTTTTGAAGCGCGTGCCCTTTGCCTGGGTCAAACCCAAAATGCCGGGCCCTGATCCGGAGCTGCAGGCGTGGACCGCCCAGACCAGCATGCCGGTGGCGGTTTGGAATGACGAACGGCCGCGCAGCACCTGGATGGAACAGCTTTACCTGGCGGAACGGCTGGGGCCTCAGCCCGCGCTGATTCCGGCCTCGATCGACGAGCGGGTTACGATGTTCGGCCTGATCAACGAAGTGGCGGGCGAAAACGGCCTGTCGTGGTGCAAGCGCTTGATCATGCTTCATCAGCGAATCACGGACGATTCTGGCACGCCAATAGTTCATCATCGATTCAAGGATCGCGATGGTTTCGTCAACTACGCCCGCTATTTGGGCAGCAAGTACGGATACGAACCCAAGGCCGTTGCCGAGGCCCCGGATCGGGTGGCAAACATACTCGCCCGGCTCAGCGTTCAATTACAACGCCAGCGCCAGGCCGGCAGCAAATATTTCCTGGGCCAGCAGCTTTCGGCACTGGATGTGTACGCGGCCAGCTTTGCGCTGACCTTGAGCCCCTCGCCCGCGGAATGGACGCCGACGATGTCTCCCGCACAGCGTGCGGGGATAATGCCAGAGCCACTGATGGAACGCTTTACGGAGCTGGTCGACCATCGCAACTTCATCTACCACGAGCATTTGAAGCTGCCGATCGAGTTTTAAGTCGCGCCGCTCTTACGAGCGGCGACGCGCCCTTGAAAATCCCGATCGGTGGCGGACAGCCTAGTGCGCGTATGCCCAACTACTCTCCCTGCGCGCTGTTCACATCGTTGGTGAAAAAGTCGGGCTAGTTATTGTAACTCGAGACTTGAGTATGGCTCGGCTGGCCTTCCCCTAAAAGGCAGAAGATTATGAACCACGGCGTTGCAGGGAGACCGGGAGCGGAAATCAACGCGTGATTCAGGCGGTCAAGTTGTTGCGCAACAAGCGGCCCAGCGCGGCCGCCTGGACCCTGATTTCGGGCATCGCGGTAGTCTCAAAGAGCGTCCCTTTGCGCGGCGGGCCAAGGGTAAAGAAAACGCGCGACGCGGTGCCGTCGCGACCGATCAGGGCTCCGTTTTCGGAAGTCAACAAACCCAGGCCCAACTCGTCTTGCCGCGCCAATCCGAGATCGAACAGCTGGTGGACCAGGGGCTGATCGATCCGGCGATAGTCGGCGTCCGGACCCGTGCAGTTGATGATCTGCTCGACCGCAAGGGTCTCCGTTTCGACGCTGCCACGCGGCCGCATGCCTACGGCCAAAGCGTCATCGGGCCGTTGGATAACGCTGACAACCCGGCCGGCGTGGAGAACCACCCTCCCCTCGCAACACATCCGCGCCAGCCGCTGCGCCACCTCCGGCGCCATCCGATGGCGATGGATGTCCCAATACGGGCGGAGATGACGCAAAAACCTGCGCCTTTCATCAATACTCAGCCCGGTCCAGAAATCGTTCGTATAGGGCCTCAGGCCGTCGATAGCGCTGCGCCACGAGCCGCCGTCGTCCACGATGCTACGGGCCTCGCGCCGCAACAGCTTGGTGAGACCCCGGACCGAACGCGGGAGATCGTCCGCGCCCATGAAACTGCGCAAGATCGGCGCGGGTCCATGAATCAGCGGCCAGTGGCCGTGACGCGAGATTACGTGGACGGGTCCCCGGTGCCCGCCGTCGTCCAGGGCCAGGGCCACATCGATCGCGGTCAGACCCGAGCCGATCAACAGCACGGCCGCGTTTGGGCGCAGTCCGTAAGTCTTGTACGAAGACCATGGCGACAGTGGGACCAGGCTCTGATTGCCGGGCAGCGGGTTTGACGGCGGCGGATTGCCCAACGCCAGGACCACCTTTTGCGCGGCGATTCGCGTGCCATCGTGCAGTTCCAGCACCGCCCCGCCGGCGCCGCGGCTAACTCCCAACACCCGGCTCCGCACATGCTCAAAATGCACCCTTGGCGCGGCCCCGCTGCGGGCCTGGCGCAACTGCTGTTCAATATATTCGCCGTAAACGCGGCGCTGTGCGAAAGACTGCGGTGTCCAAGTCGGGCCGACATTTCCCCGCAGCCAGTCGGCAAAATGAAACGGCGCTTCAGGGTATGCGCTCATCGCTCCCGCGCGAACGTTCAGCAGATGGCTGCTACACGAAGTCCCATAGGCGACCCCCTTGCCGAGGCGTTCAGAAGGTTCGATGACCACCACGTGAAGCGGCGCGATCGCCTCCTTCAGAAGCCGGATCGCGACCAAGGCACCGCTGGCGCCGCCGCCCACGATCGCGACGGTCGAGGGGTCCTGGCCTTTCTCGCCCCGACTATCCTGCGGCTTTTCTGTTTGAGCGGAACTCATCGTATGCAACGGCGGATTTTTTGATCGACGAAAGCGGTCACAAACTCAAACTTGGTTACAGAAATTCTTGGTCTTTGGAACTCACTCAATTTAATCGAGTAAACAAAGGTCCAGATTGGAGTCCCCGCCTTGCTCCGCCTGGAAACAAGATTGAGTGGCGGCTTCGCGTTTCAGTCACGGTCAGTCGCTCTCAGTCAGCCGGCCTGGCCGACCTCATTGGCGCTTGTGGCCCTTAGCCCCGCCTCCGCCGCCGGATTTATAGCCGCCGCCGCGCCGCCCCCGCCGCGATTGCCGGTCCCCTTGGCGAACCCGCCGCCTGCGGCCCCATTTTTTCCGCCGGGATTAGCGCGGCTCGCGGAGCCATAACCGCGATTGTTGGCCCCTGGATTGCCGCCAGGCCGGTTGAAGTTACCGGCAGGCTTGTTGCCGCCAAAATTTCCGCTCGGCTTATTGCCTGGCCGGTATGCCCCGGCTTGCTTCCGGGACGGTTAGCCGGCTGGTTGGGATAATTCGGCCGATTAGGATTTTTATAGGTTTTGGGAAAGTTAGGCTTCAGATTGTTCGGATTGTTGCCGGCGTAATTGGGCCGCTTGGCCGGGAGCGTGCTCGGATAACCGGGCCGTCCGCCGGGATATCCCGGGTATCCGGGTTTTCCCGCATAGCCCGGGTATCCGGGTTTTGCGGGGTATCCTGGGTATCCGGGTTTTCCTGGATATCCCGGATAACCGGGTCTTGGGGGATATCCAGGATAGCCGGGTCGATATCCGGGGTAGCCCGGGCGGTATCCCGGATAACCCGGGTAGCCAGGATATCGGCGGACAAAATTGGAATTGGTGACCCACACGTTGCGGTTGTAAGAGACATTACCGCCGCCCCAGTTGTAGCCCCAATTATTGCTCCCGTGATTGATTAGTGAGCCGAGCACCACCCCGGCCCCAAAGGCGAGTACTCCCGCGCCCAGCATTTGGGCGCCCGAGTATCCCGGCGGCGGCGGAACCGGAGCACCATACACGGATTGCGGATTATAGGTGGGTACATAAACCGTGTTGGGCTGCGCGGGTTGGATGACTATCACCTGCGGTCCGGGCGCCACGCCCTCTCCAATCTGGCCGGCCGATCCGGACGCGGATGCTACCGTCTGGACTTCGACTCTCTGTTGCGAGGTGCTCTTCAGTGTGCCCGCGTCCATCGCGCGCTTGCGCATCACCTGCAGCGCTTTCATCACGTCTTGAGGCTGGTTGTAATACGCCTGCCCGAGTGCCGTGGTCCACGGTAAACTTTGGCTCATCGTGTCGAGCACCGAAGGGAACTGGCACAGCGACCTGACGCTGGGATCCCACGGCTGCGGATTGACCTGGGCCGCCAGCGCATCACCGGACAGGTTGGGATGCGCCTTAATGAAGCGCTCGGCGTCCACAACCTGGGGGGGATAGGTTGACGCAGCGAGGATTTGCGCGATCAGCATGTCGGGATAAAGCGCTATCGGCGCGACCAGTTGCTGCAACTGTTCCGCGGTTAACGGGGCCGGCGGCGGCACCGGCTGTTCGGCGGTTGCGCTACCCGGGGGCGGTGGCGGTTGTTCGGCGGCGGGATTGGCCGCGGGCATCGCAGAAGAAGGCGCCGCTGGAGCGGCGCTCGCGGGCGACGCCTGGGCCGCCGGCGGCGGCACGCCCGGTTGCGATGGCGCCTCCGGGTTCCGCGAGCATCCGTAATTGAGCGGCGAGGTGGAGACGAGGAGACTGATTATGAGCGAGGCGGGAAGAATCCTGCGCTTGCCCTTCTTTAGTATTGCCATATCTGTTGGCCCATCATGTCAACCAGGCTGTTGATGTTTCGTTTCACGCCCTAGTACGCGAGCTTTCCACGATTGAAAGCTCGCCACGCATCGCGTCTAATCGCTGTGCCGCGCGGCTCAATCGCATCCGCAAAAACCCGTCGGCGGCCGGCATGCGCGATCGTAACGGGTAGCGCGCGGTTTTGATATAGGACTATGGTCCATTTAGTGTGGCCCGGCTTTCGCACCTTCACGCACTTTTGTCATCCTTGTAGCGGACTCGATAAGACCTGCTCGGAAGACGACGCTCGCACCGGCAGCTGCGCAGCTTTCGCTCCTTCAATTCCCAAATTCCATTCGACGCTGGATCATCGGCACGTTGCGGAAGCCGAGCGCGGCCATCCGCTGAGCGGCGCAAAACGCTTCCTGGTTTCACCACGATTTTGGTTAGCTACGGCGCTTTGCTGGTGTAAGCTGTGAGAAGGTTTGCCAAAGCATTCACCGGGTCCGAAAAAACCAGGAGGTACACGATGAAGACAATGATGGTGCTTAGCTTGGGATTGCTGCTGTCGGCTGCCGTCGCGGGCGGCGCTCTGGCCGCGGATACAGCCGTGACCGGGCACCTGCGCGACGGCTTGTGCTTCGTGACGATGGGTGCTCACGGCCCCAGTCATCAGAAGTGCGCGATGGGCTGCGCGAAGGCGGGTATCCCGGTCCTGCTGGAACAAGACAAGAGCGAGAAATTCTACGTCTTGCTGCCGCCCAAGGACGGCCAGGGGTTGCCCAGTTCCATCACTGACAAGATGGAGGACGAGGTAACGGTCACCGGGCAGCAGTACACCAAGGGCGGAATGACGTTCTTGACCGTTGAATCGGTCAAGTAAGTGCTGAGCACCCTTCTTCCCGGGGTGCAGCACCTGCAGAACATCCATCCGTTAATTGTCCATTTTCCGATTGCACTTTTGCCCGTTGCCGCGCTCTTTTACCTGCTTGCGTGGCTGACCGGAAAAGAGAATTACGGATGGATGGCGCTGTGGCTGCTCGGACTTGGCGTGCTCGGCGCGGCCGCGGCGGTCGCCAGCGGTCTGTACGGGGCCGAGGGCGTTATGGTCGCGCCCTCGGTGCGGGAGCATCTGCTGGTCAACCACGAGCGCATCATGCTGGGGGTCCTTGGACTGAGCATCGTCGCGTGGGTGTGGGCCTTGATAGCTCGCCCGATGCCACGTAAGGGAGGCGTAGTTTTCCTGATCCTGCTCGCGATTCTCTCGGCCGGCCTGTCGGCGGGCGCTGATTTCGGCCTGCGCATGGTTTACGATTACAACGCCGGTGGCGACGCGTGCCCGCAGCCCATCCAGTTTGGTCAGTGACGCGCCACGTCAAGTCGAAAACCCGCCCGCACATCGCGGTTGTTCTCTTTTCCACGGGCTAGTGAACACCTTGGCGGAGAGGGAGTTTTAGACCTCTCCCGGTCCTGGCTCTTAAAAACGAAGGGGATAACTTGATGGCCCGTTTCGCGGCCAGTTTTCGACTGTAGATAGCCGCTGACGCGCACGCCCTTGGCTCGCGTTGTGAGCGCCCCGGAGGAGCGAATGACAATCAGAAGAAAATACTCCCAATGCTGGGAGTTGCCGTATGCCTGGGAATCGCCGCTGGGCTCGTTCCTTCCTACGCCCAGCAGCCCGATCGTTCCTCACTGCCAATTCCCGATACTCAGTACCAATATCCGGGGAAGGTTCCGCTGGATGCGCGGGAGGCTAAATTTCCGCCGATCAAAGAACTGCGGCCTCCCCAAGGCGCCCCCAACGTCGTCGTCATCCTGCTCGACGACATCGGCTTCGGCGCGCCGAGCACCTTCGGCGGCGGCATCAACATGCCCACGATGGATTCACTCGCGAAAAGCGGGCTCCGCTATACTCAGTTTCACACCACCGCATTGTGCTCGCCGACTCGCGAGGCGCTGCTGACCGGCCACAACCATCATTCGGTCGGCATGGGTGCGATTACCGAATTGGCGACCAGCGCCCCAGGGTACAACTCGATCCGCCCCAACGAGGCCGCAACTATTGCCGAGATCCTCAAACTGAACGGTTACAACACCGCGGCCTTCGGCAAGATGCATCAGACGCCGGCCTGGGAGGTAAGCGTTTCGGGACCGTTTGCGCGCTGGCCAGTCGGCGACGGCTTTGAGAAGTTCTACGGTTTCCTTGGCGGTGAGACGAATCAGTGGGCGCCGATGATCTTTGACGGCGTTGCGCAGGTCGAGCCCCCGCACACACCCGGCTATAACTTCATGACCGACATGACCGACCAGGCGATCGCCTGGATGCGCTTCCAGCACACGATGACACCGGACAAGCCCTTCTTCATCTACTTCGCGCCCGGCGCTCTGCATGCGCCGCACCACACTCCGCAAGTATGGCGTGACAAGTACAAGGGCAAATTCGACCAAGGCTGGGACGATTACCGCGAGCGAACTCTCGCGCGCCAGAAGCAGTTGGGTCTCGTCCCGCAAAACACTCAGCTCGCCCCGTGGACTCCGAGCGTCAAACACTGGGATAAACTCAGCGCCGATGACCAGCGGGTCGCCGAGCGGCTGATGGAGAACTATGCCGGCTTCGGCGAGTATGCGGACCATGAAGTCGGCCGCCTCATCGATTCCCTCAAAGAGGCCGGAGTCTCCGACAACACAGTGATCATTTATATCGCCGGCGACAATGGCATGAGCGCCGAGGGCGGCCTGGAAGGGACGCTCAACGAGATGGCCGCCTTCAATGGCATTCCCGACACCACCGCAAACATCCTTGCTCATCTCGACGAGATCGGCGGCCCCAACAGCTTCCCGCACATTCCGGTGGGATGGGCATTGGCGGGTGATACTCCCTTCCAATGGACCAAGCAGGTGGCGTCGCATTACGGCGGCACCCGCAACGGGATGGTCATCGCGTGGCCCGCACGCATCAAAGACGCGGGCGGCATCAGGACCCAATGGCATCACGTCATCGACATCACGCCCACCATCCTCGAGACCACAAACCTGCCGCAGCCTAAGTTCGTCAACGGCGTCAGGCAGAAGCCGATCGAAGGGGTCAGCATGGCGTACACGTTCGCCGATGCGAAAGCCCCGACCCGGCATCGTACGCAGTACTTCGAGATGTTCGGCAATCGCGGAATTTATCACGACGGCTGGACCGCGGTGACCCGCCATAGCATCCCGTGGGACGTCGCCGGGACGCCGCCGAAATTCAGCGCGGATAGGTGGGAGCTCTACAACACCAACGACGATTTCAGCCAATCGCAGGACCTCGCCGCGAAAAATCCCGGCAAGCTCGCGGAGCTACAGCAACTATTTCTCGCGCAAGCCGAAAAGTACAACGTCTTGCCGCTTGACGACCGCCGCATCGAACGCTTCAACCCGACCCTGGCCGGACGCCCTTCGATCATGTGGGGACGCACTTCGGTGACCCTCTATCCCGGCATGAGCGCGATGATGGAAAACGCAACGCTGGATATCAAGAACCGCTCGCATACCGTGACCGCCGGGATCGAAGTTCCTCCGGGCGGCGGCGAGGGTGTGATCCTCGCTCAGGGAGGACGTTTCGGCGGCTGGACCCTTTACGTGAAGGGCAGCAAGCTCAAGTACTGCTACAACTGGCTCGACAAGCATCGTTACACCCTCGAGTCGAAGGATCCGCTACCCGCCGGCAAGGCGACCGTCAAGTTCGACTTCAAGTACGACGGCGGAGGCGTGGGCAAAGGCGGCACCGGTACTCTTTACGTCAACGATCAGAAGGTTGCGCAAGGCAGGATAGAGCGTACGGAGCCATTCGTCTTCTCAGCGGATGAAACCGAAGATGTCGGCGAAGATCTGGCGACGCCGGTGACTGAGGACTACAAGGAAGGCGACAACAAATTCACTGGTGTAATCGATAAGATCGTGCTGGCCGTGACCCCACCGCCGGCTGCAATCGAAAAAGCCGAGGAGCGTCAGGACGCTGTGATAGATGAGGGAAGCAACTGAGCAGCCGACGCGCGCGAATGGCGCAGCCCAAGCACACGCGTGACGCAGATTGCTGCCAGAGGCAGGGCTCAAGGACAAGCGCAAGGCCGGACGGCATTACCGGCGACGACGCGTTTTTCCGCGTTCTTAGCGATTGAGCGGAATCTGCTCGTCGATCCATTCTTCGGCCTCCGCCTGGCTGGCAAAATCCTCCTCCACCGGTTTGTCCTTCCAATAGACGCTCCATTTCCCGATCTCGGCATCTTGCTTCATGCTCAGCGTCCTATTTTGCGATCCCGAACGCCTCCGTTCGGGTCGTCGCTGCGAAACCTGACGCTATTGCCCGCGCAGCGATGCCCTAACAAGAACCGCTGGTCGCCGGAAGCAAGCGACATGCCGCCGGGCGAATGACCATTTTCGCGGCGCGACGGCCTGTCTGTACGACTTCATGCGCGTCGGAACAGACGTTCTGTTTCCAAAGGGGATACAGTCGCGTCCCTTTTGGAAACGCCAACTCCCGCTAATCGCTGAGCGCCGCTACCGGTGAACCCAAAATTTGGCGCACCACGACCGGACCGGATGCTGGCCGCGAACCCGGACGATGTGCCATTAATCTGCCATGGCGTTGCGCCCGCGCATCGCATAAAGGGACGGCCAATGAATGACGAACAAAAGCGGCAGCTCCTGCTTGACCGCACGGAAATCAGCGACGTGGTTTACCGCTACGCCACCAGCATCGACCAACGCGACGCGAAACTTCTCGCCACGGTCTTCGCCGATGAACTCGCGGTGCTGATCCGCGGCGGATCATTTAAAGAGGGACGCCGGCAAACGCTGCCCGGCAATCAATTCGCCGATTCGGTGATCACGTCGATCAGCCGCTTCGCGTCGACCCAGCATCTGTTCAACGTCTATAAAATCGACCTCAAGGGCGACGATGCACAAACCCTGGTGTATATGCAGGCCCGCCATTTTATCCGCGAATCCGAGGGCGTCCATCCGCCCTGGGACATGGGTGGGAACTATGTTCATCACCTGGTGCGGACCGCTTCAGGATGGAAGGTGCGCGAGTACACGCTGAACATCACCTGGGAATTGAACGTCGCGCCAAGACCGCCTCGCTAAAGGCGCGCCGCGACCGCGAGCGTGAGTCCGCGCGCAGCTGGTAGCCCAAGGTAGCGATGTGGCATAGGGATAAGAACACAACATCGGAGTGAGGAAGGAAGTTATGCGATTCGGCCTGCTTTATGAAATGGAGATGCCACGGCCGTGGAACGAGCGCAGCGAGTACAACATCTATTGGCAGGCCCTGGAGCAGATCGAACTCGGCGACCGGCTCGGCTTCGACTTTGTATGGGAGGTCGAGCATCATTTCCTGGAGGAGTACTCGCATAGCTCCGCGCCCGAGGTGTTCTTTGGCGCGGTCAGCCAGCGCACCAAAAATATCCGCATCGCGCATGGAGTCCGGCTGCTGCCCTTCAAGTTCAATCATCCCATAAAGCTCGCGGAGCAGGCCGCCGTCCTGGATATCATCAGCAACGGCCGGGTCGAATTCGGCCTGGGCCGCTCGACCACCGTCCAGGAACTCGACGGCTTCAGCGTCGATTACGAGCGCACGCGCGAGGAAGTCCGCGAGGCCACCGAGATCATCGTCAAAGCGTGGACCGAAGACATCCTCGAGTATGACGGTAAGCTGCTTAAAATCCCGCCGCGGCGCGTGGTGCCCAAGCCGATCCAGAAGCCGCATCCGCCGATGTGGATGGCGTGCGTGGCGCCCGACAGCTACGAAATCGCGGGTGATCGCGGACTGGGCGTGCTCAGCTTCAGCCTCAACTTCGATCAGGTGCAGAAGGCGCTGGGCAAGTATCGCAAGGCCTGCGTCAGACACGCCGATCAGATCCCCAAATTTGCCAATGACGCGTTTGCGGGCCTGATTATCTGCCACGTCGTGGAAAACAAAGCGGACGAGGCGATCGGCCTGGATGGCGCGCGCTGGTTCATGCATCATGTGGCCGAGCTGTTCAAGCCCTTCTCGACCAAGAACCAGCTCTACTCCTACGAGTACCTGCGCAGGGTACTCGACATGGATATAGATCCCAAAGATGCTTCCGACGCTCAGCTCAAGGAGCATCCGCTGGTGGTCGTCGGCACTCCCGACGAGGTCATCCGCAAATTCGAGCAGCTTCAGAAGGCCGGGATTGATCAGGCAATCTGCTTCAAGCAGGCCGGGCGCATTCCGCATGCCAACATCATGCGCTCGTTCGAGTTGATGGGCCGTCATGTGCTGCCGCATTTCAACCGGAAACCGGCCGCCGCCGCCGGGTGAACGTGACCGTATGAAACTGGATGAAATTGATCTCGCGTCGCTCGATCTTTATGTGGACGGCGACCCTTACGCGGCCTGGAAAACGCTGCGCGAGCAAGCGCCGGTTCATTGGAACCGGCACAAAAACATGGGCTTTCTGGTCGATCAGCCGCTTCGATGACGCCTTACGCGTCTATCGCGATCCGGCCAATTTCAGTTCCGAGCGCGGCATCGTGCTCATCATGACGCGACAAACACGATGAGATGGCCGAGTGGCTGGGCTTTCGCAAGATGATGATCTTCATCGACCCGCCGCGCCACAGCCGCATGCGCCAGGTGGTCAACCGGCGCTTTACACCGCGCGCGCTGGCTCCGCTGGAGGCGCAGGTCAGAAGTATCGCGCGCGAAATCATCGACGCGATTGCGCCGCTGGGCCGCTGCGATTTTGTGCTCGACGTGGCGGCCAAACTGCCGACCGCGGTGATTTGCGAAATGATGGGAATACCCAAGACGGACCGCGAGCTGGTTTTCGGCCTGGCCAATATGTCGATCGGCAGTCAGGATCCGGAATACCAGATCGATGGCAATGGACGCGCCACCGGGCAAAAGGCGCAGCGGCAGTACTTCGACTATCTCAGCGCGTTCATCGCCCAACGCCGCACGCATCCGGGCGGCAACGATCTGGTGAGCGCGCTGATGCGCGGCGAAGTCGAGGGCGAAGGGCTCAGCGACTCCGAGATGCTGTTCAACTGTTTCCTATTCGTCGTCGCGGGTCAGGAAACTACGCGCAATGCGATTTCGGGGGGCATGCTCGCGCTCCTGCAAAATCCGCAGCAGCGCGAACGGCTGGCTAAAGACCGCGCGTTGATGCCGACGGCGGTCGAGGAAATCCTGCGCTACGCATCGCCCGTCACCCACATCATGCGCACGGCCAAGCACGACGTCGAAATGCACGGCCAAAAGATTCGGGCCGGCGACCGCGTGGTAATCTGGAATGCGTCAGCCAATCGCGACGCGGCCGCCTTTCCCGATCCGGACCGCTTCGACGTTGGGCGAACGCCTAACGATCATCTGGCGTTCGGCCACGGTGAGCACTTCTGCCTGGGCGCCAATCTGGCGCGTCTGGAAGTAAAGGTGATGCTGGAGGAATTGCTCGACCGATTGCCCGATATCGAACAGGCCGGCGAGGTGCGCAAGTTGCGCTCGCATTTCGTTGCGGGGATCAAACATATGCCGGTCCGTTTCACTCCTGTCCGCCCAAAACAACTGCGGCAGAACTCTCACGCTGAAAGGTTTTCGCATGAAGTTCATTTTGGGTTTTCTACCGACTCTTCCCGTTACCATGGAGCAGCGGTTGCGCGAGCGCCCGATCGGCTACCGAACGGAATACTGGCAGCGGATGCTCGACCAGATCGTCGAAATTGCCCGCGTCGCCGAAGATGTCGGCTTCGACATGGCCAGCTTTACCGAACACCATTTGCATACCGAAGGTCTCGAGATCGGTAGCGTACCGTCGCTTTCGCTCTACACCGCGATGCATACCAAGCATCTGAAGGTCGGACCGATCGGATACGTGCTGCCCGGATGGAACCCGTTGCGCCTGGCGGTTGAAATCGGCTGGCTCGACCAGATGACCAAGGGCCGTTCCATCGTCGGGATGGCGCGCGGGTATCAAACGCGATGGCTCAATTCGATGGCGCAGAAGCTTCACGTTCAGGCCGCGCCCAGCGACCAGTCGGAAGTTGACATCCTCAACCGCAAGGTCTTTGAAGAGGTCTTCCAGATTCTGAAGCTGGCGTGGAAGGAAGAAGCGTTTTCGTTCAAGGGCGAGTTCTGGGAGTATCCCTATCCGTACGAGGAAGGCACGCCGTGGAAGGCCCACGAATGGACCGCGAAGTATGGAGCGCCCGGCGAGATTGAGGGCGATCGGGTCAGGAAAATATCGGTGGTGCCCAAGCCCTATCAAAAGCCGCATCCACCGTTGTTCCAGGCTTTTTCCATCAGCGACGCCACGGTGGCCTGGTGCGGACGCGAGAATATCAACGCGGTGCTTCTGAGCCCGCGCGCGTCGCAAGTCCGGCGGTTGTCAGAGCTCTATCAGAAAGAAGCTGCCGGCGCGGGGCGCAAGGTCGAACTCGGACAAGGCATCGCCAGCGCGCATTCAGTGTCGATTGCACGCAACAAGAGCGAAGCGCTCGCGATGGCCGAACGTGGCATCGGCGATTGTTACTACAAGCAATTCGGCGGCGTGTTCGGTTTCTGGGAAGCGTTCCGCATGCCCGAAGACGAAGAGAAGTATCCCTCGGGAAAGGTGATGCTCCCGCCCAGCGAATGGACCGTCGAGCGGCTGGATCGATGCGACTACCTGTACGCCGGCACGGTTGCGGACGTGCGGCGCAAGGTTGACGAACTGGTCGAGCAGGCCAATCCGGAATTCCTCAACGTCGGCGGCGACCAGGGCTTTCTGCCGCAGGAAGTGGTCATCGATCAGATTCGCACTTTCGGCGAACAGGTGCTGCGTCACTATAAGTAGAATGCGTATGCCGCATCCGATAAAGAAACGGCAATTTTCTTAACCTTCTCCCCCTGTCAGGGGGAGAAGGGCGCCGCCGCGGCGCCCAAGAGAGGGTCCTTTTTCAGCGCGTTTTCTGCGACGCGCGATTATGAATCCTGAAGGTCCGAGTTAACCAGCATCGCCATATCTCACTGCGCATCATGGTCCGTCGAGAAGACTTTGGAATGAGAAGGGAAACACTGAACTGGAAAATGTGTTGGATTTAATTTGTGCAGCACTGACGAATTCGTAATCGCGCGCCTCGAAAAGCGCGCTGGAGAAGGACCCTCTCTTGGCGCCGCGGCGGCGCCGTTCTCCCCCTGACTGACCGGGGGAGAATTAATTACCTTCGAGGAGTATCGACTTATGCCTCAGCAGCAACCACAGCACGTTCTAAGTGGATACAAGGTTCTTGATTTCAGCCAGTACATTGCCGGGCCGACGGTGACCCGGATGATGGCGGAAATGGGCGCGGAAGTCATCAAGGTTGAGATGGCGCCGCGGGGCGACAACGTGCGCGCGATGCCCTACCTCAAGGACAACCGCAGCGGCTACTTCATCCAGCAGAACCTGGGCAAGAAGAGCCTGTGCATCGACGTCCGAAGCGCGGCCGGGATGGCGATCATCAAGGAACTCATCCCGAAGATGGACGTGGTGGTGGAGAATTTCGGTCCCGGCACGATGGGGCGGCTGGGTTTGGGATATGACGTGGTCAAGGAGCTCAATCCGAAGATCGTGATGTGTTCGATCTCAACCTTTGGACAAAACGGGCCGCTGGCAACCAAGCCGGGATGGGATTTTATCGGCGCCTGTTACGCCGGCGTCATCGACATGATCGGAGAGAAGGACGGGCCGCCGGTCTTTGCGGGTCTGGCCATCGGCGACACCAGCACCGGCGTCCATGGTCTGGCCGCGGTCGTCAGCGCGCTGCTATATCGCGAACGCAGCGGTATCGGACAATACCTGGACGTCTGCCTGCTCGACTCATACTTCACTTACCACGACACCGGTGTGCACGCTTACAGCCTCAGCGATGGCAAGTACCTGCATCAACGCTTCGGCCGCCAGCATCCACTCTATACCCCGATCGGGATATTTAACGGGCATGACCATTACATCTGCATCATGGGCCCGTTGGACAATCAATGGCAGGGACTATGTGAGGCGATGGGCCAGCCGGAACTGTCAAAGGATCCGCGCTTCGCCACCGCCCCGGAACGGGTGAAAAATCAGGCCGTAGCGATCAAGATTGTCCAGGATTGGCTGGATCGCACGCCCGACAACGAAGCGATCGAGAAGATGGATAAACATCGGGTACCGGTCGCGCCAGTGCTTTCCGTGGGCGAGGCGATGCAGCATCCACATCTGCGCCAGCGCCACACGGTGCGGACGGTCCCGGACCCGGTCGTCGGTCAAATCGAGCTTCCGGGCTTCCCGCTGCGCTTTTCGGCCTTCCCCGACGGAATCCCGGTGCAGGCGCCGCTGCTCGGGCAGCATAATCTCGAAGTTCTCCAAACCCACCTCGGTTACTCGGCGCAGCGGGTCAAGGAACTGGAAGCGCAGGGGATTCTGGTCCAGAAGGATTGCTGAACGACGTCCGCAGCGGACATCGTCGATCCGGCGCGCCGCTACGCGCCGGGATAGGAGAATTGAGATGGGATTACTCGAGGACAGGGCGAATTTGCAGGGCAAGGTCGCGGTGGTTATTGGCGGCGCGTCCGGGGTCGGCGCCGCGGTCACGACGTCGCTGGCCGGCGCCGGCGTAGACGTAGCCTTTTGCGACATCAAGGCGGACGCGCTGGAACCCACTCGCGCGGCGGTTGAAAAGCTGGGCCGAAAGACGCTGGCCAAGGCTGCCAACGCGATCGAACCGGCGCAACTGCGGAGCTTTTACGAAGCTTTTGCGGCGCAGTTTGATCGTCTCGATATCGTCGTCAACGTGGTGGGCGGAGTGCGCCAGCGCCTGTTCATGGACGCGACGCCGGAACAATGCGCGGAAGACATCCAACGCAATTACGGCTACGTGCTGGACTCGGTGCGCCACGCAATTCCCCTGATTCGCAAGGGCGGACGCGGCGGTAGCATCATCAATTTCACCACTATCGAGGCGCATCGCGGCGCGGCCAGTTTCGCGGTTTATGCCGGGGCCAAGGCGGGGCTGACGAACTTCACCCGCGCGCTGGCGGCCGAATTGGGCGCCGAACGCATTCGCGTCAATACGCTGGCGCCGGATACCACGCCGAGCGAAGGCAACACCCTCGCGCTGCCGCCGGAAAGCAGGGAGAAACTGGCCAAGGTACCGCGCGAGGCGCTGGTGGAATCATACAAAATGTATATCCCGATGCAGGTTGCGCCCGCGCCCGACGACCTGGCCAACGCCGTGTTGTTCCTGGCGTCGGACCTGGCGGCCTTCGTCACCGGGACCACGCTCCACGTCGACGGCGGCACGTCCGCGTCGTTGGGTTTCATCAACTGGCCGTTCGGCGACGGCTGGGTCCCGGTGCCACTGGACGGCACGCTGTCACGCCTGTACGGCGGCAAGTAAAATTGGAGGTCTACTTTCGTCTCCCGGCAAGATTCTTCGGCAGCCGGGTCGGCACTGCCTCGTCCTTCATCATCGCGTTGTAGCGCGCGGTGAAAGTGCTTTTGAATTCGGGATGCGGAAAGATCCAGAACTTTCCGGCCGTCAGCGCGGCAAACACGCGCTCCGCCAGCTCAATTGGCGGGATGCCCTCGCCTTCGACCATGTTGGTCAGCCAGTCGTTAAATTGAGCGGCTATTTCTTGCGACGACTCCGTCTTGGAGCCAAACTTCTCCGGCCGCATGCGTTCCGAACGGAAGATTTTCGTGGATACGGAACCAGGACACAGACACGCGGCGCGCAGCTTCGGATGCAGCAGCGACAGTTCTCCCTGCAGCACCTCCGTCAAACCGACCACCGCGTACTTTGAAGCGATATACGGACCCTGAAATGGTCCGGCACTGAGACCTCCAACCGACGCCGTGTTCACCACGATGCCATCTTCACCACCGGCGATCATGCGGGGTACGAAGGCCTTGATGCCGTGGATGACTCCCATCACATTTACGTCCAGTTGCCAGCGCCAATCCTCCAGGCTGCGCTCCCACATGATTCCATTCACCAGCACGCCGGCGTTGTTGAACAACAGGTTGACGCGTCCGAAGCGCTCGTACGCGGCCGCGGCCAACTTGGCCACTGAATTGTAATCGGTGACGTCGGTGTGCTGGGCCAGGACTTCGGTCCCGCCTTGAGTCAGACTTTCCTCGGTGGTCCGCAGTCCGTTGGCGTCGACGTCGCACGCCACCACCTTCATGCCCAGTTGCCCGGCCTTTTGTGCCAGACCTCGGCCGATGCCGCTGCCGGCTCCGGTCACCACCGCTACTTTGCCCGAATATTCCATAACGACCTTTCCTTTGAGATCAAGTGCCCGCGCGGTTAAGTGGATTTCTCAACTCTCTGTTATGCTTTGGCCCGGTGCGAGGGACGCTGGAAAAACAGCGCGTACAACCCGCCTTCACCCAGGCTTTCGCTGATTGCCCGGCCGGCGAAGAAAACGGCGAAGACCATGGTGACCAACAGCACGGTGGCGGAGAAGCGTCCGGGGTCGAAGTTTTCCACGAAATGGTTCACGCCGCCGTGGAAGCTGCCCGTGGTCCGGAATCCATGGATCATCCGCTCCAAAATTCCAAACATCATAAAGCCCACAGAGTAGAGCAACGTCCGGGCGGCGACGAGCGCGATTGGCGGCCATCCTTGCGCGCGGCCCCATCCTATCTTGTCCAGCACCAGCGCGACCTTGGCCGCGATCAGCGCACCGAGAATGGCGTTGGTCAGCACCTCAATGTGTATTGCGTAATGAATCAGGAACAGCTTGATGATCAGCAAGACGAGGCCGAAGCTGATAAGGAAGAAAATTATCGATGGCGTGAGTGCCTTGATCTCCTCGACCAGCCAATGTGAGAACCGGCGCGGAACCGATTTGGTCGCCATCGATCCGACCTGCGCTTCAGCCACGATTGCGCGTTCCTCCATGCGTTGGGCCGCCTGCAATCAGCGGCGTCGTGGATTATAACCCGGTCTGCCCACCTGGCTGCAAACCCCCCGAAACGGAGCTGCCGGTTTTACGTAAAGGTCTTCGGGATGTAATTCTTGGCCTGGGCTTGATCTCTGTGAACAAGGAGCAATGAATCGATGGCGGACCTGTTTTCATTGAAGGGCAAGGTTGCACTGATCGCCGGCGCCAGCAAAGAGATGGGCAGCGCGATTGCGCGGATGCTGGCGGAATACGGCGCCGACGTGGCGGTCGCCGCGCGCAGCGCCGACAAACTTGAGGCCGTCGCCGCCGACATCCGTGCGATCGGCCGCCGCGCCGCTGCGATTGCGGCCGATCTGACCAAAGTCGAGGAAATCGATGCGGCCGTGGAACAAACCGTCAAGGATCTCGGTGGGCTGGATATCCTCGTCAACGTCCTGGGAGGCAGCGAAGAAGGTGGCGCCACGTGGGCGCTGAAGATGAAAGAAAAGATGTGGGACGACGTCGTCACGCTGAACATGAAGGCGCCGATGTTTCTGTCTCTGGCGGCGGCAAAAGTGATGAGGGAGCGCGGCGGCGGCAGTATCGTCAACATCTCCACCTCCGCGGCCACCGGCGCCGCTCCGCGGCTGGTCAACTATGGAGCTGCCAAAGCCGGCCTGGAACATCTTACGGAAACTCTGGGCGTGGAATGGGGACGATTCAAAATCCGCGTCAACGTCGTGATCTCCGGAAACATTTATACGTCGAACCTGAAGCGGATTCTCAAGCCTGACGTGGAGCAACAACTCATCTCCCGCACGCCGCTGGGCCGCTTGGGCACCGCCAACGATATTGCCGCCGCCGTGCTCTTTTTTGTTTCTCCCGCCGCGGAATGGGTTACCGGTGCGAAGCTCGTAGTCGACGGCGGCCTGGGCAACATCCGGCCCTTCGAGATGCGCGCGCAATAACCGGCCGCTCCCCTGCTGTTACCGCATGGGCCGCAACGCGTGCTATTGTGCCCGCCTTTGCTGGCAGCGGGCCCTGAGCGCAATCCAACACCGGATCGGTGAACGAATGCCACGCCTTCAGGATTCGGCGGCGGCGCGAAATTGAGTCGGAGACCAGGCTGTTATGAATTACATCGTCGGGGTCGATATCGGTGGCACTTTTACCGATTGCGCGGTATTCGATCCCTCCAACGGCTCTTTCACCACGGCCAAGGCCGCAACGACGCCCACCAATCCTGCTGAAGGATTCTTCAACGCCCTGGAGACCGCCGCCGCGGGACTCGGCTTGACCTCGCGCGAGTTCCTCACCAAGACCCGGATTCTGGTCAACGCCACCACCACCGCCACCAATGCCATCGTTACCAAGCGCGGGGCGAAAATCGGGTTGCTCACCACCGCGGGCCACGGCCAGTCGATGTTCATCATGAATGGCAGCGGACGCTCCAAGGGACTGGACGTGGACGAACTGCTTTACATGGCGGGCTCCGACAAGCCCCGGCCCCTGGTAACGAAAGACCATATCGAGGAGATCACCGAACGCATCGACTGCAAGGGCGAGGTGGTCGTAAAGCTCGATGAGCGGCAGGCCGAGGAAGCGATCGGCAGGCTGGCCGCCCAGGGCATCGACGCGCTGGCCATCTGCCTGCTGTGGTCTTTTCAACGTCCGGACCATGAATTGGCGCTGAAGCGTTTGGCCGGCCGCATCGCACCGCACCTGTTCATCAGTTGTTCGTGCGAGGTGTCTCCGTTTCTGGGCGAGCACGGGCGCACCGTCGCGACGCTCTTCAATGCCTATATCGGTCCCCTGATGGGCCGCTACATCGAGAGTATCAACCGCCGGGCGCGAGCGGGCGGGCTTGAGTCCGACGTGATGTTCGCGCGCTGCGTGGGTGGTTGCGTGCCGCCGGCAGAAGTCGCGTCAGCGCCGCTGTACACGGTCGATTCCGGTCCGGTCAGCGGAGTTCAGGGCTCAGGAATTCTCGGCCCCAAGATGGGCTACGACAACATCATCACCACCGACATGGGCGGCACCACGTTCGATGTCGGCATCGTTTATAAGGGCGTTGCGCTGACGCGCAACGAGACCATCCTCGACCGCTTCGAGATGCGCCTGCCCATGATCGACGTGGTCTCGATCGGGGCCGGCGGCGGCAGCATCGCCTATATCGATCCAGCCAGTCACACGATGAAAGTTGGACCGCGCAGCGCGGGCGCCGAGCCGGGACCGATGTGCTACGGCAAGGGCGGCACTGAGCCGACGGTGACCGACGCCAATGTGGTGTTGGGAATCATCAATCCCGACTATTTTCTGGGCGGCGAGCGGCGCCTGGATGTCGAAGCGGCCCGCGGCGGTATCGCGCGCCTGGCCGGCGAGCTTGGGCTTACGTCCGAAAACACTGCGGCCGGCATCTGCCGCATCGTCGATTCGCGGATGGCCGGTGAAATCCGCCGGCTCACTCTGTTTCGTGGCTACGACCCCCGCGACTTCGTGGTCTTCGCGTTTGGCGGCGGCGGCCCCACTCATGCCGCGATGTACGCCCGCGAACTCGGCGTCAAAAAGGTGGCGATTCCGCTGGGCAACGCGGCCGCCGCGTGGTCGGCGCTGGGGACGTTCGTTGGCGGTATGGTTCATCTGTATGAGCGCAACCTCTATCTGCGCGAGCCGATCGATATCGGCGCGCTCAACTCGGCGTATGCCGGGATGGAACGGCACGCGGAACAACGTCTGCGCGCCCAGGGCTTCGACGAGTCGAGCATCGTGATGGAGCGAAGTATCGCGATCAAATACTGCGCCCAGGTCTCCCATCTCGAGTTAACCGTTCCCAATGGGCACCTGAAAGAGACTGAAGCGAATCGGCTGATCGATGATTTCCAGACGGTTTATACGCAACGCTATGGCGAAGGAGCCGGTTATCGTGAGGCCGGGGTCGAGGTGCTACGCCTGCGGCTCAAGGCCGTTGGCGTGCTGCCGCAGGTTGAATTGGCGCAAACGGCGGCGCCTGAAGCGGACCTCGAAGCCGCGGCTTAAAAGCCGCCGGCAGGTTTATTGGTGGGAGATCGAGCAGCACGTCGATACTCCCATTTATGACGGCGGCCTGATCCGCGCCGGGCATCGGTTGAAAGGGCCGGCAATTATCGAACTGCCGCACACCACCGTCCCGGTGCGTCCCGAACAAACCGCGGAGGTTGATCGTTTTGGCAACCTCCTGATTAATGTGTGACAGTTATACCAGGAGGCATCGTGATGGGAGTTCAGCCTCAATCGATTCAATCCGATTCAATCGAGGAGCGCCCGGCGTCAACGCCCAACGCCAACCGGCTTGATCCTCGCGTGTGGGACGGCTTCACGCTGAGCTACGCGCCGCGGGAGAAACTCAACATCAGCCCGCGGCTGCGGCTACATACAGAGACTGCGGCTAATATCGATCCGATCGCTTTCGAAGTCATCCGCAACGCGCTGTGGATCCTGAACGAGGAGCATGCCGATACCATCCGCAAGGTCGGCGCGTCGCCGGTGGCCAGTTTCGCCAATGATCTCAACACCTCGATTCAGACCGAACTCGGTGAAGCGGTCGTGTTCGCGCCGTACGTGCAGTACTTCGCCGGCGTAGCCGATCTCGTCGTGCAATGGACGCTGGAGAACCGCGGCGACAATCCGGGCATCGAGGAAGGCGACGTCTTCTTCCAGAACGATCCGCTGATCGGCGTCAGCCACCAGATGGACGTGCAAACCTTCGCCCCGGTGTTTATCGACGGCGCGTTGTTCTGCTGGGTATTCAACTCGGTTCACGTACGCGACATCGGCGGCACCGAGCCGGGCAGCTTTTGCGTCGAGGCCAAGGACGTTTATGGCGAGGCGACGCCGATTCCGCCGGTCAAGCTGGTCGAGCGCGGACGCCTGCGCACTGACGTGGATCAGATGATTCGCCGCCACTCGCGGATTCCCGGACTGCTGGCGCTAGACCTCCGATCGCAGATCGCGGGAATCCACGCCGCCATCAATCGGGCCAAGGAGTTGGTTGCGCGCTACGGCGCGGTCGACGGTCAAGGCCGCGATGCGCAAAATTATCGACGATACCTCCGCGGCGGTGTCCCAACGGCTCCAGCGCATCCCCGACGGCACCTGGCATGACGTTACCTATCTGGGCGCGCTGACCAAGGGCGATCGCCGCGCGCATCGCGTGACGATGACCATGACCAAGACCGGCGATCAGCTCGTGTTCAGCAACGAAGGCACCGAGGCGGAGTTTGGCTCGGCCAACTGCAGCTTTGGCGCGTGGCGCGCGGCGATCGCGAACTCGATGTCCGCGCTGCTCGCGTGGGACCATCGCTACTGCACCGGCGGAGTACTGAAGCATGCGCAGTTCCGGCCGATCCCCGGCACCATCAACTGCATCGATCGCAACGGCGCGGTCTCCAACCTGCTCGGCATCATGTCGTCGGTATCGATGAGCGCGGTGGTGCTGTCGAAGATGATCTCGTGCGACGAGGAGCTGCGCAAAAACCAAATCGCGGTCAAGGCGAGCAGCGCCTGGAGCGGGATGTCGGGCATCGACCAGTGGGGGCATCCATATGCGACCGTCTCACTGGATGAGATTGCCAGCGGATGCGGCGCGTTTTCCTTCAGAGACGGGATCGATCAGGGCGGCACGTTCACCATCCCGCGCAGCGAAGCGGGCGATTGCGAGGTTTGGGAGCAGGCTAGCCCGATCCTTTACCTATTCCGAAGAAATTCCATGGGCTTCGGCCACGGTAAGTATCGCGGCGGCCGTGGCATCGCTCTCGGTTGGGTGGGACGCGGAACCGACAGCCAGGTGATGTCGGCGGCCAGCATCCCGCTGAGCCTGCCCGGCGCCAACGGACTGTGGGGCGGACATTCCGGACAAGCCGGCTTTTTCCTTTCGTCTCAGGACAGCGGAATCGCCCAGACCATGATCAATGGGCAGTTGCCCGGATCGCTGGAAAAACTGCGGGAGGTCGTTGCGCTCAATCCCGTTCCGCCCAAGAGCGTGGGCGTGCGGCTGCTCTCCGATGACGTGTGGGTAATGGATATCGGTTCGGCCGGCGGCTATGGCGATTCGCTCAAGCGCGACCCCGAAGCGGTGCGCGAGGATGTGCGCGACGGGCTGCCCGAAGATCAAGCCCGGCGCATCTACGGCGTAATCCTTTCCGCGGAGGGCGTCGACCTTGCCAAAACCGCACATCGGCGTAAAGAGATAATTCAGGAGCGGCTGGCCCGCGCGCATCAACCGCTGCGAACAATCGCAACCCCGGCGCCCAACGGCGGAGAAAAGCTGCGGTTTCGTGTCGGCGAAGAATTGAAGGCAATCGAGATCGACGGCCGCTCTTACATCGTCTGCGCCGGCTGTGGTTATTACTTGTGCGAAGGCAACGGGAATTACAAATTGGGCTGCGCCAGAATCGACGGCAGTCTGACCGACCTCGACGACTTTCTCTTTGGCAGTACCAAGGATGAACTGGATGATGAAATGGTCTATCGCAGCTACATCTGTCCGGGCTGCGGCGTCCTGATCGAAAATGAACTCGCGCGAGGCAACGAGCCTCCATTCTGGGATGTTCGGCTGGACCTGGACTGAAGAGGAAAAGCGATGGAAAACGGCAAGCCAAGAATGAAAAAGACGTTCCCGGTTTTCGACTGCGACGCCCACATCAACGACCCGGTCGAAATTTGGGAGAAATACGTAGAGCCCAAGGATCGCGAGTTGGTCAAACGGGCCTACTGGTGCAAGGGCGCCACCGGATTCATCAACGAGCGCCAGTCCGTCATGAGCGGCAACAGCGAGGGCAGCGGGCCGAACTTCATCAATCTGAATGCGCTCACCGTCAGCGGCCCCGGGGTCAACAAACGGGTCAAGCGCCGGCTAATGCGAACCCGGCTCAACCACGAGCAGGTTAGCTACCTCGACCATCGCGGCGCCTACGATCCCCATGCGCGCGTGCGCGATCTGGATCTGATGGGAATCGATCAGGTGCTGGTGATTCCCACGATGCTGATCAACAACTTCTACTTCGTCGAGAATCCGCAAGGCGCCGCGGCGTTCGCCCGCGCCTACAACAGCTGGGTCCATGACTGGTGCAAGGCGCAGCCGCAGCGGCTTTTTCCCGCCGCGATTTTCGCGCTCCAGAATGTGCGGTCCGCGGTCGAGGAGATTTATCGCGTCGCCAAACTGGGTTTCCGCGTGGTGCTGCTCCGGCCAATCGACGCCGCCGGGCTTTATCCCAACCGGCTCGAACCGGGACCCGAGCGCTCGAGCAGCCACGGGAAATTCGGCCCCAATTATACCGACGCGCTGTTTAGGGCGATCGAAGAGACCGGGATGGTGCTCGGGATCCATACCTTCACGCCGCCGCTGGGCGTCGGCATGGAGGTACACGAGAAGCCGATCTCGCCGGGCGACCTCCTGACGCGCACCGGAGCCGGAACCGGCCGGGTGATTGTCGGCTCGACCTTCAGCTTTATCTTCGAAGCCATGACCTGGCTTGCGCCGGTGCTGCTGTCCGGCTTTTTGGACCGCTATCCGCGCCTGAAGATGGCGATCTTTGAATCCAACGCGGCCTGGCTGCCGGAACTGCTCGAGCATTGCGACCTGATGGTCAAGCTCTATGCCAATGAGCGCAAGACTCCGCTCAAACGCATGCCGAGCGAGGCCTTTTACGATCAATGCATGATCTCGTTCGAGGCGGACGAAGAGCTGGTCTTCCGCACATACAAGCGCTTCGAGAATATCGGGGTGTGGGCGTCCGACGCCTACCATCCCGACGCCGAGGACGTGTGGGAGGCGATGCGCCACCTGGATCGCGCCGGGGTACCGCAGAGCGCGCAGGCCAAATTGCTGGGCGCCAACGCGCGCAAGTTCTACGGTATCGAGGCACAGACGTTCGTCACCGAGGAGCAGGCTCCCGTGCAGCGCCCGCAATGGTTCCCCACGGAGGACGAAGAATTCCGCCGCTGGTGGGAGCGCGAAGTCAATCAGGGCAATACCTATTAGCCCTAAAGCGAAAATACTTTTGCACCTTGAGCGCACAAACACATTGGCGCAGAGGCCCTTTCTGTTCCCTCTCCTTATCCTAGGAGAGGGCGAGGGAGAGGTTACACGCCCCGATCCGCGACACTGGTTTCACTACAACCATGACACTTCGCCAAAAAAACTACCCAGTATTTACGGTTAGCCCCCAGCCCAGTTTGGCTGTGCGCGGAGAATTCTCATGAAAAACGGCAAAATGCCAGTCATCGACGCCGACAGCCACGTCTTCGAGCCCACAGTAATTTGGGAGAAATATCTCGATCCGGCCTATCGCGTGGCGGCGAGATCTGCATTCTACTACCACGAAGATGAATATGCTGCCGGAGTGATTCTCAACGGCAAGCGCGCGCCGCTGATGCATACCGGACGGCTTAATCGCTCGGCGATCTGGCGGCCCGGGATGACGCCCGAGGCGATCGGGTCGCTCGATCCCAATCAGCCCTATCCGATCAATCCCGGCGCCAACAGCGCCTCCGCGCGCATTGCCGACATGGACCAGATGGGCATCGACCAGGCGATGCTCTTCCCGACCCTGTTTGGCGAATACTTCCCGGCGGTCGAAAATCCCGATCTCGCACTGGCGCTGAGCCGCGCCTACAACGACTGGATCGCCGACTTCTGCAAGGAGGCGCCGCAGCGGCTTTTTCCCGCCGCGGTCCTGCCGCTGCAGGATGTCAGCTTCGCCATCGGGGAATTGCATCGCGTTGCCGGTTTGGGTTTCAAGGCGGTGTCGATCCGTCCGGCGTTCTTCTCAGACCAGTTCATCAACCATCCGTACTATGACCCGCTGTGGCGGCAGATCGAACAGTCGGGCCTGACGGCGTGTATTCACGCGTCGCCGGGGGTGGTCAACGCCGAGTGGACCTCCACTGGTTCGTACGTCGAGCGCGTGGCCGCCAACCTGCGTATCGGCCATCACGTCGCCGAATCGATCTCCTACACGATGGACAATGCGATTGCCGGCAGCGCGTTTACCTATTGCGGACATCCTGAGCGGTTTCCCAATCTGAAACTCGCCTATACCCACGGCGGAATTGGCTGGGTGAGTTTGATGCTGGAGAAGACTTCCAACTGGGCAATCTTCTACATGTATAACGACATCAACCTGGACACCGAGAAGGTCTTTTACGACCGCTCATATCTGGTAACGCTCAACCCATGGGAGAGCGCGGCCATTGACGCGCACGAGCTTTACAAGCCGTTCGGCGCGTGGGGATCGCGCTATCCTCATCATGACGCGTCAAGTGCGACCGACGCGATCGACCGCTTTGAACGGGCCGGACTTCCGCGGGACGTAATCGTCAACTACATGGGCGGCAATGCCGCCCGGGTCTATGGGATTTAACGACGGAGATAGCATTCATGAGACTTAAGGATCAGGTCGCGGTGATAACCGGCGCGGCACAGGGAATCGGACGCGAGTACGCGTGGAGGTTTGCCGCGGAAGGAGCGGCGGTCGCGCTGTTGGACAAGCGCGTCGAGCAGGCCCAGGACGCCGCCAAAGAGATCTCTGCGAAGGGTGCGAAGGCGCTCGCCCTGGGCTGCGACGTGACCGACGAAAAGCAGATGGAGGAAATTGCCCAACGCGTCAACGATGAATTCGGCCGCATCGATACCCTGATCAATAACGCCGCCCTTTACTATGATATCGATCTCGCCGACGCTTCAATCGAATACGGCCGCAAGGTGATGGACGTCAATGTCTTCGGCGTGCTGACCGCTACATGGTCGGTCGTGCCTTACATGATCAAGCGCAAGCGCGGCTCAATCATAAATATCTCGTCCAACGCCGCCTGGCCGGGGATCGCCGCGCGCGGCGCCAAGCTCGCCACTATCAGCGAAACCAATGTACGGCGCGCCTATTACTATGGATTGTCGAAAGCCGCGGTGGTCCATCTCACCCAGGCGATGGCCATCGATTTCGGGGCATACAACATCCGGGTTAATGCCTTGGTGCCCGGCGTCGTGCTCTCGGAGGCGACCAAGAAAGCGCTGCCGGAAGGATTCATCGGTGCGCTGCGCGAACAAGCGCTGTTGGGCCGCACGATGCAACCGACCGACATGACCGGGGCCGCGGTCTTCCTGGCCTCCGACGACAGCGCGTTGATGACTTCGCAGGTTCTGGTCGTGGACGCCGGCCGCAAGCTGTGGTGATTGCACGGATGCTGGATTCCGAAGGCCACCGGATTACTAGCGGCCCGACCTGTTGCTCGACAGCCATCCCGCGCTCGCTTTCGTTGGGCGCCGTCCCTTGCTGGCGGCAATGAATGCCGTGACCTCGCGGTCACTGCGTCGAGTTGTCCGCGATTTCCACCCAGGTCGGCGCGTGATCGCTCGCCTTCTGCCAGCCGCGGATTGCGCGATCGACGCCCGCGCCGACCAGGCGCGTTGCGACTGATGGGCTGAGCAGCAGGTGATCGATGCGCAACCCGGCATCGCGCGCGTAGGCATTTCGGAAGTAATCCCAAAAGGTGTAGATGCGCTCGCCCGGATGCAGCTTGCGCACCGCGTCGGTCCAGCCCTGAGCGACCAGGCGAGAGAAGGCGTCCCGCACCTCGGGCCGGAACAGCGCGTCATCAACCCAGCGTTCCGGTTTATAGACGTCAAGCTCGGTCGGCATAACGTTGTAGTCGCCGGCGAGAACGACGGGCGCGGCCGTAGCCAGCAGCGCTTCGGCATGTTGGGTCAAGCGCTCGAACCAGCGGAGTTTGTAGTCGAACTTCGGGCCGGGCGCTGGATTGCCGTTGGGAAGGTAGAGGCAGCCGACCAGCATGCCATCGATTGCCGCCTCGATGTAGCGGCTGTGGGTGTCGTCCGGATCGCCGGGCAGGTCCCGACGATTCTCGACCGGATCCCGATCGCGCGCGAGAATGGCGACGCCATTCCAGCTCTTCTGGCCGTGCCAGATAGCGCCGTAGCCGGCCTCGCGGATCGCGGCTTGCGGAAATTTTTCCTGGGGCGCCTTCAGTTCCTGTAGGCACACCACGTCCGGCTTGGCTTCCGCGAGCCACAGCAGGAGCACCGGTAGGCGGCCATTGACGCCGTTGACGTTGAAGGTTGCGATCTTCAATAGACCCGTCGCTCGCTAATAGACCCTGTCGTCGCTCGTTGTGGTATGTGAGAGCATATTGGTGAGTTTGCCGAAGGGGTCGCGCGCTTGGATTCCGAGACCTCCGGTATGTCGTAATTCGCGACGATCCTCCGAACCCTCATGGGCTTTCTCCAATTATCTCTTCGCCGCGGCCGTGTCCTAGCCTCAAAGCGAGAATAATTCTGGGCAGTGGGTTCGCGCAAGATCAGTCGCCGTAGGTGAAATCGGTCTTTTGAATCGGGGCGCGTAACCTCTTCCTCGCCCTCTTCTAGGATAAGGAGATGGAACAGAAATGGCCTCTGCGCCAGTGTGTTTGTCTGCTCAAGGCGCAAATTATTTTCGCTTTAGCGCTAGCAACTGGAAACCGTGCGCCTTCATCTTGAGCGTATCGAGGTGAAGTACGGGAACATAGATGTCGCGCGAATTGGTCCCCGAGCCACCACGGCAGACGCGATCGCCGTGGCCGCGCGGTGGCGAAACCCGGTTCGCGATGCCCCATGCTGGCGATCGTCGTCGACGCGGGTGGCAAGCTTTGGTAATTAATCTTCAGGAATTCGAGGTAGACGTCATGGCTAAAGCTTCAAGAGCGCCGCAAGTGGTCGTCGTCGGCACCAATTTCGGTTGCCTTGCGCATGTGCGCGCGTTGCGGGCGGCCGGCTTCGAGGTCACAGCGATTGTGGGACGCGACGCCAAACGCACCCAGGAACGGGCGGAGTCCTTCGGCGTTGCCCACGCGCTTACGTCATATGAAAAGGCGCTGGAACTGCCAGGCATCGACGCCGTGGTGATCTCGAGTCCGCCCGAAACTCATAAGCCGTTGAGCCTCCAAGCGCTGGCCAGGCACAAGCATGTGCTGTGCGAAAAACCGCTGGCACTGACCGCGGCGGACGCGCGCGAGATGCTGGACGCGGCCCGGCGCGCGGGCGTCGTGCACATGGTGGAGCATCAGTTCCGCTTCCGTGCAAATGATATCGCACTGCGGCGCGCAATCCAGGCAGGAGCGTTGGGGACCCTGCGCCACGCCACCTTCATGCTCGACGCGAGCATCTGCGCCGATCCGGCGAAAATGGGCATTCCGCAATGGTGGTACGAATCGCGCAGTGGCGGCGGATGGTTGCGCAATCTCGCGTCGCATCAGATCGACCTCATCCGCTATACGCTGGGCGAGTTCGAATCGGTGAGCGCCGCTTTGACCTTCGGCACCGACCGGAAAATGAACGCCGATGACGGCTACAGCATCGTGTTCCGCTTGCGCAACGGCTTGGAGGGAATCCTGCAAGGGAGTTGCCGCGCGTGGGACTATGCCCAGGTTTCCCGGGTCAGCGGAACGGAGGCGACGGCGTCGATCGAAATGGATCCCGCTACCTTCCAGCCCAAGCTCTGGATCACGGACCGCAATGGCAGGCACCCCGCCCCGGCCCCCGCGGATATCGCGGTGCCCGGTGCGCTGGATGTGCTGCCGTCAACCGAACAGACCTCCGCGTATGACGCGATCCACAACGTGGTAAGCGGTTCGCCCGAGTACATCATGCAGGCAACGGCATTTCGCGACGCGATCGAAGGGCGCGCTGTGGGTTCGGTCACGCCGGCCAACTTCAGCGACGGGGTCGCGCACATGGCGGTTATCGAAGCGGTCGAGAAATCAGCGCGCGAACACGCCTGGGTCAGAATCGACCATCCGGCGGAGTGAACGGCCCCGATTTGCGATTGCGCCAGGTGGCGGTCCATTCAGGCCATACCGCTGCGCACATACCGGGGTCCCCAACCGCGTAACAACAAACCGCCAGGTCAAGCAACTGCACCGACCTTGTAAGGCGCAATATTCCTCGGCCAACCACCGCATTCGGCCGCATCGGCCGTCAATCCATGGTTTTTGTCCGAATCCGCTCAAAAAGGTACGATTGACCACCGCCCACCACTTCCGCCCTTTTCCGTCTGCAATCGCCCGACTATGTCATGTCGCGACCGGGCGCCCACATGAAAACCGGCTGCTCTACTTAATCTTCTCTCCATGTCTAAACGTAAGAGAGGGAACGGAGCAGCGCTTTGCCCCTGAGTCGTTCTTAACACTATTTTTACTTTGGGGTTAAAACATAGCAGCGTCGCGTGCCGTTTTGGTGCTGATAGACTTGGATAAACGCGCCGGGCCGGGCCAGTGTCTGATCGTTGACTGCCGCGCCACGACGGCCGCGCTGCTATAGGGGGATACGAGGTTGGCCAATTCCCGGAGCCGCCGCTTGCTGCACGTGCCCATCATCCACACGCAGGCCGATATGGGCGGGCTGGGTGACGCCTTTAAGCGCGCGCTGGTCGGCAAGCTCGGCGAGCAGTGGTGGGAACTCAACCTTAATCTGGTGGACCAGATCTGGACCGCGATCGAGACCGCGCTGGCGAGTCTCAACTTGCGCTACGAGTTGGTGCGCATCTACCAGGACGGCCTGCCGGTTTGCGGGCATGAACTTCGGATCGTGACCGAACTGGCGCGGGCGGAGAGCCGCAACCATCAGTTGCTGCTTCGTTTGCATCAGCGCGGCGCGACGATCATGGGCACCGAATCGGCGCAACTGCTGGTCGAGGAGTACCAACTGGCCCAGCAACTTCTGGCCGACTCCCAGTCGTCCGCCCGCCCCGGCACCGGCGAACCAACGCTGGCCCGCGCGCTACTGAACCGGCGCGATGAGTTTATCGCCGCGCGCATCAACGCGACGCTGAAAACCCGCGAAACCGGAATCGTATTCCTGGGCCTGCTCCATTCGCTGGCCGGCAAGCTGGCGCCGGATATCCAGGTGACCAGCTTATTGACCGAGCCAGGAGCCGCGGCGCTTAGCTGAAAATCTGGCGGCGTTATGCGCCCGTTTTGACTTGCCCGGAAGCGATCAAATCGCGCAGGGGCTGTTGAGGCGCGCAAAACTTTCAGCTCCGCCGAGGCAAATAACGGATCACGATGCTTTTGCTTATCGATCCCCGGAACACGCCAATTCAGTGCCGCCTCGCGCTTTCGTCCTGCGGGTAAGAATTGAGCAGCATGATCGGGTTTCGGGGTGCGAAGCTGTCCCCGACTCCACAGCGCAATAGGCAGTTGTCGGATAGGCTCAGTACAGGCCCGATTCGGAAAGAGCTTGATGCAAGCATCCACCACGGAAGAATCCTACGTCCTCGTCGTCGACGACAACGAGGAGATGTGTGAGACGCTGAGCCGCTTACTCAGACGCCACAATTTCGTCACCCAGGAGGCTAACGACGGCGACATCGCCTTGAGGTGTATCCTGGAGCGCCCGCCGGCGGCGATGATTCTGGACTCCCGGATGGAGCGGGTGGGCGGAATCGGTCTGTTGGGGCGGTTGCGGGATTTGGGTATGAGGGTGCCGGTGATCATGCTGACCGCGTATCCCGTGATCGCCGACGCGGTCGCCGCGATCAAGCTGGGCGCCACCGACTACCTTTCCAAGCCCTTCGATCATGAAGCGCTGCTGCGATCGCTGACCCGCCTGATCACTAATCCGTCAATCCCGGTCACCAACCTGTCAACCACGGATCCGACTGGACGCCATCACGAGGCGTCGCCGCCGTCGAGCTTGCTGCGCGAGATGGGACCGAGCCGCCACGTGCAGGACCTGGTCACGGCGGTCGCGCGGGTGGCCCAGACCGACTTCAGCGTCCTGATCGTCGGTGAGACCGGGGTCGGCAAGGAACTGGTGGTGCGTGCGATTCATCAGGCCAGCGCCCGCGCCGGGGGCCCGTTTGTCCCACTGGATTGTGGCGCAATTTCTGAATCGCTGATTGAGAATGAATTATTCGGGCACGAAAAAGGCTCCTTCACCGGCGCTACCGATAAAGCGGCGGGCAAGTTTGAGGCCGCTAATCATGGCACCCTGTTCCTTGACGAAGTCTCCAATCTTCCGGCTTCCGCCCAACCCAAGCTGCTGCGCGCCCTGGAACAGCGGACAGTCTGCCGCCTGGGCGCCTCCAAGCCGCTGGCGGTGGACGTGCGGATTGTGGCGGCCACTAACGTGCATCCCGAAAGTCTCATCGCCGCCGGCCACTTCCGCCTCGACCTCTTCTATCGCCTCAACGAGTTTGTGCTGAGAGTCCCTGCGCTGCGCGAGCGCCGTGAGGACATCCCCTATCTAAGTACGCGCTTCCTGGGTATCGCTGCCGCGCAGTTGGGCAAGCACATCCAGGGTTTCTCACCCGAGGCCACGGAGCTGCTCGCCAATCATTCATGGCCCGGCAACGTGCGCGAGCTGCTGCACGTGGTGCGCCAGGCGGCCTTGGTCGGGGTCGGCGAAATAATCGGCGCGCGAGACCTCGGGATTGACGCGGCCGCTCCCGCGCTGGTCAACGGCGACCGGCCGCAGTGGGAGGGACTGCCGCTGCGTGAAGTGGTGCGCCAACATCTGGTCGTGCTGGAGCGGCGCGTACTTACCGAAGCCATGCACAGTGCGGCTGGCAACAAAGCTCAGGCCGCCCGCATGCTCAAAATCGACTACAAGACCATTCATCAAAAGCTCAAGGAATACGGGATCAATCCAAAGTTAAATGGGTCAGCGCATGAGTAAAAAAAATGAACCGGGTGGCAAGCAGCGCGATTTCGGCGGAACCAAAGACTCCAGCGGCCGCGGTTTTCTGGGCGGACTGGCCGACGTGCTGGACAAACTCTCGGAACTGGCCGAGACCGGCCGCAGCCTGTCGGGCAGCGGCGAATTCGACGCGCCCTCCAGGCACCAATCAAGCTCTGAGGTATCCAAGGGCGTTTACGGCTTCAGCGTCAAAGTGGGACTGGGCGGGGACGGCGACCAGGTGAAGGTTGAGCCCTTCGGCAATCTCAAGGTCGATCGGCAGGCCAAGCCCGGCGTGGTGGTGCAGGAAGTGCGCGAACCCGCGGTTGACGTGATGGAGGAAGGCGACCACGTGCTGATCGTGGCCGAGATGCCGGGGGTGGGCCCCGACGACATCAAGCTGGAGGTGCACGACGACGTCCTGACGCTGACGGCCACGGCGGACGACAAGAAGTACCGCAAGGAAGTGCTGCTACCCAAAAGCTGCCCGCGTGCGCGGATGAAGCTCAGCTGCAACAACGGCATTGTCAAGATCCGCTGTCCGCTGAATTAAGGCCGCCCAAACGGACCGGTAAAGCCAGGCTGGTACAGCCAAGGTTGTGGTGAGCCAATGAGTGAGTCCGAAGCCGCAGTTTGCAAACTGAAGGTCGTTGAGGGGATGGGCAAGGATGTCGGGCGCTGTTTTGCCCGTATTGATCCCGAGGACATGGAGCGGCTGCAAGTTGCGATCGGCGATATCGTCGAGGTCCGGGGCAAGCGCGACACGGTGTGCAAGGTGATGCCGGCCTACAAGGACCAGCGCGGACACACCCGCGTCCAGCTCGACGGCATCTGCCGGGAAAACGCGGGGGCGGCTTTGGACGAACTGGTCGCGGTGCGCAGGGTCGCCTGCCGCCCCGCTGACCGGATCGTGATCGCGCCGCTCAATATCGTGCCCTCCGAACGCGATCTCAAATATATCGGCAGCCTGTTGGACGGTCTCCCGATAGTTGAAGGCAATCGCATCCGTGCGACCCTGTTTGGCAGCCGCTCGGCCGACTTCCGGGTGCAAAGCGCGTCGCCCAAGGGTCCGGTGCTGATCATGCCGGCGACCAATCTGATTGTCGGCCAGCTCGCCGAGGAAAAGGTCTCGCGCACCATCTCCTATGAGGACATCGGCGGGCTCAGGTCCCAGCTCCACCGCATCCGCGAGACCATCGAACTCCCGCTGCGCTATCCCGAAGTGTTCGAGCGCCTGGGGATTGATCCACCCAAAGGCGTACTGCTCTATGGACCTCCCGGATGCGGCAAGACCCTGGTCGCGCGCGCTATCGCACACGAAACCGAGGCCAACTTTTTTTCGGTCAGCGGTCCCGAGGTGGTGCATAAGTTCTACGGCGAAAGCGAAGCGCATCTGCGCAAGATTTTCAGTGACGCCACCCGCACTGGCCCCAGTATCATCTTTCTGGACGAGATCGACGCCATCGCGCCCAAGCGCGAGCATACCGTAGGCGACGTCGAAAAGCGCATCGTCGCCCAGCTGCTGGCCCTGATGGACGGACTTAACCGCCGCCAGCACGTCATCGTAATCGCCGCCACCAACCTGCCCAATATGCTTGACCCGGCACTGCGCCGGCCCGGACGGTTTGACCGCGAGATTTCGATTCCTATTCCGGACCGCATCGGACGGCTGGAGATTCTGGAAATCCACAGCCGTGGGATGCCGCTGGCCCGCGACGTCGATCGGGCCCGCGTGGCCGAGATTACCCATGGCTTCGTCGGCGCCGATCTGGAGGCCCTGTGCCGCGAGGCCGCGATGATCTGTCTGCGACGGATCATGCCCGAGATCAATTTTGCCCTGACCAGCATCCCCTACGAGCGCCTGGCCGAGCTCGAGGTGCGGATGGAGGACTTCGTCGCCGCCTTGCGGGAAGTCGAGCCCTCGGCATTGCGCGAGGTGTTCATCGAAACGCCCAATGTCAAATGGGAGGACGTCGGCGGCCTGAGCGCGGTCAAGGAGCGGCTGCGCGAGGCGGTCGAATGGCCGCTCAAGTACGCCTCCCTGTTTGCCCAGGCCGGCCTGGATCCGCTCAAAGGCATTCTGTTGGCCGGACCCCCGGGTTGTGGCAAGACGATGTTGGCCAAGGCCTTGGCCAGCCAGAGCGGAGTTAACTTCATCTCCGTCAAGGGGCCGGAGCTGTTGTCCAAATACGTGGGCGAGTCCGAACGCGGCCTGCGCGAGATCTTTCATAAGGCGCGGCAGGCCGCGCCGTGCATGATTTTCTTCGACGAGATCGACTCCCTGGCGCCGGCGCGCGGCAGCGGCGGCGGCGGCGACTCCGGGGTGACCGAGCGCGTGCTCAGCCAACTGCTGACCGAACTGGATGGAATCGAGGAACTCAAGGGCGTTTTGGTGCTGGCGGCGACCAATCGCCTGGATCGGCTCGATCAGGCCCTGTTGAGGCCCGGGCGCCTGGCGGAGATTATCAATTTCCCCATGCCCAACCAGGAGGATCGCAAGGCGATCCTGGCGGTTCACCTGCGCGGCAAGCCCTTGTCCATCACCCTGAGCTTGGAGGAGTTGGCGATGCGCACGGAAGGGTTCAGCGGCGCGGAGCTGGCGGCCCTGTGTGCGCGCGCCGCGTTATGCGCGGTGCGGCGCGCGGTGGCGCACCGCGGGGGACCGGACAGGCCCGCTCCCAAGGTGATGATCGCGGACGCCGATCTGGAGACCGCGCTCGAACAGACGGCGGGAGCTAATCCGTGAGCACGGCGCAATCCGCGCATCTGACCGAATCCGGGAATCCGCCGCCGGAGCGGGTGCTTTACCTCTACTGCCTCGCCGCAGCGCAACTCGCGTCAGCGGCGCCCGTGATCGCCGGCCTCAGCGATCTGATGCTGTATCGGCGGGGCGACCTGGTCGCGATCTGCGGCTGGACCGAAGTGGATCAGTGGTCGGGGCCGGAGAGCGACCTCAACTTGCAGGATCTACAATGGCTGGGACCGCGCGTGATGCGCCATCAGGCGGTGATCGAAGCGGCGATGCGGGCCGCGGCGGTATTGCCCGCGCGGCTGGGTACCCTGTTTTCATCGCCTGACGCCCTGGGGCGTTTTCTGGACGTCCATCAGCACACCATCGCGGGTTTTCTGCGGCAGACCGCGGACCACGAAGAATGGGCGGTCAAGGGGCTGTTGGATCGAACCAGGGCGCAGGGTTGGTTGTATTCGAGGGCGGTCGCGGCGCAACCCGGCGGCTTGGCGGCGGCATCCGGAGCCCGTTATTTGCAGGAGCGCCGGATGCATGCAGCAGCCGCCAAGGAACTCAATCAATGGGTCGCCCAAACCCTGGAATCTTTGCTCGATGACCTGCGCCCATACGCCGCCGGCTTTCATCAACGCAGCGTATCCGTGCCGGCGGCGCCCGGCGCGCCGCAGCCGATCGTCAACCTGGCGTTTTTGGTCGCGCGCGGAGGCTTGGCCGCATTTCACCATTGCGTGGAGCGCGCCAACCTGGAACACCGCGACCACGGTCTTGAGTTGGGCCTCACGGGCCCGTGGCCGCCTTATAGTTTCTGCCCGACGCTGGAGATGCCGCCTTGAGTTATCTGGTCTATTGCATCTTGAACGGGGGCCGCGGCCCGGCGCGTCCCTCGATCGTAGGGGTTCGTCGTCAGACGGTATGGGTGCTGGAATGCGGCGGCCTGTGCGCCGCGGTTTCGGAGACCGGAGTGGATACCGACGGCGAAATTGCCGATGCCGAATTTACTAATGACGTAAGCGCGCTGCGGCTGGAGCATCTGGTGCCCTACGCCACGGCGGTCGAGGCTTTCAACCGCGGCGAGACGGTGGTGCCGATGCGTTATGGTTGCCGTTTCAAGTCCGTCGCCGAGGTAAGGACCTGGCTGCAGGAGCGCGCCGGCCAGTTTCACGCGCTGCTTGCGCGGCTTGACGGATGCGTCGAGATGGGGGTGCGGATGTTGCTGGTGGACGCCCCCGGTCTGCGCGACGACGGTGCCGGTTTGATGCCGGCTACGGTTGCGGCTTCCAGCAGGGGCGCGGCCTACCTGGCGGCGCGACGCAACCATTTCGCGATTACCGAGCGGGCCGAACGCACCGCGCGGACCGTGCGCGACGCGCTATCCAACCGCTTCCGCGAGTCGCTGGTCGAGACCCGCGGGGCGGGCGCCATTGCGATGGTGTCGCTGTACTTCCTGGTCGAGCGCGGTGCGCTGGGCGGCTTTCGCGCGGCCTTTGGCCGGATCGGCGCCGCCAACGCGACCCTGATGCTAACCGGACCCTGGCCACCGTACAGCTTCGTCTGCGGCGCGGCTGCCGACACCGGCGCAACCGGGGTCCATCGCCCATGAGGTCGATCACGACGATGTCGATCGAAATGAGGTCGATTGGATGAGTACCACTATGGCGCAGCGGGAAATTGAAGGCCCAGACCCAGCCGCGATGGTTCGCGACGGCGATTGGTACGAAAAGCTCTACCTGATGCTGCTCGACTCGATTGCATGCTCGATCCTGCTGGTCGACGGCGATTTGCGCGTGATGACGGCGAATCGGTACTTCCTGGAGAAGAGCCAGCGCCACGCCGGCGAGACCATCGGCCGCCAGCTCTCGGAAGTATTTCCCGCCGTAATCCTGGAGCACGTTGACATCATCAGCCAAATCCGCACCACGCTGGAATCCGGCGTGGCGCTGCACGCGCAACGCATAACCTATCGCGCCCCGGGGATCCCGGTGCGCTTCTATTATTACAACGTGCTGCCGGTTAACGGCCGGCGGCGGGTCAAGCCGGGCTATGTGATGCTGGTGATGGAGGACGTTACCGAGCAGGTCCGATTGAGTGGCCATATCCAGAGCATCGAACGGCAATTGGCCAATGTCGTCGAGCACGCCACCGACATTATTTTGTCCACCGACAACGCCACTCGCCTGACTACCTGGAACCGGGCGGCCGAAATGCTCTCGGGCTATTGCTTCGAACAAGTCGAGGGACACTCGCTCAGCGAATATCTGGCCGATGAAACCCGGCTGGACTTCGAACGCGCGATCGAGAGCATGAAACGGGTCGGCCAGCCGCAGATGATTTATTCCGATCTGGTGAACTCACAGGGCGTGCGGCTGCCAGTATCCTGGGTATTCTCGCCGATGCGCAACGATCAGGGCGCGACCGTGGGAGTGGTGGCGGTGGGGCGCGACATGACCGGCGCCAAACACTTCGAGGCGCAGCTCCATCAGTCACAGCGGCTGGCCGCCTTGGGCGTAATGGCGGGTGGCATCGCGCATGAACTGCGTAATCCATTGACGCTGTGCTCATCGGGCGCGCAATTCCTGCTCGAAGACGACGTCAGCCCGCAGTTCCGCAAGGAATGCGCGGAGCAAATCAAATCCGGCATCGAGCGGGCCTCGCTGGTGATCGAAAACCTGCTGCGCTTCGCCCGCCCCCAGACCGACGACGCCGAGGGCGAGCTGGAAGAAGTGGAGATCGTGTCGGTGGTCAAAGCGGCGCTGGGGTTCGTTGACAATCTGGCCAAGCTGCAGCGGGTGCGGGTGATGACGGAGGCTTTGAACGGGCCGTTTTTTGTGCGGGGCAATGACACGCTGCTCCAGCATGTTTTCATCAACCTGTTCCTCAATGCGATTGACGCGATGCCCGACGGCGGTTTGCTGGCGGTGTCGGCAGGTCTGTGCGGGGGCCAGATTTCAGTGGCGGTGGCCGACACCGGCTGCGGTATCCCAAGCGAGGAGGTCACGCGTATTTTCGACCCCTTTTACACCCGCTCGCGTTACAAAAAGGGCACCGGGCTTGGACTTTCGATCTGCTACGCGATTGTCAAGCAGCATCGCGGCGCGATCGAGGTTACCAGCACACAAGGCCACGGCAGCGACTTCGTGGTGACGCTGCCGCCGCTGCCGTGAACTACTAAAAGACGCGTTTCAATACCTGCGATGCGGCCGTGAATCACGCAACCAAATCACCATCCGGGCGCAGGCGCGCGAGGTTCATTATGGCGGAGATGAAGTGTCTGGTGGTCGAGGACGAGCCGGGTATTGGATGGGCCATTCGCAGTGTACTTGAGCGCGCCGCAGCGACGGTCACGGTCGCAATCAGCGGCGCCAGCGCCCTTGAGGCACTGGCCCAGCAGCGCTTCGCGGCAATTTTTCTCGACGTCAAATTGCCCGACGCCGACGGTTTCGAATTGGCCGAAGTGATCAACCAAAGAACGCCGGGCACGCCCATAGTGATTATCTCGGCGTACTTCTATCCCGACGACCCCAAGGTGCAACAGATGCTCGAGCAGGGCGTGGTCCGGCGCTTTATCGCCAAACCCTTCCGCCATGATCAGGTGAGCGCCGCCCTGCGGGACCTGGTGGTTCTGAACGCAACAGCGAAGGTACTCCATAGCTCCAAGTCCACAGTCTGTGGAACGGGTACGCGGACGGGTTCGAAGCGGCGCGAAGATCCGACGGTGCAGACGGAGTAATTGCGATGCAACCGCCGCGCGAGCTGCGGCACAACTTATGCGGATGGTCTAAGCGCTAGTTTACAAACCCAAACAGGAGGAAGGGGAATGGCAAGAGTACAGAAGGCGACCGATTCATCGAGCCTGGCCGAGGTGGTTGATCGCATCCTCGACAAGGGCATCGTGGTTGACGCGTGGGTCAAGGTCTCGTTGGTCGGGATCGAGTTGCTGTCAATCGAGGCGCGGGTGGTGATTGCTTCGGTAGAGACCTACCTGAAGTACGCGGAGGCAATTGGTCTGACGGCGAGCGCGGCGGCACCGGCCTAGGCGCCACCAGCGGCCATCAGGAGAGCATCGGCCGGGAGGGGGGCACCTCCCTCCCGGTGATGTTTCGGCGCTTCAAAACCAGCCATGAGATCGGCACTTAGTAGACCAGCACTTAGTAGACCAGCACTTAGTAGACCAGCACTTAGTAGATCAGGAGGATCGCAATGAGCTTTGCAGAAGATACTTCGCGTGTGCGCCGTGAAATCGAGGAGATGCGCAGTTCCCGTATCGCGTTCAACCAACGGCTCAACCGCTTTGCCGCGGACTTGCGCCGCTCAATGAACGAAAAGCGCGCTTCGATGCGCAAGCACAATTCCGAGCAGGCGGCCAGCACCAAGGCCGCGCTGGCTTCATTCGTTGTCCAAACGCGGCGCATGATGCACGAGACATTGGTCGGCTTCCAGCGTGAGCGCAGCGCCGCGCATCGCGCCTGGCTGCGCATGGGACCATCAGCCGAGACCGGCCACCATGCGGAGGCGGTGAATATGGGGGCAAGTCACATGACCGGGGCGAGCCACATGGCGGGAATGGGCCACTCAACGGGGTCGGGGCATTCAGCTGGAGCCGGGCATTCGGCGGGGTCGGGGCATTCGGGCGGGTCAGGCGGACGCAAGGCGGGATGAGCCGGGCCGCGGCCCGGGGACGATGAGAGTTCGAGTTCGTAAACCAGTGAGTTCGTAATTGAGGAATCAAGTGCCGTCAATGAACGACAACGGACTGAGGATGAATGGCGCCGGCCCGATGGCGCCATCGGCGCACAACGGGGTGCGGGCGGTGCAACCGGAGCCCGGCGAGGGGTTCGTCTCAACCGCCTACGTCGAGGAGTTGACGCACCGCGCGTTGAGTTACCTGGAGGTCGGCTATCCGCTGCATTTCGCGGGGCCGCCCGGCACCGGCAAGACCACTTTGGCCTTCCACGTCGCGGCCCGGCTGCGCCGCCCGGCCATCCTGATGCACGGGGATGATGAGTTCGGCAGTTCGGATTTGATTGGCCGCGACATCGGGTACCGCAAATCCAGGCTGATCGACAATTTCATCCATTCCGTGCTCAAGTCAGAGGAAAACATGAGCGCGGTATGGATGGATAACCGGCTCACCACCGCCTGCCGCCATGGCTACACTCTTATCTACGACGAGTTCAATCGCTCCCGTCCGGAGGCCAACAACGTCCTCCTGAGTGTGCTCGAAGAGCGGGTGCTGCCGGTGCCGGGCCTGAGCCGCAGCGAGGGCGGCTATCTGGAGGTCCATCCCGACTTCCGCGCCATCTTCACCTCCAATCCCGAAGAATACTCCGGAGTCCACAAAACCCAGGACGCCTTGAGGGACCGGCTAATCACCATCCAGCTCGGTCATTACGATCGCGAGTCCGAGGTTCGCATTACCGCGGCGCGCTCCGGAATCGCCCGCGCGGACGCCGAAACGGTGGTGGACATCGTGCGCGAGGTGCGCGGGTTGGGGGTCAACAATCATCGCCCGACCATCCGGGCCTGCATTGCGATCGCCGCGATCATGGCTCATCGGCGGCTTAAGGCCAGCGCGGACAACGCCCTGCTGATGCAGGTCTGTCAGGACGTGTTGGGCACCGATAACGCGAAGATTACCCGTGGCGGCGAGCCCCTGGTGCCCAAACGGATCGAGCAGATCGTGCGCAAGGTATGCAGCCGGCGCGAACGCGGCGTCCACGATCGTGACCGCGGTTATCTCGACAAGGAACTCCAGAAGAAGCGGAGGGGTTCATGATCCCAAGTAAAACCCAGCGCAGTTTGAGCGTGCTGAGAGAGCTTTCGGGTTGCGGCAGCCAGACGATGCCGCCGCACGCGGCCTATATGAAGATCACCACCGTGGAGCTGGAGAAGCTACGGCTCAACAAGGCGCGCCAGCATGCGCTGCGCCGGGTGGATGAAATCGACGATCGGCTGCGCGAACTGGACGCGAAAAAAGCGGCATTGCTAAGCGCCATCGAGAGCGGGCGCGGCTTGCCGCTGCCGCCGCGGCGAGCGTTGGGCGCCAAGGGTTTGCGCTCCGTAGCGGCGGGCGCGCGCGGCTTACTTACTGAAAGCGCGGTCGCTACAGAAACCAAAATTTCCCAAGTGAGGAAGAGATGAAAGTTAACTGCGTATCCTGCGGCTTCGCCCTTAATCTGGAAGACGAGACCTACGGCAATTATCACGGCGAGGTCAAGTGCTACGCTTGCGACCGCATGCTCCTGGTCGAAATCGAGAGCGACCAGCTCAAATCGGTCAAGTTGCTGGGGGCTCAGAGCCATCCCCTCCTGGACGGTACCCACGCCGATTATCACGGCGAGGTCAAGTGCCTGGTCTGCGGCAGCATGCTGCAAGTCGCCATCGAGAGCGAGCACGTCAAGTCGGTCAAGTTGATTTCGGCGGGGCACAGCCATCACCGCAGGGGGAACGGCGAGCATCGCAAGGAGGCGCAATGAGGCCTTCGACCCAAGCCCATCCGCCCACACACGCGGTCCGGAAAAACCGGCCGAGAACGGCGCAACCCGCGCACCAATACGTTTACGCCATCATCGAAGGCGCACCCCAGGGCAAGTATGACGGCGTCGGCATCGAGGGGAGTCCGCTGGAGTTCATTTGCGGACGCGAGGTGACCTCGGTGGTAAGCGCGCTCGGGCAGGACCGGATCCGTCCCGAGCGCCGCTATCTGGCGGCCCATCGCGACGTGCTGCGCCGCCTGGTTGCCCAGGAGCGCGCGGTGCTGCCGATCTGCTTTGGCACCATCGCCAGCGGGCCCGATGAGATTGCGACGATGCTCACGCGCAATCGCGCGGCGCTGGCGCGTCAACTCAAGCGGGTGGGGAATAAGGTGGAGATGGGTCTGCGCACGGTCTGGGAAGTACCCAATATCTTCGACTACTTCGTCACCATCAAACCCGAATTGCGCGCGGCTCGCGACCGCGTTTTCGGCCGCAATGCGGAAACCCTCCCAGGACCAGCAGATTGAGCTGGGCCGGGTGTTCGAGCGTCTGCTGGCCCAGGAACGCGACCTCCACACCGATACCGTCGAGGAGGCGCTGGAGGAGTGTTGCGCGGAAATCAAGCGCAATGCGGTGCGCGATGAGCGCGAGGTGATGAATCTGGCCTGCCTGATCGATCGCGACGGACAGGCGCGATTCGAGGCCGCGGTTTTCACCGCCGCCAGTCATTTCGATAACAACTTCGCCTTCGATTACAGCGGGCCGTGGGCGCCGCATAGCTTCGCCGAGATGGACCTCAAAATCTCGGCGGGGGAGTAACCATCCGATGTTCCTAATCGACGATTTGGTGACCGGCCCGGCCAAGTTTGTGCTTTGGATCTTCCGCCAGGTCCATGAGGCGGCCAAGGAGGACATGGGCAATGAGAAACAACGCATCACCGCTGAATTGAGCCGGCTTCATGGGCTGCTCGAAAGCGGCAGCCTGTCCGAAATAGAGTTCGATAAGCGCGAGCAGGCGCTGCTGGACCGGCTCGACGCGGTCGAAGAACAAATGGCGGAGAACGAAGAGATCGCCCAAGGCTAGCTTGCTCGTGAGCGGGATAGGTTTACCACGAGGGTAGGTTTACGATGACGGACCTGTCGCTGGATGAGGCCGAGCACGTTTCGTTGTGCGAGGCGCTGGATCGGATTCTGAATAAGGGCGCGGTGATAACCGGCGACCTGACCATCTCGGTCGCGGACATCGATCTGATCTACGTCGGTCTGCGCGTCCTGGTCGCTTCGGCGGGTACGTTGCGCGGCCCGGATGGGAGCGGCATTTGAGCATGGCGCGGGAACTCGACGGAGCGCTTGAGGCCGCGCAGTTGCAGCAGTTTTCCCGCCTCCTCGGAGCTGATTCGCTGGCACGGTCCGAGGGTCCCCGGCGGCTTAACATCGATCCCGATCAGGTCAAAAACGGACTGGCGCAATTGGCGCTTACGCTGGTCAAGCTGCTGCATGAACTGATGGAGCGCCAGGCGATCCGGCGGATGGACGCGGGCGATCTCAGCGAAGCGCAAATCGACCGGCTGGGAACCACGTTGATGCAGCAGGGCGAGCAGATTGAAAAGCTGCGCGAGGCGTTTGGATTGTCCAAGGACGATCTGAACCTGGACCTCGGACCGCTGGGCAAGCTGCTATAACAGGCGAACTTCCATAAGGGCTTCTATAAAGGATTTTTAAATGCAAGATCGCCAAATGCAGCATTCGGTCCAGAGCGCGACGCTGGCCGATCTGCTCGAGCGCGTGCTGGATAAGGGAATCGTCATCGCCGGGGATATCCGGATCAAGCTGGTCGAAGTGGAACTGTTGAGCATCCAGTTGCGCCTGGTGATATGCTCGGTGGATAAGGCCAAGGAACTGGGGCTGGACTGGTGGTCCAACGATTCCGTGCTCAACCTGCGTAATCGGGCGGACGGAACCATCGAAGATCGCGTGGCTAAACTCGAATCGATGGTTTCAAAGGCGTCGACATCCTAACCCTCAACCAATATAGTTAGCCTTGTTCAGAAGCACAAACACATAGGAGCAGAGGCCCTTTCTGTCCCCTCTCCTTATCCTAGGAGATCCTAGGAGAGGGCGAGGGAGAGGTTACACGCCCCGGTCCACGGCACATCTTTCGAATACAACCATCTACATTTCGCACAACAACTGGCCCCGAATGATTCTCGCCTCACGGCTAACCGCGCGAACATCCCGTCGCTGAAGTCAATTGATATGGTGACTGCCGCCGCAGGCTCAGGACGCTTGCCGTTTCACCGAGTAAGCTGATGCGGCACCCGGGCTGCCATGTTCGTAGATCAGGTTGGCCAACAGCCCGGTCCATCCGGTCTGATGCGAAGCACCGAGCCCGCGTCCACTGTCACCGTCGAAGTATTCGTAGAATAGTAGATGATCGCGGAAATTCGGGTCAGTTTGGGACTTATTGTCGTTGCCGAACACGGGTCGCCGCTGATCTTTGCCGCGTGTAAATAGCCGCATCAAGCGCCGCGAAATTTCTTCCGCCACTTCCCATAACGTCATCATCCGGCCTGATCCGGTGGGACATTCAACCTTGAATCCATCACCATAATAATCATGGAAGCGGCGCAGGCTCTCCACGATCATGTAATTGACCGGCATCCAGATGGGTCCGCGCCAGTTCGAGTTGCCGCCGAATGTCTGGGTTTGCGATTCTCCAGGTGCGTACTTCACTTCGTAGCGATTCCCCTTGTAATCCAATACAAACGGATGGTCCAAATGGTAGCGGGAAAGCGCGCGGATGCCGTAGGCGGAAAGAAATTCGTTTTCATCGAGCATCCGCGCCAGGATTTTCTTCATCCGAAAAGCGCGCGCCACTGACAACAGGTGCCGGTTCCTAGTGCCCGGCTCATGGTAGCGCGAGACCAGCCGTGTCAGATTGGGGCGGACCTCAAGAAAAAACTTGAGCCGGCTCTCGAAGCCCGGCACGCTCTCGAGCAGTTCCTGTTCGAGTACTTCGACCGCAAACAACGGAATCAGTCCCACCATCGAGCGCAGCCGCAGCGGGAGGTTCTGACCGTTGGGCATGCTAAGCACGGTGTAGTAGAAGTTGTCCTCCTCGTCCCACAAGCCGATACCCTTGCCGGCGATGTCGGTCATCGCGCGCGCGATGTAAAGAAAATGCTCGAAGAACTTGGTTGCGATGTCCTCATAGACGTGATCATGTTGCGCGAGTTCGAGCGCAATCCGCATCAGGTTGAGCGAGTACATCGCCATCCACGCGGTGCCATCGGACTGGTTGAGCAAGCCGCCGGTCGGGAGCGGCGCGGAACGGTCGAACACGCCGATATTATCCAGGCCCAAAAATCCGCCCTGAAAAATATTCCTGCCGTTGGCATCGCGACGATTCACCCACCAGGTGAAATTGAGCATCAGCTTGTGAAAGATGCGCTCCAGGAAGTCGAGGTCGCCCTTGCCGGTGCGCAACTGTTCCAGGCGGTAGATACGCCAGGCCGCGAACGCGTGAACGGGTGGGTTGACGTCGCCGAAGGCCCATTCGTATGCGGGCAGCTGTCCATTGGGATGCATGTACCATTCGCGTGCCAGCAGGATGAGCTGACGCTTGGCGAAGTCGGGATCGATCAGCGCGTGAGCGACGCAATGAAACCCCAAATCCCACGCGGCGAACCATGGGTACTCCCACTTGTCCGGCATCGAAAGCACGTCGCCGATGTTGACGTGGGTCCATTCCTGGTTGCGGCCAAACTCGCGTTGCGAAGGCGGCGCAGGCTGACCCGGGTCGCCATCGAGCCATTGAGAGACGTCGTAATGGTAGCTCTGCTTGTTCCATAGCATCCCGGCCAGGGCCTGGCGCTGCACTCGTCGCGCATCTTCGTCTTCAAGTCCGTTATGGAGTTCGGCATAAAACTCATCCGCCTCCCGGATCCGATCGGTGAAGACTTGCTCGAAATCCCCAAAGCCATCCTTCATACCTCTGCCAGCGCGAAGCCGCAGCCGCACCGTGGCGCTGCCATGCTGCGCAATATCGAGCTGGTAGAGAGCGGCGGCCTTGGTGCCGCGCCGATCAGGATTGATCGCGTCCTTGGCACCGTGAATCAGATATTGGTTAAAACCATCTTTAAAATAGCCCTTGACTGCGGCCATGCCGAACACTTTTTGAAAGTTGGTTTCGTTGTCGCAGAACAGAAACTCTTTTGGCGTCTCGAAATCGATCCGATAGGTGCCAAGTTGCGGATGGACCGCCAGCAAACGCCCGGGACGCTCCTGCGACAACGCAGGCTTTGGGCTTCGCCGCCAGCTCCAGTTGTTGCGGAACCAAAGTTGCGGCAGCAACCACAAGGTCGCGGTCGCTGGGCCCCGGTTGTACACGGTAATGCGCATCAGGACATCTTCGACTTCGGCCTTGGCATATTCGATGAACACGTCGAAATAGCGGTCTTCATCGAAAACCCCGGTATCCATCAGCTCGAACTCGGAATTAGCAAGTCCCCGGCGGCGGTTTTCGTCGATCAACAATTGGTATGGGTAAGCGGCCTGCGGATACTTGTAGAGCATCCTGGCATAGGAATTGGTCGGCGTTGCGTCGAGGTAGTAGTAGATTTCCTTCACGTCCTCGCCGTGATTTCCCTGACCGTTGGTCAGCCCGAATAACCGCTCTTTGAGGATCGGGTCGTTCCCGTTCCAGAGCGCGAGTCCCAGGCATAAATGCTGTCCTTCGTCGCACCATCCGCCGATGCCATCCTCACCCCAGCGAAAGGCGCGGCTGCGCGCGTGATCGTGGGGGAAGTAGTCCCAAGCCGAACCATAGGCACTGTAGTCTTCGCGAACTGTGCCCCACTGCCGTTCGCTCAAGTAGGTGCCCCAACGCCGCCACGGCTTGTTTTTCTGTGCTACCTCTTCGAGCCGGGCCCGTTCCGCGTTGATCGAAGTCTGACTTTCGGTCTGGCCTGCCGATCCAATACCACTTGGCATCCCTTCTCCCTCTGACGGCTGCTCTTTTACGCAGGGCAGTGCTTGGGTGTCAACCCGCCGCAAGCGGCGCGGCCACCGCGCGCGCCGCCGTGACAACGATCAAATCGGCATGCGGTAACCATAGAATTCGTGATCTTCATTGTAACCGCCCTGGCCAGCGCCGAGATGCCTGAAGTCATGAACGAACTCTATCGCCACAATCCATTTGACCTGCTTGAAGCCCAGTTCGTTCTCGCACCGCAGCCGCAGCGGCGCTCCGTGCAGGATGCTGAGGGGCGCACCGTTCATTTCATAAGCGACGATGGTTAGCTCGTGGCGCAGATTGTCGATCTTGTGGACGTCGTAGTAAAGACCGCCTTCAGAGCCCTCCGCGAACGAATAGAAAACAGCGTAGCGAGCTTCGGCGTTGGGCTTGACGATTGCCATGATATCGCGCATCGGAACTCCGCTCCATTTGGCGACCCCGGACCATCCCTGAATGCAAAAATGCGCCGTAATCTGCTCCTGCCTGGGCATCGCCTTGAGCTCAGTGAAAGTGAACCCGCTCGGATTTTCTACGAGACCATCCACGCGTAATCGAAAATCGTTGAAATTATTCCGCGCGAGTGTTTCATACTCCGCCGAATTGGGCATGGTTCCGTTGGGCCACAAGTAAGGCGAGATGTCCTTCTCCGAGTATTGAGTCCTGACGTCCCACCACTCGGCCAATCCTTTGAGCGGACCTAACATCAGTTCGCCGGTCTTCTGAACCACACGGGCGTGTCTAAGCGTCAAGGGCGAGGCCAGCATCCAGGCCGTGAACACGACTAACATCGCGACGCCAAAGATTTCCAGTCCGCGGGCACTGTTGTTGTTGAGTCCCGCGAACATGTGATTCACGTTATGCCGCAGGCCGGTGATGAAGACCATCGTGACATGGATGCACACGAAGAGCAGGAACCAGCACAGCACGAGAAAGTGGATCGAGCGGGCCGCCTGACGGTTGAAGAGCCGTCCAAACCAGCCAAGCTTGTTGGAGATCGCCGGCGCCTGCATCAGTCCGGTCAGCACCGCCAGCGGCGCGGCGACAAAGACGGTGGCAAAATAGGTCAGCTGCTGCAGGCTGTTGTAGTAAACCCAGCCGTCATTGGGCGGGAACTTCAGCGACAAATATTGCAGAACCGTCGAAAGCGCGTTGGGAAAGATCGCCCATGAGCTCGGCACCAGCCTTTGCCACTGGTAGGTCGTGAACAAGAGCACATAGAAAATAAAACCATTGATCACCCAAAGCAGATCGAATGAGAAGTGCCACCAGCGGGCCAGTCCAATGGAGTGGCGAATTCCCGGAATCCCAAGCCATTTGGGCAAGGTTACCGCGTCGTCCTTCGCCGTCCAGAGGCGATCTTTGGGAACTTCGTGTTGAAAGCGAAACCATTCGGTTCCTGGGGTTGAGTCGCGTTTCAAGTAAAGACGCGGGTGGTCGGCGAGTATCTGGATGCCGGCCCGGATTATGAACATCATGAAGAACAAATTCAGAAAATGCTGCCATCGCAGCCACAGCGGGAAGCCGGAGTAATCCGCCGGCACCGAGGTCACGGTGCCCGGATAACGCGCGATGAACTGCTCAACCGCGGGAATCCCCCGTAGCTCCTGCCCGATGGCGATTCCAACCACCAACAAAGCCGCCCCAAGCGGTATCGCCCAGAACACATTGAACCACCACTTACCAACGCGGACGTGCGGGATCACGCCGGATTGAGGTGGTGTCCAATGGCTCAGGCGGACCCGGTCGTCAGCGAGGCTAAGTTGGGTTTGGAGCAAATCGGGTTGCGGGCTCTGACCTGCGGCCATTTAGTAATCTCCAAAGAGTACCAACCACAGACCTTTGAGCAACCCCGGGCAGCCAATGCACGATCGCGTGGAACGCGCTAGAGCGACAGTTTTTTTCAATTCGCCACGGCGCGGCAAACTTGCGAGAACGGATCGAAAGATTTGCGGATCTACTCATGCACTCTGACGCAAGCGGGCGGCAGCCGGCGCGTCCAGCAGCCAACGCAATTCGCCGTTGGCCGGCTTGATACTTTGCGAGGGCAGCACCACCGGCTGATAAGGTCCGTCAAGCACCCTGCTCAACATGCCGGCCTTGTCGGCACCCGAAACCATAAATGCCACGTTGCGTGAGGCATTGATGAGTGCAGGAGTCATCGTGACGCGCCACATACTCATCACTTCGACGTACTGCGCCATCACCCATATTGACCGTTCAGTCACCGCGGGCAACCCTGGAAAAAGCGAAGCCGTATGGCCGTTATCGCCCATCCCGAGGAGGATGAGGTCGAAACCTGAGTGGGGCGCTCCCGCACCGGATTTGCCGCCAAAGGCGCTCTCGAGTTCGCTGATATACTGCGCAGCCGCCTTTTCCGGGTCGTCTTCGCCGCGAATGCGATGAACGTTGCCCGCGGCAAGGGGCACATGGTCGAGCAACGCGCCGCATGCCATGTGATAGTTGCTGCGCTCGTCCTGCGGGGCAACGCAGCGTTCGTCGCCAAAGAATATCCGCACTTGGGGCCAGTCGATGCGTCCCGCGTGCGGAGCTGCCGCCAGGCGAGCATAGATCGGCCGTGGAGTATTTCCGCCAGACAAGGCCAGCGTGAAGCATCCGCGATCGGCAATCGCTTTGACCGCCAGTTCCGCTATATAAGCAGCGGCGCCATCGATCAGACTCTCGCGATCAGGAAATATTTGTCTGGACATGTTCTATCTCGCGGGCGGCCCATGGTTGGCCGGCCGGTCGCGCTCCGTCCGTATCATCATGTCTGTGGTGACGCCTGGGGATTGATCCACGGGCCATCGGTGCCGATTAGTTGATTAGCTTCTTCGGGTCCCCAGGTCCCAGGCTCATAAGTGTACACGGGTGTAACATTGCCCAGTATCGGTTGAACGACGCGCCATTGCGCCTCGACCAGATCCTGACGCGCGAACAGCTCGCCATTTCCACGCATGGCGTCGCCCAGCAACCTTTGATACGGCGGTTCGTCCACCTTGGCCTCTTCTTGTAGCATCAGCTCAACATCGCTGCCGACCATCTGTTCGCCCGGCACCTTGACCCGGACACCCAGCGCGATACAGATGTCGGGACTCACGCGCAGCCGCATATGCGCGGACTTGCCCGGCACGAGTTCGCCGAACGTCTCGCGCGGCGGGCGCTTGAACTCGACCACGACCTCGGTCGCAATGACCGGCAGTTCCTTGCCGGCACGGATGAAAATCGGCACGCCGGCCCATCGCCAGGTCTCGATAAAGAGCTTGATTGCGATGAAGGTTTCAACGGTGGAACCCGCGGCTACGCCCGGCACCGAGCGATAGCCGTTGTATTGCCCGCGCACCACTGACTCCGGCGTAAGCGGGCGAATCGCTTTCAGCAGGCTGGCTTTCTCATCGCGCACCGCCTCGTGATCCTCGCCGGTCGGTGGATCCATCGTGAGATTGGAGAGCACCTGCAGCATATGATTCTGGACCACATCGCGTAGCGCCCCGGTTTCGTCGTAGAACCGGCCGCGGTCTTGCACCCCGAACTTCTCCGCCATCGTGATCTGGATGCTGCGGACATAGTTGCGATTCCAGATCGGCTCGAAGATCGGGTTGGCGAAGCGCGTATACAGAATGTTCTGCACCGGTTCCTTGCCGAGGTAGTGATCGATGCGGAAGATTCGCTCCTCCGGGAAGTACTGATGCAGAATCCGGTTCAATTCCTGCGCCGAGGCGAGGTCGTGACCGAAAGGTTTCTCAACCACCACTCGCGCATTGTCGCCGCATCCGGATTTGGCCAATCGTTCCGCAACCACGCCGAACAAACTGGGCGGGATGGCCAGGTAGTGCAGCGGTTGCTTCGCGGCGCCCAGTTCCTTGCGAACGTTGGCGAAGGTGGCGGCGTCCGCATAGTCGCCGTCCACATAACGCAAAAGCTCGGTCAGTTTTTTGAAAGCGTTTTGATCGATACCACCGTGATGCTCCAGGCTGTCCTTGGCGCGGGCACGTAGTTGATCGAGCGACCAACCCGACTTGGCCACGCCGATAATTGGCAGGTTGAGGCCTTCATCACGGATCAGCGCCTGCAGCGATGGGAAGATCTGCTTGTAGGCAAGGTCGCCGGTCGCCCCGAAGAAAACGAACGCGTCTGATTGAAAAGTGGGCATTACTGCCCTCCTGTTTTGGTTATTTCCAAATGCCCGTGGAATTCGCGATGCCTCGCCGACCAGCGGAGATCGGCGTATTCCTTGGGGGTAAAGGCGCAATCTCCAGCAAGGATCTTCATGGTCGTGCGGACAGTATTAATCGCGCCTGGTCCAAATCATTTTCGTGCGGCATTCAGCACTCCTTCAGATCCGCGACCCGCGAATCAGGCTGCACCTGGCGTTTCCGTGCCGTCGTCGTCATGCCAATTGATCCGGGCGGCGTCGGAACGATCGAGCAACTGCGGTCCGCGCCCCTTTGAGAAGTAGTCCCAAACCCAATCCACGAAGGTTTCGACTTTGACTTGCAGTCCGGTGAGCAGAGCGAGATGGACCCCGAGCCACATGCTGTAGGCGACCACGCCCTCAAGCTCGTGGCGATGCTCCCCGACCTCGGCGATGGCGGCATTCTTGCCAATCATCGCCATGATGCCCTTGTCGTGGTAGTGGAATGCGGTGCGCGGCTGGCCCGCGATATCGGCCAGGATATTCTTTGCGGCCCATCGGCCGCTCTGCAGTGCCACAGAACCGAGCTGCGGCAGGGCATTGCCGTCGGCGCCTGCGATGTTGGCGAAATCGCCCAGCGCATATACGCCAGCGAAGCCCTCGACGCCAAGATCGTGTTGCACGTTGATTCGGCCGCCACGTCCCTGCGGCAGCCCCGCGCCGCCTGCAACGGCGGACGCCTTGAGGCCGGCGCCCCAGATCACGCAGCGCGTCTTGATGGTGCTGCCGTCGGATAGCACCACGTGGCCGGGATGCACTTCGTCGACGGCGGTATTGAGCTTGAGTATCACGCCGCCGCGATGCAGGACTTTGCTTGCGTAATCGTGCGCTTTTGCGGAGAACGGCGCGAGCAGCGTGGGCCCGCGCTCAACCAGGTAGATGCGCGCGGAGCTGACGGCGAGATCTTCATATTCCGCCGTGAGCGTCGAATGAATCATATCGGCCAGGCCCCCGGCCATCTCGGTGCCGGTGGCGCCCCCGCCGACGATCACGAAGTTCAACGCGCCCTGCTCGATGAGCTTGGGGTCGCGGTCGGCGTCTTCGAACAACGCCAGGATGCGCGAGCGCAGTCGCTCGGCATCTACCAGTGAGTAGAGCGGAAAGCTGTTCGCATCGGCTCCGGGAGTGTTGAAAAAATTGGCCTGCGCCCCCGCGGCAAGCACCAGGAAATCGCCCTGATAGACCTCGCCCTCCTTGGTGCTCACGCTGCGTGCCTTGGGATCGATGGCGGTCACGTCCGCCAACTTGATATCGACGTCGGGGGTCTTGTGAAAAATCTTCCGGATCGAGAACCCGACATCGCGGGGCGTAAGCTCGGAGGTGGCCAGCTGATAGAAGAGCGGTTGGAACTGATGGTAGTTATGCCGGTCGACCAGCGTGACCCGCACGTCGCCACTGCGCGCCAATTCCTGCGCGCATCCGACTCCCGCGAAACCGCCACCGACAATGACTATGTGTTTGGTTGATGCTGCTGATGCCATCGTGAAATCTCATCCCGCTTCATCGCGCTGACGAATCGCCCCGGCACCCTAAGCGGAATCGCTTTGCGCCACCTTTAGGGATTCCGTCACCTTGCGCGCTCTGCCGTCCGGCGCCGATGCATAAAATCGCCGTCCAAATCGTGAGTCAGTGGGCCATTGCCCCAGCCAGTTCGGGTTTGGGCGCACACTGAGGAATGTGCGCCTGCTCAGCCACCGGAGGCGGTCTATGCACCTGGTTCACAACTTTAGCGGAACCGGAGGGTCAGGCACTAGCCCTTCTCCTTCAGGTCCTTCAGTACCGTACTGGCTTCGCTGGTGACGCGCTGCTGCGCACCCAGGATTCCGGCCAGACGCTGCGGGTCGGCTTGGCCCGACAGCCGGTAACGGTCGGCTTCGCTCACGAGTTTTGCATAATCCGCTATCAGCCGGGTCAAGTCACGGTACGACTGCCGATGGGAGTTGGAGGCGGCCTCCGACGCAAAAGAGCGCGCCTTCTTGAGCGCGTAGTAGAATTCGCCCATTTCCTCGGACGTGACCTCGCCAGTGCCGAGCTTGAAGCCGGCCTGGCAGTAGTCACCCAGCTTGGCTGCCAGATCACCCAGCATCGAGGCGGTCGCCGCGGTCTGGCTCCGGTAGTCGGAGGAATAGCAACCGCTGATTGCCAGACTCAGGCACGCAAACAGGCTCAACCATGCGAGCCGGCGGGAACCGGCCCGCATGATTGCATTTGATTTGATCAATTCGGAAAGCTTCAGGCCGGAAAGTTTCAGGCCGGAAAGCTTCAGGCCAGGTTCTTCTTGAAGAATGCCAGGGTCTTTTCCCACGCTTCCTTGGCGTGCGCCGTATGGAAGACTGGACGCTCGTCGCACATAAAGCCGTGGTCGGCGTCGGGGTACACGATTACTTCCGCCTGCTTGCCGGCCTTTTGCAGTGCGGCTTTGAATTTCTCGACCTGGTCCATCGGAATGAAGGCGTCTTTGCCGCCGAAGAAGGCCAGCACCGGCGCCTTGAGGCCATCGACGTAGTCGATGGGTGCTTTGCCGCCGGATCCGGGAGTCACCAATCCGCCGCCGTAAAACGGCGCGGTTGCTCCAATTTCGGGAACCCGGCAGGCAGTCAGAAAAGAGATCTTGCCGCCCATGCAGTAGCCGGTGATGCCGAACTTGGGTTTGACTTCCTTGAGCGACTTCAGATGGTTGATCGACGCCTGGATGTCACCCGTGACCTCATCGTCGGTCACGCTTTGCATCAGACGCATCGCATTGGGCAGGTCGTTATAACCAGTTACGTTGTTGGGCTGGCGGAAATAGATATTGGGCGCCAACGCCACGAAGCCCTCGGCCGCGAAGCGATCGGTGATATTGCGGATATTATCATTGAGCCCAAAGGCCTCCATGATTACGATCACGCCGGGATAGGGCCCGCCGCTGGCCGGATGCGCCAGGTGACAGGGCATTTTAAGGTTGCCATCCGCGATTTGGATTTCCTGCTTGACCACGTCCATTTCGTAAGTTCCTCCCTCGGCAATCGTGCCGCTTGGGTCACGATTAAATCTTTGCTTAAGGAAGCGGCCCATCGCCGCCGAAGGCCTCCGGCCGCGCCTGGATCCGCGATGGTTTGTCGCACAGTTTCGAGCCGCGCTCAAGCCATCTAGCAGGCTGCCAGTCCCATCGGGTCACCACTCCAGTCTCAGAAAGCCGTTTTTCCGGACCCTGCGGAAGTTTGTCGCGCGCGACAGCTATATTAACCGGACCGCCGCGAGCGTTGAGAAGATGATCCCCTTAAGAGAAAGCGCGGGCGCGCCGCGCCTGAGCCCGGTAAATCTGCTGCTGATTGCCGTCAACGTTATCGTTTTCGGCTACGAGATCCGCCTCGGCGCGGCGTCAGAGGGCCTGATGATGCGCTTCGGCATGACCCCGGCGCGAGTCGCGGCAATCGGCTCGAGTTCCACGGCTGCCGCCGGACATGCCCTGCTGACGCTGGTGACCGCGCTGTTTCTGCATGGCGGCGTGATCCATCTGGCAGGCAACATGCTTTATCTGTTCATCTTTGGGGCGGCGGTCGAGATGCGGTTTGGCCACCAGCGCTATCTGTACTTCTATCTCGCCGCGGGCATCGCCTCCGGCCTCGCGACCGTCTTCATCGATCCCGCCTCCGAGGTGCCGGTATCGGCGCCAGCGGCGCGATTGCCGCGGTGTTGGGCGCGTACTTTGTGCTTTATCCGCGGGCCAAAATTCTGACCGTGCTGCCGTTCTTCGTGTTGATCGAATTGGTTGAAGTACCAGCGCTGGTTTACCTGCTGATCTGGTTCGGATGGCAGCTCTTTTCCGGACTGGAAAGCCGCGCGTTCCACAGTATGGCGGGCGGTGTCGCGTGGTGGGCCCATATCGGCGGCTTCCTGTTCGGTATCGCGGCCGCCCCGCTGCTGGCACGCAAAGAGCCGCCCAAAGCGCGCGGCGGCACCCGCCGGAGGGTCAGCAGGGTCGCTCGTTAGTCCGGGGTCGCGATCGGCCTGCGACCGTCTTGTTCATGACTCATCAGGCCAGGCAGCAGCCCGCCGATCCAGCCTCAGGATGAGCGCAGATTCCCGCTATTGCACGTCGTGGCTTGCGACTGTGCAAAACCTTCCAATTCTGTGGACGGTCAATTGGTCCTTCTACTTGCGGCGCGCAGTGGCGTGTCAGTATCTTCTCTCGCTATAATTCATCAGGTTGGTATCAGGTTGTGGCGCGGGTCTCGGATCAGCGGTTGGAAAAGGCGGCGTAGGGGCGGTTTGTGGCGGCAGCGGGTGACATTTTAAGACGCGTTCCCCCTCAAAATATTGAAGCGGAGGAATCGGTCCTCGGCGCGATATTGCTGGAAAACGACGCGGTCAACGCGGTGCTGGAAGTTGCCGGCGTCGATGACTTCTATCGCGAGTCGCATCGCCAGATCTTCCAGGCGATGGTGGACCTGGCCGATCGCAATCAACCGGTTGACGCGATTACTCTGACCGACAGCCTGCGCGGCAAGGGCGTGCTGGAGCAGGTCGGTGGTCCGGCCTATATCGCGGAACTGGCGATGCGCGTGCCGACTGCCGCCAACGCGGCGTATTACGCCAGAATAGTGCGTGAGAAGGCAGTATTGCGCAGCCTCGCGTCGGTGGCCACCGAAATCGCCAGTGAGGCCTACGACGCCCAGACCGACGCCGATGACTTCGTCGATCAGGCCGAGCACAAGATTTTCCAGATTTCCGAGCGCCGCATCCGGCCGTCGTTCCACACCATGCCGGAGCTGACCCGCGAGTCGCTCAAGCTGATCGAGCGGCTGTACGAGAATCGCGAGCTGGTGACCGGAGTTCCCACCGGTTTTGCCCATTTGATCGCCTCACCGCCGGGCTCCAGCCCTCGGACCTGATTATCATTGCGGCCCGGCCCAGCATGGTAAAACGGCGCTGGCGCTCAATATCTGCGCCTATGCCGCGATGGACGCGGAGCCGAAAAATGGCGTGGCGTTCTTCTCGCTGGAGATGTCCAAGGAGCAGTTGGTGCTGCGCCTGCTCTGCTCCGAGGCGCGCGTGGACATGGCCGAAGGCACGGGCCGGATTCCTCAAAGGCGGACGATTTCCCCAAGCTGGCGCGGGCGGCCGCGCGCCTGTCCGAAGCGCAGATCTTTATCGACGACAGTTCCGACACCACGCCGATCGTGCTCAAGGCCAAATGCCGGCGGCTGGCGCGCGAGCGCAACAACCGGCTCGGACTGATAATCGTCGACTATCTGCAACTGATGCGCTCCTCGCGTCCGGGCGGAGTCGCGCGAAAAGGAGATCTCGGAAATCTCGCGCTCGCTTA